>NZ_JAFIWB010000002.1 GCF_017163705.1 Xanthomonas bonasiae
CCCAATCCCCAATCCCCAATCCCCAATCCCGGCCTCACCGCATATTCGCCGCCACGAACTCCCAGTTCACCAGCTTCCAGAACGCTTCCAGGTAGCGCGCACGGTCGCCGCGGTAATCGATGTAGTAGGCGTGCTCCCACAGGTCGCAGGCCAGCAACGGGAGGTCCTCGCCGGTCAGCGGCGAGCCGGCGTTGACCGTGGCGAGCAACGCCAGCGTGGCGTCCGGGCGCTGCACCAGCCAGACCCAACCCGAGCCGAACACGGCCAGCGCCATGCGTTCGAACTCGGCCTTGAAGCGGGCGACGTCGCCGAAGCTCCTGGCGATGCGCTCGGCCAGCTCGCCGCCCGGCTCGCCGCCGCCGCGCGGACGTAGCCCGCGCCAGTAGAACTCGTGGTTCCAGACTTCGGCCGCGTGCTGGAACAGGCGGCCCTGGCTGCGGCGCACCAGGTCCTGCAACGGCAGGTCGGCGAATTCGCTGCCGGCGATCTGCGCATTGAGGCGTTCGACCAGCGCGCGCTGGTGCCGGCCATGGTGCTGGTCCACGGTCTCGGCGGACAGGTGCGGCGCCAGCGCCGCGCGGTCGTACGGCAGGGGAGCGAGTTCGATGGCCATGGATCCTCGGGAGCGGTTTCGGGGGCGCGTTTCGGTACTGCCGTGCGCAGGGCTTACACTATGCGGCTACGCGAAAGTCTAGCCGACCGCCGAGGTCCGTTTTTTCGCCCCAGCAGGAGAAATCCCCCATGCAGGTGATGGAGCGCATCCAGGCCGACGTCGAACACCACCCCATCGTGTTGTTCATGAAGGGCACACCGCAGTACCCGATGTGCGGCTTTTCCAGTCGCGCGCTGCAGGCCCTGTTGGCCGCCGGCGCCGACCGGCTGCACACCGTCAACGTGCTCGACGAACCGGAGATCCGCGCCAATCTGCCGCGCTATTCGAACTGGCCGACGTTCCCGCAGCTGTTCATCCATGGCGAACTGATCGGCGGCTGCGACATCACCATGGAACTGTTCGAATCCGGCGAGTTGCAGCGCATCGTGGCCGAGGCCTACCAGCCGTGACAGCGGAGGCGACGCCGCACGCGGGCGCGCTGGCGCAGCGCGTGGTGCTGGTGTGCGGTGCCGCCGGCGGGCTGGGCAGCGCCGCGGCAATGGCCTGCGCCCAGGCCGGCGCCACGGTGGTGCTGCTCGGGCACAAGCCGGCGCGCCTGAACCGGGTCTACGACGCGATCGCCGCCGTCGGCGCGCAGCCGCTGCTGTATCCGCTGGACCTGCTCGGCGCCACGCCGGAAGACTATGCGACGCTGGCCGAGCGGGTGCAGGCCGAGCTCGGGCGGCTGGACGGGGTGCTGCACTGCGCCGCCGATTTCGTCGGCCTGACCCCGTTCGAGCACGCCGACCCGGCGCAGTTCGCGCGTGCCGTCCACGTCAACCTGACCGCCCCGGGCTGGCTGACCCAGGCCTGCCTGCCGCTGCTGAAGCAGGCGCCGGACGCGGCGATCGTGTTCGCGCTCGACGACCCGGCGCGCGTCGGCCAGGCCTACTGGGGCGGCTACGGCGTGGCCCAGCATGGCCGCCGCGGCCTGCTGGCGACCCTGCACGGCGAACTGGCCGCCTCGACGGTGCGCGTGGCCGGATTGCAACCCGGACCGATGCGCACCGCGCTGCGCGCACGCGCCTACACCCACCAGGAAGACCTCGACGCGGTCGATCCGGCGCACTACGCCGCCGCCTGCGTGGAACTGCTGTCGTCCGCCGGCGCCGCGCACCGCGGCGCGATCTGGAATCCCCTGGCATGACCATCCTGTCGGCAGCACTGCTGCTGTTCCTGATCCTCGACCCGCTGGGCAACATCCCGGTGTTCCTCAGCGTGCTCAAGCCGCTGCCGGCCAAGCGCCAGCGCGTGGTGCTGGCGCGCGAACTGCTGATCGCGCTGGGCGTGCTGATGGCATTCCTGTGGGGCGGCAAGTACGCGCTGGAAGTGATGCACCTGCGCCAGGAATCGGTGGCGATCGCCGGCGGCATCGTGCTGTTCCTGATCGGCATCCGCATGATCTTCCCGCGCCCGGAAGGGCTGATGGGCGAGATTCCCGACGGCGAGCCGTTCATCGTGCCGCTGGCGATTCCGCTGGTGGCCGGGCCCTCGGGCATGGCCGCGGTGATGCTGATGGGCAGCAACGAGCCCACCCGCCTGGGCGAATGGAGCCTGGCGCTGATCCTGGCCTGGATCGGCACCTCGGCGCTGCTGTTCTCCGGCACGCTGCTGTACAAGCTGCTCGGCATGCGCGTGCTGATCGCGGTCGAGCGGCTGATGGGCATGTTGCTGGTGGCGATCTCGGTGCAGATGTTCCTGGACGGCCTCAGCGCCTATCTGAAGCTGCCGGTCGCCGGCTGAGCGGACGCGCGCCCTGTTGCGCGCGCGTACGCCGCCGCACCCTTGCCGTGCCTGTCGCTACGCGCCAACGCTGCGACATCCCGGGCGTTTGCGGCAATTCGATGACATTTGCGGCGCTTTTTTGTGCCGCCGCGTGTCGATGCGTGGCGTCATCTTAAGTTTTTGTAAACCCTCGAGGCATACGCGGGCGAAATAGCCCGCCTACCGTAGCGCCTTCCGAAGCGGTGGGCGCGCGTGCGCCGTGTCCATGCCAGTCGTTCCGCCGCTCTCTGCCGCTCCCACGTTAGCCACAGAGGCGTTTGCCCGATGAAGTCCCGTTCCGCACACCGTATTTCCACTCTTTCCCTGGCGCTGGCGACCGCGCTTTCGGCGCATCCGGCCCTGGCCCAGGACGCCGGTACCGACAGTGCCGAGCAGCGCGTCACGGCCTCCAGCACTTCCAATACCACCGCTGCCTACGAGACCAAGCGCGTGCAGCAGCTGGACAAGGTCAACGTCAATGCCGACAAGAGCGGCTACGTGCTCGGCGGCGGCAACATGACCGTGCAGACCGCCAGCAAGGCGATTTCCACGGTGACCCGCGAGGCCATCGCGCAGGCGTCCGGCGGCAGCAACTTCACCCAGATGATCGATGCGATCCCGGGCGTGGACGCCGCCACCAGCGACGTGACCGGACTCAACAACGGCAACTACAGCCTGCGCGGCTTCGACTCCTCGGCGATCGGCGTCACCGTCAACGGCGCGCCGGTGACCGACAGCGGCAGCTACTCGGTGTACGCCACCGAATACGGCGATGCCGAGAACTACAACGACATCACCGTGACACAGGGCACGCCCAACGTGGACCAGCCGGAGATGGGCGCCACCGGCGGCCAGATCGCCTGGTCGACGATCGATCCGAGCCACACCTTCGGCGTGGACTTCACCCAGAGCTTCGGCAGCAACGACTATCGGCGCACCTTCGTGCGCGTGAACACCGGCGATACCGGCGCGGTGCGCTCGTGGGTGTCGTTCTCGACCAACAGCGCCGACAAGTGGAAGGGCAACGGCGACATGTCGGTCAACAAGATCGACGGCAAGAGCGTATGGGACATCAGCCCGGGCAACTCGATCAGCGCCTCGTTCCAGTACAACCGCCAGTCCAACTATTCCTACAACACCGCCAGCAAGACCCAGCTGGCGAGCGATTACGAGTACGACTACAACGACACCTGGGGCGGCGGCACGACCTCGGCCGACCAGTCCTACTGGAAGTTGCGGCGCAACCCCTACAAGAGCCTGCTGGTCAGCCTGGACGGCGAGTTCACCTTCAGCGACAGCCTGCGTCTTTCGGTGGTGCCGTATCTGTGGTGGGGCAAGGGCGGCGGTTCCAGCGCCGCGTCGGTATACCCGTCCACCAGCAGCGGCAACGTCTATGGCTACTCCAGCGGCGTGAGCGGCAGCCGCGACGTCGACTACACCTATTCCTACTCCAGTACGGTGCGTCCGGGCGTGGTCGCCAAGTTCTTCCAGGACATCGGCATGGACCACAATCTGGTCTACGGCCTGTGGTACGACCGTTCGCGCAAGAGTCAGAACAACAGCATCGTCAAGACCGACCAGAGCACCGGCGAGGCGTGCGACGTGTGGGCCGACAGCGACGATTGCTTCCTGACCTACGCCGATGGCCAGGTGCAGCAGAGCTACCGCACCTACACCGTGACCGACGTGCAGAAGTACTTCATCCAGGACAACTGGACCCCGGCCGACGACTGGGCGGTCAACTACGGCGTGTCCTGGATCCATGCCACGCGCAAGGGCCACAACTACCAGTGGCCGGATACCGCCAAGGAGATCGGCGTGGACTTCGACAACAGCTACAGCAAGCTGCTGCCGGCGTTCGGCATCAAGTACGCGCCCGACAGCCGTAACCAGTTCTATTACGGCGTGGCCAAGACCTTCCGCGTGCCGGCGACCAATTCGATTTCGTTGAACCTGTCGGCGGCCCAGGAGATCCCGCAACCGGAATCGGCCTGGACCAACGACCTCGGCTGGCGCTACTACGGCGACCGCTTCTCGCTGTCGACCATGCTGTACCAGAGCAACTACAGCAACAAGCAGATGTCCAGCTACGACCAGACCACGGCGCTGACCACCTACATCTCGATCGGCAAGGTGCGCATGCGCGGCTTCAACAGCGAAGCCAGCTACAACATCACCGACAATCTCAAGCTGTACGGCTCCTACACCTATACCCAGGCCAAGATCCTGAGCGACACCCTGGCGGTGGGCACCTCCAAGGGCACCTACGACTATGCGGTCGGCGGCAAGCAGTTGGCCAATACGCCGAAGAACCTGGCCAACCTGCGCCTGAGCTACAGCATCGGCGACTTCTGGGTCGCGCTGAAGGGCCGTTACTCCGGCTCGCGTTACGGCGACTACATGAATACCGAACGGGTAGGGGGCTACACCACCTTCGGTGCCGATGCCGGTTACGCGTTCGCCGACTGGGGCTGGCTGAAGAAGCCGTCGATCAAGCTCAATCTGTACAACCTAACCGACAAGCAGGCCGTCACCTGGGCAAGCACCACGCAGGTGCTGGCGGCCTCCGGCGCCAGCGAGTACCCGGACGTGGTGTCCACCGGCACCCCGTACTACTCGGTGCTGGAGCCCCGCGCGTTCGCGGTGACCTTCGGCGGCTCGTTCTGAGGCAAGGCCAGGCCCCGCCTCGGGGCTGGACAACGGAAGCGATGCAGACGGCCGGGGCCTAGCCCCGGCCGTCTGCGTTTGGGCTTTCGTCATTGCCGCGACGGGTTGGTGCAACTGTGTGCGCTACGGCCATCCTCGCCGAAGGCGAGCGCCGTCCAGGCCCTGCCTTCGGTGGGGTTGGGGTTTGGCGTCCGATTCCGATTCCGATTCCGGGTCCGGGTCCGGGTCCGGGTCCGGGTCCGGGTCCGGGGCCAGGGCCAGGGCCAGGGCCAGGGCCAGGACTAGGACTAGGACTAGGACTAGGACCATGGCTAGGGCTAGGGCTAGGGATGCCTGCTGCGCCTGGCGGAGCTACAAGTTCGGCATACGGACGCGGTGCTCGCAGATGTCAGGGCGGCGGTGGGGTAGCGGGGCGGGCTAGGCTAGGGCCGCTCAGCGCCCGGATCTCCTGCGCCGCGCGGACGCCGGCCCCGCCATTCGCGTTTGCCCGAGCGGTGCCTGAGCGAAATATGGCCGGTGGTTTTCTGTCCGCCGCGACCTGCGCCCGCAGCTGACCCGGGTGCCAGTCGTGCCCACGCCTGGCCGGGAGCGTCCGCGCCGGTGCCACGCGATGACCAATGGCCGCCAGGAAACTGCGATCCATGTCGTGTCATGTCCGTTTGTGCCAGCTTGTCACGTTTTGGCAACAAAACGGCCCTATGGTGTTAAACTCACGTTAACCCTTGCGGGGGATCCAGCAAGGGGGCATGAACCCACATTCCGCTGCCGTGCGCGCACCAGGACGGCTAGCTATGCGCATTTCGCCAAACTCCATCGAGGCTATTGCAATGACTCAACCCCGCCGTCTCCGGATGTCCAAGCTCACCCTTGGCCTCGTTGCTGCGCTCGCCGCCGCCCCCGTGTTCGCCCAGAGCACCTCCGCCGGCGTCGGCGGTCTGGTCACCCACGATGGGCAGCCTGTCGTCGGCGCCGAAGTGACCATCACCCATGCCGAATCGGGAACGGTCAGTCGCGCCACCACGGACGCCAGCGGCCGCTACAACGCACGCGGCCTGCGCGTCGGTGGCCCGTACACCATCACCATCACCAAGCCCGGCGAAGGCACCAAGACCGAAGACGGCGTGTACCTGAGCGTGAATCAGACCGCCAGCGTCAACGCCGCGCTGAGCGGCGACGTGACGACGCTGCAGACGGTGAACGCGGTTGCCGTCGCCGGCGGTTCCGACATGTTCAGCGCCACCAAGATGGGTGCGGGCACCAACGTCGGCCGCGAGCAGATCGAGTCGCTGCCGTCGGTCAACGGCAATATCCAGGACTACATGCGCCTGGATCCGCGCGTAGCCTTCGTCGATCGCGCGTCCGGCACCATCAGTGCCGGCGGCCTGAATCCGCGCTACAACTCGATCAACATCGACGGCGTCTCGGCCAGCGACACCTTCGGCCTGGAAGGCAACAACATGACCACCCGGCGCCAGCCGGTGTCGATGGAAGCCATCGAAGCGCTGGACGTCAACCTTTCCAACTACGACGTCAGCGTCGCCAGCGCCGCCGGCGCCACCGTCAATGCGGTGACCAAGTCCGGCACCAACGAGTTCCACGGCTCGGTCTACGGCTATATGCGCGATGGCGACTGGTTCGGCGACAACCCGGACGGCAGCAAGTTCAACGGTTTCACCAAGGAAAAGACCTACGGCGCCACCTTCGGCGGCCCGATCGTCAAGGACAAGCTGTTCTTCTTCGCCAATTACGAGAAGTTCCAGCAGGACGCGCCGGGCATCGATCTGGGCAGCACCGCGTTGGGCAAAGCCAACGCCAAGTACACCCTGGCGGACGTGACGCGTGCGCAGCAGATCGCGCAGAACACCTATGGCTTCGACGCCGGCTCGCTCGACAGCAACGGCAATACCGATCTCGAGGAATACGCGCTCAAGCTCGACTGGAACATCAACGACAACCACCGCGCCAGCTTCCGCTACAGCAAGCTCGACCAGAGCAAGTTGCGCATCAATGGCGCCAGCAGCACCAGCCAGGCGTCGCTGAGTTCGTACTGGTACCAGCACGAGAAGAGCGTGGAGAGCTACGTCGGCCAGCTGTTCAGCGACTGGTCCGAGAACTTCTCCACCGAGTTCAAGGCATCCTACCGCGATTACTCCGCGATCCGCGTGGTGCCGACCAATGCCCCCAGCATCGCGATCTACTTCGACGGCACCGTCGCCGCGCCGACCGGCGATGTGCTGTATCTGGGTACCGAGACCAACTCGCAGGGCAACATCCTCACTACCAAGACCTGGAACTACTACGGTGCCGGTACCCTGACCCTGGAAAACCACGACCTGAAGTTCGGCGTCGACTACACCACCAACGACATCTACAACCTGTTCGGCCGCAACAGCTGGGGCGTGTACACGTTCCTGGGCCTGGACAACTTCGCCAACGGCCGCTGGAGTTCCTACCAGCTCAACAGCGAGCGCACCCCGGGTTCGATCGCGGCCGATTACAAGAACGACAATCTCGGCCTGTTCATCCAGGACACCTGGTATGTCAACAGCAACCTGACCCTGACCCTGGGCCTGCGCGGCGACCGCCCGGGCGTCAGTCCGGATCCGACCTACAACGCGGCCGCCCAGGCGTACTTCGGTTACGACAACAGCAAGGTGCTCGGCGGCGATTTCCTGATCCAGCCGCGCTTCGGTTTCAACTACACCTTCGACACCGAGCGTCCGACCCAGCTGCGCGGCGGCGTTGGTCTGTTCCAGGGCGACGCACCGCAGGTGTGGATCGGCAACAGCTATTCCAACACCGGGTTCAACTACAACGCCTACAGCTACACCGCCTACAACCCGGCGCTGCCGTTCAGCCCGAACAAGGACACGCAGCCGATCCCGACCACGCCCGGTTCGGCGACCCAGGGCGTGAGCTTCGTCGGCGACGACTTCAAGCTGCCGTCGCTGTACAAGGCCAACATCGCGCTCGACCACGAGCTGCCCTGGTACGGCATCGTTGCCTCGGCAGAGCTGCTGGTGACCAAGGTCAAGGACGGCCTGTACTACAAGAGCCTGAACATCGGCCGCGTCAACGCCGCCGGCGAAGATCCGAGCCCGGCCTACTACGGTCCGGACGGCCGCGCGCTGTACTGGAACCCGGCCCGCACCGGCCGTCCGTGGGCGACCGGCGACAACCGCTACAACCGCAACACCGCCTACAGCGACGTCTACCTGATCGAGAACACCGACAAGGGCAAGACCGAGCAGTTCACGGTGTCGCTGTCCAAGCCGTTCAGCGAAGGCGGCGACTGGTCGTGGAACCTGGGCTACACCTACACCCATGCCACGGAAGTCGGCCCGCTGACCAGCTCCACCGCCAGCTCGGGCTGGGGCTACCAGTACGCCTTCAACGCCAATTCGGAAACCGAGAACACCTCGCGCTACGAGATCAAGGACCGCATCTCCGGTTCGTTGAATTGGAAGCACATGTTCTTCGGCGACTACGAGACCCGCGTCGGTCTGGTCTACGAAGGCCGCAGCGGCCGTCCTTACAGCTACGTGTACAACGGCGACGCCAATGGCGACGGCCGTACCACCAACGACCTGTTCTACGTGCCGAAGGGCCCGGGCGACGTGCTGTTCGGTACCCTCAGCAGCACCGGCGCGTTCACCGCCAACCCGGCGCTGGAGAAGCAGTTCTTCGACTGGCTGGCGCAGAATCCGCAGCTGGCCAAGTACGCGGGCAGCTACGCTCCGGCCAACGGCTTCCGTTCGTCCTGGATCAACACCTTCGACGTGCACATCAGCCAGCAGCTGCCGGGCTTCTTCAAGGGCCACAAGTCCGAGGTGTGGCTGGACATCCAGAACGTCGGCAACCTGCTGAACAAGAAGTGGGGCCAGATCTACGACTACGGCTTCTTCGCCGATGCGCGGGTGGCCAATCTGCAGGGCATCTACAACGGCAAATACGTGTACAACACCCTGTACACCGACCAGCCGTCCGCCGCCAATGCCGATGCCGACGGCTTCAATACGGGCGTTTCGCAGTGGTCGCTGAACCTGGGCTTCCGTTACCAGTTCTGATCCAGTCCGAACCGCAGCGCTACAGGACAACGGCCGGGGCAACCCGGCCGTTTTTTTGTTGGGGGGAGGGGGCTGACGCTTACGACGCGCCGTGCGTCACCAACCCCAATGCTAGCGGTCTCGACATGGCATCTTATTAGTCGCTACATTGGAACTGCGTTACAAGTTTAGCTAGCATAGGTCGGGGCTACTAGATAGCTCGGCGGTTTTTCGAAATTAGACTTTGAACACAAAATCGGCGTTCAAAATTCTGGCTTTTTTTTTGAGTTCACGTATATTCAAAAAAAGCTGGAGAAGATCTGCGCCGCATTGGTAATTCGTGGATTATTGAATTATTGGTGGCAATAAATTGCCAATTATTCCGAAGGGTGGTTTGATAGACAAGGAGTGTTATGGCTCTCACCATGCTGGGTGTGCCACAGGAAATGATGCCTCCAGTTTTTCAAGTGTCGCGAGCCCATTGCGAGAGACTTATTGAGTTCAATTCTCATCAGGAGCCTCGTGTTTTACCCAGTGTGGTAATGGAGCGTGAAAGACTGTTTGAGATCGTTCGACGCCTTGTTCCCTTCAAAGTGCATGATCCAAGTTCCTCCAGTGGTTATAGGAGGGAGCTTATCTCAATGGCGGAGGTTGATCGCCTCTTTAAATCAGGATTTTTTGGTCCGAAGCGTGTAGATATTGGTGTAGTGCTCGAAACTCATCGGGCTTTAATGGAAATGACGGGACGGCCGAGCGCGCGATCTGTGTTTCGTAATATAGAGGTCATGGTTGGGGTTAATGCGTTCAATTCGCACGGTTTTGTTGCCCCAAAATGCGAAATCCGTGATGAATTGCGGTGGCTAATAGCCCGGGTCATGGCTCCGGAATTGATGCCGTTGCCTTTTGTCGCGGCATTTCTTTGGTTCTTTTTACATCTGCATCCGTTTAGGGATGGGAATGGGCGCTCCTCGCGTGTCATCTTGCTCAGGTTGATTTCTTGGCGGTGGGGGCTGGAATCGCAAGTGTTTCATGCGGCAGTCTCCGCCCTTTGGTATATGGAGCAAAAGAAGACTGAGTTCGTATACGCAATGCATAGGGCCCGGTTGGGGTATGGCGCAGATTTGTATGGCGTCATTATGGATGGAATGGCTTCCTCTCAAGATCAAGGGCTCGATGAATTGGGGGCTTTTAAAGTCTGTGGTGTGACATGACACCTCGTCGAAAAATTGCGATCAGAATTTTTTGTTTGGCCTTATTTGTCGTCTTGGTTGTCGTGATTTTTCTTAATGGGATGAATAACGGGAATGTGGATGTGGTCATTCCTGCTGGCGCTTATGAAGTCGTTTCTCAAGCAAAGTCGCGGGACTTTGTGGGTGAAAAAAATTGGGAGGCGCCAGAAGCAAAAAATTTTTCAACCGCTACCTTTGCCGTCAAGGCGCTCGCTCGACATGCTGATGCCGGGCATGGTTTGGCAGCATGTGAATTGGCTTCAATATACATTTATTGTGCCTCATTGGATCAGGAGGGTGCGCGAGTTCAACAACTCACTCTTCAGGCGCGGGACCACACTGATCTCAGCATTGTTTCTAAGTTGGAGAGCTCTTGGAAGAAGAAGGCTGATTATTGTCTGGGGCTGCCGCCTGCCTCAACGGCAAAGATCATTGACTATCTTAGGGTTTCCGCCGACTCGGGAAATAGTTATGCTCAAAACCTCTATCTTTCGGGGGTGCTTTTTTCTGGGGATACGCTTGGTAGTATTAATCAGCTTGTCGCGTATCGTAATGGAGCAGAAGGCTTAGCCCTTCAGGCTGTGGGTCAGGGTAATGTAGATGTCATGCTACAGCTTGGTGATGCGTATTCCGGGAGGCCTCGGGCTTCTAAAGCGCTTCTATACGAAGCGGTAAGGCCGAATCCTGCGCGAGCTCTGGCGCTATTTCAAAACGCTTTACTTCGAATTGATGCAGGTACGAGAGGTGAGCCTTTGCGCATAGCTATCGGTGGTCGGATAAAAGCGTTGAACGCTTCTTATCCTGGTTTGGTTGCAGATAATAAATTTATTCCTAATTTAAATAATTTGGATTTGTCGGGCATGCATTCTAGTTATGCGCGTCTGTATGACCCTAAAGGAAAATCGCTAGGTGAGTGTCGCCATTAGTGAAGTGGTCACTAAGTGTCGTGGAGTAGTATTACTATAAATGGAGGTTAAGTGATGAAGCTAGAAAATGCTGTCCGATTGGTGCTTGGCGTTGCGATGGTATTTGGTGCATATGTTAACGATGCAAGTGCATCGTCCTGTATAGCGGAATCGACAGTTATAACTATTATTAATTGCCCTCCTGGCAGTACAAATCCAAATCCCGAGTGGCCTTTCCCAGATGTGACTCCACCAGATTCTACCTGGTATGCAACTATCCTTGTTCCAGATGCTCCTGCTAATCCATATTATGTCACGTGTGGATCGCCGGTGGAAGATCGAGTGAATCACGCTCGATATGCTTTGACGTATTATATGGCTGATCAGGACGCCAAGAATGGCGCGCACTACGACACGATGCCAAACACTTTTTGGTACGTTAGATACAATGATGGCAAGTATCAGGTGTTCATGGATAATGATGCGTATAGCGCAGGAACGCCAGTCAATCCTGGCAATATAGAGATCGCTCCTTGGCAGCCGCCCAGTCAATGTGATGTTCTTGAGGACAATTTGCTTCCTTGGCCAACGTACTGAGTCATTGGCACTATGGAGGCATCTGAGGAGTTGTGTAACCCTCTGAGAGATGGCAAGAGACGGCCGGGGCAACCCGGCCGTTTTCTTTTGCGGAGGCTGACGCTAAAGTCGCCGTTGACGACAACGACAAGAATTCCGATATGACGACGAGCAATACGGCAGCGCGGGCGCTGCCGGTAGTGGACGCGCGGATCTACCCGCGCGGCGGCCTGGACATCCTCTCGCGCGCCGAAGTGGCGCGCCTGCGCGACGCCTCCAGCGGCGGCCTGCACGAGCTGCTGCGGCGCTGCGCGCTGGCGGTGCTGACCAGCGGCAGCGCCTCGGACGACCCGCGCGCCGCGCGCGACCTGTACCCCGACTTCGACATCCAGGTCGCCCAGCGCGACCGCGGCGTGCGCATCGACCTGCTCAACGCGCCGGCGATGGCGTTCGTGGATGGGGAGATCATCAACGGCGTAGCCGAACTGCTGTTCGCCGTGATTCGCGACCTGGCCTACATGGCCATCGAACTCGGCCCGGACTCGGCCGCCGACCTCGACTCCACCGAAGGCATCACCAGCGCCGTGTTCGGCCAACTGCGCAACGCGCGCATCCTGCAGCCTGCCGATCCGAACCTGGTGGTGTGCTGGGGCGGCCATTCCATTTCGCGCGACGAGTACCTGTACACCAAGCAGGTCGGCTACGAGCTGGGCCTGCGCGGGCTGGACATCTGCACCGGCTGCGGCCCGGGCGCGATGAAGGGGCCGATGAAGGGCGCTACCATCGCCCATGCCAAGCAGCGCAAGCGCGACAACCGCTACATCGGCATCACCGAGCCGGGCATCATCGCCGCCGAGTCGCCGAACCCGATCGTCAACCATCTGGTGATCATGCCGGACATCGAGAAGCGCCTGGAGGCCTTCGTCCGCATCGGCCACGGCATCATCGTGTTCCCCGGCGGCGTCGGCACCGCCGAGGAAATCCTGTACCTGCTCGGCATCCTGCTGCGCGAGGAGAACCGCGGCCTGCCGTTCCCGCTGATCCTGACCGGCCCGACCATCGCCGCGCCGTACTTCGAGCAGATCGACCGGTTCCTGCGCCTGACCCTGGGCGAGGCGGCCACCTCCCGCTACCAGATCATCGTCGGCGACCCGGTCGCGGTGGCGCGCAAGATGGCCGAGGGCATCCAGCAGGTGCGTCTGTACCGCAAGGACCAGAAGGACGCGTTCTACTTCAACTGGTCGGTGGACATCCCGCTGGAGTATCAGCGTCCGTTCGTGCCCAGCCACGAGGCGATGGCCGCGCTCGACCTGCATCACGGGCGCCCGCCGCACGCGTTGGCGGCGGACCTGCGCCGCGCCTTCTCCGGCATCGTCGCCGGCAACGTCAAGGAAGACGGCATGCGCCGCATCGAGGAGTACGGCCCGTTCGAGATCCACGGCGACGCGGACATGATGCAGGCCCTGGACGAACTGCTGCGCGCCTTCGTCGAGCAACGCCGGATGAAGATTTCCGGTGAGTACCGGCCTTGTTATCGGGTCATGGCCTGAGTTCGATCCGGATCGTCGCCACGAACAAGGCGTCGTCCTCCAGGCCCGTGCTCAGGACGCCGCCCTGCATGCTTTCCAGGCGGGTGCGCAATGCCGACAAGCCGACCCGGTGGCCACGACCCAGATGAGGCGTGGAACCGGCCGGGGGCAGCGTATTGCTGACGTCGATCTTCAGTTGGTTGTGTGCTTCGCCGATGGCGATGCGGATTTCGCCGCCATCGGGCGAGCATTCGATGCCGTGATGCACAGCGTTCTCGACCAGGGGTTGCAGCGAAAGCCGCGGGACCCTGGCCTGCGGCAGCGGCGACGGTAGCGCCCAGTGCACGCGCAGGCGCGTTCCGAAACGAATGGCTTCGATGTCGAGGTAGCGCCTTGCCAGGTCGATTTCGTCGTCGAGGTTGACCAGGTCGGGCGTTGCCAGCGCAGCGCGGAACAGATCGGATAGATCCATCAGCAACTGTTCGACTTGCTGCGGTTGGCGATGCACCAGCATCACCGCGGTGTTGAGCGTATTGAACAGGAAGTGCGGTTGCACGCGCGCGGTGAGCGCGTCGATTTCCGCCTGTTTGGCGCGTTCGACCAACTGCTTGATGCGGATATGGTTGTTCAACGCAGCCATGCCGAGCAGGCCGATCAGCAATGCGATGCCGGACAGCTGCAGCGAGAGTGTCAGCCATGCCGCGGTCGATAGCTGCCAGTAGTCGCCGAACGCGGACAGGATCACCCAGCTGATCAACCAGGTCAGCAATTGCATCAGGCCAAGCGTCGCGGCGGTGATCAGCAGGATGCCTCTTCCGGCCAGGGCGCGGCGCAGCATCAGCAGGCTGGCCAGGGTCAGCAATGCCACCCATTGGATGCCGAGCGACGCCAGGCCGAAATAGACCCAGCGGTTTCCCCCCGGACCCTGACTCGGGGTCAGCGCCAGGATGGCGGCGATGCATTCGCCGGCCATCACGATCCAGATCAGGGTGGATGGCTGCTTGAGCACCTGCAACTGGTCGTTCGAGTACGCGGGGGAGGGCATCGAGGGCGGGCGGAGGAGGGTAGACGCGCATCATGCCGGCAACGGCGTCGGTCCGCACGATCCGTTCAGTCCCCGATATCTGCCATCCGTCGGCGATGGCTGGCGCGGCGGCGCTACTCCCGTTAGCGTTCGCTTGGGGAAATTTGGGGAGACGATATGTGCGTTCCTGAGCAGCGTGACCTTGCCGGATCGGGGCAGCGCGGGTTCACGCTGGTAGAACTGATGGTCACGGTCGCCGTGCTGGCGATCATCATGGCGCTGGCGTTTCCCAGCTTCACCATGCTGATCCGCAGCAACCGACTGACCAGCACCGCCAATGAGCTGGTCGCTGCCTTGCAGGCGTCCCGTTCCGAGGCGGTGCGCCTGAATGGCGGAGTCAGTCTGTGCCGCAGCGACGACGGCAGCACCTGCGCCAGCGGCGGCGACTGGACCCATCTGCTGACGGTGACGCGCGACGGCACCGTGCTACGGACCACAACGCTGCGCACCGGCCTGTCGGTGTCGAGTCCGGCGCTGGATGCGTCGGGCGACAAGATCACGTTCGGTGCGGATGGCATCGCCCGTGACAGCAACGGTGCATCGCTCAACACCGATGAAATGATCGTCGTCTGCATGCCGGTCACCAGTCCCTCCGACAACGTGCGCACCGTGTCGATGAGCGGAGGCAGTCGGGTTTCCATCTTGCGCAGTTCGAACGGCGGCCAGTGTTCGGCCCAGACCGCTCCTTGAAAAGCAGAGGCGCTATGAAACGGCTCCACAGTGGCAGGAACATCGCCGGCGTCACCCTCATCGAGGTGATGATCTCCGTGCTGATACTCGGGATCGGGATGCTCGGCGTCGCCGCAATGCAGACGACAGCGTTGCGCAACAACCAGAGCGCGATGCAGCGCAGCCAGATCGTGATGCAGACCTACACCATCCTGGATGCGATGCGCGCCAACCGTGACGCCGCGCTGATTGGCGGCTACAACACCTCGGGGATGGTCTGTACGGCGCCCACTGGCGGCAGCCTGATCGAGAATGACCAGGCCGCGTGGCTGGCTGGCCTGAAGGACGCTGTCGGTGGTGATCCCGAGACCACATGCGGTTCCATCGCCTGTCTCGATGGGAATTGCACAATCGGCGTCCAGTGGGACGACAGCCGTGCAAAAGACGCCGCCGATAATGGCAGTGCCACGCAAAAGCTGGAAACGGTGACGCAGCTGTGAGAATCATCTTCTTTCGTACGTCACCGTCGCGCCAATCCGGCTTCAATCTGGTCGAGTTGATGATCTCGATGCTGCTCGGCCTGCTGGTGGTCGGCGCGGCCGTCGGTATTTTCCTGTCCAATCGCAAGACCTATGCAGCTACCGAAGGCCTCAGCCGTGTCCAGGAATCGGCCCGCATCGCCTTCGAGATGATGGCGCGGGACATCCGCGAGGCCGGCGGCAATCCTTGCGATTCGGGACTGCCCGTGGCCAACGTGTTGTCCGACCCTACCGCGACCTGGTGGAAGGACTGGGCGCAGCCGCTGCAGGGGTTCGACAACAGCAGTCCGCCTGGCATCACGTCCAAGAGCGGCACCGATGCGATTCAGGTGCTGTCCGCCAGCACCGGCGGCGCCACAGTCACCGCGCATAACGCCGGCACCCAGACCCTCACCCTCAACGCCGCCGCCCCCGATCTGCATGCCAATGCGGTGATGTTGCTGTGCGACCGGCAGCAGGTCGCGGTGTTGCAGGCCGATGGGGTCTCCGGCACCAGCGTGACCTACGCAAGCGGTTCCTTGAACGCATGCAATCGGTTGGGTCGCCTGCCCGGCGTCTGCGTTGCCGGTTCCAACAGTTACACCTACGAAATGAACTCCCTGCTGACCGAACTGCGCGCAGTACGTTGGTATCTGGCCGACAACACGCGCGGCGGCACGTCGTTGTACCAGGCCGTGGTCGGGCCGGGCGGCACGATCACCGTCAACGAGATCACCGAAGGCGTCTCGAATCTGCAGTTCGAGTATCTGTTGACAGGGGCCAGCACCTATGAACCCGGCACTGCAGGCCTGAACTGGGCCAACGTGGTGGCGGTCAAGGTCGTCATGACGGTCAATTCCGCAGATGCCGTCAGTAGCGACAATACGCAGCTGTCGCGCGAGGTGACGACGATCGTGAGCATCAGGAACAGGAATTCGTGAGCATGAATTCGCCCATCCATCGGCAATCCGGTATCTCCCTCATCATCGTATTGATGCTGTTGCTGGTCATGACCTTGCTGGGTCTGGCGGTGCTGCGCAGTACCCTGCTGGAAGAGCGCATGTCGTCCAACATGTACGACCGCAGCCTGGCATTCCAGGCGGCGGAAGGCGCGCTGCGCGACGCGGAGAAAGTCATCCAGGGCGCCGCCGCAAGCGGCAATCCCGTGGGGTTCAACTGTTCCTCTGGTACGACGGTATGTCCTGCGGTGCCGAGCAATACCTATACCGGCAATGTCAACGGGTGTGCGCTGGGGGCCCAGGAGTGCTGGGTGGATGCCGCCGTTACCCAGAAGCTCCAGTCCAGTGCTGCGCAGTACTACATCCAGTACATGGGGCAGCGTACCAGCGAAGACCAACTTGGCCTGGGCTCCAGCATCAACCAGAACCAGTACGGCGGTACCGGCGGTACCTCGCTCGAACACTATTACCGCGTCATCGCGCGTAGCGCCAACCCCACCGCGGCAGGTGGGCGCGCGATCGTCGTGCTGCAAACCAACGTCACCGTCAAGTAAGGGCCTTCACCATGACCAGTCGAGCAAAGAATGCGACGCGCAAGGACTCGTTCCTCGCCGTGGCGGCGGGTCTCCTGATCGGGACGATCGGTAGCGCTGGCGCGGACGTCGACGTGTCGCAGTCTCCGCTGTACGTGGGCAGTACGGTGCCAGGCAATCTGGCGATCGTGCCCTCTGTCGAGTTTCCTACCGTCATCAGCAAGGCGAACCTGTCCGATACGTATTCGGCGACCTCCAAGTTCGTCGGCTACTTCGATTCTAAGAAGTGCTACAAATACAACTACAGCACCACCGAGACGGATCGCTATTTCTATCCGGTCAGCAGTCTCGGCAGCAGTCCGACAAATTATTCCTGTGCCGGGACGCAGGGCGCCTGGTCGGGCAATTTCCTCAACTGGGCGGCTACCCAGACTATCGATCCGTTTCGTTCGGCCTTGACCGGAGGCTATCGCGTGCGCGATACCGCGACCGAGACGATTCTGGAGAAGGCGGTGGCAGACCGCGCCAGTACTCAGAACTTCCCGCGGCGCGTGATCACTAACAATGCCACGCTCATCACCGGCGGCACGTCGGCGACGTGGCAGAACCTGAACATGCGCATCGATGGGCTTGGCAACAAGATGCGATTCAGCTACGGCGCGACCACGGATACGGTGGTCGCATACGATCCTTCCGTCCATGCCTTGAACGGCAGTTACCTCAATCCAAACGGAACCGCGTGTACTGCTCAGGGTAACAGAGGCTGCGTCCTGGATACCACGCTTACCTTTGAAGTGTCGGTTCGCGTCAAGGTGTGCGTCAGCGGCTTCCTGGAAGACAACTGCGTCGCCTATCCGAACGGGGGATACAAGCCAGAGGGCTTGATTCAGCAATATGCGACCCGCATTCGCTACAGTATCTTCGGGTACAAGAATATCGATAACAATGGTGTCGACACCGGAATTTTGCGTGCCAAGCAGAAGTTCGTTGGTCCCTATAGCTACAATCCAGATCAAGGGCGTCTCGCCAACACTGCACGCGAATGGGATCCCCAAACCGGTATCCTGTATCAAAATCCCGACTCTGCCGATGCCGACGCTACGACGGCGGTGATTGGAAATGGCTATCCGATCGTCAATAGTGGTGTCATCAATTACCTGAACAAGTTCGGCCAGCTCAATACGGGCAAGAATGTCAAGTCGTACGATGACGTAAGTGAGCTCTATTACGCTGCGATTCGCTATTTCAAGCATCAGGGTAATGTGGCCGCTTATTCCGCCCTTAGCGGGGATTCGCTCAGTAAATACAGGCAGGCCGACGGCTTTCCGGTGATTACCAGCTGGAATGATCCGATCTCGTATCGGTGTCAGGTCAATGTCATCCTGGGTATTGGCGACACCAATACGCATAACGACAAAAACCTGCCGGGCAATACCGCGAATTTGAATGGGGAGCCGACCCAGCCTGCCGAGGTGAGCAGCGACAAGTCCGTGAACGTCATCACCAGGATGACCCAGATCTGGCGCAAAGAGGGACAGAATGCGGCGAATGCGGCGACCAAGGCTTCGGCAAGTCAATTCAATGGCGACGGCAATTCGGCCTACATCGCGGCGCTCGCCTACGATGCGCACACCAAGGACATGCGCCCGGATACCGCAAGCGACGGATTTCCAGGCAAGCAGACGCTTTCTACCCATTGGGTGGACGTGGTTGAGTACGGTGACTACAAGTCGCCTAGTACCAATCAGTATTGGCTGACGGCCAAATACGGCGGTTTCCAGGTGCCCGAGGGTTACGATCCGGATACCAATTTGGACGCTTTGGCGGATGGCACCTGGTGGAATGGCACGTCCTATGTCAACGGCAACAATACCTATAAGCAGCCGGACAACTACTACATCGCCGCCGATGCGGAGAAGATGATTGCCAGCCTGCGCAAGGCATTCGAGCGCATCCTGGACGAAATGAAGGGTTCCGCCGCATCGTTGGCCAGCAATACGACCAAGCTCGAGTCGGGTGCTCGCACCTACCAGTCCGTCTTCTACAGCGGCACCTGGCGCGGCGATCTGATTGCGTACAATGTCAACCAGACCACAGGTGCGCTTACCCAGGCATGGAGCGCCAGTGGCCAGTTTCCGGCATGGAATGCGCGGACCATCAAGTTTGCCAGCGGCGCCACTACGCTTTCGAATTTTGCCTATGGCAATCTGACCAGTACGCCATTGTCTTCCGCCACCCAGCAGCAGATCGACTACCTGCGGGGTGATCGCACGAACGAGAAGGCCAACGGCGGTGCTTTGCGCACCCGCACCGGGTTGATGGGCGACATCGTCAATTCGCAACCGGTCTATGTGGGCTCGCCGAATGCGCGGCTTTACACCACCGCGACCTTTACCGGTGCCAGCGCCTACGCGTCGTTCGCTGCTGCCAAGGCGACGCGCACGCCGATGCTCTACGTGGGCGCCAACGACGGCATGTTGCACGGTTTCAACGCCAGCTCTGGCGCGGAGACGTTCGCTTTCGTGCCGAAGGCGGCGATGACCGGGCTGCTGAACTACACCAGTCCCGACTATGAGCATCGCTACTACGTGGATGGAGAGCTCACCGTTTCCGACATCTACGATACGGCGACAGCGAGCTGGCGTTCCATTCTGATCGGGACAATGGGGCGTGGCGGCAAGGGCATGTTCGCGCTGGACGTCACCGATCCGGACAACATTTCCTTGCTGTGGGACAAGACGTCCACAGACCTCACTACGCTCGGTAACAATCTGGGCAAGCCGATCATCGGCCAGCTTGGCAATGGCCAGTGGTACGCGATGGTCGGCAATGGTCCCAACAGCAGTGGAGACTCTGCCGATCTGGTGTTGGTCAATATCCTGAGTGGCGTCTCTAGCGACATCTCGACCGGTGCGACTGGCGACAATGGCCTGTCTTCCGTGCTGGCCTGGTCCTCGAACAACGACTACATCGTCGATCGAATCTATGCCGGCGATTTGAACGGCAACTTGTGGCGTTTCGACATGACCGGCGCGTCCGGCACGGCCACCCGCCTGTTCACTGCGCAGTACGGTTCCAAGACCCAGCCGATCACGGCAGCGCCCACCGCCGCGAAGGACCCATCGACCGGATTGACCTGGGTGTTCTTCGGTACCGGCAAATACCTGTCCGATGGCGACCTTTCCAACAAGGACGTGCAGACTTGGTATGGCTTGATCGACCGTGGCCGCGCGATCGCTTCGGATCGCTCCAGCTTGAACAAGGTCGATATCGAGCAGCAGGGCACCGTGAACGGGTACACCGTGCGCGTCATCGAAGATCAGCCAAGTCCCGGCTTGGATGGGTGGTATATGGACTTGGTGCCGCCATCGGGAACTGCCCAGGGAGAGCGCATGGTCGTCTCCAACTTCTTCCAGGGAACCGCCTTGATCGGTACCACGCGCATACCCGACTCGGGCGATGTCTGCAGCCCAAGTGGCAAGGGCTTCGTGATGGCGATCAATCCGTTCACGGGTGGGCGTATGCCGCAGTCGTTCTTCGACCTGGATGGCAGTGGTGGCTCCAGCACCGGTGATACCCTGAACGGCAAGCCCGCCTCTGGCATCGGGCTGGACAGCAGTCCCAACAGCCCCATCTTCATCGGCAATCAGATGCAGATCGGGCTGGACAATGCCAGCACCGTCGGCATCGGCACCAATAGCAGCGCGCTCAGTATGAAGCGCGTGTCCTGGCGTGAACTCCTGAGGAACGATTGATGCGTCCCCTTCTTTGTGCTCCCTCGCGGCAGCGTGGCTTCACCCTCATCGAGATCATGATCGTGGTGCTGATCGTGGGCATTCTTGCGGCGATCGCCTTTGCCAGCTACGAATCCTATGTTGTGAAGTCGCGGCGTTCCGCTGCGGCTGTCTGCCTGCAGCAGGGTGCGCAGTTGGTGGAGCGTTTCTATACGACCAACATGACCTACGTCGGTGCAACCGCGCCCACATGCGATGCGGATCTGTCACAGTTCTATACGATCGCGTTCGATGGCACTCCAAGCGCAAGCGCTTTCAAGCTCACCGCGACTCCGAAGGGAAGGCAACTGGCGAAAGACACCAAGTGCGGCACTCTTGGGCTGGATCAGAAGGGCGCACGGACGACCTCGACGGGTGCGCTCGAAACTGACTGCTGGTGATCCGGTTGCCGGCCTTGTGCTGGCGGGGAAGATGAGCGCTTGGCGACCCTCTTGCCATGCCCCCGAGGCCTCTATACAATGCGCCTCCCCGCCCGAATAGCTCAGCCGGTTAGAGCACTTGACTGTTAATCAGGGGGTCGTTGGTTCGAGTCCAACTTCGGGCGCCAAATCTGCAAAGGCCGCGAGCGATCGCGGCCTTTGCTTTTTTCAGCTTTTCGGTTGGCAGGCCTGACTTGCCGCCGACCTGGCCAAGCGGGTCCGGCCGGCGTTGTTCACGACCACCTCGGCCAGCAGGCGTCCCTTCCCGCAGATCCTGATGCTGAGGTTGCTGCCCGCGCTGCGGCCATCAGGAAGAAAGCGAACGGCGCCCCTGCCACTGTTTGAAATGACGGTCATGGAGGCTGCCGCCGGTGCGGTTTCCAGGCCCAGAACGCTGCCAGGGTCGGTCGGTTGCGACTGTCGGTCCAGGTCGCGGTAGACCATCCATCCGTGGCTCCAGTCATTGTCCTCGCGGCATTTCCCGCCGCCACTGGATGGGCATACGCTCACCGGCACGCCGTAGCTGATGGCGCTGCTGCGCGCCAGGGCGAGTTGGGAACTGAGCCGATAGCTGGTGACGGATAGGCGCTGGCGCATGACGAGGTCCTGGAAGGCCGGTATGCCGATCGCGGTCAGTACGCAGATCATCGCCATCACGACTGCCAACTGCAGCAATGTGTAGCCTTGAGCACTGGATTTCCTCATGGAAGCCATCCTTCGATGGGGAGGGCTGTCAGTTTCGATCCCTTGACATGGGGGCTTGAATGAGAGGGTTCACCGTTCCCATGTAAGGAATCATCCCGGCGGTGCGTCAGCCGAGGCTCGCTCCACTCAAATTCATCTCGAGGCCCGTTCATGTCCGACCGTTTCCAACTCGTATCGCCATACTCGCCGGCCGGCGACCAGCCGCAGGCGATCGAGAAGCTGGTGGCCGGCTTCGAGGCCGGACTGGCCAAGCAGACCCTGCTCGGGGTGACCGGTTCGGGCAAGACCTACACCATCGCCAACGTGGTCGAGGCGATCCAGAAGCCGACCCTGGTGATGGCGCCGAACAAGACCCTGGCGGCGCAGCTGTACGGCGAGTTCAAGGCGTTCTTCCCGAACAACGCGGTCGAGTACTTCGTCAGCTATTACGACTACTACCAGCCGGAGGCCTACGTGCCGTCGTCGGACACCTTCATCGAGAAGGACAGTTCGATCAACGAGCACATCGAGCAGATGCGCCTTGCCGCGACCAAGACGCTGCTGTCGCGCCGCGACGCGCTGGTGGTGGCCACGGTGTCGGCGATCTACGGCCTGGGCGCGCCGGAGGACTACCTGTCGCTGCGCCTGATCCTGTCGATCGGCGAGCACATCGAGCAGCGCCAGCTGATCAAGCACCTGACCGACCTGCAGTACACCCGCAACGAATACGAGCTGCACCGCGGCACGTTTCGCGTGCGTGGCGAAGTCATCGACGTGTTTCCTGCCGAGTCGGACAGCGAGGCGCTGCGCATCGAGCTGTTCGACGGCGACGTCGAGCAGCTGACCCTGTTCGATCCGCTGACCGGCGAGACCCTGCGCAAGCTGCAGCGTTACACGGTCTATCCGAAGACCCACTACGCCACCACCCGCGAGCGCACGCTCAGCGCCGTGGACACGATCAAGATCGAGCTGAAGGAGCGGCTGGAGCAGCTGTACGCGCAGAACAAGCTGGTCGAGGCGCAGCGGCTGGCGCAGCGCACCCAGTTCGACCTGGAGATGATGGCCGAGGTCGGCTACTGCAACGGCATCGAAAACTACTCGCGGCATCTCACCGGCAAGGCCGCGGGCGAGCCGCCGCCGACCCTGTTCGACTACCTGCCGGCCGACGCGCTGCTGGTCGTCGACGAATCCCATGTCACCGTCCCGCAGATCGGCGCGATGTACAAGGGCGACCGCTCGCGCAAGGAGACGCTCGTGGAATTCGGCTTCCGCCTGCCATCGGCGCTGGACAACCGGCCGCTGCGCTTCGAGGAATGGGAGGCGCGTTCGCCGCGCAGCATCTATGTCTCGGCCACGCCCGGTCCGTACGAACTGCGCGAGTCGGCCGGCGAGATCACCGAACTGGTGGTGCGACCGACCGGACTAATCGATCCGGAAGTGGAGATCCGTCCGGTCGGCACCCAGGTCGACGACCTGCTGTCGGAGATCGGGCTGCGCGTGGCGTTGGGCGATCGCGTGCTGGTCACCACGCTGACCAAGCGCATGGCCGAGAACCTCACTGAGTACCTGAGCGAACACGGGGTCAAGGTGCGCTACCTGCACTCGGACATCGACACGGTCGAGCGCGTGGAGATCATCCGCGACCTGCGCCTGGGCAAGTTCGACGTGCTGGTCGGCATCAACCTGCTGCGCGAGGGCCTGGACATGCCCGAGGTGTCGCTGGTGGCGATCCTGGATGCGGACAAGGAGGGCTTCCTGCGTTCCACCGGTTCGCTGATCCAGACCATCGGCCGCGCCGCCCGCAACCTGCGCGGCAAGGCGATCCTGTACGCGGACCGGATGACCCGCTCGATGCAGGCGGCGATCGACGAGACCGGACGTCGCCGCGAGAAGCAGGTGGAGTACAACCTCGAGCACGGCATCACCCCGAAGTCGGTGGCGCGGCCGATCGTCGACATCCTGGAGGGCGCGCGCGCCGACGGCGCGGTTGAGGCCAAGTCCGGCAAGGGCAAGGGGCGCCGGGTGGCGGAGGAGCCGGCCGACTACCGGATGCTGGAACCGGCCGAGGTGGCGTCCCGGCTCAAGGCGCTGGAACAGAAGATGTACCAGCACGCCCGCGACCTGGAGTTCGAGGACGCGGCGCGGGTGCGCGACCAGATCAAGAAGCTGCGCGACGCCAGCCTGGTCAGCTAGCCGCACGGCAGCTGGCCTCGTCCTCGCGGCTATTGTTCTTGGCCGCAAGGTGGGCTAAGATTCGCGCCCCTGCAGCGGTATGTCCGCAGCAGCGATGGGCGGTTAGCTCAGCGGTAGAGCACTACCTTGACATGGTAGGGGTCACAGGTTCGAACCCTGTACCGCCCACCACGACATGCAGACGATGCACTCGTGGAACACAACAGGCCGGCGCTCGCCGGCTTTTTTGTTGCCCATCGTCCAGCGCAGGGCAGGGCGATCGCGTGCTGGCGGCGGGTGGCCCTGGCGCCCGGCTTGCTTTAGCATCAGGCCGACGATCAGGCGAGGAGGCCGTACGCATGATGGAATATCATCATACGATTCAAGTCAAAGGACGTTACCAGCTGGTGGCGTTGACGCGCGAACCGGAATACAGCCCCGCCAACGTGGTCGGCTATACCGTCACTACCGCGGGTGGCGCGCGCCTGGACTCGCACGACATGTCCTGGGACGAGGCGCGGGTCTGGATGGATACCCTGGTCGAGCAGGACGGCGGCGGCGTCAGCGTCGAAAAAAAGCCGTCGAAGAGCAAGCCGAGCACCCGGCGCCGAAGCTAGAATAGCCGCCAAGGTGCATCAGGGAGGATAGGGGCTTGTCGAATCGTAAGATCGTTGCGGCTGTGGTCGTCGTCGCACTCACTGCCGTTGTCGGCTATTTCCTGTCCGGCTACCTGGTGCTGCTGCTGCTCAAGCTGGATACGCGCCTGTTCGGACTGGGCACCTATTACGAATACGTGCATGCCATCGGCTTGCCGCAGGTCGCGCCCTTCGTCGGCAAGATCAAGTGGGCCGGCTACCTGGGCTTTGGCTTGCCCGGGTTGCTGTGCCTGCTGACGCTGGTACTGATGTTCAAGCCGCGCAAGCAGGCCTTGCACGGCGACGCCCGTTTCGCCGGTGCCGCCGACCTGGCCAAGCACGGCCTGTTCAAGCAGAGCGGCAACGGCATCGTGGTCGGCAAGTTCCGCGGCAAGCTGGTGCGCCTGAGCGGTCAGCAGTTCGTCATCCTGGCCGCGCCCACCCGTTCGGGCAAGGGCGTCGGCGTGGTGATCCCGAACCTGCTCGAATACCAGGAATCGGTGGTGGTTCTGGACATCAAGCAGGAAAACTTCGATCTCACCAGCGGTTGGCGCGCCAGCCAGGGACAGGAGGTGTTCCTGTTCAACCCGTTCGCCGAGGACCGGCGCACGCATCGATGGAATCCGCTCAGCTACGTGTCCGACGACCCCGCGTTCCGCGTCTCTGACCTGATGAGCATTGCCGCGATGCTGTATCCGGATGGATCGGACGACCAGAAATTCTGGGTCAGCCAGGCGCGCAACGCGTTCATGGCGTTCGCGCTGTACCTGTTCGAGAACTGGGACGACGAACGCAACATCGGCTTCCCGGGCGGCCTGGGCACCCCGACGCTGGGGGCGATCTACCGGCTGTCCTCGGGCGATGGCAGCGACCTGAAGAAATACCTGAAATCGCTGTCGGAACGGCGCTTCCTCAGCAGCAACGCCAAGTCGGCGTTCTCCAACATGCTGTCGCAGGCCGAGGAGACCTTCGCATCGATCCTGGGCACGTTGAAGGAGCCGCTCAATGCCTGGATCAACCCGGTGCTCGACGCGGCCACCAGCGACAACGACTTCCTGCTGACCGACCTGCGCAAGAAGAAGATGACCATCTACATCGGCATCCAGCCCAACAAGCTGGCCGAGAGCCGCCTGATCATCAACCTGTTCTTCAGCCAGATCATCAACCTCAACACCAAGGAACTGCCCAAGAGCAATCCGGCGTTGAAGTACCAATGCCTGCTGCTGATGGACGAGTTCACCGCGATCGGCAAGGTCGACATCATCGCCTCGGCGGTGTCATACATGGCCGGCTACAATGTCCGGCTTCTGCCGATCATCCAGAGCATGGCGCAGCTGGACGCAACCTACGGCAAGGACGTGTCGCGGACCATCATCACGAACCATGCACTGCAGATCCTCTACGCTCCGCGCGAGCAGCAGGACGCCAACGACTACTCGGAGATGCTCGGCTACACCACCTTCCGCAAGAAGAACATCACGCGCGGCAAGGACGTGACCCGCAGCGTGTCGGAAGAGAGGAGGGCGCTGATGCTGCCGCAGGAACTGAAGGCGATGGGGAACGATCACGAGGTGTTCCTGTACGAGGGCATCCCGCATCCGGTGAAGTGCGACAAGATCAAGTACTACAAGGACCGGCACTTCACCGCGAGGCTGAAGCCGAAGGTCAATGTGCCGACGCTTTCCTTGTGACATAGGGTGACGTGGTTCGCAAAATTATTGGCAATCTGGCTGGATTGAACGCTTTTTTGCCAAAAGCTTGACGTGAGCATGGCCCTGCGGCACATTCTCGCGATGCTGGTGCGGGGCAATTGGCAATAGGAACAGGGGCGTGTGTTCCCAGGACGCACGCGAGGGTGACATGGAAAGTTTTCTGACAAATTCCGTTTTTCTCGGCGCTGAAAGCCTGTCCTCGGACGTCCTTCGTCTGCAGGAGCGCGTGCGTGCGCCGGATTTACGCGATCCCCGACGCTGTCATCGGGCTCTTGCGCCGACTGTGCATCGCGCCGTGCCGTCCCTGTGGCGAAACCTGCAGTTCTCAGACCGTCGGCCGTTTGCCGGCCGTCCATCAAAAAACGTTTCCGCAATTTAGAGGCTCGCGTGAAAAGAACGCATATGTTTCGGATGATCGCCACTCTGAGCGCCGTTGCGCTGCTGAGCGCCTGTGCCACCAGGCCGGCGCCTGATTTCCGCGGCAGGTGGAAGCCGGTCAACCGGTTCTCCGAGTCGACGATGGAGATCCCGCTGTACTCCTCGTACGTGTACCAGGCGGTGCCGATGGACGGCACCCTGAAGACGATGCTCGAGCGCTGGGCCAAGGACTCGAACATGCAGTTGAGCTACAGCATCCAGTCCGACTACACGCTCTATGCGCCGGTGGCCAAGATCAACACCACGAGCATCCAGCAGGCGGTCGCCGAACTCAGCGTGGTCTATGCGCAGGAAGGCGTCACCGTCTCCGCTGCGGGCAACCGCATTCTCGTGCAGCCATCTTCTTCGCTGAGCGGGACTGCGGCGCCGGCCGGCGACGGCAACGCGAAGTGACTTTACTTTCGGAGGCCGTCCATGTGCCTCCGCAGCCACATTACGTAACCTGGTGAAGTCTGATGTTCGGTAAAAAACCAGTTGAGAGCGAAAGCGTCAACAAGGCGGTTGCAAAGGCTGTCAACTACGAGATCAGCATCGCTGATCTGGCGCGGCGCAGCGAGCGCCGCGCGTGGTGGGTCGCGTTCGGCGCGATCGTCATGTGCCTGCTGTTGGGCGGCGGCTATTACTACATGCTGCCGTTGAAGGAGAAAATTCCGTACATCGTGATGGCTGACGCCTATACCGGGACGTCCACCGTGTCCGTTCTGCGCGATCCTGGCGAAATACGCAGCATCACCGCGAGCGAGGCATTGGCCAGAAGCAATGTGGCGCGCTTCATTACCGCCCGCGAGTCCTACGATTACGAGATGATGGGCCTCAACGACTGGAACACGGTGTTCTCCATGGCGCCATCAGATTCCGCTGTGGGCAGCGAGTACAGGGCGCTCCACGCGCCCAACAATCCATCGGCGCCTTACTTCACCTATGGCAAGGTCCGGTCCATTCGCGTGAATATATTGAGCATCACCTTGCTTGGCGGTGGCGCTCAGCCCTACACCGGTGCGAATGTCCGTTTCCAGCGCAGCATCTACGACAAGAAGACCGGGCAGACGACACTGCTGGACAATAAGTTCGCGATCATGGGTTTTCGCTATAGCGCCGATCTGGTGATGAAAGAGGACCTCCGCGTCGAGAATCCGCTGGGTTTCCAGGTCACCGATTATCGCGTCGACAACGATTACGCCGCGATTCCGGCGCCGCCGCCGTCAGCGCTGCAGCAGACGCCGGTTGCCACGCCCAACCAGCAGCTTGCGCCGGGACAAGTGCCTGCGCCAGGCCAGGTGCCGGTACCCGGCCAGGTGCCAGCGCCGCAGGTTCCCGGTCAGCCGATGTCACCCGGGGCGGTACCCCAGACCAACGGCGCGATGCCCATGCAGCAGGCGCCCGCGGCGGCACCTGTCTATCCGGAAGCGCAGCCTGCCGCCGCGCCTCCCGCGCCCAACGTTGCACCTCAGAACAATGGCAATGGAGCGAACGTTCGATGAGTTTCATGACGAAAACCGGTTCGGCGTGTGCCGCGATGCTGGCACTGGCCTTGTTCGCGCCGCTTGCCTCGGCGCAGGTGGTCCAGCAGTATGAGTACGAACCCGACAAGATCTACCAGGTGCGGACCGGCCTCGGGATCACGACGCAGGTCGAACTCAGCCCGAACGAGAAGATCCTCGATTACAGCACCGGTTTCACCAGTGGCTGGGAGCTCAGTCGTCGCGAGAACGTCTTCTACCTGAAGCCGAAGAACGTCGACGTCGACACCAACATGATGATCCGCACGGCCACCCATTCCTACATTCTGGAATTGAAGGTGGTCGCCACGGATTGGCAGCGTCTGGAGCAGGCCAAACAAGCCGGCGTGCAATACAAGGTGACGTTCACCTATCCGAAGGACACCAGCTTCGCTGCAGCCAGCGATGAGGTGAAGGACGAGTCGCAACTCGATACGCGCATGTCCAAGGATCGTCATTACTATTTCGATTACGACTACTCGACGCGCTCGAAGCAGACATGGATCGTGCCGAGCAGTGTCTATGACGACGGCAAGTTCACGTATATCAAGATGGACCTGACGCGCTTCCCGACAGGTAATTTCCCGGCCGTGTTCGGCCGCGAAAAGGAAAATGACGAGGATTTTCTGGTCAATACCACAGTCGAGGGCAATACCCTGATTGTCCACGGGACCTATCCTTTCCTGGTTGTCCGCCACGGCAAGAATGTTGTCGGCTTGCGTAGGAATAAGCAAAAGTGAACTCGAACATACCTCCGTCTGACGAAAATAACGGCAACGAGCGGGACCAGC
The DNA here is from genome assembly GCF_017163705.1 of Xanthomonas bonasiae. Taxonomy (GTDB): domain Bacteria; phylum Pseudomonadota; class Gammaproteobacteria; order Xanthomonadales; family Xanthomonadaceae; genus Xanthomonas_A; species Xanthomonas_A bonasiae. The sequence continues at coordinate 29,276 of NZ_JAFIWB010000002.1, forward strand.
CGCGTTCTCCGCAAGCGGGCGACGCGGGTAAGGAGAATCCTTATTTCGCCCGCCAGCGCCAGGCTGGCGAGCCGGATCTGGATGCCAACGAGCCAGTGCTGCGCTCCAGCGATGTGCAGAAGCTCAATCGCAAGGCGCTGATCTTCCTTGGTGGCATCGCGCTGCTGCTGATCCTGGTCATTTTCTGGGTGGTGGGGAGCAGCGGCTCCAGTGAGCCGAAGCCGAAACCGCGGCAGGAAGCGGTCGTGGCGCCCGCATTACCTCAGACCACGGCGCCTCCGCCGCAGCAGCCGGTCGAACCGGTGCAACTGGCGGAACAGCCGAGCTTGCCGCCGTTGCCGCCGATGCCCACCGACACCGAGATACAGGACTCGCAGTCCTTGCGGCAGGAGCGCGGTCCCTCGCTGCTGGAGCGACGCATGGTCGGGGTGCAGGATCCCGCTGGCGGCGGACAGCAGGGAATGCCTGGCTTGCAGCCGGGCATGCCAGCGCAGCAGGAGGAGCAGCAGACCTCGGCCAAGCCCATCGCCAATCCGGACGGCTTGCTGGTGCGCGGCACCTATATCCGTTGCGTGCTCGAGACGCGGATCATCACCGATTTCCCGGGCTTCACTTCATGCATCATCACGGAGCCGGTCTATTCGATCAACGGCAGGCGCTTGCTGTTGCCGAAGGGATCCAAGATGCTCGGTCAGTACGGTGCGATGGAGCCGACCGGCCCGCGGATGCAGGTCGTTTGGGACCGCATCACCACGCCGACCGGCATCGATGTGACGTTGATGGGTCCTGGCGTGGACAACCTCGGCAGCGCCGGTCACCCTGGCAAATACAGCGCGCATTGGGCGAGCCGGATTTCTTCGGCATTGATGATCAGCATGCTCAGCGATGCATTCAAATGGGCGGCGGCAGAACACGGTCCCTCGACGACCACGGTGGGCCTCAATTCCGGCGTTGTGACCGAGCAGCCGTTCGAAAGCAACACGGCGCAGTCCATCCAGCGCTTGTCGGAGCAGGCGTTGGAGCGCCGCCGTCCTGCCACCGTGACCATCAACCAAGGCACCGTCGTCAATGTCTATGTGGCAAAAGACGTCGACTTCACCGCCGTGCTGCCCCGTTGATCGCGTAGAGACAGCCTCGTGACCCTCGACGACTCCCCGACCGCGCAGATCTCCACGGACTTCCTGGATTACCAGTACTCGGTGCTGGGCATCCTGGATTACCTGAATTCGCCGGAAGTGACGGAAATCTGCATCAACCGTCCCGGCGAGTTGTACCTGGAGACGCTGCGTGGCTGGCAGAAGATGGACATCCCGTCGCTGACGTTCGATCGGGCTCGCCAGTTCTGTACGGCGGTGGTCAACGAAAGCAACACCGGCCAGCGCATCACCGATACCGATCCGGTGGTGTCGCTGACCTTCCCGACCGGGCAGCGTGCGCAGTTCGTCATTCCGCCTGCATGCGATGCGGGCAAGGTGTCGATCACGATCCGCCTGCCGTCCAAGCACACGAAGACCCTGGAGCAGTACAAGGAAGACGGATTCTTCGAGGAGATCCTGGAGCAGAAAGCGGGCATCAGCGATCAGGATCGCGAGCTGCTCGAGCTCAGGCGCGAACGGAACTACGCCGAGTTCTTCAAGAAGGCGGTGCTGTTCAAGAAGAACGTCGTCGTTGCCGGCGCCACCGGCAGCGGCAAGACCACGTTCATGAAGTCGTTGGTGAACCATATTCCCAACGAGGAACGCCTGGTCACCATCGAGGACGCGCGCGAGCTTTTCATCAGTCAACCCAATTCCGTGCATTTGCTCTATTCGAAAGGCGGACAAAGCACGAGTAACGTGACGGCCAAGAGCTGCATGGAGGCTTGCCTGCGCATGAAGCCGGATCGGATCATCCTGGCGGAGTTGCGCGGCGATGAATCGTTCTACTTCATCCGTAACTGCGCCTCTGGTCATCCCGGCTCCATCACCAGCTGCCATGCTGGCAGCATCGGCCAGACCTGGGATCAGTTGGCGTTGATGGTGAAGGCTTCGTCCGAAGGTTCGGGTCTTGAGTTCTCGGTCATCAAGCGCCTGCTGATGATGACCATCGACATCGTGGTGCACATCAAGTCGCATGCCGGCCGTCGCTATATCACCGGCATCGATTTCGATCCGGAGCGCACGCTCCATGGGGGTCAATGAATATGTTCATTAAGGTGAGTTCCCATACCTCGTCGTATTGACTTTGATTTTCCCTTCGAACACGATTGTTTGCGTCATTTGCGACCCGCCAGCTATTCGCCGGCACGGTCGATGGACACAGGAGTAAGCGAGGCATGTTGCCAGGCATGGAACTATTGAGTTGCCCCGAAATGGCGGTTCCGGCCGAAGTGATGCAGCACGTCGTGCGCGTCGAGTCGTCGCATAATCCTTTTGCGATCGGTGTGGTCGGCGGCCGTCTGGTGCGACAGCCGCAGAACCTTTCCGAAGCCGTCGCCACCGCACGCATGCTCGAAGAAAAGGGCTACAACTTCTCGCTTGGCCTGGGGCAGGTCAACCGCTACAACCTGGTGAAGTACGGGCTCGATTCCTACGAGAAGGCCTTCAAGACCTGCCCGAACCTGCAGGCGGCCTCCAGAATCCTCGCGGAATGCTATAGCCGTTCGGGGGGCAATTGGGGGAAATCCTTCAGCTGCTACTACTCGGGCAATTTCGAGACCGGCTACAAGCACGGCTACGTGCAGAAGGTCTATGCCTCGATCAACCAGGGGCGCGTGCAGGCGGACATTCCTGCAGGGGCGATTCCGCTGGTTTCATCCGGTGTACGCCGCACTGCTGGCGAAACCGCGAAAGCGGCGGTGGTCCGCGAACTCGATTCGGTCGTGTCGCGACGCATCGAAGCCGCCAATCAACTGGCCAACCAACTCGCCACGCAGCAACAGCCGTCCGCGCTCTACCAGGCGGCGACGCTTCCGGCAACGCAGGCACAGCAGCCCCGTGCAATTGGCGGCAACGCGAGTGCCCCAGCGCAGGCGGCCGCGGCCAGCAATCCGGATCTCTATGTAATACGACCGACAGGCACCGGCAAGGGAGTGGCGGTGCCTGCCGGCGGCGGAGCCGATCCAGCTTCGCACGCCCCTGCGAGCAATTCCCAGTTCGTCGCAGGGGCGGCCGTTCCTGGCTCGAACTCGCCGCCGCCTCCCCCTGGCGACGGGGCTTTCGTGTTCTAGCCAGTTGAAAGTAGCACTGCCATGCGAATGGCGTTTTCGATCACCCCTCTGTTCCAAATCAGGAGATACATCATGAAGTTCAAGAAAATCGAGATGACTGCCGGCGCCAAGGTTGCGGGCATGGCCGCGCTGAAATCCGCGCTGTTCGTGACGGCGCTGCTTGCCGCCAATATCGCGATGGCGACGGACGGCGGCTACGCAGGTGCCGACAAGAAGGTCTGCGGCTTCCTCAGCAACGTCAACAATATCCTGAACATGGGCTCGGTCGCGGTCGTGACCATCGCCGTTGTCGTGGCCGGATACCAGATCGCATTTGCGCACAAGCGCATCTCCGAGGTATCGCCGATCCTGATCGGTGGCGTGCTGATCGGTGCGGCAGGACAGCTGGCCAACATGCTGATCGGCGACACCGGCCAGACTTCGTGCATCAAGACCACCACCACTGGTGCGCTGATGATCCAGAACGCTCTTCAGTACTATGCATAAGAACGTCCTTTTCCGCGGCTGCACCCGTCCTGCAATGTTCTTGGGGGTGCCTTACATTCCCTTTTTCATCGGGGCGGGCGGCGGCTTGCTGATGGGGATGTACTTCGATCTGTGGTTTTTGCTGCTTATCCCGGTGATCATTTTTTTCATGCAACAGATGACCAAACGGGACGAGATGATATTCAGGATGCTTGGGCTTCGCTGGAGGTTCAGGATGCGCGTGCGCAACCTGCAGCGCTACTCCGGGATGTGGGTATTTTCTCCCAATGAATATCGAAGGAATGTGCCGGGCGCCAAGCCTTAATTCGACTTGGCATGTGTGCCTCGACCCCATGCACGAACGGTTCGTTTCGTGCATGGGGTTGTTCGGTTTTCCGAGGCGCGGTAGCTGAACGCTCGTAGACGAATAATTGTTCGACTGTTCCCGCCTCAACCGAGTCGGGCCTTGGCAAGACGAAATGGATTCAGAGTCATCCCACTATGTTCATTCCAGATACTTCGATCAGCGAATTCATCTCCATCTCCACGCATGTAGCGCCTTCGGTGCTCAAGACGACGGGGGGAGACTTCATGTTGACCTGGCATCTGGGAGGGCTGCCGTTCGTCGGCCGCGAGGAGTGGGAGATCGAGCATCGCCACAATACGTTCAACCGGATGCTGCAGACCCTGCGCGCACCGGATTTCGCCAACGTGGCCTTCTGGGTGCATGACGTTCGCCGCCGCCGGCGCATCAAGTCGAGCGGCAAGTTCCGCCAGGCCTTCAATCAGGCGCTGTCGGACGAATACTACGGCGCGCTTTCGTCGCAGAAGATCATGCAGAACGAGTTGTATCTGACCATGATCTACCGCCCCGTGGTCACGGGAAAGCGGCTGATGGACAAGTCGTCCAACATCGCGCAGCTGCAGACCGAGCAGGATCAATCGATCATCAAGATCCTGGAGTTGGCCGGCAACGTCGAGGCCGTGTTGAAGGACTATTCGCCTTACCGGCTCAGCATGTACGAAGCCAGCAATGGCGTCGTATTCTCCGAGGCGCTCGAATTCTTCGGCTATCTGATCAACCGCATCGACGAGCCGGTGCCGGTGCTGCAGGCGCCGATTCCCGCATACCTGCCGGTCAGCAAGCACATGTTCGCCAACAAGACCGGCGACTATGTGATCAAGACGCCCGAGGGCTTCAATCACTTCGGCGCAATCCTGAACATCAAGGAATATACCGACGGAACCTATCCCGGCATCCTGAACGGCCTGAAGTATCTCGATTTCGAGTACGTGGTGACCCACTCCTTCAGCCCGATGGGGCGTCACGACGCGCTGAAGGTCCTGGACCGTACCAAGGGCATGATGATCTCGTCGGGCGACAAGGCGGTCAGCCAGATCCACGAACTGGACCTGGCGATGGATCAGCTGTCGTCGGGCAACTTCGTGCTGGGCGAATACCATTTCACCATCGCCGTCTATGCCGACACCCAGGAAAAGCTGTCGCAACAGGTCGCGACCACCCGTGCGGAGTTGTCCAACGCCGGGTTCGTTTCCACCAAGGAGGATCTGGCCATCGCGTCGTCCTTCTATGCGCAGCTTCCGGGCAACTGGAAGTACCGCACGCGCCTGGCCAACGTCAGTTCGCTGAACTTCCTTGGCCTGTCCCCGTTGCACAATTTCGCTCAGGGCAAGCGCGACAACAATCCGTGGGGCGAGTGCGTCACTACGTTGCAGACCACCAACGGGCAGCCTTACTACTTCAATTTCCACGCGACGCATCCGGCGGAGAATTCTCTGGGCGAAAAGGCGATCGCCAATACCATGGTGATCGGCAAGTCCGGTACGGGTAAGACCGCACTGATCAACTTCCTGCTCAGCCAGGTGCAGAAGTTCGACCCGATTCCGACCATCTTCTTCTTCGATAAGGATCGCGGCGCAGAAATCTTCGTGCGCGCCTGCGGCGGAAACTATCTGGCCCTGGAAAATGGCCGCCCGACCGGCTTCAATCCGTTCCAGTGCGAGCGCAGCGAGGCCAACGTGCAGTTTCTGGCCGACCTTGTCAAGGTTCTGGCCGGCAAGCTCGAGTACACCTCGCGCGAGGAAGAGGACATCTTCCGCGGCGTCGAAGGCATGCTGGATACGCCGATGCACTTGCGCAGCATGACCAACTTCCGCAAGAGCCTGCCCAACATGGGCGACGACGGCCTGTATGCACGCATGCGCAAATGGACCGCGGGCAACTCGCACGGTTGGGTGTTCGACAACCCGGTCGACACCATCGACCTGGAAAAGGCCAGCATCATCGGCTTCGACTACACCGACGTCATCGACAACCCGGAAGTGCGGGTACCGGTCATCAACTATCTGCTGCACCGCCTCGAGGCCTTGATCGACGGACGCCCGCTGATCTACGTCATGGACGAGTTCTGGAAGATCCTGGACGGCAAGGGCGGCCTCAAGGAATTCGCCAAGAACAAGCAGAAGACCATCCGTAAGCAGAATGGCCTTGGCATCTTCGCCACGCAGAGTCCGGAAGACGCGCTGGCCAGCGATATCTCGGCGGCGCTGGTCGAGCAGACCGCCACCATGATCCTGTTGCCCAACCCCAACGCCAGCAAGGAAGACTACATGGAAGGACTCAAGCTCACCGAAGCCGAGTACCAGGTGGTGGTCAATCTGGACGAACGCTCGCGCTGCTTCCTGGTCAAGCAGGGCCATGGCTCGTCGGTATGCCAGCTCAATCTGCGCGGCATGGACGATGCGCTGGCCGTCATCTCGGCGTCTACCGACAATATCGAAATCATGCACCAGGTGCTCGAGCAAAAAGCCAAGGCGCATGGCGTGGCGCCGGATGATCTGACGCCCGAGCAATGGCTCAGCGAGTTTTATGCCAAGCGCAAGGGGTCCGGAAAATCGGCAGCCGGGAAACCGTCGTCTTCGGATAGCCGCGGTACTGCCACTGTCGTCTGATGGCGCTCGTTTGGATTGTGATCGCTACGTTCTCCTACAAGTTTCAGTGTTGAGGTGTTTATGGACAGGACTATGAAATCTTCCAATCGGTTCCGCATCGTCTTTGCCTTGTTCGCGCTGTGCGCGTTGTCGCCTGCCACTGCGCTTGCGCAGTGGGAGGTGGTCGACAATAAGCAGATTGACGAAAATGAAAAGAATACGGACAAGCTGAAGGACAAGCTTGACGAAATTCGCAAGGCGAACCTCGTTGGCGCTAAAGACAAGGACAAGGCGAGCGGTGACGAAGTCGAAAAGCCAAAGGAAGAACTCAAGAAGGTCGACGACAGCTACGGCGTTTCCCAATGTGCAAGCAGCACGTCTGGTACGTCTGTTTCCAGCGAACAACAGAAGACCTGCGAACTCATCCAGCGCACACGCAACTCGCAGTACAACTACATGGTGGCCATGTACGACATCACGGCCAAGCGGTTGGAGCGCTTGCGCGCGATCGAGAAAGAGCGCCAAGACATCAAGCCGGAAGAGATCGGCAAGCTCGAAGACAACACCAATAAGCTGATTGCGCTGAAGACATTGATGGACATCGATCGTCAGCAGACCGAGTCGGCCATGTTTGCCTATGAAAAGCGGCTTTCCTTTCTGACGCAGGTGCAGTCCGCTGGAGCCCGGGCCGCGATGACCGGCCAGACGCCGCCATCGGCGACGGAGACCGGGGGCGGTGGCTTGTTCCCTGGTTGGAGCGGGCTGGGAGATATAGCCAGCAAGTTGGTTGGCGGTGCAGTCATGGAAGGTGCATTGCAGGCGGCAAAGACATCGAAGCCCGATGGCTTCAAACGATTGAGTATCGACGACTAGTCAGCATTGTTCCGGAGCCTTTCTAAAAGGCCTCGGTTCGCAGGGATAGAGCTCAGCGATGAGCGCGCCGCGCTATGGAGCAGTCATGGATTTTTTGAATAATTTAGGTAACTACGCGTTCTTCACGCTCATCAACAATTTTCTGCGTGATGAGATCGACTATTTTCAATGGTCGTTGCTGATCCGGATGTCGTGGTGGGTGACGGTGACGGCGATGAGCGCGCTGACGCTGTGGGTGCTGTTCAAGGGTTTCCGCGTGGTGACTGGCCAGTCGCGCGAGATTGCCATGGACTTGGTGGTGACGGCGCTGCGTTCGGTGCTGATCATTGGCGTGGCGATGAGCATGGTGTCTGCTGCCAGGCCCGGTGCAACAGAGAGCGACGGTTTGATGAGCGGTCTGTATTGGCGGCTGACCGACGGGCTGAGCAGCGCGATCGTCAAGACTGTGACTGGCGACTCGGATAGTCCGTACGAAGCGATCGACAAGAATTTGGCGCTGATGCAGATCGCGCTGACGAGCATCGATCAGATCAACACGGCCGGCGATGCGGAGCGCGAGAAGGAGAAGGATCGCGCTCGCCTGTTCACGGGTCTGGGAATGGCCGGCCCGGGCGTGGTGGGCGGTTCGCTGCTGTTGCTGAACAAGCTGGCGATGGCACTGTTCATCGGCTTTGGGCCGCTGTTCATCCTGTGCCTGCTATTTGATGCAACGAAGTCGCTATTCCAGAAGTGGCTGCTGTACGGGATCGGGACGATGTTCTCGTTGTCGGTATTGAGTTTCACGGTGGGTTTGGCGACGAAGGTGATTGCCGCGGTGGCGGCGGGTTTTCTGGCCAAGTGGATGGCAGCCAACGGCACCGGCGAAGGCGTAAGCAGCATGGCGTTGCAGCAGGGAGGAATCGGTTTGGTATTGAGTACGCTGATCATCACTGCGCCGCCGATGGCGGCATCGTTCTTCCAGGGCACGCTTGGGCAGTTCACGCCGTACTCGGGCTTCGGTTCGCTGGGCAAGGATCCGGCATCGGGGAAGCCTTATACGCCGCAGGCGCCGACGGCTGGCGATGATGGGAGGTCGAATCGAGTTAATGATGCCACAATGAATACTTATGCAAATATGAATAGAGGGGCGGAAGGGCAGAACGCGACTTCATCGCCGGGTAGCCGTGGCGCACATAACGATAGGGTTTGACATCTATGAAGAACCGGATTGCTTACACAATCATAGCTATGGCAACTCTGGGGGCGCCCTTCACCCTGTTCGGTCAGACTCGTTGTCCTGTGGGAACTCAGGCGGGGAGTGCCCAATGCCTTCCTGACGATGATGTTGCGCCTTCACGCCCCACCGGCGAATGGATCAAAACTTGGGGGGCTTTGGTTCGATCCAACCAAAGAGGCGGTGCATGGTCTTCTCAGGGGGCCTTCAGTGAGAATGATGCACGTCAAGACGCTTTAAATAAATGTAGGGCTACCGGTGCTTCCGATTGCGTTGCAGATGCGACCTATTTTAATCAATGTATTGCCGTTGCTGCATCTAATGAGCCTGGTGTTAATATAAATACGGGTAAAGACAAGGCGACGGCCGGTAAAAGGGCTGTTGCAGATTGTGGAAAGGTTTCAAGCTCTCAGTGTGTTGTCGTATTTTCAGAGTGCACTGATCCCGTATTTAAGAAGTATTGATGTACCGGGTTTTAATTATTTAGATTCCGTCTTGAGCTTCACGATTGGTTTGGCGACGAAGGTGACAACTGCGGTGGCGCGGCGGGTTTCGTTGCGAAGTGTGCCGCCCCCAAGGCGAGGGCGTGAGCGCCATGGCCTTGCAGTAATGAGGGGTCGCGTTGGTTTCGACCGAGCTGACCCTTACAGCCCCGCCGATGGCAGCCGTGTTCTTCCAGGGCACGCTGGGACATTTCAATGCGTATTCGGTCCTTGGCCAGATTGGCAAGGATCCGGCGACGGAGTGGCCGATGACGCCGCAGGCACCGAATTACGATTCGTCTTCAAGAACCGGTAACGATTATAACACGTCCCAAAAAACCACTAATCATAGCTCGAGACAGCCGCAATTTGCATCCGACTCTGGATCTCACGCGGGTGGCGGAAAGGTGGGAAAGGTCGATTTGAGCTGATGTAATTTAGGAGGGGATTGCATTGAAATTTATAATTTATATTTTTTTATGTTTATCTTTTGAGGCTGGTGCGCAAACCGCATGTCCTGTGGGCGTTGCCCCAGGTAGTGTTCAATGTCTGCCAGATTCGGAATCATCTTCTCAGCCGTCCGGGCCAATAGGTGAATGGATTAAGGCATGGGGAGCTATTGCAAGCTCTTCTAATGGAGATGTTGGAAGCAGTACAGGTAAATTTTCGGAGCAAGAAGCTAAAGATAACGCGCTGAAAATATGCACTAATCTCGGCAACTCTGATTGTAAAGTTATGTTTACCTATAAAAATCAGTGCGTAGCCGTTGTTAAAGCCGAGGCGGGTCGCACCGGTGGGAAAATTGTCAGTGGTGCAAGTGTAGAAGATGCTAAAAAAAAGGCTCTTAATCAGTGCAAAAATTCTTCTGGCGCGGAATGTTCAGTGGTTGGTGCTGACTGCTCAAAGCCTTTCTTTAAGAAGTATTGATTCCTCTCTCTATATTGTTTGATGCAACGAAGCCGCTGTTCCAGAAGTGGCTGCTGTACGGGATCGGGACGATGTTCTCGTTGTCGGTATTGAGTTTCACGGTGGGTTTGGCAACGAAGGTGATTGCCGCGGTGGCGGCGGGTTTTCTGGCCAAGTGGATGGCAGCCAACGGCACCGGCGAAGGCGTAAGCAGCATGGCGTTGCAGCAGGGAGGAATCGGTTTGGTATTGAGTACGCTGATCATCACTGCGCCGCCGATGGCGGCATCGTTCTTCCAGGGCACGCTTGGGCAGTTCACGCTGTACTCGGGCTTCGGTTCGCTGGGCAAGGATCCGGCGTCCGGGCAGCCTTATACGCCGCAGGCGCCGGCTTGCGATAATTCCACTGCCGATGGTCATGCCACCACGGCTCATGTTAATACTAGAAATACTGGTGGCGATTCGAATAACTTTAATGTAGCAAATGCAGGCTCTCGTGGCATAGCTGCTACTGATAAAATATATGATCTCAGAGGGTGGGAAGTTGAAAATTATTTTCTTTTTTGCGCTTTCTTTGACTTGGGCGGGCGTTGCTCAATCGCAAACGCGATGCCCAACTGGTTCACAGGCCGGTAGCGCTCAGTGCTTGCCTGATGATGAAGGCTCTGCTCCACCTCGTCCCACGGGGGAGTGGATTAAAACTTGGGGTGCCATTGCGAACGCTGATAATACTACTGAGGCTTGGGCTTCAGTTAAAATGTTGTCAAAAAAGATGCGGAAGATGACGCCCTTGATCAGTGTAGGTCGGCTGAATATAAGGGGTGTGTGATAACTTTTACTTATAAATCAATGCGTTGCTATAGCTGCTCCTGATAATGGAAGAACACAGGGAGGTGTGGCTGGTAGAGGGGATTTGGCGCTGGCAAAGTCATCTGCTATCGAGATATGTAAAAAAATGGTGGTTCTGGATGTTCCATAATTTACAGTGAGTGTACGGATCCAGTATTCAAAAAATTTTAAATCTGACACTTGAGCGTTTTGGGCGTTCAATGGTCTCTGTTTATGCGTATGCCCTGCTGGGTAACGGTAAGGGAGATGAGCGCGCTGGCGTTGTGTATGCTGTTCAAGGCTATGATGTGTTGACGGGCCAGTCGCGCGAGATCGCGATGGATCTGTTGATGACGGCGCTGCGTTGGATGCTGATCATCGACCAGGCGATGAGCATGATGTCTGCTGCCAGGCCTGGTGCAACATAGAGCGACGGTCTGATGAGCGGTCTGTATTGGCGGCTGACCGACGGGCTGAGCAGCGCGATCGTCAAGACTGTGCCTGGCGACTCGGACAGTCCGTACGACGCGATCGAAAAAGAACCTGTTTATGGTGCAGATTGCGATAATGAGCGCCGACTCCATCCAAGCGCCCGTTAACGCGCTCGAGCGGCGCTGCGGGCCGTGGTGATCCAATAGTTGCCTGCTTGCTATTTCCCAATTCATAGGCGCCGTGTGCGCTGAATACGTATGCAAGCGCCTGTTCGATTCGCACATCGACGTTACCCTAACGCAGCTTTCCGCGTGCCCTCTGCGCACGCGATCTCTGCCCGAAGGGGGGCGTTGCATGACTCAGGCTCCATGGTGGCGCGGTGCCGTCATCTATCAGATCTATCCGCGTAGCTTCCTCGATGCGAACGGCGATGGCATCGGCGATCTTCCGGGCATCGTGCGCAAGCTGGACTACATCGCGGCGCTTGGCGTGGATGCGATCTGGATCTCGCCGTTCTTCAAGTCGCCGATGGCCGATTTCGGCTACGACATTGCCGACTATCGCGAGGTCGATCCGCTGTTCGGCACCATGGACGACTTCGATCGCTTGCTGGCCAAGGCGCATGCGCTGGGGCTGAAGGTGATGATCGATCAGGTGCTCAGCCATACGTCGGTGGAGCATGCGTGGTTCAAGGAAAGCCGCCAGAGCCGCGACAATCCCAAGGCCGATTGGTACGTGTGGGCGGATGCGCGCGAGGATGGCACGCCGCCGAACAACTGGATGTCGATCTTCGGCGGCGTCGCCTGGCAGTGGGAGCCGCGTCGCGGCCAGTACTACCTGCACAACTTCCTGTCGTCGCAGCCGGACCTCAACTTCCACAATCCCGAGGTGCAGCAGGCCACGTTGGACAATGTCGAGTTCTGGCTCGCGCGCGGGGTGGATGGGTTCCGGCTGGATGCGATCAATTTCTGCTTCCACGATCCGTTGCTGCGGGACAATCCGCCAAAGCCCCCGGAAAAGCGCGTGGGGCGGGGCTTCAGTCCCGACAATCCGTATGCGTTCCAGTACCACTACTACAACAACACGCAGGCGGAGAACCTGCCGTTCCTGCAGAAGCTGCGCGGTCTGCTCGATCGCTATCCCGGGACGGTGAGCCTGGGCGAGATCTCGTCCGAGGACTCGCTCGCCACCACCGCCGAATATACGCGGGCCGGGCATCTGCACATGGGCTACAGCTTCGAGCTGTTGACCGACGATTTCAGCGCACGCTACATCCGCGAGACGGTGTCGAGTCTCGAAGTGGCGATGACCGAAGGTTGGCCGTGTTGGGCGATTTCCAACCACGATGTGCAGCGTGCGGTAACACGCTGGGAGCGGGGTGCGCAGACGCCTGCGTTCGCGCGGCTTCTGATCGCGTTGCTGTGCTCGTTGCGCGGTTCGGTGTGCGTCTATCAGGGCGAGGAGTTGGGCCTGGGCGAGGCCGAGGTGCCGTTCGAGGCGCTGCAGGATCCGTATGGCATCGCATTCTGGCCGAGCTTCAAGGGCCGCGATGGATGCCGTACGCCGATGCCGTGGGACGACAGCGCGCAAGCCGGCTTCAGCACCGGGAAGCCATGGCTACCGGTGGCGCCAGCGCATCGCGCGCAGTCGGTGGCGGCGCAACTGGCCGATCCGCATTCGGTGTTGATCGCGTTCCAGCAGTTCCAGGCCTGGCGCAAACGGCATGCGGCTTTGCGCGAAGGCGATATCGCGTTCGTCGAGACCGCCGAGCCGGTGTTGATGTTCCAGCGCCGGCATGCGCGGCAGACGCTGCTGTTGGCGTTCAATCTGTCGGCGCAAGCCACCCAAGTGGCGCTGCCCGCGGGGCAATGGCGACAGCTGGCAGTGCCTGGCATCGACCCAGGCAAGGTCGAGGGCGGCCTGCAGCTGCCCGGTTACGCGATGGTGTGTCTGGAAGGCGTGTAGCCACCGCGCGATCCGCTGGTCCGGCTGCCTGCGTGACAGGCAGCCGAAAGCGGCATGGATGCCAACGTCGGGCTATGGGAGTGTAGATTTCCTCCCTGGCACAGAACGTTCGCTTGTCTCCTGGATGTCACCGCGCTGGATGTACACGAACCGCTTGCTACTCGCGGTTCCATATCCAAAATCCGCATGTTGCCGCCATGGCGGCGCCTAGAGCGCGACCAGGTTGCGAAGCATCGGCTCGCGTTGCCCTACAGTGCACAAAAGCCGTTGCCCTGATTGAAGCGCGCGTGTCCATGATCCATGGGTGAACGCGTTTCTTGCGGCACCTATGGCCGTTTCGTTGCGAACGACACCGGCACTGGTACTGACACAACCCTGGGCATTGGTGCGTGTGGCATGGGCAACGCATGCGCGCCACTCGCTACGTCATTCAGTGTTCGTGCGTGGGCATTGCCGTTTGCGCAGCTGGGCTGGCAGGCCGATGCGTTTTGCCGGGCGCCGCTGCGCAGCGCACTGGGCACAAAAAAAGCCCGCCGGCATCACGCCGACGGGCTTGCTGCAGGCACGGAGGGTTGGCCTAGAACTTGTAGTTCACCCCGAGCACGTAGGTGCGGCCCCACTCGGTGTATTCCAGTGGGCGGTCCTTGGTCTCGGCATAGGTGCGGTAGGGCGAGTTGCTCAGGTTGCTCGCCTGCAGCAGCAGGCTCAGGCCTTTCAGGCTGCTGAGGTCGCCGAAGGTATAACTGATCTGCGCGTCGGTGATGTTCTCGCCGACCACGTAGCGCAGGGTGCGGTTGCCGTTGAAGTTGCCGATCTCGCCGATGAAGTCCGAGCGCCGGCGCTGGCTGACGCGTGCTTCGAAGCCGTTGCGCTCGTAGTAGGCGGTGAGGTTGTAGACGCGCTTGGACAGGCCGGGCAGGCTGATCTCGCCGTCGCCCACGCTTGATGCGCTTTCCGGGTCGCGGATCTTGACGTCGCTGTCGTTGAAGGTGGCGCTGGCCTGGATGCCGAATCCTTCCAACGGGGCGAACAGCATGTCCAGTGGCAGCGAGGCGGTCAGTTCCAGGCCGCGAAGTGTGCCGCCCTTGCCGTTGAACGGCGCGCTGAAGGTGCCGGTGGTCTGCACCGGCGCCGAGCCCGGCGGCGGCACGTAGCCGGCGACCAGGGTGGAGAAGTCGTAGTCGTCGCGGGTCTGGGTGTAGATGTAGCTCTTCAGGTCCTTGTAGAAGAACGCGGCCGCGACATAGGCCTTGGCGCCGAAGTACTTCTCGTAGGAGATGTCCAGGGCGTTGGCGCGCCACGGATCGAGGGTGGGGTTGCCGCCGCTGGCGCCGGGCTTGCCGGTGGCGTTGTCCACGCCGAATTCCAGCGAGGCGCGCAGCTGGTCCACGCGCGGACGCGCGACCTGCTTGGCCAGCGCGAAGCGCAGGGTCTGCTCGTGCGGGAACTGGAAGGCCAGATTCAAGCTCGGCAGCCAGTCGTTGTAGGTCTTGCCTTCGTCGATCGGCCGCACTTCGCTGCCGACTGGCTGCGAGGCATCCCAGTAATTCGCCTGCGACGACTGGTCGGCGTGCTGCAGCTGTACGCCGATGTTGCCGCGCACGCCCACCGCGCCCCATTCGGTGTCGATGTTGGCGCGCATCCAGGCAGTAGTGATTTTTTCCTGCACAGTCCAGGCCTTGGAGACCAGGTACGAGGCATCCTCGCTGGGATCGAACACCATGTAGCGCGAGACCGCGCCCGGCACGTTCCAGGCGGGGATGTAGCCAATGCCGGCGAAGCCCAGGTTCACCGGCGCGTACTGCAGGTCGGAGGCGATGGTGGTGTCGCCTTGCGCGCCCAGGGTGATGTTGCCTTCGGGCTGGTGCTTTTCCTTCTCGCGGTTGGCGTAGTTCACGCCCACGTCCAGATCGGAGAACCAGCGCAGCGCTTCGGGCATCGGGAAGCTGGCCTGCAGGCGCGCGCCCTTCAGCACGTCCTCCACGCGCGGCGCCTTGCCGTAGCCGGAGCCGTAGATGGTGTTGGTGATGTACAGCGCATCCGGGTTGGAATAGTCCAGCCCGGGCGAAAGCTGCGAGAAGCCGTTGTTGCGGTAGGCCAGGCCGACCGTGTCCAGCTGCGGCATCGGCGTCAGCTGCAGGTTGTTCTCGAGATTGAGCTCCTTGCGCGTAGCCTTGGAGTAGTTCACGTCGGTGATGATCCGCACGGCGCCGGCGTTGATTTCGTTGTTCCAGCCGAACGCGTCGATCTTGTCCTCGCGCTTGTTGTACATGCCGCGTACCAGCGGATAGACACCGCTGGCGGTGCCACCGGTGAAGGTGCCGTTGCCGTTGACCTGGGTGCCGGCGATGGCCAGACCCGGGGTGTAGCCGCCGTTGTAGTTGCTGAGGTTGAGCTCGAACTGGTTGGCGGTGTCGATCTGCTCGGCTTCGGTGTGGAAGGCATCGAGCGTGCTGGTCCAGGCATTGGAAGGGCGGTACTGCAGGGTCGCCATCACGCCGTCGCGCTTGGAGTCGCCGGTGCGGCGCAGCGCCTTGATGCCGTCGGAGAAGTAGGTGCCGGCGGCGACACCCGGACGCGCGCCGCTATCGGTGTTCTGTGTGCTCCAGGGTTCGTACAGGCCGACCTGGTTCTCCTGAATGGGCGTGTCGGTATGCGCGTAGCCGATCGCCAGGCCGATGGTGCGATCGGCGAACTGGTCGATGTAGCTGGCGCTGAAACGGTTGCCATAAGGATCGGTATCGGCGGCCTTGCCCAGCGAATTGCGCTGGTAGCGGCCGCCGATCGCGATCACCCGCTCGCCGAAGCTGAGCGGGCGCGCGGTCTGCATGTCCACCGTGCCCGACAGGCCCTGACCGACCAGGCCGGCATCGGGTGTCTTGTAGACGGTGACGCCGCTGACCAGTTCGGACGGGTACTGGTCGAATTCGACGCTGCGGTTGTCGCCGGTGCTGACCACCTCGCGACCGTTCAGCAGGGTGGTGGAGAAGTCCGGCGACAGGCCACGCACGCTGATGACCTGGGCGCGGCCGGCCACGCGCTGCGCGGCCAGGCCGGGTAGGCGCGCCAGCGATTCGGCGATGCTGACGTCGGGCAGCTTGCCGATGTCCTCGGCCGAGATCGCCTCGACGATGGACGTGGAATCCTTCTTGATCGCGATCGCGTTCTCGATGCCGCGGCGGATGCCGGTCACCTCGACCTTGTCCAGATCGGTGACCTGACCTGCGGTGGCTGTGGTGGCGGACTGCGTCTCGGATTGTGCGGCGGCCAGCATCGGTGTCATGGCGATGGCTACGGCCAGCGTCAGCGCATTGCGCTTGTGGTTCAACATTTTCCCCTCCCAGGCAATGTTGTCGTGCAAATTTTCTGATCCGGAAAATCGGCCGGATGTAGGGATCGCGCTGCCGATGTTCGGTAACGCGACTGCGACGTATGGTAGACACGGCAATCCGCCGCGAACGCGGCCTGCATACGTATTCACTGGGTTTCATCGCATTGGAATCGATTCCACGGTGGCGATGGCGTACGGCGATAAAACGTGGGCGCGTCGTGATCGCAAAGTCGGAGTGCGGGAATGTGCGGCGCAGCGCGCTGCGAAGTGCCTGGATGCGCGGCATGCAGGCAGTGGCGGCAGTCCGACGCATGCCGAAGGGGAGAGCAGATGCCTGGGAGACAGATGCGGATACCAGGCGCGACGAGCGTTATGGGCCAGGGCGGCACGCGTCCGCGCGCAGCATGCGCGGGGAACGGAAAAGGCGGCGCTGCACGGATGCGTCAGTCATCCGTCCGAAGCAGACCGTTGCCGATCGCCTGAGCCATTGCAGGCTGTTTGGCGGTTTGGGTCGTGGCGGGCCTTGTCGGTGAAGTCCGTCGCGGCCGAGGCCGCTCCTGCAGGTAACGTCATCCAGCGACCCAGTCCGGAGCGGGAATGGGCTAGCGCCGTGCCGCTGGATCGCCGTCGGCGGCGGCCGCCGCCGCGTCCAGCGGCGTGAAGCGGATCGCCTGGCCGCCGCCCGGCGCCAGCTTCAGTTCCAGGGAATCGGCGCTGCCGACCTCGCGTTGCTCGCGTACGAAGTCGAACGGGTTGTGCCGGTAGTCGGCGGCGTCGCCGTCGCGGTAGATCTCAGCGCGGTAGCGCACGTCCGGCTCCAGGAACGACAGCGACACCGGCAGCACCCGGCCGTGTTCGTCGGTGATGCTGCCCAGATACCAGTCGCGGCTGTGGCGGTCCTTGCGCACGATGGTCACGTAGTCGCCGACCTCGCCGTCGAGGACGCGGCTGTCGTCCCAGTCCACCGCCACGTCCTCGATGAAGCGGAACGCGTCGCGGTGCTGCAGGTAGTGCTCGGGCAGGTCGGCGGCCATCTGGATCGGGCTGTAGATCGCCACGTACAGCGCCAGCTGCCGCGCCAGCGTGCTCGGGATCGGCTGGCCGTCGCGGCCTTTCAGGCTGAGGATGCCCGGGGTGTAGTCCATCGGACCGGCCAGCATGCGGGTGAAGACCAGGTTGACCTCGTGTTCGGGCGGGTTCGGCGGCTGCCCCCAGGCGTTGTATTCCATGCCGCGCGCGCCTTCGCGCGACAGCCAGTTGGGATAGGTGCGGCGCAGGCCGGTGTCCTTGATCGGCTCGTGCGCGTTGACCGATAGGTGGCGCGCCGCGGCTTCGCGCACCACCTTCAGGTGATGCTGCGCCATGAACTGGCCGTCGTGCCATTCGCGCCACAGCGGCCCGCCGGCCGGATTGCGCCGGTCCACCTGGCCGTCGTCGCAGACGTAGCCGGTCTTGAAGGTATCCACGCTCAGGCGTGCGTACAGGTCCAGGGCGGCATCGAGCTGGTCTTCGTAGTGCTGCACCGCGCAGCCGGTCTCGTGATGGCCGATCAGGTGCACGCCGCGCTTGGCGGCATAGGCGCTGAGCGCTTCGAGGTCGAAATCCGGGGTGGGCCGGGTGAAGTCGAAGCCGCCGCCGTTGCCGAACCATTCGCCGTTCCAGCCGGGATTCCAGCCTTCCACCAGCACGCCACGGAAGCCGTGCGCGGCGGCGAAGTCGATGTAGCGGCGGGTGTTGGCGGTGGTCGCGCCGTGCTTCGGTCCGGTCGCCCAGGTTTCCTGGTTCAAATGCATCGACCACCACACGCCCACGTACTTGGCCGGATGCACCCAGCTCACGTCGCCCAGCGCATTGGGCTCGTTGAGGTTGAGGATCAGATTGGAGTCGACCAGGCCGCCGGCGTGGTCGGCGATCTGCACGGTGCGCCACGGCGTGTCGAACGGCAGGCGGCGCTTGACCTTCCAGCCTTGCGCCGATGGCGACAGCTGCGCGTGCAGGCGCTGGCCGTCGCCGCGGCGCAGCCACATGCCCGCGTAGTCGACCAGGGCGGCTTCGTGCAGGGCGATGTGCAGCCCGTCGCGGCTGCGCATCGTGATCGGCGTATGCGCCAGCGCGACCTGGTTCAGCGGCGTCTGCCGGTACAGGTATTCGTAGTGGATCGGCTCGCCGGCAGGGATCCACCAGGCGGTGGCTTCCGGCGCGATGTCGAATTCGGTCAGTTCCTCATCGATGATCGCCTCGCGCAGGCCCGCTTGCTGCGGGAAGCTGTAGCGGAAGCCCAGGCCGTCGTCGTAGACCCGGAACACGACCGCGAAGCGCCGCCGCAGTCCGCTGCGCTCGCCCAGGTCCACGCGCAACTCGTTGTAATGGTTGCGCACGTAGCGGCGCTCGCCCCACGGCTGCTCCCAGGTTTCGTCCACGCTGCGCGTGGCCTGCGCCAGCACCGCCAGGTCGCGGTCCAGGCGCCCGTCGCGCAACTGGAAGCCCAGCCTGGATTCGCCGATCACGCTGTCGCCCAGGCGTTGCACGCGGTAGCTCGGCCTGCCGTCGTCCAACTGCAGCGCGACCTGCAGCACCTTGCCCGGCGAGTCCACGCTGGCCACGGTCCTGGGTTCTGCGCGCAGCAGAGGTGCGATGCACAACAATGCGGCCGCGAACAGCATCCTTAGAGGAGGCGATGGACGCACGCATGGCATGGCATGAAACTGCGGCATATCCCCTCCCAAGGCGGCCGTTGCCCGTGCGGCGACTATAGCGAGGCGCTGCGAGCCCGCCGTGGCCAAGGCGATGAATACGTATGCAGATGCACGCGGTGCGCTGCGGCGCGTCTACCATGTCCGCAGCGCTTCTCGAAGAAGAGGCCGCGACCGCGGTGCCGGCATGCCGGTGCGGCGAACCCACAATGCAGGCAAAGAGGGAGGGAGGCCGACGGGCGCGAGCCGGTCCGCCGCTTCGATGCTGAAGATGATCTGCTTGGCCGCCACCTTGGGTGCTGCGGTGTCGGCGTCTGCGTGGCAGACGTCGTTGCAATGGCGCGGCCAGACCGCGCAGGCCGCGGCCACCGCCGACGGCGGCTTCGTGCTGCGTTCGGCGCAGGGCACGCGCACGCTGGCGGCGCAGCCGCTGCGCAGCGACACCGCCAGCCCGCTGTTCGATGCGCTGTTCGCGCTGGCGCAGCAGGAGTTGCGCGACGACCAGGTCGACGCGATCCGCGATCCTGCCTTCGACCACGGCAAGCCGCTGCCCTGCGACTGCTACCAGACCGGCGAACGCTGGCCCTACGTGTGGACCCGCGACGTCAGCTATGCCGCCGATCTGGCGCTGGCGCGGCTGGACCCGCAGCGCACGCGGCGCTCGCTGCGCTTCAAGCTGTCGGCGATGCGCGGTGCGGATGCGCTGCCGGGCCTGTTCGTGGCCCAGGACACCGGCTCCGGCGGCAGCTGGCCGGTGAGCAGCGACCGCGTGGTCTGGTTCCTGGCCGCGCGGCATCTGCTCGACGATGCGCAGTTCGCCGCCGACACCCGCGCCGCACTCGATGCGACCCTGGCGCAGGATCGCGCATTCGCGTTCGACCCGCGCATCGGCCTGTACCGCGGCGAGACCTCGTTCCTGGACTGGCGCGAGCAGACCTATCCGGCCTGGACCCGCAACGACGTGCGATTCATCGCCGAGTCGTTCGCGCTGTCCACCAATGTGCTGCACTACCAGGCGTTGCGCCTGGGGGAGCGGCTGGCGCGCGAGCACGGCGACACTGCGGCGGCGGCGCGCTATGCCGGTTGGGCGGATGCGCTGCAGCAGGCGATCGCGCAGCGCTTCTGGCGCGAGGACCGTGGCACCTACGTCAGCTATCTCGGCAGCGCTGCGCATCCGGTGGCCTACGAAAGCTATGACCTGCTGGGGCTGTCGCTGGCGGTGCTGGCCGACGTGCTGCCGCGCGAACGCGCACGCCAGGCGCTGGCGCGCTATCCGGCGGTCGAGGCCGGCAGCCCGGTGGTCTGGCCGCAGCAGCAGGACGTGCCGATCTACCACAATCGCGCGATCTGGCCATTCGTCAGCGCGTATGCGCTGCGCGCGGCGCGACATACCGACGACAGCGCGCGCATCGCCTTCGAAGTGCGCTCGCTGCTGCGCGGCGCCGCGCTGGCCGGCTCGAACATGGAGAACTACGAATTCCTGAGCCAGGCCGCACATGTGGACGATGGCCCGCTCAGCGGGCCGGTGGTCAATTCGCCGCGGCAGCTGTGGTCGGTGGCCGGCTACCTGGCGATGGTAATCGAAGGCGTGTTCGGGGTGGAGGACGACGGAACGGTGGCACCGAAGTTGCCGGTGGGCCTGGTGCCGATGTTGTTCGGCGAGCGCGACGAGATCGCGCTGCAGCTGCGCGAGCGGCGCATCGTGCTGCGGCGGCCTGCACAGCTGCATGGCGATCTGCTGGTGGCCGGCGACACGCGCACCCATGATGGCGTGACCACCGTGCAATTGGTCGCGCGCGACACGGCGAGCACGCCGGTGCCGCTGCTCGCCGCCGCTGATGCGTTCGCCCCGCTCGCGCCGCCAGCGCCGCGCGTCGAGCGCGATGCGCAGGGCTGGCGCGTCGCGGCGGCCGCCGACACGGTGCTGTACGTCGATGGACAGCGCCAGCCAGGCGCCGCCGACGGCGTGCGCCTGCCGTTGCGCGAGGACGTGCAGTGCCTGAGCCTGACCCGCCGCGATGCGCATTGGGAGTCGCTGCACAGCCCCACGGTCTGCATCGGCGACGTGGTCCGCCTGCGCGGACCCGACGACTGGCGTTGGACCGCGCCGCGCGATGGCGAGTACCGGCTGAGCCTGCGCTACGTCAACGCGCACGGCCCGATCAATACCGGCGTCACCGCCGCGGTGAAACTGCTGCAACTGCAATGCGGCGATGCCGCGCCGCAGCGCATGCCGGTGGTGATGCCGCACAGCGTCGGCGAACAGGAGTCCACTGCCGCCGTGTTCGCGCTCAAGGCCGGGCAGGCCTGCCGCATCCGCCTGGCGCCTGCGGCCAACATGAGCGCGTTGCAGCACTTCGCGCGCTATACCGGCGGCCAGGGCGGCGCCGACGGCGTGGTCAATGCGGCCGATGTCGCCGCGCTGCTGATCGCGCCGGCCGGCGCCGCGAAGGTGAGCCGATGAGGACCGCGCCGCGCACCAAGCCGGCGCTGTCGTTCTGGCAGATCTGGAACATGTGCTTCGGCTTCCTTGGCATCCAGTTCGGTTTCGCGCTGCAGAACGCCAATGCCAGCCGCATCTTCCAGACGCTGGGCGCGGACATGGAGCAGGTGCCGGGGCTGTGGATCGCCGCGCCGCTGACCGGGCTGATCGTGCAGCCGATCGTCGGCTATCTGTCCGACCGCACCTGGAACCGCTTCGGCCGGCGCCGCCCGTATTTCATGGTCGGCGCGCTGTTCACCACACTGGCGCTGCTGGTGATGCCGAACTCGCCGGCGCTGTGGGTGGCCGCCGGCACGCTGTGGATCCTGGATGCGTCGATCAACATCTCGATGGAGCCGTTCCGCGCCTTCGTCGGCGACCAGTTGCCGCAACGCCAGCGCGCCAGCGGCTATGCGATGCAGAGTTTCTTCATCGGCGTCGGCGCGGTGGTGGCGAGCATGCTGCCTTGGCTGTTGGCGCAGTGGGGCGTGAGCAATACCGCCGCGCCCGGCCACGTGCCGGCGACGGTGCGCTACGCGTTCTACCTCGGCGGCGCGGTGCTGTTCCTGTCCATCGGCTGGACCGTGCTGCGCACGCGCGAGTATCCGCCCGAAACGCTGCAGGAGTTCGACGACGCGCCGCCGTCGCACGCCGCCGAACACGCGACAGCCATGCCGCGTTCGGATGTCGCCGCGGCGATCTGGCTGCTGCTGGGCCTTGCCGGCGCGGCGGCGATCTTCTGGAGCCGCGGCGACCGCATGCTGTACGTGCTGGCCGGCCTGGTCGCCGGCTATGGACTGTTGCAATGGCTGGCGCCGCGACTGAGGCCGCACCACATGCTGGCGGCGATCATGCGCGACGTGCAGGCGATGCCGCAGGCGATGCGACGCCTGGCCTGGGTGCAGTTCTTCTCCTGGTTCGCGCTGTTCGCGATGTGGATCTACACCACCGCGGCGGTGACGCAGACGCACTACGGCGCCACCGACACCGCCTCGGCGGCGTACAACGACGGCGCAAACTGGGTGGGCGTGCTGTTCGGTGCGTACAACGGCTTCGCCGCGCTCGCCGCGATCGCCATTCCGCTGCTGGTGCGCGCGGTCGGCCTGCGCGTCAGCCATCTGCTCAACCTGTGCCTGGGTGCGATAGGGCTGCTGTCGTTCCTGTGGATCCGCGATCCGCAGTGGCTGCTGCTGTCGATGCTGGGCGTCGGCTTCGCCTGGGCCTCGATCCTGTCGCTGCCGTACGCCTTGCTGTCCGACAGCGTGCCGGCGGCGAAGATGGGCGTGTACATGGGCATCTTCAATTTCTTCATCGTGATCCCGCAGCTGGTCGCGGTCAGCGTGCTGGGTTTCGTGCTCACGCACTGGCTCGGCGGCCGGCCGCTGTACGCGCTGGGCATCGGCGGCGCCAGCCTGCTGCTGGCGGCGCTGTGCGTGCTGCGGGTTCCCGCCGAACACGGAGCGACGCAATGACGTATCGGATATCGCTGCTGGCGCTGGCCTTGTTGGGTGCCGTTGCGCCACCGGCGCGTGCGCAGGCAGCGGCGGAGTACTACGGCACGCTGGAACCGTTCGCCAGCGAGGCGGTGTATTTCGTGGTCACCGATCGCTTCGTCAACGGCGATCCCGGCAACGATCATCGCGACCAGGGCGGCGCGCACCGCACCTTCGACATCCCGCTGCCGGCGCCGCCGGGCGAGAGCGACAACATCGGCTACCTGGGCGGCGACTTCAAGGGCGTGGTCGACAACGCCGGCTATATCCGCGGGCTGGGCTTTGGCGCGGTGTGGATCACCCCGATCGTCGACAATCCGGACGAAGCGTTCACCGGCGGCAAGCCGATCAGTTGGGGCAGCAACCTGAGCGATCGCGGCAAGACCGGCTATCACGGCTATTGGGGCGTCAATTTCTACAAGCTGGACGAACACCTGCCCAGCCCGGGCCTGGATTTCGCCGGCTTCACCCAGGCGATGCATGCGCAGCGGCTGAAGGTGGTGCTGGACATCGTCGGCAACCATGGCTCGCCGGCGTACACGATGCCGAAGCGGCAACCGATGTTCGGCCAGGTGTTCGATCGCGACGGCAAGCTCGTCGCCGATCACCAGAACCTGCCGCCGGCCAGGCTGGATCCGGCGCACAACCCGCTGCATGCGTTCTACAACACCGGCGGCGGCCTGGCCGAGCTGTCGGATTTCAACGAGCGCAATCCGGCGGTGATGGAGTATCTGGTCGGCGCCTATTCGCAATGGCTGAGGCAGGGCGCGGACGCCTTCCGCATCGACACCATCGGCTGGATGCCGGACAGCTTCTGGCACGAGTTCGTGCGCCGCATCCGCGCGCAGCGGCCGGGCATGTTCATGTTCGGCGAGGCCTTCGACTACGACGCGCGCAAGATCGCCGGGCACACCTGGGCGCGCAACGCCGGGGTCAGCGTGCTGGATTTCCCGCTGAAGCAGGCGCTGTCCACGGTGTTCGGGCATGCGCGCGGCGGCTTCGAGCAATTGCAGGCGCCGCTGTACCTGGAGCGCGGCCCGTACGCCAACCCATACGAGTTGATGACCTTCTACGACAACCATGACATGGCGCGGCTGGACGCCAGCGACGCCGGCTTCATCGATGCGCACAACTGGCTGTTCACGGCGCGCGGCATCCCGGTGATCTATTACGGCTCGGAAACCGGCTTCATGCGCGGCCGCGCC
The DNA here is from genome assembly GCF_017163705.1 of Xanthomonas bonasiae. GTDB lineage: Bacteria > Pseudomonadota > Gammaproteobacteria > Xanthomonadales > Xanthomonadaceae > Xanthomonas_A > Xanthomonas_A bonasiae. Next base: position 53,803 of record NZ_JAFIWB010000002.1, read on the forward strand.
GAGCATGCCGGCAACCGCAACTATTTCGGCCAGGCGCGGGTGGACGCGGCGCCGCAGAGCCCGATCTTCGCGCCGTTGCAGCGCATCGCGCTGCTGCGGCAACGCACGCCGGCGCTGCAGCGCGGGCTGCAGCTCGACCTGCGCCTGTCCGGCGACGAGGCGGTGTTCTATCGCGTGTTCCAGCATGCCGGCGGCACCCAGACCGCGCTGGTGCTGCTGAACAAGGGCGACGCGCCGAAGACGCTGGAAGTGCGCCGTTACCTGCAGCCGGGTACCTGGCGCGACGGCTTCGACGGCAGCGCGGTCGAGGTCGCGGACAGCTTGCGCGCCGAGGTGCCGGCGCACGGCGTGCGCGTGTTCCTGTCCGATGCGCCGATCGTTCGCTCGGATCTGCGCGCGCGGCTGGATTGGCTGATGGCGGCGAAGGACGGCGTGGAGCAGCCACTGTAGGAGCGGCTTCAGCCGCGACCGGGCGTCACCGGTAACGCCTGGTCGAGGCTGAAGCCGCTCCTACAAGACGCTGGCAGTGTTCACGCGACCGACGGCTGCGGCTCGGCCCACACGCTGTTCGGTTCGCCATGCCGGGCGCGGCGCGCGGTTGCGCGTGCCAGCGCGGCGAAGCCCACTGCCATCGCCACGGCCATGCCGTCGACCCAGAACAATGGCCATTGCCCGGCGGCGGCGCTGCTCCACATCCACCAGTCGCTGGCCAGGCCGTGCGCCAGCGGGATCGCCGCGGTCACCGCGGCGGCGGCCCACAACAGCTCGCGCGCGGCCTGCGCCGGCGCGCGCAGCGCCGCCCACAGCGCGCACAGCGCCCAGCTGCCGAAGCAGGTCCAGCGCATGCCGGCATCCACCGCGTCCGGCGCGATCCGTTCCAGCACCTGCACCGCGACGAATGCCGCCGAGATCGCCACGCACAGGCCGATGCACACGCCGACCGTGGCCCGCGCCATGTTGATCTGCGCGCGGCCTTGCTGCGCCTGGCGGCGCTTGCGCCGCGATTCGATCCACAGCAGGTTGCCCGAGTAGAACAGGAACGCACCGCCGATGCCGAGCAGGAAATACAGCCACGGCACCAGCGCATTGCCGTATTCGCCGAAATGCAGCGCATAGGCCGAGGTCAGCGTGGCATGGTTGGCGTCGCGGCGGCCGGGCAGCTGGGTGGCGATCACCTTGCCGCTGGCCGCGTCCAGCGCCACCGTCCCGGTCGGTCCCAGCGTGCCGGGCGACTCGCCGCTGATTTCCACCGTGGCGTTGCGGTCGCCGGCGTGCTGCAGCTTCATGTACACCGGCGCGAAATCGTGCAGTCCTTGCCGCCGCGCCTCGGCGACGGCACGCGCGCTCCAGTCGGCCAGCGTGCCCACCGGCGCCGGCGTGCCGCTGGCGCTGCGCACCGGCGCGGTGTCCATCGCCACCGGCACCGCGTCCTGCACCTTGCCGTCGAAGACCAGCGGATTCAGCGCCGCCATCAGGACCAGCGACAGGCACAATACCGCGCCGGTCACCGCGAACATCAGGTGCAGCGGCAGGCTCAGCACCCCGACCACGTTGTGCGCATCCAGCCAGAACTGCTTGAGATTGCGGCCCGGGCGCAGCGCGAACAGGTCCTTGAGCAGCTTCGGCAGATGGATGATCACCCCGGACACGATCGCCACCGCATACAGCAGGCTGACGATGCCCATCAGATAGACGCCGGCCACCGGCAGGCCCAGCGTGTAGTGCAATTCGTTGACCAGGGTGGCCAGACCCGCCTGCGGCAGTTCCGGCCCGCCCTCCAGGTCGTCGAGCGTGGCCATCTGCCACACGCCCTCGGCATCGGGCCAGTAGATCAGCGCCTTGGGAAATTCGCTGCTGGGGAACAGCATGCCGAGCATCGGCTTGGCTTGCGGATGCCGCGCCAACGTCGCGTCGAGCAGGCGCTGCGCATCGTCCATGGTCTGCACCGGCACCACCTGTTGCGATTGCCAGCGCGGCAGGTCGTGGTGAAACACGGTGATCGCGCCGGCATAGAAGGCGACGAACAAGGCGAAGCCGGCGACCAGGCCCATCCAGGTGTGCAGGGCGGTGAAGGTACGCAGCGTGGCGGCTTGCAGTTTCATGCGGATGTCCTCATTGCGCCCAGCCCAGTGCCTTCAGCGCCCACAGCAGGGCGAAGCCGGCCACTGCCAGCGCGCTCAACCAACTCCAGGCGCGGCGCCCGCTGGCGCAGCAATAGGCGCCGATCGCCACGCCCACCCACAGCGGCACGAACGCGATCAGCGCGGGGACCAGCGCCTGCTGCCACGGCCCCGGCGGCAGCCAGCAGACCAGGCCGGTCAGCGCGGCGGCCAGGAAGAAGCCGGGAATCAGCCCGGCAAGCCCGCGGCTCCACATCATCGCGGCCGGCTCCGTGTGGCATCGCCCGTCTCGCCGCGCAGGGCGCCGACGGTCGGTGCCAGCATCAGCGCCAGCATCCAGCTGGCGAGCATCGCGCACAGCCCGGCGCCGATGCCCAATTGGGCGATCCAGGCTGCCAGCGAGGCGCCGGCCAGCGCCAGGCCCAGCCCGTTGCCGAACCGGCGCAGGCGCCGCAGCGGTGCCAGGCGGCAGTTCGGCGAGCCGGAGTACAGCGCCAGCGCGGACAGCGCCGCGCATACGGCGGCCAGGACAATCCCGGCAATGGCGGTACTCATCGGGTGCCGCTCCATGCTGCCGATCGCGGCGGCCTGCCGCCTGCGGCGGCTGCCGGCGGGAGGGCGGAGGTCGGGTGGGAAGCGGGACGGGCAGGGGGCATCGGCATTCCAGGCGGCGGCGTGCAGCCGCGGCAATCCGCGGCACTCTCTCGCGGATGATAATCATTCTGCTTTCGTAAGGAAAACGCGGCGGATGCGCGTGGGCGTGTCTGCCCGGCGCGAATGGAGCGTCTGCGGCTGCGTCCGCGCGCCGGTGAGGGATCAGCTGCGCAGCGAGGAGCCGCGCAACGCCAGCGTCACCGGCAGGGTGCGGCTCTCGACCGGTCGGCCGGCGATCTGCGCCAGCAGGGTCTCGACCAGCACCGCGCCGGCCAGCTTGGTGTCCTGTTGCACGGTCGACAGCGCCGGCGCCACACAGGCGGCGATCGGGATGTCGTCGAAGCCGGCCAGGGCCACGTCCTCGGGCACGCGCAGGCCGTGTTCGCGCAATGCCTTCAGCGCGCCGATCGCGATCAGGTCGCTGGCGGCGAACACCGCGTCGAAGCGCTCCCCGCCGCGCAGCAGCGCCTGCGCCGCTTCGTAGCCGGACTGCTCGGTGGTGATCGCGTCCACCTGCAGGCCGGGCGCGAGCTCCGATCCGGCCGCATGCAGCGCCTGGGCATGGCCGCGGTAGCGCTCCAGGAACTCGGGGTAGTGGTTCGAGGCGTCGCCAAGGAACGCGATGCGCCGGCAGCCCTGTTGCAGCAGATGCGCGGTGATGTCGTGGCCGCCCTGGAAGTTGTCGCTGCCGATCGACACCCCCGGCTGCCCGGGCAGCACCGCGCCCCAGCGCACGAAGTGGGTGCCTTGCTCGACCAGATGCTGCAGCCGCTGCTGCGCCTGCAGATAGTCGCCATAGCCGAGCAGGATCAGGCCGTCGGCCTTCTGGCTGTCGCCGTAGTCGGCGCGCCAGTTGTCCGACAGCTGCTGGAACGACACCAGCAGGTCGTAGCCGTGGCGCGCGCAGGCGCGGGTGATCGAGCCCAGCATCGAGTGGAAGAACGGGTTGATCAGCGAGTCGTCGGTGGTCGGGTCCTCGAAGAACAGCAGCGCCAGCGTGCCGGCATTGCGCAGGCGCAGGCTGGAGGCGTGCTTGTCGACCTTGTAGTTCAGCTCGTTGGCGATCGCCAGGATCTTGCGCCGGGTCTGCTCGTTGACCGCCGGGCTGCCGCGCAGTGCGCGCGAGACGGTGGGCTGCGATACGCCCGCCAGGTAGGCGATATCGAGCGATGTGGCCTTGCCTTTGATGACGGGCGCTCGCAGTGCAGGGGAAACAGGCCGAAGCATGCCATGGCGTACGGGATAGCACTTGCTGCGGCGCAGCGTGGGGTGGGGCGCGGGGCACGGGACTCGGGACTCGGGACTCGGGACCGGGGGACGCGGAAGAGCGCAGCCCGTGCAGCTTCTTGCCCACCGCGCTGCAGGCCTTGACCGTCGATTGCCACGCACACCATCAACGCCAGCCAAGCGCCTTTCCGAGTCCCCGGTCCCGAGTCCCGCGCTTCCACCCCTTCAAATCCACAAACCACCCAAATGCGTTACCATTTGGTCTCTCTTCAATGCGGAACTACGGGTGGCCCGCGGCAACGCCGGCCGAGCGTGCGACATGAGCACTACCATCGCCCCAGCATGAAACCCCGTCCAAGGCTGTCCGAGCAGGCGCCCTTGTGGCGCCTTCTTTGTATCCCGCGCCTTGCGCCGCCGGCTTCCGGCGCGCCGCGGGAAACGCCCGACCCGCCTCGCTTTCCTTCTTGCCGACTCCCATGATCACGATCACGCTCCCCGACGGCAGCCGCCGCGAATTCGAACATCCCGTCAGCCCCATGGACGTGGCCCAGTCCATCGGCCCGGGCCTGGCCAAGGCGACCATCGCCGGCCAGGTCGACGGCCGCCTGGTCGATGCCTGCGACCTCATCGAGCACGACGCCAGCCTGCGCCTCATCACCGCCAAGGACGCCGAGGGCGTGGAGATCATCCGCCACTCCTGCGCGCACCTGGTCGGCCATGCGGTCAAGCAGCTGTATCCCGAGGTCAAGATGGTGATCGGCCCGGTCATCGCCGAGGGCTTCTACTACGACATCTACAGCGAGCGCCCGTTCACCCCCGAGGATATGGCGGCGATCGAGAAGCGCATGCAGGAGCTGATCGCGCAGGATTACGACGTGATCAAGAAGGTCACCCCGCGCGCCGAGGTGATCGAGCTGTTCCGCCAGCGCGGCGAGGACTACAAGCTGCGCCTGATCGAGGACATGGCCGACGTCACCGCGATGGGCCTGTACTACCACCAGGAATACGTGGACATGTGCCGCGGCCCGCACGTGCCCAACACGCGCTTCCTCAAGGCGTTCAAGCTGACCCGCATCTCCGGCGCCTACTGGCGCGGCGATGCCAAGAACGAGCAGCTGCAGCGCATCTACGGCACCGCCTGGGCCGACAAGAAGCAGCTGGATGCCTACATCCTGCGCATGGAGGAAGCGGACAAGCGCGACCATCGCAAGATCGGCAAGCAGCAGGGCCTGTTCCATCTGCAGGAGGAGGGCCCGGGCCTGGTGTTCTGGCATCCGAAGGGCTGGTCGATCTGGCAGGTGGTCGAGCAATACATGCGCCGCGTGTACCGCGACAGCGGCTACGGCGAGGTGCGCTGCCCGCAGATCCTGGACGTGTCGCTGTGGCAGAAGTCCGGCCACTGGGACAACTACCAGGACAACATGTTCTTCACCGAGTCGGAGAAGCGCACCTACGCGGTCAAGCCGATGAACTGTCCCGGCCACGTGCAGGTGTTCAACCAGGGCCTGCACAGCTACCGCGACCTGCCGATCCGCTACGGCGAGTTCGGCGCCTGTCACCGCAACGAGCCGTCCGGCGCGCTGCACGGCATCCTGCGCGTGCGCGGTTTCACCCAGGACGACGGCCACATCTTCTGCACCGAGCAGCAGATCGAGGCCGAGGTCACCGCGTTCCACCAGCAGGCGCTGAAGGTGTATGCCGACTTCGGGTTCGACGACATCCAGATCAAGATCGCGCTGCGCCCGGAAAAGCGCCTGGGCGACGACGCGACCTGGGACAAGGCCGAGGCCGCGCTGCGCGCCGCGCTCGGCGCCTGCGGCGTGGAATGGCAGGAGCTGCCGGGCGAGGGCGCGTTCTACGGCCCCAAGATCGAGTACCACCTGAAGGACGCGATCGGCCGCACCTGGCAGCTGGGCACGATGCAGGTCGACTTCATGATGCCCGGCCGCCTCGGCGCCGAGTACGTGGACGAGAACAGCCAGAAGCAGCACCCGGTCATGCTGCACCGGGCCATCGTCGGCTCGATGGAGCGGTTTATCGGCATCCTGATCGAACACCATGCCGGCGCGTTCCCGGCCTGGCTGTCGCCGGTGCAGGCAATGGTGATGAACATCACCGATGCCCAGGCCGACTATGTAGACAGCGTGCGGAAACTCCTTGCAAATCAAGGCTTCCGCATCGAGGCCGATTTGCGGAACGAAAAAATCGGCTATAAGATTCGCGAACACACGCTGCAGCGGGTGCCGTACCTGCTGGTGGCGGGCGACCGCGAGAAGGAAAACGGCGCCATTGCAGTCCGCACGCGATCGGGGGAGGATCTGGGAACCATGTCGGTTGCCGCCTTCGCCGAACGGCTGCGCGCCGAGCAACTGGCGTAAGACAACCCCGATGCGGGCGGAGCCTCCGCCCGCGTCGGTCCGATTCCCCTGGGAGATTGCAACATCAGTACCCCTGACAACAAACAGAACCGCAAGAACCAAGAGATCCGTGTCCCGCGCGTTCGCGTGATCGGCAAGGACGGCGAGATGGTCGGCGTGTTGACCCGCGACGAAGCGTTGGCGCTGGCCGAAGAGGATGGGCTCGACCTGGTCGAGATCCAGCCGCAGGCCGATCCGCCGGTCTGCAAGATCATGGACTTCGGCAAGTTCAAGTTCGAGCAGCAGAAGAAGGCGAACGAAGCCAAGAAGAAGACCAAGCAGGTCGAGATCAAGGAAATCAAGTTCCGTCCGGTCACGGACGAGGGCGATTACCAGATCAAGCTGCGCAACATGCGTCGCTTCCTCGAAGAGGGCGACAAGGTCAAGGTCAACATCCGTTTCCGTGGCCGCGAGATGAGCCACCAGGAACTCGGGCGCGAAATGGCGTCGCGGATCGAAGCCGACCTCGGCGAAGACATCGTCATCGAATCGCGTCCGCGCCTGGAAGGTCGGCAGATGGTGATGATGATCGCGCCGAAGAAGCGCTGACCAGCAGTTCAGGATCGCGCCCCCGCCCATGTGCGGGAGCGCGGCCGCTGCCGGGCGCCTGCTGGCGCCCTTCGTGTTTTCCGATCGTCGCTTGCTGCCGCCGCCTGGCGGTAGCGGCGCGTGGATGCGCGCTGTCCGGGGGCAAGTCGCCCGCCATGCGGTCCGGTACCCATGCAGGGCGGGGCCGGCATCCGTTCGAGGCAGCAGCGCACTGCGAGCGCGTCCCCGTCTGATGGCGCAAGCACCCGCGATGCCGCAGCCTTTTCGATTCCCGATTCCCGATTCCCGGCGCCCGGGAAATCCATGATTTGCAAGGCATTCCAAGCCCTGGCATAATGCGCGGCCCAGTACATCGGGTTTGCCGTCAACGCGGCAATAGGACCCGCCCTGATTCTTTGAGGATCAAGGGCTTACAAGCCGGTACGGGCACGGACGGAAAGCGTGGCGCAGCCACCGCCCTGACCAGTGACAAAACACCATCAAGGACATTGCAATGCCCAAGATCAAGACCAACCGGGCGGCGGCCAAGCGTTTCCGCAAGACCGCCTCCGGCAAGTACAAGTGCGGCCACGCCAACCGTAGCCATATCCTCACCAAGAAAGCGACCAAGCGGAAGCGCAACCTGCGGCAGACGAACCATGTTCGTGCCGAGGACGCTGGCCGTCTTGACCGTATGCTGCCTTACCTCTGAGGACTGAACCATGGCTCGAGTAAAACGTGGCGTCCAGGCACGCCGTCGTCACAAGAAAGTTCTGAACCTGGCCAAGGGCTACTACAACGCCCGTCGCAAGGTCTTCCGCGTCGCCAAGCAGGCGGTGATCAAGGCGCAGCAGTACGCCTACATCGGCCGCAAGCAGAAGAAGCGCGTGTTCCGTTCGCTGTGGATCACCCGCATCAACGCGGCGGCCCGCATCAATGGCCTGAGCTACAGCCGTTTCATGAACGGCCTGCTCAAGGCTGGCATCACCCTGGATCGCAAGGTGCTGGCGGACATCGCCGTGCACGACGCGCAGGGCTTTGCCGCCTTGGCTGAGAAGGCAAAGGGCGCGCTGGCGGCATAAGTGCGAGGCCCTCGCAGGAGCCCGCGCATCCATGTGCGGGTGTTCGGCGAGGGAGCCATCGCAGACATGCAGGGGAAGGGCGCGAGTCCTTCCCCTTTTTGCGTTTTGTGCATCCCGATCGCGGGATCGATCCTGTCGCGGGGTGTCTCCCGGGCGCAGGATCCGGGTCGGGATGGTCGGCTGAAGTGAGGCGCGAGTGCAATGAGTGAGATCGAATCCCTGAGCAGGCAGGCGCTGGCGGACATCGCCGCGGCGGCCAGTCCCGAAGCGCTGGAGCAGCTGCGTGTCGCGCTGCTGGGCAAGAGCGGCAGCATCACCGCGCAGCTGAAACAGCTCGGCGCGCTGCCGCCCGAGCAGCGCAAGCTGGCCGGCGAGGCGATCAACCAGGCGCGCGATGCGGTCTCCGCGGCGCTGGCCGAACGCCGCGCGTTGCTGGAAGGCGCGGCGCTGGATGCGCGCCTGGCCGCCGAGCGCATCGACGTGACCCTGCCGGGCCGGCGCGGCGAACGCGGCGGGCTGCATCCGGTCACGCGCACGCTGGAGCGCATCACCGAGATCTTCGCGCGGCTGGGCTACGAACTGTCCGACGGCCCGGAGATCGAGGACGACTGGCACAACTTCGAAGCGCTGAACTTTCCGCCGCACCATCCGGCGCGGGCGATGCACGACACCTTCTACTTCGGCGACGGGCGCCTGCTGCGCACCCATACCTCCGGCGTGCAGGTGCGCTACATGGGCGAGCACGCGCCGCCGCTGCGCATGATCGCCGCCGGCAAGGTCTACCGCAGCGACAGCGACCAGACCCATTCGCCGATGTTCCACCAGGTCGAAGGCCTGCTGGTCGACGAACATTCCACCTTCGCCGACCTCAAGGGCACCTTGTCCGAGTTCGTGCGCGCGTTCTTCGAGCGCGATTTCGAGATGCGTTTCCGCCCCAGCTATTTCCCGTTCGTCGAACCCGGCGCGGAAGTGGACATCGCCTGGCAGCAGCCCGACGGCAGCACCCGCTGGCTGGAAGTGCTCGGCTGCGGCATGGTCCATCCGAACGTGCTGCGCAGCGTCGGCATCGATCCGGAACGCTACACCGGCTTCGCCTTCGGCATGGGCGTGGAGCGCTTCGCGATGCTGCGCTACGGCGTCAACGACCTGCGCGCGTTCTTCGAGAACGATGTGCGGTTCCTTAGGCAGTTCGCCTGAGGCTGGGAGTCGGGAAACGGGAATCGGGAATCGGGAATGGGTAAAAGCAAGGCTGAAGCTCGTTTCCCGCATCTCCGTCCGTTCCAGTAAACCGCTCTTCCATTCCCCATTCCCCATTCTCGATTCCCGGCCCCTCAATGAAATTCAGCGAAAACTGGCTGCGCAGCCACGTCCCCACCCAGGCCACGCGCGATGAACTGGCCGCGACCCTGACCGCCATCGGTCTGGAGGTCGAAGAGGTCACGCCGCTCGGCGAATCGCTGCAGCAGGTGGTGGTGGCGCGCATCGTCGAAGCGGTGCGGCATCCGGAAGCCGATCGGCTGCAGGTGTGCCAGGTCGATGCCGGGCAGGGCGGCTTGCTGCAGATCGTCTGCGGCGCGCCGAACGCGCGCGCCGGGCTGGTCGCGCCGCTGGCGCTGGTCGGCGCCCAGGTCGGCGGCATCGCGATCAAGGCGGCCAAGCTGCGCGGCGTGGAGTCCAACGGCATGTTGTGCTCGGCCAAGGAGCTGGGCCTGGACAGCGATGCGTCGGGCCTGTTCGAACTGCCCGACGACGCGCCGATCGGCCAGGCGCTGGCCGAGTACCTGGGCCTGCCCGACGCCAGCATCGAGATCAAGCTGACCCCGAACCGCGCCGATTGCTTCGGCGTGCGCGGCATCGCCTACGACGTGGCCGCGGCCTGCGCCAGCGAAGTGCTGCCGTTCGCGGCCGAGCCGGTCGCCGTCGCCAGCGAGCGCCACCTCGAGGTGCGCCTGCAGGCGGGCGGCGATGCGCCGCGCTACTGCGGCCGCGTCGTCGAGGATATCGACCCGGCGGCGAAGACGCCGCTGTGGATGGCCGAACGCCTGCGCCGCAGCGGCGTGCGCCCGGTGTCGCTGCTGGTCGATATCACCCAGTACGTGATGCTGGAACTGGGGCAGCCGATGCATGCCTTCGACCTGGAGACGCTGCGCGGCCCGGTCGGCGTGCGCCGCGCGCGTGCCGGGGAAACGCTGAAATTGCTCGACGGCCGCGACGCGACGCTCGACGACAGCTTCCTGGCCGTCACCGACGGCGACCGCGTGGTCGCGCTGGCTGGCTTGATGGGCGGCCACGACACCCGCGTCACCGATGCGACCCGGCATGTGTTCCTGGAGGCCGCGCACTTCGCGCCGGCGGCGATCATGGGCCGCGGCCGCAAGGTCGGCCTGCACACCGATGCCGGCCACCGTTTCGAGCGCGGCGTGGATCCGGCGCTGCCGCGGCCGGCGCTGGAACTGGCGACGCGGCTGGTGCTGGAACTGGCCGGCGGCCGCGCCGGCCCGGTGGTGGAGGCCGAGCTGCGCGAGCACCTGCCGACGCCGGCGCCGATCACGCTGCGCCGCGCGCGCATCGTGCGCGTGCTCGGCATCGAGATCGTCGACGCCGACGTCGAGCGCATCCTGCGCGCGCTGGGCATGGAGGTCGTCGCAACCGGCAATGGCTGGCAGGTCACCGCGCCCAGCCGCCGCTTCGATATCGCCCTGGAAGAAGACCTGATCGAGGAGCTGGCGCGCATCCACGGCTACGACCGCTTGCCGACCACGCTGCCGGGCGGCGCCTCGCGCATTGCCATGGGCAGCGAGACGCAACTGGACGAATTGAGCGTGCGCCGCCAGTTGGTCGCGCGCGAGATGCTGGAAACCATCAACTACGCCTTCGTCGATGCGGCCCTGCTCGACCAGTGGGGCCTGGACGCCGGACGCGTGGCGCTGGCTAATCCGCTCAGCGCCGAACTGGCGGTGATGCGTCCGTCGCTGTTGCCGGGGCTGGTCGCGGCGCTGGGCCGCAACGTCGCCCGCCAGGCCGGGCGGGTGCGCCTGTTCGAGCTGGGCAAGGTATTCGCGGCCGCGGCGACGGCCGGCGCCGCGCCGGCGGAGACGCAGCGCGTGGCGGCCGCGGTGTGCGGCGATGCCGATGCGCTGCAGTGGGGCCTGCCGGCACGCAAGGTCGACTTCCACGACCTGAAGGGCGACCTGGACGCGCTGGCCAGTGCCGCCGGCGCGCGCCTGGACTACCGTCCGTCGGCGCTGCCGTTCGCGCATCCGACCCGTGCGGCCGACGTGTACCGCGATGGCGCGCGGATCGGCTGGATCGGCCAGTTGCATCCGCGCCTGTTGCAGGCCATGCAGATCGACGTGGAGGTGCTCGGCTTCGAGCTGGATCTGGCGCCGCTGGCGGCGCGTGCGCTGCCGCGTGCCGCCGAGCTGTCGCGGTTCCCGTCGGTGCGCCGCGACCTGGCCTTCCTGGTGCCCGAGGCGGTGGCCTGGTCGGCGCTGGCGAGCAGCGTGCGCGGCGCGGTCGGGCCGCTGCTGCGCGACGTGGTGCTGTTCGATCGCTACGTCGGGCCGGGGGTCGAGGCGGGTTTCAAGAGTCTCGCTATGGGCTTGATTTTGCAGGACAACTCGCGCACTCTGACGGATCGCGATGTGGATGCCGTGGTCGCCGATGCGGTGGCGGCGCTGGCGCGCGAACACGATGCGCGGATTCGCGGCTGAGACGTAGGGGATAGCAGGGCAATGGCGTTGACCAAAGCGGAAATGGCCGAACGGTTGTTCGACGAAGTCGGGCTGAACAAGCGCGAGGCCAAGGAATTCGTCGATGCTTTCTTCGATGTGCTGCGCGATGCGCTGGAGCAGGGACGGCAGGTGAAGCTGTCCGGTTTCGGCAACTTCGATCTGCGCCGCAAGAACCAACGGCCCGGTCGCAATCCCAAGACCGGCGAAGAAATCCCGATCTCGGCGCGGACGGTGGTGACCTTCCGCCCGGGACAGAAGCTCAAGGAGCGAGTGGAGGCTTATGCTGGACCCGGGCAGTAACCGCGAACTTCCGCCGATTCCGGCCAAGCGCTACTTCACCATCGGTGAGGTCAGCGAGCTGTGCGACGTCAAACCGCACGTGCTGCGCTACTGGGAAACCGAATTCCCCAGCCTGGAACCGGTCAAGCGCCGCGGCAACCGCCGCTACTACCAGCGCCACGACGTGCTGATGGTGCGGCAGATCCGCAGCCTGCTGTACGAACAGGGCTATACGATCGGCGGCGCGCGTCTGCGCCTGGAAGGCGAGGGCGCGCGGCAGGAGTCGGCGCTGAGCAACCAGATCATCAAGCAGGTGCGGCAGGAACTGGAAGAAGTGCTGCAGTTGCTGCGGCGCTGAGCGGCAACCGCGCGACCGGCTAGGAATGGCCGCGCCAATCCCGCTATAATCGCCAGCTCGCCGCGAGGCGGGACCGCCGCAACGGCGGAGTTTTTACCGGGGTATAGCGCAGCCTGGTAGCGCACTAGTCTGGGGGACTAGTGGTCGTCGGTTCGAATCCGGCTACCCCGACCATCTTCGAAGGCCCATGTCAGCGACATGGGCCTTTTTCGTTTTGCGGGGGTGGGCCGTCCGGGCCGCCACAAACATGCAGCCGGCGTAACCGGCGATCGGCAGGCAGTCGCCGCAGTGCTCGCCCCGCGGCGGACGCTGGTGGCGCGCGCCACTGGTGCCGTCCCGTCGCGGATCGGCTGCAGGACCGTTCGGACGAGGGTGTAGACAAACGCGCTCGGGTCGATGCGATGCCTGCTGCGGCCGCCGCGGGACCTGCGACGACCGGGACGGAAATCCGGTAGCGAACTGCGGACGAGGACCGTCAACGCCTTGACATGCGTCACGTTAACGTCGTGTATTTTGCGACGTGGCTTCGTTGAACATGCTGAATATTCGGACATGTACTTGAATCCACGCGGTATAGCGTCAAAAAAATGCCGCAAGATGTCTTGGTGAGGGCGGGTAGCTGTGCCATAGTGCACTGCAACACGAGGCTTCGCTGTTGGCCTGGGCGGTCGTCCCAGGCAGGAAATGACACTGCAATCGTCTTACCCGACCGGTGATGGAGCGCTGGCCGGATAGAGGAGTGCGGCGTTCCCAAAACCACTCGACAGAGGGCGTCTGCATCGCGCATGGGTAAACTCTCCGGTACGTTCAACTGGGCATTGTGTCTGGCCCTTTCTTGTCTGGTCTTCCTGACCGGGTGCAGCAGCACCGGGCCGAAGATGCTGACGGAATTGCCGGCAGGCGATCCGCTGGCCGCCTCCATGGGGCAGCCGGAGTACCTGCTCGGCCCCGGCGACCTGCTGACGGTCAAGGTGTTCCAGGTGGACGACCTGGAGCGCCAGGTGCGGGTCGACAACGAGGGCCGCATCTCGCTGCCGCTGGTCGGCGACATCAAGGCCGCCGGACTCAGCGTCAACGCATTGCAGAAGGACATCACCCAACGCTACCGCAACGGCTATCTGCAGAACCCGCAGGTGTCGGTGCTGGTCGACGAGTTCACCGGCAACCGGGTGACCGTCACCGGCGCGGTGGGCGAGCCGGGCATCTACCCGATCGCCGGTTCGGCGCTGACCCTGCAGCAGGCGCTGTCGCTGGGCAAGGGCGTCAGCGACGTGGCCAGCCGCGGCAACGTGGTGGTGTTCCGCAACGTCGGCGGGCAGAAGATGCTGGCCCGTTTCGATCTGCGCGATATCCAGAAGGGCGTCTCGCCGGATCCTGAAATCTACGGCGGCGACATCGTCGTGGTGTACCGCTCCGATGCGCTCGTCGTGCTGCGCACGATGGTGCAGCTGACCCCGTTCGTCATGGTCTGGCGGGCATACCGATGAGTTCCTCGAGCATGCATGCCCGCACCTCCTCGGCGCCGCTGAGCCCGGCCGACATCAGCCTGCTGGACTACTGGAACGCCCTGTACCGGCAGCGCTGGCTGATCGTTGGCCTGACCGTGGCGGTCGTCGCGCTGGCGCTGCTGGTAACGTTATTGATGACGCCCAAGTACCGCGCCACCAGCGTGCTGCAGATCGAGCGCGAGTCCTTGAACGTCACCAACGTGGCCAACCTGATGCCGGTGGAATCGCCGCAGGATCGCGATTTCTACCAGACCCAGTACGAGCTGCTCGGCAGCCGTTCGCTGGCCCGCGCGGTGATCCGCGAGGCGCGGCTGACCCAGGACCCGACGTTCAAGCCGCTGGTCGACGAGGCGCTGGAGAAGCTGCAGGGCAATGGCGATGGCCGTGCCCCGTCGCCGGAGGCGCGCGCCGCCGCCGCCGAAAATGCGCTGGTCGGCCCGGTGCTGGACGCGTTGACGATCGAGCCGGTGCGCGATTCGCGGCTGGTGCGGATCAATTTCGATTCGCCCGACCGGGTGCTGGCCACGCGCGTGGCCAACACCTACGCCAAGATGTTCATCGCCTCGACCCAGGAGCGGCGCCTGCAGGCGTCCTCGTTCGCCGCCAAGTACCTGTCCGAGCGGCTGGAGCAGCTGCGCGACAAGGTGGAAGAGTCGGAGAAGAACGCGGTCGACTACTCCAGCAAGGAGCAGATCGTGTCGCTGGGCGACGACAAGCCGTCGCTGCCGACGCAGAACATGAGCGAGTTGAACGTGCGCCTGGCCGCCGCGCAGGATGCGCGGATCAAGGCCGAGTCGGCCTGGCGCCAGGCCGGGATCGGCGACGGCATGGGCCTGCCGCAGGTGATCAGCAGCCCGCTGATCCAGAGCCTGCGCGCCGAGCAGGCCAAGCTGGCGGCCGACTACCAGCAGAAGCTGGCCACCTTCCAGCCGGGCTACCCGGAGATGCAGCGCCTGCAGAACCAGATCGCCGAGACCAAGCGCCAGATCGGCAACGAGATCGCCAACATCCGCAGCGGGCTGAAGAACGATTACGAAGCGGCGCGGCAGCAGGAGACGCTGTTGTCCGAACGCATCTCCAGCCTGAAGAACGACGAGCTGGATCTGCAGACCCGCAGCATCCGTTACAACATGCTGCGGCGCGAAGCCGACACCAACCGCCAGCTCTACGACGCGCTGCTGCAGCGCTACAAGGAGATCGGCGTGGCCGGCAACGTGGGCACCAACAACGTGTCGATCGTCGACCGCGCCGACGTGCCGGGCAAGCCGAGTTCGCCGAAGACCTTGCTGAACCTGGCGCTGGCGTTCGTGTTCGGCCTGTTCTCGGCGATCGCCATCGCCCTGATCCGCTACTTCCTGCGCGAAGCGCAGGCGGCGGCAGCGGCATGAAGCGCGCGGCGCGACGCCTGCTGCGATGCGCCGTGACCGCGGTCGCGACCGATGCGACGACGCAGGCACATCGTCATGTTTCCTACGCAAATTCTTCAGTGAGGTGATACGTGGTTCAGCTAAGTACAGAGGTGTTCCATTATTTTCCTGACCGGTTGTACGCAGTCGCGGTTCTGTTGAAATAAACATGGGCTGCCGTGGACCTGGGGTCGGTGAGGAAGGCACCGCAGCGGTCCACTGGCAGATGAGATCGAGGCTCGCATACGTCGCATGTTCCCCCGCATGCCACCGACCGAGTTTGGATAGGAATCCCGACCATGCTTCTGGCAGACCTGAGTAGCGCCACCTATACAACGTCGTCCCCCCGCCTGCTGTCCAAATATGCAGCCGCGGCGGATATCCTGCTACGCGTATCGGATCTGACGGTCATCGTCGCCGGTGCGCTGCTGACCCACCGCCTGCTGTTCGGCAACTGGATGCCGGAAGCGTCCTACCGCGTCGCGATCGGCACCACGTTGCTGTACGCGGTGATCTGTTTCGCGCTGTTTCCGCTGTACCGCAGCTGGCGCGGACGCGGCCTGATGCGCGAGATGATGGTGCTGAGCCTGGCCTGCGGCGGCGTGTTCGCGCTGTTCGCGGTGCATGCCTTCGTGGTGCAGTTCGGGCAGCAGGTCTCGCGGCTATGGATCGGCCTGTGGTTCGCCACCAGTCTGGCCACCTTGCTGGTCTCGCGCACCATGGTGCGCGGCGTGCTCAACCACCTGCGCTCGGAAGGCGTGGACGTGCAGCGCGTGGTGGTGGTCGGCCTGCGCCATCCGGTGGTCAAGATCCACAACTACCTGAGCCGCAATCCGTGGGTGGGCATGCAACTGGTCGGCTATTTCAGCAGCGACTACGACCTGTCGGTGGCCGATCATCCGAAGAAGCTGCAGTGCCTGGGGGCCGGCACGCCGGAGTCGCTGATCGACTACCTCAACAACAACGAGGTCGAGCAGGTATGGATCTCGCTGCCGCTGGGCGAGCGCGACCACATCAAGCAGCTGCTGCAGCAGATGGACCGCTATCCGATCCAGGTCAGGCTGATCCCGGACCTGTTCGACTTCGGCATGCTCAACCAGTCCGGCGACCAGATCGGCAACGTGCCGGTGATCAACCTGCGCCAGGGCGGGGTGGACCGCAACACCTACTTCGTGGTCGCCAAGGCGCTGCAGGACAAGCTGGTCGCGCTGGCCGCGCTGGCGATGCTGTGGCCGGTGATGCTGGCGATCGCGGTGGGCGTGAAGCTGAGTTCGCCGGGTCCGGTGTTCTTCCGCCAGCGCCGCCATGGCCTGGGCGGCCGCGAGTTCTACATGTACAAGTTCCGCTCGATGCGCGTGCAGCAGGAACCCAGCGACGTGGTGGTGCAGGCCAAGCGCGGCGACAGCCGGGTCACCCCGTTCGGCGCGTTCCTGCGCCGCAGCAGCCTGGACGAGCTGCCGCAGCTGTTCAACGTGCTCGGCGGCAGCATGTCGGTGGTGGGGCCGCGGCCGCATGCGGCGCAGCACAACACCCACTACGAGAAGCTGATCAACCATTACATGCAGCGGCACTACGTCAAGCCGGGCATCACCGGTTGGGCCCAGGTCAACGGGTTCCGCGGCGAGACGCCGGAGCTGCGGACGATGAAGAAGCGCATCCAATACGATCTGGATTACATCCGCCGCTGGTCGCTGTGGCTGGATACGCGGATCATCGTGCTCACCGCAGTGAAGGTGCTCGGGCAGAAGACCGCCTACTGATGCGCCCGATGTACCGTTATCGCGCCGACCGTCCCCACTGCCGGCGCCGCCCCGTCGTCGCCGCCGGTGGCGGGGACGGCGGCGGCTGGGGCGCGGGCCGCGGCGCCATCGAGGTCGCTTGCCGCCGTGCCGTGCACGCGGGGCGTTCCGCCATGGGCACGTTGCGGCCGCCGTTGTCGCAACCCGTGACGCGTCGCGTCGCGCAGCGAGGTGCCGCGTGCTGAATACCGCCATCGATGCGCCGCCGATGACGCTGCGCGAGCAGCGCCACAATCTTCTGATCGAACTGGTGCTGCTGTTCGCCATCGGCTACAACTTCCTGCTCGCAGTGGTGAACGCCAAGGTGTTCCGGGTCAGCCCGGCGATGACCTATGTCGCGGAACTGGCGATCTACGGCGCCTGCTTCCTGATCGGCCTGTGGTCGCTGGACCGCAAGCGCACGGCGATGGTGTTCACCGGCATCGGCCTGCTGGCGCTGCTGATGCTGGTGCGGCTGTTCCTGGTCTGGTCGATCGATCCCAAGTTCTTCCGCGACGCGCTGATCCCGTTCGCGTTCCTGGTGCTGGGCGCGGCCTATACCGGTTCGTTGCCAAAACTTTTTCTGCGCATGGCGCTGATCGTGTCGCTGGTGGCGGCGTTCGAGCTGGCCCTGCCCAAGGTCTACGGCGACGTGGTCAACCCGAAGAGCTACTTCGTCAATGCGCGCGGCGCCAGCGCGTCGAGCTTCTGGAACCAGGACAGCAACCTGTTCGTCAGCGCGACCCGGCCGGGCGCGCGCAACTTCCTGCCGTCCTCCAACCTGCCGCGCGCCTCCTCGGTGTTCATCGAGCCGGTGACGATGGGCAACTTCATCATCTTCTTCACCGCGATCCTGCTGACCTTCTGGCGCTGGATGCGGCCGGTGGGGATCGCCGCGTCGGTGGCGATGATCGGCTTCCTGATCGTGGCCTCGGACGGACGCCTGGCCGCCGGCACCTGCGTGATGATGGTGGCGCTGACCCCGCTGCTGCTGCGCATGGACCAGCGCCTGGGCTTCCTGATCTTCTTCGGCGTGTTGCTGGGCGCGTGGCTGATGGTGTGGGCGTCCGGCATCCAGAGCTACGAGGACACCACCCTGGGGCGGGTGTTCTTCACCGTGTACTCGATCCGCAACATGACCGCCGAATCGTGGCTGGGCCTGGATTTCGACACGCCGTACAAGTATTTCGACAGCGGCATCGCCTATTTCATCTCCTCGCAGTCGGTGGTGCTGGTGCTGGCGTTCCTGCTGGCCTATTCGTTCGCGATGCTGATGCGCACGATCGAGGGCCAGCTGTTCAAGAATTTGCTGATCTTTGCGTTCGCGTTGAGCCTGCTGGTCTCCAACGGCTACTTCTCGATCAAGACCGCGGCGCTGTGGTGGTTCGTCTGCGGCTGCCTGTGGCAGATGGTGCCGCGGCGCGCAGTGGCGGCGGCATTGCCGCCGGCAACCGACACCACGCCGCGTGCGGCGGTGGCGACATGAGCGCCTCCACGCAGGCACTGCAGACGGTGCTGGCCGAGCAGCCGGCCCGCAGCGGCGTGCGCGGCACGCGCGATGCGCGCATCGACGCGGCCAAGGCGCTGGCGATCCTGCTGGTGGTGTTCGGCCACGCCAAGGGCATCCCGCATGCCTATGTGATCCTGGCCTACAGCTTCCACGTGCCGATGTTCTTCGTGCTGTCCGGCTGGGTCGGCGAGGCGTTCGGCAAGCGGCCGCTGGGCATGGCGACCTGGACCAAGCTGGCGCGCAGCCTGTTGCTGCCGTATCTGGCGTTCTTCCTGGTCGCCTACGCGTACTGGATGCTGACCCGCAACATCGGTTCCAAGGCGCAGCTGTGGGGCGACCGGCCGTGGTGGGAACCGTTGCTGGGCCTGGTCAGCGGCATCGGCCCCAAGCTCTACGTGATGCCGGCGTTGTGGTTCCTGCCGGCGCTGTTCGTGACCACGCTGAGCTATCTGTACCTGCGCCGGCGCCTGTCGCTGGAGATGCTGGCGGTGTTGTCGCTGCTGCTGGCCTGGGGCTGGGCGATCTGGTTCCCGACCCAGGATTACCGGCTTCCGTTTGCGCTGGATGTACTACCGGTGTCGCTGTGTTTCTTCGCGGTCGGCGCGGCCGCAGCCAAGCGCAGCGGCCTGCTTCCGACCAGCCGCACGGGCAACGCGCTGGCGGCATTGCTGCTCGGCGCAGTGTGGTTCGCGATCGCCTGGAACAACGGCCGGGTGGACGTGAACATGATGAAGTTCGGGCATTCGCCGCTCGGTTTCCTCGCCGCCAGCCTGCTCGGCAGCGCGATGGCGCTGTGCGTGGCGCGGCTGGTGCAGGAGTGGGCGTGGCTGCAGTGGATCGGACGCAACACCTTGCTGATCCTGTGCACGCATACGTTGCTGTTCTCGGTCATGGCCGGCGTGGCCAGCCGTACCGGCCTGGTCCGCGGCGATGCCTGGGGGCCGGCCTGGGCGGTGTCGGTGAGCGTGCTGGCGGTGCTCGCCAGCGTGCCGATGCGCGCGGTGATCGTGCGCGTGGCGCCGTGGATGATCGGGCTGCGGCGCGAGCCGGCACGGCAGGAGGCGTCCTGATGGCGCTGTCGCAATGCGGTGCGCTGGCGCAAGGGAGCGTTCAATGAAGGTGGTTCACGTCGTGCGCCAGTTCCATCCGTCGGTGGGCGGCATGGAGGAGGTCGTGCTGAACATCGCGCGGCGGCACCTGCAGCAGGGCCGCGATCAGGTCGAGGTGGTCACCCTGGACCGGGTCTTCACCCGGCGGCAGGAGCGGCTCGCGCAGCGCGATGCGTATCAGGGCGTGCCGATCGTGCGGCTGCCGTACCGCGGGTCCTCGCGTTATCCGCTGGCGCCGAAGGTCCTGGCCGCGCTGCGCGGCGCCGATCTGGTGCACGTGCACGGCATCGATTTCTTCTACGACTTCCTGGCCTTGACCCGGGTGCTGCACGGCACGCCGATGATCGTCTCCACCCATGGCGGCTTCTTCCACACCACCTATGCCTCGCGGCTGAAGATGCTGTGGTTCAAGACGCTGACCCGGGCCTCGGCCCGGGCCTACGCGCGGGTCGTGGCGACCAGCGAGAACGATGGCCAGGTGTTCTCGGCGGTGGTCGCGCCGCAGCGCCTGCGGGTGATCGAGAACGGCGTGGATGTGAGCAAGTTCGCCGGGCAGGGCAGCGCCACGCCGGGCCGCACGCTGATCTATTTCGGGCGCTGGTCGGTCAACAAGGGCTTGCTGGAAACGCTGGACCTGCTGCGCGCGCTGGCGGCGCAGGATCCGGCCTGGCAGCTGATCGTGGCCGGGCGCGAATACGATTTCACCCAGGCCGACCTGTTGCAGGCGATCGCCGAACGCGGCCTGCAGGACCGCGTGCAGCTGCGCGTGGCGCCGTCGCAGGAGGAACTGGCGCAGCTGCTCGGCAGCGCGCAGTACTTCGTGTGCCTGTCGCGTCACGAAGGCTTCGGCCTGGCCGCGGTCGAAGCGATGAGCGCCGGTCTGTTGCCGGTGCTGAGCGACATTCCGCCGTTCGCGCGCCTGGTGCGCGAATCGGCGCAAGGCGTGCTGCTGGATCCGGCCGATCCGCAGCGCGCCGCCACTGCGGTACAAGCCTATGCCGCCGCCACCGACGCGACGTTCCCCGCGCAGCGGCAGGCGGCCATGGCCTACGCGCAGCGCTACGACTGGGAGCATGTGGTCGGCGCCTATCTGGACGAATACCGCGCGGTACTGGGCAAGACGGAGGCGGGGCGATGAGCGACGAACCGCGTTGCAGCGGCGATGCGCGCGTGCCGGGACCGCCGATCACCGTGCTGCTGTCGACCGAGCGGCCGGGCGCGACCACCAATCCGTACCTGACCCAGTTGTACGCGGCATTGCCGCAGCAGGTGCAGTTGCGTTTCTTCTCGATGCGCGCGGCGCTGCTGTCGCGCTACGACGTGCTGCACGTGCACTGGCCGGAATACATGATGCGGCACCCGACGGCGGTGGGCACGCTGGCCAAGCAGGCGTGCATGGCGCTGCTGCTGCTGCGGCTCAAGCTCGGCGGCGTGCCGCTGGTGCGCACCTTGCACAACGTGGCCCCGCACGAGGACAAGGGCTGGCGCGAGCGCCTGCTGCTGCGCTGGACCGATCGCCTGACCGCGCGCTGGATCCGCATCAACGCGACCACGCCGGAGCGTGCGCCGGCCACCGACACCATCCTGCACGGCCACTACCGCGACTGGTACGCGGCGATGCCGCAGCCGCCGCGGGTGCCGGGACGCCTGCTGCATTTCGGCCTGCTGCGCCCGTACAAGGGCGTGGAAACCCTGGTCGCGACGCTGCAGGCCTTGCCCGACCCGGCGCTGAGCCTGCGCATCGCCGGCAATCCGATCGATGCGCAGATCCGCGCCGTGGTCGAACAGGCCTGCGCCGCCGATCCGCGGATCAGCGCGCGGCTGCAGTACGTGGAAGACGAGGTGCTGGCGCGCGAAGTCGGCGAGGCCGAACTGGTGGTGCTGCCGTACCGGCAGATGCACAACTCCGGCACGCTGCTGCTGGCGCTGTCGCTGGCGCGGCCGGTGCTGGCGCCGTGGAACGAGGCCAATGCGGCGATCGCCGAAGAGGTCGGGCCGCAGTGGGTGCTGCTGTATCGGGGCGAACTGGATGCGGCGCAGCTGGCCGACGCGCTGGCGCAGGCGCAGCGCCTGCCCGCCGACGCGGTGCCCGACCTGTCGCGGCGCGACTGGAGCGCGATCGGCGTGCAGCACTACCGCAGCTATCTGGATGCGCGCGGCGTGCGCAGCGAGGCACGGGCATGAGCACGACCGAAACCCCCGGTCCCGCAGCGCCGCCGGAACGCAGCCTCGGCTCGCGCGCGGCCGGTGGCGCCGCCGTCACCATGGCCGGGCAGTTGGCGAAGATGGTGGTGCAGTTCGGCGGCATCGTGCTGCTGGCGCGCTTGCTGACGCCCTACGACTACGGGCTGATGGCGATGGTCACCGCGATCGTCGGCATGGCCGAGATCCTGCGCGACTTCGGCCTGTCCTCGGCTGCGATCCAGGCCAAGCACGTCAGCCGCGAGCAGCGCGACAACCTGTTCTGGATCAACAGCGGCATCGGCCTGGTGCTGGCGATCGTGGTGTTCCTGTCCTCGTCGTGGATCGCGCACTTCTATCGCGAGCCGGCGCTGCTGGGTATCTCGCAGGCGCTGGCGGTGACCTTCCTGCTCAACGGCATGACCACCCAGTACCGCGCGCATCTCAGCCGTGGGCTGCGCTTCGGCCAGGTGTCGCTGAGCGATGTCGGCGCGCAGGTGATGGGCCTGGTCGCCGGCGTCGGCGTGGCCCTGGCCGGCTACGGCTACTGGGCGCTGGTGTGGCAGCAGGTGGTGCAGGCGCTGGTCAACCTGGCGATCGCCGGCGCCTGCGCGCGCTGGCTGCCGCGCGGCTATCGCCGCGACGCGCCGATGCGCGCGTTCCTGAGCTTCGGCTGGAACCTGATGGCCGCGCAGTTGCTCGGCTACGCCAGCCGCAACGTCGGCCAGGTGATCATCGGCCACCGCATCGGCGCCGAGGCGCTGGGCCTGTACAACCGCGCGTTCCAGCTGCTGATGATGCCGCTGAACCAGATCAATGCGCCGGCCACCTCGGTGGCGTTGCCGGTGCTGTCGCAGCTGCAGGACGATCCGCCGCGCTTCGGCAGCTTCCTGCTGCGCGGGCAGACGGTGATGGTGCACCTGATCGTGGCGCTGTTCTCCTGCGCCTGCGCGCTGGCGCTGCCGCTGATCGTGCTGGTGCTCGGTGAACAATGGCGGCCGGCGGTGCCGCTGTTCCAGGTGCTGACCCTCGGCGGCATCTTCCAGACCGCGTCCTACGCCACCTACTGGGTGTTCCTGGCGCATGGCCTGATGCGCGAGCAGTTGGTGTATTCGGTGGTCGGGCGGGTGACGCTGATCGCCTGCATCTTCGCCGGCTCGGCCTGGGGCGTGATGGGCGTGACCATCGGCTACACCCTGGGCCTGCTGGTGATGTGGCCGCTGTCGGTGATCTGGATCGCCAAGGTGGCGCCGCAGGTGCCGGCGCTGGAATTGTTCAACAACGGCCTGCGCGCGATCCTCGGCTACGGCGCGGCCGGCGTGGCGGCGTACTTCGCCGCGCAGCAGTGGGGCGGCAGTTCGCTGTGGCAGCAGCTGGCGGTGGGCGGCGCGGCGATGGCGCTGGGCTGCGTGCTGGTGTTCGCGCTGTGGCCGGCGTTCCGCCGCGACGTGATGGCGATCCTCAACATGCGCACGTTGCTGCGCGATGCCAGGGCCAAACGATGACCCGCGATCCGGCGATCTTCCCGACACCCCTCTACCGCAAAGGAGCGATGGCATGAGCGATTCTTCCGCAGCGGCGACGCTCGCCGCGGCACCGGCCGCGGCCCTTGCCGGACGCCCGCCGTGCTATCTGGTGCTGTCGGCGCACGACTACCGCACGCCGCGCCGCGCCAACATCCACTTCATCGCCGACGAGCTGGCCAAGCGCGGTACCACGCGCTTCTTCTCGCTGCGTTACAGCCTGCTGTCGCGGATGAAGGGCGACCTGCGGTTGCCGCTGGACGCCACCGCCAACACCGTGGTCAAGCACAACGGCGTGGACTGCTATCTGTGGCGCGCGCCGCTGCATCCGTTCAACACGCGGCGGCGCTGGCTGCGGCCGCTGGAAGACCTGATGTTCAAGCTGTACGCGGCCAAGCCGCCGGCCACGTTGCTGCGCTGGATGCAGGAAGCGGATGTGATCGTGTTCGAAAGCGGCATCGCGGTGGCCTTCATCGAGCTGGCGGCACGCATCAACCCGACCGCGCGCAAGGTCTACCGTGCCTCCGATGGCCTGAGCACGATCAACGTCGCCGACTACATCGAGCGCGAGTTCGACCGCGTGGCGCCGAGCCTGGACGTGATCGCGCTGGTGTCGCCGGCGATGGCCGAGGAGATTTCCAGCCGCCACAACGTGTTCCATGTGGGCCATGGCGTGGACCACAACCTGGACACGCTCGGCGATCCGTCGCCGTACGGCGAGGGCATCCATGCGGTGGCGGTCGGCTCGATGCTGTTCGATCCGGAATTCTTCGTCGCCGCCAGCCGCGCCTTCCCGCAGGTCACCTTCCACGTGATCGGCTCGGGCATGGGCCGCGCGCCGGGCTACGGCGACAACGTGGTGGTGTACGGCGAGATGAAGCACGCCGAGACCATCGGCTACATCAAGCACGCGCGCTTCGGCATCGCGCCGTACGCGTCGGAACAGGTGCCGGTGTATCTGGCCGACAGCTCGATGAAGCTGCTGCAATACGATTTCTTCGGCCTGCCGGCGGTGTGTCCGAACGCGGTGGTCGGCAGCTACCAGTCGCGCTTCGGCTATACCCCGGGCGACGAGGCCTCGATCGTCGCGGCGATCGAAAAGGCGCTGCACGCCCCGCACGTGCGCCATCGCCAATGCCTGAGCTGGTCCGAGACCACCGACCGTGTCCTGGATCCGTCGGCCTATCCGGAAACCCGGCTTTTCGCAGGCGATACCGCCTGACACGGAGCCGCTCGCCCGCGAACGGCGTTCGCGTACACAAGGGAGGATGTCGCATTGTCCGCACTGCAAAAATGGATCGACTACGAAGAACGCCGCGCGCTGTTCTGGTGGAAGCCGAAGAACGGCGAGATCAACGTCGGCGATCACCTGTCCAAGATCATCGTGTCCAACGTGCTGGCGCAGCGCGACCGGACCCTGCTGGACAAGCGCGACAAGCGCAAGCGCCTGATCGCGATCGGTTCGGTGCTGCATTTCGCCAGCGACGGCGACACGGTGTGGGGCAGCGGCATCAACGGCAAGATCCCGGCCGAGCGGCATCGCTTCCGCGCGCTCGACGTGCGTGCGGTGCGCGGACCCAAGACCCGCGCGTTCCTGCAGGAACGCGGGCTGCAGGTGCCGGAGATCTACGGCGATCCGGGACTGCTGATGCCGCTGTTCTTTCCGCTCGACGCGCTGGCGCCGCCGGCCGTGCGGCAGCCGTTCCTGATCGTGCCGCACTTCAACGAGCCATCGGACAAATACGCACGCTACAAGGACCAGCTGGTGCTGCCGAACCGGCAGCCGGCCGGGTTCGTGCGGCAATTGCTGGCCGCGGAACTGGTGGTTTCCAGTTCCCTGCACGGCCTGATCCTGGCCGAAGCCTACGGCGTGCCGTCGGTGTACCTGGACTGGGGCAACGGCGAGGACCGCTTCAAGTACGACGATTACTACTACGGCACCGGGCGCACGCAGTGGCATGCCGGCCACAGCGTCGAGGAGTGCCTGGCCCTGGGCGGCAACGCCCCGTTCGAGCTGAATGCCCTGCAGCGCGGTCTATTGGACAGTTTTCCCCATGACCTCTGGTGATGCGCACTCCGAGCGGCAGGAGGTGATGGCGCTGGGCGGCTATCCGATCCTGCGCACCACCGAAGCGGCGTTCGCGCACGCGCTGTTCCAGGCGCAGGCGCGCGGCGAGCAGCGCCAGGTGTTCTTCGCCAACACCAACTTCGTGGTGCAGTGCCAGGCGCTGCGCACGCGCCTGCGCGCGCCGGGCGTGCGCATCGTCAACGACGGCATCGGCATGGACCTGGGCGCGCTGCTGGTGCATCGCCGCCGCTTCGCCGGCAACCTCAACGGCACCGACCTGATTCCGTACCTGTGCCGGCACAGCCGGCGGCCGCTGCGCTTCTTCCTGCTCGGCGGGCGGCCCGGCGTGGCCCAGGCCGCCGCGCAGACACTGCGGCAGACACTGGGCCAGAACGTGGTCGGCACCTGCGACGGCTACGCCGAGTTCGCCGCCGCGGGCACGGCGCTGACCGAGCGCATCAACGCCAGCGATGCCGACGTGGTGCTGGTGGCGTTCGGCAATCCGCTGCAGGAAACCTGGATCCTCGACCATGCCGCGCAGCTGGACGCGCGCTTGCTGTTCGGGGTCGGCGCGCTGCTGGATTTCCTGTCCGGCAACGCCCAGCGTGCGCCGGCCTGGGTGCGCCGCCTGCACATGGAGTGGATGTACCGCCTGCTGCGCGAGCCGCGGCGCCTGCTCAAGCGCTACAGCTGGGACCTGCTGGTGTTCTTCGGCGTCTGCCTGCGCAACGGCCGGCGCCTGGTGGGCTAGCCTAGCCAGGCAAGGCGGGCCGGCACTCGCCGGCGCCCATCAACCGCCAGGGCGGCCCCCGTCGGTGGTCTAGCCCAAGCCGGCCGACAGGCCCTAAACTGGGCCATGTCTACGAAATCGTCCACTCGTATCGCCACCTTGGTGCGCGACCTGTCGCTGCTGCCGCACCCGGAGGGCGGGCGCTATGCGCGCGTACATACCTCCGCACTGCAGGTCCAGCACGAGGGCGTCACGCGTCCGGCCTGCACCGCGATCCGCTTCCTGCTGGTGCGCGGCGAGTGCAGCGATTGGCACCGGATCGATGCCGACGAAACCTGGCAATGGGAGGAGGGCGGCGCGCTGGAATTGCTGAGCTTCGATCCGCAGCATGGCCTGCAGCGCTACCGGATGGACGCCAGCGAGCGCGGGGGCCTGCCGTCGGTGGTGATCCCGGCCGGCAGCTGGCAGGCGGCGCGGCCGCTGGACGACTACAGCCTGGTGCGCTGCGTGGTGGCGCCGGGGTTCCTGTGGGAGCGCTTCCAGCTGCTGCCCGTCACCGATCCGCTGGCCGCGTACCTGCCCAAGCTGTCGGGCTGATATCGTCGCGACGCGCTGGATCTTCGGCGTCGGTCCGAATTCCTGGAGAGTGCCGCGATGCCCTGGACGAATGCGGTGAGAGGCGTGTGTGCGGCAATGCTGCTGGCGTTCGCGGGCCTGGCTGCCGCGCATCCGGCGGTGCCGCCAGCGGCGCCGGCCGCCGCGCCGGTGGTCGATCTGGAGGCGGTGCTGGTGACCGGCCAGCAGCCCGGTCCCGGACTGTGGCAGGTGCGCCGCGGCGACCACGTGCTGTGGATCCTGGGCACGGTGTCGCCGTTGCCCAAGCGCATGCAGTGGGCGTCGGGCGAGGTGGAGCGGGTGATCGGCCAGTCGCAGCAGGTCATCGCGGCGCCGACGCTGTCGCTGTCCTCGAACCTGGGCGTGTTCCGCAGCCTGCTGTTGCTGCCGTCGCTGCTGAAGGCGCGGCGCAACCCGGACGGCCAGACCCTGCAGCAGGTACTGCCGGCCGACCTGTACGCGCAATGGCTGCCGCTGAAGGCGCGCTACCTGGGCCGCGACGCCAGCGTGGAAACGTGGCGGCCGGTGTTCGCCGCGCAGGAACTGTACGAGGCGGCGATGCGCAAGTCCGGGCTGAGCATGGCCAGCGTCACCGCGCCGGTGATCGAGCGCGCGGCCAAGCGCGCCAAGGTGCCGATCGTGCCGGTGGTGGTGGAAGTGAAGGTGCCCGACGCCAAGCGCGCGCTGCAGGAATTCCGCGCGACGGCGCTGAACGACCGCAACTGCTTCGCGCGCACGCTGCAGGTCATCCAGGGCGACCTGGAAACGATGCGGCAGCGCGCCAATGCCTGGTCCGAGGGCGATCTCGACGCGCTCGGCAAGCTGCCGGGCAACGATCAGTACCGGGTGTGCATGGACGCGGTCGGCGAGGCGGCGATCGCGCCCAAGCTGGGCCTGGGCGATGTGCGCCAGCGCGCGCTGGGCAAGTGGCTGGAAACGGCGGAGCGGGCGCTGGCGCAGAACCACTCCAGCTTCGCGGTGCTGTCGATGCAGGGCCTGCAGGAGGCAGATGGTCCGCTGGACCGGCTGCGCGCACGCGGTTACGAGGTGATCGCGCCTTGAGCGGGTGAGGTGCGACGCGCGTTGCCTGCCTGGCCGCGCCGCACCTGCCGTTCACGCCTTGGCCAGGCGCGCCGCGTTGGCGCCGGTCGCCAGCTGCGGCCAGCGCGCCAGGATCGCCGCGCGGATGCCGGCGGCGTCGATCCCGGCTTCGGCCAGCAACTGCTCGCGGCTGGCGTGGTGCTGGAATGCGTCGGGCAGGCCCAGGTGCAGCACCGGGCGCAGCACGCCTTCGGCATTGAGCAGTTCGGCCACGCCGGAACCGGCGCCGCCGGCCACCACGTTGTCCTCGATGGTCACGAAGCCGTCGTGGCTGCGCGCCAGTTCGAGCAGCAGCGCGCGGTCCAGCGGTTTGACGAAGCGCATGTTGACCACGCTCAGGCCGAGCTCGCGGCCGACCTGTTCGGCCGCCGCCACGGTCGCGCCGAACGCCAGCAGCGCCAGCGTGGCGCCGTTCGCACGGACCTGCGCCTTGCCGATCGGCAGCGTGTCCAGCGCCGTGCCGGGCGCCACGCCGGGACCGGTGCCGCGCGGATAGCGCACGGCGGCCGGACCGGCGTGCTGCAGGCCGGTGCTGAGCATCTGCCGGCACTCGGCCTCGTCGGCCGGGGCCATCACCACCAGATGCGGCACGCAGCGCAGGAAGCTCAGGTCCAGGTTGCCGGCATGGGTGGCGCCGTCCGGACCGACCACGCCGCCGCGGTCGATCGCGAATAGCACGTCGAGCTGCTGCACCGCCACGTCGTGCACCAGCTGGTCGTAGCCGCGCTGCAGGAAGGTCGAGTAGATCGCCACGACCGGCTTGGCGCCCTGCGTGGCCATGCCCGCCGCCAGCGTCACCGCATGCTGCTCGGCGATCGCCACGTCGAAGTAGCGCTGCGGGTATTCCTTGCTGAAGCGCACCAGGCCCGAGCCCTCGCGCATCGCCGGGGTGATCGCCAGCAGCGTCGGTTCGGCAGCGGCCATGTCGCAGATCCAGTCGCCGAACACGTCGGTATAGGTCGGCGCCTTGGCGCCCGGCTTGGACACCAGGCCCTTGCTGGGATCGAACGGGCCGACCGCGTGGTAGCCGATCTGGTCGCCCTCGGCCAGTTCGTAGCCCTTGCCCTTGGTGGTGATCACGTGCAGCAGCTGCGGACCCTTGAGCGTCTGCAGCGTCTTCAGCGCGCCGATCAGCGCCGGCAGGTCGTGGCCGTCGATCGGCCCGGTGTAGTGGAAGCCCATCTCCTCGAACAGCGTGGAGGGCACGAACATGCCCTTCCAATGCTCCTCCCAGCGGCGCACGAAACGCGCGGTGGGATTGCTCTTCTTGTCGCCGAGGATCTTCTTGCCGCCTTCGCGGATCGCATTGAGGGTCTTGCTGCCGCTCATCCGGCCGAGCATCTTGGTGACCCCGCCGACCGCTTCGGAGATCGACATGCGGTTGTCGTTGAGGATCACCAGCAGGTTCGGTTCCGGGTCCATGCCGCCGGCGTGGTTCAAGGCCTCGTAGGCCATGCCGGCGGTCATCGCGCCGTCGCCGATCACCGCCACCACCTTGCGCTCGTCGCCGGCGCGCTGCAGCGCGATGGCCATGCCCAGCGCCGCGGAGATCGAGGTGGAGGAATGGCCGACGCCGAAGGTGTCGTACTCGCTCTCCTCGCGCTTGGGAAACGGCGCCACGCCGCCGGCCTGCTTGACCGAATGGATCTCGTCGCGCCGCCCGGTCAGGATCTTGTGCGGATAGGTCTGGTGGCCGACATCCCACACCAATCGGTCGACCGGGGTGTCGTAGAGATAGTGCAGGGCCACGGTGAGTTCGATCACGCCCAGGCCGGCGCCGAAATGGCCGCCGCTCTTGCCGACGCACTCGATCAGGTAGGCGCGCAGTTCCTCCGCGATCGCCGGCAGCTCCGACTCCTCGAAGCGGCGCAGTTCGGCGGGGATCTGGATGCGCGCGAGGCGCGGATAGCGGGTGGGATCGATCATCGGGATTAGGGTTCAGCGGACCGTCCATTTTCCTCCCCATTCCGGGCACGGGCAAGCAACCCGTTCAGTTGCGCACGGGCACAGGCCACGCTGGCAGGGAGGTGCGGCAATCCGTCGCAGTGCGCGGCGCGTTGCGCGCCGGCCTGGCGGTCAGACCGACAGCTTGGAACGCTTGGGCAATTGCGCCTTCAGGAACGACATCTGGTCGGCGAGGATGTTGCGGTTGGACAGGATCAGGTGCTCGATCCAGCTCGGCCGGTACGGGACCGCCAGCAGCGGCATCGACGCCTGCTGCGGGGTGCGGTTGCCCTTGCGCGAGTTGCAGTGGAAACACGCGGTGACCACGTTCTCCCAGGTGTCGCGGCCGCCCTTGGAGACCGGCAGCACGTGGTCGCGGGTCAGTTGCGGGCGGCTGAACTGCTGGCCGCAGTACAGGCACAGCTGCGCGTCGCGGGCGAACAGCGCGGTATTGGTCAAGGTGGGCGTGGGATCGAGCGCGCGCGAGCGGGCATGGCCGCGCGCGGCGATGATCGGATGCAGGTGCAGCACGCTGCGCTCGCCGCTGGCGCGCGACATGCCGCCATGGATGTGCATGCACGGCTCGCCGAGGGTCCAGGCCACCGCGCCGCGCGCATACAGGCAGGCGGCCGATTGCCAGTTGATCCAGTCCAGCACCCGGCCATGCGCATCCAGCGACAGCAGGCGCACCGAAGGCAGGTGGGTAGGGGGCGACGAAAACGACGCGTCGCCGGCCGAAGCGGCGAAGGCTCCGGTATCGATCAGACCAAGCGTTGTTGTGTCTGTCTCCATCGGGAAAACAGCTTATACCCGATTGTTGACGATTTGTGTATCGAAGCGGGACGGATCTGCGCGACCGGCGCAGTGCGCCGCCGGTCGCGCAGCGCACCTTGCTCAGAAGTGCGCGTCGGCCATCGCCATCAGCGGTTCGGCACCGGCCTCGATCACCGCGGCGTGGGTCAGCGTGCGCGGCAGGAGCTTGGCGTAGTAGAAGCGCGCGGTCTCGCGCTTGGACTGCTTGAACGCTTCGCTCTGCGCCGATGCATCCGCGGCGGCGACGCTGCGCGCCCACCAGTAGGCCAGCACCACGTAGCCGGAATAGAACACGTAGTCGTAGCTGGCCGCGCCCAGCTCGTCGGCATTGCCGGCGGCGCGCTGCAGGATGCGCTTGGTCAGCGCCGCCCATTCGCCGGCCTTCTCGCGCAGCGGGCCGACGAACTCGGCCACGGCCGGATTCTCGGCATGCTCGGCGAGGAAGGCCTCGATCTGCGCCAGGAACAGCTTCAGTCCCGCGCCCTGGCTGGACGCGGTCTTGCGCCCGATCAGGTCCAGCGCCTGGATGCCGGTGGTGCCTTCGTACAGCGTGGTGATGCGGGCGTCGCGCGCCAGCTGTTCCATGCCGTGCTCGTGGATGTAGCCGTGGCCGCCGAAGCACTGCAGCGCGTGATAGGTGTTCTCCACGCCCCATTCGGTCTGGCAGGCCTTGGAGATCGGGGTCAGGAAACTGACCAGCACGTCGGCCTGCTCGCGCTCGGCCGGGTCCTGCGCGTGGTGGGCGATATCGATCAGGGTCGCCGCGTGCAGCGCCAGCAGGCGGCTGCCTTCGGTCAGCGCCTTCACCGTCAGCAGCATGCGGCGCACGTCCGGATGCACCAGGATCGGGTCGGCCGGCTTGTCCGGCAGCTTGGCCCCGGTCAGCGAACGCGACTGCAGGCGTTCGCGCGCATAGCGCAGGGCGTTCTGGTAAGCGCGTTCGGACAGGCCGATGCCCTGCAGGCCGACGCCCAGCCGCGCCGTGTTCATCATCGTAAACATGGCCTGCAGGCCCTTGTGCGGCTGACCGACCAGGTAGCCTTCGGCGCCGTCGAAGTTCATCACGCAGGTGGCCGAGCCGTGGATGCCCATCTTGTGTTCCAGCGAGCCGCAACGCACCGCGTTGCGCGCGCCGACGCTGCCATCGCGGGCGACCTTGAACTTGGGCACCACCAGCAGCGAGATGCCCTTGGCCCCGGCCGGCGCATCCGGCAGCCGCGCCAGCACCAGGTGCACGATGTTGTCGGTGAAGTCGTGCTCGCCGGCGGTGATGAAGATCTTGGTGCCGCTGACCGACCAGCTGCCGTCGGCATTGGGTTCGGCGCGGGTCTTGAGCAGGCCCAGGTCGGTGCCGCAGTGCGGCTCGGTCAGGCACATGGTGCCGGTCCAGCGGCCATCCACCAGCGGCTTCAGGAACACCTCCTGCTGCCAGGCCTCGCCGTGCTGCTTCAGCGCCTCGACCGCGCCATGCGACAGCAGCGGGAAGTTGCCCCAGGCCAGGTTGGCGGCGTTGACCATCTCGTTGAGCGGCACGTCCAGGGTATGCGGCAGGCCCTGGCCGCCGAACTCGGTGGCCGCGGTCAGGCCGGTCCAGCCGCCGTCGGCGAACTGCCGGTAGGCCTCGCGAAAGCCGGGTGCGGTGGTGACCGCGCCGGTAGCCGCGTCCAGCGTGCAGCCGTGTTCGTCGCCGACCCGGTTCAGCGGCGCCAGGACGCTGCCGGTGAAGCGCGCGGCTTCCTCCAGCACGGCATCGACCACGTCGGTGGTGGCCTCGGCATAGCCGAGGCGGACGAACAGCGCTTCCACCTGCAGCACGTCGTGCAGCGCGAAGCGCAGGTCGGTCAGCGGGGCTTGGTAGGTGCTCATGCGGTCGCTCGAACAGAGGCCGCGGCGCGGCCGAGGTGCGCAGGATACTACGGCGTATGGATGTGGGGCGGGGATTCGGGATGGGGGATTCGGGATTCGCAACGGCCGTCGCGCGGCGGAAGATCGGAACCGGCTGTCGCTTTTACGAATCCCCAATCCCGAATCACGGCTCCCCATGCACCGTGACCGTCGCGGTCATGCCGGCGGCCAGGACCGTGCCGCGCGGCACGCTGGCCGGATCGATGCGCACCCGCACCGGCACCCGCTGCGCCAGGCGGATCCAGTTGAAGGTGGGGCTGACGTCGGCGAGCAGCGAGGCGCTGGTCGGGTTGTCGCTGTCGGCGATGCCGCGGGCGATGCCTTCGACCTTGCCGTGCAGCATCACTCCGCCGCTCATCAGGCGGATATCGGCGCGATCGCCGACGTGCACCCGCGGCAGCTTGGTTTCCTCGAAGTAGCCGTAGATCCACATCGCGTCGTCGCGTACCAGCGCCAGCCGCGCGCTGCCGGCCTGGGCGTAGTCGCCGACGCGCACGTCCAGGTTGGTGACGTAGCCGTCGGCGGTGGCGCGCACCTGGGTGCGTTGCAGGTCCAGTTCGGCCAGATCGACCGCGGCCTGCGCCTGCGCCACCGCCGCCAGCGCCTGCGCCTGCGCGGCGCTGGCCTGGCCGCGCACGGCGGCGGTGCGGTGCACGTCGGCCTGCGCCGAGCGCGCGGTGGCCTCGGCATCGGAACGGGCCTCGGCCGAGATCACCGACGCGGCGCGGGCGCGGCGTTCGGCCTGCGCGCGGCGCATCTGGAATTCGGCCTCGCTGGCGGCCTGGCTGGCGGCCGCGGCGGAGATGCTGGCACCGGCCGAGCGCGCCTGCGCCTGCGCCGCGGCCAGATCGGCGCGGGCCTGCGCCAGGGCCAGCTCGAAGCGCCGGCGGTCGACGCTGAACAAGACGTCGCCGCGCTCGACGTGCTGGTTGTCGGCCACCGCGACCGCATCGACCAGGCCGGACACGTCCGGGGCGATGCGCACCACCTCCGCACGCACGCGGCCGTCGCGGGTCCACGGCGACAGCATGTAGTGCCGCCACAGGGCGTGCGCGAGCAGGGCGGCGATCAGCACGATCGCGGCGGTCAGGGCGAAACGGATCAGGGCGGATGTCTTCATGGCGGGACTCACGGCAAAAGGAGCAGGCCGAGCGCGGCGAACACGCCGACGTACAGGGCCAGACGGAACAGCGGCGGATGCCAGGCGTAGCGGTACAGCCCGGCGCGGCCGGCGAGCGCATCCACCGCCCAGGCGGCGAACAGCAGCGCCACCGCCAGCACCAGCAGGCCGGGCACGTACACGCCGGCGATCGAGATTTCAGCGGGCAGCGCCATCGGCGGCTCCTGGCGAGGTCGGGGCGGGCGTATGCCCGGCGGCGAGGGCGGCGAGCACCGAGTCGGCATCGAGCAGCGCGCCACGCAGCAGGTGCAGGTGTTCGCGGGTGCGCTTCCAGCGCAGCGGCACCGCGCCGTCGAGACGGCTCGCCGCCAGCGCCGCATCGATGCGCTGCAGGGCCAGCCGATGGCGTTCGGGCGAAGGTGCCAGGTACAGCTCGGCCAGTGACTGCACCGCAGCGTCCACATCGGTGGCCAGCGCGTGCGGCAGGTCGCCGTCGGCCGCGTCGCGGCGCAACTCGACCAGGGTGCGCCCGGTCTCGTGCACCGACAGCGCCCAGCCCAACAGGTCGCGCAGCTCGTCGCTGCCCGGCGGGGTATGCGCGACGATCTG
Source organism: Xanthomonas bonasiae (assembly GCF_017163705.1). GTDB lineage: Bacteria > Pseudomonadota > Gammaproteobacteria > Xanthomonadales > Xanthomonadaceae > Xanthomonas_A > Xanthomonas_A bonasiae. The sequence continues at coordinate 88,122 of NZ_JAFIWB010000002.1, forward strand.
CTGGAACAGGTCGCGGTTGACGCTCTCCAGGCGCAGGTGCAGGCCGGGCAGCGGCGCGCGTGCGGCCAGTGTGGTCTGCCGGCGCAACTGTTCCAGCAGGCGCTGGCGATGCCAGCGCGTGCCGATCACCGGCGGCACGAACACGAACGCCACGCTCACCGCCAGCGTGCCCAGCAGCAGCGGCACCACGCTGTTGAAGGTGGTGACGGCGTTGAAACTCGGCGTCGGCTGCACCGCCAGGATCGAGACGAAGGCCAGATTGGTGCCGGTGGCGAAGCCGAACAGCGCCGGCTTGGAGGCCAGGTACAGGGTCAGCAGCAGGAACGGCGCGGTGCCGGCGACGAACAGGCCGTAGCCATCCATCTGCGGCAGCACCAGCAACTGGCAGACCGCGCCCAGCGCGGCGCCGAACACGAAGCCCTTGAACAGCGAACGCGCCGCCGCCGGTGCGTTGGCGCTGGACGACAGGATCGCGCTCAACGCCACCGCCTGGAACACCGCGGTGGCGCCGCTGATCCAGCCGGCCTGGATCCATAGCCAGCACATCGCCGCCACCAGCAGCGCGCTGCGCAGCGCGGTCAGCGCGGCGGCCGCGTAGTCGTTGCCGCGCAGGAACACGGCGGTGTCGCCGCCGGCCTGCGGCGTGCGCCACTGCTGCGGGGCGACCAGCGCGGCCTCCGCGGCGACGTAGTCGTGCAACTCGCCGAAGAAGCGCTGCAGCAGCGACACGCCGGTGTCGAAGTCTTCGTGGCGCGCGCTCGGCAGGGTGTCGCGCACTGCGGCGGCTCGCGGCGCCAGCGCATCGCGGCATTCGGCCAGCCGGCGCGCGGTCTCGACGGTGCGTTCGCGGCCGCCGCGTTCGCTCAACGCGGCTTTCAGCGGCCGGTACAGGCCGATCAGCGCTTCGGCGACATCGCCTTCGGCCTGGCGCAGCAGGCGGTTGATGTAGTGATGCAGCGACTGGAAGCTGGTGGACACCGCCATGAAGCGCTGGTTGAGCAGGCGCAGGCGGCCGCTGCGCACGCGTGCCTCCGGGTCCTCGAACACCACCGAACTGCGCAGGTCCTCGATCTGCACCGCGTCGCGGACGAAGCGCAGGTGCGCCTGTTCCATCGACGCGCGCGACAGCTGGCCGCCGGTGGCGTCGCGGACGAAATCCAGGAAGCCGTCGTAGGCGCGGCGCACCGTGTCGCGCAGGGTCTGGCGCAAGCGGCTGGGGAACACCACGTCGCTGATCACGCCGGTCACCAGCAGCCCCAGCAGCACCTCGGTGACGCGCGCGGTGACCAGCGCGAACACGTTCTGCGGCTGGTTCACCGCCGGCAACGCGATCAGCGCCACGGTGTAGCCGGACAGCACGAACGCGTACGCCTTAAAGTTGCGGTACAGCAGCGCGCCGCCGGTGCACAGGCCGATCCAGATCGCCAGCACCAGCACGAACAGCACCGGTTCCTGCGGGAACAGCGCCACCATCGCCAGCGCGGCGACGCTGCCGATCAGCGTGCCCAGCACGCGGTAGAAGCCCTTCGCGAACACCATGCCGGTCTGCCGGTGCATCACCACCACCACGGTGATCATCGCGGTCATCGGCGAGGACAGGTCCAGGCGCAGCGCGATCCAGCCGGCCAGGTAGATCGACAGCAGCGTGCGCAGCACGAACAGCCAGGCCTCGCCTTCGCCGCGCAGGGCGTCGGCCAACACGGCGCGCAGCCGCGGCGGGGCGGCGGCGTTGGCTGCGACATCGGTCCCGCGCGCGCTCATGCGTCGCCTTCCACGCTGCGCAGCAATTGCTTCAGCAAGGCTTCCAGCTGCGCCAGTTCGGCGCTCTCCAGGTGCTGCGTGTACCCGCGCAGTTGCGCGAACACGTCCGGCATGAACGCGGCGATCAGGCGCTCGCCCTCGGCGGTCAGGCGCAGCAGCAACATGCGCCGGTCCTCGGCGCTGGGCGTGCGCTGGATCAGGCCCTTGTCGACCAGGTGGCTGGTCAAGCGGGTGATGTTGGCCGACTTCTCGCTGGCCGCGTCGCTCAACTGCGACGGATTCAAGGTCCCGTCCGGGCTGGCGTCGATCATCATCAGCACGTTGTATTCGGAGTAGTTCAGGCCGTAGGCGCGCAGCATGTCGTTGCCCTGATCCAGGATCAGCTTGTGCAGCAGCTTGATCAGGCGCACCACCGCGGCCGCGTCGCGAGGGAACCCCGGATGCTTCTGGCCGGTGACGTCCAGGCGCTGCTCGGTGGCGGTGAAGCGGCTCATGGCTGGCTAGGCATTTGGTACATATGTATATATTACATTTGTGTATTAAATGCGCGGTAATGGCAGCTGAACGCGTGCTCGGCGGGACGGCGCTCTTGGGTCGGGGATGGGGCGACGGCAGCGGTCGCGAAGCGGCCCGGGCAATGGCGGGCCTGCCAGCGCAGCGGTTGCGGGGGGCTGGCTGAAGCGCCGATCGACCGGCACGGCGTCGCTGCCCCTAGCTCACAGCGGGCGCAAGAAGTGAGGGTGGGACCGCGCCGCGGTGGCGCGGGCGGGATGCGGCTAGCGCAGGACGCCGTCCAGTCCGGGCGCGGGGGTGAGCATATTGCGCGTATCGATCTCGAACCTGCGCTGCTTCTTCTCTTCCGGGGTGGCGTCGATGCTGCCCTTGAGGGTGTAGTCGAGGCTGCGGCGGCCGGCCAGGGCATCGGCGACGGCGATGCGCGCGGCCGAACTCGGGCGTAGCGCGACGCTGACCACGTCCGCCGTTTCCGGCCCGATCGAGATGCCAGGCGCGAGCTGCAAGGTCCCCGCGGCTTCGCCGCCCACGCCCAGGTCCAGGCGTACGCCGTCGTAACGCATAGGGATGCTGCTGTAGTTCTGCAGGCGCAACTCCACCTTCCAGCTGCCGTCCATGTTGACGGTGAGCTGCTGCAGGCTGGCCGCGGGGTCGGACACGCGCCGCACCATGCCGTCGCCGCAGGCGGCCAGCAGCGCAGTGCACAACACGAGCAAGCCGAAGCGAAGCCGCTGACGCATGACCGGATTCCAGGACGTGAAGACCGGCGAAGAATACTACGGCGCCCAGGGACCCGGCGTGGCGAGCGCTGGGCCACCGTCGCGCGTCGCCTGCGGCGAGCCGCCAGCCGCGCACCCTGGTGGCGCGGTTCCTCTGCAGGCCACGTCGTCTTCAGCCCGGCGTGGCGGCAGTTGCGCACTTTGCCCAAGTGCTTCGGCGCTCCGCTGTCCCGGCGCTTCGACGCACTCGGGTGCTTCGACACGCTCGGATGCGGCACCGCTCCGGTGCCACCGCGGCACGTCATCGGCTGCACCGCCTTGCGGGGCTGCAGGTCGGCGGCGTTCGCGGCTTCCGGGCGAAGGCGTCCGCGGCCAGCTTTGCGGCAGGGCCGGCTGGCCGGTCACCGGCATGGATGCCCTACGGCAGCGTCGTCGACCCAGCGGCGAACGCGCCGGATCTGACAGCGCCGCGGTGTCCTTGGCGGCCTGGCCTATGACCATCACCAGCGGCATCCGTGCCCGTGCATAGGCCAGGCGCCGAGGACGCCTTCAGCATGCGCGGCGGCGGAATCCGGCGCAGTCGGCGCGGGCCGTGTCGTCCGGTAGGAAAATTCCGAAATGCCGCACTTGCCCAATCCCGAACGCATCGCTATGATGCGCGTCCCCGCACCGGTCCTGCCGCGTTGCGCAGTGGCCGAGTAGCTCAGTTGGTAGAGCAGGGGATTGAAAATCCCCGTGTCGGCGGTTCGATTCCGTCCTCGGCCACCATTCCATGAAAGGCTTGCAGAAATGCAGGCCTTTTTCTTTGCGCTGCCGTATCCCGCGGCGCGATGGCGGGTGTCCTCGCAGGGGAGGCCGCGCCCGGCCGGTAGAACGCGGATCCGCGATGCCCAGCACCTGCGACGGGCCGGGCGAGCACACGCATTGTGTGCCGACTTCCGCATTGGAGCTGGCCTATTCATGCTATCGCCAGCGGAAGCGGCCGCGTTTACGCTCGTAGACAAGTGCGGCAATTCTCAGGTTTGCCGTGATGTAACGCTCAACTATGCGGGGCCGATGTCGTAATCATGTGCACATGGTTAATCTGAGAGCGGGCCAATGCACAAGGAATTGACGCGGCTATGTGTACTGGCCCTTGCATTGGCGGTGGCCGGTGGCGCCGGCGCCGCGCCGGCGTTGAGCAAGCTGGATCCCGCCTATCAGGCCGGTCACGATCCGGCCGCGCCGTATATCGAGCAGGTCGGCTCCGAGTGCGTGATGGTCAACGTGTACCTGGAGCAGCGCGACGGTGTCGTCCAGCAAGTCATCCTGCGCGAGCCGGTGGAATGCAGTAACAGCAGCCAAGGCCAGGACCTTGCCGTGGCCGACCTTTCGCCCTAGCGCGTCGGCGTGGCACGTTTGCGGCTTCCGTTCCTGGTCGTCGCAGCGGGCGGCACCTGTTTCGCCAGTTGCCGGGTAGGCGAGGCGCCGTGTTGAATGCGCTGCGCCCACACGTCGCGCGGACTGCGTAATTCGTGCACTGCTTTCTTGCGTAGCGCTGGCCTGCCGCCGCGGCGCGCGCCTTCAGTTGTGGTGTTGTCATGGCGTGCCGCCGCAATGGCGGTTCGTCGCAGGCCTGCACGAAGGCTGCGCTTTACATCGCCGCGCCGCTCCTGCATAAGGCTGGTCTTCCTCCTTTTTTGCAGGAACGTCCGCATGCGTCCTCCATCGCTCGCGATGCTGCTGGCCTGCCTGCTGTGCCTGGCGCTGCCGGCACGGGCCGCGCAACCGGTGACGTCGGTCGCCGAGTTCGATCTCGGCCGCTATGCCGGGCAGTGGCACGAAATCGCGCACCTGCCGGTGTCGTTCCAGAAGAAATGCGTCGCCGACATCACCGCGGCCTACGTGCTGCGCGACGACGGGCTGATCGGCGTGCGCAACGCCTGCCGTACCGGCAAGGGCGACATGCTCGCCGCCGAGGGCGTGGCGCGGCGGGTGGCCGGCCATCCCGGGCGGCTGCAGGTACGGTTCGCGCCGGATTGGCTGGCCTGGGTGCCGCTGGTCTGGGCCGACTATTGGGTGATCGCGCTGGATCCGGATTACCAGTGGGCGCTGATCGGCGAGCCGGATCGCAAGTATCTGTGGGTGCTGTCGCGTTCGCCGCGGATGCCTCGCGTGCTGTTCGAGCAGGTCAAGGCCAAGGCGCGGGCGATGGGCTACGACCTGGATCCGCTGTTGGTCGTCGCGCCGCTGGAGTGAGCGGCCTGCCGGTCGGCGCGCAAGAGCGGCGCAGCGCCGCTAGCCGGCGAAGCAGGCGCGGGCCGCATCGAGCAGCCGCGCGCTGGCGCCGTCCCGCAGCAGTTGCCGCGGCGTCTGTCCGCCGAGCTGCGCGTGGCTGCCGTTGAGCCACTGCGACAGCGCGGCACGGTCGCCGCCGCAGCCGTTGCAGACGATGCAGATCGTCTCGCCGACATCGAGCAGGTGCTCGCTGCGCAACGTTGCCAACGTGTCCGCATCGCGCCCCAGCCAGTCGAGCACGCGTTGCGCGTCCTCGGTGGAGCCATAGCTGGCGCCGTCGATCAGCGACAGCGTGTCGGTCGAGCGCGATAGCCGGCCGGCCTTGTCGCGCTCGGCGCGGCGCATGCCTTGCAGCACCGCCTTGATACGTTGTTCGTTTGAAGCTGGCTGCGACATGGAAATGCACTGGCGATGAGTAGCGGTCGACAGGTGTACCGCAGTCATTCTGTACGTAGCGTCACCTCGCCGTCGGCAAGCCGCGCGCGCAGGCGGTCGCCGGGCGCAACCTGCGTGGTCGAGCGCACCAGCGTGCCGTCGTCGATCCGGGTCAGGATCGCGTAGCCGCGCGTCACCGTGGCCAGCGGGCTGACCGTCTCCAGCGCGCGGGCCAGCGCGCGCAGGCGCTGCGTGTCGGCCTGCAGCTGCCGCGCCATCGCCGCTTGCGGGCGCCTGCCGAGCGCGAGCAGGCGCTCGTGCAGGGCGGCCAGGCGCCGTTGCGGCTGGGCTGCGCGCAAGACCGCGGCGGCGTGGCGCAGGCGCGCGCCGCGGCGTTCCTGCTGTTGCCGCCACAACGCCAGCAGGCGGCGCGCGGCATCCTGCTGGCGGCGCTTCAGCATTTGCAGTTGCGCCTGCGGACTCTGCGCCTGCAGCCGCAGCGAGGCGCGATCGGCGCGCTGCATCGCCTGGCGCAGGCGGTGCTGCTGCCACTGCAGCAGCCGCGCGTGCTGGCCGCGCAGGCGTGCGGCGAGGTCGCGCTGGTCGGGGGCGAGCAGTTCCGCGGCGACCGATGGCGTCGGCGCGCGCAGATCGGCGGCGAAGTCGGCCAGGGTCACATCGGTTTCGTGGCCGACCGCCGACACCACCGGCGTGGCCGCGGCGGCGATCGCCCGCGCCAGGCGTTCGTCGTTGAACGCCCACAGGTCTTCCAGCGAGCCGCCGCCGCGGGTCAGCAGGATCGCGTCGTAGCGGCCGCTGGCATCGGCGCGCTGCAGCAGCGAGGTGAGTTGCGCGGCGGCGCTGTCGCCCTGCACCAGGCTCGGCAGGATGTCCACTTCCAGCAGCGGCAGGCGCCGGCCGAGCACGCTCAGTACGTCGCGCACCGCCGCGCCGCTGGGCGAGGTGATCACCGCCAGGCGGCGCACGAAGGCGGGCAGGGCGCGTTTGCGCTCGCTGGCGAACAGGCCCTCGGCGGCGAGCCTGGCCTTGAGTTCCTCGAACGCGCGGCGCAACGCGCCTTCGCCGGCTTCCTCCAGGTGATCCAGCACCAGTTGGTAGTCGCCACGCGCCTCGTACAGGGTCAGCCGGCCGCGCGCGAGCACGCGCAGGCCTTCGCGCGGAACGAACTTCAGCCATTGGCTCTTCGGCTTGAACATCGCGCAGCGCACCTGCGCGCGCGCGTCCTTCAGGGTGAAGTACAGATGTCCGGACGAGGGTCGGGTGACGTTGCCCAGCTCGCCTTCCACCCAGGCCAGCGGGAACGCGCTTTCCAGCAGGTCGCGCGCCAGCGTGTTGAGCTGGCTGGGGCTGAGGATCTGGTCGTCGCGATCGGGCATGCGGGCGCTGCGTGGGCGTGCGGGGCGCCTATCCTCGCACGTCGCCGTGAGCGGCCGGTCGCGGCAACGCGACCTCGCCGGCAGACGCCCGGTCCGCATGCTGCGCCAGCGCCCACTGCACGTGTTCGCGCACCAGCGGCGAGGCGTGCTGCGCGCGCGTGCCCAGCGCGGCCAGCACCTGCGGTGTGCTCGGCGCATTGCCCAGTGCCACCGCCAGGTTGCGCAGCCAGCGCTCGTGGCCGCTGCGGCGGATCGCGCTGCCTTCGGTGCGGCGCAGGAACTCGTCCTCGTCCCAGGCGAACAGCTGCGCCAGCGTGGCCCGGTCGAGATCGTTGCGCGCGCGGAAGTCGGGTTCGTCGCTGCGCTTGGCGAACTTGTTCCAGGGGCACACCAGCTGGCAGTCGTCGCAGCCGAAGATGCGGTTGCCGATCGCCGGGCGCAGCTCCTCGGGAATCGCGCCGTCGTGCTCGATGGTCAGATAGGCGATGCAGCGGCGCGCGTCCAGCCGGTACGGGGCGACGATCGCCTGGGTCGGGCACACGTCGATGCAGCGCGTGCAGGTGCCGCAGTGCGCGCTGGCCGGCGGATCGATCGGCAACGGCAGGTCGACGTAGATTTCGCCGAGGAAGAACCAGGAGCCGCCGTTGCGGTCGATCAGGCAGGTGTGCTTGCCGATCCAGCCCAGGCCGGCGTCGCGCGCCAGGGCGCGCTCCAGCACTGGCGCCGAATCGACGAAGACGCGATGGCCGAACGGGCCGATCTCGGCCTGGATGCGCTCGGCCAGTTTCTGCAGGCGGTTGCGCATCAGCTTGTGGTAGTCGCGGCCCAGCGCGTAGCGGGCGACGTAGGCGCGCTCGCCATCGTGCAGCGTGTCCCAGGCCGAATCGTCGTCGTTGCGTCCGTAGTCCAGGCCGACCGAGATCACCCGCAGCGTGCCTGGAATCAGTTCGGCCGGACGCGCGCGCTTGTCGCCATGTTGCGCCATCCATTGCATCGTGCCGTACAGGCCTTGCGCCAGCCAGTCGCGCAGATGCGCTTCGTCCTGCTGCAGCTCGATCCCGGCGATGCCGCAGCGCTGGAAGCCGAACTCGCGCGCCAGCGCGCGGATGCGCGCGGCAACGGTGTTGGGATCGGCGGGGGCGACGCTGCTGGACATGGCGCAAGTATAGAATCCCGCGCATGTCCGACTCGTTCGATCTCTACGATACCGCCGCCGCGCGGCGCATCGATGCGCAGGCCACGGCCTTGCTCGGCGGCGACGGCTACACGCTGATGCAGCGTGCCGGCCAGGCCGCCTGGCAGACGTTGCTGCAGCATTGGCCGCAGGCGCAGCGCATCCTGGTGGCCTGCGGCACCGGCAACAATGGGGGCGATGGCTACGTGCTGGCGCGGCTGGCGCATTGCGCCGGACGCCGCGTGCGCGTGCTGCATCTGCCTGGGCGTGGCCCGCAATCGGCGTTGGCGCAACGCGCCTGTACCGACTACATCGGCGTCGGCGGCCGTATCGAGGTGTTCGATGCGGCGCTGGACCAGGCCGACGTGGTCGTCGACGCGTTGCTCGGCATCGGCCTCAATCGCGCGCCCGACGCAGAACTGGCCGCGCTGCTCGGCGCGCTCGCCGGACTCGGTGCGCCGGTGTTGGCGCTGGACGTGCCCAGCGGCGTGGACGCCGAACACGGCACCGTGCCGGGCGCGGCATTGCCGGCGACGCTGACCGTGCAATTCATCGTCGCCCATGCCGGCTTGCATACCGGGGCGGCGCTGAACCATGTCGGCGCCACTGCGTTGGCGACGCTGGAGGTGCCGGCCGCCGCATTCGACGGCTGCGCGGCGCAGGCCCAGGCCTGGACCGGCGCGGCGCTGGCCGCGCGCCTGGCGCCGCGGCGGCGCGACAGCCACAAGGGCGATTCCGGGCATGTGCTGTGCATCGGCGGCAACCTCGGCAGCGGCGGAGCGGTCATGCTCGCCGCCGAATCGGCGTTGCGCAGCGGTGCCGGCCTGGTCAGCGTGGCGACCCGCGACGCGCATGTCGCGCCGTTGCTGGCGCGGTGTCCGGAGGCGATGACGCACGCGGTCGAGGACGGCGCCGCGCTGGCGCCGTTGCTGCGCAAGGCGAGCGTGGTCGCGCTGGGGCCCGGGCTGGGCCAGGACGAATGGGCGCAGGGCCTGTGGCGGCTGGCGCTGGCGGCGGAGCTGCCGTCGGTGATCGACGCCGATGCGCTGAACCTGCTGGCGCAGGCGCCGCGCGCGTTGCCGAACGCCGTGCTGACCCCGCATCCGGGCGAAGCCGGGCGCCTGCTCGGCATCGCCACCGCCGAGGTGCAGCGCGACCGCTTCGCCGCCGCCGCGGCACTGGCCGAGCGCTACCAGGCCGTGGTGGTGCTGAAAGGTGCCGGCAGCATCGTCGCCGCGCCGGGGCGGGTCCCGCGGGTCATCGCCGCCGGCAATCCGGGCATGGCGGTCGGCGGCATGGGCGATCTGCTGACCGGGGTGATCGCGGCGCTGCGCGCGCAAGGCCTGGCCGCCTTCGAAGCGGCCAGCGTCGGCGCATTGCTGCATGCGGCCGCCGGCGATCGCGCCGCAGCCGCCGGCCAGCGCGGCCTGCTGCCGTCCGACCTGCTGCCGGCGCTGCGCCACCTGGCCAATCCGGAAGCGAACCGATGATGCGGCTCCATCTGCAAGACAGCGACGCCACCGAGCGCCTCGGCCAGGTCCTGGCCGCCACGCGTCCGGCGCAGGCGATGGTGCACCTGCGCGGCGATCTCGGTGCCGGCAAATCGACCCTGGCGCGGGCCCTGCTGCGCGCGCTGGGCGTGCAGGGCGCGATCCGCAGTCCGACCTACACATTGGTCGAGCGCTATCCGTTGCCCGACGGCGAAGCCTGGCACCTGGACCTGTATCGCATCGGTGCCGCCGGCGAGCTGGATTTCCTGGGGTTGGACGAGGCATCGGCGACCCTGTGGCTGGTGGAATGGCCGGAACGCGGCGGCGATGTGCTGCCGCCTGCCGACCTGGTCGTGGCCCTGGCGCTGCACGACGAGGGGCGCGCCGTGCAGCTGCAGGCCGGCACGGCGGTCGGCGCGGCCTGGTTGTCGCGGATGGCCGAACGGGACGACTTGCGGGGTTTTTCTGCCGGCTGACACTAGGAAGTGCAGGCAGGTTATGGATTATTAAGGGAAAACCGCTTGTGTTTATGTGCGCGGGATGCTTGAATCGCCTTCATGCGCCTGGGGACCCGTTTTTTCGCCTGTTCCGCCATCGCCGCAGGCTGGTGCCTAGCGGCGCAATCGGCGTTTGCGGGTCAGGTCCAGGCGGTTTCGCTCGGTAATGGCGCCACCGGCACGCGTGCCGAGATCCGGCTGCAGGGCAGCGGTGGCTTCACCACGCTGACCCTGGCCAACCCCAACCGGCTGGTCGTCGATCTGCCCGAATCCTCCGCTGCGCAGGGCCTGAAGCTGCCTGCCGGAAACGGGGTGGTCACGGCCGTGCGTACCGGTCATCCGGTCCCCGGTACCTTGCGCATCGTGTTCGACCTGAGCAGCCCGGTGGTGGCGTTCAAGCCGCAGATGCAGACCGTGGCCGGCAGTTCGGTGCTGGTGATCGAATGGCCGGGCGATGCGTCGTCGGCCAAGCCGCTGGCCAATGCCGGCAATGGCGCGGCAACGCCCGCGCCGACGGCATCCACGGCGCCCACCGCGGCGGCGGTTGAACCCAAGCCGACGCCCGATCCGCGCCTGGAAGCGGCGCGCGCGACGGCGGCCCTGACCTCGTCGGTGGTGCAACGCGCGGCACCGCCGCCGCCGCCGACACCAGTACAGACACCGACGACGACCGCGGCGGTTCGCCCTGGCGTCGTGCCGGCACCACCGGCCGCTGCACCAGGGACTTCCGTTACCTCGATGGCACCGACCGCATCCGCATCCGCGTCGGTCGGCGCCGCCGTGCCGGCGCAGCAAAGCGCCGTCGCGCCGACGCCGATGCCCGACCGGCCCGACGCGGCCAGCGTCGACGATGTGGCCGCCGCTGCTGCCGCCGAGGCGCGCCCGGTGATGCCGAGCGCACCGTCGCGGGTGGCGATGAAGCCGGGCATGCGGCCGTTGATCGTGGCCATCGATCCCGGCCATGGCGGCCAGGATCCCGGCGCGATGGGGCCGACCGGCAAGCGCGAGAAGGACGTGACCCTGGCGATTGGCCGCGAGCTGGCGCGGCAGATCAACGCCACGCCGGGCATGAAGGCCTACATGACCCGCGATACCGACGTGTTCATCCCACTGCCGATGCGCGCGCAGAAGGCGCGCGCGGCCAAGGCCGACATCTTCATTTCGATCCACGCCGACGCCGCCGAGAACCGCAGCGCGACCGGCTCTTCGGTGTATGTCCTCTCGACCAAGGGCGCCTCCTCGCAGCGCGCGCGCTGGCTGGCGGACAAGGAAAACGCGGCCGACCTGGTCGGTGGCGTGCGTCTGCAGAAAACCGACAGCACCCTGGCCAGCGTGTTGCTGGACCTGGCCCAGAGCGGGCACATGAAGGCCTCCGAAGACGCGGCCGGACATGTGCTGGGCGGGCTCAAGCGGATCGGCAACAACCACAAGCCGGAGCTGGAGCGCGCCAACTTCGCGGTGCTGCGTACCTCGGACATGCCGGCGATGCTGGTCGAGACCGCCTTCATCTCCAATCCCGACGAAGAGCGCCGGCTGACCGATCCGGGCTACCAGCGGCGCCTGGCCGGCGCGGTGCTGGACGGCGTCAATACGTTCTTTACCCGCCAGCCGCCGCCGGGCACGCTGTTCGCCGCGCGCGCGCAGGCCGAGGCGGAAGCGGCCAGCACCGTGGCCGGCGGCAGCCGCTGAGGCGCTCGGCTATCATCGCCGGCTGATCCCGATGGCGGCGTCCGCGCCGTGAGCCGTGCCGATGTCCTGTAACCGTTTCCGTTCTCCTGTTTCCGAACCCCGCGTAATCGCACAGCGGCCGCGTTGCGCGTGCGCGCCGCAGCGCGGGCGGCAGCCGGCATGAGCATTCGCCAGCTGCCCGAGATCCTGATCAACCAGATCGCCGCAGGCGAAGTGGTGGAGCGTCCGGCCTCGGTGGTCAAGGAGCTGGTCGAGAACGCGCTGGATGCCGGCGCGCGCCGCGTCGACATCGACCTGGAAGAAGGCGGCGTGCGCCTGATCCGGATCCGCGACGATGGCGGCGGCATCCCCCCCGAGGAACTGCCGCTGGCGGTGTCGCGGCACGCGACCAGCAAGATCGCTTCGCTCGACGACCTGGAGTCGGTCGGCACGCTCGGGTTCCGCGGCGAAGCGCTGCCGTCGATCGCCTCGGTCAGCCGCTTCACCCTGGCCTCGCGCCGCCCCGGCGACGAGCACGGCGCCGCGCTGCAGGTCGATGGCGGCAAGGTCGGGCAGGTGCAGCCGCGCGCGCAGGCGCCGGGCACCACGGTCGAGGTGCGCGAGCTGTTCTACAACGTGCCGGCGCGGCGCAAGTTCCTGCGCGCCGAGCGCACCGAACTGGGCCATATCGAGGAATGGCTGCGCTCGCTGGCGCTGGCGCGCCCGGATGTGGAACTGCGCGTGTCGCACAACGGCAAGCCGTCGCGGCGCTACAAGCCGGGCGACCTGTATTCGGACGCGCGGCTGGGCGAGACCCTGGGCGAGGACTTCGCGCGGCAGGCGCTGCGCGTGGACCACAGCGGCGCCGGGCTGCGCCTGCACGGCTGGATCGCGCAGCCGCATTATTCGCGCGCCAGCGCCGACCAGCAGTACCTGTACGTCAACGGCCGCTCGGTGCGCGACCGCAGCGTCGCGCATGCGGTGAAGATGGCCTATGGCGACGTGCTGTTCCATGGCCGGCAGCCGGCCTATGTGCTGTTCCTGGAACTGGAGCCGTCGCGGGTCGACGTCAACGTGCATCCGGCCAAGCACGAGGTGCGCTTCCGCGATGCGCGGCTGATCCACGACTTCGTCTATCGCACGCTGCAGGACGCGCTGGCGCAGACCCGCGCCGGCAGCACGCCGACCGCGGGCGATGCCGCGCAGGCGGCGCCGCTGGCGTACGCCGGCGGCGCGCAGCCGATGTCCGGCAACGCGAGCGGCGGTGGCTCCGGCGGCCAGGGCTACGGCGCGCAATGGCGCCCGGCGCAGTCGCCGCTCGGCCTGCGCGTCAACGAGGCGCCGGCCGCCTACGCCGCGCTGTACGCCGCGCCTGCAGGCGCGGCCGATGCCGCAGCGGGCATGCCGCTGCAGGCCCAGGATGCGGCCGGCGGCCTGCCGCCGACCTCGCCCGACAGCGGCGTGCCGCCGCTCGGCTATGCCATCGCGCAGCTGCACGGCATCTACATCCTGGCCGAGAACGCCGAAGGCCTGATCGTGGTGGACATGCATGCCGCGCACGAGCGCATCGGCTACGAGCGGCTGAAGAACGCGCACGACGGCATCGGCCTGCATGCGCAGCCGCTGCTGGTGCCGATCACCCTGGCGGTGGGCGAGCGCGATGCCGATACCGCCGAGCGCGAGGCGGAAACGCTGGCCGCGCTCGGCTTCGAGATCACCCGCAGCGGCCCGCAGTCGCTGCATGTGCGCAGCATCCCGGCGTTGCTGGCGCAGGCCGAGCCGGAAGCCCTGCTGCGCGACGTGCTGACCGATCTGCGCGAGCACGGCCATAGCCGCCGCGTGGCCGGCGCGCGCGACGAACTGCTGTCGACGATGGCCTGCCACGGCGCGGTACGCGCCAACCGGCGCCTCACCGTGCCGGAAATGAACGCGCTGCTGCGCGACATGGAAGCCACCGAGCGCTCCGGGCAGTGCAATCATGGGCGTCCGACCTGGGCCCGTTTCACGCTGGGCGAGATCGATCGTTGGTTCTTACGGGGGCGCTGATGGGCAAGCGGGGAAGGGCGGCGGCGCTGCTGGCAGCGCTGCTCGCGGTGGGCGCATGCGGCAAGCAGGCACCGGTGCCGGCCGCGCCGGCGGTCGCCGACAAGGCATTCCTGGCCGATGAGCAGCGCTGGCGCGAGCAGCGCAAGCAGGAGCTGCAGGCCGCCGACGGCTGGACCAGCCTGGTCGGCCTGCACTGGCTGGAACTGAAGGAGCATTACATCGGCAGCGGCCCCGGCAGCGGTATCCGCCTGGCGGTCGGGCCGGCACGGATGGCGCTGGTGTCGCGGGTGGGCGCCCAGGTGTTCCTGACCCCCGAACCCGCCGCGGCGCTGAGCCTGGACGGCAAGCCGTTGCTGCGGCGCACCCGTCTGTACAGCGACCACGATGCCACGCCCAGCGTGATCGAGTTCGACGGCGGCAAGGGCAAGCTGAGCCTGATCGAGCGCGGCGGCCGCTATGCGTTGCGGGTCAAGCACGCCGATGCGCCGACCCGGATCGGCTTCGCCGGGCTGCACTATTGGCCGATGGCCGAATCCTGGCGCATCCGCGGCCGCTTCGTGCCCAACGCGCCGGGCAAGACCCTGCCGATCGTCGACATCATCGGCGTCACCACCGAATCGCCGAACGCCGGCGCGCTGGAGTTCGAGCGCGACGGCAAGCGCTTCCGCCTGGAAGCGATCGGCGAACCCGGGCGCCCGCTGTTCGTGGTGTTCGCCGACCGCACCAGCGGCCGCGGCAGCTATCCGGCCGGGCGCTTCCTGGACGTGCCGGCGCCGAATGCCGACGGCAGCGTGGTGCTGGATTTCAACCGCGCCTACAACCCGCCGTGCGCGTTCACCCCGTTCGCGACCTGTCCGCTGCCGCCGCCGGAGAACCGGCTGGACCTGGCGGTGGAGGCCGGCGAGCAGGCCTATGCCGCCGCACACTGAACCGAGAGCCCCGACGATGCCGATCCCGCGCCTGCTGCGCAGCCTGCTGTTGTGTCTGACCCTGTTCGCCGCCGCGCCGGTGCCGGCGCGCACGCCGCCTCCGACGGCAACACCCAGCGCGACGCCTGCGCCGCCGACGCCGCTGTTGTGGAAAGTCAGCGGGCCGCGCGGTGCGCTGTACCTGCTCGGTTCGTTCCACCTGCTCAAGCCGGACGACTATCCGCTGGCGCACGAGGTGGACGCGGCCTACGCCGCGTCGCCGCGGCTGCTGTTCGAGCTGTCGCCGCAGGACGTGGAGTCGCCGCAGCTGGGCGCGCAGATGCTGCAGGCGGCGCAGCGGCAGGACGGCAAGCGCCTGCAGGACGATCTGGACACGGCCACCTGGCAACGCCTGCGCCGCTATGCCGCCGGCCACGGCCTGCCGCTGGAGCAGATGGGCGGATTCGAGCCCTGGTTCGTCGGCCTGAGCATCAGCATTGCCGAAATGAAGGCGCAGGGGCTGCAGGCCGATGCCGGCCTGGACCGGCATTTCATGGACATGGCGGTGCAGGCCGGCAAGGCCGTGGAGGGCCTGGAAACCGCGCAGGCGCAGATCGCGATGCTCGACGGCATGGAGCCGGTGGAGCAGAAGCAGATGCTGATCGAAGCGCTGGACGACGCCGAGCAGGGCGCGGCACAGACCCAGCGCCTGCACGATGCCTGGCGTCGCGGCGACGAGCGCCTGCTGTGGCAGGACATGGGCATGGAGATGAAGCGCGATTACCCGCGGCTGTACCAGCGCATCAACGTCGATCGCAACCAGGCCTGGGTGCCGCGGCTGGAGCAGCGCCTGCGCGACGGCCAGGGCGACACCCTGGTGGTGGTCGGCGCCTTGCATCTGCTCGGCCCCGATGGCGTGGTCGAAGCGTTGCGCGCGCGCGGCTACAAGGTCGAGCGGATCTGTGCCGGTTGCCGGACGTCGCCAGCGCCGCGTTCGCGCTGAGCCCGCAGCGCGGTCGTGTGAGTGACATGTGTAGGAGCGGCTTCAGCCGCGACCGGGGCTTTGCCGGTCGCGGCTGAAGCCGCTCCTACAAGGGGGCAGGCGCCTGAAGGCGCCGCAGCGCGCTCAGCGCGCCCGCGACTTCGGTGCGGCGCCGGCGGCCGGCGGCTCGCTCGGCTTGGTGCCGCCCGCGGCAGGGCGACCGAAGCCGGTGCCCAGATTGCGCTGGAACTCCTGCCACAGCTCCATGTTGCGCTCGGTCAGCTGGTTCATCATGGTCCACGGGGTCTGCCCGAGCAGATTGCCCATCTGCTGGCGGAACTGCTGCTGCTGGTCCAGGAACACCTGCATGCTGCGCTCCAGGTAGTTGCCCATGAAGCCCTGCAGCGAATCGCCGTAGAAACGGATGATCTGGCTGAGCAACTGGGTGGACAGCATCGGTTCGCCGTCCTGTTCCTGGTCGGCGATGATCTGCAGCAGCACTGCACGGCTCAGGTCTTCGCCGGTCTTGGCGTCGCGGACCTCGAATTCTTCGCCGTCGATGATCAGCTGACGGACATCTTCGATCGTGATGTAACTGGAAATCTCGGTGTCGTAGAGGCGGCGATTGGGATACTTCTTGATGATGCGGATCTCAGCCATGAAGCGTTCGCTCTTGACGGTAGGCGCGCAGCATGGCGCAGCGCAGCAGGGCTTGCAACCGCCAAAAGCCCCTGAACTCGGGCCCGACGGCAAAAAAAATGCTGCGCAGCACGCGCGCAGCACGGGTACGAAGCGCGCAACGCCAGCTGCAGCATTTTCGGTAGCGTTACCTTGGCGGTGCCGCCTGCGCGCCTGAGCGGTTCAGTCGCCTGTCGCTACCAGCCCATGTGGTGGCCGCCGTTGATGTCCAGGTTCGAGCCGGTGATCCAGGCCGCCTCTTCGGCGACCAGGAACGCGACCGCGTAGGCGATCTCTTCCGGCCTGCCCAGACGCCCGGTGGGGATGTCGGCGATGATCTTGGCGCGCACCTCTTCCGGCACCGACATCACCATGTCGGTGGCCACGTAGCCCGGCGACACCGTGTTGACGGTGATGCCGTAGCCGGCGTTCTCGCGCGCCAGGGAAATGGTGAAGCCGTGCATGCCGGCCTTGGCCGCGGCGTAGTTGGCCTGGCCGTACTGGCCCTTCAGGCCGTTGATCGAACTGATCTGGATGACCCGGCCCCAGCGCTGCTTGCGCATGCCTTCGATCACCGGGCGGGTGACGTTGAACACCGAGTTGAGGTTGGTGTTGATGACCTCGTGCCACTGCTCGGCGGTCATCTTGTGGAAGGTGGTGTCGCGGGTGATGCCGGCGTTGTTGATCAGCACCTCGATCGGACCGAGCTGCCGCTCCACTTCCTGCACCAGCGCCTGGGCGTGGTCGGGCGAGGCGACGTCGCCGGCGACGATGGCGACGTCGTGGCCGCGTTCGCGCATGCGCTGCTGCCAGGCCTGCGCCTTGGCCGCGTCGCGGTAGTTGCTGGCCACGCGGTGGCCCTGTGCGGCCAGCCGCTCGCAGATGGCGGTGCCGATGCCGCCGGTACCGCCGGTGACCAGCGCAACGCGTGATGTCATGGATTCGCTCCGGATGGGGGAAGAGGAGAGGGCCGCGCCGCAGCCGAAACCCCGATTCTAGTCAGCCTTGGCGTCGCTGGGGATACCGGCCGCGTCCGCCAGCCTCCGATCCTGGGCCGGCAGCCGCGCCGGCTCGAACGCGCGCAGCGCCGCGGCCAGCAATGCGGCCACCGAGCCGGCCCCGGCCAGCGCTGCCGGGGCCTGCCCCAGCAGGCTCCAGGCCAGGCGTAGCGCGGGCAGCGGATCGGCGTCGTCCAGCGGCAGCGCCGCATGCGACTTGGACAGCTTGCGGCCGTCGTCACCGAGCAGCAGCGGCAGGTGCAGGTAATTCGGCGTCGGCAGGCCCAGTGCGCGCTGCAGCAGGATCTGCCGCGGCGTCGAGTCGAGCAGATCGGCGCCGCGGACCACGTCGCTGATGCCTTGCGCGGCATCGTCGACCACCACCGCCAACTGGTAGGCCCAGCAGCCGTCGGCGCGCAGCAGCACGAAATCGCCGACCTCGGCATGGACGTCCTGTTCGACATCGCCGCGCACGCCGTCGCGAAACCCGACCGTGCTGCCCGCGGCCACGCGCAGGCGCAGCGCCGGCTGCGGCCGCGCCTGCGCGGCCACGCAACGGTGGTGCACGCCGCCTTGCGCGGCCAGTTCGCTGCGGCTGCAGCTGCAGGCGAACGCCTGGCCGCGCTGCAGCAGGCGCTGCGCGGCGGCCTGGTAGAGCGCAGCGCGCTCGCTCTGGCGCAGGATCGGCCCATCGGCTTCCAGCCCGCAGGCGCGCAGGCTGGCAAGTTGGCGTTCGGCCGCGCCGGGCACGCTGCGCGGCCGGTCCACGTCCTCGATGCGCAGCAGCCACTCGCCGCCGGCATGGCGCGCCAGCAGCCAGCTGCCGAAGGCGGCGAGCAGCGAGCCCAGGTGCAGCGGGCCGGTGGGCGAGGGCGCGAAACGGCCGCGGTAGGGAGGCGAGGACATGGGCAAGCTGAATCGTCGGTCAGGTATGCGCTTGAATTCAAGCTGTACGCGCCGCAGATTCGAGCCAGTCCTTCATTTTTCCTGGTGCGGAGTCCACGCCTACATGTTCAATCGAATCGCCTTGTTCCTCATCACCAATCTGGCGGTGCTGGTGCTGGCCGGCATTGTCATGTCCGTGTTCGGGATCAATCCCAACCAGATGGGCGGCCTGCTGGTGATGGCCGCGCTGTTCGGCTTCGGCGGCTCGCTGGTGTCGCTGCTGCTGTCCAAGTTCATGGCCAAGCGCGCCACCGGCGCGCAGGTGATCACCGAGCCGCGCAATCACACCGAGCGCTGGCTGCTGGAGACGGTGCGGCGGCAGGCGCAGGCCGCCGGCATCGGCATGCCCGAGGTCGCGGTCTACGACGGTCCGGAGATCAACGCCTTCGCCACCGGCGCCAACCGCAACAATGCGCTGGTCGCGGTGTCCACCGGCCTGCTGCGGAACATGACCGAAGACGAAGCGGAAGCCGTGCTCGCGCATGAGATCAGCCATGTCGCCAATGGCGACATGGTGACGATGGCGCTGCTGCAGGGCGTGCTGAACACCTTCGTGATCGTGCTGGCGCGGGTGGTCGGCGGGATCGTCGACGGTTATCTGTCAGGCAATCGCGACGGCGGCCGCCGCGGTCTGGCCTACTACGCCATCGTGATGGTGCTGGAGATGGTGTTCGGCCTGTTCGCGACGATGATCGCGATGTGGTTCTCGCGCTACCGCGAGTTTCGCGCCGACGCCGGCGGCGCCGGCCTGGCCGGGCGCCACAAGATGATCGCGGCGCTGCAGCGGCTGGAACTCAACCATGGGCAGAGCACGCTGCCGTCGCAGGTGCAGGCGTTCGGCATCGCCGGTGGCCTGGGCCACGGCCTGCGCAAGCTGTTCATGAGCCACCCGCCGCTGTCCGAGCGCATCGCCACGCTGCGCGCCTCGCACAGCAATGCGACGGTGAGCTGAGGCAGGAAGCGGGCTGTCACGCTCTCGGATGGCGCTTCGGCGGACTCGAGCCACCGACAGCACCTGACAGTCGGCTCGGGCAACGCCAGGCAGCTCACCCTGCCTGGCGTTGCTTTTTGCAGGATCGTGTGGATTTGCAGGATCGTGTGGAACGGCCTGGCCACTGCCGCTGCAAATCCCGAATCCCAAATCCCAAATCCCAGCCCTCAAGCAAAATCGAAGGTCATCCCCGGTCCCGCCAGGCCGACGAATTCGCCCTGCACGTAGTCGACGCCGGCGCTGAACAGCAGGCTCATCGACGTGGCGTCGGTGACGAACTCGGCGATGCTGCGGATCCCGGCCGACTGCGCGCGCTCGGTGATCTCGCGGATCTTTTCCTGGTGCTCGCGGGTCTGCGCCAGGTCCTGGGTGAAGCCGCGATCCAGTTTCAGGAACGAAGGCTGGAAATGCGCCAGCAGCTGGAACGAGTCCAGGCCCGAGCCGAACTGCTCCAGCCCGACCTTGCAGCCCAGTCCTGTGGCCGCCGCCAGGAACTGCTGCGCATTGCGCAGGTGGGTGAACACCTTGGCTTCCGGCGTCTGCAGCCACAGGCGCTCGCCGGGCACGCCGTGCGCGGCCAGTTCGCGGCGGATCAACTCCACCATCTGCAGGTCGGCGAAGGCGTCCGGGCTGATCTTGACCAGCAGGCTGGTGGCATGGCCGGCGCGCTGGCGCTCGCCGATCACCGCGATCGCGCGCGCCACCACCCAGCGGTCGATCTCGGCCATCAGCCCATGTTCGGTGGCGATGCCGAGGAACGTGGTCGGGCCGATGATCTCGTCGTTGCGCTCCAGGCGCAGGTAGGCCTCGTACAGTTCGTGCGGCTCGCCCTGCAGGTTCAGTACCGGCTGGTAGTGCAGCAGGAAGCCGTCGCCGGCCAGCGCGTCGCGCAGTTGCTGCACCCAGCGCTGGATGCGCTCTTCCTCGACCCGGTCGGCCGCGCCGGGGTCGAAGATCTTGCAGGCGTTGCCGCCCAGCTCGATGGTGGCCTGCACGTTCTCGCTGGCGCGGGCCAGGACCTGGCCGACGGTGGCGATCTTCTCGCCGATCTGCACGCCGCCGATGCTGACGGTGACCGTGGCCGAGCGCTCGCCGACGCTGAACACGTGCGCGGCGTAGGCGTTGAGCAGGCGCTCGGCCTGCGCCGAGGTGCGGCCGTAGTCGCCCTGCAGCAGCAGCGCGAAGTTGTGTTCGCCGAAGCGCGCCGCCTGCACGTCGCCGTCGATCGCCGCGGCCAGGTGCTGGGCCAGCGCCGCGACAAGTGCGTCGGCCGAGTCCAGGCCGATGTCGGCCAGCAGCCGCGTGTAGTGATCGGGTTCGACCAGCAGGAAGCCGTAGTGGCCGTCGCCGCGGCCGACCTGGGCCACCGCGTTCTCCAGCGCCAGCATGAAGGTGGGACGGTTGAGCAGGCCGGTGACCTGGTCGCGCTGGCGCAGGTCCTCGACCTCGCGCGCCAGTTCCGGATCGAATTCCTCGCGGCGGCGGAACACCACCTGCACGCAGGCCTCGCCCTCGTAGCTGGCGGTGGCGAACTCCATCGTCGCCGGGAAGCTCTCACCCTCCATGGTGCGCGCGTCGACCTGGTACTGCGCCGGCGGCGGTTCGCCCTTGCCCAGCGACTTCAGCAGTTGCTTGAATTCCTCCACGTGCTGCGGCGCGACCATGTCCAGCAGCGAGACGCCTTCCACGTCGTCGAACGAGGCGAAGCCGAACATCTCCAGGTAGGCGTCGTTGGCGCGGATGTGCATGCCTTCGTGGATGTAGGCGATCGGGTCGCGCGAGGAGGCGATCAGCGCATCGCAGCGGCGCTCGGTCTCGCGCATCTGCGCCTCGATCCGGCGCAGGCCGCGGCGCGCGTGCAGGTCGGCCCAGGTGTTGCGCAGCACCGACAGCAGGTGCTCGGGACGCTGCCGCAGGGCGATCGCGCGCGCGCCGCCGGCCACCGCCTCGACCCATTCGTTCTCGTCGATGCTGTCGGCGAGCAGGATCACCGGGATGTCCTTGCCGCTGGCGCCTACGCGCTGCAGCACCTGCGGCAGCGGGATGGCCTGCGAACGCGCGCTCAGCACCAGGTCGATCGGCTGCGCGGCGAGCATGGCGCCCAGTTCCTCTGCGTGCTGCGGCCGCGACGGTCGCACCGCGATGCCGCTGTTGCGCAGGCTGCTGACGATCGCTTCGGCGTCTTCACCGCTGTCGTCGACGATCATCAGGCGCAGGGTGGTGTCTTTGCCTGTTTGCATGAAGCCTCCCGGAGACGGGGTTTAATACACGATGCCCGCAGCGGCGTCCATGTGTGGCCGGGATTGGGGATTCGGGATTGGGGATTCGCAACGGCGCGCTTCGATGTTTACGCCCAGCTTTGGGCAACCCACGAACGTTCAGGCACCGGGAACCGCTGTTACGAATCCCGAATCCCGAATCCCAAATCCCCAATCCCGGCCTTCAGGCCACCATGCCGGCCGCGTGGCCCGAGGCCCAGGCCCACTGGAAGTTGTAGCCGCCCAGCCAGCCGGTCACGTCCAGGACCTCGCCGACGAAGTACAGGCCGCGCACCTGGCGCGATTCCATGGTCGCCGACGACACCTGATCGGTGTCCACCCCGCCCAGGGTGACCTCGGCGGTGCGGTAGCCCTCGGTGCCGCTGGCCACCAGCGGCCAGGCGCCGAGCAGGGCGGCGGCGGCGCGCAGCTGCGGTTCGTCGAGCTGGCGGACCGGCTTGTCCGGCAGCCAGACTTCGCACAGGCGCTGCGCGAAGCGGCGCGGCAGGGCCTCGCCCAGCACCGTGCGCAGCTCGGCGGCGCCGCGCAGGAGCTTCTGCTCGCGCAGCCACGCGGCCGCGTCCTGCCCGGGCAGCAGGTCCAGGCGCAGGTCGTCGCCCGGCTGCCAGTACGAGGAGATCTGCAGGATCGCCGGGCCGCTGATGCCGCGATGGGTGATCAGCATGAAGTTGCGGAAGCTGGCGCCATTGCAGCTGGCTTCCACCGGCAGCGCCAGCCCCGACAGGTCCTGCAGGCGCTCCTGGTGCTTGCCGCTGAGGGTCAGCGGCACCAGTCCGGCGCGGGTCGGCAGCACGGCGTGGCCGAACTGGCGGGCCAGTTCGTAGCCGAAGCCGGTGGCGCCCAGGCTGGGAATGGACAGCCCGCCGCTGGCCACGACCAGCGAGGCGGCGTGCACAGGGCCGTCGTCGCTGTCGATGCGGAACCCCTCGCTGTCGCGTTCCACGCCGCGCACGCCGCACTGGGTGCGGATGGTGACGCCAGCCGCGTCGCATTCGTCCACCAGCATGCGCACGATCTGCTTGGAGGAAATGTCGCAGAACAGCTGGCCCAGTTCCTTCTCGTGATAGGCGATGCCGTGGCGTTCGACCATCTCGATGAAATCGGCCGGGCGGTAGCGCGCCAGCGCCGACTTGCAGAAGTGCGGGTTGGCGGACAGGAAATTGCCCGGGCCGGTGCCGGTATTGGTGAAGTTGCAGCGCCCGCCGCCGGACATCAGGATCTTCTTGCCGACCTTGTTGGCATGCTCGATCACCCGCACGCGGCGCCCGCGGCGGCCGGCGGTCAGCGCGCACATCAGCCCGGCGGCGCCGGCGCCGATGACCGCGACGTCGACCCGGATCGGCTCGGCGCGCGCGCTCATGCCGCGGCTTTGCGCACCGTCGGGGTGAAGGTGACGCTGCCGTCGTCGCCGAGCAGTTGCACTTCGCCGTCCTGGATCACCACGTCGAAACGCATGCTGCGCTGGATCAGCTCGGCGGCCGAGGCGACCGCGTCGCCGGGCAGGTCGATCACCTGCAGCGGCTTGAGCTTGAGCAGGCCGGAGGCGTTCTTCTCCCACCAGATGTCGGCGACGCGGCCGCCGTAGTTGGCCACCACCACTTCGCGGGCGCGGCCGCAGGCCTTGCGGATGCGCGATTCGTCGGGCTGGCCGACCTCGATCCACTGCTCGATCGCGCCGGTGTAGTCCATCCGCCACAGGTCCGGCTCGTCGTCGCTGCTCAGGCCCTTGCCGAACAGCAGGCGCTCCTCGGCGAACAGGGCGAAGGTCAACAGCCGTGCCATCAGCCGCTGGTCGGTTTCGGACGGGTGCTGGGCAAGGGTCAGCGCATGCGCCGCGTAGTAGCCGCGGTCCATGTCGGAAATCTGCAGGTCGGCCTTGCGGAGGGTGGCGGTGAGGGCCATGGGGGCACCGGAAGCAAAGAGGACCATGATAGTGGTTTGCTCGAGGCTGTCCGAGACGGTGCTTCTGGATCGACGCGATTGGTGGCACGCTTCCAGCCCGCCGTCCTGGTTGTCCGGTCCATGTCACGCCCCCGTCCCCGACGCCTGCAGATCGAAGGCGCTACCTTCATCTGCGGCGTGCGCCCGCTGCGCGATGCCGCGGCCGCTGCCATGGTATTGGCCGCCCACGGCGCGGGCCGGCATCTGCGGCTGTGCTTCCGCTCCGATCCTGCGCAGGGGTGCCTGGCCGGCGACGCCGGGCTGGAGGCCGGCACCGTGCGCACGGCGGCGGGACGCTGGGTCAGCCTGCACCGTCCCGGTGTGATGCGGGCGCTGATCGAGGCCGGGTTGGCGCACACCGCGCCGGCAGGGCACCTCGATGACGGCTGGCAGTTGCTGGCGGCTGCCACCCTGCCGGCCGACAGCCTGGACCACGGCAGGGAGCCGGGATGACCCTACCCAGTCGCCTGCAATTGCCGCCCGGCGCGTGGCCGACCCTGCTGGACGGACTGTGCGCGCGGTTTCCGCAGGTGCCGCGCGGGCACTGGCTGGACCGCTTCGCGCGCGGGCGGGTGCAGGACCGGCATGGCCGGCCGTTGCCGGCGTCGCTGCCGTACCGGGTCGGGCTGGAAGTGCGCTATTTCCGCGAGGTCGCCGACGAGGCGCCGATCGCCGGGGTGGAGCGGATCGTCCATGCCGACGCGCATCTGGTGGTGGCCGACAAGCCGCACGGGCTGCCGGTGACTCCGTCCGGGCGCTACGTGCGCGAGACCTTGCTGGCGCGGCTGGTGGCGCGGCTGGGCAATCCGGCGCTGGTGCCGCTGCACCGGCTGGACCGCGCCACTGCGGGGCTGGTGCTGTTCTCGGCCGATCCGGGTAGCCGCGGCGCCTACCAGGCGCTGTTCCGCGAGCGGCGCATCGCCAAGGCCTACCAGGCGCTGGCCCCGGCCTTGCCGGGACAGGCGTTTCCGCTGCTGCGCGCGAGCCGGCTGGTGCGTGGCGAGCCGTTCTTCCGCATGGCCGAGGTCGACGGCGAGGCCAACAGCCTGACCCGGATCGCCGTGCTGGACGCGCCCGACGGACCGCTGTGGCGCTACGCGCTGGCGCCGGTGACCGGCCGCAAGCACCAGTTGCGCGTGCACATGGCCGCGCTGGGCGCGCCGATCCTGGGCGATGCGCTGTATCCGCAGTTGCGCGCGGAGGAGGAGGGCGGCACCCCCGATGTGCTGCAGCTGCTGGCATGCGGGCTGGCGTTCGACGATCCGCTCAGCGGGCAGACGCGCAGTTTCGCCAGTGCGCAGGCCTTGGCCTGGCCGTCGGCGTGATGACGCGACCGAACTCCGCGAGACGCGTCGCGCCGCACCCTCATCCCAACACCTCTCCCGGCGGGAGAGGGGGTTATGCGCCTGGCGGCTGTTCCCTTCTCCCCTCGGGACCATGGCCCCCTTTTCGGGGGAAGGTGCCCCGCAGGGACGGATGAGGGTACGGGCGCAGCCTCGTGCATCCAGACTCCGCGAGCCGCTTCGCGCCGGACCCTCACCCCAACCCCTCTCCCGATGGGAGAGGGGCTTTCAGTGTCATAGTGGACGACGATTGCGTGCGCCGGCAGGTCATCCAGTGGAACGCCCGGCAAGGGGAGGGCGGCTGCGCAATTTGCGTAGAACGGCAGTTATATCGACCGCACCACCGCGGACTTTAGGCCTGGGTTCAGCATCTTTGTGGGCGATCTCGGTTTGTCTACACAAACATGTCGCTTTTTGCGGACGACCCGCGTATGGTAGGTCCCACTGTGTTTGCTAGGGTCACCGTGAATCGTGGCCTGGTGCAGTTGATCTCGCGATCCGCTTCATCGTTCCGCTTTACCAACGCCTGCAACTCAGTCTCGGCCCCGATACCCGGTGGCTGCGATTTCTTCAATCCAATGTTTCAGGAGTTAGTAAATGAGCGAGCGTCAGGGTGGTACCGTGAAGTGGTTCAACGATGCCAAGGGCTTCGGCTTCATCACCCCGGAAAGCGGCCCGGACCTGTTCGTGCATTTCCGCGCGATCCAGGGCACCGGCTTCAAGTCGCTGCAGGAAGGCCAGAAGGTGACGTTCGTCGCCGTCCAGGGCCAGAAGGGCATGCAGGCCGACCAGGTGCAGGCCGTCTAATTTAGACGCCAGCTACCGCAAGGTTGCCAAAACGCCGGGAGCGCAAGCTCTCGGCGTTTTTATTTGTGCGTGTGCGTAGCTGCGGCCCCGCTTGGAGCCGCGCCCGCGTTGGCCCACACGTGCCTCTGCAGCCGCGTCGGGGTGCAGAGACCTTGCGCGGTGCCTGTAGTCGCGATCCCCATGCGGGCCCGGCTACCATGGCCGCCCCCGCGCCTTCGGAACCGTTGCCATGATCACCGTCCACCACCTCAACCAGTCCCGTTCCCAGCGCGTGCTGTGGCTGCTGGAGGAACTGGCGCTGCCCTACCAGGTGGTCAAATATCAGCGCGACAAGCAGACCATGCTGGCACCGCCGGAGCTGCGCGCGATCCATCCGCTGGGCAAGTCGCCGGTGCTGGTCGACGACGGCCACGTGCTGGCCGAATCCGGCGCGATCCTCGATTACCTGGTGGAGCGCTACGACACCGAGCGCGCGCTGTCGCCGTCGCCGCAGCCGCTGGAGGCGCCCGAGCGCCTGCGCTACCGCTACTGGATGCATTACGCCGAGGGTTCGGCGATGCCGCCGTTGCTGATGAGCCTGGTGTTCGGGCGCATCCGTTCGGCGAAGATGCCGTTCTTCGCGCGGCCGATCGCCCGCGCCATCGTCGACAAGGCGATGCACAGCTTCGTCGGCCCGCAACTGAAGCTGCATCTGGACTGGATGGAGCGCGAACTGGCGGCCACCGGCTGGTTCGCCGGCGACCGCTTCACCGCCGCCGACGTGCAGATGAGCTTCCCGGTCCAGGCCGCGGCCGCGCGCGCCGGCCTGCAGGCCTATCCGAACCTGGCCGGCTTCGTGCAGCGCATCGAGCAGCGTCCGGCCTACCAGCGCGCGCTGCAGCAGGGCGGGCCGTTCGAACTGCTCGGCAGCGGCAAGGCCGGCTAGGGCGCGTCCTTCGTCCCAAGGCAGAGCGCGGCCCGTGGCGAGGGCGTTCGATACGCTGCGCTACGTTGCTTCACGGTTGCGGCGTGCGCGGCTGGCACTGGCGCACGAAGGCGATGCTGTCGGCCATGACCGGCAGCGCCGGATCGTCCTTGCGCAGCGCCAGCGCCAGGCGCAGATGGCCGACGCCCGGATAGATCTTCAGCTCGGCGGGCACGCCGGCGCGGTGCAGGGCCGCCTGCAGCGAGCGGCTGTCGCGCGGTTCGACCACGCGGTCGTCGGCGCCGTGCAGCAGCAGCGCCGGCGGTTCGTCGCCATCGACGAAGGCCACCGGCTGCGAGCGCCGCTGCTGCGCCGGGTCGCGGCCGAACATGCCGATCAGGTCGGTGTCGGTCAGCGGCAGGAAGTCGTAGGGGCCGGCCAGGCCGACCAGGCCGCACAGGTGCCGCGGCGACAGGCCCTGCGCCTGCAGCCAGCGGCCGTCGGTGGCCAGCAGCGCGGCCATGTGCGCGCCGGCGGAGTGACCCATCAGCACCAGCCGGCGCGGGTCGCCGCCGTGCTCGGCGGCATGCCGTTGGCTCCAGGCGACCGCGGTGGCGGCATCGTGCATGAAGCCGTCCAGGGTCACCTGCGGGTACTTGCGGTAGTCCGGCACGATCGCGACCACGCCATGCCGTGCCAGCGCCTCGCCGGCCCAGCGGTACTGCTGGCGGTTGCCGGTCTTCCAGGTGCCGCCGTGGAAGAACACCACCACCGGCGCGTTCTGCGCCGCGACCGGGCGATAGACGTCCAGCTTCAGGCCATGCGCCGCATCGAACACGATCCCGCGCTGCTCGCTCAGCCCGTTGCGCGCGGAGCCGGCGTTGAGGCCGCCGAAGAACACGCTGCTGCAGGCGGAGACCAGTAGCGAGGACAGGGCGACCAGCAGGTGGCGCGGCCAGCGTGGCGGCGTTGGCGAACGTTCGGACATGACGGTACCTGCAGGAAAGGAGCGGGAGCATGCCGCATGCATGTGTCGGCAGCGAGTGCATGGCGTCGGCGGCACTGCCGGCAAGTACGCGCAAGATGTCGCTGCGGATGCGCTGGCCCGGCCGAGCCCGCCATTTCCTTCTCTCGCCGGAAGCGTGGCTCCCTTTTCGGGAAGGTGTCCGGCAGGGCGGATGAGGCTAGGGTAGGGGAAGCCTTTAGCACCTGGACACCGCGAGACGCTTCGCGCCGTACCCTCACCCCAACCCCTCTCCCGGTGGGAGAGGGGCTAGCGGCTGTTCCCTTCTCCCGTCGGGACCATGGCCCCCTTTTCGGGGGAAGGTGCCCCGCAGGAGCGGATGAGGGTCCGGGCGCAGCCTCGTGAATCCAAACGCAGCGAGGCGCTTCGCGCCGCGCCTTGACCCCAGCTCCTCTCCCGATGGAGAGGGCTGTAAGCTGGCGCGTATGCCTGCATTGCGCTTCGATAACCGTTTTACCGCCGAGCTGCCTGGCGATCCCGAGCGCGGACCGCGTTTGCGCGAGGTGGTGGGCGCGCTGTGGTCGGAGGTCGCGCCGACCCCGGTGGCCGCGCCGCAGTTGCTGGCCCATTCGCGCGAAGTGGTGGCCATGCTCGGCCTGTCGGAGCAGGAGGTGCTGGCGCCGCAGTTCGCCGAGGTCTTCGCCGGCAACGCGCTTTACCCGGGCATGCGGCCGTATGCGACGAACTACGGCGGCCACCAGTTCGGGCATTGGGCCGGTCAGCTCGGCGATGGCCGCGCGATCGCGCTGGGCGAGGCGCTGGGGGCGGACGGGCAGCGCTGGGAGCTGCAGCTCAAGGGCGCCGGGCGCACGCCGTATTCGCGCGGCGCCGATGGCCGCGCGGTGCTGCGCTCGTCGATCCGCGAATTCCTGTGCAGCGAGGCGATGCACCACCTCGGCGTGCCGACCACGCGCGCGCTGAGCCTGGTCGCCAGCGGCGAGCGCGTGGTGCGCGACATGTTCTACGACGGCCATCCGCGCGCCGAGCCGGGCGCAGTGGTGTGCCGGGTGGCGCCGTCGTTCGTGCGCTTCGGCAGTTTCGAGCTGCCGGCCGCGCGCGGCGAGACGGCCTTGCTGCGGCAACTGGCCGATTTCGTGATCGAACGCGATTTCCCAGTGCTGCACGCGGGTGGCGCCACGCCCTATGCTGACTGGTTCGGCGAGGTCTGCACGCGCACCGCGACGATGGTCGCGCACTGGATGCGGGTCGGCTTCGTGCATGGAGTGATGAATACCGACAACATGTCGATCCTGGGCTTGACCATCGACTACGGCCCGTACGGCTGGATCGACGACTACGATCCGGACTGGACGCCGAACACCACCGACGCCCAGGGCCGCCGCTACCGTTTCGGCACCCAGCCGCAGATCGCGTACTGGAACCTGACGCGGCTGGCGCAGGCGCTGGCGCCGCTGTTCGCCGACGTCGCGCCGCTGCAGGCCGGATTGGCCCGTTTCCGCGACACATACGCGCAGGCCGAACGCGACAACACCGCCGCCAAGCTCGGCCTGTCTGCCTGCGGCGAGACCGACCTGGCGCTGATGCAGGACCTGCTGCAACTGCTGCAGCAGGGCGAGGTGGACATGACCCTGTGGTTCCGCGGGCTGAGCGCGGAGCAACTGCCGACGCTGGCGGACCTGGCCGTGGCGTTCTACGACCCGGCCAAGCTGGCCGCGCAGGCGCCTGCATTCGAGGCCTGGCTGGCGCGCTATGCGCAGCGGCTGCGCGACGATCCGCTGCCGGCGCCCGCGCGCGCGGCGAAGATGCGCGCGGCCAACCCGCGCTACGTGTTGCGCAACTACCTGGCGCAGCAGGCGATCGACCGTGCCGAGCAGGGCGATGCCGAGGGCGTCGCCGAATTGCTGGAGGTGATGCGCCGGCCCTACGACGAGCAGCCGGGACGCGAGGCGTTCGCGGCGCGGCGCCCGGACTGGGCGCGCGACCGCGCCGGTTGTTCGATGCTGTCGTGCAGTTCCTGACGAAACACGAAGCACTGCAGCAGGGGCTTCGGCTCCGACGCTTTACCGGCAAGGTGTCGGAGCTGAAGCCCCTCCTGCAGAAGGCTCGGCATCGCCGCGATTTCGCAGTCGCCTCGTCAGGCCCGGGCGGGCGTCAGCGCGACGAAGGCGCGCGATAGCGCCAGGCGGCGAGGAAGCTGGTCACCACTTCCGCCGCCAGCGCCTGCTGGCTGTCGCGATCCGGGGCCTGCCCGTTGAGCATCGCGCCGGGATAGGCGTAGCCGATCGCCGCGCCGATGAAGGCGCTGGCGGCCAGCGTGGGCGAGGCCACGCGCACGTCGCCGCGCGCATCCAGCATCTGCAGCAGGTCGCTCAGGCGCTGGCGCAGGCGCCCGGTGCGGCGCTGGTGCATCGATTGCAGCAGGTCCGGCATCTGCGCGCTGGCCTGCACCAGCAGCCGGTGCAGGCGCAGCGAGGACGGCGCGTACAGGTGCGCCTGCACGGTCAGCGCGATCTGCTGCAGCGCGCGCGGCAGGTCCTGCGAGGCCGCATCGCCGATGTTCTCCAGCTGCGCCTGCAGTTCCTCGTTCAATGCCTCGAACACCTGCATCAGCAGGTCGGCCTTGCTGGAAAAATGGTTGTACAGGCTCTGCCGGGTGAGCCCGGCATGCAGCGCGATCTGCTCCAGCGAGACCTCCAGGCCGTGCTCCAGCAGCAGCTCGCGCGCGGCGTGCAGCAACCGCGGCCGCGCCAGCGCCGGGCGCCCGCGCTGGCGCCCGGGCGGCGCAATCGCCCGCGCTTCCGCCGTCGCCGCGGGGGCGCGAGGCGGCGTGGCGCGGACGATTGTGCGATCCTTCATGCTTATTTATTTGTCTTTAAGTAAATTAAATGATCCTCCCCCCAGCTTCCAGGATCAAGCGCATGCCTGCGCCTTTCGTCCAGCGTTCCCGCCGCACGCTGTCGTTGCTGCTGTCCGTCGCCCTCGTCACGCTCGCCGGCTGCAAGGGCGAGCGCACCGCGCCGCCGGCGCAGGCCAGGACCGTGGGGGTGGTGACCTTGCAGCCGCAAAGCGTGCCGCTCAGCGCCGAACTGGCCGGGCGCACCGCCGCCTCCGAAGAATCCGAAGTGCGCCCGCAGGTCGGCGGCATCCTGCGCAAGCGGCTGTTCGAGGAGGGCGCGATGGTGCGCGCCGGGCAGCCGCTGTTCCAGATCGAGCCGGTCCTGTACCAGGCCGCGGCCAACGAGGCGCAGGCCAACCTGGCCACCGCCGAGGCCACGCTGGCCACCGCCAAGCTGCGCGCCGAGCGCTACCGCGAACTGGGCAAGACCCGGCTGGCCGCACAGCAGGACGTGGACGACGCCCAGGCCACCTACAAGGAAGCGCTGGCCAGCCGCGACGCCAACCGCGCCGCGCTGGACACCGCGCGCACGCAGTTGCGCTTCGCCACCGTGGAGGCGCCGATCAGCGGCCGCATCGGCCGCGCGCGGGTGACCCCGGGCGCGCTGGTCACCGCCAGCCAGGCCGATGCGATCGCCAAGATCCAGCAACTGGACCCGATGAACGTGGACATCACCCAGTCCGGCAGCCAGTTCCTGGCGCTGCGTCGCGCGATCGCCGACGGCGGGGTGCAGCCGGCGACCGCCGAAGTGCGGCTGAAGCTGTCCGACGGCAGCGACTATCCGCTGCCGGGCACGCTGCAGTTCGCCGACATCGACGTGGAGGAAACCACCGGTAGCGTGACCCTGCGCGCGCGCTTCCCTAACCCTGACGCGCAGTTGCTGCCGGGCATGTACGTGCGCGCGATCGTCGGCCAGGGCATCCGCCAGCAGGCGCTGCTGGTGCCGCAGGCGGCAGTGGACCGTACGCCGCGCGGCGACGCGCAGGCCTGGGTGGTGGGCACCGACAACATCGTGCGCCAGCGCCAGTTCACCACGCTGCGCGCGGTCGGCGACCGCTGGCTGGTCGGCGACGGACTCAAGCCCGGCGAGCGGGTGGTGGTGGAGGGCCGGCAGGGCCTGAGCGACGGCGCCAAGGTCACGGTCAAGCCGGCCGCCGCTGCCGCCGGCCAGGGCTGATCCGGCATGCTCGCGCGCTTCTTCATCGCCCGCCCGATCTTCGCCTGGGTGCTGGCGATCTGCATCATGGCCGCCGGCGCCATCGCCGTGTTCACCCTGCCGGTGGAGCAGTATCCGGACATCGCCCCGCCCGGGGTCAACGTCACCGCCACCTACAACGGCGCCTCGGCGCAGACGGTGGAGGACAGCGTCACCCAGGTGATCGAGCAGCAGATCAAGGGCATCGACCACCTGCTGTATTTCTCCTCGACCAGTTCCTCGTCCGGGCAGGCGCGGATCAGCATCACCTTCGACCAGGCCGCCAATCCCGACATCGCCCAGGTGCAGGTGCAGAACGCGGTCAACCAGGCGCTCAACCGCCTGCCGCAGGAAGTGCAGCAGCAGGGCGTGACCGTCTCCAAGTCGCAGGGCGACAGCCTGATGGCGGTGGCGCTGTACGACAGCACCGACCGGCTGGACAACGTCGACATCTCCGACTACCTGATCAGCACCCTGCAGGACCCGATCAGCCGCATCAACGGCGTCGGCGAGATCAACGTGTTCGGCGCGCAGTACGCGATGCGCGTGTGGATGGACCCGCACAAGCTCAACGCCTACAACCTGATGCCCGGCGACGTGCGCAGCGCGATCGAGGCGCAGAACACGCAGGTCACCGCTGGCGAACTCGGCGCGCTGCCCACCGGCGCCGACCAGGAGCTCAACGCCACGGTGACCGCGCAGTCGCGGCTGCAGACCGCGGAGCAGTTCCGCGCCATCATCCTGGCCACCCAGGCCGACGGCTCCAGCGTGCGCCTGGGCGACGTGGCGCGGGTGGAGATCGGCGCGGAGAACTACCAGAACAGCGCCACGCTCAACGGCCATCCGGCGTCCGGCTTCTCGGTGACGCTGTCCTCCGGCGCCAACGCGGTGGCCACCTCCGACGCGGTGCGCGCCACCATCGAGCGGCTCAAGCCGACCTTCCCGCCGGGCATGGAAGTGGCCTACCCGCGCGACAGCACGCCGTTCGTGCGGATCTCGATCGAGGGCGTGGTGCACACCCTGATCGAGGCGATCGTGCTGGTGGTGGTGGTGATGTTCCTGTTCCTGCAGAACGGCCGCGCCACGCTGATCCCGGCGATCACCGTGCCGGTGGTGCTGCTGGGCACGTTCGGCATCCTCGCCGCTGCGGGCTTCACCATCAACACGCTGACCCTGTTCGCGATGGTGCTGGCGATCGGCCTGCTGGTGGACGATGCGATCGTGGTGGTGGAGAACGTCGAGCGGATCATGCACGAGCAGCATCTGCCGCCGCGCGAGGCGACCGAGCAGTCGATGGGCGAGATCACCGGCGCGCTGATCGGCATCACCGTGGTGCTGGGCGCGGTGTTCCTGCCGATGGCGTTCTTCGGCGGCTCCACCGGCATCATCTACCGCCAGTTCTCGATCACCATCGCCTCGGCGATGGCGCTGTCGGCGCTGGTCGCGCTGACCCTGACCCCGGCGCTGTGCGCGACCCTGCTCAAGCCGGTGGAAAAGGAGCGCCAGCTCGGACGCTTCTTCCGCTGGTTCAACCGCGGCGTGGAGCGCAGCCAGCACGCCTACCAGCGCCGGCTCGGCACGATGCTGCGGCAGCCGCGGCGCTGGATGGCGCTGTACGCGGTGATCGTGCTGGCGATGGCGGCGCTGTATGCGCGCATGCCGACCGGCTTCCTGCCGGTGGAGGACCAGGGCCAGGTGCAGATCCAGTTCACCACGCCCGAGGGCACGCCGCTGGCCAAGACCGAGGCGCTGGGCCGGCGCATCAACGATTACTTCATGGCCCACGAGAAGAACAACATCACCGCGGTGTTC
The DNA here is from genome assembly GCF_017163705.1 of Xanthomonas bonasiae. Lineage (GTDB taxonomy): Bacteria > Pseudomonadota > Gammaproteobacteria > Xanthomonadales > Xanthomonadaceae > Xanthomonas_A > Xanthomonas_A bonasiae. Next base: position 121,703 of record NZ_JAFIWB010000002.1, read on the forward strand.
ATGGTGATCGGCCGCAACAACGCCGGCACCGGGCAGAACGCCGGCCAGGCCTTCGTCGCGCTGCGGCCGTGGGGCGAACGCAACCGCGACAACACCGCGCAGGCGATCATCGACCGCGCCAATGCGTATTTCCGCGGCACCGCCGACGCCAAGATCAGCGTGCTGTCGCCGCCGGCGGTGCGCGGCCTGGGCCAGTCCAGCGGCTTCGAATTGTGGATCCGCGACAGCGACGGCGCCGGCCGCCCGGCGCTGCTGAAGGCGCAGCAGCAGGTGCTGCAGGAGGCCGGCGACGATCCGCAGCTGACCGCGGTGCGGCTCAACGGGCTGGGCGACAAGGCGCAGCTGCAGGTGGACATCGACCAGGCCCAGGCCAGCGCGCTGGGGTTGGCGCAGAGCGACATCAACACCACGCTGTCCACCGCGTGGGGCGGCAGCTACGTCAACGACTTCATCGACCGCGGCCGGGTCAAGCGCGTCTACGTGCAGGGCGATGCGCCGTACCGTTCGCTGCCGGAAGATATCGGCCAGTGGTACGTGCGCGGCAAGGACGGGCAGATGGCGCCGTTCGCCAGCTTCGCCAGCACCCATTGGACCCGCGGGCCGCAGCTGCAGCAGCGGTTCAACGGCCTGCCGGCGTCGCAGATCCAGGGCGGGGCCGCGGCCGACAGCAGTTCCGGCGAGGCGATGCAGCGGATGCAGGCGCTGGTCGCCAAGCAGAAGGGCTTCGACCTGCAGTGGAGCGGCCTGTCCTATCAGGAGCAGCTGTCGAGCAACCAGACGCTGTGGCTGTATACCGCCTCGATCGTCTTCATTTTCCTGTGCCTGGCGGCGCTGTACGAGAGCTGGTCGATTCCGGTGGCGGTGCTGCTGGTGATCCCGCTGGGCGTGCTCGGCACGGTCACCGCGACCACCCTGGCCGGCTTCGTCAACGACATCTATTTCCAGGTCGGCCTGCTGACCACGATCGGCCTGTCGGCGAAGAACGCGATCCTGATCGTCGAGTTCGCCGAGGCCGAGCAGCGCGCCGGGCGGCCGTTGCTGGAGGCGGCGCTGGAAGGCGCGCGGTTGCGCCTGCGGCCGATCGTGATGACCTCGCTGGCGTTCGTCGCCGGCGTGCTGCCGCTGGCGCTGTCCACCGGCGCCGGCGCGGCCAGCCGCCGCGAGATCGGCGTCAGCGTGATCGGCGGCATGCTCTCGGGCACGCTGCTGGCGGTGCTGCTGGTGCCGCTGTTCTTCGTGCTGGTGCGGCGCCTGCTGCATGGCCGGGCGGCGGAGACGCAGGCCGGGTAGGTCGTAGACGGGCAATGCGGCGGCGCTGCACGGCGCCGCATTGCGCCTAAAATGAGCGCTTCCCCACGCTGCGATGTCCCGATGAACGATTCCTCCTGCTGCGGCGCGCCCAGCGACGCACCGGCCCACTGGTCCGGACGCATCCGCGATATCGCCGATTTCCCGAAGCCGGGCATCGTGTTCAAGGACATCACCCCGCTGCTGGCCGACGGCCCGGATTTCGCCTCGGCGCTGGACGAGATGGCGCGTCCCTGGCGCACCACACCGCTGGACGCGGTGCTGGGCATCGAGTCGCGCGGCTTCATCCTGGGCGCAGCGCTGGCGCACGAACTGCGCACCGGTTTCGTGCCGATCCGCAAGCCGGGCAAGCTGCCGGGCAGGACGGTGACCCAGGACTACACGCTGGAATACGGCAGCGACCGCATCGAGATGCACGCTGACGCGCTGCCGGCCGGCGCGCGGGTGCTGATCGTCGACGACGTGCTCGCCACCGGCGGCACCTTGCGCGCGGCGCTGTCGCTGGCGCGGCAACTGCAGCTGGAGATCGTCGGTGCGGTGGTGCTGGTCGAGCTGCAGGCGCTGCAGGGGCGCGAGCGCTGGAGCGACGCGGTGCCGCTGTTGGCGACGCTGACGTATTAGAGCGGGGCGGTCGGTGCGGATGGACGTCGTCGTGTGCGGCGCGCGGTCCTGCGCGCACGGCGAGGGCGACGGACTACCGCGGCAGCGGCAATCGAGCCGGGCGAGCGCTCGTTGGCGGGCGATGTCGATCCGCGGCTGAATGTGTCAACCGCGCGCATTCGCCCGCGAACTGCGTGGCTTACCGTTTTCCGCATGCGATCGGCATGCGACGGGTGGTGGCACGATGAACGGACAAACGCTGTTGCTGGCCTTGGCGGCCGCATTCGCGCTGGCCAAGCTGGTCTCGGCATTGCTCGTGGCGATCTGGCCGGGCGGCACGGCGGCGATCGCCGCTTCGCGTCTGGGCCGCTGCGTCTACGCCAGCGGCAAGACCACACCGGTGCTGCTGGCGCTGACCCTGCTGCTGTACGCGGTGCTGTTCGAACCGCCGGCGCAGCTGCGCGCCTGGCTGGCGCTGGCACTGCTGCTGGGCGCGGCGCTGGCGCTGCCGATCATCCACCTGCGCCGCAGCCGGCGCGGCAGGGGCGGGGCGCATCCGCCGCGGCAGTGGTCGCGGATCGTGCGGCTGCGCTGAGCGGGTCGAGGCCGGCACCGACGTCGGGTGCGCTTTGGAGCCGATCGTCGACGAGCGAGCGGCCATCGGCGGCAGCGTGCTCGCAGGGACCGCCGCGATCGCGACCCCCGCGCGACGCCGCATCAGTGCGGATAGACCACCGTTTCCAGGCTGGGGTCGGCGTAGGCGTCGGCGTGGCTCAGGTGCCCATCGAACGGGCCGACCTTGCAGATCCGTCCGTCGTGCGTGAACACCAACTGGAGTCCGTGTTCCTGTTCCCAGTCGCAGTTGCATTCCAGGCTGATGCGGATCCGCCCGTCGCGGTAGCGGCTGGCATAGGCCTCGCTGCCGAACTGGACGTGCTGCCACACCTGCGCCGGGTCGTCGATGCGTGGCGAGGGCAAGCCGTGCTTTTCGTGCAAGGCGTGCATGCGTTGGTAATACGCGAACACGTGCGTCGCGGCGGCGGCGAACACCGCATCGTCGATGTGCAGGAACGCTTCGATGGCGGCACCGAAGTCGGCCTGCGCCGGATCGGCGGCATAGTCTTCGAGGACGAAACTGCAGTCCGCGCGCATCCAGCGCACTGGCACCTCATCGCTCCAGGCGGTGCCGTCCTCGTCCTCGTCCAGCGACGCCAATATCTGCGCCAGCAAGCTCACAGCTTGCTGACCCGGAACCGGCGGCCCTTGATCTTGCCCGCCTGCAGTTGTCCCAGCGCGCGGCCGGCATGCTCGCGGGCGATGGCGACATAGGAGCGGGTCGCGTAGATCGCGATCTTGCCGATCGCCGCGCCCGACAGGCCGGCATCGCCGGTCAGCGCGCCGAGGATGTCGCCGGCGCGCAGCTTGTCGGTCTTGCCGCCGTCGATGCGCAACGTGACCATCGCCGCCTGCGGCAACTGCGCCGGGCGCGCGGTGGCCAGCGGCGCGCGCGACCAGCGCAGCGGCTGGCCCTGTTCGGCCTCCAGCGCCTGCGCGCGCGCCAGCTCGCGCGGCGCCACCAGGCTCAGTGCCAGGCCGCGCTTGCCGGCACGCGCGGTGCGGCCGATGCGGTGGCGGTAGGTTTCGGTATCGGTCGGCAGTTCGTAGTTGAGCACCGCCGCCAGGTCCTCCACGTCCAGCCCGCGCGCGGCCACGTCGCTGGCGACCAGCACGTTGCAGCTGCGGTTGACGAAGCGCACCAGCACCTCGTCGCGGTCGCGCTGTTCCATGTCGCCGTGCAGCGCCAGCGCCGAGAAGCCGAACTGCTGCAGCGAGCCGGCCACCTCGTCGACCTCCTTTCGGGTGTTGCAGAACACCACGCTGGACTCGGGGGTGAAGCGCAGCAGCAGCCCGGCCACCGCCTTCTGCCGGTAGGTGGGGTCGACTTCGAAGAACTGCTGCTCGATCTCCGGCGCGCTGTCGGCGCCTTCGATGGTGATTTCCGCCGGCTCCTTCAGCAGTTCGCGCGCCAGGGTGCGGATCGCGTCGGGGAAGGTGGCCGAGAACAGCAGGCTCTGGCGGTGCTTGTCGCAGCGGCTGGCGATCTCGCGGATCGGCTCCTCGAAGCCCATGTCGAGCATGCGGTCGCCTTCGTCCAGCACCAGCGTGCGCACCCCGCCCAGGTGCAGCGCGCGCTTGCGCGCAAGCTCCTGGATGCGCCCGGGCGTGCCGACCACCACCTGCGGATCGTGCGCCTCCAGCGAGGCCAGCTGCGGGCCCAGCGGCATGCCGCCGGTCAGCACCACCAGCTTCATGTTGGGAATGCCGGTGGCCAGCTTGCGCAGCTGCTTGCCGACCTGGTCGGCCAGTTCGCGGGTCGGGCAGAGCACCAGCGCCTGCGCGCGGGTCAGCGCCGGGTCCAGCTTGTGCAGCAGGCCCAGGCCGAACGCCGCGGTCTTGCCGCTGCCGGTGGGCGCCTGCACGATGACGTCCTGGCCGGCCAGGATCGGCGGCAGGCTCTGCGCCTGCACCGGGGTCATCGTGGTGTAGCCGAGCGCGTCGATGCCCGGCGCCAGCGCCGGGGAGAGGGACAGGGTGTCGAAATCGTTCATGGCGCATTTTAGCCGGGACTGGGGACTCGGGACCGGGGACTCGGCAAATCCGGAGCAATGCGCGGCGCCAACCGCGGCTGTCTGCGCTCTTGGTCCCGAGTCCCGAGTCCCGAGTCCCGTACAATTCCCCCATGCCTCTTATCACCCTACAGAACGTCGACTACAGCGTCGGCGGCCCCTTGTTGCTGGAAAAGACCGAACTGTCGATCGAGCCGGGCGAGCGTATCGCCCTGATCGGCCGCAACGGCGCCGGCAAATCGACCTTGATGAAACTGATCGCCGGCGAGCTCAAGCCCGACGATGGCGAGATTCGCGTCCAGCAGGGCGTGCGCATCGCGCGGCTGGAGCAGGAGGTGCCGCACGGCGCCGCCGGCAGCGTGTTCGACGTGGTCGCCGACGGCCTGGGCGAGCTCGGCCACTGGCTGGCCGAGTTCCACCGGCTCAGCCACGCCGCCGAGTTCGACGGCGACGCGCTGGGCGCGGTGCAGTCCAAGATCGACGGCGCCAACGGCTGGGCGCTGGACCAGCGGGTCAACGAGACCCTGACCCGGCTCGACCTGGACGGCGACGCCGAGTTCGCGCGGCTGTCCGGCGGCATGAAGCGGCGCGTGCTGCTGGCGCGCGCGCTGGTGTCGGCGCCGGACCTGCTGCTGCTCGACGAGCCGACCAACCACCTGGACATCGAGGCGATCGACTGGCTGGAACTGTTCCTGAAAGGCTGGAACGGCAGCGTGGTGTTCGTCACCCACGACCGGCGCTTCCTGCGTGCCCTGGCCACGCGCATCGTCGAGATCGACCGCGGCCAGGTCACCAGCTGGCCTGGCGACTGGGCCAACTACGAGCGCCGCCGCGAGGAGCGGCTCAACGCGCAGGCGCAGGAGAATGCGCGCTTCGACAAGATGCTGGCGCAGGAGGAAGTGTGGATCCGCCAGGGCATCAAGGCGCGCCGCACCCGCGACGAAGGCCGCGTGCGGCGCCTGGAGTCGATGCGCAACGAGCGCACCCAGCGCCGCGAACTCGGCGGCAACGTGCGCATGGAGGCGGCGCAGGGCGAGTCTTCTGGCAAGAAGGTGATCGAGGCCAAGGAGCTGAGTTTCGCCTTCGGCGCGCGGACCATGGTGCGCGATTTCTCCAGCACCATCCTGCGCGGCGACCGCATCGGCCTGATCGGCCCCAACGGCAGCGGCAAGACCACGCTGCTGAAGCTGCTGCTGGGCGAGCTGACCCCGGGCAGCGGCGAGGTCCGCACCGGTACCAACCTGCAGGTGGCCTATTTCGACCAGTACCGCGCCACCTTGCGCGAGGACTGGAGCGCGATCGAGAACGTCGCCGAGGGCCGCGACTTCATCGAGGTCAACGGCAAGCGCAAGCACGTGCACGGCTACCTGCAGGATTTCCTGTTCACCCCGGAACGCGCCCGCGCGCCGATCACCCGCCTGTCGGGCGGCGAGCGCAACCGCCTGCTGCTGGCGCGGCTGTTCGCGCAGCCGTCGAACCTGCTGGTGATGGACGAACCGACCAACGACCTGGACGTGGAGACGCTGGAGCTGCTGGAAGAGCTGCTCGGCGACTACACCGGCACCTTGCTGCTGGTCAGCCACGACCGCGACTTCATCGACAACGTGGTGACTTCGACCATGGTGATGGAAGGCGACGGCCGCATCGGCGAGTACGTCGGCGGCTACAGCGACTGGGTCCGCCAGCGCGCCGCGCCGCCGGCCAGCGCGATGGCGGTAGCCAAGGCCTCGGCCACCGCAGCGGCGACCGCGCCTGCAGTGGCAGCGCCCGCCGCTGCCGCGGCGCCGGCGGCCAAGCGCAAGCTCAGCTACAAGGATGCGCGCGAGCTGGAGCAGTTGCCGGCGCGGATCGAGACGCTGGAGCAGCAGGTCGCGGCATTGACCGCGGCGATGACGGAGTCGTCGTTCTACCAGCGCGATGCGGCGGCGGTGACCGCGCATACGCAGGCGCTGACCCAGGCGCAGGCCGAGCTGGACGCGGCCTATGCGCGCTGGAGCGAGCTGGACGCGTAGCGGCGCCGGTTTAAGGGGCGTTCTCTGCTACAGGCGCTTGCCATCGGCTGGCCGGCGCACGGTGGGGCTGCAGGGGCACTTCAGTCACTACAGTATTCGACGCCGGAGAGTCCACCGCTTCGCGCGTCGCGACTGAAGTCGCTCCCACAGGGAACTCGCGCCGCGTTGGATAGGTGCACTGTGTGAGGGACTTCAGTCCCGACGCGGGCCGGTTGCGGCGACTTCGCCGCTTCGTTCGTCGCGGCTGAAGCCGCTCCTACAAAGTCTCGCGGCCAGCGTGCTGGGTGCATTGTGGGAGGGACTTCAGTCTCGACGCGGTGCGGTTGCGGCGACTCCGCCGCTTCGTTTGTCGCGGCTGAAGCCGCTCCTACAAAGTCTCGCGGCCAGCGTGCTGGGTGCGCTGTGGGAGGGACTTCAGTCCCGGCGCGGTTCGGTTGCGGCGACTTCGCCGCTTCGTCCGTCGCGGCTGAAGCCGCTCCTACAAAGTCTTGCGGCCAGCGTGCTGGGTGCACCTTGGGCGGAATTTCAGCATTGAAGCGGCGCCAGCCGCGCGACTGCGCAGCCGGCGCTCCGCTCAGCGCGAGGCGGCTTCCTCTTCGTCGTCGTCTTCGTCCAGATCATCGGCCTGGCTGTCGCGCTCGTCGGATTCGGCCTCGTCGCCGGTCAGCAGGCCGACGAAGGCGACGAAGGCGATGCCGTCCTGCGCCCATTCCTTGGCCACGTCGTCGAGCAGTTCCAGCAGCACGTCGAAATCCTTCTTCGCCACCGATTGCAGTTCGGCCGCGTCTTCCAGCAGCAGCGCATAGCCGCCCTTGGCCGGCAGCCACGACAGGTCGCGCAGGCCGTCCATCAAGGCATCCCAGTTGCGGCCGAAGCCGATCGGGAAGTCCAGCTGCGCGGCCAGCCGCATCAGCAGCATCGGCTTGCTGCTGCAGCCCTGCAGGTCGATCCGGCACAGCCGCAGGCCGGCGTCGCGGCCGAGCGCGGCGATGCTGTCCAGGTCGCTGTTGGCGACGCGGTAGACGCCGGATGCGGCCGGCTCGGCCAGGTTCAGCGAAAAATTGAAAGTGTTCATGGCGACGGCCTCCCGGAGGCGATGCTGAAACTGCGGAAACTGGCGTAGTGGTCGTCGCTGTAGTACCAGACGTCCGGCGGGTCGCCGCCGGTGACGATGCGCCGCGTCCCGCGGTGCTCCAGCCCCGGCGTGTCGACGGTGTATTCGCGATAGTAGCCGCGCGGGCGTGACGGCAGCCGGTTTTCGCGGTTGCCGAACACGCTGCCGTCCTGGCGGTGCGGGAACGGACCGCCGCGCTGGATCAGGGCGATGGTGGCGCGCGCTTCGGGCGGCAGGAACGCCGGCAGCGTGGCGTCCGCGCTCGCGGCCGGCGTGGCCGGCGGCTGCGCCGGCGCAGGTGCCGGCAGCGGAGCGGGGTTGGTGAGCGCGGGCGCGAACTGCGGATGCGGCGGCTGCTGCAATGCGCGGATGCCCCACAGTCCGGCGGCGAGCAGCACGATCGCGGCGATCAGTAACACGGGCTTGCGCATCGGGGGAAGCTCCAGCGAGAACGGCGGGTGCCGCGTTCTGGCGCAGCAGCGGCACAGTATGGGCGAGCGCGGCTGTTCGTGCTCTTAACCACGCGCCAGCAATGCTGGCCTGGCGTCGCGCCAGCGCCGCGGACGCGGCTGCAACGCGCGATTCACATGCGACTAACCGGGTGCTGGCGCATGGTAGCCGCCGATCCGCGGCGGCGGCCGGCACTGCCGTTGCGCGATGGGACGATGTTTCCCCAACGCCGGTCTTGGTATGGTCGCCGGTCGTCCCTACCATTCATCATGCAACGTCCGTCCTTCCGGCGGGCGAACGTCCAGGAGAACCACATGGCCTACACCCTCCCCAAGCTGCCCTACGCCTACGACGCGCTGGAACCGCACATCGATGCGCAGACGATGGAAATCCATCACACCAAGCATCACCAGACCTACATCAACAACGTCAACGCCGCGCTGGAAGGCACCGAGTACGCCGACCTGCCGGTCGAGGCGCTGGTGTCCAAGCTGAAGTCGCTGCCGGAGAACCTGCAGGGTCCGGTGCGCAACAACGGCGGCGGCCATGCCAACCATTCGCTGTTCTGGACGGTGATGGCGCCCAACGCCGGCGGCGCCCCGGTCGGCGAGGTCGCCAAGGCGATCGACAGTCAGCTCGGCGGCTTCGACAAGTTCAAGGAAGCCTTCACCAAGGCCGCGCTGACCCGCTTCGGCAGCGGCTGGGCGTGGCTGAGCGTGACCCCGGACAAGAAGATCGTGGTCGAAAGCACCGCCAACCAGGACAGCCCGCTGTTCGAGGGCAACACTCCGATCCTGGGCCTGGACGTGTGGGAACACGCCTACTACCTGAAGTACCAGAACCGCCGCCCGGACTACATCGGCGCGTTCTTCAACGTGGTGGACTGGAACGAAGTCGAGCGCCGCTACCACGCCGCGATCGCCTGATCGCGCCGGCAGCGCCGTGGATCGAAAGGCCGGGTTCGCCCGGCCTTTCGTTTTGTGCGCTCAGGCGGCCGGCAGGCACAGCCTGGCGGTGACGGATGCACGCTCGGCGCCGTTGCCGGGCACCGCGGCCGGCGTGCCGGTACCGGCGCTGTCGCGGTTGTGCCGCGCATACCAGCCCGGGGTCGCGCCGGTGACGCGGCGGAAGCTGTTGACGAAATGGCTCTGGTCGAAGAAGCCGAGTTCGTAGGCCACCGTGCTGACCGAATGGCGTCCGCTCAACAGCAGTTGCCGGGCGCGTTCGATCCGCCGCTGCAGCAGGTATTGCATCGGGCTGTGGCCGGTACTCAGGCGGAACATGCGCGCGAAGTGGTAGCGGCTGACGCAGGCGGCGTTGGCGATGTCGGCCAGGCCGATGCGCTCGGCCAGATGGTGGTCGATGTAGCGTTGGGCGCGGGCCAGTGCGCACGGGCGCAGGCCTTTGCCGGCGGCGCTGGCGGCGGGCGGGCGATCGGTGGCGGTGGAGCGTTGGGCGGGAGCGTGGGGGCGGGGCATGGCGTGTCTCCTGGGAAGCGCCGGAAACGCACGCGCGCGATCTCGGCTGGCGCCTGCGGCATGCGCGTGGATGCGGTTCCGGGACCTGTCCATGCTGCTGCCGGCGCCGCAGCGCGGCCACCCCATTCCGGCAGAGCGGATGCTCACCCGTTCGGGGGATTCCGCTGCGAGGCCTGTGCCGGTTCGCGCGGCAACACCAGCAGGCGCCGGCCGAAACAGCGTGCGTCGAGCGAATAGGCTCCGGGCCCGAGCAGCGCCAGTGCCAGCGCCGGCAGTGCCGCCAGCAGTGCGCTGCCCGCCACGGTCGTGCCATGCCACAACGCCAGCGCCGGCACTGCGCAGGCCAGCGCGGCGGCGAGCGGAGTGAGCGCGCCGACCGCCGCCAGCAGCGCCAGCGCCAGCGCCGCCCAGCGCCAGTGCGGCGGCAATGCCCAGGCGCCGCCGGCGGTGGACGGCCATAGGCTCAGCGCCAGGAACAGCCGCAGGGCCAGCAGCCCGAGTCCGGCGCTGCCGCCGGGGAACATGGAGTAAAGTCGTTGCATGGCCCTCAGGCTAAGGCCGGCGCAGCACGCCGGCCTAGCCGTATTCGGGGCAGCGCAACATCCCTCGATCGGGGCGTTGGCGGGTTCGGCGCAGCCGTCGAAAATCCGGTTTTTTCCTTTTTGCGAGCGAGAGAAAGCGCAGTGCGAAGTCTGCGAAGACGGCTTTGGGCGGGCGCCGTGCTGGTGCTCGGCCTGGCCTTCGCGGCGACGCTTGCCGCGGCCACACCGACGCCGTTGCGGCCGACGCCGCTGCACAACACCGCCTGGCGGGTGGAGCAGGGCGCGCCGGCGGACGTGTGGGCGCTGGCGCAGTCGGGCGACGGCTATCTGTGGATGGCCACCGGGTTCGGTCTGTACCGCTTCGATGGCGAGCGCTTCGAGCGCCGCGAGCCGGCGCATGGCGCGCAGCTGCTGTCGCAGAACGTGACCGCGCTGACCGTGTTGCCGGACGGGCGCATGTGGCTGGGCTATTTCGATGGCGGCGCCAGCCTGCTGCAAGGCGGCCGGCTGCTGAACTTCGGCGCGGCCGAGGGCTTCCCGGCCGGGCCGGTGGCGCGCTTGGAAACGGACGGCCAGGGCACGCTGTGGGCGGCGACCTGGGCCGGGCTGGCCCGCTTCGACGGCCGCCGTTGGCAGCGGATCGGCGCCGACTGGGGGTATCCGTCCGCACGCGCCGACTGGCTGCTGCGCGACCGCCGCGGCGTGCTGTGGGTGAGCAGCGGCGACAGCGTGCTGCGGCTGCGCCCGGGCGCACGCCGCTTCGAGTCCACGGGCATCGCCACCATGCTGTACGCGGTGCTGGCCGAAAGCCCGGACGGCCGCATCTGGCTGTCGGACCGGCGCGGCGGCACCCGCGTCATCGCCGATGCCGACGGCACGCTGCTGCCGCCGACGGCGCAGCTCGCCGTGCCGGCGCTGCGCGGTCTGGCGGCACGGCGCATGGGCTTCGCCCGCGACGGCAGCCTGTGGCTGTCCGATTTCCAGGCGCGCGGCGCGGTGCGGGTGGTGCTGGACGATCCGCGCGCGCCGCGGCTGGAGCGGTTGCGCCGCAGCGACGGGCTGGCCTCGGACTTCGCCGCGCCGGTGCTGGAGGACAAGGAGGGCAATGTCTGGATCGGCAGCACGCTAGGTCTCAACCGCTACCGCCAGCGCAACGTGATGGCGCTGCCCGGCCAGCCCGGTGCCCAGGCCGGCGAGGTCGAAGTGCATGCGCAGCCCGACGGCAGCGTGCTGGTCTCCGACCCGCAGGGCATGTTCCGCGCCGACCGCGCCAGTGCCGAGCGGCTGCTGCGCGGCGAACCGCTGGCGCAGGAGTACGCGCGGCTGCGCGACAGCGGCTGGGTGCTCGGCGCCGACGCCATGCTGCGGCTGCGCCACGGGCGCCGCGAGGAGGTCGCGTTGCCGATCGGGTTCGCGCCGCGGCAGGTGCGCGCGTTCCTGTCCGATCGCGCCGGCGACGCCTGGGTCGCGATCGCCGAGCACGGCGTGTTCCGCTACCGCGCCGGGCAATGGATGCGGCAGGCCCTGCTGCCGCCGGCGACCTGCACCGCGATCGCCGAGGACGCGCAGGGCCGCTACTGGTTCGGCTACGCGTCCGGGGAAGTGCGGCAGTTGCAGGGCGGGCGGGTCCGCGCGTTCGCGGCCGGCGACGGCGTGCAGGTCGGCCGGGTCAATACCATCCATGCCGGCGCCGGCGCGCTGCTGGTGGCCGGCGAGCTGGGCATCGCGCAATGGCAGGGCGCGCGCTTCGCGACATTGCCGCCGTCGCGCGCACCGGGCTTGCGCGGCATCACCGGCATCGCCGAGAGCGAGGACGGCGAGCTGTGGCTCAACGGTGCCGTCGGCGTGTCGCGGATCGGCCGGCGCCAGCTCGATGCGGCGCTCGGCGCCGCCGCGGCGACGCTGCAACCGGCCTACTACGGTGCCGCCGACGGCTTGCCCGGCCTGGCGGTGCAGGCCAGCCGCAGCGGCACCGCGGCGCGCGACGGCGACGGCCTGGTCTGGCTGGCCACCAGCCAGGGCCTGGCCTGGATCGACACCCGGCGCCTGTGGCGCAACCCGTGGCCGCCGCAGGTGTTCGTGCGCGCGCTGTTCGCCAACGAGCGGCCGCTGCCGCTGGACGCGCCGCTGCTGTTGCCCAAGGGCACCACGCGGGTGCAGATTGCCTACACCGCGACCAGCCTGACCTCGCCGGAGCGGATGCGTTTCCGCTTCCGCCTGGATGGCGTGGACGAGACCTGGCGCGATGCCGGCGCGCGCCGCGAGGCGTTCTACACCAACCTGCGCCCCGGGCAGTACCGCTTCCAGGTCATCGCCGCCAACAACGACGGGGTCTGGAACACGCAGGGCGCCACGCTGCGCTTCGGCATCGCGCCGCGCTTCGTGCAGACCCCGGCGTTCTGGCTGCTGTGCGCGCTGGCGCTGCTGCTGGCCTTGTCGGCGCTGTACCTGCTGCGCATGCGCCAGCTGGCCACGCGGCTGCGGCTGCGGCTGGAAGAGCGCTACCAGGAGCGCGAACGCATCGCCCGCGAACTGCACGACACCTTGCTGCAGGGCTACCAGGGCCTGATCCTGCGCACCCATGCGGCGCTGGGCACGCTGCCGGCCGGCGCGCCGCTGCGGCGCGAACTGGAGAGCACGCTCGATCGCGCCGAACAGGCGCTGGAGCAGGGGCGCGACCGGGTCGAGGGCTTGCGCGCCAGCGCCGGGAACACGCCCTCGCTGCCGACCGCCTTCGCCGACATGCTCGAGGAACTGGGCGCGCAATCGCAGGTGCAGCGGCAGGTGCTGGTCGAAGGCGCGCCGCTGCCGCTGCAGCCTCTGGTCGCCGACGAGTTGTACCAGCTCGGCCGCGAGGCGCTGCTCAACGCGTTCCGGCATGCGCAGGCGAGCAGCATCGAGGTCGAGATCGCCTACGGCCGCGATGCGCTGCGGCTGCGTTTTCGCGACGACGGCCGCGGCATCGAGCCGCAGGTGCTGGCCGCCGGCGGCCGCGCCGGGCATTGGGGACTGACCGGCATGCAGGAGCGCGCGCGGCGCATCGAGGCGCGCCTGGATGTGTGGTCGCGGCCCGGCATGGGCACCGAACTCAATCTGCGCCTGCCGGCGCGCCGCGCCTACCGCGAACCGGCGCGAAACCGGCTATGGTGCCGCCTGCGCCAGTGGCTGGCGGGAACCGAGTGAAGTGAGACGTGAAGTGAGCGAGCCGAAGTGAACGAGGTGTTGCCGATGCCGATCCGCATCCTCGTCGTCGACGACCATCCGCTGCTGCGCGAGGGCATGGCCGCGGTGCTGGCCGCGCAACCGGACCTGCAACTGGTCGGCGAGGCCGCCGATGGCCTGCAGGCGCTGCAGGCCTATCGCACGCTGCGCCCGGACCTGGTGCTGCTGGACCTGCAGTTGCCCGGCCTCGGCGGCATCGAGGTGATCGTCGCCCTGCGCAAGGAATTCCCGCAGGCGCGGATCGTGGTGGTCACCGCCTCGCGCGGCGACGTGCAGGCGGTGCGCGCGCTGGAAGCCGGCGCCAGCGGCTATCTGCTCAAGAGCGGGCTGCGCCGCGAACTGGTCGACACTGTGCGCGCGGTGCACCAGGGCCGGCGCCAGGTGCAGGCCGAAGTGGCGGCGGGGATCGCCGAACACCTGCTCGGCGACAGCCTGTCCGCGCGCGAAATCCAGGTGCTGCAGAGCGTGGCCGCGGGCAACTCCAACAAGGCCATCGCCGCGCTGCTGTCGATCGCCGAGGAGACGGTCAAGGCGCACATGAAGAACATCCTGTGCAAGCTCGGCGCACGCGACCGCACTCATGCGGTGGCGATCGCGGTCAAGCGCGGCATCATCGAACTGTAGGCAGAGCGGCGCGCGCCGTCGCGCGCGCTGCGGTCAAGGCACCGGCAACGGCGGGGCCGCGTCCGCCGGCAGCGGATCCAGCGGTTGCAGCGCCACCAGCAGGCCGCGCGGGTCGGCGCCACGCGCGGCGCCCGGCGTGCGCGGCAGCAGCCGCGCGCTGCGCAGCGGACGGAAGCGGTCGCGTTCGAAGAACACATGGTCGGCCTGCGCGGCCAGCGCGAACAGGTGCGGATCCAGGCCGTTGCGCGGCGCGTCGTTGCCGGCGCCGCGCAGGCGCGCGTCGCTGTCGCCGAAGCGCGCGGCCAGCGGCGCCAGTTCCGGTGCGTCGGCGGCGGCGTAGAAGCCGCCGGCCAGCAGCGAGGGCACGCCTTCGGCGGTGGCGTCGATCCACGCCATCAGGTCGTCGGCCTGTTCGCGGCGGCTGGCGCCACCGTCGCGCTCGGCATGCAGGCGGGTGAAGTACAGGTTCACCGGCTGCCCGTGCAGGTCCACGCGGACCAGACCGGCCACGCTGTAGTCCTCGAACGGATGCAACAGGGTCTCCGCTTCTTCCAGCACCGGCAGCCGGGTCAGCAGCGCATTGCCGCGGCGTTGCGGCCGGCTCGGCGGATCGGCGCTGATGAAATGGCAGTGGTAGCCGAGCTGCGCGGCCAGCCATTGCGCCTGGTTCGGCAACGCGGAGGTCTGCAGCACTTCCTGCAGCGCGATCGCATCGGGTTGCAGCCGTTGCAGCGCATCGACGAGGCGCACGCGGCGCGCGGGCCAGTCGTTGCGGTCCTGATCGAGATTGAGGCTGACCACGCTGAGCGTCGCCGCGGGCGCAGGCGGCGGCACCGGCAAGCCGGCGGGCAGCGCTTGCGCGCCCGCATGCGTCACCAGGGCCAGCAGCAGCCAGCCGAGGCGATGCCGTCGTCGTGGAGTCCCGGGCGTGCGCGTCATGCGCTGGATGCTAGGACCTGCGGCTTCAGCGCCGCGTGTACATGGACACGCGGCGCTGCGGTTTCTAGCGCGGCAGCACGCTTTCTTGTAGACGCAGCGGCACGCTGGCCGCGGCCTGCGTCGCCGAGCGGCCCAGCACCAGTTCGTAGTCGCCGGCGGCGATGCGCCACTGGCGCTGCGCCGGGTCGTAGTCGGCCAGGGTCTTGGGTTCGGCGACGATGCTGACGCGGCGGGTTTCGCCGGGCTTGAGCGTGAGCTTGTCCCAGCCGACCAGGCGGATCGGCGTGTGGTGGCCCTGCGGCAGGCGCAGGTACAGCTGCGGCACGTCGGCGCCTTCGCGTTCGCCGCTGTTGCGCACGTCGAAGCTGGCGATCACCGTGCTGCCGTCCACCTGCACGCTCAGGTTGGCGTAGTCGAAGCGGGTGTAGGACAGGCCGTGGCCGAACGCGTACAGCGGATCCAGGCCGCGTGCGGCGAACCAGCGGTAGCCGACGTTGGCGCCTTCGATGTCGTAGTCGACATTGCTGCCGGCCGGTTGCGCCGGCTTGAAGCCCAGCCCCGGGATCGACGGCCGCGGCAGCTGCGCCACGTCGCGCAGCCAGGTCACCGGCAGGCGCCCGGACGGATTGGCCTCGCCCAGCAGCAGGCGCGCCAGCGCTTCGCCGCCGCGGATGCCCGGGTACCAGGCTTCCAGCACCGCCGGCACCTGTTGCAGCCACGGCATCGCCACCGGGCCGTTGGTCTCCAGCACCACCACCGTGCGCGGGTTGGCCTTGGCCATCGCCGCGATCAGCGCGTCCTGCTTGCCGGGCAGTGTGATGTCGGGCAGGTCCACCGATTCGGCCGACCACTGCGTGGCGAACACGATCACCGCTTCGGCACCGCGCGCGAGCTTGGCCGCCGCCGCCACATCGTCGCCGCTGGCATAGTCGATCTGCGCGTCAGGCATTGCCTTGCGCAATGCCTGCAGCGGTGAGGACGGATGGAACATCACCGGGCCCGGCCAGGTGGTCGGGGCCAGCCCCGGCACCGCGTTGGCGCCGTTGACGGTGAAGCCGACCATCGACGAGCCGCCGCCGCCGATCACGCCCTTGTCGGCATGCCCGCCGATCACCGCGATGCGGCGCAGCGTGCGCGGCAACGGCAGCGTGTCGCGCTCGTTGCGCAGCAGTACCGTGCCTTCCTCGACCACTTTCTGCACCGCCGCGCCGCCGGCGACGTCGTCGATCGGCTGGCGCTGCGGCGGATGGTCGAAGCTGCCGGTGGCGATGAAGGCGCGCAGGATGCGCCGCACCATGTCGTCCAGGCGCGCCTGCGGCACCGTGCCGCCGGCCACCGCCAGGCGCAGCGGCTGGTCGAAGTACACCGCCTTGTCGAACACTTCGCCGGCCGATTGCTGATCCAGCCCGGCCAGCGCCGCCTTGGAACCGCTGTGCACGCCGCCCCAGTCGGACATCACGTAGCCGGGGAACTTCCATTCCTGCTTGAGCACCTTGTTGAGCAGGTAGTCGTGTTCGCAGCCGTAGATGCCGTTGATGCGGTTGTAGGAACACATCACCGAGCCGGGTTCGCCGATCTTCAGCGCCAGCTCGAACGCCAGCAGGTCCGATTCGTGCATGGCCTGCTCGCCGATGTCGGCGCTGTGGGTGTTGCGCCCGGTCTCCAGGTCGTTCATCGCGAAGTGCTTCATCGTCGACACCACGCGCTGGCTCTGCACGCCGCGGATCGACTCGCCGACCATCACCCCGGCCAGCAGCGGATCTTCGCCGGCGTACTCGAAGTTGCGGCCGTTGCGCGGATCGCGCTGCAGGTTGACGCTGCCGGCCAGCAGCACGTTGAAGCCCTGCTGCCAGGCCTCGCGGCCCATGGTGGCGCCGCCGGCGAAGGCCAGGTCGCGGTTCCAGGTGGCGGCGGTGGCCGGGCCGGACGGCAGCGCGGTGGCGTGGTCGCCGGGGCGCACGTTGCCCGGATTGGTCACGCCGACGCCGGCGTCGGCCAGCTGCTGCGCGGCGATGCCCAGGCGTTCGATCGCCGGCACGAAGCCGGCCGAGCCGAGCGCGCCGGGCGGCAGCGGGCCGCCGTCCTTGCCCAGGCCGAAGTAGCTGTGCAGCATCTGGAACTTCTCGTCCTGGGTCATCGCCTGCACCAGCAACGCGGCGCGGCGGTCCGGCGCCAGCGCGCGATCGGTCCACGGGCGCTGCGCATCGGCGGTGGCGCTGGGCGCCAGGCGGAACGTGCTGACCAGGCCGAAGTGGTCCGAGGCCCAGACGCCGTTGGCGTCGGGCTTCTGGAACAGGATGCGGCTGCTCACCGGTTCGAACCGCTCGCGCTGGAAGAACACGTGGTCGATGCGCCTGGGCGGGTTGAACTTCGGGTTCAAGGTGCTGTCGGCACGACGGTCCTTGGCGCCGTGCAGGCTGCCGTAGCTGTCGCCGAAGCCGCTGCGCAGCGCGGCCAGTTCCGGCGCGTCGGCGCTGGCGTTGAAGTCGCCGGCGAGCAGCGACGGCGCGCCGTCGGCGGTCTTGTCGACCCAGGCCAGCAGGTCCTGCAGCTGGCGCTCGCGCAACGCGCCGCCGGCCTCGGTCCAGTGCAGGTGGGTGACGTAGAGATTGACCGCGCGGCCGTCCACGTCCAGGCGCAGGCGCCCGGCGGTGCGGCTGTCGTCGAGCGGGTTCAGGCGGATCTGTTCGCGCGCCAGGATCGGGCGCCGGGTCAGCAGCGCGTTGCCGTAGCGCTGCGCGGCGCCGGGCGGATCGACGCTGGTGAAGTAATAGGCGTAGCCGAGCTGCTCGGCCAGCCATTGCGCCTGGTTCGGGAGGGTGTCGTGCTGCAGCACTTCTTCCAGCGCGATCGCGTCCGGATGCAGTTCGCGCAGGGTCTGCACGATCTGGGTGCGCCGATTCGGCCAGTCGAGCTTGTCGTGGTACAGGTTCAGCGTGACCACGCTGAGCGTCGGGGTGTCCTTGGCGGTCGCGGGCGCAGGCGCGGCGAAGGCCGGCCAGGCCAGCGCGAGCGCCAGGCAAAGGAGTCCTGAAAACGTTTTCATAGCGGGGCGTGAGGCCTCTCTAGCAGCTGAAGGGATTGCGCATCGGGGGGAGTTGGGGGAGGGGAGAGCCGTGAAGCGCTAGGACGGCGCTTCGTCGCTGCGCATCACCGGATACAACCGGTACTGCGCATCCCAGGAGGAATGGCGGCGGTGGAAGAACTCCAGCCGCGCATGCGGATCCTTGGCGAAGTCGGCATCGTGCTCGAGCTTGCTCTCGAATTCGGCCTTCAGTGCCGGGTCGCTGGCCAGCATCTGCCGCGCCACGTCCTCGGCCACATAGTCTTCCATGTATTCGGTGCGCTCGAAGGCGCTGTTGAACTCGCCCCACTGCAGCAGCGAGTCCGGCGCCTGCGGTTCCAGCAACGCCATCAGCAACCGCGCCTTGGGCTGGGCGATCGGCACGAACAGGGCGCCGGCGCCGATGGCGCGCGTTTCGGGGGTCCAGGCGCCCTGCACGCTGAGCCGCTGGTGGCCTTCGGAGGAACGCGCGGCGAAGCTGGCATCGTCGGCGCGGAACGTCTGCACCGGCAGCGTGGCGGCGCGGTCCAGGGTGCGGAAGGCGATGCCGTGCTGGCGCAACTTGGCGGCGACCAGCGCCGCCTGCGCGGCCGGCACCAGATAGCCGGCGCGCGGCGCCACGACTTCCACGCTGGGCACGATGTGATCGCGCAGCGGTACCCGCCAGATCTGCGGGGTGCGCTCGTCGTAGCGGGTCATCAGCGCCCCGGACACCGGCGACAGCGTGCGGGTATAGGCGTAGCCGCGGAAATCCACCAGGCGCGACTGCTCGGTGGTGCGGTGGTCCAGCGCCAGCGTCTTGCCGCCGAGCTGCTGCGCGCGCGCGTCGGCGGCGAGCGCGTCGGCGCGCCAGCGGCCGCCGTTGCGCGCCACCTGCTGCAGCACCGAGACGATGGTGTTGCGGGTGATGCGCACGCGTTGCGGATAGGGCTTCCACGAATGCGTTTCCACCAGCATGCCGAAGCGGTTGCGCAGCTGGAAATAGCCGTGCGAGAAGCGCGGCGTGGCCACGCCGTCCTCGAAGCCGGAGGCCGGATCGTCGTTGACCACGAACGAGGGGTAGTAGGGCAGCGGCAGCGAGCCCTGCCGCTTCAGGTCGGCGAGCACGCCGTCGCGCAGGCGCAGGCCGTCGCCGCGCAGCGCGGCGTCGCCGGCATGCAGCGGTTCCACCTGCACCGACACGTCGTGCTCGAACTGCGCACCGTCGGTGACGTGCAGGTCCACGTACAGCAGCGGGTCCCATTGTTCGACCAGGCGCAGCATCGCCTGCATCTCCGGCGCGTCGGCCTTGACGTAGTCGCGGTTGAGGTTGAGGTTCTGCGCGGTGGTGCGCCAGCCCATCTGCTCCGGCCCGCGCTGGTTGGGCCGGTTCCAGGCGCCGAAGCGCTCGTGGCCATCGACGTTGAACACCGGCACGAACAGCCACACCTGCTTGTCCAGCGCGCCGCGCGCGGCCTCACCGTCGAGCAGCTGGCGCAGCGCCAGGAAGCCGGCGTCCTTGCCGTCGATCTCGCCGGCGTGGATGCCGCCCTGGATCAGCACCACCGGCAGCTTGCGCGCTTGCGCCGTTGCGGCATCCAGCGCGCCGGACGTGGAGACCGCCAGCGCCTTCATCGGCCGGCCCTCGGGCGTGGTGCCGAAGTCGAAGCACCGCACCGCCTGCGGATAGCGCTGCGCGAACGCGTCACACAGCGCGATGGTCTCCGCGTAGCGCCCGGTACGCAGAAAACCGCTGCGCTCGGCCTCGGTGGACAGGCCCGCATCGCTGGCCAGTAATGGCATGCTGCACAGCAGCATCGACAGCAGGAGGGGGACCAGCCAGGGTCGGATCATTGCGGCACCGTCGCGGGAGAGGCCCCCATGATGCGTGCAGCGCGCCGATTGCGAAAGCACCTGCGTGCCGCCGCGGCCGCTGCGCACGGTTCGATTCGCCCGGAACGATCGGGTAACCTTCTGAAAATTTTGCCTGGACCAGTGCCTGTGACGAGCGAACGATCGACGAGGAAGTGCGGATGAGTGCGGCCAACGCGCACGCCGGCGCGCGGATGCCGCGGCAGATCCCCTACATCATCGGCAACGAGGCCTGCGAGCGTTTCAGCTTCTACGGCATGCGCAACATCCTGGTGCAGTTCCTGATCACCTCGCTGCTGCTGCAGGAAATGACCGCGCCCGGCCGCGAGGCCGAGGCCAAGCACATCATGCACAGCTTCATGGTCGGCGTGTATTTCTTCCCGCTGCTCGGCGGCTGGCTGGCCGACCGCTTCTTCGGCAAGTACACCACGATCCTGTGGTTCAGCCTGATCTATTGCGCGGGCCACGCCTGCCTGGCGCTGTTCGAGGGCAGCCGCGAAGGGTTCTTCGTCGGCCTGGGGCTGATCGCGCTGGGCGCCGGCGGAATCAAGCCGCTGGTGGCCTCGTTCATGGGCGACCAGTTCGACCAGTCCAACAAGCACCTGGCCAAGGTGGTGTTCGACGCCTTCTACTGGATCATCAACTTCGGTTCGCTGTTCGCCTCGCTGCTGATCCCGCTGGCGCTGAAGAACCTGGGCCCGGCGTGGGCGTTCGGCATTCCCGGCATCCTGATGTTCGTGGCCACGCTGGTGTTCTGGGCCGGGCGCCGCCGCTACGTGCGCGTGCCGCTGCCGCCGCAGGATCCGCACGGCTTCGCCCAGGTGGTGCGCAGCGCGCTGCTGTCGCGCGCGCCGGGGCAGGGGCGTCCCGGCCTGGCGCTCGCCGCCATCGCGGTGGTGCTGGCGCTGGCCAGCTTCGCGCTGCTGCCGACGCTGGGCATCGTGATCTGCCTGTGCCTGGCGCTGGTGCTGCTGCTGGCGGGCATCGGCGGCGGCACCTGGTGGCAGCTGGAGCGCGCCCGCGCGGTGCATCCGGACGCGGCGGTGGACGGCGTGCGCGCGGTGCTGCGGGTGCTGGTGGTGTTCGCGCTGGCGACGCCGTTCTTCTCGCTGTTCGACCAGAAGGCTTCGACCTGGGTGCTGCAGGGCCAGCAGATGCAGATGCCCGACTGGTTCAGCGCCTCGCAGATGCAGGCGCTGAATCCGGCGCTGGTGATGCTGCTGATCCCGTTCAACAACCTGGTGCTGTATCCGCTGCTGCGCCGTGGCGGCTACGAGCCGACCGCGCTGCGGCGGATGACCGCGGGCATCGCCTTCAGCGGCCTGGCCTGGATCGTGGTCGGCACGCTGCAGGTGGCGATGGACGGCGGCGACGCGCTGTCCATCGCCTGGCAGATCCTGCCGTACGCGCTACTGACCTTCGGCGAGGTGCTGGTCTCGGCGACCGGCCTGGAGTTCGCCTACAGCCAGGCGCCGCAATCGATGAAGGGCGTGGTGATGAGCTTCTGGAACCTGACCACCACGGTCGGCAACCTGTGGGTGCTGCTGTCCAACGCGGCGGTGCGCAACGACACCGTCACCGCGCACATCGGCAGTACCGGGCTCAGCGAAACCGCGTTCCTGATGTTCTTCTTCGCCGCCTTCGCCTGCGTCGCCGCGCTGTTGTTCGGGCTGTATGCGCGCCGTTACCGCATGGTCGATCATTACCGTACCGCCTGAGGCCCCCGCATGCCGTCCGTCACCCCCGTCAACCTGATCCTGATCGTCCTCACCGTGCTGGTGTCGTGGGCGGCGTTCAACAACCGCAAGCTGCTCGACCGGCTGATCCTGTGGCCGCCGGCGATCGACCGGCACAAGCAGTACGACCGGCTGGTGACGCACGGCTTCATCCATGCCGATTTCCCGCATCTGCTGTTCAACATGATCACGCTGTATTTCTTCGGCGGCCCGATCGAACGGTTGATGGAGCGGTTGACCGGCAGCCTGCTGACCTATCCGCTGTTCTACCTGGCGGCGCTGGTGGTGGCGATCCTGCCCAGTTACCTGAAGAACCAGAAGAACCCGAACTACTTCAGCCTGGGCGCGTCCGGCGCGGTCTCGGCGGTGCTGTTCGCCTACATCCTGCTGGCGCCGTGGACCGGGATCTACTTCTTCTTCATCCCGATTCCGATCCCGGCGATCCTGTACGCGCTGTTCTACGTGGGCTACAGCATCTGGATGGACCGCCGCGGCGGCGACAACATCAACCACAGCGCGCACCTGGCCGGCGCCGCGTTCGGGGTGATGTTCCTGCTGATCATGGAACCGTCGGTGCTGCAGCACTTCCTCGACCAGCTGGCGCAGCCGCGCTTCGGCCGCGGCTAGCGGCCGCGCGGATTCGCGAACGCCGGCGGCGATGCCGTCGCTGCAGGTGGGCGCGAGGCGAGGGGACCGCCGAAACGGAAACCGGCCGCCAGCGCGGGGTGCGCGCTGCGGCCGGTGGCTCGAAACCTCTCCGGCGGTCTGCGGCCCGCGTCGCGGTCCGCGCGTGACGCTCGGCTCAGGCGGCCTGCTGGCCGCGCAATTGCACGTTGGCGCTGCCGATTGCGGCGTGTTCGTAGGTTTGCTTCAGCCGGTCGTAGACCTCGCTGTTGAGCTGGTCGAATTCCCAGCCCTGGGTGTGGCCGCTGACCACCAGTTGGTACAGCCCTTCCAGCAACGACGCATCGTGGTCGCCATGGATCTGTTCGTTGTCGCTCATGCGCATCGCCCCTGTTCGATTACACCGTGATGGATTTCGCAAGTCCCATGCCAGATTTCCACGGTGGTACGCGGTTGGTAGCGGCCGCGCGCGGCAGGACTTTAGGGCGCGTCGCCGATTCCCGAGCCGGCTGCAGGGGTCGGCGCGCGTCCCTGAGCCGCGTCGTGGTCGGCCGCCGGCCCGGCCCCGGCCGGAAGTGACGCAGCGCGTCGGCTGCGGGTGACGCGGCGCGGCGTGCGGCTTCACATCGTCGCGGCGCGCGCGCGACCAGACTGTGCATTCCGTCGCATGAGCCAGGCCATGAGCGCAGCGTCCTCCCCACCGATCGCACACGATCCGCAGCGACAGCGCTTCGCGCTGCAGCTGGACGGCCATGAGGCCGAGTTGGACTATCTGCTGCAGGACGGCCGCCTGATCATCACCCATACCGGCGTGCCGACCGCGATCGGCGGCCGCGGCTTGGCGGCACGGCTGGTGAGCGCGGCGCTGGACCATGCGCGGGCGCAGGGATGGAAGGTGGTCCCGGCCTGTTCGTACGCGGCGGTGTTCGTGCAGCGCCATCCCGAATACGCCGACTTGCTCGGCTGAGTGCGCACGACGCGACGACGGCGCGATAATTCGTCATCACACAGACGCAAGACACAGGGGAATGGACGTGAGGCACAGGGTACAGACGGGGCAGAACATTCCATGGCGGTGGACGGCGCTGGCGTTGGCGGCGACGTTGGCCGTGGCAGGGTGCAAGCGCGAGGCGGCGGCGCCGGTCGCCGAGCCGGCGCCGGCTCCGGCGCCCGCCGCCGCGGCGGCGCCCGCAGCGCCGGCCCCGATGGAACTGAAGGACGTGATCGAGCACAGCCCCAGCTACGTGGTCGGCATCACCTTCCCGCCGGCGCTCAACCGCTATCCGGGCCTGGCCGAGGCGGTCGGCCGCTACGCGCAGGCCGCGCGCGGCGAACTGATGGAAGCGGTCGGCGGCCTCGGCAACGACCGTCCCAGCGCGCCCTACGAGCTGTCGCTGCAGTTCGAGATGCTGCTGGAACGGCCCGAGCTGGTGGCGGTGGCCGCCGACGGCAGCCGCTATACCGGCGGCGCCCATGGCGAGCCGCTGGTGGCGCGCTTCGTATGGCTGCCGCAGCAGCAGCGCATGCTGACCGCCGAGACGCTGATTCCCGATCCCAAGGGCTGGGCGCAGGTGGCCGGCTATGTCGCCACGCAGCTGCGCCAGGCGGTGCAGGCGCGGGTGGATGCCGAGCAGTTGCCGCCGGAGGACCACGACGAACAGGTCCGCAGCGCCGACAAGATGATCGCCGAAGGAACCGAGCCGCAAGCGGAGAACTTCAGTCAGTTCCAGCCCCTGGTCGACGCCGCCGGCAAGATCGTGGCGTTGCGCTTCGTGTTCCCGCCTTACCAGGTGGGACCGTATTCCGATGGCACGCAGACGGTGGATGTCCCGGCCAGCGTGCTGCGCGGGTTGGTGGCGCCGGAATACGCGGAGCTGTTCGCGGCATAGCGGGTGCGGGCGTGGCCGGGCCGCTGCAGCGCCGTGTCGTCGACCTGCTCGCCAGTGCCGACGTGCGCGTCGGCGGCGCGCGCCCACGACATCGCGGTGCACGACCCGCGTTTCTACGCGCGGGTGCTGGCGCAAGGGTCGCTGGGCCTGGGCGAAAGCTACATGGACGGCTGGTGGGAGGCGCCGGCGCTGGACCAGACCCTGGCGCGGCTGCTCGATGCCCGGCTCGAGCAGCGCGTGCACGGCATCGCCGACCTGGCCTACGCGGTGCGCGCACGCCTGTTCAACCTGCAGCGCGGACGCCGCAGCTACGAGGTCGGGCGCCGCCACTACGACCTGGGCAACGACCTGTACCGGGCGATGCTCGGCCGCCGCCTGGTCTACAGCTGCGGCTACTGGGCCGCCGCCGACGCTCTGGATGCGGCGCAGGAAGCCAAGCTGGACCTGGTCTGCCGCAAGCTGCGGTTGCGCGCGGGCATGCGTGTGCTGGACATCGGCTGCGGCTGGGGCGAGGCGCTGAAGTTCGCCGCCGAGCGCTACGGCGTGGCCGGCGTCGGCGTCACCGTGTCGCGGGAACAGGCCGATTACGCGCGGCAGCTGTGCCGCGGCCTGCCGATCGAGATCCGCCTGCAGGACTACCGCGCGCTGGACGAGCGTTTCGACGCGATCTTCTCGATCGGCATGTTCGAGCACGTCGGCGACAAGAACTACCGCAGCTACTTCGCACGGGTACGGCAGTGCCTGCATCCGCACGGGCTGTTCCTGCTGCACAGCATCGGCAGCAACGTGTCGCGGCACCGGACCGATCCGTGGATCGCGCGTTACATCTTTCCCAATTCGATGTTGCCCTCGGCCGCGCAGATCGCCGCGGCGCTGGAAGGCCGCTTCGTGTGCGAGGACTGGCACAACTTCGGCGCCGACTACGAGCGCACGCTGCAGGCCTGGCGCGACAACGTCGAGGCGGCCTGGCCGGATCTGGATGCGCAGCGCTACGACCTGCGTTTCCGGCGCATGTGGCGCTTCTATCTGGCCGGGTCGATGGCCACCTTTCGCTGCCGCCGCGCGCAGTTGTGGCAGCTGCTGCTGTCGCCCGAAGGTGTACGGGGAGGATACCGCGCACCGCGTTGAGCGAAGGCGGGTGGTTGCTGTCGCACAACAGTCGGTAGCATTGGCGGCCCCGATCCCCGACGTGCGATTCCACCCTCCCATGGGAAGTTTTGATCAGACCGAGCGGCGCGTAGCCTTCACCTGCGAGCGCTACCCTGCCTTCCCACGCGAACCGGCCGTGCTGGTCAGGCTCGTCAAGCATCTGTACAAGCGCATCCACGCCAATGCCTGCGGGCTGCTCAAGGCGCACGGCATCAGTCCGCCGGAATACGAGATCCTGATGATGCTGTACGGCACGCCCGGGCAATGCATCACCCCGACCGAAGTGGCCGAGGCGGCGAGCGAGAAGCCCGCCAACATCACCCGCCTCACCGACAACCTGTGCGGCAAGGGCCTGCTGCTGCGCTCGGCCAGCCCCGAGGACCGGCGCAAGATCACCTTGACCCTGCAGCCGGCCGGGATCGCGCTGATCGAACGCATGTTGCCGGCGGTGTGCACGTTCCTGGACGAGGAGACCGCCGGCCTGGACGAGGCCGAGCAGGTGCAGCTGGAGACGCTGCTCAAGAAGATGCTGGCCGGCATCGACAGCGCCGGCTGACCGCGCCGCGTCCGCGCGTGCGGACACACGTGGCTGCGGCAAGCGCCGCAAACGACGACGCCGCCCGCGAATGCGGGCGGCGTCGGGGTGCGCATGGCGCGGGGGTTCAGTCTTTTCAGTCCTTGCCGGCCGGCGTCTGCGGCATGGCGCCGTCGCCGCCGCCCGGGGTCAGGCCGCGCTTTTCCAGCAACGGTTCGATCTTCGGCGCGTGCCCGGCGAAGTCCTGGAACAGCTGCATCGCATCGACGCTGCCGCCGCGCGAGAGCAGGGTCTGGCGGAAGCGGTCGCCGTTGGCGCGGCTGAGCCCGCCATGCTGCTTGAACCACTGCTGGGTGTTGGCGTCGAGCACCTCGGACCAGATATAGGCGTAGTAGCCGGCCGCGTAGCCGCCCATGATGTGGCTGAAATAGGGCGTGCGGTAGCGCGGCGGCACCGGCGCGTAGGCGATGCCGTCGGCGGCCAGCGCCTTGGCCTCGAAGTCCATTACCCCCGCTGCCGGCGGCACCTGGCCGGCAGCGAGCTGGTGCCAGCGCTGGTCGAGCATCGCCGCGCCCAGGTATTCGGTGGTGGCGAAGCCCTGGTTGAACTTGGCCGCGGCCACCACCTTGTCCAGCAAGGCCTGCGGCATCGGCGCGCCGCTCTGGTAGTGCTTGGCGTAGTGCTTGAGGATGGCCGGATCGTCCGCCCACATCTCGTTGACCTGCGACGGGAACTCGACGAAATCGCGCGGCACGCTGGTGCCGGAGAAGTACGGGTACTTCACGTTGGAGAACATGCCGTGCAGCGCATGGCCGAACTCGTGGAACGCGGTGGTGACCTCGTCCCAGGTCAGCAGCGTGGGCTGGCCGGCCGGCGGCTTGGGAATGTTGAGGTGGTTGGCGACCACCGGCTTGTAGCCGGTCAGCGCCGACTGCGACACGTAGGAATTCATCCACGCGCCGCCGCGCTTGGATTCGCGCGCGTACATGTCGGCGATGAAGATCGCCAGCTGCTGGCCGTCGGCGTCGAACACGTCGTAGACCAGCAGGTCGTCGCGGTAGGTCGGCAGGTCGGTGCGCTGCTTGAAGGTCAGCCCGTATTCCTGGTTGGCGGCGTAGAACACGCCGTTTTCCAGCACGTTCTTCAGTTCGAAGTAGGGCTTGAGCTGGGACTCGTCGAAGTCGTACTTGGCCTGGCGCACCTTCTCGGTGTAGTAGGCCCAGTCCCAGGCGGCGAGGGTGAAGCTCGGCTTGCCGGCCGCCTTCTGTTCCTTGTCGATCATCGCCTGCAGGTCGGCGGCCTCGCGCTTGGCGTTGGCGACCGCGGCCGGGGCCAGCTTGCCGAGCATCGCGTTGACCGCTTCGGGGGTCTTGGCGGTCTGGTCTTCCAGCGAGTAGGCGGCGTGGTTCGGGTAGCCCAGCAGCTTGGCGCGCTCGGCGCGCAGGCTCATGATCCGCGACACCAGCGCGGTGTTGTCGTACTTGCCGCCGTGGCTGCCGCGCGACACCGAGGCTTCGTAGATCTTCTGCCGCAGCGCGCGGTCCTTGAGCTGGGTCAGCGGCGGCTGGCCGGTGGTGTTGAGCAGCGCGATCACGTACTTGCCGTCGAGCTTGCGTGCCTTGGCCGCTTCGGCCGCCGAGGCGATCTGTTCGTCGGACAGGCCGTCGAGCTGCTTGACGTCGTCCACCACCACCGCGGCGGCATTCACTTCGGCCAGCACGTTCTGGCTGAACTGGGTGCCGAGCTTGGCCAACTCGGCGTTCATCGCCTTGAGCTTGGTCTTGTCGGCATCGCCGAGCTTGGCGCCGTCGCGCACGAAATCGCTGTAGTACTTCTCGACCAGGCGCACGCCCTGCGCGTCCAGGCCGAGCTGGTTGCGGGTGTCGTACAGCGCCTGGATGCGCGCGAACAGCTTGGGATTGAGCGAGATCGTGTCGCGGTGCGCGGCGAACTTGCCCGAGTACTCGGCCTGCAGCTGCTTGCGCGCATCGTTGGTGTCGGCGCCGACCAGGTTGAAGAACACCGTGGTCGCGCGGTCCAGCACCTGGCCGCTCTTCTCCATCGCCACGATGGTGTTGTCGAAACTCGGCTTGGCCTTCTGGTTGGCGATCGCCTCCACTTCCTTCAGCTGCTGCGCCATGCCGGCGTCGAAGGCCGGGGCGAAGTCGCTGTCCTTGATCCGGTCGAACTGCGGGTAGTGCAGCGGCAACGGGCTTTCGGCGAAGAACGGATTGGCCTGCGTGGCCGCTTGCGAAGCGGCGGGCGTGGCGGCGTTGGCGTAGGCAGGCATGGCGAGTCCGAGCGTGGCGGCGAGCGCGAGGGCGAGGCGGGTGGTCATCAAGCGGTATCCAGCGATAAGGTTGGACCATGCAGGCTACCGCAGTGCGGCGCATGCGGCCCGTGACTAAAGCCATGGGGGCTATGGCGCGGCGCAGCACATGCTGCAAGCGCGCTTGCCTTCGCCGCGGCGGCGGCGTCATATAGCGCCTGACCGATGCAGACCACTGCCATTGCGTGAACACGGCCGACGGCCGCAGGGAGAAACCGATGAAAGCGATCTTCGGCTTGTGCGTGGCCGCGTGCGCGGCATGGGCGGCGCCGGCGTGGTCGGCGCAGACGCTGCGCTACGTGGTGCTGGTGGACGGCGGCAAGCAGGCCGGGCAGCAGAGCGTCAGCGTCGGCGACGACGGCATCACCCGGGTGGACTTCGTGTTCAAGGACAACGGCCGCGGCCCGGAACTGAAGGAGCAGTACACGCTGGCCGCCGACGGCACCTTCAAGACCTACCAGGTACAGGGCACCTCCACCTTCGGCGCGCCGGTGGACGAGCGCTTCAGCCGCGACGGCGAGCGCGTGCAGTGGAAGTCCACGTCCGACCAGGGCGAGCGGCGCGTGGCCGGCGGCGCGCAGTACTGGCCGCTCGGCGGCACCCCGGCGGCGACCTCGGCGGCGGTGACCGCGCTGAGCCGCCGCGCCGACGGCAGGCTGCCGCTGATCCCCAGCGGCGCGCTGACCCTGCGCAAGCTGCAGCAGGCGCAGGTCGGCCAGGGCAACAGCGCGCGCAAGGTGCAACTGGTGGCGCTGACCGGGGTCGGCTTCACCCCCACCTTCGCCTGGCTCACCACCGACACCACGCCGCGCCTGTTCGCGTTCATCGCGCCGGGCTGGATGCAGCTGATCGAAACCGGCTACGAAAAGGATGCCGACGCGCTGGAAGCGGCGCAGAAGCAGGCCGAAGCCACCGCCCTGGTCGAGTTGCAGCAGCGCCTGGCGCATCCCTTGCCCGGTACCACGCTGATCCGCAACGCGCGCGTGTTCGACAGCGAGCACGCCACGCTCGGCGCCGCGTCCGACGTGCTGCTGCGCGACGGCAAGATCGTCTCGGTGGTCGCCACCGGCAGCGCGCCGGCGCAGGCGCAGCAGGTGGTCGATGCGCAGGGGCGGGTGCTGCTGCCCGGCCTGTTCGACATGCATGGGCACGTCGGCCGCTGGGACGGCGGCCTGCACCTGGCCGCCGGCGTCACCACCGTGCGCGACATGGGCAACGACAACGCCACGCTGCAGCAGGTGATGCAGGAAGAGCGCGCCGGCCAGTTGCTGATGCCGAGCCTGGTCGCCTGCGGCTTCCTGGAGGGCGAGAGCCCGATGGCGGCGCGCAACGGCTTCGTGGTCAGCACCCAGGCACAGGCCAACGAGGCGGTCGACTGGTATGCGGCGCACGGCTACGTCGGCATCAAGATCTACAACTCGTTCCCGCAGGCGCTGGTGCGCGACACCGCCGCCTACGCGCACGCCAAGGGCCTGCGCGTGAGCGGGCACATTCCGGTGCACATGCTCGCGCACGAGGCGGTGGAGCAGGGCTACGACGAGATCCAGCACATCAACCAGGTGCTGCTGAACTTCTACGCCACCCACGACACCGATACGCGCACGCTGGAGCGTTTCTACCTGCCGGCCAAGCGCACCGCCGACCTGGATTTCGACTCGGCGCCGGTGCAGGCCTTCGTGCAGGAACTGGCCAGGCGGCAGATCGTCATCGATTCGACCGTGGCCACCTTCGACTTCATCCGCCAGCGCCCGGGCGACCTGTCGCAGGCCTATGCCGCGGTCGCCGGACACCTGCCGCCGGACGTGCAGCGCGGGCTGCGCAGCGCCGAGTTCGACATTCCCGACGACGCCACCGCGGCGCTGTACGAGCGTTCCTACGAGAAGATGGTGGCCTTCGTCGGGCGCCTGTACCGCGCCGGCGTGCCGCTGGTGGCCGGCACCGACGCCACCCCGGGCTTCACCCTGCAGCGCGAGATCGAACTGTACGTGCAGGCCGGGCTGACCCCGGCGCAGGCGCTGCAGGTGGCGACCTGGAACGGCGCCAAGTACTCGCGCACGCTCGACAGCCGCGGCTCGATCGCGCCGGGCAAGCGCGCCGACCTGATCCTGGTCGATGGCGACCCGACCCGCGACATCGCCGACCTGCGCAAGGTCGCGCTGGTGGTGAAGCAGGGCACGGCGTATTACCCCAGCGAGGTCTACGCGGCGCTGGGCATCGAACCGTTCGCCGCGCCGGCGCGCATCGCCACCGTCGAGGATTGAGCGCATGGACACGCCGACCACCGCCTACGCCTTCACCGCCGACGACCTCGATGGCCGTCCGCAGCCGCTCGCCGACTACACCGGCAAGGTGCTGTTGATCGTCAATGTCGCTTCCAAGTGCGGCTTCACCCCGCAATACGCCGGGCTGCAGGCGCTGTGGCAGCGATACCGCGAACGCGGGCTGGTGGTGCTGGGGTTTCCCTGCGACCAGTTCGGCCACCAGGAGCCCGGCACCGCGGAGGAAATCAAACAGTTCTGCGCGCTGACCTACGACGTCGATTTCCCGATGTTCGCCAAGGTGCAGGTCAACGGCGACGCCGCGCATCCGCTGTGGCAGTGGCTCAAGCAGCAGAAGTCGGGGCTGCTCGGCATCGCCGCGATCAAGTGGAATTTCAGCAAGTTCCTGGTCGGCCGCGACGGCCGGGTGCTGGCGCGCTATGCGCCGACCGACAAGCCGGAAGCGCTGGCGGCGGAGATCGAGCGCGCGCTGGGGTGAGCGGAAGCGATGTGGCCCGCTTTTCTGTAGGAGCGGCTTCAGCCGCGACAGGCTCTGCGGATAGCGGCTGTCGCGGCTGAAGCGGCGCCTACAGTGGTGCGTCGCGATTGGCAGGCGCAGCGATCGCGGCCGCGCGTCACTTCTCGACGAAGGCGCGCTCGAACACGTAGTGGCCCGGCGTGCCGATCCGCGAGGAGGCGACGAAGCCGCGCGCGTCCAGGGTCTGGCGCAGGTCGGCCAGCATCTGCGGGCTGCCGCAGATCATCGCCCGGTCGTATTCCGGATTCAGCGGCGGCAGGCCCAGGGTCTGCTGCATCTGCCCGCTTTCCAGCAGTTCGGTGAGGCGGCCGCGGTTGCGGAAGTCCTCGCGGGTCACCGCCGGGTAGTACAGCAGTTTCTCGCGAATGGTCTCGCCGAGGAACTCGTGCTGCGGCAATTCGTTCTCGAAGTAGTCGCGGTAGGCGAGGTCTTTTTCGAAACGCACGCCGTGGGTGAGGATCACCTTGTCGAAGCGCTCGTAGGTTTCCGGATCCTTGATCACCGACAGCCACGGCGCCAGGCCGGTGCCGGTGCCGAGCAGATACAGGTGCCGGCCCGGGTGCAGGTCGCTGATCAGCAGGGTGCCGGTGGGCTTCTTGCCGACCAGCACCGCATCGCCCGGCTTGATGTGCTGCAGGCGCGAGGTCAGCGGGCCGTCCGGCACCTTGATGCTGAAGAACTCCAGCCGCTCTTCCCAGTTGGCGCTGGCGATGGAGTAGGCGCGCAGCAGCGGCCGCGTCTCCGTCTCCAGGCCGATCATCACGAACTGGCCGTTGTCGAAGCGGAAGCCTTCGTTGCGGGTGGTGGTGAAGCTGAAGTAGTCGTCCGTCCAGTGGCGGACGTCGAGCACCGTTTCGGGGCCAAAAGCAGAGGACATGCCGTTGATCGTGATGGGGAAGGAGCGGGCGCCATTCTACCCCATGTCGCCCCAAATGAGAGGGAATCTCATTTGGGATGGTTCATCCCGGCGTGCGTCACTTCTCGAACGACAGTTCGTAGGACAGGTACAGCGGCGCCTGCGGCGGGACCAGCAACGGGCGCTGGCGCAGGAAGCGCTCCATGCACAGCGCCAGCGGCGTGGTGCCGTTGCGCCAGCTCGCGCCGACGTTGCCGTCGGCCTGCAGCTGGACCACGACGACGAACGGCGAGGTGTCCGGGCGCGGCGTGGCGCAGCTGGCCACGCCCTCGTCCAGCGCCGCGCGTTGCAGCGCCTGCAGGCGCTGGGCCAGCGCGCCAGGCAGCGCGGCCTCGTCGCGGTCGGCCAGGGCCTTGGCGGCGGCGTAGTCGGATGGGCCGGGAACCGGGTCGGCCGCGGCGGCGGGGACCGCCACGGCGGCGGCAAGCAGGCAGGGCAGGAGGCGTCGCAGCATGGCGGATCCGAAAGGGCAGACGAAGCTCAACGATACCCAGCAGCCTGCAATTCGAACAGCTCCGCGTAGCGTCCGCCCTGCGCCATCAGTTCGGCATGGGTGCCGCTGGCCTCGATCTGGCCGCCGGCCAGGACCAGGATGCGGTCGGCCATGCGCACGCTGGAGAAGCGGTGCGAGATCAGCACCGCGGTGCGGTTGTCGGACAGCTCCTTGAAGCGCTGGAACACCTCGAACTCGCTGCGCGCGTCCAGCGCCGCGGTGGGCTCGTCGAGGATCATCACCTGCGCATCGCGCATGTAGGCGCGCGCGATCGCGATCTTCTGCCATTGCCCGCCGGACAGGTCCACGCCGGTCTTGAAGCGGCGTCCGATCAGTTGCTCGTAGCCATGCGGCAGGCCTTCGATCAGCTCGCTGGCCATCGCCCGCTGCGCGGCGGCGCGGATCCGCGGTGCGTCGGTCATCGAATCGACCCGGCCGACGCCGATGTTCTCGCCGGCGCTGAGGTGGTAGCGCACGAAATCCTGGAAGATCACCCCCAGGTTGGCGCGCAGGTCGTCCAGGTCGTAGTCGCGCAGGTCGCAGCCGTCGAGCAGGATGCGGCCCTCGTCCGGGTCGTACAGCCGCGCCAGCAGCTTGACCAGGGTGGTCTTGCCGGCGCCGTTCTCGCCGACCAGCGCCAGCACCTCGCCGGCGCGCAGCTCGAAGTCCAGGTGCCGCACCGCCCATTGCTCGGCGTCCGGGTAGCGGAAGCCGACGTTCTCGAACACGAAGCCGCGCACGATCGGCCGCGGCACCGGCACCGCGCCGGGGCGGGTGCGGATCTCGGGCACGATGCGGAAGAACGAATACAGGTCGTCCAGGTACAGCGCCTGTCCGGCGACCTGCGAAAACCCGATCAACAGCCCTTCCAGCAGCTGGCGCAGGCGCAGGAAACTGCCGGCCAGGAAGGTCAGGTCGCCGATGCTGAAATCGCCGCGCACCGTGCGCCAGGCGATGTAGCCATAGGCGGCGTAGTAGCCCAGCGTGCCCAGCGCCGCCAGCAGCGTGCCCCACAGCATGCGTTTGCGCGCCAGCGCGCGGTTGGCCTGGAAGAAGCGGTCGGCCAGCGCGCGGTAACGCGCGATCAGGAAGCTGTGCAGGTTGAAGATCTTCACTTCCTTGGCGGTCTCGACGCTGGCGCCGACCTGGCGCAGGTAGTCGAGCTGGCGCCGCTCGGCGGTCCACTGGAAGTTCAGCGAATAGCCCAGCGCGTTGAAATGCGCCTCGCCGACGAACGCCGGG
Organism: Xanthomonas bonasiae; assembly: GCF_017163705.1. GTDB lineage: Bacteria > Pseudomonadota > Gammaproteobacteria > Xanthomonadales > Xanthomonadaceae > Xanthomonas_A > Xanthomonas_A bonasiae. The sequence continues at coordinate 155,243 of NZ_JAFIWB010000002.1, forward strand.
ATCAACGCGACGGCCAACAGCAGCATCAGCCACGGCGCATACACCACCAGGCCGATCGCGAAGCTGACCACGGTGATCGCGTCCTGCACCTGGCCGAACAGCTGGCTCATCAGGTTCATCCGGCCCATGGTCTGGCGCCGCGCGCGGTCGAGCTTGTCCTGCTGCTCCGGGTCCTCGAAATCCTCCAGGTCCAGTTGCGCGGCATGTTCCATCAGCTGCACGCTGGTGACGTTGTTGAACAGCTCCGACAGCAGCGTATCGGCATAGCTGACCAGCCGCCCGAGCAGGTCCGAGCCGATCGCCAGCGCCAGTTCCAGCGCCAGCAGCTCCAGCAACCGTTCCAGCCGCCCGCTGGCCAGCGCCTCGCCGAACGAGGTGAAGCCGGGCGACTGCCCGACCAGGTGGATCGCCTCGTCGATGATCAGCTTGCCGATGTACAGCGAGGCCACCGGGATCAGCGCGCGCAGCACGCGCAGGCCGATGCTGGTCAGGGTCAGCCCGCGGCTGGTCTGCCAGATCTGGCGCAGGAACGGCGGCAGGTTGCGCATCGCGTCGAAGCGTTCGCGCAGGCTGGGGCCGGTACGGGGAGAGGGGCGCGGCGCGCCATGGACAGAAGAAGGGGAGGCCATCCGCGCATTGTGCCGGGGCCGGGTGTGGGCGGGGAGTGTTTGGGCCTGGTGCGACCGGCGGGCCGCCGTGCGCTATCGGTGCGGCGGCCGCGGCCCGCTGTCGCCAAGACGCTATTCCCGCTATCTTCCGAGCCTGGACCAGGGGCCGCTCTCCATGCAGGACGCACTGCCGCTTGCCGCGCTCGACTGCTTTGGAGGACGTGCGCGATGACGGCGGGCTTCGCCATCCGATACGTCGTCTACTGTCTGGCCATCCTCGGTTGCCTGTTCTGGATCAACTCCTTTCTGCCGCCGGCTGTCGTCATCGTCGCCGCGCTGGTGTTCTTCGGGTTTGCGGTCGTCTACACCGCGTTCCGCCTGCTGGGCGGGCGCGGCCGCATCGGTGTCGGCAGACTCTGGAAGGCGTTCCTGGATTTCCTCTACGGTCTGGGCTGACCAGCGGCGCAGCGCTGCGGGTATCGCGCATGCGGCCATGCACTGGCAGGCCGTCGATCGCGGCGGAACGTCACTCGTCCAGGCGCAGGGTCAGGCACTTGGCCGCGCCGCCGGCCTTCAGGAATTCGTCCAGCGGGGTCTGCACCACGCGGTAGCCGATCCGCGCCAACGCCGCGCACAGCTCCGGCGAGGCGCGGTTGAGCAGCAGGCGCTGGTCCAGGTCCACCGCATTGCAGGCGAAGGCGAGGGCGTCGGCTTCGCCGACCGCGATGCGCCGCGCCGGCGGGATGCGGCGGGCGATGGCTTCCTGCGCGTAGTCGTCGAAGGCGGCCGGGTAGTACAGCAGGTAGCCGTCGCGCAGCGGGCAGAAGCAGGTGTCCAGGTGGTAGAAACGCGGATCGACCAGGCGCAGCGGCATCACCTCGATGTCCAGCAGGTCGGCCAGCTCGTGCGCGGCGGCGAGGTCGCTGCGATGGCCATGGCCCATCCACAGCCGGCGTGCGCCACGCTCCAGCAACGCATCGCCGGCGCCTTCGAAGCGTACGTCTTCGGGCAACGCACGGATGCGGAAGCCGGCGCGGCGGCACCAGTCGGCGAACAGCGCTTCCTCGCCGCGGCGCTCGGCATGGCGGAAGCGGCTGGGCACGAAGCTGTCGCCGAGCACCAGGCCGGCGTTGGCGCTGAACACCATGTCCGGCAGCCCGGCGGCCGGGGCGATCCGCTCGACCTGGGCGCCGGCCGCCTCGGCCGCCGCGACCAAGGCATCCCACTGCGCCTGGGCGCGCTCGCGGCTGGCGGCGTGGACGTTGCCTTCCATCCAGGGGTTGATCACGTAATCCACGGCGAAGTGCTGCGGCGCGCACATCAGCAGGCGATGGCCTGCGTGGGCGGCGCTGCAGGCCTGCGCTTGCGGCTCGGCGAATGCCAGGTCCGTGTCGTCCGCGGCCGCGCCACCCGCCAGGAATTTCTCGCTCATGCCCGCCTCGCTGTGCGTTGGTGATGCGCAAACGCTAGCGGTGTCGTGTTGCGGTTTGCGGTCACGCTATTCGGGATTCGGGATTCGGGATTCGGGATTCGGGATTCGGGATTGGGGATTGGGGATTGGGGATTGGGAGTCGGGAGTCGGGATCGGGATTGCGGGGCGGGCGGCGTACCGGCGTGCGCCGGGACGCCGCTTCGCGCTTCGCTTACGGCATTGCCGGTTGCAGGCCTACGCCGAGCCGGTTCCAGGCATTGATGAGGGCGATGGCCATGGTCAGCGCGCTGATGCCGTGTTCGTCGAAGTGCGCCGACAGGGCGTCGTAGGCGTCCTGCGGCGGCGCGCCGGACGGCAGGGTGGTGAGCGCCTCGGCCCAGGCCAGCGCCAGCCGTTCGCGCGGATCGAAGAAGCGGCTCTCGCGCCAGCCGGCGAGGGTGTCGAGCTTGCGCGGTTCGATGCCGGCCTTGCGCAGCGCGGTGGCGTGCATGTCGATGCAATAGGCGCAGCCGTTGAGCTGGGATACGCGCAGGAACACCAGTTCGGCCAGTTCGTGGCCGAGCACGCCCTCGTGCACCTGCTGGCTGGCGCTCAGCAGGGCGCGGAAGGCGACGGGTTCGTGGCGGGTGTAGTCGATGCGATGGAAGTGCATGTGTCCTGCTCCATGACGGCCGCAACGGCCGTCTTCGCAGCAAGGACGCGGCAGCGCGCGGCGGCGTGACAGCGCCGCCCCGGACCAGGCGTTCGCGTCAGGCGCTCGCGGCAGCGCCTGCGCCGGCCAGCGGCGGCAGCTTGTCCGGATTCATCAGGGTCAGCACTTCGACGATGCGCTCGCCGTCGATCACCACCAGCACCGCCGAATGCAGACGCGTGCCGATGAAGCGCAGGATCGCCGGTTCGCCGTTGACCGTGCCGATCCGCGCCTGCAGGCCCAGGCCGCGCCGCGCCACCGCCCAATACAGCATGGCGATGCGTTCGGCGCCGAGCAGCGGACGCAGCGTAGCGGTGACCTTGCCGCCGCCGTCGGAGAACATCCGCGCATTGGCGTCGAGCAGGGCCACGATCGCGCCGCGGTCGCCCTGTTGCGAGGCGTGCATGAAGCGCTCCAGCAGTTGCCGGTGGCGTTGCGGCGTCACCGCGAAGCGCGGCCGGCCGGCCTTGAGCCGTTCGCGCGCGCGGTGCACCAGCTGCCGGCAGTTGGCTTCGGCATGTCCGAGCAGCTGGCCGATCTGCGCATAGTCGTAGTCGAACGCTTCCTTCAGCAGGAACGCGGCACGCTCCTCCGGACCCAGCCGTTCCAGCAGCGCCAGGAACGCCACCGACACCTGCTCGGCGCGCGCGTGGCGCTCGGCCGGGTCGGTGTCCTCGGCGATCTCCAGCGGCTCGGGCAGCCACGGGCCGGTGTAGTGGACGCGGGCGCTGCGCGCCGCGCGCAACCGGTCCAGCCCGAGCCGGGTGGTGGTGGTCACCAGCCAGGCCTCCGGGTCGCGGATCGCGGTACGGTCGCTGGACTGCCAGCGCAGCCAGGCGTCCTGCAGCACGTCCTCGGCGTCGCTGCGGCTGCCGAGCAGGCGATAGGCCAGGCCGAACAGCCGGGGACGTTGGGATTCGAAGGCGGGATCGGGGCTCATGGCGACCAGGACGGAACAGCGCGTGCCGGCGTGACAGCGGGCGAAGCGGTCACTTTGCCCTAAAATGGCCGGGTTTCCCCCCGCCAGCCGTAGAGCCAGCCGTGACCTCGATCAAGCAGGAAGACCTCATCCAGTCCGTCGCCGACGCGCTGCAGTACATCAGCTACTACCACCCGGTCGACTACATCAAGAACCTGGCCGCCGCCTACGAGCGCGAACAGTCGCCGGCCGCCAAGGACGCCATCGCGCAGATCCTGATCAACTCGCGCATGTGCGCCGAGGGCCACCGCCCGATCTGCCAGGACACCGGCATCGTCACCGTGTTCCTGGAAATCGGCATGAACGTGCGCTGGGACGACGCCACGATGGGCGTGGAGGACATGGTCAACGAGGGCGTGCGCCGCGCCTACAACCATCCGGACAACAAGCTGCGCGCCAGCGTGCTGGCCGATCCGGCCGGCAAGCGCGCCAACACCAGGGACAACACCCCGGCGGTGGTCAACACCAAGATCGTGCCGGGCGAGCACGTCGAGGTGATCGTCGCGGCCAAGGGCGGCGGCTCGGAAGCCAAGAGCAAGTTCGCGATGCTCAACCCGTCCGATTCGATCGTCGACTGGGTGCTCAAGACCGTGCCGACCATGGGCGCCGGCTGGTGCCCGCCGGGCATGCTCGGCATCGGCATCGGCGGCACCGCCGAGAAGGCGATGCTGCTGGCCAAGGAAGCGCTGATGGAGCCGATCGACATCGTCGACCTGCAGGCGCGCGGCGCGTCCAACCGGGCCGAGGAACTGCGCCTGGAGCTGTACGAGAAGGTCAACGCGCTGGGCATCGGCGCGCAGGGCCTGGGCGGCCTGACCACGGTGCTGGACATCAAGGTCAAGGACTATCCGACCCACGCCGCCAATCTGCCGGTGGCGCTGATTCCGAACTGCGCGGCGACCCGCCATGCGCATTTCACCCTGGACGGCAGCGGCCCGGTGATGCTGGAGCCGCCGTCGCTGGAAGACTGGCCCAAGCTCACCTACAACCCGAGCAACGCGCGCCGGGTGAACCTGGACACCATCACCAAGGAAGAAGTCGCCAGCTTCAAGCCGGGCGAGGTGGTCCTGCTCAACGGCAAGCTGCTGACCGGCCGCGACGCCGCGCACAAGCGCATGATCGACATGCTCAACCGCGGCGAGACGCTGCCGGTCGATTTCACCAACCGCTTCATCTACTACGTCGGCCCGGTCGATCCGGTGCGCGACGAAGTGGTGGGCCCGGCCGGCCCGACCACCGCCACGCGCATGGACAAGTTCACCCGGCAGATGCTGGAGCAGACCGGCCTGCTCGGCATGGTCGGCAAGTCCGAGCGCGGCGACGCGGCGATCGCGGCGATCCGCGACAACAAGGCCGTGTACCTGATGGCGGTCGGCGGGTCGGCCTACCTGGTGTCCAAGGCGATCAAGGCCTCGCGCGTGCTGGCGTTCGAAGACCTGGGCATGGAGGCGATCTACGAGTTCGAGGTCAAGGACATGCCGGTCACCGTGGCGGTGGATGCCAGCGGCGAGTCGGTGCACAAGACCGGCCCGCGCGAATGGCAATCGCGCATCGGCAAGATCCCGGTGGTGGTCGAACCGGCCTGAGCCGGCGCCGCCGCCGGCACGGCGCGGCATGCGAGACTGCCACGGCCGCAGTGATCCGGCTGCGGCGACTTACCAGGAGATTGCATGAGCGCCACCCTGTACTACTCGCCCAGCACCGCTGCCCTGGTGGTGCACTGGCTGCTGATCGAACTGGACGTGCCGCATACGCTGCACGCCCTGGATTTCGAGCGGCGCGAGCATAAAACGCCGGAGTACCTGCAGCTCAATCCGGCCGGCGTGGTGCCCACGCTGGTGCTGGACGGGCAGGTGCTGACCGAGGCGGCGGCGATCGTGCTGCACCTGGCCGACCTGCATCCGCAAGCCGGACTGGCCCCGCCGCCCGGCAGCCCGGCGCGCGCCGACTACTATCGCTGGATGTTGTTCTGCGCCAACACGCTGCAGCCGGCCTACCGCGCCTGGTTCTATCCGGACGAGCCGGCCGGTGCCGACAACGTCGAGGCGAGCAAGGCGCAGGCGCGGCAGAAGCTGGAGGCGGCCTGGGAGCAGGTCGCGCAGCATCTGCAGGCGAACGGTCCGTACCTGCTCGGCGCGCAGCTGTCGGCGGCCGATTTCATGCTGACGATGATGATGCGCTGGTCGCGCAACATGCCGCGGCCCAGCGATACCTGGCCGGCGCTGCAGGCGCACGCGCAACGGATGAAGGCGCGTGCCGCGTTCCAGGAAACCTACCGCCGCGAAGGCCTGACCGACTGGACCTGAGCGCGGCGCCGGCCATGTGGCGCGGCGGCCGCTGACGGCCGCCGCGCGATGCCGCTCCGAGGCCGTTCGGGCCTCAGTACCACTCCAGCAGCGACACGCCCAGGCCCACATAGGTGGCGCGGTGGTTGTAGTCTATCATGCTCTCGCCGTAGCCGTCGAACACCTGCACATGGCCGCGCAGCAGGTTGCTGATCGGAAAGCCCCAGTCCAACTGCACCGCGCCGTGCGAACGGTCGCCGCTGCGCAGCGAATGCCGCGCCATCAGCGAGATTTCGTGGCCGCCGCGGTTGTAGGTCAGGGTCGCGTCGCCGCGGCCCATGTAGTCCTCGATGTCCGGGTTGTTGTCCTGGCGGTCGCTTTCCGGGAGCCGGTACCACGGGCGCAGCACCAGCGCCCAGTTCTCGCGGTCCAGGCCGACGTTGAGGATCGCCCGGTTCCAGCTGCGCGAGAACGGATCGCTGCGGCCGTTGGACTGGTGGGTGAGCTGGATCCCGGTCATCCGTCCCTTCCAGCCGAACAGGCTGTAGTTGTTGCGGAACACCAGCGCCAGCTCCGGCTCGTAGTTGGTCTCGCGGAACGGCCGCGACTGCTCGCTGTTGTAGACCTGCCAGCGCGAACTCTGGGTATAGGCGCCCCACAGGTCGCCGTTGTCGCCGAAGATGTTCTCCACGATCTTGGTCTTGAAGCTGAGCTGGAACTTGGCTTCGATGCTGTCCAGCGACTCGGCCGTGGTCACCGTGTTGTTCGGGTTCGGCGAGGACGGCGTCTCGTTCTTCTTGCTGGTCCAGAACGCCGGCAGCAGGTACACCGGCTTGTAGGCGCGCAGCTGGAAGGTGCCCAGCTTGGAGTCCTTGGCCAGTTCCCAGCGGCTGTCCAGCAGCGAGCCCTTGCCGGCGTTGGCGATGGTGGCGTCGTAGCGGTCGTCCTTGAACAGCGAGGCGGCGCGCTGGCGGGTGCGTTCGGCCAGGCCGGCGTCCTGCGGGATCGACGCATCCAGCTGTTGCTTCTGGTTCTCGATGGCCATCTTCGCCGCCGCATCGGCGGCCTGCGGATCGGCGACCCGGCGCGACAGCGCCTGGTCGTAGCAGGACAGGCGCGCGGCGTCGCTGGTGATCGCGACGCAGGCCTCGGGCGAGGCAGGGGTGGGCTTCACTTCCTGGGCGTGGGCCAGCGGCATCGCCGCGAAGGACAGCAGCAACAGGGGACGGGCCGGGCGATGGATCATGCAGGTTCTCTCGGAAACAGGCGGCGCGGGCGGGTGGTGCGCTGCCGAGGTGAATAGCCGGCTGCGAAAATACAGCAGCGTCCACAACGGAGTCATCACGCGTTCATCTCACGACGCCGACGCGGGGCCTCACAGCAGCCAGGCGGCGGCGAACAGGCCGACCATCGCCAGCGCCAGGGCCAGCTTGGCGGCGGTCCCCAGGACGATGCCCAGCCAGGTGCCGAGGCCGACCTTGGTCGCCTGCTGCAGCTGCCGGCCGTGCCAGTATTCGCCGGCCAGCGCGCCGACGAAGGGCCCGACGAACAGGCCGATCGGCATGAAGAACAATCCCGCAATGCTGCCCAGGACCGAGCCCCACAGCGCCTTGCGGCTGGCGCCCACGCGCTTGGCGCCGAACACGGTGGCCAGGAAATCGACCAGGAACGACAGCAGGGTCAGCACGCCGAGCACCGTCAGCATCACCCAGCCCACGCGCTGGAAACCGTCGGCCCAGGCCGCCAGCAACAGCCCGGCGAACAGCAGCGGCATCCCCGGCAGGGCCGGCAGCACCACCCCGGCCAGGCCCAGCACCACCAGCAGCCCGGCGACGATGTAGTAGATGAACGTAGGATCCACGCGGCTTGCTCCGGAGGGTGATTTGGGGGTTGACAGACGGGGTGTTTTTGCTGATTGCATTTTCATTTTCGCCGCGGTAAGTTTCAGCCGCTGCGTTTGCAAAGGTCACCGTGAATCGTGGCCCGATGCGGTAGATCCAAACGATCCGCTACAGCGTTATACCTCGCTTCCTCCTTGCAACCAGCCGCCGAACCCACGGCGTACCCACCCCTGAGACTGTTTCAAGGAGTAAGTCCATGACTGACGGCAATCGCGAAAACGGCACCGTGAAGTGGTTCAACGATGCCAAGGGCTTCGGTTTCATCAGCCGCGAGAACGGCGAGGACGTGTTCGTGCACTTCCGCGCGATCCAGACCCAAGGCTTCAAGAGCCTGAAGGAAGGGCAGAAGGTCAGCTTCACCGTGGTGCAGGGCCAGAAGGGCCTGCAGGCCGACGCGGTGCAGCCGGTCTGAACCCGGCGCGCCCGGCGCAACGCCGGGCCCGCGCCCAGCAAAAAGGCCCGCACTGCGGGCCTTTTTGCGTTTCGGCAAGCGCGGCAGCGCGAGCGCTTAGCGCGTCACCACGCGGCCGTTGACCACGCGCACGTAGGTGTTCTCGCGGATCCCGGCCAGATCGCGCTGGTTGACCACGATCACCCGGCCATCGTCCATCTGCACGTGCACGTCGTAGCTGTCGCTGGTGACGTTGTTCTGGATCTGGTTGCCGGCCAGCGCGCCGGCGGCGGCACCGGCCACGGCCGATACGTTCTGGTTGCCCTTGCTGCCGCCGGTGTGGTCGGAGATCTCGTGGCCGGCGATCGCGCCGACGATGCCGCCCAGGACCGCGCCGGTGCCGGTGGGCGCGGTGCGGCCGGAGGCCACCGTATCGATGCGGGTGACGATGCCGCAGTCCGCGCAGCGGTTGTCCGAATAGCCGCGCGACGGCTGGCTGTAGCCGCCGCCACCGCCGCCGTAGCCGGGGGACGTGGCGCAGCCGGCCAATGCCAGAACGGCGACGGCGCCAGTGGCCAGTAGATGGATCTTCATGTGTGCTCTCCTCGACAGACGGTGGACCGCGGCAGCCCCGCGTTTGCACGCATCCTGTCCGCCAGCGTGTGAATGCAACGCCAATCGCCACGCGCCTGGATGGCCGACGCGCTGCAGCGTCAGGGGGAATTCATCGACGAGCGCGACGGCGGGTCAGCGGAAATCGCGATGGCAGGCGTCGCAACCGTCGTCGATCCGGTGGGTGAGCTGGTCTAGCGCGGCGCAGGTGGTCGGCAGCGGGGCCTGCGCCGCATCCAGGGTGGCGCGCAGCGCCCCGGCATGCTGCTGGAAGCGGCTGTCGTCGCCGAGTCCGGGAAACGCGGTTTCCAGGTCGTTGCCGAGCAGGCGCAGCGTGTGCACGCGCGCTTGCAGGTCGGCGGCGCTGCAGCGGTTCTGCGCATGGCTGCGTTGCAGCAAGGCCAGCTGCTTGTCCATCACCTGCATCAGGCTACGCGGGAACGGATCCTGCCGCGCCTGCAGCGCGCGCATCGACATCACGGTCGCGACCAGGCCGATCAGGATCCCGGCGAGCAGCACGAACAGGTAGCGGGAGGCAGTGGAGGCGGGCGGGCTGGCCATGGGGCGGGCTGGCGGAAGGAAAGCGCGATAGTACGCCGGCCGCCGACCCGCGTGGCGTCGCCGCCGCGGCGTCGCCAATGAAATAAACTGCGCGCATGAACGAACAATTGCGCGAGCGCTTCGCCGGCATCGACCGGCTGTACGGGCGCGGGACCATCGAGCGCCTGGCGCAATGCCGGGTGGCGGTGGTGGGGATGGGGGGCGTCGGCTCGTGGGTGGTGGAGGCGCTGGCGCGTTCGGCGGTCGGCCATCTGACCCTGATCGACGCCGACGACATCTGCGTGTCCAACACCAACCGCCAGTTGCCGGCGCTGCAGGGCCAGTACGGGCGCAACAAGGCGCGGGCCATGGCCGAGCGCTGCGTGGCGATCAACCCGGCGATCGAAGCGACCGCGGTCGAGGCCTTCCTGACCCCGTCCAACATCGCCGAACTGCTCGGCACCGGCTTCGACCTGGTCGTCGATGCCTGCGACAGCTTCCGGGTCAAGGTGGAGACCATCGCCTGGTGCCGCCGGCGCAAGCTGCCGCTGCTGACCGTGGGTTCGGCCGGCGGCCGCACCGACCCGACCCTGGTGCGCATCCGCGACGTGTCGCGCACCGAGCACGACGCGATGCTGGCGTTGATCCGCAAGAAGCTGCGCAGCGAGTTCAACTTCCCCAAGAACCCGCAGCGCTACTTCGGCGTGCCGGCGGTGTATTCGCTGGAGAACGTGCGCTACCCGCAGGCCGACGGCAGCGTATGCGGGCTGCGGCCGCAGCTGGGGCCGGATGCGGCGTTGAACCTGGACTGCGGCGCCGGGCTGGGCGCCGCCACGCATATCACCGGCGCGTTCGCCTTCGCCGCGGCGGGCAAGGCCTTGGAGATGCTGTTGAAACCGAAGCGGGAGCAGCCGGCGACGGCGACGGCTGCGGCGCTGGAAGCGGAGTAGCGAGCCGAAGCGGTTGTCCGCCCCGTGGGCCTGACAATTGGTTCACGCCTGCCGGCCTGACGGAGTCCGTCAGTGATTCTTTTCCAGATAGAACGCGAGGTACTTCCTTGGCCGTTCCTGGAAGGCTCTTGCCTTGCCGAGGCGGTGGGCTTGGTCGAAACAGCGATAGGCCTCGGAATATTCTTCCAGCTCGAAGTGCGCCATTCCGAGGTCGAGCAATGGGCCGGTATCGCTATCCGATTCACGGGCCTGTAGCGACTTCTGCGCCCATTGTTTGGCGGCGGCGAAGTCGGCGTTGTCGAAATGCAGGTTGTAGAAGGAGCCGGTGATCCACGCCGACAGCGGCGGCCATTCCAGCTTCGGCTCGGGCAGCAAGTCCCAGGCGCGGTGGTAGGCCGATCGGGCGGCGCCCTTGTCGCCGCGCTCGTCCAGCGCATTGCCCGACTCCATGATACCCATGATGTCCTTCGCCAGCTCGGGGTTTGCGTCTGCCAGGTCTTCCATGCGTCATGGCTCCTTGCCGATGCGTTCTTCGTGGTCCGCCGATTCTACATCCGGCCCAGCGGGCAGCCATTTGCCCTCGATTCTCTTGTAGCTGTCTGCCCGATACGGGTGGCGAGCGACGATGCGCGAAATTCGCGTCTGGAAATCGCGCTCCTCATGCCAGACACTGCCGCATTCGCCGCAGCCCCAGAACGGCGGCGGATCGGCATCGACCAATCGACCCATCCCGCGCATCGTGGAAGCGGGCCGCGATAGGGGTGCCTCGTGGTCATGTGGTTTGGCGACAGCGACCATCGTGACGTACTGCGTGGACGCGCCGCAGCACGGGCACTCGATCATGATGGAACGCTGACCCTTTGCCAGCAGCGGCATGACGAACGCACGCGGTTGCGTGTCCAGGCCGAAGCGCTCCTTGCAGGGCTGGCACTGTGCGTTCGCTGTGACTCTATGTCTGTTTCCCTGCAGGCCGCCGCATTTCCGAGCCGTCACGCGGGCTCGGCACGCGCATCCAGGCCGAACAGTTGCTGCGCATTGCGCGTGGTCTGTTCGGCGATCTCGGCGGCGGGCTGGCCGCGCAGCATGGCGATCGTGTCCAGGACCGTGCGCAGCCGCGCCGGCTCGTTGCGCTCGCCGCGGATGGACGCGTCGGGCTGGTCCGGGGCGTCGGTTTCCAGCAGTAACTGCTGCAGCGGCAGCTCGGCCGCCAGGCGCCGCAGCCGCTGCGCGCGTGCGTAAGTGACCGGGCCGCCGAGGCCGATCAGGAAATCCAGCGACTGCAGTTGCCGCGCCTGTTCCGGGCTGCCGGCAAAGCTGTGCACCACGCCGCGCAGGCGCCCGACCTTGCGGATCGCCAGGATCACCGCGTCCACCGCGCGCCGCGCATGCACGATCACCGGCAGGTCGAACGCGCGCGCCAGCTGCAGCTGGCCGGCGAAATACCGCTGCTGTTCGGCCTCATCCAGTCCTTCGACGAAGAAATCCAGGCCGCATTCGCCGATGGCGCAGGGGCGCTCGCGTTCGATCCACTCGCCGAGCAACGGCAGATGCTCCGGGCGGTGCTGGTCCAGGAACAGCGGATGCAGGCCGTAGGCCGGATACAGGCCGTCGGCCATCGCGCAGACCTCGCGCAGCTTCGGCCAGGAGGCCGCCGTCACCGCCGGCAGCACCTGCGCGACGATGCCGGCGGCCTGCGCGCGCGCGACCACCGCGGCGCGGTCGCCGTCGAACTCGGCGGCGTCGAGATGGCAGTGGCTGTCGATCAGACGCATCGGCGGTCAGCGGCGCACGCGGCGCGCGCTGGACGCGATGGGCTCCGGTTCGACGGGCGCAGGCGTGCGGGTCTTCCAGTTGGCCAGCAACAAGGTGCCCAGGCCGAACACGATCTCGTCGATGAAGGGCAGCGGGTCGGGCAGCAGCACGCTCAGCACGAACAGGCCGGCGGTCAGTTTGAACAGCGTGGGGTAGCGCAATTTGCCGGCCCACCGAAGCAATGGCAGCACGATCGGGTTAGGCATGGACGATCCTCCGGCAGGGTGATGAAAACGCTAACACGCTTGATATGGCGCCTTTCCGCATGCCGCACCAGTCCGCGCTCAGGATTTTCGCTGAATAGGGAGCGGATCGGTTCAGCTTCGGCATGGTAATCACAGCACCGTAGATGCAGACAACGCGGCCAGACCGCAGGAGAGAAACGATGAAGAGCAATACGACAACCATTCTGGTCGCGGCTGGCGCATTGCTGGTCGGCGGCGTGGCCACCGCGGCCTTCATGAACAACCGCGACAAGCAGGAGTTCGCCGGCAGCGGCGACGTGCGTCCGGCCGCGGACAGTGTTGCCGGCGACGCGGTCGCAGGCAACGATGTCGGCGGCAAGCTGGAATACGCCGACGTGGTGCGGGTCGATCCGATCACGCAGAAGGAACAGCGCTACGCCGAGGTGATCGGCACCGAGCCGCTGCGCGAGACTTCCACCACCACCACCCCGCGCCAGGTCTGCAACGACGTGGTGGTGCAGGAACGCCTGCCCGAGCGCGACGGCAACGTCGGCGGCACCGTGGTCGGTGCGGTGGTCGGCGGGCTGCTCGGCAACCAGGTCGGCCATGGCAATGGCCGCAAGGCGGCGACCGCGGCCGGCGCAGTGGCCGGCGGCTTCATCGGCAACCAGGTCGACCGCAATCACGTCGGCGGCCGCGTGGTCGATCGCACCGAGCGCCAGTGCCACACCGAGAACAGCACCGCCGAGTCCTCGCGCATCACCGGCTACAACGTGACCTACCGCAACGACGACGGCAGCACCGGCACCATGCGCACCGACAGCAAGCCAGGCAGCCGCATCGCCTTGGGCAAGGACGACGTGGTCAAGGGCTACGAGGTCACCTACCGCTACGACGGCCAGGAGAAGACCGTGCGCATGGACGACAAGCCCAGCAGCGACCGCTTGCCGGTGCTGGACGGGCGCCTGGTCACCCAGACCGCCTCGGCCGGCGACGTGATCAGCCAGCGCTGAGTCTCGCCGCGGCAGCAGGGAGAAAAGGTCGGCCAGGTGCCGGCCTTTTCTTTTTCCGGAGCGCGGGCAGGCCGATACAATGCGGCTTTCGCCTGCCGAGTCCCGCCATGCCGTTGCCTTGCGACGATCTGTTCAACGTGGCCGCGCTGCTGAGCGAGGAGGAGCGCGCGATCCAGCAGGCGGTGGCGCGCTTCGTCGATGCCAGGGTGCTGCCGATCATCGGCGACGCGTTCGACCAGGCGCGGTTCCCCGCCGAACTGGTGCCGGACCTAGCGCAACTGGGCCTGCTCGGCGCCACGCTGCCGCCCGCCGACGGCGGCGCCGGGCTCAATGCGGTCTGCTACGGCCTGATCTGCCAGGAACTGGAACGCGGCGACAGCGGGCTGCGCAGCTTCGTCAGCGTGCAGTCCTCGCTGTGCATGTATCCGATCCACGCCTATGGCAGCCAGGCGCAGCGGCAGCGCTGGTTGCCGGCGATGGCCGCCGGCACCGCGATCGGCTGCTTCGGCCTGACCGAGGCGCAGGGCGGTTCCGACCCGGCCGCGATGCAGACCCGCGCGGTGCGCGACGGCGACGGCTGGCGCCTGAGCGGCAGCAAGATGTGGATCACCAACGGCAGCCTGGCCGACGTGGCGATCGTATGGGCGCAGACCGAGGACGGGGTGCAGGGTTTCCTGGTCGAAGCCGGCACGCCGGGCTTCGCGACGCAGGACATCGCGCACAAGATGAGCCTGCGCGCCTCGGTGACCTCGGCGCTGTTCCTGGACGACGTGCGCGTGGCGGACGCGCAGCGGCTGCCGGGCGTGCGCGGGCTGAAAGGCCCGCTGGGCTGCCTGACCCAGGCCCGCTACGGCATCAGCTGGGGCGCGATCGGCGCGGCGATCGCCTGCCTGCGCGAGGCGCTGGCCTATGCCGGCGAACGCATCCTGTTCGGACGCCCGCTGGCGGCCACGCAGAGCGCGCAGATCAAGCTGGCCGACATGGCCCGGCGCATCGCCGGCGCGCAGCTGTTGGCGCTGCAGCTGGGCCGGCTCAAGGATGCAGGCGCACTGCAGCCGGCGCAGGTGTCGCTGGCGAAGTGGAACAACGTGCGCATGGCGCTGGACATCGCCCGCGAATGCCGCGACCTGCTCGGCGGCGCCGGCATCACCACCGAATACGGCGCCATCCGCCATGCCTTGAACCTGGAATCGGTGATCACCTACGAAGGCACCGAGACCGTGCACCAGCTGGTGGTCGGCCGCGAGCTGACCGGCATCAATGCGTTCTGAACCGGTACGCGCCGCGGCCATGGCGCCCGGGGCAATGGACAGGCACGAGGAGGCGAGGGCATGAGCATTTTCGATCTGCAACTGGACACCGGGCGTCTGCTGCTGCGCCCGCCGAGCGCGGCGGATTTCGACGACTTCTGCCGGTTCACCGGCGATGCCGAGACGATGCGCCATCTGGGCGGCGTGCAATCGCCGCCGGTGGCCTGGCGTGCGCTGGCGGCGCTGGTCGGCAGCTGGCAGTTGCAAGGGTTTTCGATGTTCTCGGTGATCGAGAAGCGCAGCGGGCAATGGATCGGCCGGGTCGGGCCGTGGCAACCGCATGGCTGGCCGGGGACCGAGGTCGGCTGGGGGATCGCGCGCCCGTACTGGGGTCAGGGCTATGCGCCGGAAGCGGCGCGCGCCTCGATCGACTGGGCGTTCGCGCAATTGGGCTGGACCGAGGTGATCCACACCATCGCCGCCGACAACGCCAATTCCAAGGCGGTCGCGGCCAAGCTGGGCGCGCGCTACCTGCGCCAGGATCGCCTGCCCGAGCCGCTGCAGGCGCACGAGGTGGAAGTGTGGGGGCAGTCGCGCGCGGACTGGCAGGGGCGGCGCTGAGCGGCCTGGCGGCGGTCGCCCTGGCCGTATTCACCTGGCCGCGCTGCGCCGGCGGCTAGGCTGCAAGCCCCAAATCGGTCAGGAGTACGCCATGAGCCAGTACCGCATCGCCGTCTTCGTCGGCAGCCTGCGCAAGGAGTCGTTCAACCGGCGCCTGGCGCTGGCGCTGGAGAAACTGGTCGGCGACCGCGCCCGCTTCGAGTACGTGGAAATCGGCGACCTGCCGCTGTACGACCAGGACCAGGATCACGACTATCCGGAGCAGGGCAAGCGGCTGAAGGCGCAGGTCAGCGACGCCGACGCGGTGCTGTTCGTCACCCCCGAGTACAACCGCTCGATCCCCGGCCTGCTCAAGAACGCGATCGACCTGGGCTCGCGGCCCTACGGCGACAGCGCCTTCGCCGGCAAGCCGGCAGCGGTGTGCGGAGCGTCGCCGGGCACGCTCGGCACCGCGCTGGCGCAGCAGCACCTGCGCAACGTACTGGCCTACCTGGACATGCCGGTGCTGAGCCAGCCGGAGGTGTTCGTGCAGTTCAAGGACGGCCTGATCGAGGCCGACGGCAGCATCGGCAACGACGATACGCGCAAGTTCCTGCAGGGCTTCGTCGACAAGTTCATCGCCTGGGTCGACGAACTGCAGGCCTGAGCCGGCGAACCCGCGATCTCAGTGGATGCGACGCACAACGGCGATGCTGCATCGCCGCGGCGATCGCCTTGCGTGGCGCGGCCTGCGCGCAGTTCTCAACGGGTTGTCCACAGACTTGTCCCTAGCCGCGCCGCACGCCGCTGACTAAGATGGCCGGCCGGGTCGCGCCATCGGCGCCGCCCGCCGACCGCGCCCCCCAGAGAGAAGATCCAGCCCATGTCCGCCCGTCCCGGCTACCGCGGCGACCGCAAAAGCGAGCGTGGCGAACGCAGCGAGCCGCGTATCGATCAGTTGCGCGTGCCGCCGCATTCGATCGAGGCCGAACAGGCCGTGCTCGGCGGCCTGATGCTGGCGCCCGACGCCTACGATCGGGTCAACGACCAGCTCACCGACAACGATTTCTACCGGCGCGATCATCAGCTGATCTACCGCGCGATCCGCGAGCTGGCCGAGAAGGGCCGCCCGTTCGATGCGGTGACCCTGGGCGAGTGGTTCGAGTCGCAGGGCAAGCTGGAGATGGTCGGCGACGGCGCCTACCTGATCGAACTGGCCAGCACCACGCCGTCGGCGGCCAACATCGCCGCCTATGCCGAGATCGTGCGCGACAAGGCGGTGCTGCGGCAGCTGATCGAGGTCGGCACCACCATCGTCAACGACGGCTTCCAGCCGGAAGGGCGCGAGAGCGCGGAGCTGCTGGCCAGCGCCGAGAAGGCGGTGTTCAAGATCGCCGAGGCCGGCGCGCGCGGGCGCAGCGATTTCGTGGCCATGCCCGGCGCGTTGAAGGACGCGTTCGAGGAATTGCGCAGCCGCTTCGAGAACGGCGGCAACATCACCGGCCTGCCCACCGGCTACAGCGACTTCGACGCGATGACCGCCGGACTGCAGCCGACCGACCTGATCATCCTGGCCGCGCGTCCGGCGATGGGCAAGACCACCCTGGCGCTGAACATCGCCGAGTACGCCGCGATCAAGTCGAAGAAGGCGGTGGCGGTGTTCTCGATGGAAATGTCGGCCTCGCAGCTGGCGATGCGCCTGATCTCCTCCAACGGCCGCATCAACGCCCAGCGCCTGCGTACCGGCCAGCTCGAGGACGAGGACTGGGCGCGGGTCACCGGCGCGATCAAGATGCTGAAGGAAACCAAGATCTTCATCGACGACACGCCCGGCGTGTCGCCGGAGATCCTGCGCTCCAAGGCGCGCCGGCTCAAGCGCGAGCACGACCTGGGGCTGATCGTCATCGACTACCTGCAGCTGATGTCGGTGCCGGGCAACAGCGAGAACCGCGCCACCGAGATCTCCGAGATCTCGCGCTCGCTCAAGGGCCTGGCCAAGGAGCTGGGCGTGCCGGTGATCGCGCTGTCGCAGCTCAACCGCTCGCTGGAAACGCGTACCGACAAGCGCCCGGTGATGGCCGACCTGCGCGAATCCGGCGCGATCGAGCAGGACGCGGACATGATCGTGTTCATCTATCGCGACGATTACTACAACAAGGAAAATTCGCCGGACAAGGGCCTGGCCGAGATCATTATCGGCAAGCATCGCGGCGGCCCGACCGGCTCGTGCAAGCTCAAGTTCTTCGGCGAATACACCCGCTTCGACAACCTGTCGCACGATTCGGTGGGCGCGTTCGAGTAGGCGCCGCACGCGACCGCGACGGCGGCCGCGCGATTGCTGCGCTGCAGTGGATGCGGCCGGCGGCGCGCGTATTCATCCGGGCACAGCGATACTTCTGTCACAGAGCGCTTTGACTGCGCTCAACCTCAATCCGTGATGGTCGATACCCGGAGGGAACCCTTCCTGGATCCCCGCCCATGCCGCTGACCGTCACCCATGCGGAAACCGCCGACCGCGATGCCGTCGCTGCGGTCGCCGCGTTGCGCGCGCAACTGGGCGCCGCGCCGCTGGACGCCGTGCTGCTGTTCTGCGATGCCGAATACGATCTGGACGCGTTGGGTCCGGCGATCAAGGCCGGCTTCGACTGTCCGGTGATCGGCTGCACCGCTGCCGGCCAGATCGGCGAGCACGGCTTCCAGAGCAACGGCATCCTGGTCGCCGGCCTGCGCGGCGGCGTGCTGCAGGCGCAGCCGCTGCTGATCGCCCCGCTGAGCGACCTGCAGGCGCAGGTCGCGGTGGTGGCCGAGACGGTGCAGGCGGCGACGGCCGACAAGGCCGGGCAGTGCTTCTCGCTGCTGCTGGTCGACGGACTGTCCACCTGCGAGGAATACCTGGCGGCGGCGCTGTACCGGATGATCGGCGACGTGCCGCTGCTCGGCGGCTCGGCCGGCGACAACCTGCGTTTCGAGCGCACCCTGGTCTACTACGACGGCCGCTTCCTGGCCGATGCGGCGGTGCTGACCCTGTTCCATTCGCGGCACCCGTTCGTGGTGTTCAAGCTGCAGCACTTCGTCGCCAGCGAGATCGAACTGGTGGTCACCGACGCCGATCCGGCGCGGCGCCTGATCCGCGAGATCAATGGCGAGCCGGCCGCGCTGGCCTACGCGCAGGCGATCGGCGTGCCGCTGGAAGAACTGGAGCCGAAGGTGTTCTCGACCTATCCGCTGCTGCTGACCTTGAGCGGCGAGCCCTACGTGCGTTCGATCCTGCGCGTCAACGAGGACTTGTCGATGACCTGCTACTGCGCGGTGGAAGAGGGCATGGTGGTGTCGGTCGGCCAGGCGGTGGACGTGATGGAAACGCTGCAGCAGGCCTTTGCCGAAGTGCACGAGACGATATCCGACCCGGCGCTGGTGATCGGTTGCGATTGCATCCTACGCCGCCTGGAGTTCGGCCAGTCGCAGATGCAGCAGCAGGTCGGCGCGTTCATGGCGCAGCAAGGCGTGTTCGGTTTCTCCACCTACGGCGAGCAGTTCAACGGCTTGCACGTCAACCAGACCTTTACCGGCGTGGCGATCGGGAGATGAGCATGTCCGCAGATGCAGCGACGGTCCCGATCCTGGCGCATGCCGCAACCGCGCCGCTGGAGAGCGGCGAGACGGCGTTGATCGCCGAGTTGCGCCGGCAACTGGCCGCGCGCGACAAGGTGATCGCCGTGTTGAAGAAGCGGGTCACCGCGCGCGACGATGCGGCGGCCTCGCCGCTGGCGACGCTGCAGCAGAACATCGCGCTGGGCAAGGTGGTGGCGCTGAAGACGCAGGAGCTGAGCCGCGAGCGGCAGGAGCTGGAGCATGCCCTGGCCGACCTCGGCAAGGCCCAGGTCGCGCTGCTGCAGGCGCAGAAGATGGAGTCGATCGGCCAGCTCGCCGCCGGCATCGCCCACGAGATCAACACGCCGGCGCAGTACGTGCGCGACAACCTGGCCTTCGTGTGCAAGGCCAAGCAGATCCTCGACCACGTGTTCGACATGACCTTCGCTATCGTCGATGCGGCGCGTGCGCAGGGCGTGGCGCCGGAGCTGGTCGCCGCGCTCGACGCGCAGGTGACCTCGTCCAAGTTCCAGTACCTGCGCAAGCAGACCCCCGAGGCCTTGCAGCAGTCGCTGGAAGGGCTGGACCGCATCACCAAGATCGTCAGTGCGATGAAGACCTTCTCGCATCCCTCGGCCGGCGAGAAGGAACCGGTCGACCTGCGCGAGCTAGTCGCCACCACCATCACCGTCGCCCGCAACGAGTGGAAATACGTGGCCGAGATCGAGACCGATTTCGCCGCGGACGTGCCAATGGTGCCGTGCCTGCGCGACGAGATCGGCCAGGTGTTGCTGAACCTGGTGGTCAACGCGGCGCATGCGATCGGCGACACGCTGGTGCCGGGCGAGCGCGAGCAGGGCCGGATCCGCATCATCCTGCGGCGTGCCGGCGACAGCCACGTGGACCTGTGCGTCAGCGACGACGGCCCGGGTATTCCCGAGGCGATCCGGACCAAGGTGTTCGATCCGTTCTTCACCACCAAGCCGGTCGGCAAGGGCACCGGCCAGGGCCTGGCGATCGCCTATTCGGCGGTGGTGGAAAAGCACCAGGGACTGATCTTCTTCGAACCGCCGGCGGACCAGCGCGGCACCACGTTCGTGGTGCGGCTGCCGTTGAACGCCGTGGCGGGCTGAACGATGCGCGTGCTGTTCGTCGACGACGAGAAGCAGGTACTGGCCGGCCTCGAGCGCACCATGTTCATGGCCGACCGCGATTGGGACGTGGCCTTCGCCGGCAGCGGCGCCGAGGCGCTGGTCGCGCTGCGGGCGCAACCGGCCGACGTGGTGGTCTCGGACATGCGCATGCCGATGATGGACGGCGCCGAACTGCTACGCCAGGTGCGCGACAGTTGCCCGCGCACCATCCGCATCATCCTGTCCGGGCATACCGAACAGGAAGCGGCGCTGCGTTCGCTGGACGTGGCCCACCAGTTCCTGGCCAAGCCCTGCGAGGGCGATGCGCTGATCGAAGCGATCGACCGCGCCGTGGCGCTGCAGGTGCTGCTGAACGATCCGGCGGTGCAGGCGGTGGCCGGACGCATCGGCGGGTTGCCGTCGGCACCGCGCATGTTCGCGCGGCTCAACCGCCTGCTCGGCGACCCCGCTGCCGGCCTGGCGCAGGTGGCCGCGGTGGTGGAAGGCGACCCGGCGCTGGCGGCCAAGGTGCTGCAGCTGGCCAATTGCGCGTTCTTCGGCAACGGCCATCGCGTGGCCGAGATCAAGGACGCGGTCAACCGCATCGGCATCGGCCTGCTGCGTACGCTGGTGCTGGCCAGCGAGGTGTTCCACAGCGACGCCGGCGACTCGGCCGACGCGATCCGCACCGATGCGGTGCGCGCGTCGCGGCTGGCGGCGGTGGTCGGCAAGGGCCACGTCGCCGAGGACGTGGTCACGACCGCGGCGCTGCTGGCCAACGTCGGCGCGTTGCTGCCGGACGTCGAGCGCCTGTGCCGCGATGCCGATCCGCACGGGCGCGGCTTCCCGTCGCATGCGGAGATCGGCGCCTACCTGCTCGGCGTGTGGGGCCTGCCCGGGGCGATCGTCGAGGCGGTCGCCCATCACCGCGCGCCGCGCCGGGTCGAGCATCGCCAGTTCGACGCGATCGGCGTGGTGCATGTGGCCGTGGCGCTGGCCCAAGGCCAGGCGCCGGACCTGGAGTACCTGCAGGCGATGGGCGTGGCCGCGCAGCTGCCGCAGTGGCAGGCGGCGTGCGCGCAGATTCGCGAAGCGGAGATCGTGTCATGAGCGAGCCGGAACTGCCGCGCATCCTGTGCGTGGACGACGAACCCAATCTGCTGGCGGCGCTGGAGCGCAACCTGTTCGGCCAGTTCGACGTGGTCACCGCCAACGGCGGCGAGGCCGGACTGGCCGCGATCGCCGCCGGCCCGCCGTTCGCGGCGATCGTGTCGGACATGCGCATGCCGGGCATGGACGGCGCCGCGTTCCTGGCCGCGGCGCGCGCGCGCGCGCCGGACAGCGTGCGCCTGCTGCTGACCGGGCAGGCCGATGCGACCTCGGCGATCGCCGCGATCAACCAGGGCGCGATCTTCCGCTTCCTGTGCAAGCCGTGCCCGACCGAGGAACTGGTCGCCGCGCTGGAACAGGCGGTGGCGCTGCATCGCGCCACGCTGCTGGAACGCGAGCTGCTGGAAACCACGCTGGCCGGCACCACGCGCATGCTCACCGAGGTGCTGTCAATGGTCGCGCCGTGGGCGTTCCAGCGCTCGGCGCAACTGCAGGCCTGCGTCAGCCACGTCACCGCCAAGCTGCCGTGGCCCAACCGCTGGATGGTGGAAGTGGCCGCGGCGTTGAGCCACATCGGCTGCGTCAGCGTGCCGGGCGACATCGTGCAGCGCGAGATCGCCGGCGACGAACTGTCCGAGGAAGAGCAGAAACTGATCGACGGCCATCCGCTGGTCGCGTACCGGCTGCTGACGGCGATCCCGCGCATGCAGGCGGTGGCCGAGATCGTGCGCTACCAGGCGCTGCCGCCGCCGGCTGACGCCTCGCCGGACGTGGTCCGCGGCGCGCAGCTGCTGCGCGCCTCGCTGCTGCTGGTGCGCGGGCTGGCGCGCAAGCTGCCGTTGGCGCACGCGGTGCAGGAGCTGCGCAAGGTCGAGCCGCCGCTGCCGCGCGGCCTGATCGACGCGCTCGCCGACCTGCAGCTCAATACCCGCAGCGGCATCCGCAAGGCCAAGGTCTGCGATCTGGTGCCGGGCTGGCGCCTGGAGCAGGACGTGGTGTCCAAGCGCGGCATGATGCTGCTGGCGCATGGCAGCGAACTGAGCCTCACCTCGATCCTGGCCTTGCGCAATCTGCAGGCGGCCGGCGCCATCGTCGAGCCGCTGCTGGTCAGCTACGGCAACCAGGAACAGTCCGGCGCGCCGGTCGCGGCCTAGCCAGCACGCCAGCCGGCACCCGCGCCGGCGCCGTGCGCGCTCACGCCGGCTGCGCGCCGGCCCCGCGTATCCTTGCGCGTCCTTTTCCGGCCCGTCCTGCGCATGAGCTACGCCATCGTCTGGTTCCGGCGCGACCTGCGCCTGCACGATCAACCCGCGTTGCACGCGGCGCTGGCCGCCGGGCACACGCCGGTGCCGGTGTACGTGCACAGTCCCGGCGACGAGGGCGCCTGGGCCGCCGGTGCGGCCTCGCTGAGCTGGCTGCAGCGCTCGCTGGCCGCGCTCGACGCGCAACTGCAATCGCGCGGATCGCGGCTGATCCTGCGCCAGGGTCCGGCCGAGACCGTGCTGCGCGAGCTGATCGCCGAATGCGGCGCGGTCGCGGTGTACTGGCACCGCCGCTACGAACCGGCCACGCAGCCGCGCGACGCCCGGCTCAAGCGCGAACTGCGCGAGCAGGGCCTGGAGGTGCACAGCCACAACGGTGCGCTGCTGTTCGAACCGTGGCAGCTGGCGACCCAGCAGGGCGGGCCGTACAAGGTGTTCACGCCGTTCTGGCGCAGCGCGCTGAGCCATTGGCAGGTGCCGGCGCTCTTGCCCGCGCCGAAAACGCTGCCGCCACCGCCGCCGGCACTGCACAGCCTGCCGCTGGAACAACTGGGACTGGCGCCGGCGTTAGGCTGGGACCGCGGTTTCTGGGAGGTATGGCGACCGGGCGAAGCGGGCGCGCACGAGGCGCTGGAGGTGTTCGTCGACGGCGCCCTGCGCGGCTACGTCGCCGGCCGCGACCGTCCCGACCAGGTCGGCACCTCGCGCCTGTCGCCGCACCTGCATTTCGGCGAGATCGCGCCGTGGCGGATCGTCGCCGCACTGGAAAACGAGCGCAGCGCCGCCACCGGCGCGGCGATCGACGGCTACATCCGCCAGCTCGGCTGGCGCGACTTCGCCCATCACCTGCTGCACCATTTCCCGGCCACACCCGAGCACAACCTCAATCCGCGCTTCGCCCGGTTCCGCTGGGCCACGCCGGATCCGGCGCAACTGCAGGCCTGGCAGCGCGGCCGCACCGGCGTGCCGATCGTCGACGCCGGCCTGCGCGAACTGTGGCATACCGGCTGGATGCACAACCGGGTGCGGATGATCGTCGCCAGCTACCTGTGCAAGCACCTGCGCGTGCATTGGTCCGAAGGCGCGCGCTGGTTCTGGGACACGCTGGTCGATGCCGACCTGGCCAACAACACGCTCGGCTGGCAGTGGGTGGCGGGCACCGGCGCCGACGCCGCGCCGTACTTCCGCGTGTTCAATCCGGTGACGCAGGCGCAGAAGTTCGATCCGCAGGGCCGCTATATCGCGCGCTGGGTGCCGGAGCTGGCGGCGCTGCCGGTGGCTGAGCGCTTCGCGCCGTGGCTGTCGCCGCAGCGCCTGGCCGCCAGCGCGCCGCACTATCCGCGGCAGCCGATCGTGGACCTGGCCGCCGGACGCGACGCCGCGCTGGCCGCCTACCGCGAGACCGGCGGCGGCTGACCCGGGCGCACGCGGTGCGCGCGTGCTGCACTGCGGCGTGAACCGCGGCAGCGCGGGGCAGGGCGCCGCGATTGACGCCCTTCGCCGCGCCATGATTCACTCCGGCCAGGCACAGGAGCATGCATGGCCACCAGCACAGCCCGCCGCAAGCCGCGGCGCGAACCGATGTCGCGCGTGGATACCGCCTGGTTGCGGATGGAGCGGCCGACCAATCCGATGATGATCACCGGCGTGCTGATGCTCGACGAGGCGCTGTCGCTGTCGCAGTTCAAGCAGTTGGTGCGCAAACGCTTCCTGTCGTTTCCGCGCTTCCAGCAAAAGCCGGTGGACACCGCGACCGGCGCCTACTGGCAACACGACGACGACTTCGACCTGGACTGGCACGTGCGCCTGTCGGCCCTGCCCGGGCGCGGCGGCAAGAAGGCGCTGGAACGCTTCGCCGGGCAGATGGCGTCCACGCCCTTGGACAAGACCAAGCCGCTGTGGCAGTTCCATCTGATCGAACGCTACGAAGGCGGTTCGGCGCTGGTCGCGCGCATCCACCACAGCTATGCCGACGGCATCGCCCTGGTGCAGGTGCTGCTGTCGCTGACCGACATGCAGCGCGTGCCGGAACCATCGGCGCAGCTCGGCCGCGCCTGGCTGAAGGACGACGGCAAGGAAGTGGTGCGCCGGGTCGGCGCCATCGACCGCTACCTGAAACTGGGCGGGCGCATGCTCGACAAGGGCCGCGAGATGTACCAGGACCCGAACCTGGCGCAGATGCTGGCCAAGGAAGGCGGCCTGATCGGCCGCGAACTGGCCAATGCGCTGCTGCTGTCCGACGATCCGCCGACGCTGCTGCGTGGGCGCCTGGGGGTCAGCAAGCGGGTGGCCTGGGCCGCGCCGCTGGACCTGGACGAAGTGAAGGCGGTCGGCCGCGCCTGCGACTGCACGGTCAACGACGTGCTGATGGCGACGATGGCCGGCGCCCTGCGCGACTACATGCTCGAGCGCGGCGAGCAGTTGGACGGGGTGACCCTGCGCGCCACGGTGCCGGTCAACCTGCGCCCGCTGGAACACGCGCGCAAGCTCGGCAACCATTTCGGGCTGGTGTTCCTGGACCTGCCGGTCGGCGAGGCCAATCCGGTGCGGCGCGTGCAGCGCGTGGCCGAATCGATGCAGCAACTCAAGCAGTCGCGGCAGGCGATGGTGGTGTTCGGGCTGCTGGCCGCGGTGGGCATGGCGCCGGCGGCGCTGCAGTCGCTGGCGCTGGACCTGTTCAGCCGCAAGGCGACCACCGTGGCGACCAACGTGCCGGGGCCGCAGCAGCCGCTGTATCTGGCCGGCAGCCGCGTGCGCGAGATGATGTTCTGGGTGCCGCAGACCGGTTCGATCGGGGTCGGTGTGTCGATCATGAGCTACAACCACCGCGTGCACTTCGGCCTGATCGGCGACGCGCGGCTGATTCCCGACCCGGATGCGGTGATGCGCCGGATCGGCGCCGAATTCGAGAAGCTGCTGTACCTGGCGCTGATGGGCGACTGGGAGCATCCGCTTCGCGCAGCGGATGCGGACGCGCTGCTGCCGGTTTCCTGAACAGGGCGCATGCGGACGCAGCGCGACCCGCGCGGCGTTCATGCCCGTCTCGCAGGCGCTTGTTTATGCTTGCTCCCACTTCAATCCAGATGTGGGAGAGAGCGCGATGAAACGCACCGTCATTCAAGGCATGTCCGTGGCGCTGGCCAGCGCGCTGGTGTTGTCCGCCTGCGCCACCGGCGGTTCCTACGTGCAGCGCGACCAATACGGCAATCCGACCGAACAGCAGAACAACCGCACCGGCCGCGGCGCGCTGATCGGCACCGCGGTCGGCGTCGCCGCCGGCCTGCTCAGCGGCAGCAGCGCCACCGAGCGCCGCCAGCACGCGATGATCGGCGCCGGCATCGGCGCGCTCAGCGGCGCGGCGATCGGCAACTATCAGGATCGCCAGGAACGCGCGCTGCGCGAGCGCACCGCCAACACCGGCATCGACGTGCGCCGCGACGGCGACAACATCACCTTGAACCTGCCCGACGGCATCACCTTCGACTTCAACCAGTCCACGCTGAAGCCGCAGTTCTATTCGGCGCTCAACGGCGTGGCCTCGACCCTGGGCGAATACAACCAGACCATGATCGAAGTGGTCGGGCACACCGACAGCATCGGCAGCGATGCGGTCAACCAGCGCCTGTCCGAGCAGCGTGCCGCCTCGGTGGCCGCGTACCTGACCGCGCAGGGCGTGCAGCGCGAGCGCATCGAGACGCTGGGTGCGGGCAAGAAGTACCCGATCGCCGACAACAGCACCGAGGCCGGCCGCGCGCAGAACCGCCGGGTCGAGATCCGCGTGGTGCCGCTGCGTTCCTGAGCGGCGTCCTCCAAGCCGGAAATGCGAACGGGCCGCGGATGCGGCCCGTTTCGCGTTGTGCGCCACCGGCGCGCCGGCGTGTGCCGAGGTCGTCCCGGGATCGCCGCGCGCAGGACCGGGGCCAGCGGCCGCGGTCGCTGCCCGCTCAGACCAGCGCTTCTTCCTCCAGTTCCGGCACAGGTTCCGCCTCCGCCTCTTCCAGCGATGGCAGTTCGGCCAGCTGCGGCAACGCCAGGGTCTGGGTATTCATCGCCACGCCGCTGCACAGGGTGAACTCGGCGCCGCTGTCGGCGTGTTGCGTGGCCAGCTTGGCCGGGCACTGCGCCAGCATGTAGTTGACGTCGAAGTTGAGCTTGTCGACCAGGAAATCGACGAAGGCGCGGACCTTCGGCGACAGCATGCGCCCGCCGGGAAACACCGCGTTGAAATCCAGGTCCGGGCCGACCCAGCCGCCGAGCACGCGGCGCGCCTTGCCGGCCTCGATCAGCGGCTTGATCGTCGCGTCGCTGGCCAGCACCAGGCCTTCGCCGCACACCAGCCCGCCGATCAGCGCGGCCGAGTCGTTGGCGACCAGGATCGGCTGGATCGCGAAGTCGCCGCTCTGCTTGCCGTTGCGCAGCGGCCAGCTGAGCCGGTTGTTGCCGTTGCGGCCATTGCTCAGCGCCAGCGTGCGGTGGTGTTGCAGGTCGTCCGGATGCAGCGGCTCGCCGTGGCGCTCGATGTAGTTGGGGCTGGCGAACACCTGGGTGCGGAAGGTGGCCAGCTTGCGCGCGACCATGGTCGAGTCCAGCAGAGCGCCCATGTGCAGGGCCACGTCCACGCCTTCGGCGATCGGATCGACCTTGTCGCTGGTCATGACCATTTCCAGGCGCACTTCCGGATGCTGCTTGTGGAATTCGCCCAGGATCGGCGCCACCCAGGAAATGCCGGCGGAGTAGGGCACGCTGAAGCGCAGCCAGCCGCGCGGGCCGGCCTGCAGCTGCCCGACCGCGCTCTCGGCTTCCTCCAGTTCGCGGGCGATGCGCTGGCAATGTTCGTGATAGACCGCGCCGGCTTCGGTCAGGCCAAGGCGGCGCGTGGTCCGGTGCAGCAGGCGCGCACCCAGGCGCGCCTCCAGATCCTGCACCTTTCTGCTGACGGTGGTCTTGGGCAGGCCGAGCGCATTGGCCGCGGCGATGAAGCTGCCTTGCTCGACCACCTTGACGAAGATCAGGGTGTCGTTCAGATCGTGGGTCATGGCGGGTTCCTGAGGGGTGGAGACGATTGGACCGGTGACGGGACGATTATTCCCCTTAATTCGGACTAATCAAGTGCGGCTTTGGCGCCTAATTTGTACGCATTCGCCGCCACCCAGGCCATTTGCTCATGCTGTTGCGCACTCTGTTCCAGTTTCTCGCAGGCGTCCGTCGCCCGAATCGAGTCGATGGTACGCCCATCGACGCGCTGGAAACCGGTTACCTCAAGGCATTTCGTGAATTCACCCCGCCGCCGCGCAGCCAGGCCGGCAGTTCGATGCAGCTTGGCCAGCGCGGCAGCGGCCGACTCGGTCGGATCTCGATTGTCCCGTTTGCGGGAGTAAAAGTCCCGTGAGCGGGACGCTGGACCCGGAGGTGCTGGTGCTCGGCGGCACCGGCAACATCGGTCTGGGCGTGGTCCGCGCCTTGCTCGAAGCCGGCAGTCCGGTCGTGGCCGTGGCGCGCGACCGCGGCCGGTTGCGCGCCTTGCGCGATCGCTACAGCGACGAACCGGCGTTGGACGTGCTGCAGGGCTCGGTCGCCAACGATGCCACGGCCGCCGCCCTGGCGGCGGCCGTGGCGCAGCGGCCGCGGCCGCTGGCCGGGGTGGTCGCCAGCCTCGGCAGCCCGTTGCGCTGCGGGCGCCTGCTGGACCAGCCGGTGACCGCGCTGCGCCGGCGCATGGAAGCCGACCTGCTGCCGCATCTGGCCGCCGCCCGGCACCTGCTGCCGCTGCTGGCGCAGGCCGAGCGCGGCGGCCGCTACATCCTGCTCGGCAGCCCGTGCGCGTTGCGCGCCTGGGCCGGGCATGGCGAAAGCTCGGTGGCCGCGGCCTCGATCCGCATGCTCGCCCAGGTCCTGCACGAAGAAGCCAAGCCGCTGGGCGTGCGCGTGCAACTGCTGTCGCTGACCCATCCGGTCTGCCGCAGCGAAGCCGGCGCCGACGACTGCCCGGAATGGTTCACCACGCTCAGCGTGGGCCGCGCCGCGGTGGCGCTGCTCGCCGACGCCGGCGTGCCGGGCCAGGCCATCGTCGACATCGACAAACACCACTACGCGCATCCACGCACCTCGTTGATGACCGCACCGCATTTTTCTCCTTCCACTCACGAGGTTTCTCCATGAACCCGATTCCGATGTCGTTCCATTCCCCATCGCGTGCCCTGCGCCCGCTGGCCATCGCGCTGCTGGCCGCGGCCCTGGCCGCCTGCGGCGGCAAGGCCGAACAGCAGGGCGCGCCGCCGCCGCCGGCGGTCGGCGTGGCGCCCGCGCTGCAGAAGGAAATCAGCCAGTGGGACGAGTTCAGCGGCCGCGTCGAGGCGGTCGAACACGTCGACCTGCGCCCGCGCGTGTCCGGCTACATCGACAAGGTCAACTACGTCGAAGGGCAGGAGGTGAAGAAGGGCGATGTGCTGTTCACCATCGACGCGCGCAGCTACCGCGCCGAACTGGCGCGCGCCAACGCCGAACTGGCGCGGGCGCGGACCCAGTCCAAGCTCAGCGGCAGCGAGGCGTCGCGCGCCAAGAAGCTGTCCGACCAGCAGGCGATCTCCACCGAGACCTGGGAGCAGCGCCACGCCGCCGCCGAACAGGCCGATGCCGACGTGCTCGCCGCCCAGGCCGCGGTGGACACCGCGCGCCTGAATCTGGAGTGGACCCAGGTCCGCGCGCCGATCGACGGCCACGCCGGCCGCGCCCTGGTCACCGCCGGCAATCTGGTCAGCGCCGGCGACAGCGCCAGCGTGCTGACCACGCTGGTGTCGCTGGACAAGGTGCATGTGTATTTCGATGCCGACGAAGGCACCTTCCTGCGCTATGCGCAGATGGCGCGCAAGGGCGAGCGGCCCAGCGAGCGCGACGGGCAGTTGCCGGTGCAGGTCGGCCTGGTCGGCGAGGACGGGTTCCCGCACGCGGGCAAGGTCGATTTCCTCGATAACCAGATCACCCGCAGCACCGGCACCATCCGCGTGCGCGCCGTGCTCGACAACGCCGATCGCAGCTTCACCCCGGGCCTGTTCGCCCGCGTGCGCCTGCTCGGCAGCGGCCGCTTCAACGCGCTGCTGATCGACGACAGGTCGGTGCTGACCGACCAGGATCGCAAGTATGTCTATGTCGTCGACAAGGACGGCAAGGCGCAGCGTCGCGACGTGCAGCTGGGACGCAGCGCCGAAGGCTTGCGCATCGTGCTCGGCGGGCTCAACCCCGGCGACCGCGTCATCGTCGACGGGGTGCAGAAAGTGTTCATGCCGGGCATGCCGGTGCAGGCCAAGCCGGTGGCCCTGGCCACGGCGTCGCCGGCGGCCGCACGCAAGGCCGTCGCGCTCGACTGATCGCTTCCGACTGACGCCGGAGGCGCGCACAGCGTCGTAGACCGGCCGCGCTGGCGGCCGGTGCTTGCCGGCCGGGCCACCGTCGTGGCCCGGCGTAGCCGCCGCTTTGCCCGCCTTCCTGTTCGGCCATCCGTTTCACCTTAGTTTCCAGGACCACCACCCATGGACTTTTCCAGATTCTTCATCGACCGGCCGATCTTCGCGGCCGTGCTGTCGATCGTCATCTTCGCCGCGGGACTGATCGCGATCCCGATGCTGCCCATCGGCGAATACCCCGAAGTGGTACCGCCGTCGGTGGTAGTGCGCACGGTGTATCCGGGCGCCAACCCCAAGGTCATCGCCGAGACCGTGTCCACGCCGCTGGAGGAAGCGATCAACGGCGTCGAGAACATGATGTACATCAAGTCGGTGGCCGGCTCCGACGGCGTGCTGCAGATGACCGTGACCTTCCGCCCGGGAACCGACCCGGACGACGCCGCGGTCAAGGTGCAGAACCGCGTCGCACAGGCGCAGGCGCGCCTGCCCGAGGACGTGCGCCGGCAGGGCGTGACCACGCAGAAGCAGTCGCCGACCTTCCTGATGGTGGTGCACCTGACCTCGCCCAAGGGCAAGTACGACAGCCTGTACCTGCGCAACTACGCGCGCCTGCACGTCAAGGATGCGCTGGCGCGGATCCAGGGCGTGGGCGATGCGCAGGTGTTCGGCGGCGGCGACTACGCCATGCGCGCCTGGCTGGACCCGGAGCGGGTGGCCGCGCGTGGGCTCACCGCCGGCGACGTGGTCGCGGCGATGCGCGAGCAGAACGTGCAGGTCTCGGCCGGCCAGCTCGGCGCCGAGCCGATGCCCGACAGCAAGTTCCTGACCCTGATCAACGCGCAGGGCCGCCTGCGCAGCGAAAAGGAGTTCGGCGACATCGTGCTCAAGGTCGGTACCGATGGCGAAACCGTGCGCCTGGGCGACGTCGCGCGCCTGGAGCTGGGCGCCGGCGACTACACCCTGCGCTCGCAGCTGGACGGCAAGAACGCGGTCGGCATCGGCATCTTCCAGGCGCCGGGCGCGAACGCGCTGCAGATCCGCGACCAGGTGATCGCCAAGATGGACGAGCTCACCAAGCAGTTCCCGGAGGACGTCAAGTACGAGGCGGTCTACGACACCACGATCTTCGTACGCGACTCGATCACCGCCGTGGTCCACACCTTGCTGGAAGCGGTGCTGCTGGTGGTGCTGGTGGTGATCCTGTTCCTGCAGACCTGGCGCGCCTCGATCATTCCGTTGATCGCGGTCCCGGTGTCGGTGGTGGGTACCTTCGCCGCGCTGTACGTGCTGGGTTTCTCGATCAACACGCTGACCCTGTTCGGCCTGGTGCTGGCGATCGGCATCGTCGTGGACGATGCGATCGTGGTGGTGGAGAACGTGGAACGCAACATCGAGGAAGGGCTGGCCCCGCTGGCCGCCGCCCACCAGGCGATGCGCGAGGTGTCCGGCCCGATCGTGGCGATCGCGCTGGTGCTGTGCGCGGTGTTCGTGCCGATGGCGTTCCTGTCCGGTGTGACCGGCCAGTTCTACAAGCAGTTCGCGGTGACCATCGCCATCTCCACGGTGATCTCGGCGATCAACTCGCTGACCCTGTCGCCGGCGCTGGCCGCGCGCCTGCTGCGTGCGCACGACGCGCCCAAGGACGGCCCGTCGCGGCTGATGGACCGCCTGTTCGGCGGCTGGCTGTTCCGTCCGTTCAACCGTTTCTTCAACCGCAGCTCCGAGCGCTACCAGGGCAGCGTGTCGCGCATCCTCGGCAGGCGTGGCGTGGTGTTCGTGGTCTATCTCGGCCTGCTGCTGGTCACCGGCGTAATGTTCAAGGCGGTGCCGGCCGGCTTCATCCCGACCCAGGACAAGATGTACCTGATCGCCGGCGTGAAGCTGCCCGAAGGCGCCTCGCTGGAACGCACCGATGCGTTGCTGCGCAAGGTCACCACCATCGCCATGCAGACCGAGGGCGTCGAGCACTCGATCTCCTTCCCCGGTTTGAACGCGTTGCAGTTCACCAATACGCCCAATACCGGCGTGGTGTTCCTGACCTTGAAGCCGTTCGCCAAGCGCCATCGCAGCGCGTTGGAGATCAACGCCGAAATCAACCAGCGCATCTCGCAGTTGGGCGAAGGCATGGCGTTCGCGTTCATGCCGCCGCCGATCCTCGGCCTGGGCAACGGCAACGGCTATCAGCTGTTCATCGAGGACCGCGCCAACCTGGGCTACGGCGCGCTGCAGAATGCGGTCAGCACGATGCAGGGCGCGGTGGCGCAGACCCCGGGCATGAGCTTCCCGATCGGCACCTACCAGGCCAACGTGCCGCAGCTGGATGCCGAGGTCGACCGGGTCAAGGCCAAAGCGCAGGGCGTGGCCCTGACCGATCTGTTCGATACCTTGCAGACCTACCTGGGCTCGGCCTACGTCAACGACTTCAACCAGTTCGGCCGCACCTGGCAGGTGATCGCCCAGGCCGACGCGCCGTTCCGCGAGAACGTGGAGGACATCGCGCGGTTGCGCACCCGCAACGCCGCCGGCGAAATGGTGCCGATCGGCTCGATGGTGACGATCAAGCAGAGCTTCGGTCCGGATCCGGTGTTGCGCTACAACGGCTATCCGGCGGCCGATCTGGCCGGCGAGGCGGATGCGCGCATGCTGTCCTCGGCCGAAGCGATGGCCAAGATCACCCAGATCGCCAAGCAGGTGCTGCCCAACGGCATGGAGATCGAATGGACCGACCTGAGCTATCAGCAGGCGAGCCAGGGCAATGCGGCGATGGTGGTGTTCCCGCTGGCGGTGATGCTGGCGTTCCTGGTGCTCGCCGCGCTGTACGAAAGCTGGACGCTGCCGCTGGCGGTGATCCTGATCGTGCCGATGACGCTGCTGTCGGCGCTGTTCGGGGTGTGGTTGACCGGCGGCGACAACAACGTGTTCGTGCAGGTCGGCCTGGTGGTGCTGATGGGCCTGGCGTGCAAGAACGCGATCCTGATCGTCGAGTTCGCCCGCGAACTGGAGCTGCAGGGCAAGGGCATCGTGGAATCGGCGCTGCAGGCCTGCCGCCTGCGTCTGCGTCCGATCGTGATGACCTCGATCGCGTTCATCGCCGGCACCGTGCCGCTGGTGTTCTCGCACGGCGCCGGCGCGGAAGTGCGCTCGGCCACCGGCATCACCGTGTTCGCCGGCATGCTCGGCGTGACCCTGTTCGGCCTGTTCCTGACCCCGGTGTTCTACGTCGCCCTGCGCAAGCTGTCCGGGCGTCCGCTGGTGTCGCACGCGCCGCCGCACGCCGATGCGCCGATCCACGCTTGATCCTTTCATTCCCCCTTTTCAGGACATCCGCATGAACACGACCCACAAGATCGCCCTCGTCACCGGCGCCACCCGCGGCATCGGCCTGCATACCGTGCGCCAGCTGGCCGAGGCCGGCGTGCACACGCTGCTGGCCGGCCGCGATTCCACCCGCACCACGGCCGCTGCGCTGGAACTGCAGGGCGAAGGCTTGCCGGTGGAGGCGCTGACCCTGGATGTCACCGACGCCGCCAGCATCGCCGCCGCGGTGGAGGCGGTGCAGGCGCGCCATGGCCGGCTCGACATCCTGGTCAACAACGCCGGCATCATGATCGACGATATGAAGCTGGCGGTCTCGCAGCAGAGCCTGGAGACCTGGCGCAAGACCTTCGACACCAACGTGTTCGGCCTGATCGCCGTCACCCAGGCATTCCTGCCGCTGCTGCGCGCCGCGCCCGCCGCGCGCATCGTCAACGTGTCCAGCCTGCTCGGCTCGCTTGCCCTGCACAGCCAGCCCGGCTCGCCGATCTACGACTTCAAGGTGCCGGCCTACAACGTGTCCAAGAGCGCGGTGAACGCGTGGACCGTGCAACTGGCCTACGAACTGCGCGACACCCCGATCAAGGTCAACACCATCCACCCCGGCTACGTGAAGACCGACATGAATTCCGGCGAGGGCGAGCTGGAAGTGGCCGACGGCGCGCGCAGCAGCGTGATGATGGCGCTGCTCGACGCCGATGGCCCGACCGGCAGCTACACCCATGTGGGCCAGGTGCTGCCATGGTGATCCGTCCCGCGATCGGCGCGCTGGCGTTGGCGCTGCTCAGCGCCTGCGCCAGCGTCGGCCCCAACTACCGCGCCCCGGAACAGGCGCCGGTGACGCTGCAGGGCGCGGCGGCACCGGTGTTCGCGACCGCCTCGCCGGTGGCATCGTGGTGGGCGCAGTTCGACGACCCGGTGCTGGAACAGCTGGTGCACCAGAGCCTGGTCGCCAACCTCGACCTGCGCATCGCCCTGTCGCGGGTGCACGAGGCGCGCGCGGTCTTCGCCGAACGGCGCCTGGACCAGGCGCCGCACGTCACCGCCAACGGCGACTACAGCCGCGGCAAGGCGCCGGATGCGGACGCCGGCGGCGCGCGGGTGCTGACCGAGAGCTACAGCCTGGGCTTCGATGCCGGCTGGGAACTCGATCTGTTCGGGCGCCAGCGCCGCGCCACCGAGGCGGCGCGCGCCGACCTGGAAGCCGAACAGGCCGGCATGGCCGATGCGCAGGTCACCGTGGCCGCGGAAGTGGCGCGCAACTACTTCGAGTTGCGCGGCGCGCAGAAGCGCATCGCGGTGGCGCGCACCACGCTGGACAACCTGCGCGATACCCAGCGGCTGACCGAGACCCGCTGGCAACTGGGCGCCGGCAGCGAACTGGACGTGCAGAGCAGCCGCGCCCGGCTCAAGGCGATCGAGGCCGACATCCCGTTGCTGGAAGTCAGCGAAGCGCAGGCCCGGCATCGGCTGGCGGTGCTGCTGGGCCGCCCGCCCGGCGCGCTGGACGAGCTGCTGGCGCCGCGCGCGACGCCGGCCTATGCGCGCGCGCTGCCGCTGGGCGATACCACCCAGCTGTTGCGCCGGCGTCCCGACGTGCGTATCGCCGAGCGCCGGCTGGCGGCGGCGACGGCGCGGATCGGCGTGGCCACCGCCGACCTGTTCCCGCGGATCAGCCTCAGCGGCTTCGTCGGCTTCCTGTCCGGCGATGCCGGCTCGCTGCTGCAGGGCAGCAGCAAGGCCTGGTCGCTGACCCCGTCGATCAGCTGGGCGGCGTTCGACTTCGGCACCGTGCGGGCGCGGCTGCGCGCCAGCGAGGCGCAGGCCGACGGTGCCGCCGCCGACTACGAGAAGGCGGTGCTGGGCGCGCTGGAGGATACCGAGAACGCGTTGACCTCCTACGCCAAACAGCAGGCGCGGCTGGCGATCGTCGCCGAGCAGGCGCAAGCGGCAGGCCGTGCCGAAGCGCTGGCGCAATTGCGCTACCGCGAGGGGTCGGAGGATTTCCTGACCCTGCTCGATACGCAGCGCACCAAGCTGTCCGCCGACGATGCCCTGGCCGATGCCGAGGCGTCGGTCAACGTCGGCGTGGTGCGGGTGTACAAGGCGCTCGGCGGCTGGGGCCAGGATGCGGTGCTGCCGCCGGAGGTGGCGCTGGCGACGCCGCCTGCGCCGGCGCCAGTTCCGCGCTGACCGCCTGGGCGTTTTCTCGCTGCTGTTTACGGCCGCCGGTCTCTCGCTGGCGGAGCGACCCCAGTCGCGTTGGGCGGTAGCGAAAACGCCCAGCGCGACTGAGCAGCGCGTGGCAGGCGAGGGCGCTGCGGCCGGCATGCCGCGGCAGCTGCGCGGCAGAGGATGGTGCGACCGCGCATGGCGACAACATCGCCATGCAGGTCGATGCCGATCCTGCCGCCCTTGCCCAGGCATCGTCGGCAGTGCGGCCCGCTGGCGCACCACCGGCGCCAGCGATCAGCCCTCGATCAGGTCGTCGGCGATCACGTAGGTGTCGCGGCCGCCGTTCTTGGCGTGGTACAGCGCCGCGTCCGCGCGCGAAAACCAATCCTGCCAGTGTTGCTCGCCGCACAGCATGGCCGCGCCGAGGGAGACGCTGATGCGGCCGCCGGGGCCGCGCAAGGCCTCACGCGTGACCTGGTGCAGGCGCTTGGTGAAGGCGGCCAGCTCGCTGCGCGACTGCACGCGCGTCACCACCACGAATTCCTCGCCGCCGAAGCGGAACACCTCGTCCGGCGCGCGCACCTGGAAGCGCAGCAGTGCGGCCAGCTCGGCCAGCGTGCGGTCGCCGGCGGCGTGTCCGTAGAGATCGTTGACCTCCTTGAAGTGATCGATGTCGATCACGATCAGCCCATGCCGGCGCGGCTTTCGGCGCGCATCGGCCACGCGCTGCGACAGGCTGCGTTCCAGCATGCGCCGGTTCGGCAGCCCGGTCAGCGCGTCGTTCGACGCCAGCTGTTCCAGCTGCACGCGGTCGCCCTCCAGGCGCAGCGACAGCACGTAGCCCAGGCCGGTGATCAGCAGGGATACCGCGAGCAGCGAGAACGTGTGCTCGGTGCCGAGCAGGGTGCCCGGGGTGACCAGCATGATCACGATCAAGGTGGCGTTGCAGGCCAGCCCGACGCCGCGCGCGACCACGAAGAAGTTGCTCATCATCGCCAGGTACAGCCACGGCACCGCGGCCTGGTGAAGGGCATGGCTGGCCAGCGCGCTGCCCAGCAACCAGCTCAGGGTCAGCAGCGCGTCCATGCGGCCGTCGCCGCGGCGCAAGGCCAGCGAGGTGGCCAGCGCCGCCAGGCCGGCCAGCGTGGCGCCGGCGGCGGCGCTCCAGGCATGGCCCTGGAGCCACTGATAGGCCCCGAACAGCAGCAGTACCGCGGCGGTGGTCGGCCCCAGGATCTTGATGATGCCGAGCCGGAAGTGCCGGCGCATCGATGCGCTCACGGCCGTACGGCGCTCTGCGTGGCGTGCGCTATCGGCTTGGCAACGACACGCTGGGGAACGGGGAGAAAGGCGTGCATGCGGGCATCGCGCTGCGTTAGGGTCGCAGTGAACAGGCAAATTCTGTGCCGTCCGCCGCATCGGCTGCGTGAGTGCGGCAGGGCGGGGAGATCGCGAGGCAGCTGGCGTCGCCCCGGTCGTGGCCGCGTGCCGGTTCGCCGTGCCCCGTATCGGCGCAAGGCGTGAGCCGGCGCAGCGCCGGCGTCGCACCCGCGCGCTTTACTCCCGCACAGGCATAGGCGCAGCTGCCGCCGCGGGCCCGGGCCCGGTGCCGGCGACGCGGGCGGCGTGCGGCCTGGCGGCCTGGCTCGGGTCGGGCGCCAGCCGCTGGCAGTCGTGGTGGAACGTGGCCTGCGGCAGGCGTTCGGCCAGGAAATCGACGAAGCTGCGGATCGCCGGCAGCAGGCCGCGGCGGCTCGGGTAGACGAAATGCAGCAGGTCCTGGGCGGTGCTGTAGTCCGGCAACACCCATTCCAGCATGCCGTTGGCGAGCAGCGGGGCGCAGAATTCCTCGGGCAGCAGCGCCACGCCGCAGTCCTGTACGGCCGCGGCCATGAGCACGGAGAAATCGCCGCTGACCAGCCGCGGCGTCATCTCCACCGCGGTCTTGTTGCCGTCGCCGTCGAGCAGTTCCCACAGCTGCGCGCCCTCGTGTTCGAACATCGACAACGCCGGCAGCCGGACCAGCTCCTGCAGCGTCTGCGGACGGCCCTGCGCGTCCAGGAACGCGCGGCTGGCCACCAGCATGCCGCGCGCATGGCCGATGCTGCGCACCACTAGGGTGGCATCGGTATCGAGCTTGTCGCGCACCCGGATCGCCACGTCGTAGCCTTCGCCGATCACGTCCACGCGGCGGTTGGTCGCGGTGAGCCGCACCTGCACCTTGGGGTGCGCGAGCAGGAACGCCGGCAGGATCGGGCCCAGCACGTTCTGCGCCAGCGACACCGGGCAGCTGACCCGGACCACCCCGCGCGGTTCGGTGCGCAGTTCGTCGACCGCCTCCTGCGCGGCGCGCGCTCCTTCCAGCACCGCGCGGCAATGCTGGTAGAAGCGCGTGCCGACCTCGGTGACCACGAAGCGTCGCGTGGTCCGCTGCAGCAGGCGCACGCCGAGCCGCTCCTCGAGCTGGGCGACGCGCTTGCTCAGCCGCGACTTGGGCAGGCCCAGCGCCCGCCCGGCGGCGGAAAATCCGCCGTGTTCGACCACCGAAGCGAAGAAATACAGATCGTTGAGGTCGTGCAGGACGCCGTCCATCGTCGGGATCATCGTTTCTCGTTGCGAACGATCAGTGTACTTCAGGCGGACTAATCGTTCGATTGTTTCGCATGTATCGTCTCCGCCATGCCGCTCCGCGGCCAACGCAAAGGAACCTTCCATGAAACTCCTGCACATCGACAGCAGCGCGCTCGGCGCGCATTCCGTCTCGCGCGGACTGACCGCGGCCATCGTCGCCGAGTTCGTCGCCGCGCATCCGGGCGTGGACGTCGCCTACCGCGACGTGCACGCCGCGCCGCTGAGCCACTGGGCGCCGCCGGCCGGCGATGCCGACCCGGCAGCCATCGAAAATAGCCAGGTGCTGGAAGAGTTCCTGGCCGCCGACGTCGTCGTGGTCGGCGCGCCGATGTACAACTTCGGCATCGCCAGCTCGCTGAAGGCCTGGATCGACCGCCTCGCCGTGGCCGGCAAGACCTTCCGCTACGGCGCAGCCAGTCCGGAAGGCCTGGCTGGCGGCAAGCGCGTGATCGTCGCGTCCTCGCGTGGCGGCATCTACAGCCCGGGCAGCCCGGCGGCGGCGCACGATTTCCAGGAGACCTACCTGCGCGCGGCATTCGGCTTCTTCGGCATCACCGACATCGCGTTCGTCCGCGCCGAAGGCGTGGCGATGGGCGACGACCATCGCACCCAGGCGATCGGCGGCGCGATCGCGGGCATCGGCGGCTTGTTGCGCGAGGCGGCGTGAACCGTCGCTTCGCGCGTTGCCGGGACGTCTGCCGGTAGGGCGGGGCATCGGTGAGGCAAGAGCGGTCGGCGCAAATAGGCCCGGCCGCTTTGGCATGTGTGCTGGCGTGGCGCGTGTTTCGCGCAGAGCGTCGGCAACAGCCAGCATGGCCTCGATGGCAAGACTGCGCGTGGGCCATGCCGCAGAGATCGGGATGCGCCCGTCGATCCGATGGCGTCCGTGCCACCGCGCGCGGCCGTTGCCGGCGCCAGCCGGCGCCGTGGCTGCTCTACGGTGTTTCGCCGTCGATCAGGCGCATGCCCTGCGGGCTGAGCGCGATGTCGCCGTCTTCGCCTTGCGCGGCGTGGTTTTCGCGCACCGCCCAGTTCGCCTCTTCTTCGGTGACCGGCTTCGTGGCGTGGATGTCTTGCAGAATGCGCAGTTGTTCGCGGGTCAGTTGCATGGCGCACCAGGGTGGCAATCGATGCCGTCACCGTACAGGCCGCGCGTGATGGGTATGTCGCCGGCATCGGCCTGGGCTGGCTGCGTTTCTTCGGGCGGCGCAGCGCCACACACCGTCCATTGTGGGATCCGCAACGCAAGTCTGGATGCCGCCCCTCGCATGTCGTCGTTCCGACATGCCGCGAGGACATGTTCCTAACAGTGCCTGCCGCATCCTTGCCCTACCAGCTGTGCGGCCGTAGGTAAAATCTCAGGGCTGCTTCAAGGGTGCAGGCATCCGCGGCTGGACCATTTCCTTTCGACGTGTTGCAGATGCCCCACCGCTGGGCGTCTGCGATCTTCTGCTGCGCCGTGCGCTACCGGCGCTCCCGTAACGACTCGCAGCAACTCCGATCCGCTCGCTTGCAGCATCGAACCGACGTGCTGGGCGAAGCGGTTCGCTGCGAAGCCTGCCCGTCGCGGTCGCTCCGCGATGGTCGCGCCTATCCCGGAGCCGCGCGCAGATGCATCGCTGTGCCGTCAACGGCGTCCTGTCGGTGGCAGGGGTACAAACAAAAAAGGCCGGATTGCCCTGGAATCCAGGAAAATCCGACCCTTGTCGTACGTCCGCGAATTGCTGCGAACGTTCAGATGGTGGAGGTGGGCGGAATCGAACCGCCGTCCGAAGGCACTCCATCCCCGGCACTACATGCTTAGCTCATCGTTGGATCTCATCCCGGAACAGCACGATGTGCGAAGCGCATCCCGGGACCAGCCTGCTTTATTTAGCCAATGGCTGACAGGCAGCCACCACCGGCGATTCCGTGATAATGACCCTACGTCGCGAGCACGGACACAAGCGATTTCGGGGCTAGGCCTTAAGCGGCCAGTGCGTAGTTGTCGTCGTTGGCAACTATAAGTTTGCTGCTGGATTTACGAGGAAAGCGGCCCCCTCGGCATGCGCCAAGCGATTTTGCAACCCCCGTCGAAACCAGTGCACCCCCGGGGAAAACGTAAAACGCTGACCGACACAGTGTAGGGATCGGGGAGGGCAGTCACAAGTCTTGCGACAGGGGCGGCTTAAGCTGGCTTCACTCGGTGCGGCAGTTGGCGGTAGGCGCCGACGGATCTCCCCCAGGCATGGAGCACCGCGATGGCAACCAGGCAACAGCGTGCGCGCGACGGCGGGCGCGATGGGAAACGAGCAGCCGCGGCAGCGGTCGCCGCAGCGAAACCAGCGAACGCGTCCGTCCCGGCCGGCCGGGCAGGGCCTGCACGGCAGGGCGTTGCGGCGAAGAAGGCCAAGCCCAAGAAGGCCGCCGCGCAGCGGGTCGAGGCGAAGAGCGCGGGAAAGACGGCCGCTCGGTCGAGCGGGCCGGCGCGGCGCAGCGCGGCGAAGGCAGTGGCTGGCGACAGATCCAGGACAGGCGCGCCCAAGGCGGCCAAGCCCAAGACAGTCAAGCCCAAGACGGGTAGATCCGGGGCAGCCAAGCCGGACGCCGCCGCCAAGCGCGCGCCGTCGTCTCATCGCGGCACAGATGCCGCCACCGCCGCCAGCGTTCAGGCCCCTGCGCGCAACACCAGGCCCAAGGCCACCGGCGAAGGCTCGCTGGCACAGGGCCAGGCGCGCACGGTCATCTACATCCATGGCATCGGCAACAAGCCGCCGGCCGAGGTGCTGCGCTGCCAGTGGGATCGTGCCCTGTTCGGCCGCGAGATGGGCGAGCGCACGCGCATGGCGTACTGGGTCAGCCGCGAGCGCTATCCGTCGCCGGAACCGGGCAGTTGCCAGGACCAGGACCGCGGCCCGGCGCTGAACCAGGCCGAGCAGCGGGTGCTCGGCGCGCTGGGCGTGGTGCCGCAGCTGGCCGATCTGCGCCAACTGGCCGATACGCTGGCCGGCAGCGACGCCGAGCGCGCGTGCCTGCGGCAGTTGCTGGACGAGGTGCAGGCCGCCGCGCCGGAGGCGGCCGGCCTGCATGCGCAGGGCCCGATCGACGTGCTGAACCGGATGCTGCTGAAACTGATCTCCGCCGCGCTGCTGCAGGACGTGCACGATTTCTTCTTCGTGCCGGCGCGGCGCGCGCAGATGCGCGAAAGCCTGCTGCAGCGCATGCGCGCCGGCGGCGGTCCGTTCGTGGTGGTCGCGCACAGCCAGGGTTCGCTGATCGCCTACGACGTGCTGCGCGAGTTCGAGGCCGAGGGCTGCGAAGTGTCGCTGCTGCTGACCCTGGGGTCGCCGCTGGGCCTGCCGGTGGTACGCAGCATGTTCAAGCAGTGGACCGGCACGCCGAAGTTGCCGTTTCCGGCCTGCGTGAAGCGTTGGGTCAACGTCGCCGAGCGGCGCGATCCGGTGGCGCTGGACGACGATCTGAGCGACGACATCGCCGATGCGCAGGGGCGCTTCCACAACATCGCCGGATCGCGCATCAACCCGGATTGGCAGCGCAATCCGCATTCCGGCTCCGGCTATCTGTCCATCCCCGAGGTCCGCGCCGAGGTGCGGCGCGCGGTGGGCGTGGGCTTCGATCAGCCGATCGCGCATCCGGTGCTGATCAAGGATCTGTCCGACCAACTGGAGGCGCACGCGCCGGACTATCGCCACGAGGTGCTGATCGAGCTGGACCGCCTTCCGGACGCGCGCGAGCCGGCGCAGTTGAAGCGCGACCTGGTCGCGGCGCTGCGCGAGCTGACCCAGGCGTCCACCGGATTGCACGGCGAGGCGCTGGACGCGGCGATCGAGCTGGAAGACACGCTGCAGCGCTACGTGTCGGCGCGCCTGACCCGGTTCGAGATCGAAAGCCTGCGCGAGCGCTATCGCACGTTGAGCCTGAAACGGCTGTGGCGCGACGCCGGCAAGCGCGCCCTGATCTACCAGTCGCGCAGCACCGTGCAGGCCGATGCGGCGCAGGTGGCGTACCGCGCGCTCGGCACCGGCATCGGCTGGGCGGTGCTGGACAGCGGCATCGCCGCGGCGCATCCGCATTTCCAGCAGCCCGGTCTGCCGGAAACGGTGCTGGCGCAATGGGACTGCACGCAGCGCGGCCGCGCCCGCGAACTGCGCCACGGCGATGGCGCCGGTTTCGCCGTGCTGGACGGCAACGGCCATGGCACCCACGTGGCCGGGATCATCGCCGGGCAGTGCGAGGCGCCGCTGCCCGGGGCGGCGCCGGCCACGCCACTGCGCTTCGCCGGCATGGCGCCGCAGGCGCGGCTGTACGGGCTGAAGGTGCTGGACGACGACGGCAACGGCCGCGACTCGTGGATCATCAAGGGCGTGCAGCAGGTCGCCGAGATCAATGAGCGCGCCGGCGAGCTGGTCATCCACGGGGTCAACCTGAGCCTGGGCGGCTACTTCGATGCGGAAAGCTACGGCTGCGGCTTCACCCCGCTGTGCAACGAACTGCGTCGGCTATGGCGGCAGGGCGTGGTGGTGGTGATCGCGGCCGGCAACGACGGCCTGGCCTGGCTGATGCAGGACGATGGGCAGGCCTACCCGATGAACCTGGACCTGAGCATCGGCGACCCGGCCAACCTGGAGGAGGCGCTGGCGGTGGGCTCGGTGCACAAGAGCAGCCCGCACAGCTATGGCGTGTCGTATTTCTCCTCGCGCGGCCCGACCGCCGATGGCCGGCACAAGCCGGACCTGGTGGCGCCGGGCGAGAAGATCGTCTCGGCCCACCATCGCTACGACGCCGATGACCCCAGCACCTGGATGGTGGAGATGAGCGGCACCAGCATGGCGGCCGCGCACGTGTCCGGGCTGATCGCCGCCTTCCTGTCGGTGCGCCGCGAGTTCATCGGCTTCCCGGACCGGGTCAAGCAACTGCTGCTGGACCAGTGTCTGGACCTGCAGCGCGATCCCTACATGCAGGGCCGCGGGTTGCCGAGCCTGATGCGGATGCTTGGCGGGACGTGATGGGGTGCCGGGAATCGGGAATGGAGAAACGGGAATAGGAAAAGCGGCATTGCGGCCGTGCGCTGTTCCGTGGCGATGGGGCAGGCAGCTTGCTCACCCTTCGCGGGTGATGCGGAGTGTCAGGAACCTGCTTGTCACCATTCCCGATTCCCCACTCCCCATTCCCAGTTTTCACGCATTTTTATTGTGCAGCCGCATGATCCGCTGCTTGTCGCGGGCCCAGTCGCGGTCCTTGGCGGCATCGCGCTTGTCGTGGTCCTGCTTGCCCTTGGCCAGCGCGATCTCGAGCTTGATCTTGTTCTTGCTCCAGTACATCGCGGTGGGCACCAGGGTGTAGCCGTCGCGCTCGACGCGGCCGATCAGCTTGTCGATCTCGCTCCGGTGCAGCAGCAGCTTGCGGGTGCGGCGGTCGTCGGCGACCACGTGGGTGGAGGCCTGGATCAGCGGGGTGAACTGCGCGCCGAACAGGAACAGCTCGCCCTGGCGCACGAACGCGTAGCTCTCGCCGATGTTGGCGCGGCCGGCGCGGATCGACTTGACCTCCCAGCCCTGCAGGGCCAGGCCGGCTTCGTAGCGGTCCTCCAGGTGGTATTCGTGGCGCGCACGCTTGTTCAACGCGATGGTCTTGTTGGCCGTCGCGCCGTTTGCTTTATCCTTGGCGGGTTTCTTGCTCATCTTGCTATTGTCTCCGATTCGGGGCCTCCCGAACGTCTTGGTCCACTTTCCCCGCACCGAATGCCTATCATCCGCCGCAGCGCCCTGGTCGAACACCCCGCAACGCGCATGTTCGACCTGGTCAATGATGTCGCCGCCTATCCGCGCCGCTTCGCCTGGTGCGATGCGGCGCATGTGCTCGAGCACAGCGACCAGTACCTGGTGGCGCGGCTGGACCTGGGCGTGGGCTCGTTCCGCACCTGGTTCACTACCGAAAACCGGCTGCAGCGCCCCGACCGCATCGATATGCTGCTGCGCGACGGCCCGTTCAAGCGCCTGCAGGGGCAGTGGGAGTTCCAGGGCTTCAACGAGCATGCCAGCAAGGTCAGCCTGACGCTGGACTTCGAGCCGGCCTCGCGGTTGCTCGGGCCGGCGCTGGCGCTGGGCTTCCAGAGCCTGGCCGACCGCATGGTCAACGACTTCGTGCGCGTGGCCGACCGCGAAGACGCATGAGCGGGCTGCGGGTCGAGGTGGTGCTGGCCTGGCCGGAGCGCTTCGTCGCGCGCACGCTGCAATTGCCCGAAGGTTCCACCGTCGCCGATGCGTTGAGCGCAGCGGCCTTGGCCGAGGCGACGCCGGGCATGCCCTGCGC
The DNA here is from genome assembly GCF_017163705.1 of Xanthomonas bonasiae. Lineage (GTDB taxonomy): Bacteria > Pseudomonadota > Gammaproteobacteria > Xanthomonadales > Xanthomonadaceae > Xanthomonas_A > Xanthomonas_A bonasiae. The sequence continues at coordinate 199,421 of NZ_JAFIWB010000002.1, forward strand.
GATCCATGGCAGCGTCGCCGCGCCGACCCAGCTCCTGCACGATGGCGACCGGGTCGAAGTGCTCAGGCCATTGCTGGCCGATCCGAAGGACGCCCGGCGGCGGCGCGCGAAACCGCGCTAGCGCCGCCAGGCGCGTTGCCGGCGCTGCTTACTCGCTGCGGCGCTGCTTCTTCTTGTCCTTGGCCAGGTTGCGGCCGAACTGGCGCACGCTGTTCTTGGCCAGCTCCGAATCGTTGTCCGGGAAATAGTCGCCTTCCCAGCGGGTCACCGTGTCGTTGTCGAAGTAGACGACGAAATTCTTGATCTCGGTCCGGCCGAGGCGATCAAGGCGCTCGGTCGAGGTGTAGTCCCAGCGTTGGGCATGGAACGGATCCGGGATCGACGGGGTGCCGAGCAGCGCGTTGACCTGCTGCTTGCTTTGGCCGACCTTGAGCTGATCGACGGCCCCCTGCTTGATCAGGTTGCCTTGGTAGATAGGCTGCTTGTAGATGATCCCGCAGCCAGCGGTGGACAGGGCAACAGCGGCGACCAGCAAGAGATTGCGCATCGGGGACAGTACTGAGGGAAATCGGGTCGATGATACACTCCCGACGACCGCCGCGACCCATCCCGAGGCAGCTGGCGCTAAACCAGCTATGAACGGAGACGCCATGGAATCCCACGATCTGCGCAAAGTCGGCCTGAAGGTCACGCATCCCCGGATGCGCATCCTGGAGCTGCTCGAGCAGAAATCGGCGCGCCACCACATGACCGCGGAAGAGATCTACCGCCAGTTGCTCGATCACGGCGACGAGATCGGCCTGGCCACCGTGTACCGCGTCCTGACCCAGTTCGAGGCGGCCGGCCTGGTGCTCAAGCACAATTTCGAAGGCGGCCAGGCGGTGTACGAACTGGACCGCGGCGGCCACCACGACCACATGGTGGACGTGGATACCGGCAACGTCATCGAGTTCGAAAGCGCCGAGATCGAGGAACTGCAGCGCAAGATCGCCGCCGATCACGGCTACGAACTGGAAGAGCACTCGTTGGTGCTGTACGTGCGCAGCAAGCGCCCGGCCGGCAAGAAGGGCTGAACCGCCGCCCGTGCGGGCGCGTTCGCGCTCGACCTAGAACCGCCGCCGTTGGCGCTGCGTGCGGCAGGATTGGATCGGCGCTGGCGCTATCGTTACTGGTGCCTCGCGCAGGCCTGGGTGCGGCGCGCCTGTTGCGAGAACTTGGTTCTGGGGTCGCGGCCATCGCACCACCCGTGTGCCGGCTGTATGCCGGACAGGCCAGCGTGCCTAGTGCGTTCGTCTTGGTCCGGTTGATCGCTAACCACGTGGAATCGTTCCTGTGGCGTCTCAGTAGACAACCGAGTGCCCTGTGAAGAGGGTGGTTTGAGGGGCGTCGGTCTCTGTGGATTGCCCAACCGTCACGGATCCCGACTCCGTTCGTCGCGACTGAAGTCGCTCCCACCGGGGCGTGCGGCTGGCCGGCCGGGTGCACTAGGGAGCGACTCCCGGTGGCTTTGGCATCGGGCCTGATTGCCGCCGAAATCGGTTGGCTGGATGGCTTCGTTCGTCGCGGTTGAAACCGCTCCTACAGGGGGACTGGCGGCGAACCGGCTGGGTGCACTGTGGGAGGCGCTTCAGCCCCGACTGCTTCCGAGTCCGGAACAGCTAATGGCTCCGTTCGTCGCGGTTGAAACCGCTCCTACAGGGAGGACTGGCGACGAACCGGCTGGGTGCACTGTAGGAGGGGCTTCAGCCCCGACCCGACCCCATCCGAAGCCTGCAAGCTTCCTATCAGCTGATGGCTCGGGACTCCCCGGTGCATGCGCGCGTGGACACCCCACGCTACCGAGCCGAAATCCAGGCCGCCATTCCGGTGGAACGGTACTGCAGGCGCTTCAACAGTGGCGTCAGCGTGGCCGAATCCAGGAACAGCCGCTCTCAGCCGGCGCTCTGCAGCAGCCGCTTGGCCGCCGCGCGGGCTTCCTTGCTGACCTCGACCCCGCCCAGCATCCGCGCCAGCTCTTCCTCGCGCTGGCGCGGCGCCAGCAGTTCGACCGAGCTCTGGGTCATGCCCTCGACCGGGGCCTTGCTGACCCGGTAGTGGGCGTGGCCCTGCGCCGCGACCTGCGGCAGGTGGGTCACGCACAGCACCTGGCGCTGCTCGCCGAGCGCGCGCAGCTTCTTGCCGACGATGTCGGCGACTGCGCCGCCGATGCCCGAGTCCACCTCGTCGAACACCATCGTCGGCACCGCGTCCAGGCCCAGCGCGGCGACCTCGATCGCCAGCGAGATGCGCGACAGCTCGCCGCCGGAGGCGACCTTGCGCAGCGCCCGCGGCGGCTGGCCGGCGTTGGCCGCGACCAGGAATTCGACGCGCTCGGCGCCGGCCGGGTCGGGGCGCTCGGCCTCGTGCGGCTCGAGCTGGATCTCGAAGCGCCCGCCGCCCATGCCCAGTTCGCCGATCAGCGCGGTGGTGTCGCGCGACAGCGCCTGCGCGCCGCGCTGGCGGGTGCCGCTGAGCGCGGCGGCGGCGTCGCGCCAGGCCTGGGTGGCGCGGGCGATCTCCGCATCCAGCACGTCCAGCCGTTCGCCGGCCCCGCGCAGGCCCTCGACCTCGGCCAGCAGCGCGTCGCGGTGCTCGCCCAGCGTGTCCGGGGTGACCCGGTGCTTGCGCGCCAGGTCGTGCAGCCGGCCCAGCTTGCGTTCCATGTCCTCGAACTGCGCCGGATCGGCATCGAGGTCGTCGCGCACCCGGTCGACCAGCGCCAGCGCCTCTTCCAGCTGGATCGTGGCGCTGTCGATCAGCGCTTCGACCTCGGCCAGGCGCGGCTCGTATTCGCCGACCTTGCCGAGTTCGTGGCGGGTCTGCTGCAGCAGTTCCAGCACCGCCGGCGCTTCGTCGCCGTTGAGCCGCTGTGCGGCGCCCTCGCAGGCGCCGATCAGCGCCGCGGCGTGGGCCTGGCGGCGATGGTTGGCGTCCAGCGCAGCGATCGCCGCCGGCTCCAGGTCCTCGCGCTGCAGCTCGGCCAGCTGGTGCTCGAGGAAGCCGATGCGGTCGGACACGTCGCCCTGCGCCAGCAGCGTCTCGCGCTCGGCCAGCAGCGCCTGCCAGCGCGCGGCAGCGGCGCGCACCGCGGCGCGTTCGGCCTCGTTGCGGGCGTAGGCGTCGAGCAGGCCGAGCTGGCTGCCGCGCGACAGCAGCGCCTGGTGTTCGTGCTGGCCGTGGATCTCGACCAGGTACCCGGCCAGTTCGGCCAGCTGCGACAGGGTCACCGGGCGGCCGTTGATCCAGGCGCGCGAGCCGCCGTCGGCGCGGATCACCCGGCGCAGCTGGCATTGGTCGTCGTCGTCGAGCTCGTTCTCGCGCAGCCAGGCGCGCGCCGGGGCGGCCTCGGGCACGGCGAATTCGGCCGACAGTTCGGCGCGGTCGGCGCCATGGCGGACCACGCCGCTGTCGGCGCGCAGCCCGGACAGGAAGCCGAGCGCGTCCACCATCAGCGACTTGCCGGCGCCGGTTTCGCCGGACACGACGGTCATGCCAGCGCCGAATTCCAGTTCGGTGCCGCGGACGACGGCGAAATCCTTGATCGAGAGATGTCTGAGCATGGGGGTCGGGATCCAGGGGCGCGCAACGCTAGCACGCGGGGGTAGGTGGGCCAATGACTTGCCAAGCCGGCATGCAGCCATTATCTAGTGTCCAGTCTCACGGATTGATTGCATGCGCGCCTCCCCGGTCCACTCCTCGCTCGACCCACGCGCCCGGCAGCTGTTGCGCACGCTGATCTCGCGCTATATCCGCGACGGCGAACCGGTCGGCTCGCAGACCCTGGCCCGCCACGCCGGGCTGGACGTGAGTCCGGCGACGATCCGCAACATCCTCGCCGACCTGGAGGACGCCGGCCTGCTCAGCTCGCCGCACACCTCGGCCGGGCGCATTCCCACCGCCACCGGCTACCGGGTGTTCGTCGACAGCCTGGTGCAGATGCGCCCGCCGGGCGAGGGCGAGGTGGCGCGGCTGCGCGCGGAGATGAGCAATGCCGCCGGCACGCAGGCGCTGCTCGGCAGCGCCTCGGAGCTGCTGTCGGCGATGACCCACTTCGTCGGCGTGGTCAGCGCGCCCAAGCGCGAGCAGTTCGCGTTCCGGCACATCGACTTCGTGCCGCTGGACGCGCGCCGGGTGCTGGCGATCCTGGTGTTCGCCGACAACGAGGTGCAGAACCGGGTCATCGAACCGCGCAAGGCCTACGAACCGGCCGAGCTGGAACGGGTGGCCAATTACCTGAACGCGCATTTCGCCGGGCGTGCGCTGGCCGACATCCGCGCCAGCCTGGTGCGCGACCTGCGCCACGCGCGCGACGAGATGGAGCTGCTGCTGGCGCACAGCGTGGAGCTGGCCGAGCAGGCGCTGGCCCCGGCCGGCGACGACATGGTGCTGGCCGGGCAGACCAAGCTGATGGGGGTGCAGGACCTGTCGGACCTGGAGCGGCTGCGCGAGCTGTTCGAGATCTTCGCCAGCAAGCGCGAGATCCTGCAGCTGCTGGAGCGCACCATCCGTGCGCCGGGGGTGCGCATCTTCATCGGCGAGGAAACCGGGGTGGTGCCGCTGGAGAGCGTGTCGCTGGTCACCGCGCCGTACATGGCCGGCGGCCAGGTGCTGGGCGTGCTGGGGGTGATCGGCCCCAAGCGCATGGACTACGACCGGGTGATCCCGCTGGTGCAGACCGCCGCCGAAGTCCTGGGCGCGGCCCTGGACCCAACCCCGCCAACAGAGCGCTAGCGCGCAGGGCAATGCGGCCAGCCGGCGGCCGCCCCCCGCGGTTGCCGCCTGCTTTTCCCATTCCCGATTCCCGTCTCCCCATTCCCCCAAATGCAACACAGCATCTTGAATCCGCCCCGCACGCCCACATAGGTGGTCCGGTAGGGCGGGTGCATCTCCCGCCAGGGAACCGGAAATGAACCAAGACCACCCCGAATTCGATTCTGAACACCTGTCCGAGGCGCAGCAGCCGGCGACCGATCCGCTGCAGGCGCAGATCGAGACGCTGCGCACCGAGCTGGCGCTGCTCAAGGCCGACGTGCTGCGCGAGCGCGCCGACCTGGAAAACCAGCGCAAGCGCATCGCCCGCGACGTCGAGCAGGCGCGCAAGTTCGCCAACGAGCGCCTGCTCGGCGACCTGCTGCCGGTGTTCGACAGCCTGGACGCCGGCCTGAGCGCCGCCGGCAGCGAACCCAGCCCGCTGCGCGACGGCCTGGAGCTGACCTACAAGCAGCTGCTCAAGGTCGCCGCCGACAACGGCCTGACCCTGCTCGACCCGACCGGGCAGCCGTTCAACCCGGAGCACCACCAGGCGATCAGCCAGGCCGAGGCCGACGGCGTCGCCCCCGGCCATGTGATCCAGGTGTTCCAGAAGGGCTACCTGCTCAACGAGCGCCTGCTGCGGCCGGCGCTCGTGGTGGTCGCCAAGCACGATTGACGCGTGGCGCCGGCGGTGCGCGCCTGAATCGGGCGCGGCCGCGGCAGAACGCTAATTTGCGGTGATGGCTTGAATGACCTGCGGCCATCCCTATATCCGAACCAGACCCCGGCAGCGGCCGGACACCAGAAATTTTCAGGAGTCATCCAATGGGCAAGATCATCGGCATCGACCTGGGCACGACCAACTCGTGCGTGGCGATCATGGACGGCGGCAAGGCCCGCGTCATCGAAAATTCCGAGGGCGACCGTACCACGCCCTCGATCGTCGCCTACACCAAGGACGGCGAAGTGCTGGTGGGCGCCTCGGCCAAGCGCCAGGCGGTCACCAATCCGAAGAACACCTTCTACGCGGTGAAGCGCCTGATCGGCCGCAAGTTCACCGACGCCGAAGTGCAGAAGGACATCGGCCTGGTGCCGTACGGCATCGTCCAGCACGATAACGGCGACGCCTGGGTGGCCACTGCCGACGGCCGCAAGCTGGCCTCGCAGGAAATCTCCGCCCAAGTGCTGGAGAAGATGAAGAAGACCGCCGAGGCGTTCCTGGGCGAGACCGTCACCGAGGCGGTCATCACCGTGCCGGCGTACTTCAACGACAGCCAGCGCCAGGCGACCAAGGACGCCGGCCGCATCGCCGGCCTGGACGTCAAGCGCATCATCAACGAGCCGACCGCCGCGGCGCTGGCCTACGGCCTGGACAAGGGCCAGGGCGGCGATCGCAAGATCGCGGTGTACGACCTGGGCGGCGGCACCTTCGACGTGTCGATCATCGAGATCGCCAACGTCGACGGCGAGAAGCAGTTCGAAGTGCTGGCCACCAACGGCGACACCTTCCTGGGCGGCGAAGACTTCGACAAGCGCGTCATCGACTACCTGGTCGAGGAATTCAACAAGGACCAGGGCATCGACCTGCGCAAGGATCCGCTGGCGCTGCAGCGCCTGAAGGATGCGGCCGAGCGCGCCAAGATCGAGCTGTCGTCCTCGCAGCAGACCGAAGTCAACCTGCCGTACGTCACCGCCGACGCGTCGGGCCCGAAGCACCTCAACATCAAGCTGACCCGGGCCAAGCTCGAGGCGCTGGTCGAGGACCTGGTCAAGCGCACCATCGAGCCGTGCCGCACCGCGCTCAACGACGCCGGCCTGCGCGCCAGCGACGTGACCGAGGTGATCCTGGTCGGCGGCCAGACCCGCATGCCGAAGGTGCAGCAGGCGGTGGCCGAGTTCTTCGGCAAGGATCCGCGCAAGGACGTCAACCCGGACGAAGCCGTGGCGCTGGGCGCGGCGATCCAGGGCGGCGTGCTGGCCGGCGACGTCAAGGACGTGCTGCTGCTCGACGTGACCCCGCTGAGCCTGGGCATCGAGACCCTGGGCGGCGTGTTCACCAAGATCATCGAGAAGAACACCACGATCCCGACCAAGGCCTCGCAGACCTTCTCCACTGCCGAGGACAACCAGTCCGCGGTGACGGTGCACGTGCTGCAGGGCGAGCGCGAGCAGGCCCGCTACAACAAGTCGCTGGCCAAGTTCGACCTGTCCGGCATCGAGCCGGCGCCGCGCGGCCTGCCGCAGGTGGAGGTGTCCTTCGACATCGACGCCAACGGCATCCTGCACGTGTCGGCCAAGGACAAGAAGACCAACAAGGAACAGAAGGTCGAGATCAAGGCCGGCTCCGGCCTGTCGGACGACGAGATCCAGCGGATGGTCGCCGACGCGGAAGCCAACCGCGAGGAAGACAAGAAGTTCCATGAGCTGGTGCAGGCGCGCAACCAGGCCGACGGCCTGATCCACGCCACCCGCAGCGCGATCACCGAGCACGGCAGCAAGGTCGGCGGCGACGTGATCGGCAAGGTCGAGTCGGCCCTGGCGGACCTGGAAACGGCGATGAAGGGCGACGACAAGGGCCAGATCGAGGCCAAGACCAAGGTGCTGGAAGAAGCCGGGCAGTCGCTGTACGCGGCGGCGGCCGCCGGCGAGCAGCCGGGCGCTGCGCCGGGCGGCGCGCAGGCCGCGGCCGGCGACGACGTGGTCGACGCCGAGTTCACCGAGGTCAAGGACGACAAGAAGGCGTGATCCAGGCTTAGGGAATCGGTTCTCGAAGGAGCGGTGCTCAGGCTCCGCTCCTTCGCCGTTTTAAGGTTCCCGGTTCCATCGCCGCTATGACTATCGCTACAGGATGCCCGTTTTGAACCATTCCCCATTCCCCATCGCCCATTCCCAGCCATGAGCAAACGCGACTACTACGAAGTGCTGGGCGTGGCCCGTACCGCCAACGACGACGAGCTGAAGAAGGCCTATCGCCGTTGCGCGATGAAGTTCCACCCCGACCGCAATCCTGGCGACCACGCCGCCGAGGCGGCGTTCAAGGAGTGCAAGGAGGCCTACGAGGTCCTGTCCGACGGCAACAAGCGGCGCATGTACGACGCGCACGGCCATGCCGCGTTCGAGCACGGCATGGGCGGCATGGGCGGCATGGGCGGTGCTGGCGGCCCGGACATGGGCGACATCTTCGGCGACATCTTCGGCAACATCTTCGGGGGCGCCGGCGGCGGTGGCGGCCGCGCGGCGCGGCGCGGCGCCGACATCGGCTACGTGCTGGAACTGGATCTGGAAGAGGCGGTGGCCGGGATCGAGCGGCGCATCGAGATTCCGACCCTGGGCGAATGCGAACACTGCCACGGCAGCGGCTCGGAAGACGGCAAGGTGGAGACCTGCACGACCTGCCAGGGGCGCGGCCAGGTGCGGATCCAGCGCGGCATCTTCGCGATGCAGCAGAGCTGCCCGCATTGCGCCGGGCGCGGCCAGATCGTGCAGAACCCGTGCGGTACCTGTCACGGCGCCGGTCGCGTCGAGGAAACCAAGGTGCTGTCGGTGAAGATTCCGCCCGGCGTGGACAACGGCGACCGCATCCGCCTGTCCGGCGAAGGTGAGGCCGGTCCGGCCGGCACCCCGCCTGGCGATCTGTATGTGGAAGTGCGGGTGCGCGAGCATGCGATCTTCCAGCGCGACGGCGACGACCTGCACTGCGAAGTGCCGATCCGCATCTCTCAGGCCGCGCTCGGCGACACCGTGCGCGTGGCCACGCTGGGCGGCGAGGCCGAGATCCGCATTCCGGCCGAGACCCAGACCGGCAAGCTGTTCCGCTTGCGCGGCAAGGGCGTGCGTTCGGTGCGCAGCCGCAGCGAGGGCGACCTGTACTGCCGCGTGGTGGTGGAAACCCCGGTCAATCTCACCGCCGACCAGCGCAAGCTGCTGGAGCAGTTCGAATCCACCTTCACCGGCGAGGACGCGCGCAAGCATTCGCCGAAGTCGGCCACCTTCATCGACGGGGTGAAGGGGTTCTGGGACCGGATGACGTCGTAGAGCCGGGATTGGGGATTCGGGATTGGGGATTCGCAACGGCGGGTCCCTAGCGGCGGTCGCGAGTGCGTGGACCGATGGAAGAGGCACGTGCAGGGCGAGAGCCCGGTACGTGCCTTTTTCAGTTTTCTGGATTGCGATCGATTGCGTGCGAATCGAATGCCGGTTTCGGGAGGGATCGCCGCGGTGCTGCTGTCACCAATCCCCAATCCCGCATCCCAATCCCAGCCCTTGAACTACGGCAATGCACGGAAGGGGGTCTGGGACCGGATGACTTCCTGATCCTTCCGCGCGGGCTGCGTCGGCACTATGCCCACGCGGCCGCGCTGGCGGCGCATCGCTAGCGTGCGCCGTCTGCGCCGCGTCACCCTGCGTGGCGCAGTCCGGCATGCGAACATGCCGCTACGCCGATCGCGGCGCATCTGGAGTGCAGGGTTCGCCATGGACATCGGCCGTTCCGTTGTTGCCCGCCTTGCCGCGCTGCTGCTGTGCGCTTGCCTTGCGGCACCCGCGCTCGCCAGTTCCGATGCCGGTTGCGACTCCAGCCTGCTGCTGGATTTCGGCGACTACAGCGGATGCCAGAACACCGTGGCGCTGGCGCCGGGCAGCGACACCCGGGTCAATCTGCTGCTGTTGATGCGCGATGGCGCCGCGCCGGCGGTGGCGCCTGCCAGCCCGCTCGAACCGGCGTTCACCTGGGAGGCGGCGGTGCAGGCGCTGCAACCGCCGGCGACCGATCAGGTCGCTGCTGCCGACGGGATGCTCGACGGCGAGGCGAACCGCTGCAACAGCAATGCGCGCGGCGGCAGCGAGTTCAACGAGGCGCTGAACGCGAACGCGCGCGTGCCGGCGGCGGAAAAAGCGCGCTTGGTCCAGGCGCGGCCGGCGCAGTGCCCGGACCAGCAAATCGCTGCGCCCGACGGCGTGTCGTCGGCCGCAGGCAGGGAATTCGCGCAGTACCTGCAGGCCGCCAGCGCGTTCTATGCCGGCGCCTTCGACGCGTCCGCGCAGGGCTTCGATACGCTGGCAAAGGCGGCCGACCCCTGGCTCCGGGAGACGGCGCGCTACATGCTGGGGCGGGTCGCGCTCAACGCGGCGCAGGTCGATGGTTTCGACGAATACGGCGTGCAGCGCGATCCACCGCAGTTCGACCAGGCCGCGTTGGCGCGCGCCGAGCGGGGGTTCGCCGCGTACCTGCACGACTATCCGCAAGGACGCTACGCCGTATCTGCACGCGGATTGCTGCGGCGGGTGTACTGGCTCGGTGGCGACACGCCGAAGCTGGCCGCCGAATACGAACGCTTGCTGCGCCTGCCCGCGGCGCAGCGCGGCCTGTCGGACCAGGAGCTGGCCCAGGAAATCGACAACAAGCTGCTGGCCAACGCCGCTCCCGCGGCGCTGACCACGCCGCTGCTGCTGGCCGTGGCCGATCTCAAGGCGATGCGCTCGGGCGATGGCAGCGATGGCCACGGACTGTCGCCGGCCGCGCTGGAGGCGCAACGGCCGCGCTTTGCCGGCGAGCCGGACCTGTTCGCGCTGCTGCTGTCCAGCTACCAGTACTACGTGGCGCGGTCGCCGGCGCAGGCGCTGCGCCTGCTGGATGCCGGCAAGGGGCCGGCCAAGCGCGGCAGCGTGGCCTTCGCCGCCGCCATGCTCAAGGGCTTGGCGCTGGAGGACACCGGGGCGCCGGACCTGGCGGCCTACTGGCGGCGCCTGCTGGACAGTGCCGAGCCGGCGCTGCAGCAACCGCTGGTGCAGCTGGCGCTGGCGCGGCGCCTGGAGCGCGACCGTGCGCTCGACCAGGCGTTCGCCGCGGATTCTCCGATCGTCAACCAAGCCATCCGCGACCAGTTGCTGATCTACGCCGCCGGTGCCGACCTGCTGCGGCGTCGCGCGACGGCGACGGACGTGCCGGCGCACGAGCGCGAACTGGCCGCCTTCGTGTTGCTGTACAAGGAACTGTCGCGCGGCCAGGCCAAGGCCTTCCTGCAGGATCGCGTGCTGCTTGCCGACGTGCCGCACGACACCAGCGATCCCCGGCCCGGTCCTTACTGGTTGCCCCAGTCGTCGCCGCCGCTGGCGGTGTTCTCCGGCCCGTTCGAGCAGGGCGAGGATGCGTGTCCGGCGATCGAGGCGGTGGCAAAGACCTTGGCGTCTGCCCCCGCCGACGCCCATGCGCAGTTGTGCGTGGCCGAGTTCGTCCGGGTCATGAACTGGGATCACTTGCCGATCAACCTGCCACCGTCGGCCACCGAGCTCGGCGGAGCGCCGTCGCAGTTTCCCGGTCCCGCATATTTCCGTTTGCCGGTCTACCAGCGCGTCATCGATGCCGCGGATGTGCCTGCCAACGACAAGGCGTATGCGCTGTATCGCGCCATCAACTGCTACGCGCCCAGCGGGAACAACGGTTGCGGCGGCAAGGACGTGCCGGTGAGCGAGCGCAAGCGTTGGTTCCAGCGCCTGAAACGGGAGTTTCCGTCAACGGCCTGGGCGCAGGACCTGAAGTACTACTGGTGAGCGGCGCCATGCCCGGGCGCTGCGCCGTGCTGTTGGCGCTGTGCATGTCGATGGGCGCGGCGATCGCCGCACCGGTGGATGCGCGCCGCTACGATGCGTTTTGGCTCTGGGCCGGGGTGCGGCCGCAGCCGGTGCTGGCCAACGCGCGCCGCGTGTACCTGCTGCAGGCCGAGGTGCCGCTGGACGCCGGCGCGCCGGCACGACTGGTGGCGCAACGCGCCGCGCTGCCGCAGCTGCGCCACTGCCAGGTGTGGATGGTGTTGCGGGTGGAACGCATCGACTGGACGCCGGCATTGTTCGAGGCGGTCCTGGTGCAGCTGCAGCGCTGGCATGCGGCCGGCAACGACGTGGTCGGCCTGCAGATCGATTTCGATGCCCGTACCCGCCACCTCGCGCAGTACGTGGCGTTCCTGCGCACGCTGCGTGCGCGCTTGCCGGCCGGCTACCAACTCGGCATCACCGGCCTGCTGGACTGGAGCGTCAACGGCCGCGCCGAGGCGCTGGCCGGATTGCGCGGCGTGGTCGACGAGGTGGTGCTGCAGATCTACCAGGGACGCGCGGTGATCCCCGACTATCCGGTCTATGTCGCCCGGCTCGGCAGGCTGCGGGTGCCGTTCCGCATCGGCCTGCTGCAGGATGGCGACTGGCAGCCGCCGCAGGGCCTGCAGGACAATCCGTGGTTCCGCGGCTACGTGGTGTTCCTGCGCAACCGCTGAGCGGTGCCGGTACGCCGCCGTCGCTGCCGCGGCCTAGAATGTGCGGATGAACGCATCCACTGCCAGCCATCTCGTCCACGGCCGTCGCCAGCGTCCGGATGGACCGTCGCCGATCGACGTGATCTCGGTACAGTCGCAATTGGTCTACGGCCACGCCGGCAACAGCGCGGCGGTGCCGCCGTTGCGCGCGCTGGGCCTGCGCGTGGCCGAAGTCCCCACGACCTTGCTCAGCAACGCGCCGTTCTACGACACCTTGCGCGGCAAGGTGCTGCCGTCGGACTGGTTCGCCGATCTGCTGCTCGGCGCCAGCGAGCGCGGCTTGCCGCAGCGTGCGCGCATGGTGGTGTCCGGCTATTTCGGCAGCGTCGGCAACGGCACTGCGTTCGCCGACTGGCTCGACGCCACGCTGCCGCAGTGCCCGTCGCTGCGCTACTGCCTGGATCCGGTGATCGGCGATACGCATACCGGACCCTATGTCGAGCCGGGCTTGGAAGCGGTGTTCGCCGAACGCCTGTTGCCGCATGCGTGGCTGGTCACGCCGAATGCGTTCGAACTCGGCCGCCTGACCGGCCTGCCGGCGCTGGCGCAGGACGATGCCATCGCCGCAGCGCGCGTGCTGCTGGCGCGCGGGCCGCAGTGGGTGTTGGCGCACAGCGTCAGCGGCGACGCAGGCCAGCTGGTGACCCTGGCGGTGAGCCGCGAGGCGGTCTACCGCTGGTGCTCGCCGCTATTGCCGGTGGACGTGGCCGGCACCGGCGACGTGCTGATGGCGCTGCTGGTCGCGTTCCTGCTGCGCGGCGACGCGTTCGAGCTGGCGATCGGCCGCGCCGTCGCCGGCGTGCATGCGGCGCTGGAAGCGACCCTGGCCAGCGGCTACGAGGAACTGGATGTGCTCGCCGCCGCGCCCGCGGCGCTGGCCACGCCCCTGCGCTTCGCCGCCGAGCGCCTGGCGTGAGCCTGCGCCCGGTCGTCGGCATCGTCGGCAGCGCCGGCGCCTATGGCCGCTGGCTGAGCCGGTTCTTCCGCGAGCGCATGCAGCTGGAGGTGGTCGGCCACGATCCGGCCGACCCGCAGTCGCTGGATCCCGATGCCGTGCTGCAGCGCGCGCAGGTGCTGATCTTCTCCGCGCCGATCCGGCACACGCCGGCGCTGATCGGCGACTACGTGCGCCGCGCCGCCGGGCGCGAACGCGAGCAACTGTGGCTGGACGTGACCTCGGTCAAGCGCGAGCCGGTGGCGGCGATGCTGGCGTCGCAGGCGGAAGTGGCCGGGCTGCATCCGATGACCGCGCCGCCGAAGTCGCCCACGCTCAAGGGCCGCGTGCTGGTGGTGTGCGAAGCGCGGTTGGCGCGTTGGAGCGAGTGGCTGCAACAGCTGTGCACGGCGCTGGAAGCCGAATGCGTGCGCAGCACGCCCGATCACCACGACCAGGTGATGGCGCTGGTGCAGGCGATGGTGCACGCCAGCCACCTGGCCCAGGCCGGCGTGTTGCGCACGCACGCGCCGACGCTGGGGCCGCTGGAGGCATTGATGCCATACCGTTCGGCCTCGTTCGAACTGGATACCGCGATCATCGCGCGCATCCTGGCGTTGAATCCGGCGATCTACGAAGACATCCAGTTCGGCAATCCGCATGTCGGCGGCGTGCTCGATGGCTTGATCGCGCAACTGTCGCGGCTGCGCGACCAGGTGAGCCGTGGCGACGATGCGGCGCGTGCGCAATTCCGCGCCGATTTCCTCGACGCCAATCGCCAGGCGCTGGGCGCGGCGGCGATCGCGCACGGCAACTACAGCTACGAACGCGTCGGCTATCTGCTCGCGGACCTGACCGAGCAATTGACGCTCAGCGTCTACCTGCCCGAAGACCGCGCCGGCTCGCTGCGAAGCTTGCTGTACGTGTTCGAGCGCCACGGCGTCAGCCTGGCCTCGATCCATTCCTCGCGCACGCCGGCCGGCGAACTGCATTTCCGCATCGGCTTCGACCCGGCCACCGTGGCGACGGCATTGGACGCCGCGGCGGCGGAGATCGACGCCAGCGGCATCGGCCGGGTGTTGCCGCGCTAGTCCGGCGCAGACGGCCACCCTGTAGGAGCGGCTTCAGCCGCGACAGGCAGTGCCGATCAAGCGATGGGGTGTGGTCGGTGGGCAGCATGTTGCGCATGCATGTGCGTGGCCAGATAGTCACGGTCGCGGCTGAAGCCGCTCCTACAAGGGGTAGAGAGAACACCCTGTAGCTGCAGCCGCACTTCATCCACAGGCGGTGTGGATGGAATGCGCGCAAACATGTGGATAAGTGTCTGCGCGCCTTGCTGGGCGGGCGTGTCAAGAGGCTTGGTCAATAATTGACCACTGGCCCGTCGCGCGTGCCGCGCACGAGGCGGACAGATCGCACTGCCGCTCGTCGTCGCTACGCGGCAGCGCGCGCGCTCACACCGCGGTCAGGGTCAGTTCGCCGCCGGTGGTGGTGAACTGCTGGCCGCGGCGGATCAGTTTGCGCCCGTCGGCCAGTTCGTAGCGCAGCGCCGGCGTGGACGGCGCGTCGTGCTGCGCCTGCTGCTGATGCTGGACTTCGTCCTGGAACTCGGTGATCAGATAGGCCTCGCCGTCGGGGCCGAGGGCGGGCAGTTGGCGAAAGGACATGGCTTGTCTCCTGAAGGCGATTCGTCGAACCGGATTGCGCCGGAAAACGCTGCCGGCGCCTTGCGCCGCCGCCGTTGCGTGGGGCGCAGCGGGACCGTAGTCCCGCCGGTGTTAGCACGGCGTGCTCAGTCGATGAATTGCAGCCGTGCCAGTTCCGCGTACAGGCCGCCCTGCGCCAACAGCTCGGCATGGGTGCCCTGGGCGACGATGCGGCCGTGGTCCATCACCACGATGCGGTCGGCCTTGAGCACCGTTGCCAGGCGGTGCGCGATGACCAAGGTGGTGCGCCCGGCCATCAGGCGTTCCAGCGCCTGCTGCACGGCATGTTCGCTCTGCGCGTCGAGCGCGCTGGTGGCTTCGTCCAGCAGCAGGATCGGCGCGTCCTTGAGCAGGGCGCGGGCGATGGCGATGCGCTGCTGCTGGCCGCCGGACAGGCGCGCGCCGCGCTCGCCCAGTTCGCTGGCGTAGCCGTCCGGCAACTGGCGGATGAAGGTGTCGGCTTCGGCGGCGCGCGCCGCGGCCTCGACCTCGGCGTCGCTGGCCGCGAGCCGGCCGTAGCGGATGTTGTCGGCGGCGCTGGCCGCGAACAGGGTCGGGTGCTGCGGCACCAGGCCGATGCCTTCGCGCAGCTGCGCCGGATCCAGTTCGCGCAGGTCGGCGCCGTCCACCCGCACCGTGCCCGATTGCGGATCGTGGAAGCGCAGCAGCAGCGACAGCACGGTGCTCTTGCCGGCGCCGGAGGGACCAACCAGGGCCACGCTCTCGCCGGGCCGCACGTGCAGGTCGAAGCCGTCCAGCGCCGGATGGTCGGGGCGTTGCGGGTAGCGGAACACCACGTTGTCGAAGCGCACTTCGCCGCGCAGCGGCTGCGGCAGCGCCCGCGGCTGCGCCGGCGCCAGCACCTCGGGGCGTTCGGCGAACAGTTCGGCGATGCGGCCCATGCCGCCGGCCGCGCGCTGCAGGTCGTTCCAGACTTCGGCCAGCGAAGCCACCGAGCCGCCGCCGAACATCGCGTACAGCACGAACTGGCCGAGCGCGCCGGCGCTCAGTTCGCCGGCCGCCACTTCGTGCGCGCCGGACCACAGCACCAGCACGATCGCACCGAACACCAGCACGATCGCCACCGCGGTGATCAGCGCCTGCGCGCGCACCCGGCGGCGCGCCACGTCCACCGACAGCGCAAGCGCCTGGCCGAAGCGGCCGCGCTCGTAGGGTTCGCGCGCATGCGCCTGCACCGTGCGCACCGCGCCCAGGGTTTCGGCGGCCAGCGTGTTGGCGTCGGCGACGCGATCCTGGCTGGCGCGCGAGATCTTCTGCAGGCGGCGCGCGCCGAGCACGATCGGCAACACCGCCAGCGGGATGCCTAGCAGCGCGTAGGCGGCCAGGTGCGGGCTGGTCACGAACAGCATCACGATGCTGCCGATCGCCGTGACCGTGCTGCGCAGCGCCACCGACATGGTGCTGCCGATCACCCCGCGCAGCAGTTCGCTGTCGGCCGACAGCCGCGACACCAGCTCGCCGCTGCGGTTGCGGTCGTGGAAGCCGGCGTGCAGGCCGATCAGGTGCGCATACAGGCGCCCACGCAGGTCGGCGACGACCTTCTCGCCCAGCAGCGACACGAAGTAGAAGCGCAGCGCGGTGGCGATCGCCAGCACCACCGACACCGCGAACAGCAGCGCGAAGGACTGGTTGATCCTGCTGCCGTCGCTGAAACCGTGATCGATCATCTGCCGGACCGCCACCGGCAGGCTCAGCGTCGCGCTGGAGGACACCGCCAGCGCCAGCAGCCAGGCGCCGAACAGGCCGCGCTGGCGCTGCACGAACGGCCACAGGGTGCGCAGGCTGCCGAGTTTGCGCAGCGACTTGGCCTGGTCGGCCGACGGATCGTTCATGCGGGGGAGGTTTCCGAACAGCGGACCCTGTTCCGAGTGGCGTCGCGCAGCCGCGTTTTCAAGGCGTCCACGCGATCGCTGGGCAGGCGCAGGTGCAGTTCGGCGCCGTCGGCGTCGAAGCGTTCATCGAGTTTTTCGGCGGCGCAGGCGCTCAGCGCCGCGTGCACCGCGCCCAGATCGTCGAAGCCGCAGTGCAGGGTGATCAGGCTCAAGGCCAGCAGCGGCTGCCGCGGCGCCAGGCGCAGGCACTCGGCGGCGGTGCCGCCGTAGGCGCGGACCAGGCCGCCGGCACCGAGCTTGATGCCGCCGTACCAGCGCGTGACCACCACCACCACGCGGTCGAAGCCCTGGCCGTCGATCGCCGCCAGGATCGGGCGGCCGGCGGTGCCGGCCGGTTCGCCGTCGTCGCTGGAGCGGTAGTCGTCGCCGTGGCGGTAGGCCCAGCAGTTGTGGGTGGCATCGGCCACCGCGACCCGCTGCACGAACGCCAGCGCCGCGCCGGCGTCGGCGATCGGCGCCGCCTGTGCCACAAAGCGGCTGTGCTTGATGTCCACGCTGTGGCTGACGAGGTGGGGAAGCGTATCGGGCATCGGCGCCATTCTAGACGAGGCGCCGTGGTCAGCTGCGGTTGACTGCGGTTCGGCGGCAACGTGCAGCCGGATGCCTGCGCTGCGCACGACCGCGGCGTCGGGCGTACCGGCGACGGCGCGCATCGTCTTCGATCGCGCAAGGCGATTCAGTCGTCGAGCAGGTCGCGCAGGTCGTCGGGGATACGCGCGTGCGGATGCTCGCGTTGGAAGCGTTGCAGGCTGGCGTGCGCGGCGGCCTGCTCGCCGGCGTCGCGGCGCTCGCGGATGCGCGCCAGCCAGCGTCGCGGCGACAGGCGCGCGTCGCTCTCCGCCGCTGCCGCAAGCGCCGGATCGGTGCCGGAGGCGCGCGCGGATGCCGTCAACGGTGCGGTGTCCGCCGCGACCGGTGCAGCCGGCATCGCGGCTGGTGCCGGTGCCGGCGCCGCGCTGAGGTTGCCTTCGACGCGCGCGGCGTATCCCTCCGCTTCCTGCGCCTGTGCCTGTGCGCTTGCCGCGTCGCTGCCGTCGCGCTCGGCGAGGTCTGCGCTGCGTTGCTGCAGCATGCGCCGGTCTTCGCGCTGCATGGCATTCGCCTCGCGCGTGCGCGCCGCCGGCTTCGCCAGCGCCTGCGGTGCCTGTGCGGGAGGCGTCAGCGCTTTTGCCGGGGCCGGCGGCGCGGGCGGTGCGGGAGGCGAGACCACGATCGGCGCGGGAGGCGGCGGCGCCAGCATCGGCGCCGGCTCGGCCGCAACCGGGGCCTCCGCGGGTGCTGCCGATGGTGCGGGCGCGGCGCGCATCGCGTCGAGATCGTTCGTTGCCGGCACCTGCTGCGGCGCGGACGCTGGTGGCGCCGGCGCCGGCGCCGGCGCCGGCGCCGGCGCGTCGGTGGGCGCGGTTGCCGCGCCGGACGCGACCGCCGCGTCTTCGGCGCCGGCCGACTGGGCGGCAATGGTGCGCTCGGCCGCCGCTTCGGAAGCGGCTGGTGCAGGAGCGACCGCGTCGGGAGCGACCGGCGCGGCCACCGGCGGTGTCGGGGTGCGCAGCTGCCAGGCGATGCCGACGGCCAGGGTCAAGGATGCCGCCAGCCCGGTCCAGGCCGGCCAGCGCGCGCGGCGCTGCGGGGCCGTGCCGGAACGGGCATGGTCCGCTGGCGCTGGCGCGGTTGCGCTCGCAACGGGTATCTGCGCCGCTGCCGGCTCGGCGTCGGCGCTGTGCGGCTGCGCGGAAGCGGTCGGCGCAGACGCCACCGCGGCACGCGCCGCGGCCAGGATCGCGGCGTCCAGCGCCGCCGACGGCGACGCCTGCCGGCCCAGCCGCAGGCGTTCGGCGAGGGCGCGTTCTTCCGGCGTCAGCGGTTCGTCGGCACTCATCCACCCAGCCTCGCGCGCAATTTGTCCATCGCATAGCGCAGCCGCGACTTCACCGTCTCGCGGCCGACGCCGGTGATCTGTGCGATCTCCTCCAGGCTCAGTTCCTGTTCCAGGCGCAGCAGCAGCACTTCGCGTTGATCCTCCGGCAAGTCGTCGAGCGCCAGTTGCAGTTGGCGCCGCTGTTCGAACGCGGACAGCTGACGCTCCGGCGTGTCCGGGTCCGGCACGCTGGCGGTCCGCAGTTCGGCATCGGCCGGCGCGGCCGGGCGGTGCTTGGCCGCGCGCCAGTGGTCGCCGAGCCGATTGTGGGCGATGCGCAGCAGCCAGGTGCTGAATGCGGCCTGCGGTTGCCAGCCCTGGCGCGCGGCGATGACCCGCTGCCACACGTCCTGGAACATTTCCTCGGCCAGCGCCACGTCGCGCAGCTGGCGCAGCAGGTAGTGATAGAGGCGGCCGCGGTGGCGCGCGTACAGGGTCTCGAACGCGCCGGCGTCGCCGGCCGCATAGGCCAGCATCAGGGTTTCGTCGCTCGTTTCGACCAGGGCGTCCACGGCGGCAAGCCTAAGCGTTCGCCGGCCCGGCGCATAGCGTGGCGTGAGGGTGGTGACGGCGGGCGGGGGCGGAATGGCAGCGGGCATCGTAGACAGTGAACGCGCCAGCGGCGCGCATGGGGTCATCGCGCGTGCGCCTGTTCACGTAAAAGGTATGCTGGCGTCTAAGGGGGAGGCGTGGGGCGGGTCCTACGTCATGCAGGAGTTGTTGTCGATGTTGTTTGAGCCGTCCGCGATCGACCGCCAGGATCACCCCGACGGCCCCGCTTCCATGCAGACCGCGGTTGCCTTGTGCGGCTTGCTGCCGCCCGGTAGCGACGTGGCCATCGCATGCGGCGACGGCACCGTCGGCGGACGCGTGTTCGGCGCTACGCCGGATGCGCCGGCATGGCTGCCGACGCTGGTCCGGCGGTGTCTCGCCGAGACCGTGCCGGCGCCTGCGCAGGCCTTGCTGCACGTGCTGAAGACGCCCGAGGGCGCCTGCGTGGCCGTGGCCGCCCGGCTGCAGCAGCCGCTGTCCGAGCCGCAGCGCGCCGCCTGGTGCGAGATGGCGGCCGCGTTCGGCCTGGCGCTGCTGGAAACCGAGCGCATGCGCGCGCGCATCGAGGGCCTGGAGAAGTCCAAGCAGCTGCAGCAGGCGCTGTACGAGATCGCCGACCTGGCCGGTGCGGATCTGGAAATGGGGCAGATGCTGCAGCACGTGCATTCGGTGCTGGACTCGCTGATGTACGCGGAGAACTGCTACATCGTCGAGTACGACGAAGACCAGCAGAGCATGCGCTTCCTGTATTTCTCCGACCGGCACGACGATTTCGTCGCCGATCCGGAACGGCTGTACTACCAACGCGACATGCCCAACAGCCTGACCTTCGCCCTGCTGCGCCACGGCCAGGCGGTGCGCGGGCCGTCGCCGCAGGTGCGCGACCGCCTGCGGGTGGACTACGACGCCCTGCATGGCCCGGACAGCAAGGATTGGCTGGGCGTGCCGATGCTGCGCGAGGGCCGCGTCTGCGGCGCGATCGTGGTGCAGAACTACGACCGTGCGTTGCACTACACCGATGCCGATCGCGCGCTGCTGGCGTACGTCGCCCAGCACGTGCTGACCGCGATGGACCGGCGCCATGCGCAGGTGCAGCTGGAGCGGCGCGTGCAGTTGCGCACCCAGGAACTGCAGCGCGCCAACCACGACCTGCAGGACGAGATCCAGGAGCGCAAGCGCGCCGAAACCCTGCAACTGGCCTTGTTCCGCATCGCCGAGCTGGCGATCCGCTCGGAGAGCCTGCAACAGTTCTACGCCGAGGTGCATGCCATCGTCGGCGGGCTGATCGATGCGCGCAATCTGTACATCGCGCTGCTGTCCGACGACGCCAAGATGCTGGAGTTCGTCTACTCGGTGGACGAGCACAGCCCGCGGCGCCCGCTGCGGCGGCGGGGCAGGGGCCTGACCGAGTACGTGATGCGCAAGCGCCGGCCGATGCTGCTGGAACTGGCGGAGATCGAAGCGCTGGTCGCGCAGGGCGAAGTGCAGGAATACGGCACGCGTTCGCACAGCTGGCTGGGCGTGCCGCTGTTCGACGAGGGCGAGGTGGTCGGCGCGATCGTGGTGCAGAGCTACACCACGCAGGTGCGTTTTACCGAATACGACCAGCGCCTGCTGACCTTCGTCGCGCACAACGTCGGCGGCGGCCTGGCGCGGCAGCGCGCGCAGGAACGGCTGCGGCTGGCGCATGCCGAATTGGAGCAGCGGGTGGCCGAGCGCACCCGCGAACTGGCCGAGGTCAACCAGCAGTTGCTGGCGCAGATCGCCGAGCGCTGGCGTGCCGAGCAGCGGTTGACCCATCAGGCGCTGCACGACGCGCTGACCGGCCTGCCGAACCGCTCGCACCTGCTGGACCGGCTCGGCGAAGCGATCAACCGCGCGCGCAACGGCGACGGCATGGCGTTCGCGGTGCTGTTCCTGGACCTGGACCGGTTCAAGCTGGTCAACGACAGCATCGGCCACGCCGCTGGCGACGACATGCTGGTGGAGGTGGCCAAGCGCATCGTCTCCACGCTGCGCAGCGACGATGTGGTCGCGCGCCTGGGCGGCGACGAGTTCGCGATCCTGGTCAGCTGCGAAGAGGGGCTGGAAGGCGTGCGCGAGTTGGCGCAGCGCCTGCTCGGCGTGCTCGGCCAGCCGATGTGGGTGGCCGGCCGCGAGTTGTTCCCGTCCGGCAGCCTGGGCATCGCCGCCTGGCATCCGCGCTATCGCAGCGGCGAGGAGCTGCTGCGCGACGCGGACGCGGCGATGTACCGGGCCAAGGCGCAGACCCAGGACCGTTGCGCGGTGTTCGACGAGGAGATGCGCGAGGCGGCGCTGCGCAGCCTGGACCTGGAGGCGGACCTGCGGCGAGCGATCAAAAGCGGCGACTTCGAGCCGTTCTACCAGCCGATCGTGCGCCTGATCGACGGCGAGGTGGTCGGCCACGAGGCGCTGCTGCGCTGGCGCCACGAGAGCCGCGGATTGCTGGTGCCCAGCCAGTTCATCGATCTGGGCGAGGACAGCGGGCTGATCGAGCAGGTGGACTGGCTGCTGTACGAGCAGGTGATCCAGCGTCTGGCGCGAAGCGGCACCGGCTACGTGTCGGTCAACGTCTCGCCGCGGCATTTCCGTTCGCCGGACTTCACCGAGCGGCTGTTCGGCCTGATCGATACCGCTGGCGCGGATCCGCGGCGGCTGCGGGTGGAGATCACGGAGGTGGCGCTGCTCGACGATGCGCCGCGCACGTTGACGATCCTGCAGGCGCTGCGCGAGCGCGGGGTGTTGGCGCAGTTGGACGATTTCGGCACGGGGTTTTCGGCGCTGTCGTATCTGCACCGGTTTCCGATCTCGGCGTTGAAGATCGATCAGAGTTTCGTCGCCGGTCTGCATGGCGAAAGCGGTGCGGGCAGTTATGCGCTGGTGCGCAGCATTCTGGCGTTGGCCAGTACGCTGGGTATCGAGACGATCGGCGAGGGCATCGAGACCGAGCAGCAGTTGGATACGCTGCGTGAGCTGGGTTGCGACTATGGGCAGGGGTATCTGTTGGGGCGGCCTGCGCAGCACGATTGATGGCGCGTACGTAAGTGCACGCGTGCGTGCGTTGGTTTGGTTTGGGTGGGTTTGGAGAGAAGCAAGAAGCAAAAGCTTTCGCGCTTTGGCGCGAGTCACTTTTCTTTGCTCGTGCAAAGAAAAGTAACCAAAAGAAAGCACGCCCTGCCTTGCGCCTTCCGCGCTGCGCGCTACAGGTCCGCGTCCATGACGGGGATTCGCGGAAGGGGCATCCTGCCCCTGCCGCGAACGGCGCACATCCATGTGCGCCGCCCTTCGGGTTTTTCCCCGCCATGGCCGCCGCTGCGGAAGGGAACCCGGTAAATCAAAAGCAACAGCAACAGCAACGGCAGCAACAGCAACAGCAGCAACAGCAGCAACAGCGGCTAGCCCGGCTGAAGCCCCTTGTGGGAGCGACTTCAGTCGCGACGAACGTAGTGGGGAATCTGCAGGCTTCGATTCGGTCGGCTCGGGGCTGAGGCCCGTCCACAGCGCGCCGACCGGCGCTCCGACGTCCCTGTAGGAGCAGCTTCAGCCGCGACAGACATCGCCCGCATGCGGCGGACTGTGCGGCTTCTCGGGACTGAAACCTCTGCCGGCGATGCAGGGCGCGTCGCCACGCGCCCTGAGAGCGGCTGGTTAAGAGCGGTGGGTTTCAGCGCAGCGCGTTGCGGCGCTTTTCGTCGATCCACTTCGACGCCTGCGCCGGGGTGTAGTCGTGCATCCAGGCCAGCATCGTGTCGATGTCGTCGCCGTACCACAGGTCGGCGCGCTGGTCCGGGTGCAGGAAGCGTTCGGCGACCATGCGGTCGATCATGCCGATCAGCGGGGCGTAGAACGCTTCCACGTCCAGGAACGCGCAGGGCTTGTTGCCGATGCCGAGCTGGCGCCAGGTCAGCATCTCGAAGATCTCTTCCATCGTGCCGAAGCCGCCGGGCAGGGCGATGAAGCCGTCGGACAGGTCGAACATGCGCGACTTGCGCTCGTGCATGGAGCCGACGATTTCCAGTTCGGTGAGGCCGCGGTGCGCCACTTCCCAGTCGGCCAACTGCTTGGGGATCACCCCGGTGACCTGGCCGCCGGCGGCGAGCACCGCATTGGCCACGGTGCCCATCAGTCCGACGTTGCCGCCGCCGTAGACCAGGCGCAGGCCCTGCTCGGCGATGCGCGTGCCCAGCGCGGTGGCGCGCTCGGCGTAGGCGGGTTTGTTGCCGGCGTTGGAACCACAATAGACGCAGATGCTTTTCATGGGATTGGGGATTCGGGATTGGGGATTCGTAAAAGCGGGGTGTTGCATGCGTGAGCGTTCACGGTGCTGGGAGCAGGACAAGCGTCGTGGGTCGACTGCTTCAGTATTTTGCGGTTATCCGCAAAGCACAACGCCGGGCTTTCGCCCGGCGCTATGCCATTGCCGGAACGATGCGGGATGGGGCCGCCGCTTTTGCGAATCCCCAATCCCGACTCCCGATTCCCGGCTTTAATTGGCCTTGTGGATGGCGCGCTTGTTCACCGCCATCGCGGCGTCGTGGATCGCTTCGGACAGGGTCGGGTGGGCGTGGCAGATGCGCGCCAGGTCGTCGGCCGAGCCGTTGAACTCCATCGCCAGCACGCCTTCGTGGACCAGTTCGGAGACGCCGACGCCGACCAGGTGCAGGCCGAGCACGCGGTCGGTCTCGGCATGCGCGATGACCTTGACGAAGCCGGCCGGCTCGCCCATCGCCACCGCGCGGCCGATCGCCGCGAACGGGAAGCTGCCGGTCTTGTACGGCACGTCCTCGGCCTTGAGCTGCTGCTCGGTCTTGCCGACCCAGGCGATTTCCGGCTCGGTGTAGATGACCCACGGAATCGTGTCGAAGTTGACGTGGCCGGGCAGGCCGGCGATCAGTTCGGCGACCGCGATGCCTTCCTCGAAGCCCTTGTGCGCCAGCATCGGCCCGCGCACGCAGTCGCCGATCGCCCACACGCCGTCGACGCCGGTGTGGCAATGCGCATCGACCTCGATCTGGCCGCGCTCGTTGACCTTGACCCCGGTGCCTTCGGCCAGCAGGCCCTTGGTCGCGGCGCGGCGGCCCACGGCCACCAGCAGCTTGTCCACAGTCAGGCTCTTCTCGCCTTCGCCATCGGCATAGGTGACGACGACTTCCTGCTTCTTGCCCTTGCCGGTGACCTCGGTCTTGGAGACCTTGGCGCCCAGCTTGATGTCCAGGCCCTGCTTCTTGAATTCCTTCAGCGCGGTCTTGGCCACTTCGGCATCGGCCAGGGCCAGGAAGTCCGGCAGCGCCTCGAGAATGGTGACCTCGGCGCCCAGGCGCTTCCACACGCTGCCCAGCTCCAGGCCGATCACGCCGGCGCCGATCACCGCCAGGCGCTTGGGCACTTCGCTGAAGTCGAGCGCGCCGACGTTGTCGACGATGGTGGCGCCGTCGAACTTGGCGAACGGCAGTTCGATCGAATCCGAACCGGCGGCGAGGATCACGTTGGTGCCCTTGAGCTCGACGACGCTGCCGTCGTGCTGCTTGACCTTGACCACGTTGCCCGCCTGCAGCTCGCCGAAGCCGTAGTACGGGGTGATCTTGTTCGCCTTGAACAGCATCGCGATGCCGCCGGTGAACTGTTTGACGATCTTGTCCTTGCGCCCGACCATCGCCTCGACGTCGATCTTGGCGTCCTTGAAGCTGATGCCGTGCTCGCCGAACAGATGGCCCATGTTCCAGAACTGGCGCGAGGAATCCAGTAGCGCCTTGGACGGGATGCAGCCCACGCGCAGGCAGGTGCCACCGAGGGCGGGCTTGCCGTCCTTGCCCAGCGCCGCATCGATGCAGGCGACCTTCATGCCCAGCTGTGCGGCGCGGATTGCAGCGTGATAACCGGCCGGACCGGCACCGATGACGACGACGTCGAATTGTTCGCTCATTTCATTTGCTCACACGGGAATGGGGAAGAGGGAATGGGGAATCGCAAAAGCGCATGCGCCTGCCGCCTCCCATCCAGGTCCAGGCGGGAACAGGGCGGGGAAGTGGGCGCTTGTCCCATTCCCCGCTCTCCATTCCCGATTCCCGGCTCTTACAGACCGAACAGCATCCGGCCCGGGTTTTCCAGCTGGTTCTTGATGTCGACCAGAAACTGCACCGAGTCCTTGCCGTCGATGATGCGGTGGTCGTAGGACAGCGCCAGGAACATCATCGGCGCGATCACGACCTGGCCGTTCTCGGCGATCGGACGCTCCTTGATCGCGTGCATGCCCAGGATCGCGCTCTGCGGCGGGTTGATGATCGGGGTCGACAGCAGCGAGCCGAAGGTGCCGCCGTTGGTCACGGTGAAGGTGCCGCCCTGCAGTTCTTCCAGGCTCAGCTTGCCGTCGCGCGCCTTCTTGGCGTAGTCGGCGATGCCCTTCTCGATGTCGGCGAACGACTGCCGCTCGACGTTGCGCAGCACCGGCGTGACCAGGCCCTTCTCGGTCGAGACCGCGATCGAGATGTCGCTGTAGCCGTGATAGATGATGTCTTCGCCGTCGATCGAGGCGTTGACCAGCGGGAAGCGCTGCAGCGCGTTGGCGGCGGCCTTGACGAAGAAGCTCATGAAGCCGAGCTTGATGCCGTGGGCCTTCTGGAACTCGTCCTGCAGCTCCTTGCGCGCGGCCGAGACCTTGGCCAGGTTGACCTCGTTGAAGGTGGTCAGCATCGCGGTCGAGTTCTTCGACTGCATCAGGCGCTCGGCGATGCGCTTGCGCACGCGGGTCATCGCCACGCGCTCTTCCGGACGCGCGCCGGCAGCCTTGCCGGCGCCGCCGTTCTTGGCGTAGTTGAGGATGTCTTCCTTGGTCACCGCGCCGCGGCGGCCGGTGCCGTCGACCTGGGCCGGATCCACGCCCTCGGTGATCGCCGAGAAACGTGCGCCCGGGGGCAGGCTGGAGACGTCGCCGGCGGCCTTGGCCGATTCGACCTTGGCGGCCTTCGGCGCTTCGGCAGCGGCGGCCTTCGGCGCCTCCGCCTTCGGTGCGTCGGCGACCTTGGCCTCGGCCGGAGCCGCGGCGGCGGTCGCGCCTTCCTCGATGATCGCCAGGATCTGCGAGCTGGTCACGGTGGCGCCGGCCTCGAACTTGATCTCCTTCAGTACGCCGTCGACCGGGGAGGGCACTTCCAATACGACCTTGTCGGTCTCCAGGTCCACCAGGTTCTCGTCGCGCTTGACCGCGTCGCCGGCTTTCTTGTGCCAGCTGGCGATGGTGGCATCGGATACGGATTCGGGCAGTACCGGAACTTTGACTTCGGTGGCCATTGCAGAGGGCGTCCTAGTGGGTCTTTTGAAGGGGAAGGAGGTTTATTCAGCGACTTGGTCGTTGAACGGATTCAATAGCGCGTCGGCGACCAGCTTCAGCTGCTCTTCCAGATGCTCGGCGAAATGGCCGGCAGCGGGAGACGGCGAGCGCGGGCGGCCGGCGTAGTGCAGGCTTTGCCCGTCGGCCAGGCAGGCCTGCAGGTGGTGCTTGATCTGGTACCAGGCGCCCTGGTTCTGCGGTTCTTCCTGGCACCAGACCAGGTCGGTGGCGTTGCCGTAGCGCTTCAGCTCCGCGGCCAGCAGCTCGCGCGGGAACGGGTACAGCTGCTCCACGCGCAGGAGGGCGACGTCGTCCTGGCCACGCTTGGTCTGGTCCTCGAGCAGGTCGTAGTAGACCTTGCCCGAGCAGGCCACGACGCGCTTGACCTGCTTCGGATCGGCCTTCGCATCCGGGATCAGGTGCTGGAACTCGCCGTCGGCCAGTTCCTCCAGCGTCGACACCGCCAGCTTGTGGCGCAGCAGCGACTTGGGCGTCATCACCACCAGCGGCTTGCGCGTGGTCATGCGCATCTGCCGGCGGATCATGTGGAAGCACTGCGCCGGGGTGGTCGGCACGCAGACCAGCATGTTCTCCAGCGCGCACAGCTGCAGGAAGCGCTCCAGGCGCGCGGAGCTGTGCTCCGGGCCTTGCCCTTCGTAGCCGTGCGGCAGGAACAGCGACAGCCCGCTGATGCGGCCCCACTTGGCTTCGCCGGCGGCGATGAACTGGTCGATCACCACCTGCGCGCCGTTGGCGAAATCGCCGAACTGCGCTTCCCAGATGCACAGCGCATTGGGGTCGGTGGTCGAGTAGCCGTACTCGAAGCCCATCACCGCTTCCTCGCTGAGCAGCGAGTCGATCACGGTGGCGTCTTCCGGGTTCTCGACCAGCTGGCGCAGCGGCAGGTAGTAGCTGTCGGTCTTCTGGTCGTGCAGGATCGCGTGACGGTGGAAGAACGTGCCGCGGCCGGCGTCCTGGCCGACCAGGCGCAGCTTGTGGCCCTCGCCGAGCAGGGTGGCGTAGGCCAGGTTCTCGGCGAAGCCCCAGTCGCCCGGCAGGTCGCCGGCGGCCATCTTCACGCGGTCGTCGTAGATCTTGGCCACGCGCGGATGCAGCTCCACGCCGGCCGGGATCGTGGTGATGATCTTGGCCAGCTGGTCCAGGGTCTTGCGCTTGACCGTGGTGTCGACCTTGTCGGCGAGCTTGCCGGACAGGTAGTTGCTCCAGTCGATGGCGAACTCGTCCGGCTTGCGGGTCGCCAGCTCGGTGGTGTATTCGCCCGAATCGAGCTTGTTGCGGTAGCTGTCGACCAGCGCCTGCGCCTCGCCCGACTGGATCACGCCCTCGCTTTCCAGCTGCGCGGCATACAGTTCGCGGGTGGTCTTGTGCTTGCGGATGGTCTGGTACATCACCGGCTGCGTCGCCGCCGGCTCGTCGGCCTCGTTGTGGCCCCAGCGGCGGTAGCAGACCAGGTCGATGACCACGTCCTTCTTGAACTGCTGGCGGAAGTCGTAGGCCAGGTTGGCCACGAACGCCACCGCGTCCGGATCGTCGCCGTTCACATGGAACACCGGCGCGCCGATCATCTTCGCCACATCGGTGCAGTACAGCGTGGAGCGGGCGTCGTCGCGGGCGCTGGTGGTGAAGCCGATCTGGTTGTTGATGACGATGTGCACGGTGCCGCCGACGGCGAAGCCGCGCGCCTGCGACATCTGGAACAGCTCCATCACCACGCCCTGGCCGGCGAACGCGGCATCGCCGTGGATCACCACCGGCAGTACCGTCTTGCGCGCGGCGTCGCCGTAGCGCTCCTGGCGCGAACGCACGCTGCCGACCACGACCGGGTCGACGATTTCCAGGTGCGAGGGATTGAACGCCAGCGCCAGGTGCACCGAATTGCCGTCGGCCACCGCCACGTCGGCGGAGAAGCCCATGTGGTACTTGACGTCGCCGGTGTGGGCGCGGTCGTCGTGGGCGTGCTCGAACTTGCCTTCGAACTCGTCGAACAGCTTGCGCGGGTTCTTGCCCAGGGTGTTGACCAGCACGTTGAGGCGGCCGCGGTGGGCC
Organism: Xanthomonas bonasiae; assembly: GCF_017163705.1. GTDB lineage: Bacteria > Pseudomonadota > Gammaproteobacteria > Xanthomonadales > Xanthomonadaceae > Xanthomonas_A > Xanthomonas_A bonasiae. The sequence continues at coordinate 227,954 of NZ_JAFIWB010000002.1, forward strand.
ATGCCGACCACGATGTCCTTGACCGCATCGGCGCCGGCGCGGCGCACCACCACGTCCATCATCGGGATCAGCGCATCGCCGCCTTCCAGCGAGAAGCGCTTCTGGCCGACGTACTTGGTGTGCAGGTAGCGCTCCAGGCCTTCGGCGGCGGTGATCCGCTCCAGCGTGCGGCGGCGGCTGTCGGCGTCGCCGGCGATGTTGCCGCCGGCGTTCTCCAGCCGCTGGTAGATCCACTGGCGCTGCTCGAATTCGGGGATGTGCATGAATTCGCTGCCGATCGACCCGGTGTAGGTCGCCTTCAGCCGCGCCAGCAGGTCGCGCAGCTTCATCCGCGGCTGGCCGCCGAGGCCGCCGGTGCTGAACTCGCTGCCCAGGTCGCTTTCCGACAGGCTGTGGAACGGCAGGCCCAGGTCCGGCGGATTGATCGGCGGGGTCAGCCCCAGCGGATCGAGCCGGGCGCCGAGGTGGCCGCGCGAGCGGTAGGCGGTGATCAGCCGGCCGACATGGCGTTCGCGCTCGTCGCCGCCCGGGCTGGTGCCGCTGTTGGCGGCCTGGCGCGCTGCGCTGGCGATGTGCGCGATGACCGCCGAGTGGGGAACGTCACCGGCGTCGCGGCCCTGGAAGCCGTCGAAGTAGGTCTTCCACTTGGGGTCGATGCTGTCGGGAGAGACCAGGTACTGCTCGTACAGGTCTTCGATATAGGCGGCATTGCCGCCGGCGAGTTGCGATGACTGCGCAAACTGCTTTAGGAGATTGTCCACGATGGTGGGGTCGGGTCGCTTTGTGGGTTGGCTTGCGGTTGGAACCGGCGGACGCGTGGCCTGCGCGGGCGTAATCAAGCGAAAAAATTATACCCCCATGCGCAAGCCGGGGTGTGCATTTCGGATACACAGGGGCTACGCAGGGTTCATTCATTGCGTCATCGGCGGCGGCGGCGCGGCGCTACCAGCCCAGCGCGCGCAGCTCGGTGCAGTCGCGCGAGCGCTCCCAGACCCGGGCGAACGCCTCGCGCAGCTGGCGCGCGCGGCCGCCGCCGAGCAGGTCGGTCTCGCCGTCGTAACGGTGACCCAGCGCACGGAAGTAGTAGCCGCCGCCGTCGTTGACCAGGTACGCGGCGGCATAGCCCTGGTCGACCGGATCGACCACTTCGCGGAAGCGGAACACGCTGGGCAGGCGTTGCGCCAGGGCCAGCAACGGCGCGGCGGCGCGCTGCGGGGCGGCCGCATCGTGCAGCAGCACGCGCACCTGCTTGTCGTGCGCGGCCACCGCGAAGCGGCGCAGTTGCGCGAGCAGCGGCGCGCTGTCCAGCAGGCCCGGATCCAGTGCGCGGCTGTAGATCAGCACCTGGCGCCGCGCCTGCGCGACCACCGCGGCGCTGGCCGCGATCGCCGCGGCCGCATCCTCCACTGCGGCCGCGCCGCCGAGCAGCCGTTGCATCGGTTGCCGTTCGCCGCCGGCGCCGGCGCCGCGCGCGCCGGCCGGCAGGAAGCCGTGCCGGGCGTAGAAATCGAGCGTGGCCGGCGGCGCCTGCAGCTCCAGGCGCGGCCAGCGTCGGCGCTGCGCTTCCTCGATCAACGCGGCCAGCAGCGCGCTGCCGACGCCGCGACCGCGCCAGGCCGGCAGCACCGCCACGCAGCCGATGCGCTGCTCGGGGCCAAGCCGTGCGCTGCCGAGCGGCTGGCCGTCGTCGGCGCGGGCCAGCACGTGGTAGCTCAGCGCATCCAGCGCCTGCTCGGCCGCATCCGCATCCGCATCCGCAGGCGTCGGCAGGCCGGCCTGCTCGCGCAGCGCGCGCAGTTCCCCGGCCTGGCGGGCCGGGTCGAGCGTTTCGATGCGGAAGCCTGGGGCGGCGGGCATGGCGGGCGGCTCAGTCGTGCGCGTCGGCATCCTCGTCGCCGTGCTCGCTCTCGTCCAGCGGCTGGTAGAAGCCGGCTTCGACCAGCTGCAACAAGGTTTCGCGGCCGGCGGCGGACAGCGCCGCGTAGTCGCCGCCGTCGAGGTGCTCGGCCGCGGCCAGGCGCCGCGCGTCCTTGATCGGCAGGGCGAATTCCAGGCCGCTGCAGAACAGGGTGGCGCCGCGCGTGGCCCGGCGCCAGGCCGGCCGCGCCCACGGGTGGCGCTGCAGGACCAGGCCCTGTTCCAGCGCCGCCGCCACTTCCTGCGGCGCCGGCGGGTTGGCCGGCGGCAGGATCTCGCCGGCGGCGCGATAGGTGGTGATGAAGCGGCCGAACCAGGCGCCGAGGCGGTCGGGATCGTTCATGCGCAACGCGTTCAGCGCCTCGACCACGCGGCCCATCGCCGCCGCATCGATCTCGTACGGATCGGCCGGCACCTGCAGGTCCTCGTCGTGGTAGCGCAGCGCCTCGTCAGCGCCGTCGATCAGGGTGTCCAGGTAGTCGCCGATCAGTTCGGCCGAGGACGGCGCGCGGGTGCCCACCGAGAAGGTCAGGCAGGCGTCTTCGGCGACGCCGTGGTGCGGCACCAGCGGCGGCAGGTACAGCATGTCGCCGGGGCCGAGCACCCAGTCGTGGGTGGGCCTGAAGCGGCGCAGCAGCTTCAGCTCGACGTCCTCGCGGAAGTCGGTCGGCGGCGCCGCGCGGCCCATCGACGCGCTGGCGTCGATCTGCCAGCGGCGGTGGCCGTGCGCCTGCAGCAGGAACACGTCGTAGTGGTCCACGTGCGCGCCGACCGAGCCGCCGGGGGCGGCGAAGCTGACCATCACGTCGTCCACGCGCCAGCGCGGCAGGAAACGGAACTGCTCGAGCAGGGCGCGGATGTCCGGGTCCCATTTGTCAACGTCCTGCACCAGCAGGGTCCAGTCGTGGTCGGGCATCCCCGGGAATTCGCTTTCCTGGAACGGTCCGCTGCGCACGCTCCAGCGGTCGTTTGCGCGGTCGTGCACGATCAGCCGCGACAGCGCGGCCTCTTCGCAGGCCAGGCCGGCCAGATCGCCCGGCTCGATCGGCGAGACGAAGCCGGGGAAGGCGTTGCGGATCAGCAGCGGGCGCTTGTGCCAGTAGTCGCGCAGGAAGCGCGCGGCGGGCATGCCCAGCGGCAGTTGCCGGGTGGCGTCGATTTCGATCGGGAACGAGGCGGGTTTGTTCATGGGCAGGCGGTCCGGCAGGGGCGAGGCCGACGTGGAGGCCGGCGATGGCCGCCATTGTCGCCCAGCCCGCCGCACGCTGCGTTGTCCGTGCGCATGGCGGCGGCTGCGGCGGCGTGCTTGCGGGCGCGGCGGGCGCCGTGCCCATGCCGTCGCGGTTCGCCCGCCGGCGCGGCGCCGGTTTGACAAGCGGCCTGCGCGCAAGCTGAAGTGCGCGCCTCAGGACCAGGAGGGAAGGGAATGCGTTCACTGCCGATCTTGCTGTCGTCGTTGTTGCTGGCAGGGTGTGGGACCGCGGACACGCCGGGTACGCCGTCCGCGCCGGCAGCTGCCGCGGCCAAGGCCTCCGCCCCGCCCGACACCACGGCCGCCGCTGCGGCGGACATGCCGGAGTTTCCGGCCATTCCGCTGATCGTGGTCCCGGAAATCCTCGGGGTGACGCCTGCGCAGCGTGCGCTGGAAGCGTCGATGAAGGGCGCGCTGGATCCGATCCAGGGCGTCAGCATCGCGCCGGCGCGCTGCGGCACCGATGGCGTGCTGGTCAACGATGCCGGCATCACCGGCGTCGATGCGCAGGGCAATCTGCTGCGCAACGGCGCGGACGGCCTGTTCAAGATCAATGCCGACGGCAGCGGCACGGCCAACTTCGAGGGCGGCCTGGTCCAGGTCAACGCCGACGGCAGCGGCACCATCAACGGCACGGTCGGCGACGGCGAGGACGCGATCGTGCGGGTGCAGGCGGATGGATCGGGCAGCTACAACGGCCCGGCCGGCCTGATCACGCTGGACGGCAGGGGCGCAGGCACCTGGAACGGCGGCAGCGGCCTGATCCAGAACAATGGCGACGGCAGCGGCACCTGGAACGGCCCTGAAGGCCTGGTGACCATCAATGCCGACGGTTCCGGCACCTGGAACGGCGAGCACGAAATGATCCGCAACAACGGCGACGGTACCGGCATGATCGGCACGCCCGGGCGCAAGGTGGCGATGGCGCCGCTGCCCAAGGTGCCGCCGGCCGGGCGCTTCCCGCCGCTGCGCAAGTTCGCGCCGCCCGGCGCGCCATGCGGCTATCTGATCACCTTGAACGACCGGGTCCTGTTCGACTTCGACAAGTCGCAGATCCGCGCCGATGCCGCAACGGTGCTCGACACGCTGGCGACCGCGCTCGGCACCGTGCAGGCGCGCGACCTGGAAGTGGGCGGGCATACCGACAGCAAAGGCAGCGACGACTACAACCAGGTCTTGTCCGAACGCCGTGCCGCGGCGGTGCTCGAGGCGCTAAGGGCGCGCGGGCTGGCGCTGAAGGCGTCCGCCAAGGGCTACGGCGAATCGCGCCCGGTGGCGCCGAACCAGTTGCAAGGCCAGGACAATCCCGCCGGACGGCAGTTGAACCGGCGCGTGGAGATCTTCGTCAGGACCTGAGCGCGGTGCGCGGCCCGGCCGCGTGGCGTCGGCACGCTCAGTTGCCGGCGATCTGGTTGTCGCGGCCGTAGTCCTGGACCTGCGCCTTGCCGGTTTGCTGGGTGAGCCGGTTCTTGCTGCCGTGCAGGGTCGCCGACCCGATGGCGACCGCGCGCAGCTGGTTATCGTCGCCCGGCACCGCCAACGCCTCGATGCGGCCCATCTGCAGGTTGCCGTGGCGGCCGAACAGCTCGACGCTCTTGGCGTCGCTGCGCATGACCACCTGCGCGTTGTCGCCGACCACGCGCACGCCTTCGGCATGCTCGATCTGCAAGGTGCCGTTCGCGCCCAGCAGCGCGATCGTGCCGCACTGTCCGCGCAGCACGAGACTGGCATCGCGGCCGGTGATGTCCAGGTTGTGGCCGTCGCAGTCGATGGTGCCGCTGGTCGAGGTCACCATCAGCGTCGGACGTTCGCCGTTGGGCTGGTCGCTGGCCTGCGCGTCGCCGGTCGCTTGTGCCGACATGCTGGGGACTGCAGGCACCGGCGCGATCGGTGCCGCGGCCGTGGTGGCGGCGGCAGGCGCGGCCGCCGCAGGTGGGGTCGCAACGGCGGCCTCGGTGCCGGAGGGCGAGGGCTGCTGGGTACAGGCCGCCAACGCCAGCAACGGCAGGCAGAGAAACAGACTCCGTGTCATCGCATATTTCCTTGTCGGGGTTCGAAGGCAGCGTCGCCGCGCCGGCGAGGGCGCGGCCGGCGCGTCTGGCTCAGATCGCGCGCGCCAGGCGCTCGGCCAGGCCGGTGTAGCCGCCCGGGGTCAGCGCGCGCAGGCGTTGCTTGGCGTCCTCGGGCAGTTCCAGGGTTTCGACGAAGGCCTGCATCGAGGCGGCGGTGATGCCCTGGCCGCGGGTCAGCGCCTTCAGCTGCTCGTACGGGTTGGGCAGGCCGTGGCGGCGCATCACCGTCTGCACGGCTTCGGCCAGCACTTCCCAGGCGGCGTCGAGGTCGCCATCCAGGCGCTCGGGATTGACGGTCAGCTTGCCCAGGCCCTTGGCCAGCGAATCCAGCGCTATCTGGCTGTGGCCGAACGCGGTGCCGAGCGCGCGCAGCACGGTGGAGTCGGTGAGGTCGCGTTGCCAGCGGCTGATCGGCAGCTTGGCGCTGAAATGTTCGAACAGCGCATTGGCGATGCCGAAGTTGCCTTCGGCGTTCTCGAAGTCGATCGGGTTGACCTTGTGCGGCATGGTCGAGGAGCCGACCTCGCCTTCCTTGAGCTTCTGCTTGAAGTAGCCCAGCGAGATGTAGCCCCAGATGTCGCGGGCCAGGTCGATCAGGACGGTGTTGGCGCGACGGGTGGCATCGCCGAGTTCGGCGACGTTGTCGTGCGGCTCGATCTGGGTGGTGTAGGGGTTGAACACCAGGCCCAGGCCTTCGACGAAGCGCTGCGCGAACGCCGGCCAGTCCACGTCCGGATAGCTGGCCACGTGCGCGTTGTAGTTGCCGACCGCGCCGTTGATCTTGCCGGTCAGCTCGACCGCGGCGATCTGCCGGCGCTGGCGTTCCAGGCGCGCGACGACGTTGGCGATCTCCTTGCCCAGCGTGGTCGGCGAGGCGGTCTGGCCGTGGGTGCGCGACAGCATCGGCTGCGCGGCCTGGGCATGGGCCAGCGCGCGCAGCGAGGCGACCACGCCGTCCAGCGTCGGCAGCAGCACCTCGCGCCGCGCCTGCTCCAGCATCAGTCCGTAGCTGAGGTTGTTGATGTCCTCGCTGGTGCAGGCGAAATGCACGAACTCCAGCGCCGGGCCGAGTTCGGCGTCGTCCTTGAGCTGCTCCTTGATGAAGTACTCCACCGCCTTGACGTCGTGGTTGGTGGTGCGTTCGATCTGCTTGACCCGCGCCGCGTGCTCGACGCCGAAACGATCGGCCAGCGCGCGCAGCCGCTGCGTGGCGGCCGCCGAGAACGCGGGCAGCTCGGCGATGCCCGGTTCGGCGCCCAGCGCCAGCAGCCATTCGATTTCCACCTTCACCCGGGCCTTGATCAGGCCGTATTCGGAGAAGATCGGCCGCAGGGCATCGACCTTGCCGGCGTAGCGGCCATCGAGCGGGGACAGGGCGAGCAGGGCGGAATCCGACATGGGCAGGGGCAGGGCGGCAGCGGTGGGGCGGATATTCTACGCCGGCCGCGCACCGGCCATGCCGTGCCGGCAGCCGCAGGACATCGGCGAGCGTGCGGGCGCGTGCGGACACGGCCGCTGCGGCGGACCGAAGCCTGGTTCCGCGACGGTCCGCATGCTGGCGCAGGACAAATGCGTGTTGCTAGAATGCGCGGCTGTAACCGTTTTCAACAGGGACGTCCTATGCATTCCCGCTTCCGCCTGGCTGCGCTGGCCGCTGCCGTCTCCGTTTTCCTGGTCGCCTGCGGCGGCAAACCGTCGGCCACTCCCGCCGCCCCGGCCGACGGCAAGGCGCCTGCCGACCACGCCGCGAGCGATCCGGACGCGGCGCTGACCAGCAAGCTCAACGCATATATCGAGTGCTTCAACAAGGTCGATGCGGACATCCACCGCGGCGCCCAGTCCTATGTGCGCTGGATGAAGGATCCCGCCGCCGGTCCGACCGGCAAGGAAACGACCGTGTACGGGCCGGCCAAGATCGACGAGTACGACATGAAGGTCTGCGGTGCGCCGATGGTGCAGGCGGCTGCCGCCAAGCCCGTGCTGCCGGCGCTGGATGCGGCCGCGAAGCGCTATGCGGCGGCGCTGAAGACACTGCAGCCGTTGAGCAACCAGGTCTTCGATTACTACGAGCGCGAAGACTATCAGGACGACGCGTTCGCCAAGGGCAAGCAACTGCATGCGCCGCTGATGGCGGCCCTGTCCGAGTTCGCCGAGGCGAGCCAGGCGTTCAGCGACGAGCTGGACGCGCAGAACGATGCCGCCCAGCGTGAGCAGCTGAAGGCGATGGAGCAGGCCGAAGGCCGCACCCGCGAGTTCTACCGGCTGTCGATGATGCTCGAGGCCAAGGAGATCGTCGCCCTGCTGCAGGAAGACGCGTTCGATACGGACAAGGCCACCAGCCTGGTCGATGGCTTCAACAAGCTGTCCGACGAGGCGCACGCCAAGGTCGCCGACCAGGAGCCGGGCAAGCTGGACTGGAACAGCTTCGAGACCGCCGCGGAGAACTTCCGCAAGGAAGGCAAGGCGCGGATCAAGCGGGTCGTGGAAAAGACCCCGTACAGCAGCATGGAGCAGGGCTGGCTGGACAACCCGACGCTGGCGCCGGAAGGCTCGCCGGGACGGCTGCTGAAGAAGTACAACGATCTGGTCTTCCAGAGCAACCGCCAGTAATCGCAGATCGCGGCGGCCGGTTGCCATGCGGCCGCCGCTGCGCCTGGATCGGGAGCGCGGCCGCGCGGCGATGTCGCGCCGGGCGCTGCCGAAGTGCCCAGGCATTGGCGCCGCCGCCGGCCGATTCCCGCGCTCGATCCAGGTGCGCCTGCACCAGGCGCGCCCGACCCATGCCTGGCTGCCACTTCATTTCCTGCGCGGGCATGTCCACGCCGCCGACACCGACGAGGCCTGCATGCCGGCAGCGGTGTGGCGGCGGTGATGCGTTCCGTCCGCAGCGCCATGCGGCCGCGGCGCCGCGCCTCCAGGCCTTGCTAACAACTGCTGGCGCACACTGCTGACGCCGGGCGCTGCGCCGCGGATAATGCCTGCGCCAGCCGCAGCTCCGCCAGCCTGCCTTCCCGGACGTCCCTCGCGACAGCGCCGGGTGGAATTCCTCTTATGCAGATGTGGAGATTGCGCAATGAGCGACAAATTCAGGGTCGAGCACGACAGCATGGGCGAGTTGCAGGTGCCGGCCGAGGCGTTGTGGGGTGCCCAGACCCAGCGTGCGGTGCAGAATTTTCCGGTGTCCGGGCAGCCGATGCCGCGCGGCTTCATCCGCGCGCTGGGCCTGATCAAGGCCGCCGCGGCCGGGGTCAACGCCGACCTGGAGCTGCTGCCCAAGGCCGTGGCCAAGGCGGTGCAGGCGGCCGCGCTGGAGGTGGCCGACGGCAGGCACGATGCGCATTTCCCGATCGACATCTACCAGACCGGCTCGGGCACCTCGTCCAACATGAACGCCAACGAGGTCATCGCCACGCTGGCCTCGCGCGCGGCCAAGCCGGGCGCGCCGGCGGTGCATCCGAACGACCACGTCAACCTCGGCCAGAGTTCCAACGACGTGGTGCCGACCGCGATCCGCGTCTCCGCCCAGCTGGCCACGCAGGAGCAACTGCTGCCGGCGTTGAAGCACCTGCGCAAGGTCATCGACAAGCGCGCCAGGCAACTGGACAAGGTGGTCAAGACCGGGCGCACGCACCTGATGGATGCGATGCCGCTGACCTTCGGCCAGGAGTTCGGCGCGTGGTCGGCGCAGTTGGCCTCGGCGCAGGAGCGGCTGCAGGACAGTCTCAAGCGGCTGCGGCGGCTGCCGCTGGGCGGCACCGCGATCGGCACCGGGATCAACGCCGATCCGCGCTTCGGCGGCAAGGTGGCCAAGGCCCTGTCCGCGCTGACCGGCTGCAAGTTCGACAGCGCCGACAACAAGTTCGAAGGCCTGGCGGCGCAGGACGATGCGGTGGAACTGTCCGGCCAGCTCAATGCGCTGGCGGTGGCGCTGATCAAGATCGCCAACGACCTGCGCTGGATGAATGCCGGACCGCTGGCCGGCCTCGGCGAGATCGAATTGCCGGCGCTGCAGCCGGGCAGCTCGATCATGCCGGGCAAGGTCAATCCGGTCATTCCCGAGGCCACGGTGATGGTCTGTGCGCAGGTCATCGGCCACCACACCGCGATCACCGTGGCCGGGCAGACCGGCAACTTCCAGTTGAACGTGGCGTTGCCGCTGATCGCGGCCAACCTGCTGGATTCGATCAACCTGCTGGCCAACGTGTCGCGGCTGCTGGCCGATTCGGCGATCGCCGGGCTGAAGGTGCGCGAGGATCGGGTCCGCGAGACCCTGGACCGCAATCCGATCCTGGTTACCGCGCTGAATCCGATCATCGGCTACGAAAAGGCGGCGGCGATCGCCAAGCGCGCCTACAAGGAGAACCGCCCGGTGCTGGAGATCGCGCTGGAGGACAGCGGCCTGGGCGAAGCCGAACTGCGCAAGCTGCTCGACCCGGCGGCGCTGACCAAGGGCGGCATCCACGCCGGCGCGGGCGGCGGCGGCTGAGGCGCGGTGCCTCGCATGGTGCGGCGGGTGCCGTGCCATGCGGGGATGGCGTATCGCGTTTGGAACGGATCCAGGGAGCCGACAGGCCGTCGCACGAGGCGTAAACCGGAGCCGCTGGACGAGCCTCCGGCAGATCGGCCAGTCAGCCGCAACAAAGTTCCGAAACGTGCACCTTCACAGCTTCGCGCGTCGCGACTTAAGTCGCTCCCACAACAGCCCTATGGGATCGCCAACCTGGATGCGCTGTGGGAGGGGCTTCGGCCTCGACGGTATCCGAAGCAGGGACCTTTGCCACCGTGCTTGTCGCGGCTGAAGCCGCTCCTACAGGGGAGCTGCGATGGAATGTCCGGGTGCACTGCAGGAGCGGCTTCAGCCGCGACAGGATCCGGCGTTGCACGTCCATCGTTACCGCCGCGGCCAGGACCGATGGCGTGTGTGCGGCAGGCGCCAGCTACTTCAGCGCCGTTCCGCCTGCAGGTTGCCGAAACTTTCCTGGTACGGCTGCAGCGACGGAATGTCGTGCAGCACCGCGCTCTGCAGGGTGCTGATTTCCGGCGTGGTGGCAAAGCCGACCGAGCGCATGTTCGGGTCCGGCGCCGCGGTTTCCAGGGTGCGCTGGCGCTGCATCTGCAAGTGCATGAACAGCTGTTGCAGCTGGGTGCGTTGCGCCTGCGGCAGCGGCAGTTCGATGTCGTCGATGCGCAGGCTGCCGTCGGGGCCGATCGAGGCGTTGGCGGCCGGCGCGCGGCGCAGCATCACGGTCATGCTGTCCACCGACACGCGCGGCTTGCCGCGTTCGGCGCGCGAGGACGAGGCTGCGCCGTCGCGCGCGCCGCACGCCGCCAGCAGCAGCAGGCACAGCGAGATCAGGAAAAACCAGGCGACTAGCGTCTTCTTCATCGATCGATTCGGAGCAGGAGGGTCCCGGCCATTTTAGGCCGGGACCGCCGCAATTACTTGACCGATTTGTCGCAGTCGCTGATGTCGCTGGCATCGAGGCTGGCATAGGGCCGGAATGCCGGCAGCTGCTGCGCCAGCGTGTCCTGCGCCTGGCGCAGCGTCGCCACCTGCGCGCAGATCTTCAGCGCTTCCTGCTTGAGCTTCTCGGCCTGCGCCTCGATGTTCTCGCCGACGTGGTCGGTGTTGCCGCTGATGACCCCGGCCAGCGCATCGCCGGCCGCCTTCACCCCGAGCGCGGCGCCTTGCTTGCCGACTTCCAGGCCCTGCATGCCGACCGCGCCGAGTTGCGCGCGGTAGGACACCAGCAAGGCGTGCTGCTCGGCGCTGACCGCGACCGGCTTGCCGTCGATCAGCAGGTCGCCGGCACGGGTGATGGTCGCCGGCGGTTGCCCGGACACCTTCAGGGTGATGTCGCCGTTGTCGAAGCTCAGGCTGCGCGCGCTGGGCGTGTTGCTGGTGGTCCGGTCGGACTGCGGCGTCGAGGGCTGGCAGGCGGCCAGGGCCAATAGCGCGATCAGGGCGACGCCGGCTGGCGCCAGGGAACGATGCTGCATGGGTGTGTCCTCGGTCGAAGCGAGAAGGGAAGGCCGCGGCTCAGCGCGGCTTGGGCACGTTGACGCTGCCGCGCACGCCGCTGTGGTGGATGTCGCCGCTGCCGACCCGCTCCACGGTGAGGTTGCCGCCGACGCCGCTGACTTCCAGGTCGCCGGAGCCGATCGACTGCAGCGCCACGCTGCCAGTCACGTCGCGCAGCTGCGCATCGCCGGAGCCGATGCTGCCGATCTGCACCGCGCCGCGCACGCCGTGCACGGTCAGGTCGCCGGAGCCGACGGTGCCGATCTTGACGTCGCCGCCGACCTGGCTCGCCTTGACGTCGCCCGAACCCAGCGTCGGCAGGCTGAGGCTGCCGATGTCGCGCAGCTCGATGTCGCCCGATCCCACCGTGGCGCTGACCGCGCCGCGCACGCCGTGCGCATGCAGGTCGCCGGAGCCGACCGTGGCGTCGAGCGAGGCCACGCCGCCGATGTCGGCATCGCCGGAGCCCAGCCGCAACTGCACCGGCAGCGAACTCGGCACGCTGCCGGCCAGGTCCAGGTAGGCATAGCGGGTGCCCGAGCTGATGCCGTGGATCTTGCCGTCGTGCTGCAGGGTCACGATCAGCGTGTCGCCTTCGCGGCGCTGGCGCACGGTCAATTCCTTCAGCATGTCCGCATCGGAGGCGCAGGCGCGACCGCGCAGTTCGAACGCGGCGCCGCTGCTGGCGCCGGTCAGCTTGAGGTTGTTCTGCTGCGCGTCGAAGATCACATTCTTGGCGCCGGCCAGGTCCAGTTTCAGGTTGCGTGGCTCCGAATGCCGGCATTCGTCGGCCAGGGCCAGGGCCGGTACCAGCAGCAGCGCGGACAGCAGCAAGGTCTTGCGCATCATCGTGAACTCCATATGCAAAGAGGGAATCGGGAAAGAGAAAGAGCGGTGCGGATCAGGCTTCGTCGCGCCAGCGGCGCAGGTAGATCGCCGCGACGATGAAGGCCACGCCGACCGCCGCGCCGATCCAGATGTCGGCGCTCTGGAAGATGCGCCAGGCATCGCTGAGCTGGATCGCGTTGGCCAGGTCCTGCGCGCCGTCGATCTGCGCCGGCGGCGCGCTCTCGCTCAGCACCGGCAGCCAGGTGCCCGGCAGCACGCTCAGCAGGCCGCGGTAGACCACCGTGTACCAGATGGCGTTGTGGTTCACGTGCAGCATCGGCAGGATGCCCATCATGCTCGCCATCACGCAGCCCAGGACCGGGATCAGCACCGCCCACAGGAACGGCTTGGTACGCGCCCAGGCCGAGCACAGCATCAGCCAGCCGATGGTCGGCAGCGACCACATCACGTAGATCGGCAGGTTCGACAGCACGCCGCCGATGATGCGCAGCGGATGGGAGTGGGTGAAGACGGCGCCGCTCTGTTGCACGCCGTTGACCGACAGGGTCAATGCGGTGATCACCCACAGCGCGATGCCGATCAGCAAGCCGATGCCGATCGCCACGATCGGCGCCAGCAGCAGCGCCCAGGCGGCCTTGGACAGCACCGTGTTCAAGTCCGACAGCGGCAGCGACTTCCAGAACAGCACGCTGCGGTCGCGGCGGTCGTCGTACAGCGAACCCAGCGCGTAGAAGAACACCACGAAGCCCAGCACGATGCAGGCCAGCAACACGCCGGCCAGCATGGTGCCGTCGCCCACGGCGCCGATGATCTCGTTGACCTTTTGCGGGCCGCCGTCCCAGTTGATGCTGTTGGTATCGTTGCCGCGGCCGGCCACGGTGCCGATCAGCGCGAGCACCGCGTACAGCACGGTGATCACGCTGCCGGCGATGACCGGCGCCCACAGGAAACCGCCGCGGTTTTCCCAGTATTCGCGCTTCAGCAGCCACTTGAAGGTGGTCAGGGCAGAGATGGACTTTGCGGGTGCGTTCATGCGTAGGTCCCCTTCATGATGGCGACGAACAGGTCGGCTAGGCCGGGAGTGCGGGTTTCGCCGAGCGCGGCCAGCTGCGCCTGCGGCACGCCGTCGTACAGGAACACGGTCTTGCCGAACGGCAGGCCGCGCTCGTCGATCGGCTGCAGCGCGCGCGCCGCGTCGATGCGCTCGGCCGGCACCAGCAACTCGGTGTAGCGCGTGGCCATGTGCTCCATGTCGGCGCTGAGCACGATGCGGCCGTCGCGGATGAACAGCACGTCGGTGAGGATGTGCTCGATCTCTTCGACCTGGTGGGTGGTGATGACGATGGTCTTCTGTTCGTCGAAGTAGTCCTCCAGCAGGCGCTGGTAGAACTCCTTGCGGTACAGGATGTCCAGGCCTAGGGTGGGTTCGTCGAGCACCAGCAGGCGCGCGTCGATGGCCATCACCAGGGCCAGGTGCAGCTGCACGATCATGCCCTTGGACATCTCGCGCACGCGCAGCTTGGGGGTGAGCTTGGTGTTGGCCAGGAAACGCTCGCACTTGGCGCGGTCGAAGCGCGGATGCACGCCGGCGACGAAGTCGATCGCCTCGCGCACCCGCATCCAGCGCGGCAGCACCGCCACGTCGGCGATGAAGCACACGTCGTTCATCAACTCGTTGCGCTGCTTGCGCGGGTCCATGCCCAGCACGCGCAGTTCGCCCTCCACCGCGGTCAGGCCGAGCACCGCTTTCAGCGCGGTGGTCTTGCCGGCGCCGTTGGGGCCGATCAGGCCGACGATGCGGCCCGGCGCGATCGCGAAGGAGGCATCGGCCAGCGCCGGCTTGTGGTTGTAGGTCTTGCGCAGCGAGCGCGCGGAGACGACGGATTCGGATGCGGCGACAGCGGCAGTCATGGTGTTTTCCCCGGTGGCAACAAGTCTTCCAATGTCAGGCCCAGGCGCTGGATCCGTTCCAGCACCAGTGGCCACTCTTCGTTGAGAAAGCGGTCGCGTTCGCTGCCGCGCAGCTTCTTGGCCGCTTCCTCGGTCATGAACATGCCCAGCCCGCGGCGCTTCTCGACCAGGGCCTCGTCGGCCAGTTCCTGGTAGGCGCGCGAGACGGTGATCGGGTTGAGCTGGTATTCGGCGGCGACCTGGCGCACCGAGGGCAGCGCGTCGCCGGGCTTGATGATGCCGTCCAGCATCATCGCGATCACGCGATCCTTCAGCTGGCGGTAGATCGGAGCGCCATCGCTCCATTGGATATCGCTCATGGTCAGCTCCGTGGACGCAGGGTGTGCGCGAAGGAGAAATAGGGCATCGACAGCGATGCACGCATCCGCCGCACCGGCGCGGGCGCGGCGGGAGGGGCGTGGCTGTCTTCCTGCGGCTCGCTGGCGCCATAATCGGGCGACCGTCCCTGGCTGCCTTGGGCGCCGACCCAGCTCACCGAGAACAGGGCGCCGACGATGACCATGGCCGGAAGGCTGCGCTGCATGCGTTGGAGGTTCATCGTTGGCCCTGCTCTGGGTGAGTGGTGTTGTATTTAACTATAACACCGTCACACGTCATGTCAACACAGCGATCGCCCCAACTCATGGCCTAGTGCCTGCGCGTTTCTTTTTTCCTCTTACGGTGCCCTGATGAAACTATCCAAGCGTTTGTTTTTCCTCGCGATCCTGGCCGCTGCCGGCACCGTCGGCAGTGCCTGGGCGGCCTCCTTGCTGGACCTGGACTACCGTCCGCTGGCCGGCAAGGGCAAGGTGAATCTGAACAAGACCTACGGCGGCAAGGTGCTGCTGGTGGTCAATACCGCCAGCAAGTGCGGCTTCACCCCGCAGTACGACGGCCTGGAGCAGTTGCAGCAGCGCTACGCCGCGCAGGGTTTCAGCGTGCTCGGTTTCCCGTCCAACGACTTCAAGGGGCAGGAGCCCGGATCGGAGAAGCAGATCCAGGAATTCTGCACGCTGACCTACGGGGTCAAGTTCCCGATGTTCGAGAAGGTGCATGTGCTCGGCGCCGAGGCGACGCCGCTGTACCAGCAACTGACCAAGGCCACCGGCGTGGCGCCGGGCTGGAACTTCCACAAGTATCTGATCGCGCGCGACGGACGCGTGGTCGCGCAGTTCCCCAGCAAGATCGCGCCGGACGATCCGTCCTTGCGTGCGGCCATCGAACGCGAACTGAAAGCGCAGCCGGGATCACATTGAATCCGGGTCGATATCGTTGCCGCGCATGCGACAATGCGGCCTCTGCGCCATGGCGGCGCCTCTAATTCACTTCCAGGAACGTAGCGAATGAAGATGGGAATGCGCGGCGCCGTAGCGTCGCTGTTGATGGGGATGGCGGTGGTCGCGGGCGCCGCGTCCGCGCAGGCGCCGGCGGCGGCCAAGCCGGCGGCGCTGGGCAGCGAGAAGCAGAAGGTCAGCTACGCGATCGGCATGGATGTGGCGCGTTCGTTCGAGCCGATCGCCCAGGACATCGACCTGGACGCCATGCAGCGCGCGATCGAGAACGCGTTCAAGGGCGGCAAGCCGCTGCTGTCCGACGAGCAGGCGCAGGCCACCGACACCGCATTGCGCACGCAGATGGCCGCGCGCGCCGGGCAGCCGATCCCGGGCATGGCGCCGGGCAGCCAGCCGCCGCCGGTGTCCAAGCAGAACGTGGGCCTGATGCTCGGCGATCGCGCGGTCGGCCCGTCGCTGGCGCGGATCCAGAACGAGATCGATCTGGCCACCTTGATGGGCGCGGTGCGTACCGTGTTCGCCAAGGGCGACACCGCGATGACCCAGGAGCAGGCGGCCGCGACGCTGCAGGCCTACAGCGCCTCCAAGCAGGCCGCCGCGTCGACCGAGAATCGCGAGAAGGGCAACGCCTTCCTGGCCCAGAACAAGACCCAGAAGGGCGTGGTCACCACGCCGTCGGGCCTGCAGTACATGGTGCTGCGCCAGGGCAGCGGCGAACGGCCGATGCCGACCAGCAAAGTGCGGGTGAACTACGAAGGCAAGCTGCTCAATGGCGAGGTGTTCGACAGCTCGTACAAGACCGGGCAGCCGGCCGAGTTCTCGCTCAGCCAGGTGGTGCCGGGCTGGAGCGAGGGCGTGGCGTTGATGCCGGTCGGCTCCAAGTACCGTTTCTGGATTCCGTCGAACCTGGGCTACGGCCCGCAGGGCACGCCGGGCGGCCCGATCGGCCCGGATTCCATGCTCACCTTCGACGTTGAACTGTTGGGCATCCTTCAATAACCGAAAGGAGATTACATGCGCGTAGCGATATTCGGCACCGGCTATGTCGGGCTTGTCACCGGAACCTGTCTGGCCGAGGTAGGCCATCACG
Source organism: Xanthomonas bonasiae (assembly GCF_017163705.1). Classification (GTDB taxonomy): domain Bacteria; phylum Pseudomonadota; class Gammaproteobacteria; order Xanthomonadales; family Xanthomonadaceae; genus Xanthomonas_A; species Xanthomonas_A bonasiae. The sequence continues at coordinate 244,398 of NZ_JAFIWB010000002.1, forward strand.
TGGTATGCGTGGACATCGACCAAGCCAAAGTGGATGGGCTCAACAAGGGCGTGGTCCCGATCTACGAGCCTGGCCTCTCGCCGATGGTCAAGGCCAATCACGCCGCACGGAGGCTGTTCTTCACCACCGATGCGGCCAGCGCCATCGCGCATGGAGATATCGTGTTCATCGCCGTCGGCACGCCGCCGGACGAGGACGGTAGCGCCGATCTGCAGTACGTGCTGGCGGTGGCCCGCACCATCGGCCAGCACATCCAGGGACCGACCGTGGTGGTCAACAAGTCGACGGTGCCGGTCGGGACCGCCGACAAGGTGCGCGCGGCGATCGCCGCCGAGCTGGACAAGCGCGGCGAGACGATCGAGTTCGACGTGGTGTCCAATCCGGAATTCCTGAAGGAAGGCGACGCGGTCGCCGACTGCATGCGTCCGGACCGGATCGTGATCGGCAGCAGCAAGCCGGGCACCGCCGCGCGCCTGCGCCGCCTGTACGCGCCGTTCAACCGCAACCACGACCGCATCGTGGAGATGGACGTGCGTTCGGCCGAACTGACCAAGTACGCGGCCAACGCGATGCTGGCGACCAAGATCAGTTTCATGAACGAGATCGCCAACATCGCCGAGCGGGTCGGCGCCGACGTGGAGAAGGTGCGCCAGGGCATCGGCTCGGATCCGCGCATCGGCTGGCACTTCATCTACCCGGGCGCCGGCTACGGCGGCTCGTGCTTCCCCAAGGACGTGCAGGCGCTGGCGCGCACCGCGCAGCAGTACGGCCACGAGGCCAAGCTGCTGGATGCGGTGGAAGCGGTCAACGAGGCGCAGAAGGGCCATCTGTACGAGTTGATCCAGCGCCACTACGGCGGCGCCAGCGTGGCCGGCAAGACCTTCGCGGTGTGGGGCCTGGCGTTCAAGCCCAATACCGACGACATGCGCGCCGCGTCCAGCCGCCGCCTGCTGGCGCAGCTGTGGGAGGCCGGGGCGACGGTGCGTGCCTACGATCCGGAGGCGACCGAGGAAGCCAAGCGCATCTTCGGCGAGCGCGGCGACCTCAGTTTCTGCGAGGACGCCTTCGCGGCGCTGGAAGGCGCCGATGCGCTGGTCGTGGTCACCGAGTGGAAGCAGTTCCGCAGCCCGGATTTCACCCGGATGAAGGAACTGCTCGGCGATGCGGTGGTGTTCGACGGCCGCAATCTCTACGATCCGCAGGAAATCGAGACCTTCGGCCTCGCTTACTATGGCATCGGCCGCGGGCGTTCGATCAGTGAAACATGACTTCTCCACCCAGGATCGACTGCTGGAGAACCGGTTGATCGAGCTGGAGACGCGCCTGTCCTTTCAGGAACAGGCGCTGTCCGAGGTGAGCGATGCGTTGGCCGAGGCGCGTGCCGAAAGCCAACGCAACGCCACGCTGCTGCGCCATCTGCTCGAAGACCTGGGCAAGGTGCGCAGCACGCTGTATGCCGATGCCGCCGACGAACCACCCCCTCCGCATTATTGATACCGATCCAATCCTGCCACGATGAGCGATACCCTCCGCGACCAGCTGCTGGGCCTGGGCTTCAAGCCTGTGCCGAAACCCGAACGCCCAGAGCGCAACGCCACGCCCGCGCCGCCCTCGCGAGGGCGGCCCGGCCAGCGTCCGGCGCACGGCCACAAGCCGGCCGGCGCGCGTGGCGAACGCCCGCATGCCGCCGGCAAGCCCGATGACGCGCGTGCGCATGACGGCACCGGCCGTCCGCGCGGCGACGGCGCCGCGCGCCCGCATGCGGCAGGCGACGGCCGCGGCCGTCCGCAGGGTGCGGGCAGGCCGCAGGGCGCGCCTGGCCAGCAGCCGGCGCGGCCGCATGCCGCACGGCCGCCGCGCACGCGCGAGGACATCGACCTGGCCAAGGCCTATGCGATCCGTGCGCAGCGCGAGAAGGACGAGCGCATCGAGGCCGAGCGGCTCAAGCAGGAACAGGCGCGGCTGCGCCGCGAGGCGCGGGCCAGGCTCGACGAACTGCTCAAGGACCAGGCGCTGAACCACGCCGAGGCCGACATCGCCCGCCATTTCCCCTATGGCGGCAAGATCAAGCGCATCTACGTCACCGCCGAGCAGCTCAAGGCGCTCAATGCCGGCGAGCTGGGCGTGCTGCAGCAGAACGGCCGCTACCTGCTGGTGACCGCGGCGCTGCTGGATCAGGCCGAGGCGATCTTCCCGGCGTCGGTGGCGCTGCGGGTCGATCCGAACGCCACGGCCGAAGAGGATCCCTACGCCGATCCGAAGTACCAGATCCCCGACGACCTGGTCTGGTAAGCGTGGCTTTCCCAGGGATGGGGCGCGCAGGGGCAGGGCGCCTGCACCCGTCATCGCCCGCGCACGCGGCGGGCGGCTATCTGCCGTATATCGACGGACTGCGCGCGCTCGCGGTGCTGGCGGTCATCGCCTACCACCTGGATCCGGCCTGGCTGCCGGGCGGGTTCACCGGCGTCGACGTGTTCTTCGTGATCTCCGGCTTCGTGGTCAGCGCCTCGCTGCAGCGCTTGCCGGCGGCCGGCAGCTGGGGCGTGTTCGCGCAGTTCTATGCGCGGCGCATGCGCCGCATCGCGCCGGCGCTGGTGGCCTGTCTGCTGGCGACCGCGCTGGCCAGCGGCCTGTTCATTCCCGACTCCTGGTTGAGCGAGACCAGCGCCAAGACCGGGCGCATGGCCTTCGTCGGCCTCAGCAACTGGGTGCTGGCCGCCAGCGACAACGATTACTTCTCGCCGAAGGCCGAGTTCAATCCGTACACGCATACCTGGTCGCTGGGCGTGGAAGAGCAGTTCTACCTGCTGTTCCCGTTGCTGTTCCTGGCCTGGAACCGTGGCGGCCGCGGCCGCGCGTGGTCGACGTTGCTGGTGACGCTGGCTTCGGCCAGCTCGCTGGCGTATGCGCTGCTGCGCAGCCGTGGCGGCGGCGAGGCCGGCGATGCGTTCTACCTGACCACCGAGCGCTTCTGGCAACTGGGCAGCGGCGTGCTGCTGTACCAGGCGCTGGCGTTGAGCGGACGCTTCGATGCCGGCGCTGCGCCGGCGCCGCGTGCGGCCTGGAACTGGCGTTCGCCGCTGCTGGCGTTGGCGCTGGGCTTGGTCGGCTACGGATTGTGGCGTGCGCGCCCCGGATACTCGCCGTGGCCCGACGGCCTGTGGCCGGTACTGGGCACGCTGGGCCTGCTGGGATTGCTGCATGGCGCGCCGGCCGGCTGGATCAAGCGGGCGCTGTCGCAGCGCGCGGTGGTGGCGATCGGCCGCGTCTCCTATTCGCTGTACCTGTGGCATTGGCCGGTGTTCGTGCTGTTTCGCTGGACCGTGGGCCTGGAGTCGGCGCTGGCCAAAGCGCTGGCGCTGCTGCTGGTGGCGGCGCTGGCGATCGCCTCGTACCGCTGGGTGGAACTGCCATGGCGCAGCGGCCGCATCGGCAAGGCGCGCACGCCGGCGCGCACCATCGTCGCCGGGCTGGGCCTGATCCTGCTCGCCGCCGGCGTGCATGCGCTGCTGCTGGACACGCAGCGCTACTACTCGCTGAGCACGGTGAGCCGGCATCCGCTGGACTGGTACGCGTATGCCAAGGGCATGCGCAAGGAGTTCCCGCACTGCACGCTGAAGACCGGACGGGCGGAGTTGCAGGTCGGCAGCGCCAAGCTGTTCGAGCGCGGCGATTGCGACCTGCGCGACCGCGGCCTGGAGACGCCACGCAAGCCGACCCAGCTGTTCGTCGCCGGCGATTCGCATGCGCTGGCCTACAACGAACTGCTGCGCCGCTTCGCGCTGCAGAGCGGTGTGGCGGTGCGCCTGTACGGCGTCGGCGGGTGTCCGATCGTGGGCCTGCAGGCCTGGCAGGCGACGCACGCCGGTTGCCAGGCCTACGAGCGCAGCACCCTGGCCGATGTCACCGCGCATGCGCGCGACGGCGACGTGCTGTTCCTGCCGGCGCTGCGCCTGCTGCGCCTGGCCGAGCAGACCCAGCTGTTCGACGAGGCGGCGGTGATGGCCGAGCAGGACAGTGCGCAGGCGCAGGCGGTACGCGCTGCCGGCGAAGAGGCGGCGGTCGCGTTGCTGCAGCCGTTGGCGCAGCGCGGGGTGCGCATCGTGTTCGAGGCGCCCAAGCCGTTGCTGCGCGCGCCGCCGTACCGCTGTTCGGACTGGTTCAACCGCGGCAACGCGATCTGCGCGCGCGGCACGCAGATCCAGCGCGACACGATGGAGCGCTACCGCGCGCCGGTGCTGCAGAGCCTGCAGCGGATCGCCGCGCGGCTGCCGCATGCCTCGGTCTGGGATCCGTTGCCGGTGCTGTGCGAGCCGCAGCGTTGCGCCGGCATGCGCGACGGGCACCCGTTGTTCTTCGATGCCGATCACCTCAGCGGCTACGGCAATCGGCTGCTGTTGCCGGGCTTCACGGCGCACTTCAAGGCGGTGCAGGCAGAATCGGGCACGGCGCCGTGAGCGGCGGCGCTCGCTCTTGCGGAGGCAGACCATGACCACAGCCAGTTCCGTTGCGCCGTTGCGCGCGCAGGTCCGCATCCGCGGCGCATGCGCAACGCATCGCGCCGTGGCGTTCCTGCATTGCGCGCTGGTGCTCGGCGCTCTGGGCGCCGCAAGCGTCGCCCATGCCGACGACGCGCCGGCGTTCGATCGCCCCGGCATCGGCTTCGCCTCGCAGACCCTGCCGGCCGGCGGCATCGCCTGGGAGCAGGCGCTGTCGGACGTGAGCTACGACCGCAGCGGCGGCGTGCACACCACCGAGTACGTGGCCGACAGCCGCCTGCGGATCGGCCTGAGCGCGCAGGCGGAGCTGCAATTGGCCATCGACAGCCAGGTCTGGCAGCGCGTGCGCGGCACCGGCCAGGATTTCCGCGGGCATGGCGGCGGCGATGCCAGCATCGGTTTGAAATGGGCGTTGCCGAGCACGCGCGACACGTTTTCCTGGGCCGTGCTCGGCACCGCCGCGGTGCCGGTAGGGCGCGCGCCGTACGGCGACGATGGGCATCGCTACGATCTCGGCGTCGGCGCCGGCTGGGACCTGGACGGCGGGCGTAATGTCGCGCTGTACGCCAACCTCAGCGACAGCGACGACGGCCACGGCTGGACCGTGTCGCCGAGCTATACGTTCTATGCGCGGGGCGACCTCAGCGCCTATGCCGAAGCCGGCATCGGCGGCGGCGAGGACGAGATGCGCGCGCTCGGCACCGGGCTGACCTGGTTGGTCGCCCAGCGCGTGCAGCTGGACCTGTCGGTGCTGCGCGGCTTGTCCGCGCCGACGTCGGATTGGCAGGGCGGCCTCGGCGTATCGGTGCTGCTGCGCTGAGCGGCCGCAAGCCCCTCTCCCGCCGGGAGAGGGGTTGGGTGAGGGTCCGGCGCGCAGCGACTCGCGGAGTTGGGTGCAGGAGGCTGCGCCCGTACCTTCATCTGCCCCTGCGGGGCCCCTTCCCCCGAAAAGGGGGCCATGGTCCCGAGGGGCGATGGGAATAGCCGTAAGCCCCTCTCCCGTCGGGAGAGGGGTTGGGGTGAGGGTCCGGCGCGCAGCGTCTCGCGCAGTTGGGTGCATGAGGCTACGCCGATGCCGGCGCGCGCTCACTCGCGTGCGGGCTCGCCGTCGTCGGGTGGCAGGACCTCCGGGAGGTGCTGGTCGTAGTGCGCCAGCACCTCTTCGAAGCCGTAACGCGGTCGCCAGTCCAGCGCCTGCAGCGCCTGCTGTGCCGAGTAGACGCGGTCGATCCGCGTCGGCAGCGGCCAGCCGCGGCGCCGGAACGCGTCGACCAGCAACGGCGCGCGCTGCCGCAGCAGCGCCTGCGGGTCGAGGTGCAGCGCCTGGCAATCCTCGCGCAGGAACGGCGTGGCGCCGGAGACGACGAAGGTCGCCGCGACCGGGCCGGCATGGGCCAGTGCCGCCGCGTGCGCATCGGCGACGTCGCGCGCGTCGATGCCGCGGTGCAGGCGGAACACCGCCATCAGATTGGCCGGTTCGGGGAAGCAGCGCGACATGCGCAGGATGCGCACGCTCGGCCCGCCTTGGGCGGCCGCCTCGCGCAGCAGCGCTTCGGCCTCCAGCTTGGTGTGGTGATAGATGGTCTGCGGCTGCGGCGCCAGTTCTTCGTCGACCCAGGCCGCCGTGTCGACGGGGCTGGCGGCGCTGCCGTACAGCGCGGTGGTGCTGGTGAAGACGATGCGGCCGACGCCGGCCGCGCTCGCCGCATCGAGCACGCGGCGGGTGCCATCGACGTTGACCTGGCGGAACCTGGCTGCGCCGACGTGCGGCACATGCGGTGCGTGCAGCGCCGCGGTGTGCACCACCGCGTCCGCGCCCTGCATCGCACGCGCCAGCAGCGCGCTGTCGGCCAGGTCGCCGACCCAGGCGGCGGTGGAGGAGGGCGCGCTGTCGAAGCCGTCGACGCGGTGCTGCCGCGACAGGCGGATGTGGATCGCGCGGCCGATGCGGCCGCTGCTGCCGGTGACCACGACCTTCATGGGGACAGTTCCGATGGCTTGGAGGCCTTGCTCAGGGAGTGCGTTGCGGCGACTGCACGCGGGCGGCGACCGGCGGCGGGCCCGTCATGGCTCACTCCGGATCGTAGTCCAGGTTCGAGGCCAGCCAGCGCTCGGCCTGCAGCAGCGGCACGCCCTTGCGCCGCGCGTAGTCGGCGACCTGTTCCTTGGTCAGACGCCCGACCACGAAATACTGGCTCTGCGGATGGCTGAAGTAATAGCCGGACACCGCCGCGGTCGGCAGCATCGCGAAACTTTCGGTCAGCGCCATGCCGGCGTTGCGTTCGGCGTCGAGCAGCGCGAACAGGGTCTTCTTCTCGCTGTGCTCGGGGCAGGCCGGATAGCCGGGGGCAGGGCGGATGCCGCGGTACTTCTCGGCGATCAGCGCCTCGTTGTCCAGCGCCTCGTCGGCGACATAGCCCCAGAATTCGCGGCGTACGCGCTGGTGCAGGCGCTCGGCCAAGGCCTCGGCCAGGCGATCGGCCAGCGCCTTGAGCAGGATCGCGTTGTAGTCGTCGTGCGCCGCTTCGAACCGCGCCACGTGCGGCTCGATGCCGATGCCGGCGGTGACCGCGAACGCCCCGATCCAGTCCTGCTTGCCGCTGTCCCTGGGCGCGATGAAATCGGCCAGGCAGAAATCGGGGCGTTCGACGGGTTTGTCGACTTGTTGGCGCAGGAAATGCAGGGAATGGGGAATGGAGAATCGGGAATGGTCGAAAGCCGGAGCGTCGTCGCCCGATTCCCCATTCCCGGTTCCCGATTCCCGGTCCGTCAGGACCACAACATCGTCGCCCACGCTATTCGCCGGCCACAGCCCGAACACCGCCTTGGCGGTGAGCCACTTCTCGCCGACGATGCGCTTGAGCATCGCCCGCGCGTCGCGGTACAGGTCGCTGGCCTGCTGGCCGACCACCGCGTCGCTGAGGATCGCCGGGAACTTGCCGGCCAGTTCCCAGGCCTGGAAGAACGGGGTCCAGTCGATCAGCGGCAGCAGTTCCTCCAGCGGGTAGTCGTCGAACACGTGCAGCCCGGGCTGCTTCGGCGCCGGCGGGGTGTAGGCGTCCCAGCCGCCGTCGAAGCGCTGCGCGCGCGCCTTCTCCAGCGACACCAGGCGCTTGGCGTCGCCGCGGTTCCTGTGGCGCTGGCGGATCTCGGCGTAGTCGGCGTCGTTGGCGGCCACGAACGCGGCGCGCAGGTCCTTGGAGATCAGCGACTGCGCCACGCCCACCGCGCGCGAGGCGTCCTTGACCCACACCGTCGGCGCGGCGTAGTGCGGGTCGATCTTCAGCGCGGTGTGCGCGCGCGAGGTGGTGGCGCCGCCGATCAGCAGCGGCATCGAGAAGCCCTGCCGCTGCATCTCGCGGGCGACGTGGCTCATCTCTTCCAGCGACGGGGTGATCAGCCCGGACAGGCCGATGATGTCGGCGTTCTCGGCGCGCGCGCGGTCGAGGATGGTCTGGGTCGGCACCATCACCCCCAGGTCGATCACGTCGAAGTTGTTGCAGGCCAGGACCACGCCGACGATGTTCTTGCCGATGTCGTGCACGTCGCCCTTGACCGTGGCCATGATGATCTTGCCGTTGGACTTGCCGGTGTCGCCGGTGCGCAGCTTTTCCGCCTCGATGTACGGCAGCAGGTAGGCCACCGCCTTCTTCATCACCCGCGCCGACTTGACCACCTGCGGCAGGAACATCTTGCCGGCGCCGAACAGGTCGCCGACCACGTTCATGCCGTCCATCAGCGGGCCTTCGATCACGTCCAGCGGGCGCGTGGACTGCTGCCGCGCTTCCTCGGTATCGAGTTCCACGTAGGCGTCCACGCCGTGCACCAGCGCATGCGCCAGCCGCGCGCGCACCGGCTTGTCGCGCCAGCTCAGGTCCTCGACGCTGCTCTGGCCCTTCTTGCCCTTGTAGCGCTCGGCGATCTCCAGCAGGCGCTCGGTGCCGTCGCGGCGGCGGTTGAGGATCACGTCCTCCACGCGCTCGCGCAGGTCCGGGTCCAGGTCGTCGTAGATCGGCATGCCGCCGGCGTTGACGATGCCCATGTCCATGCCCGCGGCGATGGCGTGGTACAGGAACACCGAGTGGATCGCCTGGCGCACGGTCTCGTTGCCGCGGAACGAGAACGACACGTTGGACACGCCGCCGGACACGTGGCAGTGCGGCAGGGTCTGGCGGATGATGCGGGTGGCCTCGATGAAGTCCACCGCGTAGTTGTCGTGCTCCTCGATGCCGGTGGCCACGGCGAAGATGTTGGGGTCGAAGATGATGTCTTCCGGCGGGAAGCCGACCTGCTCGGTCAGGATCCGGTAGGCGCGGCTGCAGATCTCCACCTTGCGCGCGCAGGTGTCGGCCTGGCCCTGCTCGTCGAACGCCATCACCACCGCGGCGGCGCCGTAGCGCAGCACCTTGCGCGCGTGCTCGACGAACACCGCTTCGCCTTCCTTCAGCGAGATCGAGTTGACCACGCTCTTGCCCTGCAGGCACTTCAGCCCGGCCTCGATCACGCTCCACTTGGAGGAGTCGACCATGATCGGGATGCGCGCGATGTCCGGCTCGGACATGATCAGGTTGAGAAAGCGGGTCATCGCCTTCTCCGAATCGATCAGGCCCTCGTCCATGTTGACGTCGAGGATCTGCGCGCCGCTGGCGACCTGCTGGCGCGCCACGTCCACCGCTTCCTCGTAGCGCTCTTCCTTGACCAGCTTGCGGAACTGCGCGCTGCCGGTGACGTTGGTGCGCTCGCCGACGTTGACGAACAGCAGGTCCGGGGTCAGCAGCAGCGGCTCCAGGCCGGACAGGCGGGTAATGCGGACGGACATGGGCTCAGCCTTGCAGGATCGTTGCGGTGGACGCGCGCGCGCCGGCGGCCGGTGCGGCGCATGCGGCGCGCCCCGCGAATGCGTGAAGCGGCAGCGGATGCAGCGTCATCTCAGGCCGCCTGTGCCTGCGCCGCCAGCGGCGTGCGCGGACGCAGGCCGCGCACCGCCTCGGCGATCGCCTGGATGTGCGCCGGGGTGGTGCCGCAGCAGCCGCCGACCAGGTTCAGCAATCCGGATTGGGCGAATTCCTTCAGCGTCGCCGCCATTTCCTCAGGGGTTTCGTCGTACTCGCCGAAGGCGTTGGGCAGGCCGGCGTTGGGATGCGCGCTGACGTAGCCGTCGGCGATCCGCGCCAGCGTCTCCACGTGCGGGCGCAGGTCGCTGGCGCCGAGCGCGCAGTTCAGCCCCACCGACAGCGGCCGGCCATGCGCCACCGAGGCGTAGAACGCTTCGGCGGTCTGCCCGGACAGGGTGCGCCCGGAGGCGTCGGTGATGGTGCCGGAGATCATCACCGGCAGCCGCCCGCCGCGCGCTTCGAACACTTCCTCGATCGCGTACAGCGCCGCCTTGGCGTTGAGCGTGTCGAAGATGGTCTCCACCATCAGCGTGTCGGCGCCGCCGTCGATCAGGCCCTCGACCGCTTCGCGGTAGGTGCCGCGCAACTCGTCGAAGCTGGTGTTGCGGAAGCCGGGATCGTTGACGTCGGGGCTGATCGAGGCGGTGCGGCTGGTCGGGCCGAGCACGCCGATGACGAAGCGCGGCTTGTCCGGGGTGAGCGCCTCGGCCGCGTCGCAGCACGCGCGCGCGACCTGCGCGCCGGCCTTGTTGAGTTCGTAGACCAGATGCTCCAGGTGGTAGTCGGCCTGGCTGATCGAGGTGGCGTTGAAGGTGTTGGTCTCGAGCAGGTCGGCGCCGGCATCGAGGTAGGCGCGGTGGATGCCGGCGATCACGTCCGGCCGGGACAGCAGCAGCAGGTCGTTGTTGCCCTTCAGGTCGTGGCCCTGCGGCGCGTGGTCGCAGCCGGGGCCGTGCACGTGCGCGCTGTCGTAGCCGGCGGCGAAACGTTCGCCGCGGTAGTCGGCCTCCTGCAGGTCGTGGCGCTGGATCATGGTGCCCATCGCGCCATCGATGATCAGGATGCGTTCGGACAGCGCCTGCAGCAGCTTCTGCGTACGTTGGGGGTGCAGCCAGGGCAGCTGTGACTGAGGAGACATGGATGAGCTGCTCATGCGGTCGCTCCTGCCTTTGCCTTTGCCTTTGCGATTCCCGAATCCCCATTCCCCAATCCCGGCTCCACCGGCTTCACAGCAATCAACGACACCACCTCGAAATGCGGCGGGCGCTTCTCGCGGGTCACGGTTTCCAGGCTGGACACGTCCAGCCCGGCCTTGTGCACGAACTTGCGCAGTTCCTTCGACGAGAAGCCCAGGTTGACGTGGCCGTAGGCCTGCACCGCGGCCTTGTGTTCGTGGCGGGCGAGGCTGCACAGCAGCAGGCGTCCGCCGGGGCGCAGCACCCGCGCCGATTCGGCCACCGCCTGCGCCGGCTTGGCCGCGTAGGTCAGCGCATGCATCATCACCACCAGGTCGAAGCTGGCGTCGGCGAACGGCAGCGCGTGCATGTCGCCTTCGCGCACTTCCACGTTGCCCAGCCGGCGCAGGCGCTCGCTGGCCGCGGCCACCACCCGCGCGCTGGTGTCGATGCACACGTAGCGGCGCGCATGCGGGGCGACCAGTTCGGCCAGCACGCCGTCGCCGGAGGCGATGTCGAGCACGTCGCCGGTTTCCAGCAGCGGCAGCGCGGTGCGCGCCAGCGCTTCCCAGGTGCGCCCGGGCGAGTAGTGGCGTTCCATGTCGCCGGCCACCGAGTCGGCCCAGTTCTGGTCGGCGGCGCGGTTGGCCAGCACCGCGGCCACGCGCTCGGCGTCCTGGCGCAGCAGCGGGTCGTCGCTGCCGGTGCTCAGCGCCAGCCACAGCGCGCGCTGCGCCGGGTCCAGTTGCGCCTCGTCGAAGCGGTAGTAGGCCGACACGCCGGCGCGGCGGTCGCGCACCAGCCCGGCCTCCTTCAGCTTGGCCAGGTGGGTGGAGACGCGCGGTTGCGCCAGCCGGGTGATCGCCGACAGCTCGGCCACGGTCAGCTCTTCCTGCTCCAGCAGCGCCAGCAGGCGCACGCGGGTCGCGTCGGCGAACACCTTCAGCCGGGTCGACCAGTCCTCCAGATCCATAATATCTTCCTATCGCGATATAGAGATATTCTGGTCCCGCGGGCCGACCGGGTCAAGTCGTGCACACGCCAGCGTATGGTCTGGATGGCTACAATGGCGCACCAGACAGCCCGGGAGGGGTTCTACGTGGATTTCAGCTTTACTGAAGAGCAATTGATGATCCAGGACGTGGCGCGACGCATCGCCCAGGAGCGGATCGCGCCGAGCGCCGAGCACCACGACCGCACCGGCGAGTTCCCGCTGGAGAACATCCGCCTGCTCGGCGAGAACGGGCTGATGGGCATCGAGGTGCCGGAGGAGTACGGCGGCGCCGGCATGGACCCGATCGCCTACGTGCTGGCGATGGTCGAGATCGCCGCCGGCGACGCCGCCCATTCCACCATCGTCTCGGTCAACAACTCGCTGTTCTGCGCCGGCATCCTGAAGAACGGCAACGAGGCGCAGAAGCAGAAGTACGTGCGCGCGATCGCCGACGGCAGCCATATCGGCGCGTTCGCGCTGACCGAGCCGCAGTCCGGCTCCGACGCCACCGCGATGCGTTGCCGGGCGGTGCGCCAGGACGACGGCAGCTTCGTGATCAACGGCAAGAAGAGCTGGATCACCTCCGGCCCGGTCGCCAAGTACATCGTGCTGTACGCGCTGAGCGAGCCGGAGCAGGGCTCGCGCGGCATCACCGCGTTCGTGGTCGACACCGACAAGCCCGGTTTCCACCGCGGCAAGACCGAGCCCAAGCTCGGCATCCGCGCCTCGGCCACCTGCGAGATCGAGTTCCAGGACTACGTGGCGACCCCGGACGAGATCCTGGGCGCACCGGGCGAGGGCTTCAAGATCGCGATGAGCGTGCTCGACGCCGGCCGCATCGGCATCGCCTCGCAGGCGATCGGCATCGCCCGCGCCGCCTACCAGGCCACCCTGGACTACGTGAAGGAGCGCAAGGCGTTCGGCTCGCCGATCGGCGCGTTCCAGATGACCCAGGCCAAGATCGCCGACATGAAGTGCAAGCTCGACGCCTCGCTGTTGCTGACGCTGCGCGCGGCGTGGCTGAAGGGGCAGGGCAAGCGCTTCACCACCGAGGCCTCGGTGGCCAAGCTCACCGCCTCCGAGGCGGCGATGTGGATCACCCACCAGGCGGTGCAGATCCACGGCGGCATGGGCTATTCGAAGGAGATGCCGCTGGAGCGCTACTTCCGCGACGCCAAGATCACCGAGATCTACGAAGGCACGTCCGAGATCCAGCGCCTGGTGATCGCCCGCAACGAGACCGGGCTGCGCTGAGTAGCCGGGAATCGAGAATCGGCAGTAGGCAATCGGACCAGCGCTGCCACAGGCATCGCTGGGACCGAGAGAACAAAAAAAGCGGCCGTCATGGCCGCTTTTTTTGTTTGCATCAGGAACCCGAGGATTTCAAGGGCCGGGGATTCTGACGAATCCCCAATCCCGAATCCCCAATCCCGGCCCCTCACCGATCCGGCTGATTCCGCGACTGCCCTTCCTGCTGCAGCGCCGCGTATTCCTTCGACGGCTCGTCCAGCTTGTCGCCGAGCATGCGCCGCACCACCACGAAGAACAGCGGGATGAACAGCACGCCGAGCACGGTGGCGAACACCATGCCGCCGATCACGCCGGTGCCGATCGAGTGGCGCGCGTTGGCGCCGGCGCCGGTGGAGATCGCCATCGGCAGCACGCCGAGGATGAACGCGAACGAGGTCATCAGGATCGGGCGGAAGCGCAGGTGCGCCGCCTCGGTGGCCGCCTCGCGCAGGGTCTTGCCCGCCGCGCGCTGCTCCACCGCGAACTCCACGATCAGGATCGCGTTCTTCGCCGCCAGGCCGATCACCGTGATCAGGCCGATCTTGAAGTAGATGTCGTAGGGCAGGCCGCGCAGCAGCGAGAAGGTGACCGCGCCGAGCACGCCGATCGGCACCACCAGTAGTACCGACACCGGGATCGACCAGCTCTCGTACAGCGCCGCCAGGCACAGGAACACCACCACGATCGACAGCACCAGCAGCAGCGTGGCGCTGTTGCCGGCGATGATCTCCTGGTAGGACATGCCGCTCCAGTCGAAGCCGAAGCCCGGCGGCAGGTCGGTGTTGACGATCTCCTCCATCGCGCTCATCGCCTGGCCGGAACTGCCGCCCGGGGCCGGATTGCCGACCACGTTGACCGCCGAATAGCCGTTGTAGCGGCTCAGCGACGGCGAGCTGTAGATCCAGTTCGACTTCACCACCGTGCTCAGCGGGATCATCTGCGGCAGGCCGTCGCTGTCGGTGGCGCTGCTGCTGGGCACGTAGAAGTTGCTCAACGACTCCGGTCCGGTGCGGAAAGGCGCGTCGGCCTGCATGTTGACGCGCTTGATGCGGCCTTCGTAGAAGAAGTCGTTGACGTATACCGGCGCCAGCATCATCTGGATCGACTGGTAGATGTCGCTGACCGACAGGCCCATCGACTGCGCCTGCACGCGGTCCACGCTCAGCTGCAGCTGCGGCGCGTTCTCCAGGCCGTTGGGGCGCACCCCGGCCAGCGCGTCCTGGCGCGCGGCGGCCTTGCCGAGCAGGATGTTGCGCGCCTGGGTCAGCGCTTCCTCGCCGGCGCCGGTGCGGTCCTGCAGCCACATGTCGAAGCCGCCGAACTGGCCCAGGCCGTTCACCGTGGGCAGGTTGACCACGAAGATCTGCGCGCCCTTGATGCCGTAGAACATCCCGTTCAACTGCTGGATCAGGTCGGTGGCGGTGACGTCGCGGTCGGCCCACGGCTTGAGCCGGATGAAGCCCATGCCGACGTTCTCGCCGCGGCCCAGGAAGCTGAAGCCGGCCACCTGCAGCATGCCTTCCACGGCCTTCTGCTGCTGCAGCACGCCGCGCATCTGCGCGAACACCTCGTTGGTGCGGCCGACCGTGGCGCCCGGCGGCAACTGCACGATCGCCAGCGCGAAGCCCTGATCTTCCTCGGGCAGGAAGCTGCTCGGCATGCGCGTGAACAGGAAGCCGCACAGCACCACCAGCAACGCGAACACCGCCATCCAGCGCGGCGCGCGGCGGATGGTGCCGCCGACCGCGCCGACGTAGCGGTGCGACAGCTTGTCGTAGTACTTGTTGAAGGTGCGGTACACCCAGTTCGGGTTCTCGTTGTGGGTGGCCTTCAGGAACGCCGCGCACAGCGCCGGGGTGAAGCTCAGCGCCAGGAACGCCGAGAACCCCATCGCCATGGCGATGGTGATCGCGAACTGCTTGTAGATCGCGCCGGCCGCGCCGGGCTGCATCGCCGAGGGGATGAACACCGCCGCCAGCACCACGGTGATCGCCACCACCGCGCCGGTGATCTGGGTCATCGCCTTCTGCGTGGCCGCCTTCGGCGCCATGTGCTCTTCGGACATGATGCGTTCGACGTTCTCGATCACCACGATCGCATCGTCGACCACGATGCCGATCGCCAGCACCATCGCGAACAGGGTCAGCTGGTTGATGGTGAAGCCGATCACCCACATGCCCAGGAAGGTGCCCAGCAAGGCCACCGGGATCACCAGGGTGGGGATGATGGTGGCGCGGAAGTTCTGCAGGAACACCAGCATCACCAGGAACACCAGCACGATCGCCTCGATCAGGGTCTTGACCACTTCCTCGATCGAGATCCGCACGAAGGTGGTGCTCTCGTACGGGGTGAACCAGGTCACCCCCTGCGGGAAGCTGGGCTGCAGCTCGTCCATCTTGGCCTTGACCGCCTCGGTCACGCTCAGCGCGTTGGCGCCGGGCAGCAGCTGGATCGCGAACGCGCCGGTCGGCTTGCCGTTGTACTGGGTGTCCACGCCGAAGCTGGTCGGGCCGAACGCGACCCGCGCCACGTCCTTCAGCCGCACCACGCTGCCGTTGCTGTCCGCGCGCAGGATGATGTTCTCGAACTGCTCGGGCGAGCTGAAGCGGCCTTCGGCGGTGACCGTGGCGGTGAACGACTGCCCGGACGGGGCCGGATCGGAGCCGATCGAGCCGGCGGCGAACTGCACGTTCTGCGCGCTGATCGCGTTGTACACCTGGCTCGGCGACAGGTGATAGCCCTGCAGCTTTTCCGGGTTCAGCCAGATGTCCATCGCGTATTCGGCGCCGAACTGCTGGGTGCTGCCGACGCCGGGCACGCGCGAGATCTGCTCCAGCACGCGCGAGCCGACGATGTCGTTGAGCGCGCTGCGGTCGATCGACGGGTTTTCCGAGCGCAGCGCGATCACGCTGAGGAAGCCGGCGTTGGCCTTGGCCACCACCACGCCCTGCGCGGTCACTTCCGAGGGCAGGCGCGGCGTCGCCAGCGACACCTTGTTCTGCACCTGCACCTGGGCGATGTCGGCATTGGTGCCGGTCTCGAAGGTCAGGGTGACGGTGGCGGTGCCGCTGGAGGAGGACGAGGAGCTGAAGTACAGCAGGTGATCGATGCCGGTCAGCTGCTGCTCGATCACCTGGGTGACCGAGCGCTCGGTGGTGTCGGCGCTGGCGCCGGGGTAGGTCGCGGTGACGGTGACCTGCGGCGGCGCGATCGAGGGATAGGATTCGACGCCGAGGTTGAGGATGGCGATCACGCCGCTGAGCGAGATCAGGATCGCCACCACCCAGGCGAAGACCGGGTGTTCGATGAAGAACTTAGGCATGGCGGGGGTCCGTTACTGCTGCTCGGGCTTGGAATCGGCCGCGGCGGCCGGCGTGTCGCCGCTCGCTGCGCCCTGCGGTTGGCCGGCGGCCTTGTCCTGCGGCGCGGCGCCAGCGGGTGCCTGGCCCTGCGGCGCGGTGCCGCCCGGGGCCTGGCCCGGAGCGCCCGGGGTCCACGGCGTGGCCTTGGCCGGCGCGCCTTCCTTGGCCTTCTGCAGGCCGGAGACGATGACCTGGTCGCCGGCGGCCAGGCCGGAACCGACGATCCACTTGCCTTCCTGCTGGCCGACCGTGACCACGTCCTTGCGCAGCACCTTGCCGTCCTTGCCGACCACCAGCGCGTAGGCGCCCTTGGCGTCGCGCTGGATCGCTTCCTGCGGGATCAGGTAGGCGTTGTTGCGCTGGCCCAGGTTGGCGGCGAAGCTGACGAACGCGCCGGGCAGCAGCACCCGGTCCGGATTGGGCAGCAGGGCGCGCAGGGTCACCGAGCCGGTGCTCGGGTCGACCGCGGTGTCGGAGAAGTCCAGCGTGCCGGACTGGGCGTAGACGCTGCCGTCGCCGAGCTTGACCTGCACGGTCGACTTGCCCTCGTCGTTCAGCGCCACGTTGCCCTGGGTCTGCGCCTGGCGCAGCTGCGCCAGTTCGTCCGAACTCATCGAGAAGTTCACGTACAGCGGGTCGAGCTGGTCGATCGTGGTCAGCAGGGTGGTGTCGCCCTGGCCGACCAGCGCGCCTTCGGTGACCTGCTGCTTGCCGGCGCGGCCGGCGATCGGCGCGGTGACGGTGGCGTAGCCCAGGTTGATGCGTGCGGTGTCCACCGCGGCGCGCGCCTGCTGCACCGACGCGGCCGAGGTGCGTTCGGTGGCCTCGGCGGTGTCCAGGTCGGACTTGGACACGTAGGCCTGCGGCGCCAGGCTGCGCGCGCGGGTGGCGGCGACCTTGGCGTTGGCGTAGGTGGCCTCGGCCGCGGCCAGCTGGCCCTGCGCCGACGCCAGCGAGGCGCGCAGCGGCGCCGGATCGATCTGGAACAGCGGCTGGCCTTCCTTCACGTCGGTGCCTTCGGTGTACAGGCGCTTTTCCAGCACCCCGGCCACGCGGGCGCGCACGTCGGCGCTGCGGTAGGCGGACAGGCGCCCGACCATGTCGCGCTGCAACGGCAGCGTCTGCGGCTTGGCTTCCAGCACGCCCACTTCCGGCGGCGGCATGGCCTGCTGTTCTTCTTGTTTCTTGCAGGACGCCAACACCACCACGACGGCGCAGGCCAGGGCGAGAGAACGCAACGGGGAGGTCATCGGGTGGTACTCCGGTCTGGTGTCGAAAACGAAAGGGAAGGGGCAGGGGGCGCGGCGAACGCGCGCAGGAAACCGTCGACGGCGAATTCGGCCCAGGCGCGCTGCGCGGCGGCGTCGCTGCGATGGGCGGTATGGAAGCGTTGGCGCTCGAAATCCATCCCGACGATCATGCTCAACAGCAGTTCGGCCATGAAGTGCGGATCGTCATGGCGCAGCTGGCCGGCGGCCACCGCCAGTTGCAGGCGTTCGCTCAGGCGCTGCATCAGCGCCTCGGCGCTGTCGCGGAACAGCGCGCGGACCTGCTCGGGGAAATGCCGCGATTCGGCCGCGATCAGCTGGCAGCTCTGCAGCACGCTCGGCTCGGACAGCTGCTCCAGGTACTCGCGGGCGAAGCGCAGCAGGCTGCCGCGCAGTTCGCCCTGCGCCGGACCCAGGTGCGTGGCGCTCAGTTCGGTATGGTCCTGCATCACCCGCTGCAGCAGGTCCTGCTTGCTGCGGTAGCGGCTGTACAGGGTCTGCTTGGAGCAGCCGGCGCGGGCGGCCACCGCATCCATGCTCAGGCGCATGCCGGCTTCGGCCAACAGTTCGCGCACGGCGGCGTACACGCGCTGATCGCGCGCCTGAGGCAGGCGGGACGGGGCAGGGGAGGCGGTCATTGAATGTGGACTATACCGTCCAGTTTAGAATTGGAACAGCCTTGACATCGGCGCGCCGATCGCGACAAGTCCCGGCATCGGCGACGCTCCACTGCACGAAGTTATGACGGCGTGACGGCGGCGCGCGCGACTTTGCCCGATATGGCGCGTCGTTTCGTTCCCGGCGCTGGTTTGCGCCATGCAGCAAGGTAGTTGAACGCGCCACCGGTACAATTCTGGCTTTCCCAACGAGCATCGTTGTTGCTCCCCGTCATGAAACCCAAATCAGACGCTTCCCGTTCCAGCACGTCCTCGGCCGGATCCTCCAGCAAGTCCGCGTCCAAGCCCGCTTCCCCCTCGTCCAAGGCGTCCGCCAAGCCGTCGGCCAAGCAGGCCAAGGCCGCACCGGTCGCGAACAAGCGCGGCGCGGCGCGCGCCACCGCCAATTCGCGGGTGATCGACGCCGTGCCGGCCGCTTCCGCCGGCGGCTTCAGCCTGGAGCCGGTGTACGCGGCCCTGCGCCAGCGCTACCCGGGCGGCCGCCAGGCCGAGGCGCAGGCCTTCGCCGAGGAGTTCTACAAGCGCATGGAGGAGGACGAGTTCCCCCACCACAGCGCGCAGGAATGGGCCGCGCTGGCGGCGTCGATGCTGGAGTTCGCGCGCAAGCGCAAGCCGGGCACGTTCAACGTGCGGGTGTTCAATCCGAGCCTGAAGGAAGACGGCTGGGAGTCCTCGCGCACGGTGCTGCAGATCGTCAACGACGACATGCCGTTCCTGGTGGATTCGGTGAGCATGGCGCTGTCGGAGCTGGGCATCGGCGTGCACGTGCTCGGCCACCCGGTGCTGCGCATGAGCCGCGACAAGGGCGGCAAGCTGGAGACGGTCGGCGAGGGCAAGCCGGAATCGCTGATGCTGCTGGAGATCGACCGGCAGCCGCCGGAGGACATGCCGCGGGTGGACGCGGCGATCCAGCGCATCCTCGGCGAGGTGCGCAACATCGTGCGCGACTGGAGCGGCATGCGCGAGAAGATGCTGACCCTGGCCGACGACCTGACCACGCGGCGCCTGCCGGTGGACGACAAGGGCCGGCGCGAGGCGCAGGAATTCCTGCGCTGGGCCGCGGCCGACCATTTCACCTTCTTCGGCTACCGCGAATACCGGGTCGAGAAGCAGGGCGGCGAAGACGTGCTGGCGCCGCTGGAGGACAGCGGCCTGGGCCTGCTGCGCGGCCACGACAAGTCGCCGGCGCGGCCGGTGCGCACCCTGGCCGCGCACGGCCTCAGCGAATCGGGGATCAAGGAAGCGCTGATCCTGACCAAGACCAACGCGCGCTCGCGGGTGCACCGCAGCGGCTACATGGACTACATCGGCGTGCTGGAGTTCAACGCCAAGGGCCGCATCGTCGCCGAGCAGCGTTTCCTCGGCCTGTTCACGTCCAGCGCCTACAATCGCCGGCCGTGGGAGATCCCGCTGGTGCGCGAGCGCCACGACTACGTGATGCGCAAGTCCGGGCTGACCCCGAGCAGCCATAGCGGCAAGGCGCTGCGCCACATCCTGGAGACGCTGCCGCGCGAGGAACTGTTCCAGTCCAACGAGGAGGAGCTGTACCGCACCGCGATGGGCATCCTCGGCCTGCAGGAGCGGGTGCGCAGCCGCCTGTTCCTGCGCCGCGACAAGTACGGCCGCTTCATTTCCGCACTCGTGTACATCCCGCGCGAGCGCTTCAACACCGACGTGCGCCTGCGCATCGAGGCCCTGCTGAAGGACGCGCTGCACGGCGAATACATCGATTCCAGCGTGGTGCTGGGCGAATCGCCGCTGGCGCAGCTGCACCTGATCGTGCGGCCAAAGCCCGGCGAAGCGCTGGAATTCGATACCACCGAACTGGAAGCGCGCCTGGCGCACCTGCTGCGCAACTGGCAGGACGACCTGCGCGAGGCGCTGGTCGCCAGCCGCGGCGAGCGCGACGGCCTGCGCCTGGCGGCCAACTACGGCCGCGCGCTGCCGGCCGGCTACATCGAGGAATCGACCGCGCAGATCGCCGCGCGCGACGTCGAGCGCCTGGCCGCGCTGCGCGGTCCCGACGACCTGCACCTGAGCCTGCAGTCGCTGCGCCGCGACGGCGCCGACAGCCTGCGCCTGAAGCTGTACCGCCAGCGCGACGACCTGCCGCTGTCGGACGTGCTGCCGATGATGGAGAACCTGGGCCTGCGGGTGATCTCCGAGCGCCCGTACCGGCTGACCGTGGACGGCACGCTGCTGTACATCCAGGACTTCGAAGTGGAGCCGCTGGCCGGCAGCATCGACGTCGAACGCGCCGACGCGCCGCTGTGCGAGGCGTTCGTGCGCATCTGGCGCGGCGATGCCGAGAACGACGGCTTCAACCGCCTGATCGTCGGCGCCGGCCTGGGCTGGCGCCAGGTGGCGATCCTGCGCGGCTACTGCAAATACCTGCTGCAGACCGGGGTGCCGTTCTCGCAGGCCTACGTCGAAGAGACCTGCACGCGCTATCCGCTGCTGGCACGGCTGCTGGTGGAACTGTTCGAAGCGCGTTTCGATCCGGCCACCGGCAACGAGAGCAAGGCGCAGATCGCCGACGGCCAGGCCGCGCTGACGGCGCAGCTGCACCTGCTGGCGGCCGGCGACGAAGGCGCGCTGAAGGCGCTGCAACCGGTGATCGACGCGCGCCGCGGCGACCGCGATGCGCAGCTGGAGGCGGCCAATGCCGCGCTGCTGAAGCTGTTCGACCAGGTCGCCAGCCTCGACGAGGACCGCATCCTGCGCAGCTTCAAGGGCGTGATCGAAGCGACCCTGCGCACCAGCTACTACCAGACCGGCAAGGACGGCGGCCTGGGCCACTGCATCAGCTTCAAGCTCGATTCGGCCAAGGTGCCGGAGCTGCCCAAGCCGCGCCCGTACCGCGAGATCTTCGTGTACGGCCCGCGCGTGGAAGGCGTGCACCTGCGCTTCGGCGCGGTGGCGCGCGGCGGCCTGCGCTGGTCGGACCGGCGCGAGGATTTCCGCACCGAGGTGCTGGGCCTGGTCAAGGCGCAGATGGTCAAGAACACGGTGATCGTGCCGGTCGGCGCCAAGGGCGGCTTCTTCTGCAAGCGCTCGCCCGCCGGTGGCGACCGCGACGCGGTGCTGGCCGAAGGCATCGCCTGCTACAAGCTGTTCATCCAGGGCCTGCTCGACATCACCGACAACATCGTCGGCGGCAAGATCGTGCCGCCGCCGCAGGTGGTGCGCCACGACCAGGACGATCCGTACCTGGTGGTCGCCGCGGACAAGGGCACCGCCACGTTCTCCGACATCGCCAACGGGCTGGCGATCGACCACGGCTTCTGGCTGGGCGACGCGTTCGCCTCCGGCGGCTCGGTCGGTTACGACCACAAGGGCATGGGCATCACCGCGCGCGGCGCCTGGGAGTCGGTCAAGCGCCACTTCCGCGCGCTGGGCCGCGATTGCCAGAGCGAGGACTTCAGCGTGGTCGGCATCGGCGACATGTCCGGCGACGTGTTCGGCAACGGCATGCTGCTGTCGCGGCACATCCGCCTGCTGGCCGCGTTCGACCACCGCCACATCTTCCTGGATCCGAATCCGGACCCCGCGGCCTCGTTCGCCGAGCGCGAGCGCCTGTTCAAGCTGCCGCGCTCCAGCTGGGCCGACTACGACGCCAAGCTGATCAGCGCCGGCGGCGGCCTCTATCCGCGCACGCTGAAGTCGATCGAGATCAGCGCGCCGGTGCGCGAGGCGCTGGGCCTGGAAGCGGGCGTCAAGCAGCTCTCGCCGAACGAGCTGATGAACGCGATCCTCAAGGCGCCGGTGGACCTGTTCTGGAACGGCGGCATCGGCACCTACGTCAAGGCCGCCAGCGAGACCCATGGCGATGTCGGCGACCGCGCCAATAACGGCCTGCGCGTCAACGGCGGCGAGCTGCGCTGCAGGATCGTCGGCGAAGGCGGCAACCTGGGCCTGACCCAGCTCGGCCGCATCGAGGCCGCGCAGGTCGGGGTGCTGCTCAACACCGACTTCATCGACAACTCGGCCGGCGTGGACACCTCCGACCACGAGGTCAACATCAAGATCCTGCTCAACGACGTGGTGCAGGCCAAGAAGCTGACCGTGGCGGCGCGCAACACCCTGCTGGCGTCGATGACCGACGAGGTCGCCGAGCTGGTGCTGTGGGACAACATCCGCCAGAACCAGGCGCTGAGCCTGATGGAGCGGATGAGCGTCAAGCGCCTGGGCTCCAAGCAGCACTTCATCCGCACCCTGGAAGCGCAGGGCCTGCTCGACCGGCAGATCGAATACCTGCCGTCGGACGCGGAGATTTCCGCGCGCAAGGCGCGCGGCCAGGGCCTGACCCGGCCGGAGCTGGCGGTGCTGCTGTCCTACTCCAAGCTGGTCGCGTTCCAGCAGCTGCTGGAATCGGACATCCCCGAGGACCCGTACCTGTCCAAGGAGCTGCAGCGCTACTTCCCGCAGCCGCTGCAGAAGAAATACGCCGATGCGATGGAGCGGCACCGGCTGAAGCGCGAGATCATCGCCACCGCGGTCACCAACACCACCATCAATCGCATGGGCGCGACCTTCCTGATGCGCATGCAGGAAGACACCGGGCGCAGCATCGGCGAGGTGGCCAAGGCGTACACGATCAGCCGCGAGACGCTGGACGCGCGCGCGCTGTGGACGCAGATCGACGCGCTGGACGGGCAGGTGCCCGAGTCGGTGCAGATCGATGCGCTGGAAGTGATCTGGAAGCTGCAGCGCGCGTTCGTGCGCTGGCTGCTGTTCCGTCCCGGCCCGATGCCCGGCATCACCGCGGCGGTGGAGCGCTACCACGAGCCGTTCAACGACATCCGCGTCGCCTCCGGCGTGCTGTCGGACTCGCAGCGTCCGCTGTACGAGGCGCTGGTGCAGGAATGGCAGGACAAGGGCCTGCCGCCGGCGCTGGCGCAGCAGCTGTCGGAACTGCGCTTCCTGGAGCCGGCGTTCGACATCATCGAGATGGCGCGCACCCGCAAGCTCAAGCCGGTGGAGGTGTCGAAGGTGCATTTCCGCCTCGGCGAGGCCTTGCAGCTGCCGTGGCTGTTCGAGCAGATCGACGCGCTGGAGGTCAACGGCCGCTGGCATGCGGTGGCCCGCGGCGTGCTGCGCGACGAACTGGCCAAGCACCACAGCGCGTTGGCCGGGCAGGCCCTGGCGTTGCCGGGCGGCAATGCCGAGGCCAAGGTGCAGCAGTGGCTGCAGCGCGACGACAGCAGCCTGCGCTTCACCTTGAACATGCTGCAGGAGCTGTCGGCGCAGAAGGCGCTGGACTACCCGACGGTGTCGGTGGCGGTGCAGCGGCTGGGCCAGCTGGCGGCGCACGGGGTGTGACCCGTGCGCGGGTCCGCGACGCGGGCCCGACGCGCAGGTCGGCAGCGCCGGGCCCTGCGGCCCGGTCGCTGCGGCCGTCGCCATGCCTCTTTCACGAAAGGGGCGTGATCGCAGGCGTCGCGCTTGTCGCGATGCCGGCGCACGTCGCATGATGCCCATGGCCATGCGCGTGGGGCCGTTTGCCCTGGCGCTGGCCGGTCCGGTTCCCCGCGTACCGTCCGCTTCGCGTTCCGCGGCTTCGCGCCGGCAGAGACCATGCTCTACCTTCTGATTCCCGCGTTCGTCGTGCTGCTGCTGGTGCTCCTGGCCCGGCGGCCTTCGCTGGAGGTGCGGCTGCAGCGTGCGTTGCAGCAACAGCGGCAAGGCAACCTGGCGCCGCTGCGCGCGCTGTCCAGGAAATCCTTCGGCGACGCCGCGTATGCCTGGTTTCTGCACCTGGATGCCAGCGGCGAGCCGGTCGCGGCGCTGGCCGCATTGAAGCGCGCGGTCTATGCCCGTACCTGGCTGGACAATCGCTTCAGCGTCGCCTACCGCGAATATGGCCGCCGCTGCTTTCTGGGCGTCGGTACCGAACCGGATCATGCCGCGCTGCTGGCGCAATGGGGCGCGCGCGGCTGGCGCGAGGGCGCGGGCTGGGAACCCGAACTGGCCTGGATCCAGGCCTTTGGCCCGCAGCCATGCCGGGATGTCGCACGTGCCTGGTACTGGTTGTGTCTGGCCGATGCGCGGCAGGGCGAGGGCATGGGCGACATCAAGTCCGCGCAGCTGGCGCAGCAGGTCCGCGAACGCCTGATCGCCGTCGTGCCGGCGTCGGTCCGCCAGGACATGCAGGAACAGGCCGCGCGCACCGTCTACGACGATTACGCGTCCGGACGCTAGCGTCGCCGCCGCCGGGGTGGCCGCGCGCGCGTAACGGCGTGCCGGGTATGATCGCGGCATGAACGTTCCTGTCCTGCCGTCTTCTCCCCGCATCTGTTTCCTCGCCAGCACCGCGCCAGCCGCGCTCGCGGCGCGCGACCAGCTGATCGCGCGCTATGGCGACCATGCGCCGGCCGACGCTGATGTGCTGTGCGCGCTCGGCGGCGACGGCTTCATGCTGCAGACCCTGCATCGTCACGGCGGCCTGGGCAAACCGGTGTTCGGCATGAAACTGGGCACGGTCGGCTTCCTGATGAACCAGTATCTGGACGACGATCTGGTGGTGCGGCTGGCGCAGGCCGAGCCGGCCAAGCTGCGGCCGCTGGAGATGCTGGCGCAGACCGAGTCCGGCACCACCACCGGTTCGCTGGCCTACAACGAAGTGTCGCTGCTGCGGCAGACCCGCCAGGCCGCGCACGTCAGCATCGACCTCAACGGCCAGACCCGCGTCGACGAACTGATCTGCGACGGGGTGATGGTGGCCACGCCGGCCGGCAGCACCGCCTACAACTCCTCGGCGCACGGCCCGATCCTGCCGCTGGGTTCGCACACCCTGGCGCTGACCCCGATCGCGCCTTACCGACCGCGGCGCTGGCGCGGCGCGATCCTCAAGGCCGACACCGAAGTGCGCCTGCGCGTGCTCGATCCGTACAAGCGCCCGGTCAGCGTCACCGCCGACTCGCACGAAACCCGCGACGTGGTCGAAGTCACCATCCGCGAATCGCGCGACCGCCTGGTCACCCTGCTGTTCGATCCGGAGCACAACCTGGAGGAGCGGATCTTGAGCGAGCAATTTATGGTTTGAAAGCGGGGATTGGGGAGTCGGGATTGGGGATTCGCAACCGCCAGTCTGCCTTTCTGTCGCTTTCTCTATCTGCTTTCCGATCCAATTGACCGCTTTTGCCAATCCCGAATCCCCAATTCCGAATCCCTGCTCCCATGTCCGACAACTCCCCCCGCCTGCTAACCGTCGCGATCACCTCGCGTGCCCTGTTCGATCTGGAAGAGGGCCATGCCCTGTTCGAGCAGCAGGGAGTGGAGGCGTACAGCGCGTACCAGCGCGAGCGCGAGGACGATGTGCTGGCGCCGGGCGTGGCGTTCCCGGTGGTGCGCAAGCTGCTGGCGCTGAACCAGGGCACGCCGCCGGAGACGCCGCCGGTGGAGGTGATCCTGCTGTCGCGCAATTCCGCCGATACGGGGCTGCGCATCTTCAATTCGATCCAGCACTACGGGCTGGGCATCGTCCGCGCCACCTTCACCTCCGGCGAGGCCACCTGGCCCTACGTCAAGCCGTTCGGCACCGACCTGTTCCTGTCGGCGAATCCGGAATCGGTGCGGCGCGCGCTGAGCCACGGCATCGCCGCGGCGACGATCCTGCCCAAGCCGCCGGGCGAACATGCGCAGGAAGCGGCCGCGGCGGCCGGAGCGATCGATTCGGAGCGGTTGTCCACGCAGCTGCGCATCGCCTTCGACGGCGATGCGGTGATCTTCGGCGACGAGGGCGAGCGCTTCTCGCGCGAGCAGGGCGTGGAGGCGTTCGGCCGCTACGAGCGCGAGAACGCGCGCGAGCCGCTGACCGGCGGGCCGTTCCGCAATTTCCTGTCCGCGCTGCATGCCTTGCAGTCCGCGTTCCCGGCTGGCGAAGCCTCGCCGATCCGCACCGCGCTGGTCACCGCGCGCTCGGCGCCGGCGCACGAGCGGGTGATCCGCACGCTGCGCGAATGGGGCGTGCGCCTGGACGAGGCGCTGTTCCTGGGCGGCCGCCACAAGGGGCCGTTCCTGCAGGCGTTCGGCGCCGACATCTTCTTCGACGACTCGCAGCACAACATCGACAGCGCCGCGCGCGAGCGGGTGGCCGCCGGGCATGTGCCGCACGGCGTGGCCAACCTCATCGCCAAGCCGTGAGCGCGGCCTCCGGCGGCGGCGCAGGCCGCTGGGCCACGCTGCGCCAGTTGCTGAGGCCGGACCGCGCGCAGACGCAGGCGCTGCGCCCGGGACGGCCGTACGTGGAGCGCGGCTGGCGCTACACCAGCCTGCAGTTCAAGGGCGAGGTGACGCAAAGCCGGATGCTCACCTGGTGGCCGCACGTGCTGGAAGTGGACTACACCCGCAGCATGCTCGGCGCTCTGCTGCTGCGGCCGGAGCCGCGCTGCATCGGCATCGTCGGCCTGGGCGGCGGCTCGCAGGCCAAGTTCTGCTACCGGCACCTGCCGCGGGCGCGCATCGAGGCGATCGAGGCCGATGCCGACGTGCTGGCGCTGCGCGACGCCTTCCACATCCCGGCCGACGACGCGCGTTTCCAGGCGCTGCACGGCGACGGTGCGCAGCTGCTGCCGCAGCGCCGCGGCCGCTACGACCTGCTGCTGCTCGATGCCTACGATGCCGACGGCATCCCCGCGGCGATGCGCACGCGCGGTTTCTACGACGATTGCCATGCCGCGCTGACGCCCGGCGGCGTGCTGGCGGTGAACCTGTACGACACCGACACCCGCCAGCACGTGGCGCACCTGCGCAAGATCTTCGGCGGCCGGGTGCTGCGCATGGACGAGCCGGAACTGGACAACCACGTGGTGTTCGCCTGGACCGGCGATCTGCCGGTGCTGGACGCGCGCGCGGCATTGGCGCACCTGCCGTGGTCGGCGCGCTGGCAGTTGCGCGTACCGTTCCGGCGCGTGCAGCAGGCGTTCGAAACGACCGCCTGGCGCCGCTGAGCGGCGCGTCGCTGCGATATGCCGCCCGTCACTGTGGCAGCGGCTTCGGTCGCGACCGGCGGAGGCGGATACCATCCTGGCTCCCGAGGCCACGTAGAGCCGCTCCTACAACGGCAGCAGGATATTGCTGAGCTTCCAACGCAGCCCGTCGCGGGTGAAGACGCAGGGCACCGCGGTGCCGTCGGCGGTGTGGAGGGTGGCGACGAAGCGCGAGGTCGATTCGAAGCGGTGCTCGGCCTGCCGCAACGGTTGCGGCGGACGCGGCGCGGCATAGGTGTCGCCGCCGACGGTGTCGCCGCTGGCGCGCTTCCACAGCGCGTCGCCCTGCAGCAAGGCGCCGATCCCGGCCGGGGTGACCATCGCATCCACGCCCATGCCGCTGACGCTGCCGGCCAGCGACAGCAGCGCGCCGCCGAACAGGCCGGCCTGCAGGTCCGGCCCGGCGCGGCGCAGCAATGCATCGTCGACCTGCGCCTTCAGGTTGACCCGCAAGGTGGGGAAGTCGACGTAGCGCTCCAGCGCCGCCGCATCGCGCTGTTCCAGCGCCTGGCTGATGCCGCGGATCGCCAGGTAGGGCCCGGCGACGACGTAGCCGCCGAGCGCGAGCAGGGCGAGGAACAGCAAGGCCAGCCATTTTTTCATCGTGTGCCTCGGTGCGGATGCATCTTTTGTAGGAGCGGCTTCAGCCGCGACAGGCGTTACCGATGATGCCTGTCGCGGCTGAAGCCGCTCCTACAGGGAAAGCGGACTGCCTCAAAATTCCAGATCCAGGGCCGCGCACAAATAGTCCACGAACGGGGCCAGCGTCTGCAGATCGGCCGCCACCAGCGAGCGCAGTTTCGGCCCGGTCATGGTGGCGTCGTCGAGCTGGCGCCAGAACACCCAGTTCTTGTGCTTGAGGTCGTCGATGAACTCGAACTCGGCGGGGAAGCCGCGCGGCGGCCGCACCAGCATTTCCGTGGCCTCGAAATCGAAGCGGCGGCGTAGCTTCGGCGCGTGCGCGGCGGCTTTCCAGCTGCCCGGGTTGTCGAAGATGAACTGGCGCACCTTGCGCTGCGTGTCCGGCTCCGGATGCCACAGGCCGGCGCCGACGAAGCTCTCGCCCGGCTGCAGGTGGATGTAGAACGACGGCGCCGGTACCTGTTTGCGCCGCTCGTGGAACAGGCGTGCGCCCTGCCAGGTCTTGTACGGCGATTTGTCGTGGGAGAAGCGCGCGTCGCGATGGATGCGGAACAGCGAGCCGCCGACGCCGCGCGGGTCGGAGCGGAAATGGTCGCTGACCTGGGCCAGGTCCGGCTGCAGGTCGGTGATCAGGCGCAGGAACGGCTGGCGCACGTGCTCCTCGTACTTGTGCCGGTTGTCGTTGAACCAGGCCTTGTCGTTGTGCCGCGCCAGGGCACGCAGGAACTTGAAGCTGGCGTCGCTGAAATAAGAGGTCATAGAGTCCGTTGCAGGTCCTGGCCCCAGGCGGCCAGCTGATCGAGCAGGGCTTGCTTGGTAGCATCATCGGAGTGAGCCAGACGTAAATCGGCGAGCTGCGCGAAGTAGCCGTCCAGGCCGAGTTCGGACAGGCCGCTGTCGCCGTGCAGGCGCCGGCGCCGGTAATCGTCCCAGCGGTTCTGCTCGACGATGGACAGCGTCTGCGGCCAGTTGCGCGCGCGGTAGCGGAACAACAGCTCGGGCAGGCGCGGATCGCGGAAGCCGGTTTCCAGCGGCGCCAGCTGTGCCGGCGGGGTCGCGCGCACCTGCGCCATCGCGCGCTTGTCGGTGTCGGCCAGGAAGCCGTCGTACAGCGAGGCATCCACGTCGGCCGGAGCCGCCGCGCGTTCGTTGCCGAACACGCGGCGGACCTTCTCGGCCAGTTCCGGCCCGGCCTCGCGCAGGCGCGCGGCCTTGGCCAGGATCTGCGCCGGGTCGATCTGCAGGCGGGCGAAATCCGCATCGCGCAGGTGCGACCAGGCGACCAGCGCCGGCGCCTTGTTCAGGTGCACTTCCTTCAGCGGGATGCGCTGCTCGCCTTCGGGCAGGTCGGCCTGCGGGGTGTACAGGCGGTCGGCGATCTGCTCCGGGGTGTAGCGCAGCAGCGGCTCGATATCGCCTTCCAGGTCGAACACCAGCACCCGGCTGTCGATCCGCGGATGCCGCGCCAGCGGCAGCACCGGTGCGGCGCACAGGCGCGCGGCCGGATAGCGCATCGACACGTGCAGCACGGGCTGCATCGCCACCACGTCGAGCAGGCCGCCGCAGAAGCGCTTGTCGCGCAGTTTCAGCGCGTAGTCCCACAGCCGCGGTTGCCGCTCGCGGAACAGCCGCGCCATGCCGATGGTGGCATAGACGTCGGACAGCGCCTCGTGCGCGTCGCCGTCGCGCACGCCGTTGGCCAGCGCCAGCTGTTCCAGCTTGAACGAGGTGGCGCCGTCCTCGCGCTGCGGCCAGACCACGCCGTCCGGGCGCAGCGCGTGCATCAGCCGCAGCATGTCCAGCAGGTCCCAGCGCGAATTGCCGCCGCGCCACTCGCGCTCGTACGGATCGTGGAAATTGCGGAACAGGCCGTGGCGCACGAATTCGTCGTCGAAGCGCAGCGAGTTGTAGCCCAGCGTGCAGGTCTGCGGCCGCGCCATCTGCTCGGCGATGCGCGCGAACGCATCGGCCTCGTTGACCCCGTCGCGCAGGGCCTGCTGCGGGGCGATGCCGGTGATCAGCGTCGCGATCGGCGAGGGCAGCAGGTCGTCGGCCGGCTGCACGAAGAAACTGACCGGCTCCTCGACCACGTTCAGCGCCGCATCGGTGCGCACCGCCGCGAACTGGGCGATGCGCGTGCGCCGCGGATCGGCACCGAAGGTTTCCAGGTCGTAGAAGAGAAAGCTGTCGGGCATGGTCGGACCAGAGCGGTGTGGGTGGTGCGTGCGGGCTGGCTTTTGCGGGAGCGGCTTCAGCCGCGGCCAACGCTACCGGTAATGCCGGTCGCGGCTGAAGCCGCTCCTACAGGGTAAGGCAGACAGGCTCAATGCGCGCCGTCCAGCGGTGCCAGGCGCTCGTGCACGGTGCGTTCCAGCCAGGCCCAGTCGATCCGCGACAGGTCGCTGTGGCCCTGCGTGGCCTGCACCAGGATCTGGCGCTGGATCTCGCTGCGCTCCAACGCCAGCGCGTACGGCGTGCGCAGGAAAGTGACCATGGTGTAGTGCGGCACGAAGCGGGTCGGGTGGCGCTCCTGCAGCGCCTGTTCCAGTTCGCGCTGCAGC
Source organism: Xanthomonas bonasiae (assembly GCF_017163705.1). Classification (GTDB taxonomy): domain Bacteria; phylum Pseudomonadota; class Gammaproteobacteria; order Xanthomonadales; family Xanthomonadaceae; genus Xanthomonas_A; species Xanthomonas_A bonasiae. The sequence continues at coordinate 274,751 of NZ_JAFIWB010000002.1, forward strand.
AGGAAGCCGGCATCGCCGACGCGGTCGCGCATCTCGATGTAGTTCTCCAGCGCCATCTGCTGGATCGCGCTGGCGTTGGGCTTGCGCTCGGCCTCGAATGCGGCGTGGGCGCGGCCCAGGTCCGGCTCGCGCTGCAGGTGCGCGGCCAGGGCCACGCAATCCTCGAACGCGCAGTTCATGCCCTGGCCGTGGAACGGCACCATCGCATGCGCGGCATCGCCGAGCAGCACCGCGCGCCCGTCCAGGTGCCAGCGTTCCAGGCGCAGCGTGCCGAGCAGGCCCGGCGGGTGCTGTTCCCAGTGTTCGGCCAGTTGCGGCATCAGCGGCAGCGCATCGGCGAAGTCGCGTTCGAACAGCGCCAGGGCTTCCGCGCCGCTGCGGGTGGTGGCGAAACTGGGCTCGCCTTCGTTCGGCAGGAACAGGGTGACGGTGAAGGTGCCTTCGTCGTTGGGCAGGGCGATGCACATGTAGTGCCCGCGCGGCCAGATGTGCAGCGCGTTGGCCTCGATGCGGAAGCCGCCGTCGGGGTTGGGCGGGATCTCCAGTTCCTTGTACGAATGGTCCAGGAACTCGGTGTGCTCGGCCATCGGCGACTTGCGCTGCATCGCCGCGCGCAGCGCCGAGCCGGCGCCGTCGGCGCCGATCATGCTGCGGAAGCGGATGTCGTGCGGCTGGTCGTCGCGGTCGTCGATGAAGCGTGCGTAGCCGGCGTCGAAGTCCACCGTGTGCAGGCGCCGGTAGAAGTGGATCTGCGCGCCGGCCTGTTCGGCCAGCTGCAGCAGGGTGATGTTGAGGTCGTTGCGGTGCACCGACCAGATCACTTCGCTGTCGTCGCGGCCATAGCGCTGCAGTTGCTGGCGGCCGTCGGCGAAATGCACCATGCGCCCGCGCATCATCACCGCCTTGGCCATCACCGCGGCGTCGGCGCCGGCCTGGCGCAGCGCGTGCAGGCCGCGCTCGGCCAGCGCCAGGTTGATCGAGCGGCCGCGCTCGTAGTTCTGGATGCGCGGATCGCCGCGGCGCTCGTAGACGGTGACGCGCCAGCCCTGGCGCGAGAGCAGGATGGCGAGCAGGGAACCGGCCAGGCCGGCGCCGATCAGGGTGATGCTGCGGGGGGAGGCGCTCAAGGAGAAATCCGGCATGACGCGCGGCGGTGGCCGCGCAGGAGGGGGCGGCTCAGACGCCGGCCCAGGTTTCCGCTTCCTCGACGAAGCGGTAGACGTCGCGATAGCGGGTGTACAGCGGCACCGGGCTGATCCGGATCACGTCCGGCTCGCGCCAGTCGCCGAGCACGCCGACCGATTGCAGGTACTCGAACAGCGCACGGCCGCGTTCGCGGCCGCCGATCACGCGCAGCGACAGCTGGCAGCCGCGCTGCGCCGGGTCGGCCGGGGTGACGATCTGCAGGGTCTCGGCCAGGCGCGCGCGGATCAGCGTTTCCAGATAGCCGGTCAGTTGCAGCGACTTGCGCCGCAGCGCCGGCAGCCCGGCGCGTTCGAACAGCTCCAGCGAGGCGCGCAGCGGCGCCATGCTCAGGATCGGCGGATTGCTCAGTTGCCAGCCGTCGGCGCCGGGCGCGGCGACGAACTCCGGCCGCATCTGGAAGCGGGTGCGCTTGTCGTGGCCCCACCAGCCGGCGAAGCGCGGCGTGTCGCCGTGGCCATGGCGCTCGTGCACGAACGCGCCGGCGACCGCGCCGGGGCCGGCGTTGAGGTACTTGTAGTGGCACCACACCGCGAAATCGGGCGCGGTGTCGTGCAGGGTCAAGGGGATGTTGCCGACCGCATGCGCCAGATCGAAACCGACCGCGGCGCCGGCCGCGCGGGCCAGCCGCGCCACCGCGTCCAGGTCGAAGGCCTGCCCGGTGCGGTACTGCACGCCCGGCCACAGCACCAGCGCCAGGCGCGGGCCGTGTTCGGCGATCGCGCGCTCGATCGCCGCCAGCGACACGGTGCCGTCGGCGCCGTCGGGCTGCACTTCGATCAGTTCGGTCGCCGGGTCGAAGCCATGGAAGCGGATCTGCGAGGCCAGCGCATGCTGGTCGGACGGGAACGCGCCGGCCTCGATCAGGATCGCCGGGCGCTCGCGGGTGGGGCGGTAGAAGCTGACCATCAGCAGGTGCAGGTTCACCGTCAGCGTGTTCATCGCCACCACTTCGTGCGGCAGCGCGCCGACCAGCTGCGCCAGCGGCGCGGCCAGCAGTTCGTGGTAGGTCATCCACTGCGTGTCGCCGGTGAAGTGGCCTTCCACCGCCAGCGTCGACCACTTGTCCAGCACCTCCTGCACCGCGGCGCGCGCGCCGCGCGGCTGCAGGCCGAGCGAATTGCCGACGAAGTAGGCCTGGTCGGCGCCCTGGTGCTGCGGGAACAGGAATTCGCGGCGCAGCTCGCGCAGCGGGTCGGCGGCATCGAGCGCGGTGGCGTGGTTGCGGGTCAGGATCTCGTTCATCGGCAGCGGGTAACGGGACGAGGGCACAGTCTACCGGTCGCGGCGTAGCGCTTCGTCGGCGGGCGTGGCGGTGGCCGGCAGCATGGCGCTGCGCAACAGGTGGGTGAGGGTGCCGACGCTGTCGGCGACGCGGTCGCCGGTGTCGGCCAGCGCGGCCAGCGCCGAGCCGTCGCTGGCTTCCTGCAGATGCGCGGCCAGCGCCTCGGCCAGGCGCCGTTCGTCGTTGCGCAAGGTCGCCTGCGGCGGCGGGGTGCCGCTGCGCAGGCTGTCGGCCAGTTGGGTCAGCGCCGCATGCGCCTGCTGCCGAAACTGCGCCAGTTCCGGCAGCGGCGGCAACGCCGGGCTGTCGCGCAGCACCGCTTCCAGCGCCAGCGAGGCGCGGATCAGGCGGTTGCCGTTGGCCAGCACCGATTCGGCCAGCTTGAGTTCGCGCAGGTTGCGCTTGCGCCGCGGTTCGCCGCGCAGGCGCTCGATCGAGGCCTGCACGTTGGTGCGCGCGGTACGCGACGCGGCGCGGGTCTCCGGCAGCGCCTGCAGGCGGCCTTCGAGCAGCGCGGCGAGATGGTCGCGATAGGCCAGCAACAGCTGCGCCAGGGTGGCGCGGATATGCCGCCGCTCCCAGGTCGGCCACAGCGCATAGGCGACCAGCGCCAGCGCGCTGCCGAGCACGGTGGCCTGGATGCGTTCGCCGATCGCCTCGCCCGGGGCCATGCCTTCGAACGACAGCAGCAACACCAGCATGCCGGTCAGGCAGGCCACGCCGAGGCCGTAGTTGACCTGGGTCAGCAGGCGGAAGCCCAGGCAGAACACGGTCAGCAACAGCAGCCGCACCACCGCGCCGTCCATCGTGAAGTGGGCCAGCACGGTGGCCAGCACCAGCCCGGCGAAGGTGCCGGCCACGCGCAAGGCGCCGAAGCTGAGGGTGCCGCCGAAATCCGGCTTGAGCACGATCGCCGTGGTCATCGGGATCCAGTAGCCGTGCGGGATCGCCTGCCAGCGTTCGAACAGCACCGCCAGGCTCAGGCACACGCCGCAGCGCAAGGCATGCCGGAACGCGACCGAGGAGAAGCCGAGGTTGGCGCGCAGGGTCTGCAGCGGCGCCAGCGGGCGCAGCGCCGCCGGCAACCGGGCCTCGGCCAGCTCGGCCTGGATCTCGCCGCGGCTGCTGGCCCAGTGGCCATTGCGCACCAGCGCGCGCAGCTGCCCGCCCAGGCCCTGCGCGCGGGCCACGGCGATGCGCAGCAGGCGCCGCTCGCGGGTGTCCTGCGCTTGCGCCTGGGCCTGCGCCAGCGCCTCGGCCAGATCGTCGAAGCCTGTCATCGAGGCCTCCGCCGCGGCCGGGTCTTCGGCGTTGTCCAGCGCGTAGGCGAGCTGGTCCAGCACCACCGCGCTGCGCTCCAGCACGCGCTCGATCGGCAGCCGCGCGGCGGCGGCTTCGTCCAGGCGCCCGTGCAGGTCGGTCAGGGTCAGCAGTTCCAGTCGCGCGCGTTCGCACAGTTCGGCGATGATCCGGAACGACTGCACCGCCAGCCCGCGCGAACGGTGCTCGCCGTGCAGCATCACCATCGCCTCGAGCACCGCTTCGGTGGCCGGCGGCGCCAGCGTCGCGCTCGGCCGCTGGCGGGCGATGCCGGCCAGCTGCCGCATCAGTTCGGCCAGCGCGAACCGCTCCGGGCGGTAGCGCTGCAGCGGCCAGGCGGCCAGCGCCATCAGCATCTGCAGCACGCCGCCGGCGAAGATCAGCGAGGCCACGCCGACGCTCTGTGCGGCGGGGAGGCGCACGTCGGCGCTGACCACCAGCAGGATCATGCTGGTCAGCCCGACCCGCGCCGCGACCGGGCCCAGCGCCACCAGCAGGCCGCCGCCCAGGCCCAGCAACAGCGCCGCCAGCGCCAGCGCCGGGGTATGCGCGCCGATCAGCATGCCCAGCAGCGCCGCGCCGCCGGCGGCCAGCGCCGCCATCAGCATGCGCTGCATGCGCGCCCGGTACGGCCCGGGCTGGTCGGAGAACATGGTGTTCAGCGCGCCGGTGGCCATCGCCAGGCCCAGTTCGGCATGGCCGCTGGCCACGCCCACGGCGAGCGGGGCGACCACCGCGAAGGTGTTGCGCAGGGCGACGCGCAGCGGGACGTCGCGCGGCTTCAGCGCGATCAGGCTATGCAGCATCGCAGCCCGGCGCGACGGTCGGCGAGGGTGCGCTCACGGCGCGGCGACGGGCGCCGGCACCGGGTGCAGCTGTCCGCAACGGCCGCAGGTGCGCAGCGCCTCGGAGGCGTAGAAGCGCGCGAATACCGGCGGAAAATCGGTCTCGATATTGCGCAGCGGGAAATATTCTGCGTACAGCAGGTGGTTGCAGCGTTCGCAATACCACTGCAGGCCGTCGTTCTCGTGCGGCAGGCGGCGGCGCTCGATCACCAGGCCCACCGAATCGGGCAGCCGCTGCGGCGAATGCGGCACCTTCGGCGGCAGCAGGAAGGTCTCGCCGGCGCGAATCGGGATCTCGCGTACCGCGCCGTCTTCCTGGATCCTCAATACCATCTCGCCTTCGAGCTGGTAGAACCACTCCGGGCCTTCGTCGTAGTGGAAGTCGGAGCGCGCGTTCGGCCCGCCGACCGCCATCACGATGAAGTCGCCGGCGTAGATGCACTTGTTGCCCACCGGCGGCTTCAGCAGGTGCCGGTGTTCGTCGATCCAGGCGTGCAGGTTCAGCGGGGCGGGGAGCATGCGGTGTCCTTGGGCAGTCGTGTCGGCGCGGGCGCCGGCACCGGATCAGCGATCCTCGCGGTCCTGGCAGATCCGCGCCAGTGCGGCATCGTAGCGCGGCGCCAGGTCCTCGATCCGCTCCAGTTCCATGCCCAGGTCGTGCACGCGGCCGTCGCGCAGGCTGTAGACCCAGCCGTGCACGGTCAGCTCCTGGCCGGCGGCCCAGGCGTCGCGCACGATCGAGGTGCGGCTGACGTTGACCACCTGCTCGAGCACGTTGAGCTCGCACAGGCGGGCGTGCTGCAGGGTCAGGTCGCCGGCCTGCTGCAGGCAGCCTTCGTGCTTTTCGGCCACGTCGGTGACGTGGCGGATCCAGTTGTCGACCAGGCCCAGGCGGGCGCGGGTCAGGCCGGCATGCACGCCGCCGCAGCCGTAATGGCCGACCACCAGGATGTGCCGCACCTTCAGCACTTCCACCGCGAACTGGATCACCGACAGGCAGTTGAGGTCGGTATGCACGACCACGTTGGCGATGTTGCGGTGGACGAACACCTCGCCCGGCGCCATGTCGATGATCTGGTTGGCCGGCACCCGCGAATCCGAGCAGCCGATCCAGAGGTATTCCGGGGTCTGCTGCTTGGACAGGCGGCCGAAGAAGTCCGGATCCTCGCGATTGATCCGCTCGGACCAGGCGCGGTTGTTGTGCAGTAGCTGATCGATTTTGCTCATAGCCGCGCATTATTCCAGAAGCCGGCGCACACATGGGCGGGTCGCGGCGGCGGCAGGCGTGGCGCGGTTCATCGGCGCGGACACACGCCGGCGTATGTTGGTCGGGACGCGCGGCGCGCCCGCGCCCGCGCGCGGACGCAGGCGCCGTCAGCGCCGTTGCAGGCGCTCGCGCATCAATGCGGCCACCGCCTGCGCGCCAGGATCGGCCTGCGCCTGCAAGGCCGCGCTCACCGCCGTCGCGTTCGCTGGCGGGTGGTTTTGGCTCAGCTTGAACTTCAGTTCCACCCGCTCCGGTTCGAAACGGAAACCGACGATGCCGCGCAACTGGCGCCGGTGCGCCTCGTTGTGCGGTTCGTAGCGCCAGTCGCTGCCGAGCGCGCGCTCGTGGCGTTCGCTGAGCCGGGCCACGATGTCGGCCAGCAGCGCTTCGTCGTCGCTGGCCTGCAACCGGCCATGCAGGTGCGCGGTGGCGTAGTTCCAGGTCGGCACGCGCGCCATCGCCTCCTTGTCCGGATACCAGCCCGGCGACACATAGGCCTGCGGCCCGTGCACGATCAGCAGCGCCGGGCCGGCATGCCGCGACTGCGGGTTGGCGCGCGCCCAGTGGCCCTCGATCACGATGCGCGCCCCGTCGCGCCGGTACAGCACCGGCAGCGGCGTGGCGCAGGGCAGGCCGTCGGCGACGGTGACCAGGGTGACGAACGGATCGCGCGCGATCAGCGCGTCGAGCGCGCCCAGGTCGGTTTCGGCGAACGCCGGCGGGACGTGCATCGGCGGCTCAGGCGCGCGTGCCCAGGGTCTGGGTCATGCGTCCGCGCAGCGCGGCATCGTTGTCGGCCTGCGGCGGCGCCACTTCGTGCAGCGAGAACCCGCGCGCCAGCGCGTCGTCCTCGTCCAGGCCGTCGAAGGCGACGAACTCGGCGTCGAACAATGCCGCCTGCGCGGTGTCCTCGCTGTCGTAGCTGAGCGTGTTGCCGTCGCTGTCCAGCACCTCGGCGGTGCCGGCTTCGCGCACGCGCAGGCGCGCCCACACCAGGATGCGGCCGAGGCTGGCCAGGTACCACCGATCGGCGGCGGAAGCGTCTGAAGTCATGGAATCACCAGGGAAAGCAGCCAGAGCAGGGCGGCCATGCCCAGGCCGAAGAAGATGGTCAGCAGCGACAGCCAGGCCGGGGTCGCCAGCCCGGACAGCGAGCGGTCGCCGAGCGGGCGGTAGCGCCGCGCCAGCAACCAGCCCAGCGCCACCGGCTTGAGAAACGCGCCGGGCCCGAATTCAGCCACCAGCGGCGGATGCCGGTCGCGGATATGCACCAGGGTCAGCGGCCAGAAGATCAGGAACGCGCTGAACCCGGCGATGGCCACGCCGACGAAGCACAGCGCGAAGAACAGGATCATGCCGAGGTCTCCTCGAGCGGAGCATCGAAGCGCGCCACGATCTCGATGAGACCGACGATATTGTCGTTCAGCGTCTCCAGCGCCTCGGCCGGGATCCACCACTCGGTGTGCTGCGCGCCGCCCACCTTCTGGATTGGATAGGGCGCCATGAATGCCGCGCGCACCGCGAACCGCGCCACGTAGCCGACCCCGCTGTCCTTGACGTTCCAGCGCCCGGCGATCTCCTCGGCGTAGCGCTGGTTGGTCACCGGATAGAAGATCGGCTGTTCCGGCAGCCGCGGCGGCCAGCGCCGGAACCCGGAATCGCGCACCAGCGCGAATTCCTCCGGTCCTAGCGGCCGGTACATGGTCACCGTGGCGTCGGCGTCGGCCATGTCCTCAGAACTCGGCGCTGCCCGGCGCGCGCGGGTAGGGGATCGCGTCGCGGATGTTGCTCAGCCCGCAGATGTAGACCACCAGGCGCTCGAAGCCCAGGCCGAAGCCGGCGTGCGGCACCGTGCCGTAGCGGCGGAAGTCGCGGTACCAGCCGTAGTGCTGCGGATCCAGGCCGAACTGCACCATGCGCGTGTCCAGCACGTCCAGGCGCTCCTCGCGCTGGCTGCCGCCGATGATCTCGCCGATGCCCGGGGCCAGCACGTCCATCGCCGCCACGGTCTTGCCGTCGTCGTTCAGGCGCATGTAGAAGGCCTTGATGTGCTCGGGGTAGTTGGTCACCACCACCGGGCGGCCGACGTGCTGCTCGGTCAGCCAGCGCTCGTGCTCGGTCTGCAGGTCCAGGCCCCATTCCACCGGGAACTCGAACTTGTGCCCGGACTTCTGCAGCAGCGTGATCGCATCGCCGTACTCGATGCGCTCGAACGGCGAGTTGATGAACGCCTCCAGCTTGCTGATCGCGGTCTTGTCCACGCGCTCGGCGATGAACGCCAGGTCGTCGCCGCGCTCCTCGAGCACCGCGCGGAACAGGTACTTGAGGAAGTCCTCGGCGACCCGCGCGTCCTCGGCCAGGTCGGCGAAGGCGATCTCCGGCTCGATCATCCAGAACTCGGCCAGGTGGCGGGTGGTGTGGCTGTTCTCGGCGCGGAAGGTCGGGCCGAAGGTGTAGACCTTGCTCAGCGCCAGGCAGTAGGCCTCGACGTTGAGCTGGCCGGACACGGTCAGGAAGGTTTCCTTGCCGAAGAAGTCGCGGCCGAAATCGACCTGGCCCTTGCCGTCGCGCGGCAGGTTGGCCAGGTCCAGGGTCGACACGCGGAACATCTGTCCGGCGCCTTCGGCGTCGGAGGTGGTGATGATCGGGGTGCTGATCCAGTTGTAGCCGTTCTGGTGGAAATAGCGGTGCACCGCCTGCGCCAGGCAGTTGCGGATGCGGGTCACCGCGCCGAACAGGTTGGTGCGCGGGCGCAGGTGCGCGACCTCGCGCAGGAATTCCAGCGAATGCGCCTTGGGCTGGATCGGATAGGTTTCCGGATCCTCGACCCAGCCCACCACCTCGATCGCCTCGGCCTGGATCTCGAAGCTCTGGCCCTGGCCCTGCGAGGCGACCAGGCGCCCGCGCGCGATCACCGCGCAGCCGGCGGTCAGCCGCTTCACTTCCGCCTCGTAGTTGGGCAGCTCGGCCGGCGCCACCACCTGGATCGGCGCGAAGCAGGAGCCGTCGCTGACGTTGACGAAGGACAGCCCCGCCTTGGAATCGCGCCGGGTGCGGACCCAGCCGCGTACCGTCACCTCGCCGCCCGCCGGGATCTTCCCGGCCAGCGCATGCTCAACGCTCACCACCGTCATGACTTGAATCCTCGCCGCAGCGACTCGATATGGAACGGGCAAGTGTACTGGCTGAACCGCGGCGCTTGCGAGGCACGGTGCGCATCCGCCGCCGCGCTTCCTCCCTATAATGACCGTTCGCTGTTCCCGGAGTCGTTCGCCATGGCCATCCATCTCACTCCCGTCGCCTTCGAGCGCGTGCAGCGCTTCGTCGCCCAGACCCCCGGCGCGCTGGGCCTGCGCTTCGGCGTCGAACGCACCGGCTGCTCGGGCTGGGGCCACGTCACCGACCTGGCGCGCGAAGCGCACCCGGACGATGCGGTGTTCGAGCAGGATGGGGTGCGCATCTACGTCAACGCCGCCAGCCTGCCGCTGGTCGACGGCACCGAGATCGATTTCGCCAAGCAGGGCCTGGGCGAGACCTTCATCTTCCGCAATCCCAACGCCACCGCCGAATGCGGCTGCGGCGAGAGCTTCACCACCGACGCCGAGCATGCGGCGGCCGCCGCGCGCTGAGCGCCGGCGCTGCGCTCACCACGCGTAGTGGGTCAGCACCAGCTGCGGATCCAGGTCCAGCCGCGCAAAACCGATCTCGCAGGCCTGGCCTTCGACGAACTGCGCGCATAGCGTCTCGGTGAGCCGCAGGCGCAGGCGCTGCCGCACCGGATCGACCCCGCAGACGCGGGCCGCGGCGAAGTCGAAATAACGCCCGACCGCGCCGAACGCGGCCTTGAACAGACTTTCCTTGGCCGAGAACAGCGCGGTCAGCAGCGCATCGTGCGACCACTGCGGGTTGGCCGCGGCCGCCAGCAGCTCGGCTTCTTGCGCATCGATCGCCACGCCCAGCACGGCCTCGCGCGCGGCCGGCGCGAGCAGCCGTTCCAGGTCGATGCCGATGCCATGGGCCTGGCCGGCCGGCAGCGCCACTGCCGCCGCGCAGCCGCCGCTGTGGGAAATGCTGCCCAGGCCGCCGGCCGGCCAGCATGGCTCGCGCGACGCGCCGATCGCGATTTCGGCCCGCGCCTGCGCCGGGCCGAGCGCATCGTCCAGCGCCAGCCGCGCGGCCAGGCGCCCGAACAGGAATTCCGCCTGGCGCTTGCGCACGCTGCGCGCGACGCTGTCCGGGCAGGCGATCGTCGCCGCGGCGAAGGCCTGGGAGTGGAAGCGCTCGGCGTCGAATCCCAGCGCGTACAGCGGCGTGCCGTCGTGCAGCAGGTAGCGGTGTGCACTGCGCAGGGCGGTGGCGACCGCCGGCGGCAGGTCCAGCTGCAGCGGCTGGCCGACGCGCAGGGCAGGGTCGGCGTCCAGGCGGGCGCTCAATGCGCGTACCCGGCCGACATGCCGCGTATGCGAAAGGGGAGCGCGGCGCTTTCGGCGCGGCGTACTCGTGCAGGCCTGGCCGCAAGGTCGCGGCCTGCGGCAGCGGGCAGGGCAGGCCGCTGCGCGGGCAGGCGTGCAGGAAGCGCGCTGGCGTCGGTGGCTGAGGGCGAGGGCGGTGTGCGGTTCACCCGGCCAGTGTCGCAAAACCGGCGCCGGCGCGGCAGCGGCCCAGGCGGGCGCATCGGCTGCAGCCGGTGGCACCCGCTCAGGGCGGGTGACAGCCCCCGCCTTGCGGCGCGGCCTCTGCGCTGCCATACTTTCCGGCTTCCTGCGCCTGTCGTGGCGGGATCCCTTGCCCCACCGCACCCGTTTTGGGCTTCGCGGGGGGCTGTCCGGCCCTCGGGCCACATCCGAAAGGTATAACCACATGAGTCGTCATTACGAAATCGTGTTCCTGGTCCATCCGGACCAGAGCGAGCAGGTCCCGGCCATGATCGAGCGCTACAAGTCGCTGGTCGAGAACGGCAGCGGCACCATCCACCGTCTGGAAGACTGGGGCCGCCGCCAGCTGGCGTACCCGATCCAGAACCTGGTGAAGGCGCACTACGTCATGCTCAACATCGAAGTGGACCAGGCCATCCTCGCCGAACTGGTCGAGAGCTTCCGCTTCAACGACGCCGTGCTGCGCCACCTGGTGATCAAGCGCGACGGCCCGGACACCGAGCAGTCGCTGATCATGAAGAGCAAGGACGAGAAGGGCGACAAGCCCGAGCGTAGCGAGCGCCGTCGCCGCGACGACGAGGAAGGCGATGCGCCTGCCGCCGCCACCGAAACCGACGGCGACGCCGCCGAAGCCGCCTAAGGAGCACTGCCATGTCCAAGTTCTTCCGTCGCCGCAAGTTCTGCAAGTTCACCGCCGAGGGCGTCAAAGAGATCGACTACAAGGATCTCAACACCCTGCGCCAGTACCTCACCGAGAACGGCAAGATCGTGCCGAGCCGCGTGACCGGCACCAAGTCCAAGTACCAGCGTCAGCTGGCCACGGCGGTCAAGCGCTCGCGTTTCCTGGCGCTGATCCCGTACACGGACAACCACGACATCTGATGTGACCGCTCCGGAAGCGCCCGCACGGTTGTGCGGGTCCTTCCGGGCAACAGCCCACGCATCCGTGCGCGGGCTACTCAATAGAAGTCTGGCGATCGAAGAGTGCGGCGTTGCTCGGGAATTTTGCGATTCCCGATTCCCGATTCCCGATTCCCGGCTTTTCCTATTCGGACAGCAAGCGTTGCGGGCGCCTTCGGGCGTGCGCTAACGAATAACGGAGCAACACCATGCAACTGATTCTTCTGCAGAAAGTCACCAACCTGGGCGGCCTCGGCGACAAGGTCGACGTCAAGCCGGGCTATGGCCGCAACTTCCTGGTGCCGCAGGGCAAGGCCGTGCCGGCCACCGCCGCCAACATCGCCGAGTTCGAGGCCAAGCGCGCCGAGTACGAAGCCAAGGCACAGTCGATCCACGCCGACGCCGAGGCCCGTGCGGCCAAGCTGGAAGGCGCCAGCGTGACGGTCAAGGCCAACGCGTCCACCGAAGGCAAGCTGTACGGCTCGGTCGGCCCGCGCGACATCGCCGAGGCGTTCACCGCCGCCGGCCTGCCGCTGGAAAAGGGCGAAGTGGTGCTGGGCGAAGGCGCGTTCCGCAACATCGGCGAGTACGAGGTGCTGGTGCGCCTGCACGCCGACGTCGAGACCACGGTCAAGGTCGTGGTCGAAGCCGAAGCCTGATCCACGGCTTCATGCTGTACCGAAACGGGCACCGCAAGGTGCCCGTTTCGTTTGCGGCCTCCGGCCCCGGCCCTCGCTGGGTGCCGTTATACTCATCGGTTCGTGCCTGTTTCCTGTCCGGCGATCGTAGTCGTATCAAGGACTTGGAAGCGGGACTTCACCTGGATATTCATTAGCGGCAGCGCGTGCCGGCCCGCCGGCCGCCGCCTGCCATGGATTGCCTGCCCCATGCGCCTGTCGACCATCAAGCTGTCCGGCTTCAAGTCCTTCGTCGATCCGACCACGCTGCACCTGCCGACCAACATGACCGGCATCGTCGGTCCGAACGGCTGCGGCAAGTCGAACATCATCGACGCGGTGCGCTGGGTGATGGGCGAAAGCTCGGCCAGCCGCCTGCGCGGCGACTCGCTGACCGACGTGATCTTCTCCGGCTCCTCGGCGCGCAAGCCGGTGTCGCAGGCCACGGTGGAGCTGATCTTCGACAACTCCGACCACACCATTTCCGGCGAGTACGCCTCGTTCAACGAGATCTCGGTCAAGCGCCAGGTCAGCCGCGACGGCAGCAGCAGCTACTACCTCAACGGCACCAAGTGCCGGCGCCGCGACATCACCGACCTGTTCCTCGGCACCGGCCTGGGCCCGCGCAGCTACTCGATCATCGAGCAGGGCATGATCAGCCAGATCATCGAGGCGCGCCCGGAAGACCTGCGCGTGTACCTGGAAGAGGCCGCCGGCATCTCCAAGTACAAGGAGCGGCGCAAGGAGACCGAGACCCGCATCCGCCATACCCGCGAGAACCTGGAGCGGTTGGGCGACCTGCGCGAGGAGATCGGCAAGCAACTCGAGCACCTCAAGCGCCAGGCGCGCCAGGCCGAGCAGTACCAGGCGCTGCAGGAAGAGCGCCGGGTCAAGGACGCGCAGTGGAAGGCGCTGGAATACCGCGGCCTGGACGGCAAGCTGCAGGGCCTGCGCGAGGCGCTGGGCCAGGAAGAGACGCGCCTGCAGCAGTTCATCGCCGAGCAGCGCGAGGCCGAGGCGCGGATCGAGACCGGCCGCGTGCGCCGCGAGGAAGCCGCCGACGCCCTGAGCAAGGCCCAGGCCGAGGTCTACCAGGTCGGCAGCACCCTGGCGCGCATCGAGCAGCAGATCCAGCACCAGCGCGACCTGTCGCAGCGCCTGCACAAGGCGCGCGACGAAGCGCAGCTGGCGCTGGCCGAACTCGGCCAGCACATCAGCGGCGACGAGGCCAAGCTGGCGCTGCTGCGCGAGTCGGTGGACATCGCCGGGCCGCAGCTGGAGCAGCTGCAGGAAGACAACGAATACAAGCAGGAAGCGCTGCGCGACGCCGAGGCCAGGCTGGCCGACTGGCAGCAGCGCTGGGAAGCGCACCAGCGCTACACGGCCGAGGCCTCGCGCGCCGGCGAAGTGGAGCGCACCCGCGTCGACTACCTGGACCGGCAGTCGCTGGAAGCCGAGCGCCGCCGCGAAGCGCTGGCCGCCGAGCGCGCCGGGCTGGACCTGGACGCGCTGGCCGCCGCGTTCGAACAGGTGGAGCTGCAGCACGAGACCCAGCGCGCCGCGCTGGACGGGCTCAACGAACAGGTCGAGACCCGCAAGCAGGCGCTGACCGCGCTGCAGGAACAGCAGCGCGGCGCGCAGGCGGAACTGGCCGAGGTGCGCAAGCAGGCGCAGGCCGCGCGCGGCCGGCTGTCGTCGCTGGAAACCCTGCAGCAGGCCGCGCTCGGCCAGGAGCAGGGCGCTGCGGTGGCTTGGCTGAAGGCGCGCGGACTGGATTCGGCGGCGCGCGTGGGCGAGCGCATCAGCGTCGAAAGCGGCTGGGAAAACGCGGTCGAAGGCGCGCTCGGGCAGTTGATCGAAGGCGTGCTGGTCGATGCGCCGGAGACCCTGGTCGACGCGCTGGGCGAGCTCGGCGAAGGCCGTATCGCGCTGGTCAGCAGCGACGAGGAGGCCGGCCACTTCGCGCCGACCTCGCTGGCCGCCAAGGTGCAGGGGCCGATCGCGATCCGCCGGCTGCTGTCGCGGCTGCACGCGGCCGAGGACCTGGCCGCCGCACGCGCCTTGCTGCCGCAGCTGGGCGAGGGCGACTCGGTCATCACCCGCGACGGCGCGCGGCTGGGCGAAGGCTGGCTGCGCGTGTCGCGCTCCGGCGCGGCCAAGCAGGGCGCGTTGCTGCGCGAGCGCGATATCCAGGCCCTGCGCGGCCAGATCGATGCGCTGCAGGACCGCGAAGCGGAACTGGACCAGCGCCTGGCGAGCCTGCGCGAGCAGTCGCTGGCCGCCGAGCAGCAGCGCGAGGAAGCGCAGCGCCAGCTGTACCAGGCGCACCGCAGCGTGTCCGAACTGGCCGGGCAACTGCAGAGCCAGCAGGGCAAGGTGGACGCCGCGCGCACCCGCATCGAGCGCATCGAGACGGAGATCGCGCAGCTGCTGGAAACGCTGGACAGCAGCCGCGAGCAGGCGCGCGAGGCGCGTTCCAAGCTGGAAGACGCGGTCACCAGCATGGGCGACCTGGAAAGCACCCGGCACACCCTGGAGAGCGAGCGTCGCCAGCTCACCGAAGCGCGCGACCTGGCCCGCGATGCCGCGCGCCGGGTGCGCGAGGCCTCGCATGCGCTGGCCCTGACCCTGGAATCGCAACGCACCCAGATCGCCTCGCTGAGCCAGGCGCTGGAGCGCATGGGCAACCAGCGCGGGCAGCTGGATTCGCGCCTGGGCGAACTCAGCGCGCAGCTGAGCGAAGGCGATTCGCCGGTGCATGCGCTGGAAGCCGAGCACCAGGCGGCCCTCAGCGAACGCGTGCGCACCGACCGCGCGCTCGGCGAGGCGCGCGCGCTGCTGGACGGCATCGACAACGAATTGCGCGGCCTGGAACAGACCCGACAGCAGCGCGACGAACAGGCCCTGGCGCAGCGCGAGCGCATCGCCCAGCGCCGCCTCGACCAGCAGGCGTTGGTGCTCAGCGCCGAGCAACTGTCGGCGGCCGTGGTCAAGGCCGGCTTCGTGCTCGAGGACGTGATCAACGGCCTGCCCGAACAGGCCGATCCGGCCGAGTGGGAGCAGGCGGTGCAGCAGATCGACGGACGCATGCGCCGCCTGGAGCCGGTCAACCTGGCCGCGATCAGCGAATACGGCGAGGCCGCGCAGCGCGCCGAATACCTGGAAGCGCAGGACGTCGACCTGAACACCGCGCTGGAAACCCTGGAGGACGCGATCCGCAAGATCGACCGCGAGACCCGCGGCCGCTTCAAGGACACCTTCGACCGGGTCAATTCCGGCGTGCAGGCGCTGTATCCGCGCCTGTTCGGCGGCGGCCACGCCTATCTGGAACTCACCGGCGAAGACCTGCTCGACACCGGCGTGGCGATCATGGCGCGTCCGCCCGGCAAGCGCGTGTCCAGCATCTCGCTGCTGTCCGGCGGCGAGAAGGCGATGACCGCGGTGGCGCTGGTGTTCGCGATCTTCCAGCTCAACCCGGCGCCGTTCTGCCTGCTCGACGAGGTCGACGCGCCGCTGGACGAAGCCAACGTCGGCCGCCTGGCGGCGATGGTCAAGGAGATGAGCGAGAAGGTGCAGTTCCTGTTCGTCAGCCACAACAAGGCCACGATGGAAGCGGCGCACCAGCTCAGCGGCGTGACCATGCGCGAGCCGGGCGTCAGCCGCCTGGTCAGCGTGGACCTCGAGGAAGCCGCGCGTTTGGCGGGCGCGGCCTGACGTGACATGCTAAATACCTTGTCTTCCCCCTACGCACCCCTGCCGGAGTAACCCCCGAATGTCCGACATGGCAATGCTGCGCATCGGCATCCTCGCCGCCGGTCTGTTGCTGATCGCGGCGATCTTTCTGTTCGGCCGCCCGAAGAAACCGACCCAGGGTCGGCGCGTGGAGCCGGCCGACCCGGCCGCGCCGCGCCGCGAGCCCTCGCTCGGCGATGCCGCGACGCCCGCCGACGGCGACGCGATCGCCGCGCCCGACCAGGACGGCGCCCTCGGCCAACCCGAACTGGGCCTGTCCGCCGCCGAGGCGGCCAACGCCGAACTCGGCAAGCGGCCGAGCCAGGACTTCGACAAGATCGTCTCGCTGTACGTCGCCGCGCGCGCCGGCCAGGTGCTGCGCGGCGAGGACATCGTCGTCGCCGCCGAGAAGACCGGGCTGGTGTTCGGCCACATGAGCGTGTTCCACCGCCTGGTCGAAGGCCATCCCGAGCGCGGCCCGATCTTCAGCATGGCCAGCATCATGAAGCCGGGCAGTTTCGACATGGCCCACATCCGCGAGATGGAGACCCCGGCGATCGCGTTCTTCCTGACCCTGCCGGCGCCGCTGACCGCGCTCGACGCCTGGGAAAAGATGCTGCCGACCGTACAGCGCATGGGCGAACTGCTCGACGGCGTGGTCCTGGACGACAGCCGCAACGCCCTCGGCCGCCAGCGCATCGCCCACATCCGCGACGAACTGCGCGCCTACGACCGCCAGCATCAGGCGCCCCCGTTGACCAAGGCGCCGCGCTGGTAGCGTGGCGCCGGGATTGGGGAGTCGGGATTGGGGATTCGTAACAGCGAATCCGCTGCGCCTTCCCTTCTCCCATCGGGACTCACGGCCCCCTTTTGGGGGGAAGGTGCCCCGAAGGGGCGGATGAGGGTACGGGGGCCGATGAGGTTACGGGCCGATGAGGTAAGCGGCGAAGCCAGCTTTTACGAATCCCCAATCCCGACTCCCCAATCCCAAGCGCGCTATTTGCGCGCTTTCAACACCGCCTCACGAAACCGCAGCATCTCCGCCTCGGTGCCGACGGTGACGCGCACCAGCTTCGGCCAGATCGGCCAGCTGCGGCCGATCATCACGCCCTGCTTGGCCATCGCCGCGGCGAACGCCTTGCCGTCGCGCTTGACGTCGACCATGAAGCAGTTGGCCTGCGACGGCAGGCACTTGTAGCCCTTGCTCTGCAGCCAGGCGATGGTCTCGTTGCGGATCCGCGCATTCTCCGCGCGCCGTGCCGGCACCAGTTGCACGTCGCGCAGGCTGGCGATGCCGGCGGCCACCGCGGGGATCGCCACCGGGTTCTCGCCGAACGCGGCCAGCTTGGTCAGCAGTCCCGGCGAGGCCACCGCCAGGCCCAGGCGCAGCCCGGCCATGCCGTACAGCTTGGAGAAGGTGCGCAGCACCAGCAGGTCCTGGCGCTGGCCGATCAGGTCGATCACCGAGGGCTGCTCGCTGTAGTGGATGTAGGCCTCGTCGACCAGCAGGACGCTGGAAGCGGGCTTGTTGGCCAGCAGCCATTCGATGTCGGCGCGCGCGGTGATCGAGCCGGTCGGATTGTTCGGGTTGCACAGGTAGATCAGCCCGGCGTTCGGATCGGCGCTGGCCATCGCCCTGACGTCGTGCCCGCCGTCGGCGCGCAGCGGCACCCGCCGCACCGGCGCACCGTGCGCGGCGGCGACATCGGCGACCGCTTCGAAGGTCGGATCGGCCACCACCACGCCGGCGCGGGCCGAAGTGAACGCACGCGCGGCGCGGTTGAGCGGGTCGCTGGAGCCGGGATAGACCGCGACGTGATCGCTGGGCAATTGCTGCTCGCCGGCGAACAGCGCGATCAGGTCGTTCTGCAGTTCGAACAGGTAGCGGCCGGCGCGCGGCAGGATCGCCTGCGCCGCATCCAGCGCGGCCGGCGCCGGACCCAGCGGACATTCGTTGAAGTTCAGATAGACCGGGCCGACCGCCGGCGCCACGCCGGGCGTCGCGACCGCCGCCGCCTTGCGCTTTGCCGCTTCCGCAGCGGGCGCCAGGCCCAGTGCGCCGACCGCCAGGCCCGAGGTGGCGAGGGAAAGGAAGGAACGGCGCGAAACCGGTAGCGACACGGGCATTCTCCAGCGAAACGTCAGGGCGGGGAGGCAAACCTAATGTTTCCTTAACGTTTCGGCAAGTTTTCTGAATAGTGGGAAAACAGGGCATCGAGAAAGGGGAGTGGGGAATCGGAAAAGCGCGGCGCTGCGATCGGAGCGTCCGCTGCGCCCCTTTCCCCTCGGGAGAGGGGTTGGGGTGAGGGTACGTCCGCCGCGCTACCGGTCCCCCACCTTCAGAGCCCCAATCCGAATCCCCAATCTCCAATCCCGGCCTCACCCGCATTTCCCCTTGCCAGGCACGCAGTTACTATCGCCTCCCTCTCCGTCACCAGGTCCCCGGCCGCGCATGACCGCCACGCCCGATCTCCAGCAGCGCGCCGCCGACTTGCGCCAGCGCATCGAAGACGCCAACGACCGCTACTACGTGCACGACGATCCGTCGATCACCGATGCCGAGTACGACGCGTTGATGCGCGAGCTGGAGGCGCTGGAAGCCGAGCACCCGCAGCTGGCGCGCGACGACTCGCCGACCCGTACCGTCGGCGCGCGGCCGGATGGCGGCTTCCCGGAAGTGCGGCATGCGATCCCGATGCTGTCGCTGGCCAACGCGTTCGAGACGCCGGGCGTGGCCGAGGATGCCGACGACCGCGAGCGCTTCGCCGAAGTCGCCGATTTCGAGCGGCGCATCGAGCGCGCACTGGACCTGGCCGCGCCGGTGTTCTCGGTCGAGCCGAAACTGGACGGCCTGGCGATCAGCCTGCGCTACGAGGACGGCGTGTTCGTGCAGGGCGCCACCCGCGGCGACGGCAGCACCGGCGAGGACGTCACCGCCAACCTGCGCCAGGTGCGCTCGGTACCGTTGAAGCTGCGCGACCTGGGCACGCCGTTTCCGGCGGTGCTGGAGGTGCGCGGCGAGATCTACATGCCGCGCGCGGCGTTCGCCGCCTGGAACGCCAAGGCGCTGGAACGCAACGAGAAACTGCTCGCCAATCCGCGCAACGGCGCCGCCGGTTCGCTGCGCCAGCTCGATCCGGCGGTCACCCGGCGGCGGCCGCTGGCGTTCTTCGCCTATTCGGTCGGCGAGGTGCGCGGCCTGGAACTGCCCGAGACCCATTCGCAGACCCTGGCCCTGTTGCGCCGCTATGGCTTCCCGGTGGCGCCCGAGGTCGCGACGGCGACCGGCTTCGACGGCCTGATCGCGTATTTCCGCCGTATCGGCGCCAGGCGCGACGCGCTGCCGTACGACATCGACGGCGTGGTCTACAAGCTCGACGACTACGACCAGCAGGCAGCGATGGGCTTCGTCTCGCGCGCGCCGCGTTGGGCGCTGGCGCACAAGTTCCCCGCGCAGGAACAGTCCACCGTGTTGCGCGCGATCGAAGTGCAGATCGGCCGCACCGGCGCGGTCACCCCGGTGGCGCGGCTGGAACCGGTGCAGGTCGCCGGGGTCACCGTCACCAACGCGACCTTGCACAACGCCGACCAGATCGCGCGGCTGGATGCGCGCGAAGGCGACACCGTGATCGTGCGCCGCGCCGGCGACGTGATTCCCGAAGTGGTGCGGGTCATCGAAGAACGCCGTCCCGCCGGCACGCTGCCGTGGACGATGCCGGCCACATGCCCGGTGTGCGGCTCGGAGCTGGTCAAGGAAGAGGACGCGGTGGCCTGGCGCTGCAGCGGCGGTCTGGCCTGCGCGGCGCAGCGCAAGGAGGCCGTGCGCCATTTCGCCTCGCGCCGGGCCATGGACATCGAGGGCCTGGGCGATCGCCAGGCCGATGCCCTGGTCGAATTCGGTTTCGTGCAGTCGCTGGCGGATCTGTATGCGCTGAGCGTCGAAGACCTGGTGCGGATGAAGGCGGCGCTGGATGCGGCGACCGCGGCCGACCTGGTGCAGGCCGTGAACGACAGCAAGGGCGCGCTGATGCTCGATGCGCGAGCGCAGGCGCTGCTGGCGCAGGAATCCCCGGACTGGAAGCGCGCCGACTTCCTGCGTGCGCACCTGGCCGTGGATCTGGGCGGCAAGCTGGCGACGAAATGGGCGGAAAACCTGGTCGCCGGGATCGCCGCCAGCCGCGACACCACATTGCCGCGCTTCCTGTTCGCGCTGGGCATCCCGCACCTGGGCGAGACCACCGCCAAGGCGCTCGCGCACTGGCTGGGATCGCTGGACTTCGTGCGCAGCACGCCGGCGGTGCTGCTGCAGGCGCTACCCGATATCGGCGGCGAGGTCGCGCGATCGATCGCGACCTTCTTCGAACAAGCCGGCAACGCGGCCGTGGTCGATGCGCTGGTCCAGGCCGGCATCCGCTTCGCCGACGAGGGCGTGCCGCCGGCGGAGCTGCGCGAGCGGCTGGACCTGGCGCACCTGCTGACCACGTTGCCGGTGGACAAGCTCGGCGGCAAGAGCGCGCAACGGTTGGCCGCGACCTACGGCACGCTCGATGCGCTGCTGCGCGCCAACGAAAGCGGCTGGACCGGCGCCGGGCTGTCGGCGGCGGGCGCGGCCAATCTCGCCGCCTATCTGGCCGATGACGCGCGGCTGCAGGCGTTGCGCGCCGCCGACGCGGCGATGTGGCGCCTGCTCGACGCGGCGCCGGCGCAGGCCGCGCGCCGCGCCGCGCCGCTGGACGGGCAGACCGTGGTGCTGACCGGC
This sequence comes from Xanthomonas bonasiae, assembly GCF_017163705.1. Lineage (GTDB taxonomy): Bacteria > Pseudomonadota > Gammaproteobacteria > Xanthomonadales > Xanthomonadaceae > Xanthomonas_A > Xanthomonas_A bonasiae. The sequence goes on from NZ_JAFIWB010000002.1 coordinate 295,394, forward strand.
ACCCTGCAGCAACTCGGCCGCGACGCGGCCAAGGCGCGCCTGGAAGCGCTGGGCGCGAAGGTCGCCGGCAGCGTGTCGAAGAAGACCAGTTTCGTCGTCGCCGGCGCCGAGGCCGGTTCCAAGCTGGACAAGGCGCAGGAACTGGGCGTTGCGGTGTGGGACGAGGCGCAGTTGCTGGCCTTGCTCGGCGAGCACGAGGGGCAGGGGTGAGCCGGCTTCCGGGCGCGACGCACCCGATCGGATCGCCGCGATGAGCGAGGCCGTGGACATCGCCGCGCTGCGCCTGCGCGCCGCGCTCAACGCGCGCATCCGCGCCTTCTTCGCCGCGCGCGACGTGCTCGAGGTGGAGACGCCGATGCTGTCGGCGGCCGGCAACACCGAACCCAACATCGACAGTTTCCAGACCCGCTTCAGCGGCCATGTCGATGCCGGCCCGGCGCTGCGCTGGCTGCGCACCTCGCCCGAGTATCCGCTCAAGCGCCTGCTGGCCGCCGGCGTCGGCGATTGCTACGAACTCGGCCGGGTGTTCCGCAACGGCGAGGCCGGCGGCCGCCACAATCCCGAATTCACCATGCTCGAGTGGTACCGGGTCGGCTGGCATCATCTGCAGCTGGTGGACGAGACCGTGGCGCTGGTGCGCGAGGCGCTGGCGCTGGTCGCGCGCACGGCGACGCTGCAGGTCGTCACTTATCGGCAACTGTTCCTGGATACGCTGGGCATCGATCCATTGCTGGCGCCGCTCGATGCGCTGCAGCAGCCATTGCGCGACATCCGCATCGACGCTGCAGGGCTGACCCGCGACGACTGGCTCGACCTGCTGATGACGCATCGCCTGCAAGCGGCGTTTCCGGCCGACCGCATCACCGTGGTCCACGACTGGCCGGCCACGCAGTGCGCGCTGGCGCGCGTCCGCGACGAACAACCGCCGGTGGCCGAACGCTTCGAACTGTACCTGGGCGGCTACGAGCTGGCCAACGGCTACCACGAACTCAACGACGCGGCCGAGCAGCGACGCCGCTTCCTGCGCGATCACGCGCTGCGCCGCGAGCGCGGCGCGCAACTGCCGCCGCTGGACGAGCGTCTGCTGCAGGCCTTGCCGGCGCTGCCCGATTGCGCCGGCGTCGCGGTCGGCGTGGATCGCCTGCTGATGGCGATGCGCAGCACCGGGTCGATCGGCGATGTGCTCGCCTACGATTTCGCGCGAGCCTGAACCGTGCGTTGTTCATGTAGCATCTTCTTGCTTTGTCGACATCGATGATGGTTTGATCCAGCCCAGCATGCGGTCGATGCGCGATATCGGTGGAGTGGTCTTCGTTGTTCAGGTTCCACGCATAGGGGCAGAGCCAAGCATGAAGTGGTCGTACGGGCTCGGTAGCTGGTGTTGGCTGGGATTGGCGGTATCGGCGTGTCCGGCGAAGGCGTTCGCGCAGGCGCCGGACGGTTACGACGCCGCGGTGGTGCGGTGCGAATCGCGCGACATGAGTTGGGTGCATTGCCCGATGCCGACCGAACAGGGCGTGGAATTGATCCGGCAATTGTCCGACAACGACTGCATCCGCGGCAGCGAATGGGGCTCGGACGGCACCGGGGTGTGGGTGACGCTGGGCTGCCGCGCCGAGTTCCGTTCCAATCCGCCCGAGCCCACGCGCAGCGCGATGCGCCGCGTGCTGCGCTGCGAATCCGACGGCCGGGTCGAGAGCTGCCCGGTGATGCTGCGCGGCGCGCCGGTACGGCTGATGCGCCAGCTGTCCTCGGTGCCGTGCCGCGAGGAGCGCAGCTGGGGCGTGCGCCGCAACGAGATCTGGGTGTCGCGCGGTTGCCGCGGCGAGTTCGAGATTGGCGCCAGCGACGGGTCCGGCTTCCCGGTTGGCGCGCGTCCGGTGCTGTGCGAATCCAAGGGCCGCTCGCGGCGCCGCTGCGGGGTCAGCATCCACAACAGCGTGCAGCTGCGCCGGCAGCTGTCCGGCACCGCCTGCGTGCAGGACGACAGCTGGGGCTGGGACCGCGACGGCATCTGGGTGGACAAGGGCTGCCGAGCGGAATTCAGCGTCAACTGAGCATCGCAGCCACCGCGCGCCGACGCTGCGCCGAGCGCCAGGGCAGGGCCCATGGCACCGCACGCAGCGCCGCTTCTGCGAACCGCTTTTCCACAGCCGTATGGCTGGTCATCCCCAATCCCCAATCCCCGCCGTTAAAATAGCCGGATGAACGCCGACCTCGATATCGATTACGCCCGCTACGACCATATCCGCCCGATCCTGTGGACCGGAGAAGCGCTGGAGCTGCTGGACCAGCGCAAGCTGCCGTTCGTGGTCGAGCACGCGCAATGCACCGACAGCGACCAGGTCGCCGACGCGATCCACACCCTGGCGGTGCGCGGTGCGCCGGCGATCGGCATCGCCGCCGGCTGGGGCGTGGTGCTGGCCGCGCGCGACGTGCAGGCCGACGACGGCGCACAGGCGCTGGCCAAGCTGGAACCGGCGCTGCAGCGGCTCAATGCGGCGCGGCCGACCGCGGTGAACCTGGCCTGGGCGCTGATGCGCATGCGCAAGGCGCTGGCCGCGGCCGGCGCCGACTGGCGCGAGGCGATCGCACGCCAGGCGCAGGCGATCGCCGAGGAAGACCTGGCCGCCAACCGCCACATGGGCGCGCTCGGCGCGGGCCTGATCGCGCCCGGCAGCGGCGTGCTGACCCATTGCAACACCGGCTCGCTGGCCACCGCCGGCTTCGGCACCGCGCTGGGCGTGATCCGCGCCGGCATGGCCCAGGGCCGCATCGCCAAGGTGTTCGCCGGCGAGACCCGGCCATGGCTGCAGGGCGCGCGGCTGACCGTGTGGGAACTGCAGCAGGACGGCATCGACGCGACCCTGATCGCCGATTCGGCCGCGGCGCATCTGATGAAGACCGGCGCGGTGCAGTGGGTGATCGTCGGCGCCGACCGCATCTGCGCCAATGGCGACACCGCCAACAAGATCGGCACCTACCAGCTGGCGATCGCCGCGCGCCACCACGGCGTCAGGTTCATGGTGGTGGCGCCGTGGTCCACCGTGGACATGGACACCGCCGACGGCGCGCAGATCGAGATCGAGCAGCGCGACCCGGGCGAGCTGTTCGGCGTGGGCGGGGTGCGTACCGTGGCCGAGGGCATCGCCGCCTGGAACCCGGTATTCGACGTGACCCCGGCCGAATTGATCGATGCCATCGTCACCGAACGCGGGGTGATCGAACGGCCGGATTCCGAGCGCATGCGCGCCGCGTTCGGCGGCTGAGCCGCGGCAACCGCGCCAGCCGCCCTGCACGGCCCCGCAAATCCACGCAAGTGCTTGTTCGGGCCGGCAAAAACCGGGCATTCGCGCGCCCGTCATGATAGAATCCGGCGGTTCGATCGACCGCTGCGCGCCGTAGATTTTCGGTGCCGGCAGGCCCGCTTGCCGTGGGCCGGCGTCCTGGTCGATTAGCCACCAGACTTACGGAACCCGAATGGCAGAATCCGCCAAGGAAATCATCCAGGTCAACCTGGAAGACGAGATGCGCAAGAGCTACCTCGATTACGCGATGAGCGTGATCGTGGGGCGTGCCCTCCCGGATGCGCGCGACGGCCTCAAGCCGGTGCATCGCCGCGTGTTGTTCGCGATGAACGAGCTGGGCGCGCACAGCAACAAGCCCTACTACAAGTCGGCGCGTATCGTCGGCGACGTCATCGGCAAGTACCACCCGCACGGCGACCAGTCGGTGTACGACACGCTGGTGCGCATGGCGCAGCCGTTCTCGCTGCGCTACCTGATGGTGGACGGGCAGGGCAACTTCGGTTCGGTCGACGGCGACTCCGCGGCGGCGATGCGTTACACCGAGGCGCGCATGTCGCGGCTCGCCCACGAGATGATGGCCGACATCGACAAGGAAACCGTCGATTTCCAGCCCAACTACGACGAGAAGGAACTGGAGCCGACGGTCATGCCGACCCGGTTCCCGAGCCTGCTGGTCAACGGTTCGGCCGGCATCGCGGTGGGCATGGCGACCAACATCCCGCCGCACAACCTGACCGAATCGATCAACGCCTGCCTGGCGCTGATCGACAATCCGCAGATCGACGTCGACGGGCTGATGGAATACATCCCCGGCCCGGATTTCCCCACCGCCGGCATCGTCAACGGCACCAGCGGCATCGTCGCCGGCTACCGCACCGGCCGCGGCCGCGTGCGCATGCGCGCCAAGGCCGAGATCGAGATCCAGGACAACGGCCGCGAGGCGATCGTGGTCAACGAGATCCCGTACCAGGTCAACAAGGCGCGGCTGATCGAGAAGATCGCCGAGCTGGTCAAGGAAAAGAAGCTCGAAGGCATCAGCGAACTGCGCGACGAGTCCGACAAGGACGGCATGCGCATCTACATCGAGATCAAGCGCGGTGAAGCCGCCGATGTGGTGCTGAACAACCTGTACCAGCAGACCCAGATGGAGTCGGTGTTCGGCATCAACATGGTGGCGCTGGTCGATGGCCGCCCGCAGCTGATGAACCTCAAGCAGATGCTGGAGGCGTTCGTCCGCCACCGCCGCGAAGTGGTCACCCGCCGCACCATCTTCGAACTGCGCAAGGCGCGCGCCCGCGCGCACATCCTCGAAGGCCTGACCGTCGCGCTCGCCAACATCGACGAGATGATCGAGCTGATCAAGACCTCGGCCAACCCGACCGAGGCGCGCGAGCGCATGCTGGCCAGGCGCTGGGACGCGGGCCTGGTCGGCGCGCTGCTCGGTGCCGCCGGTGCCGATGCCTCGCAGCCGGAAGACCTGCCGGCCGGCGTCGGCCTGCTCGCCGACGGCTACCAGCTGACCGAAGTGCAGGCCTCGCAGATCCTGGAAATGCGCCTGCACCGCCTGACCGGGCTGGAGCAGGAGCGCCTGACCGAGGAATACAAGCAACTGCTGGAAGCGATCGCCGGGCTGATCCGGATCCTGGAAAACCCCGACGTGCTGCTGCAGGTGATCCGCGAGGAGCTGATCAGCATCCGCGAGGAATACGGCGATGCGCGCCGCACCGAGATCCGCCACAGCGAGGAAGATCTCGACATCCTCGACCTGATCGCGCCGGAAGACGTGGTGGTGACGCTGTCGCATGCCGGCTACGCCAAGCGCCAGCCGGTCAGCGCGTACCGCGCGCAGCGCCGCGGCGGCCGCGGCCGCAGCGCGGCGGCGACCAAGGAAGAGGATTTCATCGACCAGCTGTGGCTGGTCAACACCCACGACACGCTGCTGACCTTCACCAGCAGCGGCAAGGTGTTCGCGCTGCCGGTGTACCAGTTGCCGGAGGCCGGCCCGAACGCGCGCGGCCGCCCGATCATCAACTGGATCCCGCTGGAGAACGGCGAGCGCGTGCAGGCGGTGCTGCCGGTGCGCGACTATGCCGGCGGCCGCTACGTGTTCTTCGCCACCCGCAACGGCATGGTCAAGAAGACCCCGCTCAGCGACTTCGCGTTCCAGCGCAAGGCCGGCAAGATCGCGATCAACCTCGACGAGGGCGATGCCCTGGTCGGTGTGGGCCTGACCGACGGCGAGCGCGATGTGCTGCTGTTCGCCTCCAACGGCAAGACCGTGCGCTTCTCCGAACGGCCCAAGGACGACGAGGCCGAGGACGGCACCATCGACGAGGGCACGGGCGAGGACAACGGCGACGATGAGATCGCGCTGGCCGAGGCCGTCGAAGACGGCGACGACGCGCGCAGCCCGCGCCGCAAGAGCCGCGGCGGGGTCAAGCCGACCGGTCGCAGCAGCCGCGGCGTGCGCGGCATCCGCCTGGCCAAGAGCGAGTACGTGGTCAGCCTGATCGTGGCCGAGCCGGCCGTGGGCCAGGACGAGGATGCCGAGGACGTCGAGACGGCGCCGGAGACGGAGGCCGACGTCGATGCCGAGGCCGCGGTGCGCAACGGCGACGAGCCCGATGCCTACATCCTCACCGCCACCGAGAACGGCTACGGCAAGCGCACCCCGCTGGCCGAGTACCCGCGCAAGGGCCGCGGCACGCAGGGCGTGATCGGGATCCAGACCAGCGAGCGCAACGGCAAGCTGGTCGGCGCGGTGCTGCTGAGCACCAAGGACGAGGTGTTGCTGATTTCCGATGGCGGCACCCTGGTGCGCACCCGCGCTTCGGAGATCTCCCGCGTCGGCCGCAACACCCAGGGCGTGACCCTGATCCGCCTGTCCAAGGGCGAGAAGCTGCAGGCGGTGGAGCGCCTGGACGGTTCGCTGGTCGAGGAAGAGCCGGCCGAGCCGATCGTGGGCGAAGGCAGCAGCGCCGAGATCGCCAGCGAGTTGCCGCCGGAAAGCTGATCGCGCGTGCTGGAGGTATACGACGACGCCGGCGCAATGCCGGCGTCGTCGTTTCTGGCGCGGGCAGGGCGCGGCATGACGCCGCCGCCGATGCACTGCAGGCACGTATGCCATGCGCGGCTTCTTCCGCACCTCATCCGCGCCTTCAGGACGAAAAGGCGGCCATGGTCCCGACGGGAGAAGGAAGCGGCCGCGGCGCGCTTTGGCCCCTCTACCCTGGGAGAGGGGTTGGGGTGAGGGTACGGCGCGAAGCGACTCGCAATGATCGATTGCATGAGGCTTCGCCCATACCCTCATCCGCCCTGCGGGGCACCTTCCCCCGAAAAGGGGGCATGGTCCCGATGCGAGAAGGGAACGGCCGCACATGCATGGCACTGCGGCCGCCAACTACTCCAACTGCTCGCGCGCGAACGCCGCGTCCAGCGCTTCCATCGCGTCGCGCGGCTTGAGCTTGGCGGCTTTTTCGAATGCGCCGGCAGCGGCGTCCTCGCGCTTGTCGCCGTGCAGCAGCAACAGCACATTGGCGTATTCGACATGTGCGATCGGCGCATCCGGCGTCAGCTTCAGCGCTTGCTGGATATGCTGTTCGGCGGTCGCGGCCTTGGCGCCGTAGGTGAGTCCGCCGATCATCGCGCCGACCTTGCCGATGATTTCGGCGTGGTACAGCGCCAGCGCCATGTGCGCCTCGGCGTGCTTGGGCTCCAGTTCCAGCGCGGCCTCCAGCGATTGCCGCACCTTGCCGGCGATGCCTTGCTTGAGCGCCTTGACGATGCTCAGCCCCTGGCTGTAACGGCCCAGCGCGAACGCGTGGCGATAGTGGCTGTTGGCCTCGTCCGGCAGCGCGGCGATCGCCGCTTCGGCCAGCGTCGCGGCCTGCTGCAGGCGTTGCAGTTTTTCCTTGTCGTCGTCGACCAGGTAGCTGGCGTGGATGCCCAGCGCCTTGACCGCGACCGAGGCGCCGAACACGCCCAGCGCCTGCCCGGCGCTGTACGCCTGCTGGAACTGGCCCTGGTGGAAGGCGCGCCAGGCCTCGATCAGCGCTGCTGACAGCGTCTGCGCATCGTGGCCCTTGCCGGCCTTGCCGGCGGCAGCGAGCAGCGCCTGCGCGCGGGCCGGGTCCGGGAACGGCTCGCGGTCGCCGGCGTGCAGCTTGGGCCAGGCTTTCTTCAGCGCCTCGCCCGGGTAGGCGTAGGCGTTGGCGTCGTACGGAAACGGCGCCCATGCGGTCGGTTTTGCTGCCATGCCTGGCCTCCCTGGAGTTCGCGCCGAGCATGGCGCCGCGATGGCTGGCTGGCAAGCTGCACTGCGGATAGTGTGTTTGCTCAAGCCGCTGCCGCCAGCATGCGTCGCATCGGTGCCGCTGTCGGCATCCAAGGAGACCTGCGATGGCGACCAAGAAGCGTTCCACCTCTGCACCCCGATCCGAGACCCTGGCGCCGCGGCACCTGTGGCTGGCCGGCCTGGGCCTGGTGTCGCTGACCCGCAAGCGTGCGCTGGCCGCGGCCGCCGATGCCGCCAGCGGCGCGACCACGTTGAAGGCGCTGGTGGCGCAGCTGGCCGACGGCGCCGAAAGCAGCGTGCGCGAGGGCGCTGCGGCGCTGCGCGGCCAGGTGCAACCGTTTAGCGCCGAGGTCGAGGCGCGGCTGCAGCCGGTGCTGGTCAAGCTGGGCCTGCAGCCCAGGCCACGCGCCACGCCGCGCAAACGTGCGGCGGCGACCAAGACCGCGAAGCGGGCGACGAAGAAGACCGCTGCGCCACGCCGCGCGGCGAAGCGCAGCGCACGCTCGCCATAACAGCGCACGGCATCGCTGCCGGATGTGGGGCGCGTCGGGTGCGGGCACGGCGATCCGCGTGCCGCGTGCTGGATGCTGTCGCGGCTGAAGCCGCTCCTATAGGGGCTTGCGGCAGGTCTGCCGGGTGCGCTGTGGGAGGGAGGTCAGTCCGGACTGTGACCGGAGCCGGGAAGATCCGCCGCTGTGACGGTCGCGGCTGGCGCCGCGCTTGGAAAGACGGTTGCCTGCCGGGTGGAAGGCGATATCTACAGAGGGGCGCCGCGAGCTGCTTGAACGCGTTGCGGTAGCAACAGGGCTATGCGGTCGATCCGCCAATGTGCCGATGGAGGCCGGCCACCACGTCGGCGCGCTAGCGCGGCGTCCTGACCATGCGTTCGAGCAGATGCTCGACCACGCGCTCGGGCTGGGTGGTGCGACCGACGTGCGCGGAGGACATCTGGATGATGGAGCTGCGCCGCGCGGTCAGCCAGTGGAAGCGCGCGCGCGGCGGCAGCAGTGCGATCGGGCCGGCATCGGCGTCGCCGCGGCAGATCGCCGGGATCGCGTCCAGGTACGGACGCAGGCGTTCGATGTCCAGGGTCGGGTCCAGCGCGTGCAGCCGTGCCGGCGCCAGTTCGATCGCCGCATGCAGCAGCTTGGAGGTCGGGCACGACACGATCACCCCGACGTTGACGAATTCCTCGCGCTCCACCCGCGGCACCACGCGGATGACCGCGTAGTCATACGTGTGCAGCGTGGGCACGGAGCGCCTCCTCGACGAATGCGGCGCGCAGTAGCAGCCGCTGCTTGAGGTAATCGGCATAGGCCTGGCGATGCGCGTCCACGCTCGCGAAGCTGGCTTCGGCCTGCAGCCATGCGTCCGGGATCTGCGCCACGATCGCGTCGATGACCGCATCGGTCAGCCGCGGCGCCAGTTCCGCGTCGGCCTGGGCGATGGCGCTGGCGTAGGGCAGCAGCACGTGGTCGCGGATGCGCGCGAACGGCGAGGCGCAGGCGCTGCCGGCGTGTTCCCAGTCGTGATGGAAATACAGCGCCGCGCCGTGGTCGATCAGCATCAGCTTGCCGTGCCAGACCATCAGGTTGGTATTGCGCGCGGTGCGGTCGACATTGGTGACGAAGGCGTCGAACCAGACGATCGCCGAGGCCAGTGCCGGGTCCGGGCGCAAGGCGGCCGGGTCGTAGTTGATCGCGCCGGGCAGGTAGTCCAGCGCCAGGTTGAGGCCCTCGCTAGCGCGGATCAGGTCCTGGATTTCCGGATCCGGCTCGGTGCGCGCGAACTCGCGGTCGAGCAGCGCGAACACCAGTTCCGGCATCGGCAGGCCCAGCGCACGCGCCAGTTCGCCGCCCAGCAGTTCGGCGATCAACGCCTTCGGGCCTTGGCCGGCGCCACGGAACTTCAGCACGTACAGGCCGTCGTCGTCGGCCTCGACCACCGCCGGCAGCGAGCCGCCTTCGCGCAGCGGGGTCACGTAGCGGGTGGCGACGACGGTTCTCACGCGGATTCCGGGCGGCGAGGGCAGGGCGGCAAGCCTAGCCGATGCCGGCCGCGCTTGGCGAATCGCTGCGCGCGGCGCACCTGGGACCTGGCGTCGCGTCGTCGCCTGCTGGGTGGGCGCGTTCCCCGCGCTCAGTCCAGATAGGCCTGCATCAGCGTGGCCAGGTGCGCGCGCTCGGCCTCGCGCAGGAACGGACTGATCAGCAGCATCACCTGCACGATGCCGTGACGGATCGCCAATTGCTCGTCCTTTTCGCCGCGCGCGGCGGCGTAGTTGAGCCAGAACGTGGCCACCACCAGCACGTTGGTGGCGATGCCGCCCAGTTCCTGCGCGGTGGCGCGCATCGCCCCGGCCTGCGCCAGGCCCTGGAACACCGCCTGGGTGCTGTCGTCGGCGCGGCGCAGGATGCGCGCGAAGCGCAGGCGCAGGCGTCGGCTGCGGCTGAGGATTTCGATCAGGTCGCGGTACAGGAAGCGGTAGTCCCAGATGCACTCGAACACCAGGTGCAGCTGCAGCCAGATGTCCTCCAGCCCGGGCAGGCGCGCGCTCGGCAACTCCAGCGCCGCGTCCATACGCTCCTCGTAGCGCGCGAACAGGTGCTCGATGATGTCGTCCTTGTTGCGGAAGTGGTAGTACAGGTTGCCCGGGCTGATCTCCAGCTCGTCGGCGATATGGTTGGTGGTGACGTGCGGCTCGCCCTGCGCGTTGAACATCGCCAGGGCCGTGTCGAGAATGCGCCGGCGGGTGTCGCGCGCCATCAGGCCAGCAGCTTCTTCACCAGGTCCACGTACTTCTTCTGCGCCTCGGCCTGCGGCATGCCCTTGAGCTTGGCCCAGGCCTCGTACTTGGCGGTGCCGACGAAGTCGAAGAACCCCGGCTTGGCGCCGGCGACGTCGCCTTCCGCGCCCTGTTTGTACAGCGCGTACAGGCGCAGCAAGGTGTCGTTGTCGGGACGCTCCTCGCGCTGCTTGATGTCCTTGGCCGCTTTTTCGAAGGCCGCCTTGATGTCTGCCATGTCGCTGCTCCCACCCGGATCGGGACGCATCACAGCACGCGCGACCGGTCCGGTCAACGCGGGCGTCAGGGGCGCGCGTTCGCCCGGTGGTGGTACGTCAGGCGACCGGTGCCGCGTGCAGTTCCGCGCTGGCCTGGGTCTGCGCCTGCCGCGCCAGCGATGCCTTGGCGGCGATGGAGCGGATGGCGTCGGTCACATCGGCGAGCGGGACGTGGCTGCTCAGCCGCTGGAACGTGTCGCGGCTGTTGTAGCCGGATCCGTCCTTCAGATATTGCTCGTACATCGCCAGCAGTTCGGTGCAGGCGGCGGTCAGGGTGTCCACGTTGCCCCTGGCCAGGGCGTGGCCGATCTGGTCCAGGCTGTGCAGGCAGTCGGAGAGCCAATGCAGGTCGTAGCGCGCGCTGCTCAGCTCCGGCGCGTTGTGGCCGCGGCTGTAGGCGCTGTAGCGGCGGATGCTCCGGGCCACCCGCGCCACATGCGCGAGCAGCGTGCCGATCTCCGCGGAAATGTCCAGGCGTTCCATCACCAGGATCGGCACCGGTGGCCGCTCCACGGCCTGCTCGGCCGGCGGCGCGTCCTGCTGCGCCTGCAGTTCCAGCGTCTGCCGCAGGCTGGCGTAGGCCTGTTGCAGCGCCTCCAGCTCGCGCGCGCTGACGGCCGCACGCGCCTTCATCTGCGACAGCGCGGCCTGGTGGCGGGCGAGGCTGTCCTGCACGCTGGCCTGTTGTTGTTGTTCGCGGCGCAGGCGGCCGAAGAAGACCCAGGCGAGAACGGTGGCGGTGATCGCCCAGAGCGCGACGGCGGGAGTCAGGTAGATCAGGATGCCCATGAAGGCTCCTCGAAACGTTGCATCTCTTGTCGGCGCCGGTTCGACGATCTTGAGCCCGCGTGTCGCAAGGCGTGACCGCGTTCCAGTTGAGCGCCGTTCGCGCGCGATCCGGGTGGCCGCGGATGTGGCGCCCGCGAGGGCGGCGGCTTGGCCTGCGCTATTTGCCCAGCCTGGTCAGGACCGCGTTGACTTCGTATTCCCTGGGCACCTCCCCGGTACAGCCGCCGGCGCGCCGATAGACGCAGTAGGCCTTGCTGGAGCACCCCAGCAGTGCGTATTCCGGGGCCAGCGGCGGGGCCTGTGCGACCGACAGCACGGTGTCGTAGGCGCTGCGGTAACGCAATGCGGCGGCGTGGTCGTCGCGCGTGTCGAACAGGTAGATCGGGGTCTGGCGACCGTACAGGGCGTAGGCGGCGCTCAGTGGATTCGGTGGCCGGTACAACGCCATTCCGCAGGTGTCAGGGTCGGCGCCGGCCAGTTGCATCGCCGCGATCAAGGGGCGCCCGGATTTCCAGTAGCGTTTCACCGGCCCGGTAGTGGCCACCAGCAGCGAGGCCAGCAGCCACAGCAGCAGCGCCTGCCCGCACAGACGCTGCAGACGCAGATCGTCGCCGGCAGCGCGGCGCTGCAGCGCGTCGACGGTGCCGAACGCGGCCAGCACCACCAGCAGCGTGGTGGACAGCAGGACGAAGCGGTATTCCTTGTGCGGGATCAACGAATGCATCAACAGGTTGACCAGCGCCACCGCCAGCAGGACCGGGTAGCGCCGCGCGCCGAGGATGGCCAGCGGCACGATGCCCAGCGCCGCGAGCCGCCACTGGTTGCAGATCCGGGTCAGATACCAGTACGCCGGTTTGGTGCCGAAGCTGGCGCTTTTCTGCTCCACCAGGTTGATGTGGAAGTTGGCGTAGATCCAGCGCAACGGCGGCTGTCCTGCGACCAGCATGTCCACCGCCGCATCCACGCCCAGGCCGAGCAGGCCACCGGCCGCCAGCCACAGCCAGTCACGCCAGCGCAGGCCGCAGGCCCAGGCCGCGAGCACGAACAGCGCCGGCGCCAGCTGGAAGCGCGCCGAGAAGCACAGGCCGAGCAGCAACCCGGCGCCTGCGTAGGTGGCCCGGGTGCGCTGCGCCAACGGCCGCGTGAGCAACAGCGCGGCCGGAAAGAACAGCGCCATCGCCACCGGTTCGGACATCGCCCGCGGCCCGAAATAGACCAGTTCGGCCCAGATCGCGGCGACCACGCCGGCCATCGCGCCATGCAGCCGCGACAGGCGCATCCCCATGCCGGTGGCGCAGGCGACGGTGGACAGCGACAGCAGCACCAGCATCAGGCGCGGCAATGCCAATGTCAGGCCGCCGTCGGGCGTCAGCCAGGCGCCCAGCCGCATCGGCATGGCCAGCAAGGCGGGGATCAGCCAGGTGCGGATGCCGTCGCGGTATTCCCATGCCACGACCCAGTGCCCGAACACGAGGCGATGCGCCGGTTCCAGGTATTGCCAGATCTCGTCGGGGTGGTGGTAGTTGCTCGGCACCATCGCCAGCAGCCGCAGCAGCAGCGCCAGCCCCAGCACGCCTGCGAACATGCGCCGATCGGTGGACCACCACCACGCCAGGCGCGAGACGCCCGGCGTGCTGCCAACCGGCGGCCGGAGTTGCGCCGCAGGCGAACCGGACATGGGCGGGCGCATCAGCGCGACGACACGCGCAGCTCGACCGCCACCGCCGCGGCTTGCGGCGGATTCAACGTCGACGACCATGCCGTGCGCTTGGCCGCGTGATAGTTCCACAACGCGGCGGCCACGCTGCCGGCGCCCGCCGCCAGCGCCCAGTTGACGCCGGCCGCGTGCAAGGCCCAGCCGATGCTTTCGTTGACGAACGCACCGAACATGCAGGCCAGATAGAACATCAGCAGGCCGCTGAGCATGCGTGCGCCACGTAGGCGGCAGTGGCGAAACGTCAGGATGTTGTTCATCAGGAAATTGCAGGTCATCGCCGCCATGATCGCCACCAGTTGCCCGACCCAGAACGGGCAGCCGGCATGCAGCAGCGCCCACAACGCCGTCAGGTGCACTGCCAGGCCGCCCAGCCCGACCGCGAAGAACAAGGCCATCTGCGCCGGCAGCAGCCCGCGCGTGCGCTTTTCCAGCAGCAGGGTCAGCAGGTCGGCCACCACGCGCGGATCCATCTTGGACACGCCGCCGCGGCGCTCGCCCAGTTGCGTGGGCACCTCGGCGGTGTTCGGGCGGCGGCGGCCGGAGGCCACCACGTCCACCAGGATCTTGAAGCCGAGCCCGGACAGGTGCGGACGCACGTCGGCGTACCAGTCGCGGGTCATCGCAAAGCAGCCGCTCATCGGATCGGCCAGCCGCGCGCCGAGCAGCAATTGGGTCAGGCGGACCGCACCGCGGCTCATCGCATGCCGCACCACGCCCAGCCCGGAGCTGCGGCTGTGCAGATAGCGGCTGGCCACCACGACGTCCTGTCGGCCCTGCTCGAGGAGCCGGAACATCTGTGCGATCAGGCGCGGATCGTGTTGGCCATCGCCGTCCATGATCGCCAGGTACTGTCCATGCGCCGCATCCCATCCGGCGATCGCCGCGGAGGCCAGTCCTCGGCCTTCGCGCCGCCGCAGCAGGCGGATCTGGGGCGTGTGCGCGGCACAGGCCAGGACCGCCTGCGCGGTGAGCTCGTCGTGCGAATCGTCCACCACCACGATCTCGTGATAGATGCCGGCCATCGTTGCGGAGAGTTCGTCCAGGACGCCAGCGATGGCGTCCGACTCGTCCAGCGTGCAGATCACCACGGACAACCTTGGACTGGAAGAGCAGGGGGAAGCGGTGCCGATGGACGACATGGATGGCCTTGGCGGACTGGAGTTCGCCGAAGGTTCAAAACCGCCTGTTGCGCTCGATTGGCGAATTGCGCCGCCCGCTGCGATGCGCCAGCACGTGACGGCGCGTGGCATCCGCAAAGCCGCCGCCGATCCGCCCGCGACCCTTGTACCTGCAATCGATCGGCGTCCGCACGGCGCGTGCGCGGGCATGGCCGAAAAGCTTGAATCGCCCCTGACTGCTTCGACCGGCATCCTCTCCAGGGCGACAGCGGCACACCGCTATTGCGCGTATTTGCGCAATGTGCACAGGCTCTGGATTGGCGCGAGGATGTCCGGTTCGTGGCGAATGCAGCCACAGCATCGCGGTCGGCACCGCAGGCTGCCCGGGTCGGGCGGCCTGCGGCGCGAGGCCATGGTCATCGGTCGGTGTAGGTCGGCAGACGCGTTCGCTTGCGATGTACGGCATGCCGCTGTGTGTCCGGCCTGTTGCCACTGGCCGTCACCGGCCTCCGGCGGTTCGCGCAGTCCAGCGTTCGGATCGGCCGCGCGTTTCTGCGCGGTGAGCGCGTCGCGTTGATGCCCGCGATGTCTGCGATGCGAGCCGGTATGCCATGCAGCCCCTTGCGGGGCCATGCGCACCCCGCTGCCCCGTGACGCTTGCTTGAGCACGACTGTCGCGATGCGTGGCGGCGGTCCGGTTACGCTCCAGTCGGCGCGCTTTTCGTTGCGTTTGCGCTCGCTCGAACGCGTGGACCGGCATGCAATGCATTCTGCGCAGATCTGGTTCGGGGCGGGCGGCTGTCCAGCAAACGCGACCCTAAGGAATGGGCTTGGACAGCGCCTTCGACTTCGCGTACAGCGCCTTGGCGATCTCGGCATCGCCCAGCGCAGCGCGGCATTCGGCCAGGCTGTCCCAGGCGTTGGCCGAGTCCGGATACAGCTCGGTGTTGAGGGTGAACACCTTCAGCGCCCTGCCTGCTCCGAGACTCTCGCGGATGGCGTAGCCGCTGGCATTGATCGCGCGTTCCCGCTCACTGGCGGGGACGCCGTCGCCATCGCGCAGCCACGCACGCATGGCGTCCGCAGCGCCGGCGCGTTCGTCCATCGCGTAGGCGATCAAGCGTTCGGCGAGGACCGCATGCGGGAACTCCTTCGGCGCGACCTGCGCCATCGTGCTTTCCACCAGCGTGCTGGACCAGACATTGCGGGCGCTGCCGTTGGTGAAGTACACGAATACCCAATAGCCGCTGGCCAGGGTGCCCTTGTAGGCCAGTCTCGCCCGCACGCGGGTGCCGCCATCGTGGCCGACCTGGGTATAGCCATCGCTGCGGGTGGTATCCCATCCGGTGGAAAAGAAGTTGCTGCCGCCGCCGGTCAGCATCTGCGGTTGCCACAGTCTTTCCAGGGTTGCCGTGCGCACCAGCTTGCCGTTGGCCAGCGCCTGCAGGAATCGGTTGATGTCGCCTACGGTGGTCTGCAGGTCGGCGTGGCCCCAGCCGTAGCTCGGCCAGGGGTCTTCATTGGCCGGCTGCAGCGTGCCGTCCTTGCCGATGTACGGCACGGTCGCGCGATCCGGCGGGACGCTGGCCAGGCCCCACGACGTGCTGCGCATCTTCAGTGGCTGCAGGATGCGTTCGCGTGCGATGGCCGGGTAAGGCTTGCGGTAATACGCTTCCAGCAGGGCAGTCAGCACCAGGTAGTTGGCCTGCGTGTACTGCACACGGCTGCCGGTGGCGAACTGCATCGGTGCCGCGCCGGCAACCTTCAGCGCAGCGGCGAGGTCGGGCGCCACGCCGGGGTAGCCCTTGCTCACCCAACGGTTGTCCACACGGTCGTAGTATTCGGCAATGCCGGAGCTGTGATTGAGGAAATCGCGCACGCGGATCGCCTGCCACGCGGCCGGCAGGTCCGGGACGTAGCGGCTGGCTGGGGCATCCAGATCCACCTTGTCCTGATCCACCAGCTGCATCACCAGCGTGCTGGTCAACAGCTTGGCCATCGACTGCGCGGCGAAGATGGAATCGACGGTGGCCGGCGCGTGGGTGGCTGGATCGCGTTCGCCGCTGGCGCCCTGGTAGAGCACCTGGCCATTGTGTGCGACCAGCACCGCCTGACCGGCGATGCCATAGCGTTCGCGGTTGGCCTGCAGTTGGGCGTCCAATTGCGAGGCGAGGTCGTGCGGTGTATCCCGAGCCGAAGCAGGCAGGCTGCCGAGCAGGGCGCAGAGCAGTGCGGCAGCAAAGGCGCGAGACATCGCGGTGATCCGTCAGCGGCGATCGCGCATCATCGTCACGACCGGGGACAGGGTCAAGCGTGCGTAGCCGAGCCTTTGCGCGGCTGCTCCTGGATGAGGCAGCGTGCGCCCGGATCCATTGAGCCGATGCCCGGCTCTACGGAAAGAGGGCGCTTGCAGGCCAGCGACCTGCAAGCGCCCGGCGGCACTCGGTCAGCCCACAATCCCAGGCAGATCCAGTCCCTTCTCCTTCGCGCATTCCACCGCGATCTCATACCCCGCATCAGCATGGCGCATCACACCGGTCGCCGGGTCGTTCCATAGCACGCGCGCGATGCGCTTGGCCGCCGCCTCGCTGCCGTCGCAGACGATGACCATGCCGGCGTGCTGGGAGAAGCCCATGCCGACGCCGCCGCCGTGGTGCAGCGAGACCCAGGTGGCGCCGCTGGCGGTGTTGAGCAGGGCGTTGAGCAGCGGCCAGTCGGAGACGGCGTCGGAGCCGTCGGCCATCGCTTCGGTCTCACGGTTGGGCGAGGCGACGCTGCCTGAATCCAGATGGTCGCGGCCGATCACCACCGGCGCCTTCAACTCGCCGTTGGCCACCATCTCGTTGAACGCCAGACCCAGGCGGTCGCGGTCGCCCAGGCCGACCCAGCAGATGCGCGCCGGCAGGCCCTGGAACTTGATCTTCTCGGCGGCCATGTCCAGCCAGCGGTGCAGGTGCGGGTTGTCCGGGATCAGCTCCTTGACCTTGGCATCGGTCTTGGCGATGTCCTCCGGATCGCCGCTCAGCGCCGCCCAGCGGAACGGGCCGATGCCGCGGCAGAACAGCGGGCGGATGTAGGCGGGCACGAAGCCGGGGAAGTCGAAGGCATTCTCGACGCCTTCTTCCAGCGCCATCTGCCGCAGGTTGTTGCCGTAGTCCACGGTCGGCACGCCGAGCGCGTGGAAGGCGAGCATGGCGCGGATGTGGTTGGCCATCGAGTCGCGCGCGGCGGCCTCGACTTCCTTCGGCGCGCTGGCGCGCTTTTCGTCCCACTGCTCGACGCTCCAGCCCTGCGGCAGGTAACCGTTGACCGGGTCGTGCGCGGAGGTCTGATCGGTCAACAGGTCCGGCTTGACCCCACGGACCAGCAGCTCGTCCAGCACGTCGGCGACATTGCCGAGCAGGCCGACCGACAGCGGCTTCTTCGCCGTGCACGATTCCTCGATCAGGCGCAGCGCTTCGTCCAGGTCGTCGGTCCAGGTGTCGAGATAGCCGGTGCGCAGGCGCATGTCGATGCTGCTCTTGCGGCATTCCACCGCCAGGCACGAGGCGCCGGCCATCACCGCGGCCAGCGGCTGCGCGCCGCCCATGCCGCCGAGGCCGCCGGTGAACAGCCACTTGCCGGCCAGGCTGCCGGCGTAGTGCTGGCGGCCCATCTCGACGAAGGTTTCGTAGGTGCCCTGGACGATGCCTTGCGCGCCGATGTAGATCCAGCTGCCGGCGGTCATCTGGCCGTACATGGCCAGGCCTTTTTTATCGAGCTCGTTGAAGTGGTCCCAGGTGGCCCAGCGCGGCACCAGGTTGGAATTGGCGATCAGCACGCGCGGCGCATCGGCGTGGGTGCGGAACACGCCGACCGGCTTGCCGGATTGCACCAGCAGGGTCTGGTCGTCGTCCAGGCGCTTGAGCGCGGCCACGATCGCGTCGAAGGACTCCCAGTCGCGCGCGGCGCGGCCGATGCCGCCGTACACCACCAGTTCCTGCGGGCGTTCGGCCACGTCCGGATGCAGGTTGTTCATCAGCATGCGCAGCGGCGCTTCGGTCAGCCAGCTCTTGCAGGTGAGGGTGCTGCCGGTGGGCGCTTGGATCGTGCGGGTGGTGTCGAGGCGGGTCATGCGGATTCCTTGATCTGAAAAGTCCGCACATGCAGGTGCGGGGTTTGCGAAGGATTCGCAGCGTCAAACGTTCGTGGAGGGCGGTGCGGGTGCTGGCGAGCAATGCGCGCTGTCGCGGGCGAAGTCCAGGCACGCCTGCAGCACCTGCTGCAGCACCGCACGCAGCGGCGCGGCGTAGTCCGGCTGCCACGGCGAGGGCCAGTTGTCCGGCGCCACCTCGGCCGGTTCGTGCATGTAGCCGCGGCAGGCCAGTTCCATCTGGATCGCATGCACGCCGCGGCGCGGCGCGGCGTGGTGGCGCGTGCTCCAGCCGCCCTTGAAGCGGCCGTTGCGCACGTGGCTGAAGCCGCTGCCGGCGCAGACCCGTTCGACCGCATCGGCCAGCGCGGGGGCGCAACTGCTGTCGTTCGCGCCGGAGGGCCCGGCGCTGCCGATATTGAACTGCGGCAGTTCGCCGTCGAACAGGTGCGGGATGCGCGAGCGGATCGAATGCGCGTCGTAGACCACGATGGCCGGGTGATGCGCACGCAGGCGCTCGATCTCCGCGTCGAGCGCGGCATGGTAGGGATCGAACCAGTGCGCGCGGCGCGCCGCGATCTCGTCCGCGTCCGGCTCGGCGCCGGGGCGATACAGCGGTTGCGCGTCGAAGGTGGTCAGCGGGCACAAGCCGGTGGTGTTCTGCCCCGGATACAGCGAGGTGCCGCCGGGATCGCGATTGACGTCGATCACCGACCGCGAGATCGCGGTGCGCACTGTGGTGGCGCCGAGCGCAGCGGCGAAGGCGTACAGCTGGTCCACCCACCAGTCGGCATCGCGTTGCGCCAGCCACGGCGACACGAAGCGATCGGCCAGCGCTGCCGGCAGCTCGGTGCCGGTATGCGGAAAGCTGACGATCAGCGGCGCATCGCCGCGATGGAGGGTGAGCCAGTCGGGTAGGGTGGTCATGCGGGTCCTCGCTTTTTGTAGGAGCGGCTTCAGCCGCGACCGGGTTTTACCGGTAAGGCCCGGTCGCGGCTGAAGCCGCTCCTACAGGGTCATGGTCCGGACGTTGCGTCGGGCAGGGACACATCGACCGCTTCGGCCAGCGCGCCGCCGCGCACCAGCGCCGTGGCGGCCAGCATGTCCGGATGGAAATAGCGGTCGTCCTGCAGCGCCGGCACCTGCACGCGCAGCAGCGCGCGCGCCGCTTCCAGCGCGGCGCTGGAGGTCAGCGGCGCATGGAAGTCGCAACCCTGCGCGGCGGCCAGCAGTTCGATGCCGACCACGTTGGCCGCGTTCTCGGCCATCGCCAGCAGCCGCCGCGCGCCGTGCGCGGCCATCGACACATGGTCTTCCTGGTTGGCCGAGGTCGGGATCGAATCGACGCTGGCCGGGTAGGCGCGCTGCTTGTTCTCCGACACCAGCGCGGCGGCGGTGACCTGCGGGATCATGAAGCCGGAGTTGAGCCCCGGCTTCGGAGTCAGGAACGCCGGCAGCCCGGACAGTGCCGGATCCACCAGCATGGCCACGCGGCGTTCGCTGATCGAGCCGATCTCGCACACCGCCAGCGCCAGCATGTCGGCGGCGAAGGCCACCGGCTCGGCGTGGAAGTTGCCGCCGGACAGCGCCTCGCCGGTCTCGCTGAACACCAGCGGATTGTCGGATACGCCGTTGGCCTCGATCGCCAGCGTGGTCGCGGCCTGGCGCATCACGTCCAGCGCCGCGCCCATCACCTGTGGCTGGCAGCGCAGGCAGTACGGATCCTGCACGCGCACGTCGTTGTCGCGGTGCGAATCGCGGATCGCCGAGCCGTGCATCAGTTCGCGCAGCGCGGCGGCGGTGGCGATCTGCCCGCGCTGCCCGCGCAAGGCGTGGATGCGCGGATCGAACGGTGTGTCCGACCCCTTCGCCGCTTCGGTGGACAGCGCGCCGGCGACCAGCGCGGCATGGAACACGCGCTCGATCTCGAACAGCCCGGCCAACGCGTAGGCGGTGGAAAACTGGGTGCCGTTGAGCAGCGCCAGACCTTCCTTCGCGCCCAGCGCCAGCGGCTGCAGCCCGGCCTGCGCCAACGCCTGCGCGGCGGGCAGGCGCTCGTCGCCGACGAAGGCCTCGCCGACCCCGATCATCACCGTGGCCAGATGCGCCAGCGGCGCCAGGTCGCCGGAGGCGCCGACCGAGCCCTGGCACGGCACCACCGGGATCACGTCGTGCCGCAACAACGCTTCCAGCAGCGCCAGCGTGGCCGGGCGCACGCCGGACGCCCCCTGCGCCAGACTGGCCAGCTTCAGCGCCAGCATCAGCCGCACCACCGGCACCGGCATCGGCTCGCCGACTCCGGC
Organism: Xanthomonas bonasiae; assembly: GCF_017163705.1. Taxonomy (GTDB): domain Bacteria; phylum Pseudomonadota; class Gammaproteobacteria; order Xanthomonadales; family Xanthomonadaceae; genus Xanthomonas_A; species Xanthomonas_A bonasiae. The sequence goes on from NZ_JAFIWB010000002.1 coordinate 316,118, forward strand.
CGCATGCGACAGCACGATATTGCGCTGCAGGGTATCCAGGTCTTCGCGCTCGATGCGCACGCTGGCCAGCTTGCCGAAGCCGGTATTGATGCCGTACACCGGCGCACCCTTGGCGACGATCGCCTCCACCGTCTGCGCGCTGCGCAGCACCGCCTCGGCGCAGGCAGGGTCCAGGCGCACGCCGGCGCCACGGTACACGGCGCGCCACTGCGCCAGGCTCACTGCGCCCGGGCGCAGCACGATCTCGTTGCTCATTGTCCCCTCCAGATGCGCGCATGCAGCGGGTTGAAGCCCATGCGATAGACCAGTTCGGCCGGTTGTTCGATGTCCCAGATCGCCAGGTCGCACTGCAGCCCGGCGCGCAGCCGGCCGACCTGTTCGTAGCGTCCGAGCGCGCGCGCCGCCTCGCGGGTGAAGCCGGCGATGCATTCGGCCACGCTCATGCGGAACAGCGTCGCCGCCAGGTTCATCGCCAGCAGTGGGCTGGTCAGCGGCGAGGTGCCGGGATTGCAGTCGGTGGCCAGCGCGCGCGGCACGCCGGCGGCGCGCAGTGCGGCGATCGGCGGCAACTGCGTGTCGCGGGTGAAGTAGAACGCGCCCGGCAGCAGCACCGCCACGGTGCCGGCGGCCGCCATCGCGGCGATGCCGGCGTCGTCCAGGTACTCGACGTGGTCGGCCGAGCGCGCGCCGTAGCGCGCCGCCAGCGCCGCGCCGCCCTGATTGGATAGCTGTTCGGCATGGATCTTCAGCGCCAGGCCATGCCGCTGCGCGGCCTGGAACACCTGCTCGGTCTGCGCCGGGGTGAAGGCGAGGTGCTCGCAGAACACGTCCACCGCCTCGGCCAGGCCTTGTGCGGCGACGGCGGGAATCATCCGTTCGCAGACTTCGTCGATATAGGCCTGGGCCTCGGCGCCGGGCGGCACCGCGTGCGCGCCGAGGAAGGTCGGCGCCACCGCGACCGGGCGCAGTTCGCCCAGGCGCCGCGCCACCCGCAGCATGCGCAGTTCGTCGTCCAGGGTCAGTCCGTAGCCCGACTTGATTTCCACCGTGGTCACGCCTTCGGCGAGCAGCGCGTCCAGCCGCGGCAGGCTCTCAGCGAGCAGCGCGGCTTCGTCGGCGGCGCGGGTGGCGCGCACGGTGGCGACGATGCCGCCGCCGGCACGGGCGATGTCGGCGTAGCTGGCGCCGAGCAGGCGTTGCTCGAACTCGCCGGCGCGGTTGCCGGCGTAGACCAGGTGGGTATGGCAGTCGATCAGGCCCGGGCCGATCCAGCGTCCGCCGCAATCGACGCTGTGCTGCGCGGCCAGCGGTTCCGGCAGCGCCGCGGCGGCGCCGGCATAGACGATGCGTCCGTCGCGGCAGGCGACCACGCCGTCGCGGACCAGGCCCAGCCCGCCGTCGTCGGCGTCCAGGGTCATCAGGTGAGCGTTGTGCCAGAGCGTGTCGCAGGGCATGGTCACGGGCGGGCTCGTCGGTTATTTTGTATATACAATATTGTGGTCGACGGAGGGTGTCCAGTGCAGACCCTGGCGCAGCAACAGGCAGGCGGGAACGAGGCGGCGAGCGGTTTCTGGTGCGCGCAGGCGCTGCTGCCGGAGGGCTGGGCGCGCGACGTGCGGATCGAGGTGCGTGGCGGGCGCATCGCCGCGGTGCAGTCCGGCGTGGCCGCGGCGTCCGCCGACCATGCGCTGGCGATCGCCGTGCCCGGGCTGGGCAACCTGCACAGCCACGCGTTCCAGCGCGGCATGGCCGGGCTGACCGAGGTCGGCGGCCGCAGCGGCGACAGTTTCTGGAGCTGGCGCGAGCTGATGTACCGCTTCCTGCAGCGGCTGGACCCGGACAGCATGCAGGCCATCGCCGAACAGGCCTACGTGGAAATGCTCGAGGCCGGCTTCACCCGGGTCGGCGAATTCCATTACCTGCACCACGCCGCCGATGGCCGGCCGTATGCCGAGCGCGCGGAGATGGCGCAGCGCCTGGCCGCCGCCGCGCACAACAGCGGCATCGGCCTGACCCTGCTGCCGGTGTTCTACGCGCATGCCGATTTCGGCGGCGCCGCGCCGAACCCGGCGCAGCGGCGGCTGATCCACGACGTGGACGGTTACGCCGAACTGCTCGACGGCAGCCGCCGCGCGCTGCGCGGCCTCGACGACGCGATGCTGGGCATCGCGCCGCACAGCCTGCGCGCGGTGACCCCGGACGAACTGGCCGCGCTGCTGCCGCTGTGCGACGGCCCGGTGCACATCCACATCGCCGAGCAGACCCGCGAGGTCGAGGCCTGCCTGGCCTGGAGCGGGCAGCGGCCGGTGCAGTGGTTGCTGGCGCATGCGCCGGTGGACGCGCGCTGGTGCCTGGTCCATGCCACCCACGTCGACGCCGCCGAAGTGCAGGCCATCGCCAGCAGCGGCGCAGTGGTCGGCCTGTGCCCGATCACCGAGGCCAACCTCGGCGACGGGCTGTTCCCGATGCGCGCGTTCGTCGAGGCCGGCGGCCGCTTCGGCGTCGGCTCCGATTCCAACGTGCTGATCGATGCGGCCGAGGAGTTGCGCCTGCTCGAGTACGGCCAGCGTCTGCAGCTGCGCGGGCGCAACGTGCTCGCTGGGGACGCCGCGCAGTCCAGCGGCCGTTTCCTGTTCCAGTCCGCGGCGCAGGGCGCGGCGCAGGCGCTGTGCGTGGAACAGGGCCTGCGCGTCGGCGCGCCGGCCGATCTGGTCGAACTGGATCCTGCGCATCCGGCGCTGTGCGCGCGCAGCGGCGACGCCTTGCTGGACAGCTGGATCTTCGCCGCGCGGCGCGGTGCGGTGCGTTCGGTCTGGCGCAACGGCCGCGCACTGGTGCGCGACGGCCGCCATCATCGCCGCGAGGCGGTCGCTGCGGCTTATGCGCGCGCGCTGACCGCGCTGTTGGACGCATGATCCGGCGGCGCCTGCGGCACGCTGCCGCGCGGACGCGCCGATGAGCCCGTCCCGGCCCGCGGCGACGCTCAACCACCGCATCCGCAGCGACATCGAAGGCCGCATCCGCAGCGGCGAATGGCCGCCGGGCCATCGCATCCCGTTCGAGCACGAACTGATGGCGCAGTACGCCTGCTCGCGGATGACGGTCAACAAGGTGCTGGCGCTGCTCGCCGACGCCGGCATGATCGAGCGCCGCCGCCGCGCCGGCTCGTTCGTGGCGCGGCCGCATCCGCACATGGAACAGGTGGCGCTGGAGATCCCCGACATTCCGGTCGAGGTCGCCGCGCGCGGCCATGCCTATCGCTTCGAACTGCTGGATCGGCGCCAGCGCGTGCCGCGCGCCGAACTGCCGCAGGAGGCCGAGGTCGCTGCCGCCGGCACGCTGCTGTCGCTGCACTGCCTGCATTTCGCCGACGGGCGCCCGTTCGCGCTGGAGGAGCGGGTGATCAATCCGGTGGCGGTGCCGGAAGCGCTGCAGATGGATTTCGCGGTCGTCGTGCCCGGCAGCTGGCTGCTGCAGCACGTGCCGTGGACCCGCGCCGAGCACCGCATCAGCGCGGTCGGCGCCAACCCCGCGCAGGCGGCGCGGCTGCAGGTGGCCACCGGCACCGCCTGCCTGCTGATCGACCGGCAGACCTGGCGCGGCGAACAGGCGGTCACCTTCGTGCGCCAGGTGTTCCTCGGCGACACCTACGACCTGGTCGCGCGCTTCTCGCCAGGCGTGCGTTGAGCGCCACGCGGCAGGCGAAACCCGCCGTGTCGCGGGCGACCGATGCTGCGCTGCCGCACGCGGCGCGTGCGCGCCGTACCCCGGCGTGCGTTTGTCCTGCCTGCCGCACTCTGGCAAGTTAGCGGCCAGGACGGGGCGAGGGGCCGCGGCCGCAGCACGAGGGATGGTTCGGCATGACGTATTTCGTTACGGGCGCCACCGGTTTCATCGGCCGTTATCTGATGGCCAACCTGATGCGGCGCAAAGGCCTCATCCACGTCCTGGTCCGCAAGGAGTCGCAACGCAAGTTCGATGCGCTGGTGCGCGAGCAGGGCTGGGACGCCAAGCGCCTGGTCGTGCTGCACGGCGATGTCGGTGCCGACTGTTGCGGCCTGGACGAGGCGCAACGCAAGACGCTGCACGGCAAGGTCAAGCACTTCTTCCATCTGGCCGCGCTGTACGACCTCACCGCCAAGGCCGAGGCGCAGCGCGTGGCCAATCTCGACGGCACCCGCAACGCGCTGGAACTGGCGGCGCAGATCGGCGCCGGCGTCTTCCACCACACCAGTTCGATCGCGGTGGCCGGGCTGTACCCGGGCATCTTCCGCGAAGACATGTTCGAAGAGGCCGAAGGCCTGGACGATCCCTACCTGCGCACCAAGCACGACGCCGAGGCGCTGGTGCGCGCGGAAACCCGGATCAAGTGGCGGATCTACCGCCCCGGCATGGTGGTCGGCGATTCGCGCACGGGCGCGATCGACAAGATCGACGGGCCGTACTACTTCTTCCCGCTGATCAAGAAGCTGCGCCAGCTGCTGCCGCCGTGGGCGCCGATGCTGGGCATCGAGGGCGGGCGCATCAACCTGGTGCCGGTGGATTTCGTCGCCGATGCGATGGACCACATCGCGCACAAGCCCAAGCTCGACGGCCACACCTTCCATCTCACCGATCCGGAGCCGCTGCGCGTGGGCGAGGTGCTCAACGTGTTCTGCCGCGCCGGCCATGCGCCGGAAATGACCTTGCGGGTGGATGCGCGGATGTTCGCGTTCGTGCCGGCGGGGATCCGTGCCGCGGTCGGCGGGCTGCCGCCGATCCGCCGCTTCACCGGCATGCTGCTGCGCGATTTCCGCATCCCGCGCGAGGTGCTGAAGTTCATCACCTATCCCACGCGCTTCGACAGCCGCGAGACCGAGCGCGCGCTGAAGGGCAGCGGCATCGCCGTGCCGCGGCTGGAAGACTATGCCTGGCGCCTGTGGGACCACTGGGAACGGCACCTGGATCCGGACCTGTTCGTGGACCGCACGCTGAAGGGCAAGGTACGCGGCAAGGTGGTGCTGATCACCGGCGGTTCCTCCGGCATCGGCCTGGCCACCGCGCAGCGCGTCGCCGAGGCCGGCGCCACCACGATCATCGTCGCCCGCGGCGAGCAGGAACTGTTCGCCGCACGCGATGCGATGAACGCCAAGGGCGGCAAGGTGTTCGCCTACACCGCCGACCTGTCCGACCTGGCCGGCTGCGATGCGCTGCTCAAGACGGTGCTCGAAGCGCACGGCCACGTCGACGTGCTGATCAACAATGCAGGCCGCTCGATCCGCCGCTCGATCGAACTCAGCTACGACCGCTTCCACGATTTCGAACGCACCATGCAGCTGAACTACTTCGGCAGCCTGCGCCTGATCATGGGCGTGCTGCCGGGCATGACCGGGCGGCGCAAGGGCCACATCATCAACGTCAGCTCGATCGGCGTGCTGGCCAATTCGCCGCGTTTCTCCGCCTACGTGGCCTCCAAGGCGGCGCTGGACGCGTGGAGCCGCTGCGCGCAGGGCGAGCTGTCCGGCAAGGGCATCAGCTTCACCACGGTCAACATGCCGCTGGTGAAGACGCCGATGATCGCGCCGACCAAGATGTACGACAGCGTGCCGACGCTGAGCGTGGAGGAAGCCGCCGATCTGATGGTCAAGGCGATCATCGAGCGCCCGAGCCGGGTGGCGACGCGGCTGGGCATCTTCGCCGCGCTGGTCAACGCGGTGGCGCCGAAGGCCTACGAGGTGGTGATGAACACCGCCTTCGAACTGTTCCCGGATTCGGCCGCGGCCAAGGGCGACCGCAAGGCGCTACGCGAGGCCAAGCCCAGCCAGGAGCAGATCGCGTTCGCGGCGCTGATGCGGGGCGTGCATTGGTGATGAGCCGGGATTGGGGATTTGGGATTGGGGATTCGCGAGAGCGTTAGCACCTGCGAGTCCATCGTCCCGCTGCTGCATCCGGCGCGGCAAAAAGCGCTTTTACCAATGAGCCGGGATTTGGGATTGGGGATTCGCAAGAGCGTTAGCATCTGCAAGTTCATCGTCCCGCTGTTGCATCCGGCGCGGCAAAGCCGCTTTTACCAATCCCGAATCCCGACTCCCCAATCCCGGCTCAAAACGTCCTACATTGCCGCCAGCGCACCGGCTCGTCGCGGTCCGGGCGTGGATTGAGCTGGATGCGCACGGTGCGCAGCGAGGGGTAGCGTTCCACTTCCTTGCAGATCCGCGGCCACACCTGCGCGTCGTCGTCGCTGCGGTCGATCACCAGCGTCATCTGGGTCTGCCAGATGCCGCGGATCACGCCGGGCGTGCTGGCCAGGGCCTTGGAGACCGAATGGCGATACTCGGCCTCGGTGGCCGGGTCGGGGTCTGCGCTTGCCGGCGGTGCTTCGGTGACGGATGCGGCAGCGGCCGCTGCCGCAGGCGCGGCCACCGGCGTGGTGCCTGGTGCCGGCGGCGCTGCCGGCGTGGGCGCGGCGGGCGCGTGGGGCGCGGCCACGGACGTGGCATCGGCGCTGCGCTGCTGCAGCGCCAGCCCGCCCAGTCCCACCAGCAGGCCCAGGGTCAACGCGGCCAGTGCGGCGATCGCGGTATGCCGCTGCGCACGCCGGCGACTGGCGCCGATCACCCCGTCCTCCAGTTCGCTGGGCAGGTAGCGCTTGAGCATCGGCCAGATGCGGCGGCCGTCGAGGATCTCCACCGACTGCTTGTCGGCCGCGGCGATGCCGTCGCGCTGCACCTTGCCCTCGGTGACCAGGATGCCGCCCTGCGCGCCCATCAGCCGTGCCGCGGCTCCCAGTTCGTTGACCGCGGCCGAGCCGATCCGGTAGGCGCGGCCGTGCTTGCACGACAGCAGCCAGCGCGCATCGCCGCGGGTCATCACGAAATCGCTCTGCGGTTCCTGGGAAACGTCCTCGTCGGCCACCGCGTCGTGCAGGTCGCGCTGCTCGCGCATCGCGCGCCGCACCATGCGCGAGAAATCGCGCCAGTGCAGTCCGGCCAGCGCATGCAGCCCGGCGGTGGTCTCGTTCTCGCGGCGCCGGACCACCCACAGGTAGAGCGTGGCAGCGAGCCATGCTCCCACTGCCAAGACCGTTGCCACTATCCAGGAAAACATGCTCGCACCCGCGTAACGCTATTCGATGACGCCAGTCTATCGCCAGCGTGTCACAGCGCCGGCAAGGCGACAGCGGGGAACGGCGGACAGGAGAAGACCCGCCAGTCCGAAGCCGAGAGGGGAGGGGAGCAAACGGTCTTCAGATGGACTGGCGGGTCCGTCCCGATTGTCGGAAAAAATCTGCTGCTTTGCAACAAAACCTTATTCAGCCGCTGCCGACGCCGCTGCGCGCTTGCGGCTGGCGCGTTTCGGCGCGGGCGCGGCGCTGGCCACGACCGGACCGGCACGGCGTCGCGCCGGCGCTGCCTGCTTGGCCGGGCGGGGTTTGGGCGCGGCGGTCTTTGCCGCCTTCTTGGCTGCCGGCGCCTTGGCCGGCGCCTGGCGTGCGCGACGGCCGCTGCCGAGGTTGCGCAGTTCGGCATTCAAAGCGTCTACGCGGTCGACCAGCGTGCCGAGGTCTTCGCGGCTGGGCACTTCCAGCCTGCGCAACGCGCGCTGCACCCGGTCCTCGAACACCTTCTCCAATCGGTCCCAGGTGTCGGCGGCGCGTTCGCGCGCCTGGCCGACCCGGTTCTCCACCACGTCGCGCACCGCATCGACGCCGCCGCCGGCCAGCTTGCGCGTGCTCTGCTCCAGGGTCAGGCCTTCCTTCACCAGGGTTTCGAACAGCTTGCCGCCTTCGGCCTGGGCACGGCCGAACGCGCCGACCCCGGCCAGCCACACCTGCTGCGCGGATTCGCCCAGACGCTTGGACAGCTTTTCCGCCTGCGCCTGCAGGCCCTCGTCGGCAGCGGCGGCAGACTTCTTCTTGCGTGCGGATTTCTTCAGGGTGGCCATGACGGTGCGGTTCCTTCGGCGGTTGGGTGGCTGGATTCGAGACTCACGGCGTTGGTTAGAGTAATCACACCAGCGCCGGCGCCTCAGTCGGCGGAAAGCGGCGGCGCGCGCCGCGTGCGGCGGGTGGCGCGGCGCCGGGCGATCACCTGGTCGACGTCGTCGAGCGCGCGGCGCAGGCGCGCGGTGGCTTCGGTGGTGCGCCCTTGCTGCACGTCCACGCCGTCGATGAAGGTGCGTTGGCGATCGTTGAGGATGTCGTGGCGCAGCGCGATGCCGTGCGCGGCCAGCATCGGCTCCAGCACGTCGGCGTTGCGGCGCAGGTCGGCCAGCGTGTTGCGATAGGCCAGCTGGCAGACGCGGTGGCGCGCGGCATAGCTGAACAGATTGGTGAAGAACAGTTCGCTGTTGTCGGCGTTGGGTTCGAACACCAGCTGGTCCACGCGCGGATATTGCCGCGCGTACTTCTCCAGCCCGACCTGCATGCGCGACTGCAGCAGGGTGCGGAAGGTCTGCGACAGCACCGCCGGCAGGCCGCCGTTGAGCAGCCGCGCGTGGTCGATCTGGCCGTTGCGGCGCGGCGCGTGGGTGGCGTCGTAGGGCACCAGCGGGTTGATCCCGATCATCAGGTCGATGCCGCGCTCCAGCAGGGTGGAGGCATGCATCGTGCGCCGCAGCGCGCCGTCGACGTAGTGGTGGCCGCCGATCTCCACCGGCGGGTACAGCCCCGGCAGCGCGGCGCTGGCCTGCACCGCCAGCGAGATCGGCACCTGGTCCAGGCCCGGTTCGCCGAAGCGCACGGTGCGGCCGCTGTCCAGGTCCACCGCGACCACGAACAGGTCGGTGTCCAGCGCGCGGAAATCGTTGCTGCGGCCGCGGCGGCTGAACACGTCCTGCATGAAGCGCTCGACCCCGGCGTTGTCGAACAGCCCGCTGGGCACCAGTCCGCCGAAGCGGGTGATCAGGTCCGACCAGCGGGTCTTGCGCGGCTCGGTCAGCAGGTCGTGCCACCAGCCGTAGGCGAGCTTGGGCAGGGTTGCGGCGCGGCGCAGGTATTCATAGACGTTGGGGCGCAGGAAATCCTCGGGCCGGAAGTGCGCATCGTCGCTGTTGCCGGTGACGAAGATCCGGCAGATCTCGGCGCTGCTGATGCGATTGGCCAGGCCGGCGGTCAGGAACGCGCCGGAACTGACGCCGACGTAGCAATCCAGCCGGGTCAGGTCGAGTCCGTCAAGGGCCTCGTCCAGCGCGCGCAGCGCGCCGAGTCCGTACATGCCGCCGATCGGGCCGCCGCCGGCGATGGCCAGGCCGATACGGCCGTGAGAACGGGGGCGTGGCGAGGCGCTGTGGAGGGAAAGCATGCGCGGTCCGCGAAGGGCGTTGGCCGGAGTGTAGCCGAGCGGCATGATGCTTGCGGTCACGCGCGGCGACCAGCATCATCGGCGCCCATGGCGCGCAGCAATCCCGTCCTGGAACGACTCGGCCGCCGTCTGGCGTGGCATCAGGCCGTGCACGATCCGGCGCACGAGCCGCGCAATGCGCTGCGCTGGCTGCAGGAACTGCGGCGCTGGCAGACGCAACGGCTGGAGCGCAGCTTCGAACACTTCCTGGAGGACCCGCAGCGGCGCCCGGCGGCGATGTTCTTCCTGACCGACGTCTATGGCGACCGCGATTTCAGCCGGCGCGATGCCGACATCGTCAAGGTGCTGCCGATGATGCAGCGGCTGATGCCGGCCACGCTGCTGGACACGGTCGCCGACGGCATCGAGCTGGGCGTGCTGACCCACGCGCTGGACCTGCGCATGGCCGAAGCGCTGCAGGCGCTGGCGCCGCGCCGCAAGCGCCTGGACGACGAACTGTACGCCGAGGCTTACCGGCACACCGGCCTGCGCCGCCTGCGCCTGCATCAGATCGACCTGATCGCCAGCGTCGGCCTGGGCCTGGCCACCGCGGTGCACACCCCGGGCGTGCGCATGCTGCTGCGCTTCGCGCGCGGCCCGGCCAAGGCGGCGGGGCTGTCGGAGCTGCAGGGGTTCCTGGAACGCGGTTTCGACGCGTTCTCCAAGCTCGGCGATGCCGAAGGCTTCATCGGCGACATCGAAACCACGGAGCGCGAAGTCTCGCGGCGCCTGTTCGCCGGGCACCCGCAGCCGTTCGCGTTCGACTGAGCGGGCCGGACCCTCACCCCAACCCCTCTCCCGGTGGGAGAGGGGCTAGCCTGTCCCTTCTCCCATCGGGAGAAGGTGGCCCGCAGGGCCGGATGAGGGTAAGGGCGAAGCCTCGCGCGCCCAAACACAGCGAGCCGCTTCGCACCGGACCCTCACCCCACAACCCCGCTCCCGACGGGAGAAGGGCTTTGCCGCTCAGCCCAGCTTTTCCGCCAGCACGCGGCGGATCTCGCTTTCCACCGTGCCTTTCAGCGCCGACAGCAGGAAGCCCAGTTCGGCGGTGACGTGCACCTGCTTGGGCAGCAGTTCGATGCGCCCGTCCACGCCGGAGCGCGAGAACAGCAGCGCATCGCCGTCCCAGCGCGATTCCAGGTCGAAACGTTCGGACAGCTTCTTGGCGGCGTCTTCGATCGCCTTGCGCGCCTGTGCGGGGGTCTTGCCGTGGTCGTGGCGGATGTCGATGCTGGACATGCTGGCTCCTGTGCGGGCATGCGGCCCGCGGAAAAGATCAGGCATTGTGCGTATGCGCGGAGTGTTGTCCAGGTGCGGCGCGCTTCTTCAAGCGCGGGCAACCTGCTAGGCTCCCCGCCGTGCCCGACCTGCAAGTCCATTTCAGCAACCGCCAGCAACCCGACCGGCCCTTGCGCGCGGGCGTGCACCGCATCGTGCGGCAGGCGTCCGGGCATGTGCGCGTGGTCGACGACACCCAGGGCGCGCTGCTGCTGGCGCAGTTCTGCCTGGACCGGCGCGGGCTGTGGCTGCAGGTGGCCAACGGCGTCCGCGGCATCCACGTGAACGGGCGTCCGGTGCGGCGCATGGCGTTGCTGCGCGCCGGCGATGCGGTCTATGCCGATGGCGTGGAAATGGTGGTCCGGGGCGTGTGCGAGCCGCTGCAGCGCCTGCCCGATGTGGCGGAAGGCGAGGGCGACGATCCGCGGCTGGTGTTGCGCGGGGTCGGCGGCCAGCATCATGGCCGCAGCTATACCCTCGACCGGGTGCGCAGCATCGGCCGCCTCCGCGACTGCGATATCTGCATCGACGATCCCGCTTTCGCCGAACGCCACGCGCGCCTGGAGCGCCATGGCGAACGCGTGCTGCTGCGCGGGCTCGGCGATGCGCAGACCCAGGTCAACGGCAATGCGGTACGCGATTGCTGGCTGCAGCCTGGCGACCAACTGGTGTTCGACACGCAGCACCGCTTCGTGCTGGAAGTGCCGCAGGCGGCGGCCGGCGAGCCGCTGAAGCACGATCCGGCCAGCGTCCCGCTGGCCGCCGCAGCGGAGCCCGCACCGCGCCCGGCCACCGCGCTGCGCTGGCCGTGGCTGCTGCTCAGCGCCTTGCTGCTGGCGGCCGCGCTCAGCGGGCTGTTGTGGTTCGGCGCGCGCTGAGCGCCCGCCAGCCGCGCCAGCCCAGCAGCAACGCCAGGATCGCCGCGTACAGCAGCGGTTCGCGGATGTCCGATTTCACCAGCCACCAGAAATGCAGCACCGCCAGCACGCCGATCGCGTAGATCGCCTTGTGCAGCTTGCCCCAGTTGCGCTTGAGCCTGCGCATCCAGCCCTGGGTGGAGGTGATCGCCAGCGGGATCAGCAGCAGCCAGGCGAGGAAGCCGACGGTGATATAGGGGCGCTTGACGATCTCCTCGAAGATCTGCGCCCAGTACCCGCGCAGGTCCAGGCCCAGATACACGCCCAGGTGCACGCAGGCGTAGAAGAACGCATATAGCCCGAGCATGCGCCGGAAGCGCAGCAGTACCGATTGCCCGCTCAGCTGCCGCAGCGGCGTGATCGCCAGGGTCAGCAGCAGCAGGCGCAGTGCCCACAGCCCGGTGCGGTGCTCGATCTCGGCGACCGGATCGGCGCCGAGCGCATCGCTGCCGCTCTGCCACACCTGCCAGAACTGCCAGCCCAGATAGGCCAGCGGCGCCAGCGCGAGCGCATGCACCAGCGTCTTGGCCGCGATCAACGAAGCGGATGTCTTAGCCATGCGGTCTCAGTACGTCGGCGGCGGCTAGGCAGATCGGACGCGAGTTCGATGGCCGCACAGCAGCCACGCGTTCCCAATCCCGAATCCCGAATCCCCAATCCCGGCTCAATACCATTTCTTCAGATCCATCCCCGCGTACATCCCCGCGACCTGCTCGGCATAGCCGTTGAACGGGCGGGTCGGGATGCGTTCGGCAAACAGCTTGCTGGCCTTGCCGGCGATGCGGCGTTCGGTCTTCTGGCTCCAGCGCGGATGGTCCACCGCCGGATTGACGTTGGAGAAGAAGCCGTACTCGGAGGCCTGCAACTCGTGCCAGGCGGTTTCCGGCATGCGTTCGACGAAGCGGATCTCGACGATCGACTTGATGCTCTTGAAGCCGTATTTCCACGGCACCACCAGCCGCAGCGGCGCGCCGTTCTGCTGCGGCAGCGGCTTGCCGTACAGGCCGGTGGCGAGCAGGGTCAGCGGGTTCATCGCCTCGTCGATACGCAGGCCTTCCTTGTACGGCCAGTCGATCGAGCGGTAGCGGATGCCGGGCATCTGCTGCGGATCGGCCAGCGTGGTGAAGGCGACGTACTTGGCCTTGGAGGTCGGTGCGAAGCGCTTGAGCACCGCGGCCAGCGGCACCCCCAGCCACGGGATCACCATCGACCAGCCCTCGACGCAGCGCAGCCGGTAGATGCGCTCCTCCGGGCTGCTGCCCCTGAGCAGGTCGTCCAGCGCCAGGGTGCCGGGCTTTTCGCATTCGCCGGAGACCTTCACCGACCACGGCGCGGTGCGCAGGGTCTTGGCCGCCTTCGACGGATCGGTCTTGTCGGTGCCGAATTCGTAGAAGTTGTTGTAGCTGGTGACGTCCTCGTAGCGGGTCAGTTCTTCGCTGGTGCGAAAGCCGCTGCGCGCCTGCTCCGGGGTCACCACGGTCTTCGGCGGGGCCGGCGGCTCGGCCTCGGCGCAGCCGACCAGGCCCATCGCCGGGGCCAGCGCCAGGGCCTGCAGCAGGCGTCGCCGATCGCGGTAGACCGCCTCGTCGGTGATCTCGCGGCTGGGGATGTTGAGCGCATCGCGCAATGACATGGCTGACTCCTGGAGGGGGCGGGCGACCGTTGGCGGCTTCTTGGCAAAGACTACGCTTGCGCCGGGCCAATGGATGCAAATGCAACCTAAATTGCCCGGGCCGCAAGCTGGTGCGCTGCGGCATACTAGGCGTCTTGTCCGATAGGTGCCCCATGACACGCGCGTTCAATTTCAGTGCCGGCCCCGCTGCATTGCCGGAATCGGTCCTGCGCCAGGCGCAGGCGGAGATGTTGGAGTGGAACGGCGTAGGCGCCTCGATCGTGGAGTTGAGCCACCGCGGCGCCGAGTTCATGGCGGTGGCGGCCGAGGCCGAAGCCGACCTGCGGCGCCTGATCGGCATCTCCGACAACTACGCGGTGCTGTTCCTGTCCGGCGGCGCCACCACCCAGCAGGCGCTGCTGGCGCTGAATTTCGCCGCGCCCGGGCAGACCGTGGACTACGTGGTCACCGGGCATTGGGGCAAGACCGCGATCAAGCAGGTCACCCCGTACGCCAACGTGCACGTCGCCGCCAGCAGCGAGGCCGGCGGCTTCCACGACATCCCGCCGCGCGACAGCTGGCAGCTCAGCGCCGATGCCGCCTACGTGCACATCACCGCCAACGAGACCATACACGGCGTCGAATTCCGCGACGCGCCTGACGTGGGCGCGGTACCGCTGTTCGCCGATTTCAGTTCCAGCATCGCCGCCGAGCCGATCGACGTGTCCAAGTACGCGGTGATCTACGCCGGCGCGCAGAAGAACCTGGGACCGGTCGGGGTGGCGGTGGTCATCATCCGCAAGGACCTGTTGCAGCGCAGCGGCCAGCCGCGCGCCGACATCTTCGACTACCGCTCGCACGCCGCGCGCGATTCCATGCTCAACACGCCGCCGACCTGGAACTGGTACCTGGCCGGGCTGGTGTTCAAGTGGATGCTGGCCGAGGGCGGGGTGGAGGAATTCGCGCGCCGCAACCAGGCCAAGTCGGCGCTGGTGTACGCGGCGATCGACGGCTCCGGCGGCTTCTACCGCAACGAAGTGGTGGCCGATGCGCGCTCGCGGATGAACATCCCGTTCTTCCTACCGGACGAGACCCTCACCGCGCGCTTCGTCGCCGAATCCAAGGCGGCCGGATTGCTGGCGCTGAAAGGACACAAGGCGGTCGGCGGCATCCGCGCCTCGCTGTACAACGCGATGCCGGTGGCCGGCGCGCAGGCGCTGGTCACCTTCATGCGCGACTTCCAGCAACGCAACGGCTGAGCCGTCCCCCTGTAGGAGCGGCTTCAGCCGCGACCGGATGCTTCACAGGCGCTCCGGAACATCGAGGAACCACGATCCATGGCCGCAAAGCCGAACAAATCCCGAACCGCTGACGCCGAATCGAGCAAGCCGACCAGGAAGGCCAAGCCGGACAAGCCGAAATCGACGGCGATCGCCGAGCCCGCCGCGGCGGCGCCGGCGCTGGCCGAGGTGCGCGCCAAGATCGACCAGATCGACCGCACCATCCAGGCGCTGATCGCCGAGCGCGCGCAGTTCGCGCACCAGGTCGGCAAGGCCAAGGGCAAGCTCGCCGCGGCGGTGGACTACTACCGTCCCGAGCGCGAGGCGCAGGTGCTGCGCATGGTGGTGGACCGCAACCAGGGGCCGCTCAGCGACGAAGTGCTGGTGCACGTGTTCCGCGAGATCATGTCCGCCTGCCTGGCGCAGCAGGAGCCGCTGAAGATCGGCTATCTCGGTCCGGAAGGCACCTTCAGCCAGCAGGCGGTGCTCAAGCATTTCGGCCGTTCGGCGGTGGGCCTGCCGATGGCGACGATCGAGGAGGTGTTCCAGGAAGTGGAGAGCGGCAACGCCGATTTCGGCGTGGTGCCGGTCGAGAATTCCGGGCAGGGCACGATCCAGGTCACGCTGGACATGTTCCTGACCTCGAACCTGAAGATCTGCGGCGAGACCGAGCTGCGCGTGCACCAGTATCTGCTGTCGCGCACCGGCCGGCTCGATGCGATCGAGCGCATCTATGCGCATCCGCAGTCGTTCGCGCAGACCGCGGGTTGGCTGCGCGCGCACCTGCCGAAGGTGGAGAAGATTCCGGTGTCGAGCAATGCCGAGGGCGCGCGGCGCGCGCGCAATGCGGAGGATGCGGCGGCGATCGGCGGGGAGAGTGCGGCGCATGTGTATGCGCTGAAGAAGGTGATCATGAAGTCGATCGAGGATGACGACGACAACACGACGCGCTTTCTGGTGATCGGCCGGCAGATCTTTCCGCCGTCGGGGCACGATCGGACGTCGGTGCTGGTGTTCATCCACGACAAGCCGGGTGCGCTGTTCGATGTGCTGAGCCCGTTCGCGCGGCATGGGATCAGCATGAACCGGATCGAGTCGCGGCCTTCGCATCAGGCGAAGTGGGAGTATGGGTTCTTCATCGATCTGGCCGGGCATGTGGAGGACGAGTCGATGAAGCAGGCGTTGGCGGAGTTGAAGGCGCATTCGGCGCAGATCAAGGTGTTGGGGTCGTATCCGGTGGCGGTGCCCTGATCTGATGGTTTGCTTACGGGCGGCTTTAGCTGGAAACCAAAGCCAGAGCTAGAAGCCAGAGCTAGAAGCCGGAGCTAGAAGCCGGAGCTAGAAGCAAAGGCTTTCGCGCGTTGCGCGACTTACTTTTCTTTGTACGGCCAAAGAAAAGTAAGCAAAAGAAAGGCCGCCCCAGTCGGGTCGCCCCGCGCTGCGCGCGGGGTCCGCGAGCAACCTGGGATTTTTCGCTGGCACATCCATGTGCCAGCGAAAAACGTCGCGCATCCTGCGCGCCGCCCCTGCGGGGTTCTTCCCAGGCCGCTCGCCGACCCTCAATGGGGACCCCTGAAAAGCGAAGGGCAACAACAGCAACAACAGCAACAGCAACAGCAGTGGCGACGGTGGAATCGGCTGCAACAACAAGATCAACAGCACGGGGCCCGCTTGCGGGTGACGACGGCAATCTCAGGAACGGTGATGAGCAACGAGCAGTACTGGATCGCGACGAAGGGCTCTGCCTTGCAGGGGACGTTGAATGTGCCGGGCGACAAGTCGGTCTCGCATCGGGCGGTGATGTTCGCGGCGCTGGCCGACGGGGTGTCGCATATCGATGGGTTCCTGGAGGGTGAGGACACGCGGTCGACCGCGGCGATCTTCGCCAGGCTCGGGGTCAGGATCGAGACGCCGTCGCCGTCGCAGCGGATCGTGCATGGCGTCGGCGTCGATGGCTTGCAGGCGCCGCAGGGCGAACTGGATTGCGGCAATGCCGGGACCGGCATGCGCCTGCTTGCTGGTTTGCTGGCGGCGCAGCCGTTCGACAGCGTGCTGGTCGGCGACGCGTCGCTGTCCAAGCGGCCGATGCGCCGCGTCACCGAGCCGCTGGCGCTGATGGGCGCGCGCATCGACACCGACGCCAACGGCGTGCCGCCGCTGCGTATCCATGGCGGGCAGCCCTTGCACGGCATCGAGTTCGCCTCGCCGGTGGCCAGTGCCCAGGTCAAGTCGGCGGTGCTGTTGGCCGGGCTGTATGCCGACGGCGTCACCTCGGTGCAGGAACCGCATCCGACCCGCGACTACACCGAGCGGATGCTGTCCGCGTTCGGCGTGGAGATCGCGTTCGAACCCGGCCAGGCGCGCCTGCGTGGCGGCCAGCGGCTGCGCGCCACCGACATCGCGGTGCCTGCCGATTTCTCTTCGGCGGCGTTCTTCATCGTCGCCGCCAGCATCGTTCCGGGTTCGGACATCACCCTGCGCGCGGTCGGCCTCAATCCGCGCCGCACCGGCCTGCTCGTGGCGCTGCGGCTGATGGGCGCGGACATCGTCGAGCACAATCACAGCGAACACGGCGGCGAGCCGGTGGCCGATCTGCGGGTGCGCTACGCGCCATTGCGCGGAGCGCAGATTCCCGAAGCGGTGGTGCCGGACATGATCGACGAGTTCCCGGCGCTGTTCGTCGCCGCCGCCGCGGCGCAGGGCCAGACCGTGGTCACCGGCGCGGCCGAGCTGCGGGTCAAGGAATCCGATCGCCTGGCCGCGATGGCCACCGGTCTGCGCAGCCTGGGCATCGTCGTCGACGAGACGCCCGACGGCGCCACGATCCATGGCAGCCTGCTGGGTGGCGGGGTGATCGAAAGCCACGGCGACCATCGCATCGCGATGGCGTTTGCGATTGCCGGCCAGCTGGCCGATGGCGAGGTGCGGATCAACGATGTGGCCAACGTGGCGACCTCGTTCCCGGGCTTCGACACGCTGGCGCGCAATGCCGGATTCGGTCTGGTCGCTGCCGGTTGAGAGGGGCCGCGGCCTGCCAGGCGCAGGCCGCGCCGCGTGCATCGTTTGCCGGCCGCAAGGCGGTCCGGCGAGCGCGTCGCTACGGAGCGCGTGGAGGATCGTTGGCAGGCGTCGCCGGCGCGGGGACATTGGTAGGCATATCGTCGCCGCGATCGCGGCTGAGCCACCAGCCGCCGGCGGCCAGCACCAGCGCGACGACAAGGATCCATGCCCAAGGCGAACCCCGGTGGGCATGCGAACGGGCCTTGGTGTCGTTTTCCCGCGTGTACAGCTCCTGGGTATCGTGCGGTCTCGACATGTTCGTGCTCCTGCGTCTTGAGGACGCGACCAGTCTTGCCTCGATCCTGTTCAAGGTGTGTCAGCCACCTGTGAACGCGCAGCGCGCGCCGCAAGCTTTGTTCAGCTTACTGAGCCGGCTTGAAGTCGAACGGAATCTCGAGGCTGCCGGCGACCGCCTGGCCCTTCTGCTGCGCCGGGCGGAAGCGCCAGCGACGCACGGCTTCCATCGCGGCGCGATCCAGTTCGCGCGAGCCGCTGCGCTTGACCAGGGCCACGCCACCGGGGTTGCCGCTGGCGTCCACCTCGACCCGCACCACCACCGTGCCGCTATCGCCGCGGCGCAAGGCCGCCGACGGATAGCGCGGCGGCGGTTGCCCTTCCAGCGGCACCGGACGATCGCCCGGTGCCAGTGCGGTGGCGTTGGTTCCCGCAGCAGCGCCTTCGGTGCCGCCGGGCACCAGCGCCATCGCATCGGCGGGCGGCTGGGCCGGCGGCGCGGTCTCCACCAGTTTCGGCGCTTCTTCCGCTGCCGGCGGCTTGGCCTGCGGCATGTCGCTGGCGCCGCTGCCGGCGGGCAGGGGTTCGGGCAGCGGCTTGATCTCTGCCGCATCCTGCTGCACCTGCGCCGGCTGCGGCTTGTAGAAGTCGTTGTCCTTGCGCCCGACCAGCCATACCGCCAGGAACAGCAGCAGCCCTGCGCAGAAGGCGATGCCGACGATCACGAGGAGGCGGCGCGGCAGGCGCAGCACGATGCCGGTGTTGGAGGACGGAGGCGACGTGGACATGGGACTCACCGTAGGGAACCGCTGGATTCTGGCATAGCCGCGGTTAATCGGGTGCGCAGCACGGCGCAGCCTCGCTGTTTCGGCAAAAGCGCGGCCGACAGGCGATAATGCGCGGCTCCGATCCATCCACGTGCCGCGCCCATGCTCGATCCCGTCCTGCTCCGCCAACAGCCCGCCGACCTCGCCGAGCGCCTGCGCACCAGTCGCGGCTATGCGCTGGACGTGGCCGCTCTGGAGGCCCTGGAGGCCGACCGCAAGCGCATCCAGGTGCGTACCCAGGAATTGCAGAGCCTGCGCAACAGCCGTTCCAAGGCGATCGGCCAGGCCAAGGCCAAGGGCGAGGACGTGGCCGCGCTGATGGCCGAAGTCGCCGGATTCGGCGACGAACTGAAGGCCTCCGAACAGCGCCTGGACGAGATCCGCGCGCAGCTGGAGACGCTGGCGCTGGAGATTCCCAACCTGCCGCAGGCCGACGTGCCGGCCGGCAAGGACGAGGCCGACAACGTCGAGGTGCAGCGCTGGGGCACGCCGCGCGCCTTCGATTTCGAGGTCAAGGATCATGTGGAACTGGGCGCGCGCCACGCCTGGCTGGACGGCGAGACCGCGGCCAAGCTGTCGGGCGCGCGTTTCACCGTGCTGCGCGGGCCGATCGCGCGCCTGCACCGCGCGCTGGCGCAGTTCATGCTCGACCTGCATACCGGTCCGCACGCCTACCAGGAAACCAACGTGCCGGTGATCGTCAACGCCGACAGCCTGTACGGCACCGGCCAGTTGCCCAAGTTCGAAGAGGACATGTTCGCCACCCAGCTCGGCGAGCAGAAGCGCTACCTGATCTCCACCTCGGAGATCTCGCTGACCAACCTGGTCCGCGACGAGATCGTCGAGGCCGAGCGCCTGCCGCTGCGCATGACCGCGCATTCGCTGTGCTTCCGCTCCGAGGCCGGCAGCGGCGGCCGCGACACCCGCGGCATGATCCGCCAGCACCAGTTCGAGAAGGTGGAACTGGTCAGCATCTGCCGTCCCGAGGACAGCGCTGCCGAGCACGAGCGCATGACCCGCTGCGCCGAAGTGGTGCTGGAAACGCTGGGGCTGCCGTACCGCAAGGTGCTGCTGTGCACCGGCGACATGGGCTTCTCGGCGACCAAGACCTACGACCTGGAAGTGTGGCTGCCGTCGCAGCAGACCTACCGCGAGATCTCCTCGTGTTCCAACTGCGGCGATTTCCAGGCGCGGCGCATGCAGGCGCGCTGGCGCAATCCCGCCACCGGCAAGCCGGAACTGCTGCACACGCTCAACGGCTCCGGCACCGCGGTCGGCCGCGCGATGATCGCGGTGATGGAGAACTACCAGAACGCCGACGGCTCGATCGACGTACCGGACGCGCTGCGTCCATACATGGGCGGTATCGACCGCATCGGTTGAGCTTCAGGCCCCTGCGCACGCGGCGCGGCGGCCGGTCGTGCGGCAGTCTCCGCCGGTAGGTGCGGGAGCGAGGTCAGTCGCGACGGGCATTGCCAGGAACGCCTGTCGCGACTGACCTCGCTCCCACAGTCGTTGCCAGTTGACGAAAGCCGCTCCGGCGTGGCGTCCTGTGCCTTGCCGCTGTGCGGATGCGGTGGCGGCGCATTCGCCCGCCCCCAGGCAAGATTTCCATCCGACCTGGCATCCCTGGCACGCCGCTCGTCTGCGTTAGGGTCAGGCGCATTCGATCGCATCGGCGCACCGGCAACCAAGACGCCGGTGTTGCTGCATGCTTGAATGGCTGCGAACGACCCAGCCGCCACGTGCCGATGCAAGGCTCAGGGCCGGGGCAGGGCGTTCACGTGATCACTCTGTCGCGAACCGGGAGCTGCTGCGTCGTTGCTGCCGGACGGGCCGCCGCGACGCGCTCGGGGATGCGTCATGCCAGGCAGGCCCGATTGCACAGCCCGGATCGTTGTGGGAGTAGAATGAATCCAACGCGATTTCATCCATCGTTCTAAATATCGAAAGAACATGCACGATCTCAACGACCTGTACTACTTTGCGATGGTGGTCGATCACGGCGGTTTCGCCGCCGCCGAGCGCGCCCTGGGCATTCCCAAGTCGCGCCTGAGCCGCCGCATCAGCCAGCTGGAAACCGATCTGGGCGTGCGCCTGCTGCAGCGCTCCACGCGCCGCTTCGCGGTCACCGACCTGGGCATGAGCGTGCATCGCCACGCGCAGACGATGCTGGCCGAGGCGCAGGCCGCGCGCGAGGTGGTGGATCGGCTCAGCGCCGAGCCGCGCGGCCTGGTGCGGGTCAGCGTGCCGGTGTCGCTGGCGCAGATGCAGTTGCCCAAGCTGCTGCCGATGTTCCTCGACCAGTACCCGAAAGTGCGCCTGCAGTTGAACATCAGCAACCGCCGCGTGGACATCATCAACGAGGGCTACGACGTCGCGCTGCGGGTGCGCTCGCGCCTGGACGACGACGGCAGCCTGGTGATGCGCAGCTTCGGCCAGGTGCAGGAACTGCTGGTCGCCAGCCCCAAGTATCTCGACCGCGCCGGGCGTCCCAAGGATCCGGAAGAACTGGCCTCGCACGTGACCTTGAGCATCAGCGAGGACGAGGCGCGGCAACGCTGGGAACTGCACGGACCGGCCGGCGAAGTGCGCCGCGTCGATCTGCAGCCGCGCGTGGCCGGCTTCGATTTCCCGTTGCTGCAGTCGATGGTCAAGGACGGCTTCGGCATCACCCTGCTGCCCGAAACGGTCTGCGCCGATGCCGTGCGCAACGGCGAACTGGAAGTGGTGCTGCCGGAGTGGTCGCTGCCGCAGGGCATCTGCCACGCCGTGTTCGCTTCGCGCCGCGGCCTGTTGCCGGCGGTACGCGTGTTCATCGACTTCCTCGCCGAGCACCTGCCACGCCAGATCGAGGCCTCGCGCCTGGACTGCAGCGGCTGCCCGGAGCGGATCAAGGTCAAGCATTCGACCCTGGGCGCGATGGCAGTCGAAGCCGGCTGAGCAAAACCGGCGCGGCCGTGCGAAAATGCGCGGCCGCAGCGCCACGCCAACGCTGTGAGCCGTTCTAATCAGTTGCAAGCGCATGCCAGGCAATCTGGCATGCAGCGTGAAGTGGTGTAGTCGCAATCGGAGAGATGGCCGAGCGGTTTAAGGCACCGGTCTTGAAAACCGGCGAAGGGTCAAACCTTCCGTGGGTTCGAATCCCACTCTCTCCGCCAGTCGGTTCGACCCTGTTTCTTCGACAAGCGCCGAGCGCGCCCTTCGCGTGTGCGATTGCGCTGGTTGCATGCGCCATGCGCGCCTGACATGTGGTCGTTGTGGAGCGTCAGAAAATTCCGCTTCGGTACGGCGTACAACTGTTGCATCGAAACTCGGATTTCGGGTCGAGCGAGGTCAGGAAAATCTGACCCGATATCAGGCTTTGCCCTGATAACGTTGTCGCTGGCCAGCCGCGATACTGCGCCTGCCTGACGCAGGTACCGCCGCGCTTTCCTAGAGGAGCGAACAGGCTGGTCACTCGCCCTGCGTGCCGAGCCTTGAGTAAGCTCGGTGTGGTGTTTTTTTCAGCATGATGACAGTGCGGCGTAGCTAGCTGAGCAGGCTGTGAAATCTGGATGATTTTGTCTACAAATTGTAGTTGCCCTGAACAATTCACGCCGCTAGTCTGACTATGCGGCGTTCGCTGCGTTGGGGTTATACGAGATGGCCATTAGAGTTTTTTTGGTCGACGATCACGCTCTTGTCCGTACCGGCATGAAGCTGATCCTTTCGAATCAGACCGATATCGAGATCGTCGGTGAGGCCGAGAGCGGCGAGGCCGCGATGCCGCAGATCCGCCAGCTCAAGCCGGACATCGTGCTCTGCGATCTGCACATGCCTGGCGTCAGCGGGCTCGAGGTCACCGAGCGCATCGTCAAGGGCGATCACGGCACCAAGGTCATCATCGTGTCGGTGCTGGAGGACGGCCCGCTGCCCAAGCGCCTGCTCGAGGCCGGAGCGTCCGGCTATGTGGGCAAGGCCGGCGACGCGCAGGAGCTGTTGCGCGCGGTGCGCGACGTGGCGATGGGCAAGCGCTATCTCGGTGCCAACATCGCGCAGAACCTGGCACTGGCCAATCTGGAAGGCGGCGGTTCGCCGTTCGACGCGCTGTCTCCGCGCGAACTGGAAGTCGCGCTGCTGCTGACCCGCGGACTGCGTCAGGAAGACATCGCCAAGCGTTTGAGCCTCAGCGCCAAGACGGTCAACACGCACAAGGCGCGGCTGTTCGAGAAGGTCGGCATCCACGACAACATCGCGCTGGCGCGGCTGGCGACACAGTACGGTCTGCTGGATCCGGCGCATCCGCTGTAGCGCCACGGATTTTCCTTGCGCAAAGGAAAGCGACCTGACGGGTCGCTTTTTTTGTGTCCGTCGTGTGCATGCGGTGCCGTCGGACGTCGCCAGTTTGCAGGGTTTGCTTCGGGTGTCCGCCCCCGGCATCATCCGCGGCATGCAAACCGTTGCCTCCATCCTGTGGCGCAGGCTCGACGCACCGGGTCATGACGCTTGCCGGCTCCAGCGCAACGCCAGCGCATGGCAGCTCGACGGCGCCGCCGTGTTCCGCCTCGAACATGGCCGCATCGGCCAGTTGCAGTACCGCGTGCAATGCGATCTGCACTGGCACACGCAATGGGGCACCGTGCGCGGCTGGCTCGGCGGCGGGACGGTCGACCTCGCGATCGCGCGCGATGCGCGTGGCCACTGGACGCTCAACGGCCGGCCGGTGGCCGACGTGTCGCACTGCATCGACCTCGACCTCGGCTTCACGCCGGCCACCAACCTGCTGCAACTGCGCCGGCTCCGCCTGGCAGTGGGCGAGGGCGCCGACGCCCCGGCGGCCTGGGTCGACCTCGACGGCGGCGGCACGCTCAGCGAGCTCATGCAGCACTACGCGCGCACCGCCGACGATGCCTACGCCTACCAAGCGAAGCGCTTCGGTTATTCGGCGACGCTGTGTGCGACCGGCGAGGGCTTCGTGCGCGACTATCCGGGGCTCTGGACCGCAGAGGCCTGAGCGGTCGCCCCAACGGCGAGCGTCTCCCGCCAGCGGTTCCCGATTCCGTGTTCGGTCCGCTCCGATCGCGCGCCCAAGCTGCGCACGGCCCGGATGTGGTGCGCGAATAGAGATGGATCCACGCCCAGACAAAAAAAGCGGCCCGAAGGCCGCTTTTTCCTGCTGCGAAGAACGGCGCCGGATCAGCTGGCGCGTTCCTTGTGCTCCCTGTCGTCGTCGCTTTCGCCTTCGCTGGACTTGCTGGCATGCGGCTGGTGCTGAGCGACGCTGACCGGCGCGTCTGCCGGAGCAGCGGGCGGCGCATCGAACAGGCCATTGCCAGCCGCAGCGGCAGGTGCCGGTTCGGCATCGCCGACGTGGCGGCTTTCGGCGCTGTCCGACACCGGAGCAGCAGCGACCGGCGCGTGCACCGGCGTCGGTTCGACCGCGGCGGCCGGCTGCTCTTCATGGAAGACGTCCAGCAGGGTGGTCTGCACCGGTACGTAAGCCGGCTTGCTGGGCGCTTCTTCCTCGGCGAGCGGTTGCTGCGTCGTGGTCGTGGCGTCCTGCTGCGGCTTGCTGTCCGTCGTGGATGCCGTGACCGGTTCCGCGACCGGCGCGGCCGGCGCTGCAACAGTCTCCATTCCGGCGTCGCGCCTGGTCGTGGCGACCGGGACGGGCTGCTCGACGATCGGCGCCGGTGTCGGCTGCAGTGCATCCTCGATGGTTTCCGGAGACGCCGTTGTGGAAGCGGCCGACTCGGTGACGGTCGACGGAGCAGGCTCCGCGGCAGTCGCTGTCTCGGAACGCGCCGCTGGCGCCTCGGCGACGACGGACGGCAGCGGTGCCGCCGCTACCGGCGCCACCGTTTCCGCCTGCGCGGTACCGACCGATGCTGCGTCGACCGATGCCGTCTCGGCAACGGAAGGCGTGGTTGCGATCGCTGCGGCTGCGGCCACCGGCGCGGCCTGCACCTGCACGGTGCGGTCCTCGGTCTGCGGCGCTGCGGTTGCGGCGACCGGTGCGGCCTGCTGCGCGGGGGCAGTATCGCCCTCGGCCTGCGGCACCACGCTTGCAGCTGCGACGACCGGCGCCGGGGCGCTGGCGGCCTGCTCGTGACGCGGCGGCCGCGGCTCGCGCTTCTCCCGCGGCGCACGCGGCGCTTGCTGCGGCTTGGCCTCGGCGGCCTCGGCGGGCGCTGCGTCGTCGTCGAAGTCGAACTCCGGCTGGCTGCGGCTCGGTGCCGGCGCGGTTTCGCCGTCGCCGTCGCTGTCGCCGGCATCCAGGTCGTTGTCGTCGAACGCCGCACCCTCGCTGCCGCTGCCGGCTTCGCCATTGCCGCGACGACGGCGACGGCCGCCACGACGGCCGCGGCGGCGGCGGCCACCGGCCTCGCCATTGGCGTCGTCGGCTTCGCCGTTCTCGCCGACCGGTACGGCCTGCGCGGTTTCCGCAACGCTCTCGCGCTCGTCGACGCCTGCCGGTGCCGGGTTCGGCTGTGCCGTCACCGGAGTCGAGGCCGTGGTGTTGGCCTCGCTGGCCGGCGTATCGCCGCTCAGCGCGACGGCACCGCCGGCCACGGCAGCGGCCGCGATCGTGGTGGCGTCCTGCGTTGCAGCGGCAGGTGCGGTAACGGGCTTGGCCGCGACTTCATCCTGGCGCGGCTGACGCTGCGGCTTGTCGCCCTGCAGGGCGGCCTGCGCCGGATCCTGCTGCGGCTTGGGCTGGCGCGGCGGGTTCTGCGGCTGCTGCTGCTTCGGCGCCTTCGGCTGCTGCTGCGGGTTCTGTTGCTGCGGCTTGGCCTGCTGCGGCGCCTGCTCGTTGCGCGGCGGCTTGGGCGCAAGGTTCTGCTGGCCACCCTGCGGGTTGCCGCCGCCGTTGCCTGGACGACGCTCGTCGCGGCGCACGTTGCCGCCGTTGCCGCGCGCGGCATTGCCGCCCTGGCCGCCGTTGCGGTTGCCGCCGTCGCGACGCGCGTTGCGGTCGCCGCGGTCGTTGCGGTTGCGGTTGCCGTCATGGGCACGCTGGCGCTGCGCCGGCTCGCTCGCGGCCGGGGCCGGCGCCGGACTTTCGCCGGCACCGAAGATCCGCTTCAGCCAGCCGACCACGCCGGTGGCCGGCGCCGCGACCGGGGCGGGCGCCGGCGCCTGGACCTGCACGGGCGCGGCGACCGGTTCCGGTGCCTCGACCACTTCGCGCACCGGGGCCGGCTGCGAGTGCTTCACGTTGGTCACCGCCGGCGCCGGAATGTTCAGCTGCGCCTTGGTCAGCGCATGCACCGGCAGCTTGCGCGGGGTGTTGCGCTGGTAGCTGGGCTTGGCGCTTTCCTCGCCGAGCTCGTTCTCGCGCAGGCGGGTCACTTCGTAGTGCGGGGTGTGCAGCTGCTCGTCGGCGACGATGACGATCGGTGCGTCGTGGCGCTTTTCGATCTCGCTGAGCGCGCGGCGCTTCTCGTTGAGCAGGTAGTTGGCGATCTCCACCGGGGCCTGCACCAGCACCTGTCCGGTGTTCTCCTTCATCGCATGCTCTTCGGCGACGCGGATGATCGACAGCGACATCGACTCGACGCTGCGCATGCGGCCATGGCCGTCGCAGCGCGGGCACACGATCTGGCTGGACTCGCCCAGCGACGGACGCAGGCGCTGGCGGCTCATTTCGAGCAGGCCGAAGCGCGAAATGCGCCCGATCTGCACCCGCGCGCGGTCGTACTTGAGCGCGTTCTGCAGGCGATTCTCGACCTCGCGCTGGTGCTTGTTGGAGGCCATGTCGATGAAGTCGATGACCACCAGGCCGCCGAGGTCGCGCAGGCGCAGCTGGCGCGCCACCTCTTCGGCGGCCTCCAGGTTGGTCTGGAACGCGGTGTCCTCGATGTCGCTGCCCTTGGTCGCGCGCGAGGAGTTGACGTCCACCGCGGTCAGCGCTTCGGTCTGGTCGACCACGATCGAGCCGCCGGACGGCAGGCGCACGCTGCGCTCGTAGGCGGCCTCGATCTGCGATTCGATCTGGAAGCGGTTGAACAGCGGGATGTCGTCGGTGTAGTGCTTGAGCTTGCGCAGGCTCTGCGGCATCACCTGCTGCATGAACTCCTGGGCATCGCCGTACATCTCGGGGGTATCGACCAGGATCTCGCCGATATCGGCGCGCAGGTAGTCGCGCAGGGCGCGGATGATCAGCCGCGATTCCTGGTAGATCAGGAACGGCGCCGGCTTGGCCAGCGCGGCCTCGGCGATCGACTTCCACACCTGCAGCAGGTAGTCCAGGTCCCACTGCAGTTCTTCGGCATCGCGGCCGACGCCGGCGGTGCGGATGATCACGCCCATGTCGTCGGGGATGTTGAGCTTGTCCAGCGCTTCCTTCAGCGCGGCGCGGTCCTCGCCCTCGATCCGGCGTGAGACGCCGCCGGCGCTGGGCGAGTTCGGCATCAGCACCATGTAGCGCCCGGCCAGCGAGATGAAGGTGGTCAGCGCGGCGCCCTTGTTGCCGCGTTCTTCCTTGTCCACCTGGACCACGACCTCCTGGCCCTCGCGCAGCAGTTCGCGGATCGTCGCCTTGTTGTGGTCGACGCCGGCCTGGAAGTAGTCGCGGGAGATTTCCTTCAGCGGCAGGAAGCCGTGGCGCTCGCCGCCGTATTCGACGAAGGCGGCTTCGAGCGAGGGTTCGAGCCGCGTGATCCGGCCCTTGTAGATGTTGGACTTCTTCTGTTCCTTGGACGGCTGCTCGATGTCGATGTCGTACAGGGTCTGGCCGTCCACGATGGCCACACGCAGTTCTTCCGCCTGCGTGGCGTTGATCAGCATTCGCTTCATTGTTGCGTTCCTCGCGCTGCTACCGCGCGGAACGCCATGGGGTTTCGCTTCTGGTCACGCTTCGCCGCCCATCGCGCAGGCGCGGGGAGGGCGGCTTGGGTTTCCAGCGCTACGACACCACGGCGAGCCGCGGGAGCGCTTCTTTCTTTTAGGTGGTTCAGGACCGGCGGCGACTCCAGCCAGGCTGGGCGCCGCACGGGGCATGTTCAGCGCGGACGCTTGTGGCATCCGGCGATGGCCGGGTAGGCCGGTGAGCCGCTAACATGGCCGCCCCGGGGGCGGTGGTCGCGCACTGTGCCGGAATCGTCGCAAGCCGGGCTTCTGGCCCTGAGCTAACTTCCAACGAAATCAAACCCTTATCTCGCCCCCCGAGTGTAACAGAATAAACTGCCTGATGACTTCTTCCCCGATCCCTCCCAAGCCGCGCGACGTCGCGACCAGCGCGGTGCGCATTCTCAAGGTCCCGGAAGACAGGGCTGGACAGCGTGTAGACAATTTCCTGCTCGGCCAGCTCAAGGGCGCCCCGCGCAGCCTGATCTACAAGCTGATGCGCAGCGGCCAGGTCCGGGTCAACGGCGGCCGCACCAAGGCCGAGCGCAAGCTGGAGGCGGGCGACGAGGTGCGCATCCCGCCGGTGAAGCTGCACGAGGAGGGCGAGAAGACCGCGCCGCCGGACGCATTCATGGCCCGGCTGGAGGCGGCGATCGTCTATGAAGACGCGCGCTTGCTGGCGCTGAACAAGCCGTCCGGGGTCGCCAGCCATGGCGGCAGCGGGATCAGCTTCGGCGCGATCGAGACCTTGCGCGCCCTGCGCCCGAACCAGACCCTGGAACTGGTGCACCGGCTCGACCGCGACACCTCCGGGCTGCTGATCGTGGCCAAGAAGCGCTCGGCGCTGACCGAGATGCAGGCGCTGATGCGCGAGGACGACCGGGTCGAGGGCCGCGGCATCAGCAAGCGCTACCTGACCCTGCTGGTCGGGCGCATGCCCGACGGGGTGATGAGCGTGGATGCGCCGCTGCACATCGGCCTGCGCCAGGGCGGCGAGCGCCATGTGCAGGTGAACGCGGCCGGCAAGGCCTCGCTGAGCCATTTCCGGGTGCTGGAGCGGCGCGGCGGGCATTCCTATTGCGAGGTGCGGATCGAGACCGGCCGCACCCACCAGATCCGCGTGCATGCCCAGCACCTGGGGCACGCGGTCGCCGGCGACGACAAGTACGGCGATCCGGCGGTCAACAAGCGCCTGCGCGAGCAGATCGGGCTCAAGCGCCTGTTCCTGCATGCCGCGTCGCTGGAATTCACTCTCGACGGCGGCAAGACCCCGTATCTGCTGAATGCGCCGCTGGCCGACGAACTGGCCGAGGCGCTGAGCCGCCTGGGCGGCTGAGCCAGGCGCGGACGGGCGGCGATGTGTACGCCGCCCGCCGGTGCCGTCTATCCGTTGTGCTTTTCGTGGTCGTGCTCGTGGTGCGGCTCGGAATGCGCTTGCGGCGGACGCGAAGCGGGGCGCGGCTCGGCCGCGTGCATCGGCTGCGGCCGCGGCGATGCGACCCGCGCCATGCGCTGCTCCTGCATCGGCGGCCGCTGCTGTTCCTGTCGCGACATGGCCTGAACGCGCTCAGGGAACTCGCGCATCGGTGCCTCCCGGTGCGCGGGTGCCGGCTGCTGCGCATTGAACGCGGCGAACTGGTGCGGCGCCTGCCGTGCCGGCTCGGGCTGGGCGAATCGGGCCTGCTGCGCACGCGGATCCTCGCGGTGCGGTGCCGGCATCGACATCGCCCGCGGCTGTGCGGCATGCGCCATCTGCATGTTCCCCATCGGCATCGGCGCGCTGGCGCGCGGCGCCTGCGGCATGTCGCGGCGCGGCGCTGCGGCAGCGTTGGCCATCGGCATGGCATGGCGGGGATCGGCCGCGGACATCGGCATCGGCGCGTGCGGCGGTTGCGCAAAGGGCGACTGCGTACGCGCATCGCGTGCGGCACTCATTGCGTTTGCGTTCGGGCCGTTCAGCCCGGGCAGCGGCGACCGCTGCGCCGCATTCGCCACGACCGGACGACCCGGCTGCAGCATCCGTTCGTTGAAATGCGGTGTGGACAGCTGTGCATAGTCGACTGGGTGGCGCGCCGCCACCGGTGCGAACTGCGGCGCGGGGCCGCGCGGGTTCTGGGCCAGATGCGGCGCCAACGCGGCCGCGGCGGCGGCCGCAGGCATCGCCGCCAGCGCGGCCCGCTGCGGAAAGCTGCGGTTGTCGTTGTGCACGAAGCTGCGCGCGTCGATCCGGTTGTTGCTGATGTTATTGGTGATGTTGTTGTTGATGATGGTGGTACGCGGCGCGTACACGCGGTTCTGGTAGACCACATAGTGCGGTGCCGAGGGCGGGGCGTTCCAGTTCATGCCCCAGCTGTTCCAGCCCCAGCGGTGCCAGGCCGGTTCCGGTTCCAGCCAGCCCAGCGGGCCGTGGTGGTGGTGTTCCAGCGCGTCGTCGACCAGCACGCCGACGCCGAAGGAGATGATGCCGGCGGTCACCAGATCGCCTTCGCTGTAGTACCGCGGACGGTAGCGGTACTCCCGGTACACGTCGACCGGGGCGCCGTAGACCACGTCCGGATCGTAGCGCGGCACATAGACGACATCCGGCTGCGCCGGTTCGATGACAATGGTCTGCCGCGGCGGCGGGATCCGCTCGTCTTCGTAAGCCGGTTCCACCACGGTGCGTTGCACCACCTGCACCCGTTGCTGCGGCGTGCTGCGCAGATGGCCCTGCGCCTGCGCCCGCCCGCGCATGACCTGGATCGCGTCGAGCACCTCGTTGGGGTCGTGCGCATAGGCATCGCCGAGCGCGCGAGTCCAGTCGCCGTTGCTGGCCAACTGCTCGATCACGTCGGGAAAGGCGATCAGCGCCTTGACGCTGGGATCCCAAGGCTGCGCTGCCGCCGCCTGCAGACGGTCCGCCACGGCCAGGCCGCTGTTGCTATGCAGCCAGCCCTGGGCATCGCCGACCTGGTCCGGATACACCGAGGCGGCCAGGGTCTGCGCGAGCAGCTTGTCGGGAAACAGCGCGATCGGCGCGACCAGCTTATACAACTGATCGGCGCTGGGCGGCACGTAGGGCGCGGGCGCGGCGACGGTTGCCGCGGCCGGTGCCGGTGCAGGCGTCGGTTGCTGTTGGCACGCACTCAGCGCCAGCACGCTCACCGCGGTGACCAGCGCCAGCGTCAACTTCGTTGATGGCAGGGAGCGGATATCCATGCTGCACCTTTTCGACGTGGTGTTCGGAAGTTGCGCGCAGGATGCTCTGTGTTGCATGTCTGCAAGCTTTCTGCGAAGCGCTGCAACACGGGCGCGCCAGCGTTCGTTCAGCCGGGCCGCCGCTGCCGGCTCAGGGCGTGGTGGACAGGCGGAACAGCACCAGGCTCAGCGCCAGCGTGGCCATGCCGGCGACCAGTCCGTACACGGTTTCGTGGCCCTTTGCGTAGCGCTTGGCCGCCGGCAGCAATTCGTCCAGGGCCAGGAACACCATCACCCCGGCGATGACCCCGAACACCGAGCCGAAGATCGCCTCGGACAGGAATCGCGACAGCGCCACATAGCCGATGATCGCGCCGATCGGCTCGGCCAGGCCCGACAGCAGGCTGGCGGCGAAGGCATAGGATTTGCGCCCGGTGGCGTAGTGCACCGGCACCGCGATGGCGATGCCTTCGGGGATGTTGTGCACGGCGATCGCGAACGCCAGCGGCATGCCCACGGTGGGGCTTTCCAGGGTGGCGAAGAAGGTCGCCAGGCCTTCCGGAAAGTTGTGCGCGGTGATCGCCACCGCGGTCAGCAGGCCGACGCGCTTGACGTAGGCGCGGTTGTCGGCGCGGAACAGCGGGTCCTGGGCATTGAGGCTTTCGTGCGGATTGGGTACCAGCCGGTCGATCACCACGATCAGCGCCATGCCGGCCAGGAACGCCAGCGTGGCATAGGCGTAGCCCAGGCGCGGATCGAACGCGTGGCTGAAGGAGGCGACCGACTTGCCGAGGATCTCGGTCAGCGACACGTACACCATCGCGCCGCCGGCGAAGGCCAGGCCGAAGGCGAGCAGGCGCGGATTGGGGCCTTTGGTGAACAGCACCAGCACACTGCCCAGGCCGGTGGCCAGGCCGGCGGCCAGGGTCACCGCCAAGGCGATCCATACGTTGTGCGACGGAATATCCAGCATGCGCCAGGCGGCTCCTGTGTCGAGACGGGGATGGAGACAGGGATGAAAGCGGGCGCGAGGCTGGCGGAATGTGAAGGCGGCGCACCGCCAAGGCCGGCGGCGCGCGCAAGCGGCCCGCGGGCCGCGTTCAGCTGGAGTGGTGCGCCTGCGCGTCGAGCGCGAAGCAGCGGTCCGGCCGCGGTTGCGGCGGATTGAAGTTGACCGGCACCTGGATCGCGCGCGGCACCGCCTTGCCGTCGCGCGTGGCGGGCTTGAAGATCCACTCGCGCACCCGCTGCTGCGCCGACGCGTCGAGTTTGGGCTGGCCGCTGCTGCTGACCAGCTGCACGTCGGTGGGCTTGCCCTGCACGCCGACCACCACGCTCAGCACTGCCTTGCCGCCGAGCCCGGCGCAGGCCAGTTCGATCGGGTAGTCCGGCGGCGGGGTCTGCACCGCGGCGACTTCGGTCGGCGCGGCGGCCACGCTCTGAGTCTGCGATTGCCCGGACTTGCCGCAGCCGCCGAGCAGCAGGACGGCAGCGAGCGGCAGGCAGGAGGCGGCGAGGATGGAACGGCGGGATGCGGCAGGCATGGGGATCATTCCGGTAGGGCCGAGGCTTTGGCGGCGCAGATGAAGTCGTTTTCGCTGAGGCCGCCGACGTCGTGGGTGGAATAGCGCACCACCACGCGGTCGTAGTGCACGCCCAGGTCGGGGTGGTGGTCTTCGCGGTGCGCGATCCAGGCCAGCGCGTTCACGAACGCCAGGGTGCGGTAGTAGTCGGGGAAGCGGAACGTGCGGCTGATCGCCATGCCGTGTTCGACCAGCTCCCAGCCGGGCACCTGCGGCAGCAATTCGGCCAGGCGCGCCTGGGTGAGCTTGTATTCGCTGCCCTTGCAGGGCGAGCAATGGGCCTGTGCGAGCGGGATCAGGTCGTTCATTGTTGGAGCCTCCGCGGCAGGCTGGCTGAACGCGCCGCCGATGGGAAAAGTTCGCGATGAGCCGGTCGCGTGGAAGCGTTAGAATAACCGCATGATCCAGATCTCCGACAACGCGCAGACCCATTTCCGCAAACTGCTCGAACGCGAGGCCGTGCCCGGCATGGGCGTGCGCCTGAGCGCGGTCGATCCCGGCACCGCACGCGCCGACGCGCGGCTGGAGTTCGCCGAGCCGGCGGACCTGGCCGGCGACGAATGGGCGATCGACTGCGCCGGCTTCACCCTGTATGTGGCCGCCGACAGCGTCGGCTGGCTGGACGGTGCCGAGATCGACTACGTCACCCAGGGCACCGGCCAGCAATTGACGATCAAGGCGCCGAAGATCAAGGGCGAGGCGCCGGGCGAGGCCGCCTCGCTGGTCGAGCGGGTGCGCTGGGTGGTCGAGAACGAGGTCAATCCGCAGCTGGCCCAGCACGGCGGCCGTGTGGCGGTGCAGGAAGTGTCGGCCGAGGGCGTGGTGCTGCTGCGCTTCGGCGGCGGCTGCCACGGCTGCGGCATGGCCGACGTGACCCTGAAGCAGGGCATCGAGAAGACGCTGATGGGACGCGTGCCGGGCATCACCGCCGTGCGCGACGCCACCGACCACGACAGCGGCAGCGCCCCGTACATCCCGCGCGATTCCGCGGCCTGATTCCTCCGCTACGCCGGTGACGCGCGCCGCCGACATCCTCGCCGCGCTGTTGGCGCGCTCGCCGCGCAAGCTGCTGCGCGATCGCCGCACCGGCCTGCCGTACGGCTGGGCGCACTGGATCTCCTCGCAGCCGGTCAAGCCGCGTCCGTTCGTCTCCTCCGAGTTGATCGCGGCGTTGCCGCAACCGGTGCCGGCACCGACCTCGCGCCTGCCCGCACTGAGTCCGTGGCAGGCATTCCGCCGCCTGTGGTGGCAGGACTGGGAGCCGGCCCCGTACGACCAGCGCTGGTGGCGGCGGATCGCGGCGCTGGTCAGCCTGGCCTTGCATCTGCTGTTCGCGCTGTTCCTGCTGTGGGTCGCCTTCGTGCGCCTGTTGCCGCCGCGCCCGGACGCGAGCGAGGCCGGGCGCGTGCAGGTGGAATTCGTCGGCCGCGGCACGCCGGCCGAGACCGGTGGCGGCGCGGACGCGCAAGACCCGGCCGCCGCTGCTGCCGCGCAGCAAGCCGCAGCGGCGAGTGCGCAGCGGGCCGCGGCGACGACTGCCGTCACCCAGCCCAAGACCGCAGCCGCGGCGCCGGCCGCCTCCGCCACGCCAGCGGCGAGCACCGCGCAGGCGGCGCCCAGTCCACCGCCGCCGCCGCCGGATCAGCCGCTGCAGGTCACCGAGACTGCGCAGCCGAGCAGCGATTTCGTGCTGCCGCCGCCCAGCGTGCGCGAACCGACGCTGACCCTGCGCGAGATCGCGCCGCCGAGCGTGCAGGTGCCGGAGCGCGAAGTCGAAGTGGTCACCGAGATGCCGACGGTGGCGCAGATCCGTCCGCGCGAAGTGCCGGTGCCGCGCCCGTCGGAACCCCAGTTGCAGGTACGCGAGCGCGAAGTGCCCGAGCCGCTGCCGCAGGTCCAGGTGCAGATGCCGCAGATCCGCGCGCGCGATCCCGCACCGACGCTGCGCACGCCGGAGGCGCCGCAGGTGCGGCAGATCGAACTGCCGACGCCTGCAACGGCGGCGACGCCGACGCCGCCAGCGGCGGTGCCGCCCGAGGTGCCGGCAAGCGCATCGGCGGCTGGCGCGGCCTTGGCGCAGGCGGCGGCCCAGACCAGCGCCGCGGCGCAAGGCAAGGCCGAGTCGCGAACGCCAGCTGGCAGCGGTGCCGCGCCGCCCGGCAGCCAGGCCGCCGCGCCGGGCAGCGGTCCGGCGGCGGTCGCGCACGACGGCGGCTGGGCGACGCC
Source organism: Xanthomonas bonasiae (assembly GCF_017163705.1). Lineage (GTDB taxonomy): Bacteria > Pseudomonadota > Gammaproteobacteria > Xanthomonadales > Xanthomonadaceae > Xanthomonas_A > Xanthomonas_A bonasiae. The sequence goes on from NZ_JAFIWB010000002.1 coordinate 350,464, forward strand.
GCAACGCGGCGACGACTGGGGCGCTTCGGCGCGCAACCGCGCCGGCGACGCCGGAGCCGGTGCCAGCCAGCGCAATGGCATGTTCAACGGCGATGGCAGCGTGCGCGTGCCTGGCGGCGAAGGGCAGGGCAAGGCGCCGCCGCGCGGCGCGCCCGGCAGCGAGACCGACAGCTGGTCGCGCGATCAGATCGCCAACGCCGGGCAGTGGCTCAAGCGTCCGCCGTACGACTACAAGCCGACCTCGTTCGACAAGTATTGGTTGCCGAACGCGACGCTGCTGGAAGAGTGGGTGCGGCGCGGCATCAAGACCGTCAACATCCCGATTCCCGGCACCACCAGCAGCATTTCCTGCGTGGTCTCGATCCTGCAGCTGGGCGGCGGCTGCGGCATCACCGATCCGAACCTCAACGACCAGCCCGCCGGCGCTCGGCCGCCGCCGGCGGTGCCGTTCAAGCCGGGCCTGCAGGAAGACAACGGCAGCGTGAAGTAGGCGCCGGGAGTTCGCGCATCTGCGCTGTGGCGTCCAGCCAGCCGTGATTGCCCGGCACGCATGCGGCAGCGATTCGCCAACATGCAGACGCCTGCCTCCTGCATTCTGCAGGCGCGGCCATCTTGCTGATGCGGCCATCCTGCAGGTACGGCTTCAGCCGCGACAGAATCTATCGGTAGATGCCTGTCGCGGCTGAAGCCGCTCCTACAGAACTCGCGGCCGACGGGTTGAATGCAGTAGGAGCGGCTTCAGCCGCGACCGATCGCCGAAACCGGCGCAAGGCCGGATTGCGTTCGCCGCGCCTACAGAAAGGTGGCTCGCCGCCGACATGCGGGCGATCGCGCTCAATCCAGATGCGCTCACACCGCTTCGCCGATCTCGGCCGGTCCGGCACGAAGCCGGGCACCTGACGCCGGCTATGCCGCGTTTGGCGTGCGGACTTGCGATGGAAACCGGTGCCGGCAAGATGCCGGCGCCGCGATCACTTCACGCCGTGCAGGTCGCGCAGTTGGGTGGCGCGCGATCCGAAATACGCCGCCAGGTCGGCGATGTCCTGGTCGCTGAGCGGCGCCGCCTGCGGGGTCATCAGCGGATGCTGGCGATCGCCGGCACGGTACGCCTGCAGGGCATGCGCGACATAGTCGCCGTACTGGCCGCCGAGCTTGGGATAGCTCGGGTCGATCGGCGCGTTGCCGTCGGCGCCGTGGCAGTCGATGCAGCTCTGCCCGGTGGCCTTGCCCTTGGCGTGGGCCAGTTTCTCGCCGGCAGCGGCACGCCCGCTCGGCAGGCCGGCGGACGAGCCGGACCCATGTTCGCCGCTGGCGTGGCCGGGGTCGCCGGCGGACTGGCTGGTGGATTCCACCTGCGATTGCGAACACGCCCCCAGGCACAGGGCAGCAAGCAGGACGATGGCGGGACGCAATGCGTGCGCGGCTTTCGGCATGGGATGGCTACTTGAGGGTGGTCAGGTAAGCGGCGATGTCGGCGATGTCCTGGTCGGAGAAGCTCTCCGCCTGGGCCTGCATGGTCGGATGCTTGCGCTTGCCGAGCCGGTATTCGGTCAGCGCCTGGGTCAGGTACTGCGCCGACTGGCCGCCGATCTTGGGAACGCGGTAGCTCGGGTAGGCATTCTTGTAGCCGGTGACGCCGTGGCAGCCCTGGCAGGTATAGGTCAGCAGTCTGCCGTTGTCGGCATGGCCGACGGCGGCAGCGGGCGCCGCCGGGGCGGCGGCTGGGGCGGGAGCGGCGGGCGCCGGCGCGGTCTGCGCCGCGGCCGGGGCAACCCCGAGAGAAACGAGTACGGCCAAAGCAAAACAAGCGGCTAGCGGCTGCGTGCGCATGGTTTCGTGGTCCGGAGGACGGGACTGGGAGTTCCGGCGTGGGGGAACACGGAACGACCCGAGTATAGCCTGGCCTTTCGCGGCTCCGAAACAGGCCTTGGGAATCCTCCACGCCGCACCGTGCGGTGGACCATGACCTTTGGCTCATTCACCTGGGCGTCATCAGGTGATCTACTTACCTACAACACCATTCACGCCATCCACCAGGGACACGACGATGACGCGATATTCCACGCGCCGACGCACCGCCAGCTGCGCCGCCGCGCTGTTGATCACCTCCACGCTGTTGCTCGGCGGCTGCAAGCCGGCGGCCGGCGATGCGCAGGCCAAGGCCAAGGAGGCCGAGAAGGCGCCCGACGCGGTCCCGGTCGAGGTGGCCAAGGCCAGCCGGCGCGCGGTGGCGGCCAGCTACAGCGGCACCGCGGCGCTGGAGGCGCGCGCCGAATCGCAGGTGGTGGCCAAGACCTCCGGCGTGGCGCTGGCGGTGCTGGCCGAGGAGGGCCAGCAGGTCCGCGCCGGGCAGCCGCTGGTGCGGCTGGATCCGGACCGCGCACGGCTGGCGGTGGCGCAGAGCGAGGCGCAGCTGCGCAAGCTGGAGAACAACTACCGGCGCTCGGAGCAACTGGTCGGCCAGCAACTGGTCAGCGCCGCCGATGTCGACCAGATCAAGTACGACCTGGCCAACGTGCGCGCGCAGCACCAGCTGGCGTCGCTGGAGCTGTCCTACGCGACGGTGGTCGCGCCGATCTCCGGAGTGATCGCGTCGCGTTCGATCAAGACCGGCAACTTCGTGCAGATCAATACGCCGATCTTCCGCATCGTCGACGACTCGCGCCTGGAAGCCACGCTCAACGTGCCCGAGCGCGAGCTGGCCACGCTCAAGGCCGGGCAGCCGGTGACGCTGCTGGCCGACGCGCTGCCGGGCAAGCAGTACCTCGGCAAGGTCGATCGCATCGCGCCGGTGGTGGATTCGGGCAGCGGCACGTTCCGCGTGGTGTGCGCGTTCGAGGAAGGGGCCGAAGCCTTGCAGCCTGGCATGTTCGGGCGCATCCGCATCGACTACGACCAGCGCGCCGATGCGCTGGTGGTGCCGCGCCTGGCGCTGCTCGACGACGGCGAGCCGGCGGTGTTCCGGGTCAGTGCCGGCAAGGTCACGCGGGTGCCGGTCAAGCTGGGCTACTCCGAAGGCCCGTGGGTGGAGATCCGCGACGGCCTGCAGCCCGGCGACCAGGTGGTCACCGCCGGCAAGGTCGCCTTGCGCGACGGCAGCCGCGTGCAGGTGATCGCGCCGCAGCGCGAGGTCGCCGAGGTCGGCGGCGGCGCCGCGGTCGGAGCGCACTGATGACCAGCGCCGGTTCCGATCACGGCAGCGATCCGCACGAACATTCGCCGCCGGGCGTGCGCGGCGGTGGGCTGGTCGAATTCGCCACGCGCCGCCGCGTCACCATCGCGATGGCCACGGTGACGCTGCTGCTGTTCGGCGTGATCGCGCTGAACAGCCTCAAGGTCAACCTGCTGCCCGACCTGAGCTATCCGACCCTGACCGTGCGCACCGAGTACACCGGCGCGGCGCCGTCGGAGATCGAGACGCTGGTGACCGAGCCGGTCGAGGAAGCGGTCGGCGTGGTCAAGAACCTGCGCAAGCTCAAGTCGGTGTCGCGCACCGGGCAGAGCGACGTGGTGCTGGAGTTCGCCTGGGGCACCAACATGGACCAGGCCAGCCTGGAGGTGCGCGACAAGATGGAGGCGCTGGAGCTGCCGCTGGAAGCCAAGGCGCCGGTGCTGCTGCGCTTCAATCCGTCCACCGAGCCGATCATGCGCCTGGTGCTGGCGAGCAAGGCGACGCCGGCCAGCGACGCCGATGCGGTGCGCGCGCTGACCCAGTTGCGCCGCTATGCCGACGAAGACCTGAAGAAGAAGCTGGAGCCGGTGGCCGGCGTAGCCGCGGTCAAGGTCGGCGGCGGGCTGGAAGACGAGATCCAGGTCGACATCGACCAGCAGCGGCTGGCGCAGCTGAGCCTGCCGATCGACAACGTCATCACCCGGCTCAAGGAAGAGAACATCAACATCTCCGGCGGGCGCCTGGAGCAGGGCTCGCAGCGCTACCTGGTGCGCACGGTCAACCAGTTCGTGGATCTGGACGAGATCCGCAACCTGCTGCTGACCACGCAGGGTGCGGGCAGCAGCGCCGCCGACTCGGCGATGCAGCAGATGTACGCGATCGCCGCCTCGACCGGCTCGGAAGCGGCGCTGGCCGCGGCCTCGGCGGCGCAGAGCGCCTCGTCCAGTTCCACTACCACCATCGCCAACGGCATGCCGGTGCGGCTGAAGGACGTGGCCGAGGTGCGGCAGGGCTACAAGGAGCGCGAGGCGATCATCCGCCTGGGCGGCAAGGAAGCGGTGGAACTGGCGATCTACAAGGAAGGCGACGCCAACACCGTGTCCACCGCGGCGGCGCTGCGCAAGCGCCTGGAGCAGCTGAAGACGCAGATCCCGCCGGACGTGGAACTGACCACGCTGGAAGACCAGTCGCGCTTCATCGAGCACGCCATCGGCGACGTCAAGAAGGACGCGGTGATCGGCGGCCTGCTGGCGATCCTGATCATCTTCCTGTTCCTGCGCGACGGCTGGAGCACGTTCGTGATCAGTCTGTCGCTGCCGGTGTCGATCGTGGCCACGTTCTTCTTCATGGGCCAGCTCGGGCTGAGCTTGAATGTGATGTCGCTGGGCGGACTGGCGCTGGCCACCGGGCTGGTGGTGGACGATTCGATCGTGGTGCTGGAGAGCATCGCCAAGGCGCGCGAGCGCGGCCTGAGCATCCTCGATGCGGCGATCGCCGGCACCCGCGAGGTGAGCATGGCGGTGGTCGCCTCGACCCTGACCACGATCGCGGTGTTCCTGCCGCTGGTGTTCGTCGAGGGCGTGGCCGGACAGTTGTTCCGCGACCAGGCCCTGACCGTGGCGATCGCCATCGCGATCTCGCTGGTGGTGTCGATGACCCTGATCCCGATGCTCAGTTCGCTGAAGGGACGCCCGCCGCTGGCGTTCCCGCCCGAACCCGAGCAGCCGCAATGGCAGCCGCAGCGCGGCTGGCTGAAGCCGGTGGCGTGGGGCCGGCGCGGTGCCGCCGCGGCGGTGCGCGGCGGTTTCTTCGGCGTGGCGTGGCTGGTGGTGCGGCTGTGGCGCGGCGGCGTGGCGGTGATCGCGCCGGTGATGCGCAAGGCCAGCGACCTGGCGATGGCGCCGTATGCGCGTGCCGAACGCGGCTATCTGCGGTTGCTGCCGGGCGCGTTGGCGCGGCCGTGGCAGGTGCTGGGCCTGGCTGCGCTGGCATTCGCGGCGACCTTGGCGGTGGTGCCGATGCTCGGCGCCGACCTGATCCCGCAATTGGCGCAGGACCGCTTCGAGATGACGGTGAAGCTGCCGGCCGGCACGCCGTTGCGGCAGACCGATGCGCTGGTGCGCGAGCTGCAGGAAACCCACGGCAAGGACGCCGGCGTGCAGGCGCTGTACGGCGTCAGCGGCAGCGGCACCCGGCTCGATGCCAGCCCCACCGAAAGCGGCGAGAACATCGGCAAGCTGACCATCGCCATGGCCGGCGGCGGCAGCGCGCAGTTCGAGGCGCAGCAGAGCGACCGCATGCGCGCGACGATGCGCAAGCATCCGGGCGTGCAGGTCGGTTTCAGCCGCCCGGAGCTGTTCAGTTTCTCCACGCCGCTGGAAATCGAGCTGCGCGGGCAGGACCTGGAGACGATCCAGCACGCCGGCCAGAAGCTGACCGCGATGTTGCGCGGCAATGGCCACTACGCCGACGTGAAATCGACGGTGGAAGAGGGCTTCCCGGAAATCCAGATCCGCTTCGACCAGGAGCGTGCCGGTGCGCTGGGCCTGACCACGCGGCAGATCGCCGACGTGGTGGTGAAGAAGGTGCGCGGCGACGTCGCCACCCGCTACAGCTTCCGCGACCGCAAGATCGACGTGCTGGTGCGCGCGCAGCAGAGCGACCGCGCCAGCGTCGACAGCATCCGCCGGCTGATCGTCAATCCCGGCAGCAGCAAGCCGGTGACGCTGGATGCGGTCGCCGACGTGGTCGCCACCACCGGTCCCAGCGAGATCCACCGCGCCGACCAGATCCGCGTGGCGATCGTGTCGGCCAACCTGCGCGACATCGATCTGGGCGGCGCGGTGCGCGAGGTGCAGGACATGGTCGCGCGCGAGCCGCTCGGTGCCGGCGTCGGCATGCACATCGGCGGGCAGGGCGAGGAACTGGCGCAGTCGGCCAAGTCGCTGCTGTTCGCATTCGGTCTGGCGATCTTCCTGGTGTACCTGGTGATGGCCTCGCAGTTCGAATCGCTGCTGCACCCGTTCGTGATCCTGTTCACCATCCCGCTGGCGATGGTCGGCGCGGTACTGGCGCTGCTGCTGACCGGCAAGCCGGTATCGGTGGTGGTGTTCATCGGCCTGATCCTGCTGGTCGGGCTGGTGACCAAGAACGCGATCATCCTGATCGACAAGGTCAACCAGCTGCGCGAAGAGGGCGTGGCCAAGCGCGAGGCGCTGATCGAGGGCGCACGCTCGCGTTTGCGGCCGATCATCATGACCACGCTGTGCACGCTGTTCGGCTTCCTGCCGCTGGCGGTGGCGGCGGGCGAGGGCGCCGAAGTACGCGCGCCGATGGCGATCACCGTGATCGGCGGCCTGCTGGTGTCCACGCTGCTGACGCTGGTGGTGATCCCGGTGGTCTACGACCGACTGGATCGTCGCGCCGACGGCTATTACGCCGAGCGCGGGCAGCGCGCGCGGCGGCGTCTGGAAGGGCTTGGCCACGGCGCAGGCGACGGCGCGGGTGAACCGGCATGAGCGTCGCCGAGTTCAGCATCCGCCGTCCGATCACCACCATCATGTGCTTCGTTTCGCTGGTGGTGGTCGGATTGATCGCGGCGTTCCGGTTGCCGCTGGAGGCGTTGCCGGACATCTCCGCGCCGTTCCTGTTCGTGCAGTTGCCGTACAGCGGTTCCACCCCCGACGAGGTCGAGCGCAACCTGGTGCGGCCGACCGAGGAAGCGCTGGCGACGATGACCGGGATCAAGCGCATGCGCTCGACTGCGACCGCCGACGGCGCCAACATCTTCATCGAGTTCTCCGATTGGGATCGCGACATCGCCATCGCCGCCTCCGACGCGCGCGAGCGCATCGACGCGATCCGCGCCGACCTGCCCGACGATCTGCAGCGCTACCACGTGTTCAAGTGGTCCAGCAGCGACGAGCCGGTATTGAAGGTGCGCCTGGCTGGCGCGGCCGACCTGACCGGCGCCTACGACATGCTCGACCGCGAGTTCAAGCGGCGCCTGGAACGCATCCCCGGCGTGGCCAAGGTGGAGGTGTCCGGCGCGCCGCCGAACGAGGTGGAGATCGCGATCGCGCCGGACCGGCTCAGCGCGCACAACCTCAGCCTCAACGATCTCAGCGAGCGCCTGGGCAAGCTCAATTTCTCGCTGTCGGCCGGGCAGATCGACGACCACGGCCAGCGCCTGCGGGTGCAGCCGGTCGGCGAACTGCGCGACCTGCAGGAACTGCGCGACCTGGTCATCGACAACAAGGGCCTGCGCCTGGGCGATATCGCCGACATCCGGCTGAAGCCGACCCGGATGAACTACGGCCGGCGCCTGGACGGGCGCCCGGCGGTGGGCCTGGACGTGTACAAGGAACGCAGCGCCAACCTGGTCGAGGTGTCGCGCGCGGTGCTGGCCGAGGTGGAGCAGATCCGCACCCAGCCGGCGCTCAGCGACGTGCAGGTCAAGGTCATCGACAACCAGGGCAAGGCGGTGACCTCGTCGCTGACCGAACTGGCCGAGGCCGGCGGGGTCGGCCTGCTGCTGTCGGTGACGGTGCTGTTCTTCTTCCTGCGCCACTGGCCGTCGACGCTGATGGTGACCCTGGCGATCCCGATCTGCTTCACCATCACCCTGGGCTTCATGTACTTCGCCGGGGTGACCCTCAACATCCTGACCATGATGGGCCTGCTGCTGGCGGTGGGCATGCTGGTGGACAACGCGGTGGTGGTGGTGGAGAGCATCTACCAGGAACGCGAGCGCATGCCGGACCAGCCGCAGCTGGCATCGATCATCGGCACCCGCAACGTGGCCATCGCGCTGTCGGCCGGCACCCTGTGCCACTGCATCGTGTTCGTGCCGAACCTGTTCGGCGAAACCAACAACATCAGCATCTTCATGGCGCAGATCGCGATCACCATCTCGGTGTCGCTGCTGGCCTCGTGGCTGGTGGCGGTGAGCCTGATCCCGATGCTGTCCGCGCGCATGCGCACGCCGGCGCTGGTCCGCTCCGAGCGCGGCCTGATCCCGCGCCTGCAGCGCCGCTATGCCCGCGTGCTGCGCTGGTCGCTGGCCCATCGCGGCTGGAGCGTGGCCGCGATCGCGCTGATCACCGCGCTCAGCGTGGTGCCGATGCTGCAGACCAAGAAGGACATGTTCGGCGGCGACGGCGGCGAACAGATCTTCATCGGCTACCAGTGGAAGGGGTCGTATACGCGCGAGCAGCTGTCCACCGAGGTCGCCAAGCTCGAACGCTTCATCGACGCGCGCCGCCAGCGCTATCACGTCACCCAGGTGTATTCGTGGTTCAGCGAAGTGGAAGGCAGCAGCACCACGCTGACCGTGGACCTCAAGCAGGTGCGCGACCTGCAGGCGCTGATCGAACAGATCCGCAAGGAGCTGCCGCGCTCGGCGCTGGCTGACTACAGCGTCGGCAGCAACGGCAACGGCAATGGACAGGGCAGCGGCGCGCAGAGCGTGCAGGTGCAACTGGTCGGCGATTCCACCCAGACGCTGCGCGCGATCGCCGACGACGTGGTGCCGCTGCTGGCGCGGCGCAAGGAATTGCGCGACGTGCGCGTGGACACCGGCGACCGCACCACCGAGCTGGCGGTGCGGGTGGATCGCGACCGCGCCTCGGCGTTCGGCTTCAACGCCGAGCAGGTCGCCAGCTTCGTCGGCCTGGCGCTGCGCGGCGCCTCGCTGCGCGAGTTCCGCCGCGGCGACAACGAGGTGCCGGTGTGGGTCCGCTTCGCCGGCGCCGAGGAGACTACGCCCGAGGACCTGGACAGCTTCAACGTGCGCACCAAGGACGGGCGCAGCGTGCCGTTGCTGAGCCTGGTGGACGTACAGACGCGGCCGGCGGCGACCCAGATCGGGCGCACCAACCGGCAGACCACGCTGACCATCACCGCCAATCTGGGGGTCAAGGTCACACCGGCCGAGGCCAAGCAGGCGATGGAGGACACGCTCAAGGGCGTCAGCTTCCCGGCCGGCTACCACTACAGTTTCGACGGGGCCGATGGCCAGGACGAGGACAAGGCCGGCCAGCAGATGATGTTCAACCTGCTGATCGCGCTGCTGATGATCTACGTGGTGATGGCCGCGGTGTTCGAATCGCTGCTGTTCCCGGCGGCGATCATGAGCGGCGTGCTGTTCTCGATCTTCGGCGTGTTCTGGCTGTTCTGGATCACCGGCACCAACTTCGGGATCATGGCCTTCATCGGCATCCTGGTGCTGATGGGCGTGGTGGTGAACAACGGCATCGTGATGATCGAGCACATCAACAATCTGCGCCGGCGCGGCCTGGGCCGGACCGAGGCGCTGGTGGAAGGGTCGCGCGAGCGCTTGCGGCCGATCATGATGACCATGGGCACCGCGATCCTGGCGATGGTGCCGATCTCGCTGACCACCACGCAGATGTTCGGCGACGGCCCGGCCTACTACCCGATGGCGCGCGCGATCGCCGGCGGCCTGGCGTTCTCCACCGTGGTCAGCCTCCTGTTCCTGCCGACCATCTACGCGATCCTCGACGATCTCAGCGGCGGCGTGGCGCACTTGGTGCGCCGCGCCCGTGGCGGCCGCGGCGTGGCGGCGCCGCAGCTGTCCTGACCAAGGCAGATATGCCGCGCGCCGGAACGGCTCGCGCGCTCGTCGCCTGCGGCATATCGTGCAAAAACTTGTGGGAGGGGCTTCAGCCCCGACGCCGTTATCGATAGAGCGTCGGGGCTGAAGCCCCTCACACGACGGTTGACGACACGGAGGCCATACGCGATGGGGCAGGGCGCCTGGCCCTGCCGCCGCGGCGCGCTAGCTCAACCGGCCAGCTTGCCGAAGATGCGGAATCCCGCCAGCCACACCCCGACCATGCTGCCGAGGTTGGTCAGCAGGAAGGTCAGCACCACCCGCGAGACGCGGTTGCGGTACCAGCCGCGCAGGTTCTGCGCGTCGTCGCGCAGCGCCAGGAAGTCGCCGTAGGCCGGCTTGCGCATGTGCACCTCGACCAGCGCGCTGAACGCACCGGCCGGCACGCCGGGCCGGAACGGCTTCAGCGGCGCGGCGATGGCGCCGGCGACGATGCTCAGCGGATGGCCGCCGGCCAGCAGGCAGCCCAGCCCGGCCAGGCCGCCGGTGAACAGCACCCACTGCAGCAGCAGGTCGGTGCCCAGCGCGAAGCCGCCGCGCCAGTAGCCCCAGGCCACGCCGCCCAGCACCAGCGCGGTCAGGGTCAGGGTGATCCACGGAACCTTTTTCTTGGTCGGCACGTCTTCCAACGTCTTGCGCAGCGTGGCCGGATCGTCCTGATCGTCCTGCAGGTGCCTGGCCAGGCCGGCCAGATGACCGGCACCGACCACCGCCAGCACGTCGCGGATGCCGTCGGCACGTGCGCTGTCGAGATAGTCCGGGGTCGCGATCGGCGTCTGGCCAGGCGCGGCCCGCTGCGCGTGTTCCTCGCGCAGGCGGGTGGCCATGTAGCGGTCGCGCTCGGCGATGATGGTGTCGTACAGCGCCGGGCTTTCGCTGGCGAAGTCGCCGAAGCTGGCCTCGAGCATGTCGCCCTGCTTGAGCTTCTCGATCTCCGCCTCGCCGACCTCGTCGGAGGCGAACAGGCCGCCGAGCAGGCCGCTGCCGAGCTTGAGTTTGCCGAAGAAACCGAGCCGGCCGGAGGCGCGCTTGAAGGTCAGTCCGACCTCGCGGTCGATCAGGTACACCGGCAGCTGCCGCTCGCGGGCCAACAGCACTGCGCGCTTGAGTTCGGCGCCGGGTTCGATGCCCAACTGCTCGGCCAGGCGCCGCTGGTAGGCGGCCAGCGCCAGGTTCGCCGCGAACAGCGCCACCCGGCCCTTGCGGATCACCTGCACCAGGTCCAGCTTGGTCAGCGCGTCCGGGTCGGTCAGCGCCTGCAGCCGTTGCGGGTCCAGTTCCACCGCGACCGCATCGAAGCGGCCGCTGTCGATCGCCCGTTCCACGGCGGCGACGCTGGCCAGCGACACATGCGCGGTGCCGAGCAGGGTATAGCGCACGCCGTCGCGCTCGACGATGCGGTACGGCTGGCCGGCGAACAGGGCGTCGTCGCCGGCCTGGGAAAGTTCGTTCATTCCATCACTCATCGGAGGGCGCCTCGTCGGCGCCGGAGCCCAGCGGGCGTTGCATCTGTAGGGTGTCCAGCCAGCGGCCATGCTTGCGGCCGAGTCCGGTGAATACGCCGACCGGGATGAAGCCATGGCGTTCGTGCAGGCGGATCGAGGCCTGGTTGGCCGAGTCGCCGATCACCGCCACCATCTGCCGGAAGCCGCGCGCCTCGCAGTCCGCGATCAGCGCCTGCAGCAGCGCCGTACCGATCCCGCGGCCGTGCAGCGCCGGCGCCACGTAGATCGTGTCCTCCACCGTCCAGCGGTAGCCGATGCGAGCGCGGTAGCTGCTCGCGTAGGCATAGCCGGCGAGGCGGCCGTCGGCGGTCTGCGCGATCAGATAGGGGTAGCCGTGTGCGACGATGTCCTGCATCCGCCGCAGCATTTCCGCCTGGTCCGGCGCATCGTACTCGTAGGTATTGACGTTGCAGCGCACCTCGTCGGCGTACAGCGCGGCGATCGCGGCAATGTCGGCGGCCTCGGCGGCACGCAGCTGCAGGTCGTCCAAGAGGCGGCTCAATCGATGTAGCGCTTCAGCAGATCGCCATAGGCGTCGATGCGGCGGTCGCGCAGGAACGGCCAGATCCGCCGCACGTGCTCGCTGCGCTGCAGGTCCACGTCGCAGACCAGCACGGTCGGTTCGGCGCCGGCTTCGGCGATGAATTCGCCCTGCGGGCCGAGCACGTGGCTGTTGCCCCAGAACTGGATGCCGGCCGCGCCCACCACACCATCGGCAGCCAGCGGCGAGGCTTCGTGGCCGACCCGGTTGCAGCTGAGCACCGGCACGCCGTTGGCGACGGCATGGCCGCGATGGCTGAGGATCCAGGCGTCGCGCTGGCGCTCCTGCTCGGCCTGCTCGTCGCTGGGATCCCAGCCGATCGCGGTCGGATACAGCAGCAGTTCGGCACCGGCCAGCGCCATCAGCCGCGCCGCTTCCGGATACCACTGGTCCCAGCACACCAGCACGCCGAGGCGGCCGACCGAGGTCTGGATCGGGGTGAAGCCGAGATCGCCCGGGGTGAAGTAGAACTTCTCGTAGAAGCCCGGATCGTCCGGAATATGCATCTTGCGGTACTTGCCGAGCAGGCTGCCGTCCTTCTCGAACACCACCGCGGTGTTGTGGTACAGGCCGGCGGCGCGGCGCTCGAACAGCGAGGCGACCAGCACCACGCCATGGCGCCTGGCCAGCGCGCCGAGGCGCTCGGTGCTGGGGCCGGGAATCGGCTCGGCCAGATCGAATTCGTCCACCGACTCGTGCTGGCAGAAGTAGGCGCCGTTGTGCAGTTCCTGCAGCAGCACCAGCTGCGCGCCCTGCGCCGCGGCCTCGGCCACGCGCGATTCGATGACCGCCAGATTCGCCGCGGCATCGCCATGGTTGCGCTCCTGGATCAGCGCGACGGAAAGAGTGTTTCGGCTCATTGCGGAAGGATGGTCGGCGAAAGCGCGCATGGTAACGCGGATGGCCCCGCGGCAGGTTCCCGGCAGATGAATGCCGCCCGGCGCGGCGTGGCGATGTTCCTGGGGGTACGGCGTGGAGGCGCGAGCGCCGTGCGGTGCCGAATGCGGTGCGTTGCCCAGGTTCCGCAGAGGGGGGCGAATGCCGGCGTTCTGTCGCCATCGCCGCCTCGGAAGCGGAGTCCTCCGGCGGCGCGGATGGCGATGCCTGCGGGCGGTGCGACCTGGCGAAAGCCTGCAGTCGCTCCCGCGCGCCTTCGATCAGCGAACGCGGATCAGGCCGCCAGCACGCCCTCGGGCAACTGCATGGTGATGCAGTGCAGGCTGCCGTTCTGCCAGATCAGCGCGCGGCACGGAATCGGCACGATGTCGTGCTGCGGGAACGCCTGCGCCATCACCGCCTGCGCCTGCGCATCGGCCGCATCGCCATAGGCCGGCATCAGCACCGCGCCGTTGACGATCAGGAAGTTGGCGTAGGACGCGGCCAGGCGCCGGCCGTGGTCGATCACCGGCTGCGCCCACGGCAGCGGGAACAGCCGGTACGGGCGACCGTCGGCGGTGCGCAGCGCCGCCAGCTCGGCGCCCATCGCCTGCAGTTCGGCGTAGTGCGAATCGCTCGCGTCGTCGCAGGCCTGGTAGACGATCGCGTCTTCGCTGGCGAAGCGGGCGAGGGTATCGATATGCGCGTCGGTGTCGTCGCCTTCCAGGTAGCCGTGGTCCAGCCACAGCACGCGCTGCTGCGCCAGCCAGTCGGCCAGGTCGCGGCTCAGCGATTCGCGCGAGCGCTGCGGATGGCGTTCGTGCAGGCACTGCCAGGTGGTCAGCAGGGTGCCGGCGCCGTCGCTGTCGATCGCGCCGCCTTCCAGCGCGAAATCGATGCTGCGCACATCGCTGTCCGCAAACAGCTGCTGCGCGGCGAGCGCGCTGACCAATTGGTCGTCGCGGCTGGCTTGGAACTTGCCGCCCCAGCCGGTGAAACGGAAGTCCAGCAAGCGGAAACCGCCACCGGCGCGGGCCAGGGTGATCGGGCCGGAATCGCGCAGCCAGGTGTCGTCGTAGTCGGCCTCGACGAACTGCACGCGCTGCATGTCCACCCGCGCCGAGCGCAGCCGCGCCTCGGCATAGATCTGCAGGTCGGCATCGGCGACGCAGATCAGCACGCGCTGGTAGCGCACGATCGCCGCGACCAGCGCGATATAGGTCTCCTCGACCTCGGCCAGGCGCTCCGCCCAGTCGGTGCCGGCATGCGGCCAGGCGATCAGGATGGCGGACTGGGGCTCCCATTCCGCGGGAAGGCGAAGGCTGTCGCTCATTGCAGGCCACTACTCACGTCGTACCGGACCGAAGCCAGGCTGTTATTTAAGTCCCCGCACATGGATGTGCGGGCTTTTGCGAAGGATTCGCAGACATCGGGCTCTTGCGAAGGGACTCGCATCCCGAATCGCATCACCGAATCGCAGGCTTGGGCCCAACCTCGTTGGCATCGGCCTGGTTGGCGACCACGTCCACCACCTTGTGCTTCTCGAAGTACACGGTGAAGGCCGGATACACCCAGCGGTTGATGGTCGGCCACTGCCGCTTCTGTCCGCCGCGCGGTTCCAGCTTCTGCTGCGGGGCGCCGTAGCGCGACTCGACCTCACCCATGCTCAGTCCGCGCGCCGGCATCGCCGCCACGGGTTCCTGCTTGACCCGCTCGACCAGCAGGGTTTCGGCGTGAGCGCCCCCGGCCAGACCCAGGACGACCAGCAGCGGCAGTGCGGACAGACGGTGCTTCATCACGGTGTGCTCCCCAGAGGACGAACGGCGATTACAGCAAATTTCGGCAACAAAAAACCGCCCGAAGGCGGCTTTCGTCGATGACCCGCAACCGTGCGCGCGGTGCCGCAGGGCGGGCCGTCGTCGGATCAGCGCTGGCGAGCCTTGAAACGCGGGTTCGACTTGCAGATCACGAAAACCTTGCCGCGGCGGCGGACCACCTTGCAGTCGCGGTGACGGGTCTTCGCCGACTTCAGGGAGGACAGGACTTTCATGGCACACCTCGGCGTAAACTTGTGGATTAGAGAAGGAAACGGCGCGGCGAAACCACGTCGCTGGATCAGTAAGCCGGCGAGTATAGCCTGGTTTTCTTCATGGTTTCAACTGCTTGCGCCAGCCAGGCCGGCGCCGGGGCTACAATGCGCCGCCCCCCGTCCGAGGAACCGCATGAACGACCCCGCTCCCGTCCTGACCATCGATGGCCCTTCCGGGGCCGGCAAAGGCACCGTCAGCCGCATCGTCGCCGGCAAGCTGGGCTGGCATTACCTGGATTCGGGCGCACTGTACCGGGCCGTCGGCGTGGCCGCCAGCTGGGCGAACCTGGACATTTCCGACGCCGCGGCGCTGGTGCGCTGCACCTTCGATACCCATGTCACCTTCGAGGACGTGGCCGGTCGCGGCCTGCGGGTCAGGATCAACGAGGTCGACGCCACCGACGAGCTGCGGCTGGAGACCACCGGCGCGGTGGCCTCGGCGATCGCCGCGATTCCGGAGGTGCGCGCGGCGCTGAAGCAGCGCCAGCGCGCGTTCCGGCGCCCGCCGGGGCTGGTCGCCGATGGCCGCGACATGGGCACGGTGATTTTCCCGGACGCCCCGTACAAGGTGTTCCTGACCGCCAGTGCCGAGGAGCGCGCCATGCGCCGGCATAACCAGTTGAAGGAAAAAGGAGTTTCCGTTATATTCGACGACCTGCTGCGCGAGATCATGGCCCGCGACGCACGCGATGCCCAACGTTCGGTGGCGCCCCTGAAGCCGGCAGACGATGCCGTCCTCCTCGACACCACCGGCATGGACATCGAACAGGTGGTCGGCCGCGTCCTGGAGTTGCTGCCCGCCTGAGGGTCGCGCCGGGAGTAGGGCAGCAGCATGGCGCCGCTTCGGTGGCGTGCAGGCGATGTACCCGCAATCCGCTTCACGTAATGCCGCAATACCGTTGTTCCACGCGCCGCCGCGCAATGTCGCGCTGCGGTTTTTCCCATTTCACACCCGGCCGCGGTTTGGGCCGACTAACCAGGTGGGCAGTCCGCCGTTTCCAGAAGAAACGCACTGTCCGTGTGTCCACGAGAGTAATTTCAAATGACCGAATCTTTTGCCGAACTGTTCGAAGCCAGTCAAACCAATCTGGCCAAGCTGAAGCCGGGCTCCATCGTCACCGGTACCGTCGTGGAAGTCCGCGGCGACGTGGTGGTGATCAACGCCGGCCTGAAGTCCGAAGGCATCGTGCCGATCGAACAGTTCCGTAACGACGCTGGCGAGATCGACGTCGCCGAAGGCGACCTGGTCAAGGTCGCCCTCGACTCGCTCGAGAACGGCTTCGGCGAAACCGTGTTGTCGCGCGAGAAGGCCAAGCGCGCGATGGTGTGGGACGAGCTGGAAGAAGCGTTGGAAAAGAACGAGACCATCACCGGCCGCATCAGCGGCAAGGTCAAGGGTGGTTTCACCGTGGACATCAAGGATGTCCGCGCGTTCCTGCCGGGTTCGCTGGTCGATGTGCGCCCCGTGCGCGACCCGGCCTACCTGGAAGGCAAGGAGCTGGAGTTCAAGCTCATCAAGCTGGACCGCAAGCGCAACAACGTGGTGGTCTCGCGTCGTGCCGTGGTCGAGAGCGAGCACTCGGAAGAGCGCGAGCAGCTGATGGACAAGCTGCAGGAAGGCGCGATCCTGAAGGGCGTGGTCAAGAACCTGACCGATTACGGCGCGTTCGTGGACCTGGGCGGCATCGACGGCCTGCTGCACATCACCGACATGGCCTGGAAGCGCGTGCGCCATCCGTCCGAAGTCGTCAACGTCGGCGACGAGCTGGACGTGCGCGTGCTGAAGTTCGACCGCGAGCGCAACCGCGTTTCGCTGGGTCTGAAGCAGCTGGGCGAGGATCCGTGGGACAACATCGCGCGTCGTTACCCGGCCAACAGCCGCGTCTACGGCAAGGTCTCCAACGTCACCGATTACGGCGCGTTCGTCGAGATCGAGCCGGGCGTGGAAGGCCTGGTGCACGTGTCGGAAATGGATTGGACCAACAAGAACGTCAACCCGTCCAAGGTCGTGCAGGTCGGCGACGAGGTCGAGGTCATGGTCCTGGACGTGGACGAGGAGCGTCGCCGCATCTCGCTGGGCATGAAGCAGGTCGCCGCCAATCCGTGGGAAACCTTCGCTGCCACCCACAAGAAGAACGACAAGGTGTCCGGCCAGATCAAGTCGATCACCGATTTCGGCATCTTCATCGGCCTGGACGGCGGCATCGATGGCCTGGTGCACCTGTCGGACATCAGCTGGAACACCACCGGCGAAGACATCGTGCGCAACTTCAAGAAGGGCGACACGCTGGAAGCGGTGGTGTTGGCGGTGGACCCGGAGCGCGAGCGCATCAGCCTGGGCGTCAAGCAGCTGGAGCAGGATCCGTTCGGCCAGTACATGGCGGCCAATCCGAAGGGTTCGAAGGTCGAGGGCGTGGTGCGTGAAGTGGACGCCAAGGGCGCCACCATCGACCTGGCCGACGGCATCGAGGGCTACGTCGCCGCGCGCGACATCGCCAACGAGCGCGTCGACGATGCGACCCAGCACCTGAAGGTCGGCGACAAGATCGAAGCCAAGTTCGTGGGCATGGACCGCAAGGGCCGCACCCTGCAGCTGTCGATCAAGGCCAAGGACGATGCCGAAATGCGCGAAGTGCTGGAGGAATACCAGTCCGCGTCGGGCGGCACCACCCAGCTGGGCGCGCTGCTGCGTGCGCAGTTGAACGGCAACAAGTCCGAGTAATCCGCCACACGCAGCGTTTCTGGCACGGCCCGGTCGATCCGGGCCGTGCCGGGTTGCGACCCCACCGCACGAATCCGAATGACCAAGTCCGAACTGATCGAAATCCTGGCGCGCAAGCAGGCGCATCTGAAGGCGGACGACGTCGATCTGGCGGTGAAATCGCTGTTGGAAATGATGGGCAGCGCGCTGTCCGGCGGAGACCGCATCGAGATCCGCGGTTTCGGCAGTTTTTCCCTGCATTACCGGCCGCCGCGCCTGGGACGCAATCCCAAGACCGGCGAATCCGTCGCGCTTCCCGGCAAGCACGTGCCGCATTTCAAGCCCGGCAAGGAATTGCGCGAACGCGTCAGCGGCGTCGTTCCGGTCGAGTCCGACACGCCCTGATACGCCCCGAGCCCGCGCCGTGGCCTCCCGGACTTTCCCGGAACCCGCGCCTGTTCGGCTAATCTAGTGTCTCCCGACGCTGGAGAGCTTCATGAAAATTGCCCGTCTGCTGATATTGCTGGTGTTCCTGCTGGCCGGTCTGGTCATCGGATCGCTGAATTCGCAGCAGATCGTCATCAATTTCGGTGTCGCCGGCATCAACACCACCTCCGGCATCGCCATCATCGTTTCGCTGTTCGCCGGCGTGGTGATCGGCGCGGCGCTGGTGCTGGCCACGTTGGTGATCCCGCTGTACGCCAAGCTGCGCCGCGCCAACAAGGCCGCGATCGCCGCTGCCGCGCCGGTCGTCGCACCGGTACCGACCTATACCCCGCCTGTGGACGGACGCTGATCTTCGATGGACTTCCTGACCGAGTGGTTCTGGTTCTTCCTGTTCCTGCCGCTGGCGGCACTGAGCGGATGGGTGATCGGCCGCCGCGGTGGCCAGCGCCACGGCGACACGCAGGTCAGCCGGCTTTCCAGCACGTATTTCCGCGGCCTGAACTACCTGCTCAACGAAGAGCCGGACAAGGCGATCGAGCTGTTCCTGCATATCGCCGAGCTGGACAAGGAAACCTTCGAGACCCAGGTCGCGCTCGGTCACCTGTTCCGCCGCCGCGGTGAAGTCGACCGCGCGATCCGCCTGCACCAGGGCCTGGTGCAACGCGCCGATCTCAGCGATCCGCAGCGCGTGCAGGCCTTGCTGGCGCTGGGCGAGGACTACATGAAATCCGGCCTGCTGGACCGGGCCGAGACCGTGTTCACCGAGCTGGCGCAGATCGACCAGCGCGCGCCGCAGGCGCTCAAGCACCTGATCGGCATCTACCAGGCCGAGCGCGACTGGGAAAAGGCGATCGACAACGCCACCCGCTACGAAGACGTGACCGGCGAGCCGATGGGCAAGCTGATCGCGCAGTTCGAATGCGAGCTGGCCGATCGCTATCGCGCATCCGGCAAGCCCGAGCTGGCACGCTCGGCGATCGCGCGCGCCTACCAGGCCGACGCCACCTCGGTGCGCGCCGGCATCCTGGAAGGGCGCATCGACGTGGACGACGGCAACGACGAGGCCGCGATCCGCGCCTTCGAACGTGCCGCGCGGCACGATCCGGACTACCTGCCGGAGATCATGCCAGCGCTGATGGATTGCTATCGTCGCCGCGGCAACGATCTCAGCGGCGCGCGCGCCTTCCTGTCGGAAATGACCGAGCACTATCGCGGCATCGCCCCGGTGCTGGCGCTGACCCGGTTGATGGAGTCGCAGGAAGGCGTGTCTGCGGCGCGCGCCTATCTCGGGCGGCAGCTGAAGGATCGGCCGTCGGTCCGCGGCGAGTCGGCGTTGATCGACCTGACCCTGGCCGAGGGTGCCGATTCCACCGCCACCCTGCAGGACCTGAAGCACATCACCGACCAGTTGCTGGTGCGCAATCCCAGCTACCGCTGCACGCGCTGCGGCTTCGGCGCGCGCACCCATCACTGGCAATGCCCGAGCTGCAAGGAGTGGGGCACGGTCAAGCCCTTGCTCAACTACGCGGTGGTGTAGATGCAGGTGGCAGGGTGGGGGCTGCTCGCTGCGCTGGCGACGCTCAGCGTGGTCGGGACCTGGCTGTCGCGCCGCTATGCCCTCAAGCGCAAGCTGATGGACGCGCCCGGCGAGCGGCGCAGCCATACGGTGGCGACGCCGCGCGGCGGCGGCGTGGCGATCGTGGCCACGGTGCTGGCGGGGTGCGCGTATGCGGCGGCGCTTTGGCCGCAGCAGGGCATGGCCATCGCGGCGTTCGCTGCCGGACTGGTGCTGGTCGCCGGCATCGGCTGGTGGGACGATCACCGCCCGCTGTCGGCCGCGCTGCGGCTGCTGGTGCATGCGCTGGCCGCCACGTTGCTGGCCGGACTTGTCTACCGATTGCACCAGAATCCCTGGCTGACCGCGTTGACCTGGCTGGCGACGATCTCGCTGATCAACATCTGGAACTTCATGGACGGCATCAATGGCTTGGCGACCAGCCAGGCGATGCTGGTGGCGCTGGGTTTCGCCGTCCTGTTGCCCGCGCCGCTGCGCTGGCCGTGCTGGGTGCTGATCGTGGCCTGTGCCGGCTTCCTGCCGTTCAACTATCCGCGGGCGCGCATCTTCCTCGGCGATGTCGGCAGTGGCGCGTTGGGGTTTCTGGTCGCCGCGCTGTTCGCACTGTGCAATGTTGCGACCGGGCTCACGCCATGGTTGCTGTTGATACCAATATCGGCGTTCGCCATCGACGCAGGCTTCACGCTGCTGTCGCGCATGCTCGCCGGCGAACGCTGGTGGCAACCGCATGCGCAACATTTTTACCAGCGTTGGGTACATACAGGCAGGAGCCACACGGTTGTGACCTTCGCCTATGCCCTGTTCAGCATTGTCGCGATTACAATCGCCTGGTTCGGTGGAACGCTGCGCACCGGGGGGCAGGTTGGGTTGGCTTTTGCCTGGTACCTATCGGCGAGCGCGCTTTGGCTGACTTTGCGCAAGGGATTGCGCTGAACTCTCATGGATAACTGATGCTTTCGATCCGCGACCGATTTACCGAGCTGTTCCCCAAGGCCTCCGTGGTCGTCCACGATCTGGCGATCGTCTGGATCTGCTGGCAGCTGCTGCATGCGGCGCGCTACACGATGCTGCCCGGTGAGCACCCCTTGCCGTTGTGGAACCTCAACACCGCCATCGTGCTGGGGGCGCAGGGCCTGGTGTTCTGGAAGGTCGGCCTGTATCGCGGGCTGTGGCGCTTCGCCAGCGTTCCGGACCTGTTGAACATCTTCAAGGCCAGTTTCTACGGGCTGGTCGCGATCGTGCTGGGGCTGGCCTACAGCCGGTTCGATTCCATTCCGCTGTCGGTGCTGATGGTGTACCCGTTCGCGTTGTCGGCGCTGCTCGGCGCGCCGCGGCTGCTGTATCGCGCATGGAAGGACTACCAGATCGCGCATTCGGACGAGACCGCGCGGCGCGTGCTGATCGTCGGCGCCGGCCGTGCGGCCGAGGCGCTGGTGCGCGATCTGCGCCGCTCCGGGGCCTATCATCCGGTCGGCTTCGTCGACGATGCCGGCCATCTGCATGGCGCCAAGCTGCAGGGTCTGCCGATTCTGGGCCGGATCGACGAAGCCGGCGCGATCGCCAAGGAAACCGCGGCCAAGCTGCTGGTCATCGCGATCCCGTCGCTGGACGCGGCCGGCATGCAGCGGGTGGTGGCGATCTGCGAAAGCACCGGGCTGCCGTTCCGCACCGTGCCGCGCCTGCTCGACGTGCTCGAAGGCCACTATCTGCCGGGCGAACTGAAGGAGGTCGCGATCGAGGACCTGCTCGGGCGCAAGCCGGTGACCCCGGACTGGAAGTTGATCAAGGGCTGGTTGTCCGGGCGCACGGTCATGGTGACCGGCGCCGGCGGTTCGATCGGTTCGGAGTTGTGCCGCCAGTGCGCGCGCCATGGCGCGCGCAAGGTGGTGCTGCTGGAGATCGACGAACTGGCGCTGATCACCATCCATGCCGATCTGCACCGCACCTTCCCCGATCTGGAGATCGAGTGCGTGCTCGGCGACTGCGGCGATCCGGCCGTGACCCGCCATGCGATGCGCATCGCCGAGCCGGATGCGGTGTTCCATGCCGCGGCCTACAAGCAGGTGCCGCTGCTGGAGCGGCAGTTCCGCGAGGCGGTCCGCAACAACGTGCTGGCCACCGAGAACGTGGCCCGCGCCTGCGTTGCCGCCAAGGTCTCGACCTTCGTGTTCATCTCCACCGACAAGGCGGTGAATCCGGTCAACGTGCTCGGCGCCTCCAAGCGCTATGCCGAGATGGTGTGCCAGTCGCTGGACGACCAGACGGTGGGCACGCGCTTCGTCACCGTGCGCTTCGGCAATGTGCTCGATTCGGCCGGCAGCGTGGTGCCGTTGTTCCGCGAGCAGATCCGCCAGGGCGGCCCGGTCACCGTGACCGATCCGCAGGTGACCCGCTATTTCATGACCATTCCCGAGGCCTGCCAGCTGATCGTGCAGGCCGCCGCGTCGGCCTCGCACGGCGCGATCTACACGTTGGACATGGGCGAGCCGGTGCCGATCCGCCTGCTCGCCGAGCAGATGATCCGCCTGGCCGGCAAGCAACCCGGCCGCGACATTGCGATCGTCTACACCGGGCTGCGCCCGGGCGAGAAGCTGCACGAGACCTTGTTCTATTCCGACGAGAACTATCGGCCCACCTCGCATCCGAAGATCCTGGAGGCCGGCGCGCGCAGTTTCTCGCGCGAGAACGTGCTGCAGGGACTGCAGCAGCTGCGTGCGGCGGTGGCCGAATACGACAGCGACGCGATCGAGAAATTGCTGCGCACCACCATGCCCGAATTCGCGCCGCTGCGACAACAAGCCGGTCAGGATAGCTCGGCTACAATCGTCCCATTCCCCGCACGCGAGGCCAGAAGGCTCTGATGAGCAAGAGAATCCGCAAAGCAGTTTTCCCGGTTGCAGGTCTGGGTACCCGCTTCCTTCCCGCCACCAAGACGGTGCCCAAGGAAATGCTGCCGATCATCGATCGGCCGTTGATCCAGTACGCGGTGGACGAGGCGATCGAGGCCGGTTGCGACACCCTGATCTTCGTCACCAATCGCTACAAGCACGCGGTTGCGGATTACTTCGACAAGGCCTACGAGCTGGAGCAGAAGCTCGAGCGCGCCGGCAAGCTCGAGCAGCTGGAACTGGTGCGCCATGTGCTGCCCAACGGCGTGCGCGCGATCTTCGTGACCCAGGCCGAAGCGCTCGGCCTCGGCCATGCGGTGCTGTGCGCCAAGCCGATCATCGGCGACGAGCCGTTCGCGGTGCTGCTGCCCGACGATCTGATCTGGAACCGCGGTCCGGGCGCGCTGGCGCAGATGGCCGACGTGGCCGAGCGCTCCGGCGCCAGCGTGATCGCGGTGCAGGACGTGCCGCACGAGAGCACCGGCAGCTACGGCATCGTCGCCACCGAGGCGTTCGACGGCAGCGAAGGCAAGATCACCGCGATCGTCGAGAAGCCCAAGCCGGCCGATGCGCCGAGCGACCTGGCCGTGGTCGGCCGCTACGTGCTCAGCTCCAAGATCTTCGATCTGCTGGAAAAGACCGTACCGGGCGCCGGCGGCGAGATCCAGTTGACCGATGCGATCGCCGCGCTGATCGAGAGCGATCCGGTGCATGCGTACCGTTTCGAGGGGACCCGCTTCGACTGCGGTACCCATATCGGCCTGATCGAGGCGACCATCCGCTATGCGCTGGACCACGAGAAGCTGAGCAAGCCGGCGCAGGACATGATGCGTCGCGCCCTGGCCGACGTGGACGCCGGCGGCAAGTAGAACGCGGCAACGCTGCCGGAGCGCGCGGGTCTGCCGCGTCGCGTACGGGGTTCGGCAGCGCGAACCGCCGCGCAAGAAAAAGGGCAGCCTAGGCTGCCCTTTTTCTTGCGCGGCGCGGGATTCAGAGCGCTTCGATGATGCCCGCCGCCCCCATGCCGGTGCCGATGCACATGGTGACCATGCCGTACTTCTGCTGGCGGCGGCGCAGGCCGTGCACCAGCGTGGCGGTGCGGATCGCGCCGGTGGCACCGAGCGGATGGCCGAGCGCGATCGCGCCGCCGAGCGGGTTGACCTTGGACGGATCCAGGCCGCTGTCGCGGATCACCGCCAGCGACTGCGCGGCGAAGGCCTCGTTGAGCTCGATCCAGTCGATCTGGTCCTTGCTCAGCCCGGCCTGCTTGAGCGCCTTCGGAATCGCCGCGATCGGACCGATGCCCATCACTTCCGGGCGCACGCCGGCGACCGAGAAGCTGACGAAGCGGGCGAGGGGAGTCAGGCCGTAGTCCTTGATCGCCTGCTCGGAGGCCAGCAGCACCGCACCGGCGCCGTCGCTCATCTGCGAGGAGTTGCCGGCGGTGACGCTGCCGCCGAACTGGCCGTTGCGGAACACCGGGCGCAGCTTGGCCAGGCCTTCGATCGAGCTGTCCGGGCGCGGGCCCTCGTCGGTGTCGACCAGGCGCTTGCGCAGCGCGATGACGTTGCCGGCCAGGTCGGGCTGGTGCGACAGGATCTCGTACGGGGTGATCTCGTCGCGGAACTCGCCGGCGGCGATCGCGGCGATGGCCTTCTGGTGCGAGGCGAGCGCGAATGCGTCCTGGTCCTCGCGCGACACCTTCCATTCCTCGGCCACCTTCTCGGCGGTGATGCCCATGCCGTAGGCGATGGCGACGTGGTCGTCGGCGAACACGCTCGGCGACAACGCCACCTTGTTGCCCATCATCGGCACCATCGACATCGACTCGGTGCCGCCGGCCAGCATCAGGTCGGCGTTGCCCAGGCGGATCTGGTCCGCGGCCAGCGCCACGGCCTGGATGCCGGAGGAGCAGAAGCGGTTGATGGTCTGTCCGGCGACCGAATTCGGCAGCCCGGCCAGCAGCACGCCGATGCGCGCCACGTTCATGCCTTGCTCGCCCTCGGGCATCGCGCAGCCGATGATCGCATCGTCGATGCGCGAGGGGTCGATGCCCGGCGCCTGCGCGACCACTGCGCGCAACACGTGCGCCAGCATGTCGTCCGGACGAGTATTGCGGAACACGCCCTTGGGCGCCTTGCCGACCGGGGTACGGGTGGCGGCGACGATGTAGGCTTCCTGGATCTGTTTGCTCATGGCTTTCTCCGAAAGCCGGGATTGGGGATTCGGGATTGGGGATTCGTCAAAGCGAATCCCGGTGCCCGAATGTACTTGTGCCCGGCGGATGAATTGTTGGAGGGAATCGTTGGCGAGATGGGAGTCGCTGTTGCGAATCCCCAATCCCAAATCCCGAATCTCAGTTCCTCAACGGCTTACCCGTCTTGAGCATGTGCCCAATCCGCGCCTGGGTCTTTTCCTGCTGGGCCAGTTCGACGAAGTGCTTGCGCTCGAGCTTGAGCAGCCATTCCTCGTCCACCAGCGCGCCGCGGTCGACTTCGCCGCCGCACAGCACGGTGGCGATGCGGGTGGCGATCTCGTAGTCGTACTCGCTGATGAAGCGGCCTTCCAGCATGTTGACCAGCAGCATCTTGAAGGTGGCGATGCCGACGTCGCCGGCGACCTGGATGCGGCGGGCCGGCAGCGGCGGGCGGTAGCCGCTCTCGGCCAGCGCGCGCGCTTCGGCCTTGGCGATGTACAGCGCCTCGTAGCTGTTGAACACGATCTTGTCGGTGCCGCGCAGCAGGCCCAGTTCCTTGGCGTTGACCGCCGAGGTGGAGACCTTGGCCATCGCCACGGTCTCGAAGGTCTTCTTCAGCTCGGCGAACACGTCGCCGCCGGGGCCGGCCGCCTGCGAGGCGCGCACCGCGATCTCCTTCAGGCCGCCGCCGGCCGGCAGCAGGCCGACGCCGGCCTCGACCAGGCCGATGTAGCTCTCCAGCGCGGCCACGGTCTTGGCGCTGTGCATCTGGAATTCGCAGCCGCCGCCCAGGGCCAGGCCGCGCACCGCCGCGACCACCGGCACCAGCGAATACTTGATGCGCTGGCTGGTGGCCTGGAAGTTGGCGACCATCGCCTCGAACGCATCGACCTTGCCGGCCTGCAGCAGGCCCAGCGCGCCGGCCAGGTCGGCGCCGGCGGAGAAGGGCTCCTTGTGCTGCCACAGCACCAGGCCCTTGAAGTCCTTCTCGGCGCGGCCGACCGCTTCCTGCAGGCCGTCGAGCACCTGGTCGGACACGGTGTTCATCTTGGTCTTGAAGCTGACCACGGCGATGTCGTCGCCGTCGTGCCACAGGCGCAGGCCGTCGTTCTCGAACACGGTCTCGCCCGGGGCGAACTTCTCGCCCAGCAGCGGATCGGGGAAGCGCTGGCGCTGGTACACCGGCAGCGCCGAGCGCGGCAGTTTGGCGTTGCGCGCCGGGCTGTAGCTGCCCTCGGCGGCATGCACGCCGTCGCGGCCGTCGAACACCCAGTCCGGCAGCGGCGCGCTGGACATGGCCTTGCCGGCCACGATGTCGTCGGCGATCCACTGCGCCACCTGCTTCCAGCCGGCGGCCTGCCAGGTCTCGAACGGGCCCAGCGACCAGCCGTAGCCCCAGCGGATCGCCAGGTCCACGTCGCGCGCGGTCTCGGCGATGTCGGCCAGGTGGTAGGCGCTGTAGTGGAACAGGTCGCGGAATGTCGCCCACAGGAACTGCGCCTGCGGGTGCTGGCTCTCGCGCAGCTTGGCGAACTTCTCCGCAGGGTTCTTGATCTTCAGGATCTCGACCACTTCCGGCGCCGCGCTGCGGTCGGCCGGACGGTAGTCCTGCTTCTCCAGGTCCAGCACCACAATGTCCTTGCCGACCTTGCGGAAGATGCCGGCGCCGACCTTCTGGCCGAGCGCGCCCTTGGCGATCAGCGCGTCCAGCCACTTCGGCGAGGCGAAGTACTGGTGCCACGGATCGTCGGGCAGGGTGTCGGCCATGGTCTTGATGACGTGGGCCATGGTGTCCAGGCCGACCACGTCGGAGGTGCGGTAGGTCGCCGACTTCGGGCGGCCCACCAGCGGGCCGGTCAGCGCGTCCACTTCGTCGAAGCCCAGGCCGGACTGCGCGGTGTGGTGGATGGTGGACAGGATCGAGAACACGCCGATGCGGTTGCCGATGAAGTTCGGGGTGTCCTTGGCATAGACCACGCCCTTGCCCAGGGTGGTGACCAGGAACGCTTCCAGGCCTTCCAGCACCGCCGCATCGGTGCCCTTGGCCGGGATCAGCTCGGCCAGGTGCATGTAGCGCGGCGGGTTGAAGAAATGCACGCCGCAGAAGCGGTGGCGCAACTGCTCGGGCAGCACGTCGGACAGCGCATTGATGCCCAGGCCGGAGGTGTTGGAGGCCAGGACCGCGTGATCGGCCACGAACGGGGCGATCTTCTTGTACAGGTCCTGTTTCCAGTCCATGCGCTCGGCGATGGCTTCGATGATCAGGTCGCAGCCGCGCAGTTGCTCCAGGCCGGACGCGTAGTTGGCCGGCGTGATCGCCTCGGCCAGCGTGGCGCTGGCGAGCGGGGCGGGGCTCAGCTTGGTCAGGTTGGCGATGGCCTTGAGCACGATGCCGTCGGGGTGGCCGTCCTTGGCGGGAAGGTCGAACAGGACGGTGTCGACGCCGGCGTTGGTCAGGTGCGCAGCGATCTGCGCGCCCATCACGCCCGCGCCCAGGACGGCGGCACGGCGGACTAGCAGGGGGTTGGACATAGCGATCAGCCTCTGTGGGTCAACGATTGCGGGATGTGGACAGAACGGTTCTTGCGAAATTACGGCGCGGAGCGGGCCAGGAAGCCCGCCTCGGCGAAACGGATGAGTTCGCGCGCGGCGTGGGCGCGATGCGCGCCTTCGCTGACGCCGGCGGGGCGCTTGATCAGGCCGAAGTCGGCCATGGCATAGGTCAGGGCGCCGGCCAGGAAGTCCAGGCGCCAGTACAGTTCTTCCTTGCTCAGTTCGGGCACGCAGACGGCGATGGCCTTGCCGAACTCGCGCAGCACGTGGCCGTAGTGGTCGGACAGGAACTGGCGCAGGCTGTCGTTCTTCTCGGCGTAGGCGCGGGCGATCACGCGCACGAAGGCGCCGCCGCTCTGGCGGTCCTGGGCCATCGCCAGCGCCGGCTCCACGAACGCCGCCAGCACCGGGCCGAGCTGGCCGGGATGCTGCCGTTGCGCGGCTTCCAGCTGCGCCAGGCGCGCGGCGGTCATCTCGTCCATGCGCCGCCGGAACACCTCGTTGACCAGGTTTTCCTTGGAGCCGAAGTGGTAGTTCACCGCGGCGATGTTGACGTCGGCCTGGCTGGTGACCTGGCGCAGCGAAGTGCCGGAAAAGCCGTGCTGGGCGAACAGTTCCTCGGCCGCGCTGAGGATGCGGTCCTTGGTGGAGAAGTGCGCTTGCTTTGCCATGCGGCCGCCGGAATCAATCAAACGATTGTTTGAGTCTAGGCCTGGCATCCGGCCGCGTCATGTTGCGATGCAGCATGATTCAGCCGGCGGCCGTGCAAAGCCCGCTGCGATTGGATAGAATTGTCCATCGCAATTCTGGCTAAGCCCGCGTTTTGACGCGGGTTTTTTTCATGCTAACCTCGGGCCATCAAGTCTAGTGGCCCGCCCAACGGAGAAATTCCCATGGCGCTGGAGCGCACCCTGTCCATCATCAAGCCCGATGCCGTCGCCAAGAACGTCATCGGCGAGATCTATTCCCGTTTCGAGAAGGCCGGCCTGAAGGTCGTGGCCGCCAAGTACAAGCAGCTGTCGCGCCGCGAGGCCGAGGGCTTCTACGCCGTGCACCGCGAGCGTCCGTTCTTCAACGCGCTGGTCGAGTTCATGATCTCCGGCCCGGTGATGATCCAGGCGCTGGAAGGCGAGAACGCCGTGGCCGCGCACCGCGACCTGCTCGGCGCTACCAACCCGAAGGACGCCGCGCCGGGCACGATCCGCGCCGATTTCGCCGACTCGATCGACGCCAACGCCGCGCACGGTTCCGACTCGGTCGAGAACGCCGCCAACGAAGTGGCGTATTTCTTCGCCGCCACCGAAGTGGTTTCGCGCTAAGAGGTCATCGTGAACGAGGTCGTCCACACTCCGTTGGCGCTCGCCGATCCGATCCGGACCGGCGGCGCGACCAAGCAGAATCTGCTCGACCTCGATCGCGAGGGCCTGGAGCGTTTCTTCGCCGACACGCTCGGCGAAGCGCGCTACCGCGCCCACCAGGTGATGAAGTGGATCCACCATCGCTACGTCACCGACTTCGACCAGATGACCGACCTCGGCAAGGCGCTGCGCGCCAAGCTGCAGCAGCATGCCGAGGTCGTCGTCCCCAACATCGTGTTCGACAAGCCTTCCGCCGACGGCACCCACAAGTGGCTGCTGGCCATGGGCACCGACGGCAAGAACGCGATCGAGGCCGTGTATATCCCGGACAAGGGCCGCGGCACGCTGTGCGTGTCCTCCCAGGTCGGCTGCGGGTTGAACTGCACGTTCTGCTCGACCGCCACCCAGGGCTTCAACCGCAACCTGTCCACCGCCGAGATCGTCGGCCAGGTGTGGGTCGCGGCGCGGCATCTGGGCAACGTGCCGCACCAGCAGCGCCGTCTCACCAACGTGGTGATGATGGGCATGGGCGAGCCGCTGATGAATTTCGACAACGTCGTGCGCGCGATGAGCGTGATGCGCGACGACCTGGGCTATGGCCTGGCCAACAAGCGGGTCACGTTGTCGACCTCCGGCCTGGTGCCGATGATCGATCGCCTGTCCACCGAGAGCGACGTGTCGCTGGCGGTCTCGCTGCATGCGGCCGACGACGCGCTGCGCGAGACGCTGGTGCCGCTGAACAAGAAATACCCGGTCGCCGAGCTGATGGCCGCGTGCGCGCGCTATCTGCGCGCCAACAAGCGCCGCGAATCGGTCACCTTCGAATACACGCTGATGAAGGGCATCAACGACCAGCCCGAACATGCGCGGCAACTGGCGCGGCTGATGCGCCAGTTCGACAACGCGGTGCAGGCCTCGAACGCGGGCAAGGTCAACCTGATCCCGTTCAATCCGTTCCCGGGCACGCGCTACGAGCGTTCCGGCGAGACGGAAATCCGCGCGTTCCAGAAGATCCTGCTCGATGCGCAGGTGCTGACCATGGTGCGGCGCACCCGCGGCGACGACATCGATGCCGCCTGCGGCCAGCTCAAGGGGCAGGTGCTGGACCGCACCCGGCGCCAGGCCGACTTCCAGCGCCAGTTGCAGACCCAGGCGGACCGGGATGCGGCGGCCTAAGCATCCTCTGGCCATCGTTGCGTTGGCCGCGGCGCTGCTGGCGTTGTCGGCGTGTGCCGGGCACGGCACCAAGTCCGGCAAGCTGCGCAACGTCGAGCAGGTGGCGCCGGACTACGATTTCCGCGATAGCGGCGAGGTCAAGGCGCGCTACGCGTTGCAGGAACAACTCGGCCTGGCCGGCAACCGGCTCAGCGGCGGCGATCTGGCCGGCGCCGAGGAGCATGCGCGCAAGGCGCTGGCGCTGGCCCCGGATTCGGTGCAGGCGCACACGCTGCTGGCGGTGGCTGCCGGCCGCCGCGGCGATACCGCCACTGCCGGCGAGCATTACCGCAAGGCCGCCGAACTGGCGCCGAACCGCGGCGAGGCCTTGAACAACTACGGCGCCTGGCTGTGCGCGAACGGTGCCGCGGCCGAGGCGCTGCAGTGGTTCGATCGTGCTCTGCAGGCGCCCGGCTACGCCACGCCGGCGTCGGCCCTGGCCAATGCCGGCGGTTGCGCGTTGCAGATCGGCCAGCGCGAGCGCGGCGAACGCGACCTGCGCAAGGCGCTGGCGCTGGAGCCGGGCAATGCCTACGCGCTGGAAGCGATGGCGCGCGACGAAGCGGCGCAGGCGCGCTTTTTCGAGGCGCGGGCCTTCTCGGAACGGCGTCTGGCGGCTGCGCCGGCCACTGTATCCGTGTTACAACTTGCTATTCAGATTGAACAAGGGCTGGGCGACATGGCTGCTGCCGGCCGTTACCAACAGCGGTTGCGCAAGGAGTTTCCCGATGCCGCGACCACGACTCCCGGGGCTAGTGCATTGTGATCAGTGATTCCAATCCGAACGCTTTCGACGGCGCCAAAGGTTGCGGGCAACAGCTCCGCGAAGCGCGCGAAGCGGCGGGCCTGAGCATCGACGAGGTCGGTAGCCGTTTGCGCATGCCGGTGCACGTGATCGGTGCGCTGGAAGCGGAGCAGTGGCAGCGCCTCGGCGCGCCGGTGTTCGTGCGCGGTCAGCTGCGCAGCTACGCGCGCCTGCTCGGGGTGGACCTGGAGCCGCTGCTGGCCAGCGCGCAGATCGCGCCGGTGCAGCCGGTGGAGCTGATCAGCCATACGCATACCCCGCCGCTGCGGCGCATGCTCGAGAGCGCGACCCGGCGCATGGTGTACGTGGTGATCACCGCCGGACTGGCGGTGCCGGTCTGGTACGCGACCCGCACCCATTTCGCCGACGACGGCCCGAGCACCGCGTCGCTGGACGTGGTGCCGGCGGCGCCGGGCGACGCGGCGCCGACCGCGACGGCGGGCACCGGCGGCAACCCGGCGCCCACCGCCGCGTCCGGCAATCGCCCCGCGCCGCCTGCGGCGCCGTACATCGCCTCGCTGACGCCGCTGCCGCGCGCCTCCAGCGAGGCGGAAAAGCCCGGCCTGAGCCTGTCGTTCCAGGGCGACAGCTGGGTCCAGATCATCGCCCCGGACGGCACGCCGCTGGAAAAGGCGCTGCTGAAAGCCGGCGAAAAGCGCGACTACGCGCCGGGTCAAGTGGGCCGCATCGTGCTCGGCAATGCGTCGGCGGTCCAGGTTCAGCAATCCGGTAGTACCGTGGATCTGACTCCGTACAAGCGCGCGAACGTGGCCCGCTTTGCGGTATCCTCTGACGGTTCCGTGGTGCCAGCGTCCGAGTGACGGCGGCGCGGTTCCTCAATCTCAACATTCCATGTCCCGTCGTTGCGGCGGGGCGAGAGTACGCATGGCGATCGACGACCTGCTCGACGAGCACGAACAAAGCGAACGCGTCCGCACTTGGCTCAGGAAAAACGGCGCCGGCCTGATCGGCGGCATTGCCCTGGGCATCGGCGCGATCATTGGCTGGCAGTGGTGGACCAAGCAGCATTCCAACGACCTGGCGCAGGCCAATTCCCACTACGACGCCGTGCTCAAGAGCATCCAGGCCAAGCAACTGGACAAGGCCAGCAAGGATATGGCGGCGCTGCAGCAGGGCCCGGCCAACATCTATGCCGAGCTGGCCGCGCTGCGCCTGGCCAAGGCGCAAGCCGATGACGACAAGTACGACCAGGCCCTGGCCACGCTGCGCGGCCTCAAGGCCGAGGGCGAGCTGAAGCTGCTCATCGACCAGCGCGTGGCGCGGTTGCTGATCCAGACCGGCAAGAGCGACGAAGCGCTGAAGTTGCTGGCCGCGGCCGACGACAACCAGAGCCTGGAGATCCGTGGCGATGCGCTGATCGCGCAGGGCAAGCGCGATGCGGCACGCGAGGCGTACGCCAAGTCGTTGACCACCCTGGACGTGGCGGCGCCGCAACGGCGACTGCTGGAAACGAAGTTGATGGATGCGGGCGGCACCGTGCCGAATCCTGCGGAGCCGATCTGATGAAGGTAGTCATGTTCAAGCGCATCGCGACCATCGCGCTGCTGGGTCTGGCGCTGTCCGGTTGCAGCACGGTCAAGGGCTGGTTCGCAGGCAAGGACGCGGCCGCCAAGAAGGCCGCCGAGCCGGCCGAGCTGGTCGATTTCAAGCCGTCGGTGAAGATCGTCAAGCTGTGGTCCACCGACGCCGGCAAGGGCGAGAAGCGGATCGGCGTGCGCCAGCATCCGGCCGTGGCCGACGGCAAGGTGTACCTGGCCGCGGCTTCCGGTTCGGTCTACGCGCTGGACCTGCAGACCGGCAAGACGCTGTGGGAATACGACGCCAAGAAGGCGCGCAAGGAGCGCCTGTCGCAGGTGCAGGAGCAGCAGCCGGAGAGCCAGGTCGAGGGCGAGTCCAGCAAGGGCCTGTCCAAGGACGAGCGTGCGGCCTACAAGCAGCGCCTGCGCAACGAGAAGCAGCAGGCCAAGGAGCGCAAGCGGCTGGAGAAGAACCGTCCGCTGCCGCGCTTCGCCGGTGGTCCTGGCGTGGGCGAGGGCCTGGTCGTGGTCGGCGGCCTGAATGGCGAAGTGATCGCGCTCGACGCCGCCAGCGGCACCGAGAAGTGGCGCGCCAAGGTGCCCAACGAAGTGATCGCCGCGCCGGTGGTCTCGCAGAACATGGTGTTCGTGCGCAGCAACGACGGCCACGTCACCGCGTTCGATGCGGGCACCGGGCAGCAGCGCTGGTTCCATGTGCAGGAACTGCCGACCCTGACCGTGCGCGGCAACGCGCCGGTGGTGTCCGGCCCGGGCGTGCTGTTCATCGGCAACGACGACGGCACGCTGGCGGCGCTGGCGATGCAGGACGGGCGCGTGCTGTGGGAGCAGACCATCGGCGTGCCGGAAGGCCGCACCGAACTGGAGCGCATGGCCGACGTGGACGGCGCGCCGGTGCTCGACGGCACCACCCTGTACGCGACCAGCTTCAAGAACCAGACCGTGGCGCTGGAAGGCCCGAGCGGGCGTCCGCTGTGGACCCGCGATCACGGCGGTGCCGGCGGTGTCGCGGTCAATTCCAGCAGCGTGGTGGTGGCCGACAATGCCGGTTCGGTGTGGGCGTTGGACAAGGCTTCCGGTTCGGCGACCTGGTCGCAGCCGGCGCTGGCGCGGCGTTCGCTGACCGGCGTGGCGATCCAGGGCGACTACGCCGTGGTCGGCGACTACAAGGGGTATCTGCATTGGTTGAAGCTCGACAACGGCGAGATCGCCGCACGCGAGCGGGTGGGACGCAAGGCGCTGGTAGCGCAGCCGGTGGTAGCCGATGGCATCCTGCTGGTCCAGAACACGAAAGGCGACCTGACCGCGTTCCGGTTGGGTCAATAAAGGAAGGGAATTCGCGATGCTGCCGCTGGTCGCCCTGGTTGGACGGCCGAATGTCGGCAAGTCCACGCTATTCAATGCGCTCACGCGCAGCCGCGACGCGCTGGTCCACGACCAGCCCGGCGTCACCCGCGATCGCAACTACGGCGTCTGCCGGCTGGAGCCGGACACCCCGTTCGTGATCGTCGACACCGGCGGCATTTCCGGCGAGGAAGAAGGCCTGGCCGGGGCGACCGCAGACCAGGCGCGCTCCGCTGCCGGCGAAGCCGATCTGGTGCTGTTCGTGGTCGATGGCCGCGAGGGATCCTCCTCGCTCGACGACGAGATCCTGGCCTGGCTGCGCAAGCTGGCGCGGCCGACGCTGCTGCTGATCAACAAGATCGACGGCACCGACGAGGACCAGGTCCGCGCCGAGTTCGCGCGCTATGGCCTGGGCGAGGCGATCGCGGTGTCCGCGGCGCATCGCCACGGCATCGACGACCTGCTCGAGGAAGTGCTGTCGCGCTTGCCGGAAGAGGGCGCCGGCGAGACGCTTGACACCGATCCCAAGCGCATGCGCATCGCCTTCGTCGGTCGCCCCAACGTCGGCAAGTCGACGCTGGTCAACCGGCTGCTCGGCGAGGAGCGGATGATCGCGTCCGAAGTGCCGGGCACCACCCGCGATTCGATCGCGGTCGACCTGCAGCGCGACGACCGCCTGTACCGGCTGATCGACACCGCCGGCCTGCGCCGTCGCGGCCGGGTCGAGGAGGCGGTGGAGAAATTCAGCGTGTTCAAGACGCTGCAGGCGATCGAGCAATGCGAGGTCGCGGTGCTGCTGCTCGACGCCACCGAAGGCGTCACCGACCAGGACGCCAGCGTGCTCGGCGCGATCCTGGACGCCGGCCGCGCGCTGGTGGTGGCGGTCAACAAGTGGGACGGGCTGACCGACTACCAGCGCGAACAGGCCGAGGCGCTGCTGTCGCGCAAGCTCGGCTTCGTGCCCTGGGCCGAAGCGGTGCGGATCTCGGCCAAGCACGGCTCCGGCCTGCGCGAGCTGTTCCGCGCGATCCACAGCGCGCATGCCTCGGCGATCCGCGAATTCAGCACCAGCGAAGTCAACCAGGCGCTGGAAGTGGCCTACGAGACCAATCCGCCGCCGAGCATCCGCGGCCATGTCTCCAAGTTGCGCTACGTGCATCCGGGCGGCAGCAATCCGCCGACCTTCATCGTCCACGGCACGCGCCTGAAAGTGCTGCCGGAGTCGTACAAGCGCTACCTGGAGAATTTCTTCCGCAAGCGCTTCAAGCTGGTCGGCACGCCGGTGCGCTTCATGTTCCGCGAAGGCGCCAATCCGTACGAAGGCAAGAAGAACGTGCTGACCGAGCGCCAGATCGCCAAGAAGCGGCGCTTGATGAAACACGTCCGCGGCAAGTAGCCGATGGACGCGCGGCGCGAGGTCACGCTGGGCATCCTCGCCGGCGGCCGCGCGCAACGCCTGGGCGGTTGCGACAAGGCCTGGCTGCAACGCGACGGGCAAGCGCTGGTGCAGCGCCTGGCGCAGGCCTTGGCGCCGGCGGTCGCGGCGGTGCTGGTCAGCGCCAACCGCGATCTGCCGCGCTACGCCGCCGCCGGACTGCACGCGCTGCCCGACCGGATCGCCGCGCCGCCTGGCGCCGAGTGCTCGCTGGGGCCGATCGCCGGCCTGGACGCGCTGGCCGCGGCCTGCGCCACGCCGTGGCTGCTGACCTTGCCGGTGGACCTGTGCCGGCTTCCGCCTGCGCTGCTGGACAGGTTGATCGACGCCAGTGGCGATGCGGATGGCGCCTGTGCCGAGGACGACGACGGCGTGCAGCCGCTGGTGGCGCTGTACCGCGTCGCCGCGCTGCGGCCTGCGTTGGCTTCGGCGCTGGATGCCGGTCGCTACGCGCCGCGCGCCTTGCAGCAGCAGTTGGCGATGGTCCGCGCACGCGTGCCCGGGGAGACCTTCGGCAACCTCAACACGCCGCAGGACCTGCGCGCAGCGGGTATCCTGCCGGCGCCATGAACGACTATCCCTCCCGTATTGCCTATTCCGAGGCGCTGGCCATCGTCGCCGCCGTCGCCCAGTCGCGTCCGTTGCCGGCCGAACGCCTGGCGCTGCCGCGCGCCGATGGCCGCATCCTGCTCGAACCGCTGGACGCGCCGATCGACCTGCCGCCGTTCGCCAACAGCGCGATGGACGGCTTCGCGCTGCGCCATGCCGACCTGCATCCGGATGCGCCGACCGTGTTGCGCCTGGCCGGCGAGCAGTTCGCCGGCGAGGACTTGCGCCAGGCGATCGGTGCCGGCGAATGCCTGCGCGTCACCACCGGCGCGCCGCTGCCGGCGGGCGCCGATACGGTGGTGATCAAGGAAAACGTGGTCGAGCGCGACGGCCAGGTGCAGGTGCCGGCCGCGCCGGTCGCCGGCGCGCACGTGCGTGCGCGCGGCGAGGACGTGCGCGCCGGCGAGCGCGTGCTCGAAGCGGGCCTGGCGTTGACGCCGTCGCGGATCGGCCTGGCCGCCGCGCTCGGCGTGGCGCAGGTGGCCGTGGCGGCGCGACCGACCGTGGCGGTGTTCGCCACCGGCGACGAACTGGTCGAGCCGGGCATGCCGCTCAAGCCGGGGCAGATCTACAATAGCAACCGCGACATGCTGATGGCGCAACTGCGCCTGCTCGGCCTGGAGCCGACCGCGTGGCCGACGCTGCCGGACGATCCGCAGCGGATCGAAAGCATGCTGACCGATGCGGCCTCGGCGTTCGACGTGGTGCTGACCTGCGGCGGCGTCTCCGCCGGCGAGAAGGACTACCTGCCGCGGCTGCTGGACGAGCGCGGTCGCATCCATTTCTGGAAGGTGCGCATGCGCCCGGGCATGCCGCTGCTGTTCGGCGAGCTGGACCGCGCCCTGTTCCTGGGCCTGCCCGGCAATCCCGTGTCGGTGCTGGCCACGTTCATGGCGATCGGGCGGCCGCTGCTGGACGCGCTGCAGCAGCGCGCCGAGCCGCGCCCGCAATGGCGCGCGCGGCTGGCCTCGGGTTGGGACAAGCGCCACGAGCGCCTGGAGTTCCTGCGCGGGCGCATGCGCTGCGACGCGTACGGACAGCTGTGGGTGGAGCCGAACCCGGCCGACGGCTCGCACCGCCTGCGCGGCGCCGCCGACAGCGACGTGCTGCTGCGGCTGGACGAGGGTGCGCGCCGTTTCGATGCCGGCGACGTGGTCGAGGTGTTCGCGTACTGAGTGTCGCGGGCGCGTCCGTACACAGGTCGCGCGAACGTTCATGCGGGTCGGGACGCACAGGCCGCACGGCTGGAGCAGCTCGACTCAGGTTGCGGGCTGGTTGCACGCGCCGCCGTCGGCCGCCGCCGCCGCAGGTCAAGGTGTTCTCGATCGCCGGAAGCCGGCCTGCGTTCCGCACTGGCGCCCGTCACGTCGCGCGATGCGCGCGGCAACCGGCGAGCGCTCAGGACTGCGTGGCGATCGCGAACTCGTCTCCGGGGAGTGTGTGGCCAGCCAATCACTGGCGTTGGTCCGGGGAGTATTTCCTCGATGCGCCGATCCACCGTCCTGGCCACCGCCGCGACCATGCTTGAATGGCGTTCCCTCTGCCGGATGCAGGCGTCGGCGATGCGTCGAAGATGCCGGATCCGACGCTGCCGACTCGGGAACCGGACACCGCTCCCCGCGCGAAGGACGCGCTGCAAGTTTGCGCCGATAATGCGCGCATGAGCATTCGAGAACTGACCCCGCAGCAAGCCCGCGAGCGTGTGGCCCAGGGCGCGCGACTGATCGATGTGCGCGAGGAACACGAACGCGCCGCCGGCATGGCCGAGGGCGCGCTCGGCGTGGCCCGCGCGCAGTTGCAGGACGACCCGGCCACGCATGTCGGCGCGGCCGACGCCGAGACGATCCTGATCTGCCAGAGCGGCAAGCGTTCGCACGAGGCTGCGCTGTTCCTGCAGCAGGCCGGTTATGCCGCGGTCGCGTCGGTGCTGGGCGGCACCACGCGCTGGCAGCGCGACGGATTGCCGCTGCAGCGGCCGGCGCTGGCGCCGGAGCAGCAGGATTTCTTCGAGCGCTATTCGCGCCACCTGCGCCTGCCCGAAGTCGGCATCGACGGCCAGCGGCGGCTGCAGGCGGCGCGCGTGCTGTTGGTCGGCGCCGGCGGGCTGGGTTCGCCGGCCGGCTTCTACCTGGCCGCGGCCGGGGTCGGCCAGCTGCGCATCGCCGACGACGATGTGGTCGATCGCAGCAACCTGCAGCGGCAGATCCTGCATACCGAAGCGCGGGTCGGGCAGCCCAAGGTGGCGTCGGCGGCCGCGGCGCTGGCCGCGCTGAATCCGGGCGTGCAGGTCGAGCCGGTACGCGAACGGGTGACTTCGGCCAATGTCGAACGCCTGTTGCAGGACGTGGACGTGGTGCTCGACGGTTCGGACAATTTCCCTGCCCGCTACCTGCTCAACGACGCCTGCGTGAAGCTGGGCAAGCCGCTGGTGTACGGCGCGGTGCAGCGCTTCGAGGGCCAGGTCAGCGTGTTCGACGCCGGCCGCCGGCGCGGGCAGGCACCGTGTTACCGCTGCCTGTTCCCGGAGCCGCCGCCGCCGGAGTTCGCGCCCAGTTGCGCCGAGGCCGGCGTGCTCGGCGTGCTGCCCGGCATCGTCGGCCTGCTGCAGGCCAACGAGGTGCTGAAGCTGCTGCTGGAGATCGGCGAGCCGCTGCGCGGACGCCTGCTGTACTTCGACGCGCTGGCGATGCGCTTCCGCGAAACCCGCCTGGCCGCCGATCCGCAGTGCCCGGTATGCGTGCCCGGGCTCGCGTTTCCCGGCTATATCGACTACGCGAAGTTCTGTGGCGCGGAGTAAGTCCCTCTCCCCCCGGGAGAGGGGTTGGGGTGAGGGTACGGAGCGAAGCCCTCGCGCCGTTTGATCGCAAGGCTTCGTCCGTGCCCTCATCCGCCCCTTTGGGGCATCTTCCCCCGAGAAGGGGGCCGTGGTCCCGGCGGGAGAAGGAAAGGGCGATCGCTGCCGTCTTTGACGGCGCGGCGTCTCTCCATGCGTGATGCGTAACGCGCTACGGCATTGCATGCCTGCGCCGTCGTGCTTCGTCGCCATGCCGCACACCGGTGCATGGGGTCGCCCCGGCCTTGTGGGTAGAATCGGCGCATGACCAGTGCAGCCGACAGCAGTGAATTGATCAAGGTGGTGGCGTTGCTCGGCGCCGCGGTGGTGGCGGTACCGGTGTTCCGCCGCCTGGGCCTGGGCTCGGTGCTCGGCTATCTGGCCGCGGGCCTGGCGATCGGGCCGTTCGGATTCGGCTGGTTCGCCGATCCGCAGGCGATCCTGCACGTGGCCGAACTGGGCGTGGTGATGTTCCTGTTCGTGATCGGGCTGGAAATGCGGCCCTCGCACCTGTGGAGCCTGCGCAAGCAGATCTTCGGCCTGGGCACGGCGCAGATCGTGGTGTGCGCGACGGTGCTGACCGGGGTGGGGCTGGCGCTGGGGCTGTCCTTGCCGGTGGCGTTCATCGCCGCGTCCGGTTTCGTGCTCACCTCCACCGCGGTGGTGATGCAATTGCTCGGCGAGCGCGGCGACATCGCCTTGCCGGCGGGGCAGAAGATCGTCGCGATCCTGTTGTTCGAAGACCTGCTGATCGTGCCGTTGCTGGCCGTGGTGGCATGGATGGCGCCGGTGCCGGTCGCCGCCGATGCGCCCTCGCGCTGGATCGGCATCGGCATCGGCGCGGCGGCGATCGTCGGCCTGCTGGTGGCCGGGCGTTGGCTGCTGAATCCGCTGTTCCGGTTGCTGGCCGCGGCCAAGGCGCGCGAAGTGATGACCGCCGCTGCGCTGCTGGTGGTCCTGGGTGCGGCATTGCTGATGCAGCTCGGTGGGCTGTCGATGGCGATGGGCGCGTTCCTGGCCGGGGTGCTGCTGTCCGAATCCACCTTCCGCCACCAGATCGAGGCCGACATCGAGCCGTTCCGCGGCATCCTGCTGGGGCTGTTCTTCCTCGGCGTGGGCATGGCCCTGAACCTGGCGGTGGTGGCGGCGAACTGGACGCTGATCCTCAGCGGCGTGCTCGCGTTCATGGTGGCCAAGGCCGCGTGCATCTACCTGGTCGCGCGGCTCACCGGCAGCGGCCACGCGCAGGCGCTGGACCGCGGCGTGCTGATGGCGCAGGGCGGCGAGTTCGCGTTCGTGCTGTTCGCCGCGGCGGGCGTGGCTGGGGTCATCGATGCGCAGGTCAACGCCAACCTGACCGCAATCGTGGTGCTGTCGATGGCGCTGACCCCGCTGTTCGTGCTGCTGTACCGGCGCTGGGCGCCGGTGGAAGCGCCGTCGCTGGACGGCGTGGAGGCGGCCGACGGGCTCACCGGCAGCGTGCTGATCATCGGCTTCGGCCGCTTCGGCCAGGTCGCCAGCCAGTCGCTGCTGGCGCGCGACGTGGACGTGACCATCATCGACAACGACATCGAGATGATCCAGAGCGCGGCCGAGTTCGGCTTCAAGATCTACTACGGCGACGGCACCCGCCTGGACGTGCTGCATGCCTCCGGCGCGCACAGCGTGCGCGCCATCGCGGTGTGCATCGACAACCGCGAGGCGGCCAACCGCATCGTCGAACTGGCCACGCAGGAATTCCCGCACGCCAAGCTGCTGGTGCGCTCCTACGACCGCGAGCATTCGCTGAAGCTGATCGCCGCCGGCGTGGACTACCAGATCCGCGAGACCTTCGAGTCGGCGGTGGAATTCGGCCAGGCCGCGCTGATCGAACTGGGCATGGCAGAGGACGAGGCCGCGAGCATCGCCCGCGAGATCCGCCGCCGCGACGCCGAGCGCCTGGAACTGGAGATCGCCGCAGGCGACGTGCGCGCCGGCAGCGGCCTGATGTACGGCAACATCGCCCCGGCGGTGCCCAAGCCGACCCCGTTCACTCCGCCGCGGCGCGAGAGCCGCACGCTCAATCCCGAAGCGGTGCCGGCGGCGGAGGCGGTGGACGAGCGCCGCAACGACTAAG
The DNA here is from genome assembly GCF_017163705.1 of Xanthomonas bonasiae. GTDB lineage: Bacteria > Pseudomonadota > Gammaproteobacteria > Xanthomonadales > Xanthomonadaceae > Xanthomonas_A > Xanthomonas_A bonasiae. The sequence goes on from NZ_JAFIWB010000002.1 coordinate 390,914, forward strand.
GCACCGCCGCCCTGTAGGAGCGGCTTCAGCCGCGACCGGGCGTTACCGGTGATGCCCGGTCGCGGCTGAAGCCGCTCCTGCAGTGGCTGCGGACTGCGAATGTCCGAGCTGAAACGCCTCAGCGCAGAAATGCGCGCAACGCCTGCGCATAACGCGGATCGGCGCTGATGTCGTCGTGTCCGGCGCGCGGCATCGCGACCACGCTGGGTGTCTGCGCCAGGGAATCGAGCAGCCGCTGCGTGCTCGACGCCGGCACCACCTGGTCGCGGCCGGCGCGCAGCACCAGCAACGGCCCGCGGTAGGCGCGCAGCGCGCTGGCCGAGTCGTAGCGGTCGCGCAGCAGCCAGCGCACCGGCGCCCACGGGTAATGCGCCTGCGCGGCCGAGGCCAGGCTGTCGAACGGGGTGACCAGCACCAGCCGCGCCAGCGGCCGCCGCGCCGCCAGCTGGCTGGCGACGCCGCTGCCCAGGCTGCGTCCGAGCACCGCGATCTCGGCCTGCGGCTGCGCGGCGTGCACGTGGTCGTACAGCGCCAGCGCGTCGCCGATCAGCGCCGCCTCGTTCGGCGTGCCGTCGCTGGCGCCGTAGCCGCGGTAGGCCAGCAGGTACACGCTGTAGTCGGGCAGCAGCGGCGCCAGCTGCGCGCGCGCCTGGCGCAGGTCCTCGGCGTTGCCGCCGAAGTACAGCAACACCTTGTCGCGGCCGGGATTGACCCGCCAGCCGCGCAGGCGCAGCACCGGGCTGCGCTGCAGGACGAAATCCGTCTGCGCCGCGGCCACCCGGGTCGCCTGCGGGAAATACAGCAGCTCGCGCTGGCCCAGGTAGAGCAGGGCGCAGACCACCAGGTAGGCGACGACCGCGATCGCCGCGACGATGCCCAGGTGGCGCAGCATCTATCCGTGCCGGCGCTGCGCGTCGGCGAAGGCCGCCAGTTGTTCCGGCGTGGCCTCGGCCTGGAACTGCGCCTTCCAGTCGGCGAACGGCATGCCGTAGACGCGTTCGCGCGCCTGATCCTTGCTCAGCGTCTCGCCTTCGGCGGCGGCCGCCTCGCGGTACCAGTCGGCCAGGCAGTTGCGGCAGAAGCCGGCCAGGATCATCAGATCGATGTTCTGTACGTCGCTGCGGTCCTGGTTGAGGTGCTGCAGCAGCCGCCGGAACGCGGCGGCCTCGATGCGGGTGGTGTCGGTCATGGCGGAATCGGGGACAATAGGGGTCCCCAGACTCTACACCCGCTCGCCTCGATGACCGATTCCGCGCCCGTCTCCTCCGTTCCGGCCCGCATCCTCGACGGGCGGCGCATCGCCGACGAACTGCTCGACCAGCTCAAGCTGCGGGTCGATGCGCGGCTGGCGGCCGGACAGCCGCGGCCGGGCCTGGCGGTGGTGCTGGTCGGCGGCGATCCGGCGTCCACGGTGTACGTGCGCAACAAGCGCCGCGCGGCGGAAAAGGTCGGCATCGAGGCGTTCGACTACGACCTGCCGGCCGGTACCGGCGAAGCCGACCTGCTGGCGCTGATCGACCGCCTCAATGCCGACCCCAAGGTGCACGGCATCCTGGTGCAGCTGCCGCTGCCGGGCATTCCCGACGCCAGCCGGCTGATCCACCGCATCGATCCGCGCAAGGACGTGGACGGTTTCCATCCGGAGAACGTCGGCCACCTGGCGCTGCGCGAATTCGGCCTGCGCCCGTGCACCCCGCGCGGCATTGTCACCCTGCTCGGGCATACCGACCAGCCGGTGCGCGGCCGCAACGCCACCATCGTCGGGGTCAGCAACCACGTCGGCCGGCCGATGGCGCTGGAACTGCTGATCGCCGGCTGCACGGTCAGCTGCTGCCACAAGTTCACCCCGCCGGACGTGCTGCAGGCGCGCGTGCGCGATGCCGACATCCTGGTGGTGGCGGTGGGCCGTCCCGGCCTGATCCCCGGCGAATGGGTCAAGCCCGGCGCGGTGGTGATCGACGTCGGCATCAACCGCCTCGACGACGGCCGCCTGGTCGGCGACGTCGGCTTCGACGCGGCCGCGCAACGCGCCAGCTGGATCACCCCGGTGCCGGGTGGAGTCGGGCCGATGACCGTGGCCACGCTGATGCAGAACACGATCGAGGCCGCTGATGCGGCCGGGATTCGGGATTCGGGATTCGGGATTCGTTAAAGGCAACGGCAAAGCGCGTGCATCGGTCGATCGCTGTTACATCCGAGATCGGCCGGCTGTTGGCGTTCAGGCAAACATGCAAACGGCCGGCTGCGGAGGGCTTCGCCGTTGCGAATCCCGAATCCCAAATCTCCAATCCCGGCCCCAAATGCGTTAAAATGCCGCGCTTCCCCACATTCGGGTCCGCCGATGCTGCGCATCCAGGCTGAAGCTTTAACGTACGACGACGTTTCGCTCGTCCCCGCCCATTCGATCGTCCTGCCGAAGGACGTCAGCCTGGAAACCCGGCTGACCCGCGACCTGCGCCTGAAATTGCCGATCCTGTCGGCGGCGATGGACACGGTGACCGAACACCGCCTCGCGGTGGCCATGGCCCAGCTCGGCGGCATCGGCATCATCCACAAGAACCTGACCCCGGCGCAGCAAGCTGCCGAAGTGGCCAAGGTCAAGAAGTTCGAAGCCGGGGTGATCACCGAGCCGTTCACCGTCGGTCCGGAAACGACCATCGGCGAAGTGCTGAAACTGACCCGCGCGCGCAACATCTCCGGCGTGCCGGTGGTCGACGGCAGCGAGCTGGTCGGCATCGTCACCAGCCGCGACATGCGCTTCGAGAAGAAGCTCGACGATCCGGTCCGCCACATCATGACCAAGAAGGATCGGCTGATCACCGTGCGCGAAGGCGCCAGCGACGAGGAAGTGCTGCAGCTGCTGCATCGCAACCGCATCGAGAAGATCCTGGTGGTCAACGACAGCTTCGAGCTGCGCGGCCTGATCACGGTCAAGGACATCCAGAAGAAGACCGACAACCCCAACGCCGCCAAGGACGCGGCCACGCGCCTGCTGGTCGGTGCGGCGGTCGGCGTCGGCGGCGACACCGAGCAGCGCATCGAACTGCTGGCCGCGGCGGGCGTGGACGTGGTCATCGTCGATACCGCGCACGGCCACTCGCAGGGCGTGATCGACCGCGTGGCCTGGGTCAAGAAGACCTATCCGCAGCTGCAGGTGATCGGCGGCAACATCGTCACCGGCGATGCCGCGCTGGCGCTGATGGACGCCGGCGCCGACGCGGTCAAGGTCGGCGTGGGTCCCGGCTCGATCTGCACCACGCGCGTGGTCGCCGGTGTCGGCGTACCGCAGATCACCGCGGTGGACATGGTCGCCGAGGCGCTGCAGGACCGCATCCCGCTGATCGCCGACGGCGGCATCCGCTATTCCGGCGACATCGGCAAGGCGCTGGTCGCCGGCGCCTCCACGGTGATGGTCGGCGGCCTGTTCGCCGGCACCGAGGAAGCCCCGGGCGAGGTCGAGCTGTTCCAGGGCCGCAGCTACAAGAGCTACCGCGGCATGGGCAGCCTGGGCGCGATGGAGAAGGGCAGCAAGGACCGTTACTTCCAGGACGCCTCCGACGCCGACAAGCTGGTGCCGGAAGGCATCGAAGGCCGCGTGCCGTACCGCGGCCCGCTCAGCGGCATCATCCACCAGCTGATCGGCGGCCTGCGCGCCACGATGGGCTACGTGGGCTGCGCGACGATCGAAGAAATGCGCACCAAGCCGAAGTTCGTCACCATCACCGGTGCCGGCCAGCGCGAGAGCCACGTGCACGACGTGCAGATCACCAAGGAACCGCCGAACTACCGCATGGGCTGATGCCCATGCGCGGGATTGGGGATTCGGGATTGGGGATTCGTAGTAGCCCGCCGCGTCTCCACCGGCAGTGCACATCGCCGCCATCCCGCTGTTGCGAATCCCCAATCCCGCATCCCCAATCCCGGCCCCAATGACCAACATCCACAGCGACAAGATCCTCATCCTCGATTTCGGCGCGCAGTACACGCAGCTGATCGCGCGCCGTATCCGCGAACTGGGGGTCTACTGCGAGATCTGGGCCTGGGACCACGATCCGGCGGAGATCGCCGGCTTCGGCGCCAAGGGCATCATCCTGTCCGGCGGCCCCGAATCGACCACGCTGCCGGGCGCGCCGGTCGCGCCGCAGGAAGTGTTCGACAGCGGCCTGCCGGTGTTCGGCATCTGCTACGGCATGCAGACCCTGGCCGCGCAGCTGGGTGGCGCCACCGAGGCCGCCGACCAGCGCGAGTTCGGCCATGCGGAAGTGGAGGTGGTCGCGCCCGACGCGCTGTTCTCCGGCCTCAGCGACCATCCCGGCGCCGCGCGTTTGAACGTGTGGATGAGCCACGGCGACCACGTCTCCAAGGTGCCGCCGGGCTTCACCGTCACCGCCGTCACCGACCGCATTCCGGTCGCGGCGATGGCCAACGCCGCCAAGCGCTGGTACGGCGTGCAGTTCCATCCGGAAGTCACCCACACGCTGCAGGGCCAGACCCTGTTGCGCCGCTTCGTGGTCGACGTCTGCGGCTGCGAGACCCTGTGGACCGCGGCCAACATCATCGACGACCAGATCGCGCGCGTGCGCGCCCAGGTCGGCGACGACGAAGTGATCCTGGGCCTGTCCGGCGGCGTCGATTCGTCGGTGGTCGCCGCACTGCTGCACAAGGCGATCGGCGACAAGCTGACCTGCGTGTTCGTCGACACCGGCCTGCTGCGCTGGCAGGAGGGCGACCAGGTGATGGCGATGTTCGCAGAGCACATGGGCGTCAAGGTGATCCGGGTCAACGCGGCCGAGCGCTACTTCAGCGCGTTGGCCGGCGTCAGCGACCCGGAAGCCAAGCGCAAGATCATCGGCAACCTGTTCGTGGAGATCTTCGACGAGGAGTCGAACAAGCTGGCCAACGCCAAGTGGCTGGCGCAGGGCACGATCTATCCGGACGTGATCGAGTCGGCCGGCAGCAAGACCGGCAAGGCGCACGTGATCAAGAGCCACCACAATGTCGGCGGCCTGCCCGAGCACATGAAGCTGGGCCTGGTCGAGCCGCTGCGCGAACTGTTCAAGGACGAGGTGCGGCGCCTGGGCGTGGAACTCGGCCTGCCGCGCAGCATGGTCTACCGCCATCCGTTCCCGGGTCCCGGGCTGGGCGTGCGCATCCTCGGCGAAGTGAAGCGCGAGTACGCCGAGCTGCTGGCCAAGGCCGATGCGATCTTCATCGAAGAGCTGCGCAAGGCCGACCTGTACGACACCACCAGCCAGGCGTTCGCGGTGTTCCTGCCGGTCAAGTCGGTGGGCGTGGTCGGCGACGCGCGCGCCTACGAATGGGTGATCGCGCTGCGCGCGGTGGAGACCATCGACTTCATGACCGCGCACTGGGCGCACCTGCCGTACGACTTCCTCGGCACCGTGTCCAACCGCATCATCAACGAACTGCGCGGCGTCTCGCGCGTGGTCTACGACATCTCCGGCAAGCCGCCGGCGACGATCGAGTGGGAGTGATTTTTGCCGATCCGGGCGTATCCGACCTGCGCGACGGACCTCGCCCATATTGACCCGCCGCAAAATCGGAAGTGCCGTCAGGAGAGGTGAGCTCTTGACGGTTTCCTCGACATGAGTGTCTGAAGACGGTCATTTCCCGCCAAGACTCACTCAAGATCGTATTTCCGGTACTTTTGCAGGCGACGCGCAAATGCAGCCGGATGCCGCGATCGAGGCTCTGAAGCCGCGAGACGACTGCGGATCTTCCGGCGTACCCGGACGAACTTTGCGGTTGCTGTGTTCTTCGGGTCAGGAGCGCTGCCGTTGCGGGCGCTCCATCACCAGCAGGGTCGAGGTCGCGCTGGCATAGATGCGCGCGTTGGCGTCCTTCAGTGTCGCCTCGGCAAAGGCGGCACGGCGGCCGACGGATAGGACGCGGCCTTCCGCGCGGAGCGGGCCGGTGTCGGCGGTGATCGGGCGCAGGTACGAAACCTTCAGTTCCAAGGTGGTGTAGGCCTGGTCCGCCGACAACTTGGAATGCACGGCGCATCCGCACGCCGAATCGAGCAGCGTCGCGGCATAGCCGCCATGGACCGTGCCGATCGGGTTGTAGGCGTGCACGCCGGGCGTGCCTGAGAAGACCGCCCATCCATCGCCGGCTTCGACGAAAGTGAAGTCCAGCGAATCGCCGATCGGCGGTCGGCCTCCGGCAGCGATCAGCGCCTGCAGGGTCTCAAGCCCGGAAAGGCCGGGGGCAATTTCGTCGACGAGATTCATTGGCATCTCTCCAATGTGGGCCGGCGCAGGGGCGCGGACGGCTTCAGCAAGATTGACGTCTGCGGGGCGCATCGTCTTTGCTGCTTATATGATGACCATAATATATGACCGTGCCAAGCGGCGGTCCTGACCGGGTGCGTGGCCGACATTTGTCGATACAAAAGCCGCGACCCGATCGCCGGTCAGCAGGGCAGGGCGGCGGTAGCGCTGGCGACAAGCAGCGGAGGCTGGATCATTTTTGACGCGGCGCCAGCAGCGTCCGCGGTCGATCCGGTTGCCCCGCGATCCGCTCCAGGGCGGGTAGCGCAACGTACACTTGCCAAGGAGCCAGGCCGAGACAACGTCGAAGTCGTCTCGGCGGATCTCGTGGCGATGCCGGAGACCATGCAGCCAGCGGATGTGCTGTGGCTGCACCTGTTCTACCCCGATCTCCATACCGCGCTGATCCAGGCCAGGGGCGCGACTGCGGCCCGCTTCAATCGAGCCGTCTTCGAGCGGCTGCGGCATCGCTTCGCCTATCGGTTCGTGAAGCCTTGATCAGCGCGAAGGTCCCGGCCTGATCCGGAACCAGATGGAATACATCGCCGGCAGGAACACCAGGGTCAGGATCGTCCCGGCGAAGGTGCCGCCGATCAGCGTGTAGGCGAGGGTGCCCCAGAACACCGAGTGGGTCAGCGGGATGAACGCCAGGATCGCGGCCAGGGCGGTCAGGATCACCGGCCGCGCCCGCTGCACGGTGGCTTCGACGACCGCGTCGAACGGGCTTAGCCCTTCGCGTTCGTTGTGGTGGATCTGCCCGATCAGGATCAGCGTGTTGCGCATCAGGATGCCCGACAGCGCGATCAGGCCGACCAGGGCATTGATGCCGAAGGGCTGCTGGAACACGAGCAGCGTCGGCGCGACGCCGATCAGGCCGAGCGGACTGGTGGCGAACACCATGACCATGGCCGCGATCGAGCGCACCTGCAGGATGATGATGAGCAGGGTGAGCGCGACCATGATCGGGAACAGCGGCAGCATCGCCTTGGTGGCCTTGCCGGCCTCCTCGATCGAGCCCGCCTGTTCGATCCGGTAGCCGGGCGGAAGCGCGCCGATGATCGGCTGCAGCTGGGCCAGGATGGCGGTGGAAACGTCCGGGGGCTGCAGGCCTTCGGCGATGTCGCCGCGGACCGTGATGGTCGGCGTGCGATCGCGGCGGCGCAGGATGGGATCCTCCATGCGCACATCGACGGTGCCGGCCTGGGACAGCGGAATGCGCTGTCCCGCCGCTCCGACCAGCGTGAAGCCGGCGATCTTCGCAGGATCGAAACGGATCTCGCCGGCTGCGCGTCCCAGCACCTGCACCGAACGGATGTCCTCGCGCACCTCGGTCAGGGGCACGCCGCTCAACAGGAACTGCAGCTGCGAGGCCACGGCGCTGGAGGTCAGCCCGACGGCCTGGAGCCGGTCCTGGTCGAGGGTGAAGCGCAGCGTGGGGACGCGCGGTCCCCAATCCGTGTTGACCGTGCGCATCATCGGACTGGCATGCATGACATCGGCGACGTCGCCTGCGATCTTGCGCAGCACGTCCGGGTCGGGACCCATGACGCGATACGCCACCGGAAACGGCGAAGGCGGGCCGAACACGATCTGGGTGGCGCGCACCTGCGCCTCCGGCGCCAAGCCGTCGGCCACCGCCCGGCGCAGCCTGAACTTGAGCGCTTCGCGTTCCTTGTCGTCGCCGGCGAGCACCACGATCTTGGCGAACGACGGATCGGGCAGTTCGGGCGACATCGCCAGGAAGAACCGTGGCGCGCCCTGGCCGATGTAGGACGTCACGATCCGCGCTTCCTTCTGTTTCGCCAGCCAGGCTTCGACCTTCGCCGTCGCCGCACTGGTCTGCTCGATCGAGGTGCCGTAGGGCATCTGCACCTCGACCAGCACCTCGGGCCGGTCGGAGGTCGGGAAGAACTGCTTGTTGACCACGCCCATGCCGACGATGGACAGCGCGAACAGCCCGGCCACCGTGCCGGCGACCAGCCATTTGCGCGCGATGACGCGCCCGAGCACTTGCCGGAAGCGGTTGTAGTGGCGGGTGTCGTAGATGGCTGCGTGGCCGCCTTCGATCTTCTTGATGTCCGGCAGCAGCTTCACGCCCAGGTAGGGAGTGAACACCACCGCGACGACCCAGGACGCGATCAGGGCGATGCCGACGATCCAGAACATGTTGCTGGTGTATTCGCCGGCCGTGGAGCGCGCGAATCCGTTGGGCATGAAGCCCACGGCCGTGACCAGCGTGCCGGACAGCATGGGCGCCGCCGTATGGCTCCACGCATAGGCCGAGGCGGCGACGCGGCTGTAGCCTTCCTCCATTTTCACCACCATCATTTCGATGGCGATGATGGCGTCGTCCACCAGCAGGCCCAGCGCCAGGATCAGCGAGCCGAGCGTGATGCGGTCGAAGTTCTTGCCGCTCGCGGCCATGACCACGAACACCGCCGCCAGCGTCAGCGGCACCGCCGCCGCGACCACGAGGCCGACACGCCAGCCCATGCTGACGAAGCACACCACCATCACCACCAGCAGGGCGACGAAGAACTTGACCATGAACTCGTCGACCGCCGAACCGATGTTGACGGCCTGGTCGGTCACCTTGCTCAGCGTCATGCCCAGCGGCAGCCCGGCGTTGACCTTGGTCACTTCCGCCTCCAGCGCCTTGCCCAGATCCAGGCCGTTCCAGTCGTCGCGCATCACCACGCCCAGCAGCAGCGCCGGTTCGCCGTTGTTGCGGACCAGGAAGGTGGCGGGATCCTCGTAGCCACGTTCCACGGTCGCCACATCCGACAGCTTCAGCGTCCGTCCCTGCGCGACGATCGGGGTCTGCCGGATCTTCTCCAGGCTGTCGAATGCACCATCGACGCGCAGGAACACCTGCGGTCCCTTGGTCTCGATGGAGCCGGCGGGGGTCAGCACATTCTGGCTGTTGAGCGCGGCGAAGATGTCCTGCGGCGCGACGCCCAGCGTGGCCAGGCGGTCGTGGGAGAAGGAGACGAAGATGCGCTCGGGCTGCTCGCCGATGATGTTGACCTTCTTCACGCCTGGAACGTGCAGCAATTGCTGGCGCAGCGTCTCGGCGTCGCGCACCAGCAGCCGTTGCGGTTCGCCCTTGGCCTTGAGCGCGAACAGCGCGAAGGTCACGTCCGCGTACTCGTCGTTGAGCATCGGGCCGATGACGCCGGCCGGCAGTTTCCTGGCCTCGTCGCCGAGTTTCTTGCGGGCCTGATAGAACTCCTCCTGCACCTGCGCAGGCGGGGTGCTGTCGAGCAGCGAAATCATGGTGAAGGCCAGGCCGGGGCGCGTATAGGTTTCCGCGCGGTCGTACCAGCGCAGTTCCTGCAGGCGTTTTTCCAGCGGTTCGGCGACCTGATCCTGCATCTCCTGCGCGGTCGCGCCCGGCCAGGCGGTGACCACCGTCATCTGCTTGATCGTGAACGGCGGATCTTCCGCGCGTCCGAGCTGGAAGAACGCGAGAACACCGGCGACGGAGATCAGGAAGATCAGGAACAGCGTGATCGAACGCTCGCGCACCGCCAGCGCCGACAGATTGAAACGTCCCTCGCTCATGGACGCGCTCCGCCGGCCAGCGCCTGGCCCTGGCCGATCGGCCTGACCAGCTGGCCTTCGCGAAGCAGATGTGCGCCCAGCGACACCACCTGGTCGCCAGCCTCGAGATTGCCCTTCACCTGCGCTACCTCGTCGGTCAAGCCAAGCACCTGGACCGAGCGCCAGACAGCCTTGGCAGGCTTGCCCTCGACGGCCCACACGCCCGGGCCCTTGCCCGGATCGAACACGGCGCCGATCGGGACTTGCAGCGAAGCGGCGGCGTCCGTGCCGGTCGGGATCTCGACGGTGACGGTGGCGCCCAGCGGGGCGCGGGCCAACGCGCCGTCGAGCACGTACCTGGCTTCGTAGGTGCGGGTCAGCCGGTCAGCCGCATCGGACAGCTGCCGCAAGGTCGCCGGCATCGCGGTCTGGCGATCGCCGTACAGCCTGGCATGCGCCAGCGAACCCGCAGCCGGCCGCAGCGTCTCGGGCAGTTGCACGATGGCTTCGCGCTGGCCCGCATGCGCCAGGCGCATGACCGGCTGCCCGGCGCCGACCACTTGCCCCGGCTCGGCCAGCGTGTCCACGATCACGCCATCGGCGTCGGCGAGCAGGACGGCGTAGCCCGACGCGTTCCTGGCAACGCCGGCTTGCGCATCGGCCGCCTTGAGTTGCGCCCGCGCCGTGTCGGCGGCGGCCTTGACCTGATCGTAGGCGGACGCCGAGACGGCCCCTTCGGCAACCAGGTCGCGATAGCGCGCCGCCTCGTCGGCGGTCTGTGTGGCGCGCGCCCGGGTTGCGGCGACCGTTTCCTGCTGCGCCTGTGCCTGCAGGCCCAGGTCGATCGGGTCCATGCGCATGAGCGCCTGGCCGCGTTTGACAGTCTGCCCGGTATCGACCAGGCGCTCGAGCACCTTGCCCGGCACGCGAAACGCCAGATCGCTTTGGATTCGAGCCGCGACGACTCCGGTGAACGACCGCGGTGCGTCGGCGCCGCCCTGCACGGCCCCGACTCTGACCAGCGGCGCTTCCGTGCGCGGATCGGCGGCATGTTTGTCGCCGCATGCCGCTAGGACAAGAGGTAATAGGCAAATGGCATACGGGACACACTGGCGCCGAAACATGGGAACCCTTCCTGACGGGATAGGGCATCCATTCTATACTTGTGACTAAAATGGTCAATAGTCACAATGAAGGACTCAGGGCGACAGGCTGCGCAGGATCAGGCTGGACAGCTGGCCCGTCGCCTCGGCGGCGTTGTCCAGGTTGTGCTGCAGCAACAGCGGATTGATGAACGGGCGCATGACCAGATAGATGGCATTGGCTGTCTCGTCCAGCGGGGTCTTGCGCTCGAATTCGCCCGCTTCGCGACCGTCGCGCACGATCTGCAGGACCAGGGCCTTGATGTGCTCTTCGTAGGCGCGGGCGGAGGGCCAGGATTCGGCGGCCGAGGTCCTGGCGATGTCGTAGAGCTTGCGATCGTCGAAGAACAGTTCGCTACTGGACTCCACCAGGGCCTTGAAAACGCGTCTTAAGCGCTCGGGGGCGGAAGGCGCGCCGGCAACGGCCTCGCCAACCGCCGCCATGATCGCGCTGAGGCGATTGGAGCAGATGACCTCGCCGATCGCCTGCTTGGAATCGAAGAACTTGTAGATGTAGGCCTTGGAAAAGCCGATCGCTTTCGCCAAGTCGGAAACGGTCGTCTTGTCGTAGCCGTACAGGCTGAAATATTCGGTCGCCGCCTCGACGATCTGGTCTCGGACATCGTGGTCCGAAGGTCCCCTGGGTTGGGGCGCGGGAGAAGGGGTCTTGGTCATTGTCACAGGGTACCGCGCCGCCCGTGGATTTGACAAAAAGTGACCATTTCGTAATATGGTCACATCAGCCGGCTTTCAGGATCGCCATGCAGTTCCGTCGCTCTCTCGTCATTTTGCTCTGCGCTGGCGTGACGGCCGGCTGCGCGGTCGGCTCCGACTACCGCCGACCCGAGGCGCCGTTGTCCAGCCACTACATCGGGCAGACGCAGGCTGGGCAGGCCAGCGGCCCGTCTGCGGTCGACCTGGCGGCATGGTGGCAAGACTTCGACGATCCGCTGCTGACGCGTCTGGTGGCGTCGGCGCTCGAGCAGAATCTGGACCTGGCGCAGGCGGCCGCGCGCGTCGCCCAGGCACGCGCCGGGCTCGGCGCGGCCAACGCGGCCCTGCTGCCGTCGGCAGCCGTCAGCGGGTCGGCGGCGCGCGCGCGCCAGTCGCTGGAAACCCCGTTGGGGCAGGTGCTCGATGCCGCGCCTGGATACGACAGATTGGGAAGCGCCTACGAGTTGGACCTGGAGGCAGGCTGGGAGGCGGACGTGTTCGGCGGTCTGCGGCGTGGCCGTGAGGCAGCATTGGCCGACTATCAAGCCTCGCAGGCCGGTGCCGGAGCAGTACGGCTGGCGGTAGCTGCGCAGACCGCCGACATCTACATCACCATCCGCGGCCTGCAGACGCGCCTCGCCATCGCCCGGCGCCAGGTCAGGACCCAGCAGGACCTGCTGGCGAAAGTGGGCCTGCTGTACAAAAGGGGATTGGCTGCCGAGTACGAAGTGCGACAGACGGAAGGCACGCTGTCGCAGGTGCAGGCGACGGTTCCCGGCCTGCAGACGGGCCTGGATGCGGCGATGAACGCCTTGGATGTGATGCTGGGTGTCCCGCCCGGAACGCATCGGGACGAACTCGAAGCCGCCGCACCGATTCCGGCGACGCCGGGAATCGCCGGGATGGGTTCCCCCGCCGACCTGCTGCAACGTCGCCCCGACCTCGTCGTCGCAGAACGCCGGCTCGCGGCGGCCAATGCCCGCATCGGCGAGGCGGTCGCGGAGTACTACCCGAAGTTCTCGTTGAGTGGCTTGCTGGGAAGCGCCACCGCGGTATCCAGCGGCAACCTGTTCACCAGCGGCGCGAGCCAGGCGGCAGGCGTGTTGGGACTGCGCTGGCGGCTTTTCGATTTCGGCCGTATCAATGCGCAGATCGATCTGGCCAAGGGTCAGGATGCCGAGGCCTTGGCCGCCTATCGCCAGGCGGTGCTGCGCGCGACCGAGGATGTCGAGAACGCCTTTTCGGCATTGGTCAACCGTCGGGACCAGGCCACGCTGTTGAAGCAGGGCGAGGCATCGCTGACTCGTGCCAGGGGATTGGCGTTTACCGCGTACCAGCGCGGGACCGCAAGCCTGATCGACGTGCTGCATGCCGACGAATCGCTCTTGAAAGCGTCCGACGCGAGAGCGCAGGCGCAGACCGAATCGGCGCGAGCCGCCGTCGCCGCGTTCCGGGCGCTCGGTGGCGGCTGGCAGCCGCTGTCTTCCGACGCGCTGGCGGCTCGTGGATCGTGAGGCACGAATGACTGCTTGACGGTCATGCCGTCGGGGTAGATCGCAGGCATGGCGCCGCCGCAGACCATATGCCGGGCCCGCATGGATGCAGTTGCAACCTTCGGTTGATCGCGCGAGCGCAAGGCGTACACTTTTTTCGGAAAGCGAACGCCATGCGCCCGCGTCGGGCGACGAGGGAGCGGCACATGCGGATGGGGCGACAGAGGGTTGTGGCGGCGGCGTTCCTGGCCTTCGGGCTTTCGGCATCCATTCCGGCATCGTTCGCCGCCGGTACGAAGCAGGCCGCAAGCGCGGCGGAGACCGGCCTGGATGCGCGCGGACACCTGCGTGCTGTCGCGACCGGACGCGGCGAGTCGTTCGCGTACACGCGGCTGCAGCAGGGCGTCCAGGTCCGCATCGGCCAGATCGCCAAGAACGTGATCTTCTACGGGCCGCAGACCGTTCGCGTGAATGCGAACCTGGGAGAGAACTACTGGACCGCCCCCAGCCTGGCGGTGATCGGCACGCCGCAACCCATCGCCTTCGCCACCGGCGAGACCGAGGACACGCTGACGCTCAAAAGCGCCGCACTGCGCGTTGAAATCAGCAAGAGGACCGGCGCGGTGCGTTTCCTCGACGCTGCGGGCAAGCTCTATACGGAAGAGAACAGCGACGCACCGCAGACATTGAAGAAGGTCGTCGTGTCGGGCGCGCCGACGTTCGAGGCGGCCAACAGGTTGACCTTGCGCCCGGACGAAGCGATCTACGGCCTGGGTTTCCTCGGCGAGCAGAGCAGCAATCGGCGCGGCAAGGAACTGCTGCTGGTGCAGACCAACGTGGGCATCGTCATCCCCGTGCTGATGTCCTCGCGCCGCTACGGGATCCTGTGGGACACGTACTCGCAGATGCGGTTCAAGGACGATGCGGACGGCGCATCGATGTGGGCCGAAAGCGCGCCCGGCGGCGTCGATTACTACTTCATGGGCGGCGATACACCGGATGCGGTGGTCGCGGCCTACCGGGCGCTGACCGGGCAGGCGCCGATGTATCCCAAGCAGGCGTTCGGCCTGTTCATGAGCAAGGAACGCTATAAGACCCAGGAGCAGCTGCTCGACGTCGCCCGCAGCTTCCGCAACGACGGATTTCCGCTCGACTACATCGTGCAGGACTGGCAGTACTGGGGATCGGACAAGGACGGCAGCTGGAGCGGCATGACCTGGGATCCGGTCCGCTATCCCGACCCTGCCGGCATGGCGCGCCAGGTGCACGACCTGCACATGAAGCTGATGGTGTCGATCTGGCCCTCGGTCGGCGACGATACCGCGCTGGCCCACGAACTGGACCAGCACCGGTTGCGTTTCGCGCCGCTGCACTGGATCTCCAAGCATGCGCGCGTGTACGACGCCTACAGTCCGCTGGGGCGGCAGATCTACTTCAAGCACATCAAGTCGGGCCTGCTCGACAAGGGCGTGGATGCGCTGTGGATGGACGGCACCGAGATCGAAGTCAGCAGCGCCATGTGGAACGCGCAGGACAATATCCGCGACACCAAGGCGCTGGGCTCCAACGCGCTGGGCGACTTCACGCGGTATCTCAATCCTTACTCGCTGCTCACCACGCAGGGCACGTACGACGGCCAGCGCGCCACCAGCGACAAGCGCGTTTTCACGCTGACCCGCTCGGCGTGGGCGGGCGCGCAGCGCACTGCGGCGGCGTCCTGGAGCGGCGACATCTACGCCAGTTGGAAGACGCTGAAACAGCAGGTCGCCGAAGGCGTCAATGTGACGGTGACCGGCAATCCCTACTGGACCCAGGACACGGGCGGCTTCTTCGTCGCCGATTTCCCCGGCGGCGAAAACAATCCGGCCTGGCGCGAACTCTATGCGCGCTGGCTGCAGTTCTCGGCGTTCAATCCGCTCATGCGGATCCACGGCACCAACGTCGAGCGCGAGCCGTACCGGTTCAAGTCGATGGACCCGGCGGTCTATGCCTCGCTGCTCAAGAGCACGCAGCTGCGCTATCGCATGCTGCCCTACATCTACAGCCTCAGCTGGAAGGTGACCGCGGACGGCTACACGCTGATGCGGCCGCTGATGATGGATTTCCCCGACGATCGCGCCACCGACGCCATCGACGATACCTTCATGTTCGGCAACGCGTTCCTCGTCCATCCGGTGACGCGTGCGATGTACCACGTCGAACCGCCGCCGGCGACCACCATCCCGGGCGAGGTGCTGCGCACGCCGGACGGGAAGCCGGGCCTGGCCGGCCAGTATTTCGAAGGCGAGCATTTCCAGACGCCCAGGAGCCGCTTCGTCGATCCGAAGGTGGACCACACCTGGCCCGATCCGCCGCTGGCCGAGGTGCCGGCCGGCCTTTCCGGCCTGATGCACTTCTCCGCACGTTGGCAGGGCACGCTGACCGCGCCTGAAGAAGGGGAATACGAGATCGGGGTCGAGGGCGACGACGGCTTCCGGCTGATGCTCGACGGCAAGACCGTCGTGCAGGACTGGGACGCCGGCGCTGCGCGGTACAAGGCGACGACGGTCGCGCTGCGCAAGGGCCAGGTCGTCAAGCTCGGACTCGAGTACTACCAGGGCGATGCCGAGCGCATGCTGCGCCTGGCGTGGAGAACGCCGAGCGAGCGGCAGGCGCTCAGCGCGCCGCGCGCCGCCCTCGACGACAACGTCGACACCTATCTGCCCAAGGGCGCGGACTGGTACGACTTCTGGACCAACCAGCGCTTCGATGGCGGCCGCCACGTCGTCCGGCCCGCGCCGCTGGATCTGCTGCCGCTCTACGTGCGGGCCGGATCGATCGTGCCGATGGGGCCGCAGGTGCAATACGCCACGCAGGCGCCGCAGGCGCCCTACGAAGTCCGCGTCTATCCGGGCGCGAACGCGCGCTTCACCCTGTACGAGGACGACAACGAGACCTATGCCTATGAAAAGGGCGCCTATGCCACCTACGATCTGGTCTGGAACGATGCGGCCAGAACGCTGCGCATCGGCCCGCGGCGAGGCGGCTTTCCCGGCATGACCGCGCAGCGCGAGCTCGACGTCGTACTCGTGGATGGCGCCGCCGGCGGCGGCATGGAGCCGGCGCCGATCACCAAGCGTATTTCCTATACCGGAAAAACGGTCACGGTCCGGTTCTGAAATCCCGCGTCGTCGTTGTCCGCAGGAGTACAGCCTTGTCGAAGCCTGCCATTTTCGCCGCGCTGGTCCTCGCCGTCGGCCTGCCGCTCGCTGCAGCGCGCGCCGACAATCCCATCGTGCAGACGCGGTTTACCGCGGATCCGGCGCCGCTGGTCCACGACGGCGTGGTGTATCTCTACACCAGCCACGACGAGGACGATGCCGAAGGCTTCAAGATGCTCGATTGGCGGCTGTACCGGTCCACCGATCTGGTCAACTGGACCGACCGCGGCGTGGTCGCCTCGCTCAAGACCTTTCCCTGGGCGGTGCAGAGCAACGATGCCTGGGCGCCGCAGGTGGTTGCGCGCGGCGGCAGGTTCTATCTCTATGTACCGATCAGCGTGGCCGGTTCGCCCAAGAACGTCATCGCGGTCGCCGTGGCCGACACGCCCGACGGGCCATTCCGCGATGCGCTGGGCAAGCCGCTGATCGCGCCAGCCGAGGGCTTCTTCGACCCGACGGTGTGGATCGACGACGACGGCCAGGCCTACCTGTACTGGGGCAACCCGGACCTGTGGTACGTCAGGCTCAACCCGGACATGGTGTCCTATTCCGGGCCGATCACCAAAGTGCAGAGCAAGCCGGCGGACTACCAGGAGGGGCCGTGGTTCTACAAGCGCGGTGGCCACTACTACATGGCCTACGCATCGACCTGTTGCCCGGAGGGGATCGGCTATGCGATGAGCGACGGCCCGACCGGCCCTTGGGTGCACAAGGGCAAGATCATGGATCCGAACCAGGGCTCCACCGGCAACCATCCCGGTATCGTCGACTACAAGGGCGGCTCCTATCTGTTCGGCTTCAACTACTGGCTCAACTTCGAAACGACGCCGATCCATCACGAACGCCGCTCGGTCACCGTCACCAGGTTCCGGTACCGGCCAGACGGCACCATTCCCAAGCAGCCGTGGTGGGACCGCAAAGGGGTGGTGCAGCTCGGCACCGTCGATCCGTACACGCGGGTGGAGGCCGAGACGATCGCGTGGACGTCACGGCTCAAGCGCGACCGCGACCGGCCGTACGACTGGGCGCCGGGTGTCAGCACCGCCGGCGAGGCGCGCAGCGGCGTATATGTCACCCGCATCGCCGACCGCAGCTACATCAAGGTCGCCGGCGTCGACTTCGGCACGCCGGGCGCCAAGCGCTTTGTCGCCAGCGTGGCCAACGCGGTTGCGCCAGCGTCGATCGAACTGCGGCTCGACGGCGTGGACGGTCCGCTGATCGGCACGCTGCAGGTTGGCGCGAACGATGCCGTGGGTCGGTGGCAGGAACGCACGGCGTCCGTGTCCGGCGCTGTCGGCACGCACGATCTGTACATGCTGTTCAAAGGCGGAGCGGAGCCGTCGCTGTTCGATTTCGACGATTGGCGTTTCGCGCGTTGAAGCCCGCCCAGGGCGGCACCGGCGTTGGACGGTCCGCGGCATTCACTATCCGACTGGACGCGCGCGCAGCAGTCGCAGTCGCCAGCGGCCGCCTGGTGCGGACGTCCGGACCGTGCGTCACCGGAGCCTGGCCGTGTGGGTCGCGCAACGACTGAACCGCGGGCTGCAGTGAGGTGCGCGGCGCCACGCAGCGAGAGGGCCGCGCAATCCACAAAAAACTAACAAATGGCTGGCTATTTTTGGCCGACTTCACCGCCTCACCTGGCTTGAATGCGCACTCCGCTCGCAACCGAAGCAGACCGTCTGCTCCTGCAGAGCGTGACTGACTACGCGATCTACATGCTCGACCCGGAAGGCTTCATCCTCAGCTGGAACACCGGCGGCCGCCACATCAAGGGCTACGAAGAGGCCGAGATCGTCGGCCAGCACTTTTCCAGGTTCTACACGCCGCAGGACGCCGCCGCCGGCTTGCCGCGCAAGGGGCTGGACGCGGCCAGGCGCGAAGGCCGCTACGAGGCCGAAGGCTGGCGGGTGCGGAAGGACGGTTCGCAGTTCCGTGCCAGCGTGGTCATCGATCCGGTCTGGAAGGATGGCGCGCTGGTCGGCTATGCCAAGGTCACCCGCGATGTCACCGAGCAGTTCAATGCCGCGGAAGACCTGCGCAAGGCCGAACGCGCCCTGGCGCAGGCGCAGAAGGTGCAGGCCATCGGCCGCCTGACGCTGGGCATCGCCCACGATTTCAACAATTTGCTGGCGGTCATCGTCGGCAGCTTGGACCTGCTGGCCAAGACCCAACACGACGCGCGCAGCAAACTGCTGATCGGGGCGGCGACCGATGCGGCCGAGCGGGGCAGCAGGTTGTCGCAGCAGATGCTGGCCTTCGCCCGCGGGCAGGACCTGGTCCCCGAACCCAACGACGTCAATGCGCTGATCGTCGGGGCCGCCGAGCTGTACCGGCGCGTGGCCGGCGATGCCATGACCTGCGAGTTCGCGTTCGCCGATGCGCTGCCGCCGGTCGTGGTCGACGCCAGCCAGTTCGAAGCGGCGCTGATGAATCTGGTCGCGAACGCGCGCGATGCGGTACGGCAGGGCCGGATCGTGATCTCCACGCGGCTGTGCCGCTCCGACCTGTCCCTGCACGCGGAAGCCAGGCCCGATCACGACTACGTGTGCGTGGCGGTGCAGGACGACGGCCCGGGCATGTCCGAGGAGGTGCGGCTGCGCGCCATGGAGCCGTTCTTCACCACCAAGGATGTCGGCAATGGCAGCGGCCTGGGATTGAGCCAGGTGTTCGGCTTCGCCGGCCAGTCCGGCGGGTTCGCGACCATCGACAGCGGGCAAGGGCAGGGAACCCTGGTCACCATGTACATTCCGGTTGCGATGACGCCATGACCACGAGAAGGATCCTCTATGTCGAGGACGATGCGCTGCTGCGGATGGTGACGGTCCTCGCCCTGAAGGATGCCGGGTTCGACGCCCTCGAAGCGGTCAACGGCATCCAGGCGCAGGCGGAACTGGCCAGTGGGCGGTTCGACTGTGTGATCAGCGACATCAGCATGCCTGGCGGCGTCAGCGGCATCGAGGTCGTGCGCACCGCGCAGGCGATGAATCCGGCCTGCGTGGCGATCCTGCTGTCCGGCTATGCGCTGTCGCAGTTGCCGCCCTTGCCGCCCACGGCGCGTTTCCTGTCCAAGCCGTATCGCATGCACGAACTGCTGGGGACGCTGGATCCAGAAGGCCACGCATGAGCGCCGCCAGCGCGGGGCCGCGCACGCCGGGCTTTCCGGGTCTTGGCGAACCGCCAACCGGCTCGGGCGGGGCGGTTTCGCGACCCGGCGAGGCGTTCGTGGTATTGGGCCTGGCCGTCGCTCGACGATGTTCGCGACACATTTCTCCGCCCTGCAGGACGCAGGCTGTGCCTACACAACAACATCACTTTGCCGAACGTAGTGTGTTTTGGCGTCACTGAACCGTGAGCGTTGCGGCACGCCCAGGCGAGCGGGCGCCAGTCGCGGCATCCATGCAAGGCGTGCTGGCGAAAGGGAGACTGCTGATGCGAGTTGCTGCGCGCGGTCCTTAGCAAGACAGCTGCAACACATTACGTTCGATCCACACGCAACCTTCAAGGACCCCTATGACCCCCCACCGGCAACCCGATCACGCGCACGGCGACGACCTGCCGCGCATCTCGACCGGCAGTGCGGGCCTGGACAATATCCTCGGCGGTGGCGTCGACCCCAACCGCCTCTATCTCTACGAAGGCCGCCCAGGCACCGGCAAGACCACGATCGCCTTGCAGTTCCTGCTGGAAGGCGCCCGGCATGGCGAGCGGGTGCTGTACATCACCTTGTCCGAGACCCAGCGCGAACTGCATCTGGTGGCTGCCCGCCACGGCTGGAGCATGAACCAGGTCGACGTGTTCGAACTGGTGCCGCCGGAGATCGTGCTGGATCCGGAACGCGAACTCACCGTGTTCCATCCTGCGGAAATGGAGCTGACCGAGACCACCAAGCTGATCTTCGACAAGGTCGAACAGCTCAATCCCACGCGGGTGGTCCTGGACAGTCTCTCCGAACTGCGCCTGCTCGCGCAGAGCCCGCTGCGCTATCGCCGCCAGGTATTGGCGCTGAAGCATTTCTTCGCCAGCCGGCAGTGCACGGTGATCCTGCTCGACGACCTGTCCTCGCAGGAAAACGATCTGCAGTTGCACTCCATCACCCATGGCGTGGTGTTGCTGGAACAGCTGGCCATCGACTACGGCGCCGAACGCCGGCGCCTGCGCGTGGTCAAGATGCGCGGCATCCAGTTCCGCGGCGGCTATCACGACTTCACCATCGAGAGGGGCGGGCTGGAAATCTACCCGCGCCTGATCGCGGGGGAGTACAAGCACCACCATATCGAGGAGGTCGCTCCCAGCGGCAACGCCGAACTGGACCGGTTGCTCGGCGGCGGACTGGAGCGCGGCACCAACGCCTTGCTGTTGGGGGCAGCCGGCGTGGGCAAGTCCTCGCTGGCGTTGACCTATGCCATCGCCGCGGCCGAGCGTGGCGAACACAGCGTGTTCTTCGCCTTCGACGAGGGGCGCAGCACCGTCGAGGCGCGCGCTCGCACGCTGGGCTTGCCGCTCGACGAAAAGCTCGACAACGGCCTGATCCGTTTCCAGCAGATCGATCCGGCGGAGATGTCGCCGGGCCAGTTCGCGGCCAACGTGCGCCGCAGCGTGGAAGTGGACGGCGCACGGGTGATCGTCATCGACAGCCTCAACGGCTATCTCAACGCGATGCCGGACGAACGCTTCCTGATCCTGCAGATGCACGAACTGCTCAGCTATCTGGGCCAGCAGGGCGTGCTGACCATCCTGGTCCTGGCGCAGCACGGACTGGTCGGGCCGATGGAAACCCCGCTGGACCTCAGCTATCTGAGCGATTCGGTGCTGATGCTGCGCTATTTCGAAGTGGACGGCACGGTGCGCCGCGCGCTGTCGGTGGTGAAGAAACGCAGCGGCAGCCACGAGACCACCATCCGCGAGTTCCGGCTCAGCGGCAACGGCCTGGATATCGGCTCGCCGATCAAGCAGTTCAGCGCGATCTTCAGTGGCACGCCGCGCTACGGCGGAAACGATCTGCCGTTCATGGATTCCGCTGCGCATGAGCAGCAGTGACGCCATCGAAAGCCGGGTCCTGGTTTACGCTCCGATCGGGCGCGATGGCAATGCGTCGGTAGAACTGCTGCGGCGTGGCGGCGTGGTGGCATGCAACTGCGCCGACCTGGACAGCGTGGTGCGCGAACTGAACATCGGTGCCGCTGCGGTGTTCATCGCCGAAGAAGGCCTGTTCGGCAAGGATGCGAGCGCGCTGTTCGCCTGGGCCGACGCGCAGCCGCCATGGTCCGATCTGCCGTTCGTGGTGCTGACCAGCCATCAGGAACAACCCTCCGTGGTGACCTGGCGGCGCAAGCTTGTGGCCTCGCTGCGCAACGTCGCCCTGCTCGAGCGGCCGGTGCAGGCGATCACCTTGACCAGCACCATCAAGGCCGCGCTGCGCGCTCGTACCCGTCAATACGAAGTGCGCTCGCTGTTGCGGGAACAGGCGTCGGCGGCGCAGAAGCTGGAGGCGCAGGTGGTGGCGCGCACGCGCGAGCTGGAGCAGGCCAATCGCCTGCTGCGCACGCAGATGGACGAGCGCGCGCGGGTCGAGGAAACCCTGCGCCACGCGCAGAAGATCGAGGCCATCGGGCAATTGACCGGTGGCGTCGCGCACGATTTCAACAATTTGCTGATGGTGATCTCCGGCGGCCTGGCGATGCTCGACACCCAGGCCGATCCGGCCGTGCGCAAGCGGCTGATGGATGGCATGCAGAAGGCCGCGCAGCGCGGCGCCGGGCTGACCCGGCAGTTGCTGGCGTTCTCGCGGCGGCAGGAGCTCAAGCCGGAGCCGGTCGACCTGACCCGGCAGATCGGCGGCATGCGCGAACTGCTGGACCGCAGCCTGCGCGGCGACGTGCACGTGGATTTCGATTTCGCCGACGGCCTGTGGCCGATCGAAGTGGATCCGGGCGAGCTGGAACTGGTGGTGCTCAATCTGGCGGTCAACGCGCGCGATGCGATGCCCAATGGCGGCACGATCGTGGTGCGGGCGCAGAACGTGCCGGGCGCGGGCAAGACCGATCCGGACTTCATCCGCCTGTCGATCGTCGATACCGGCGTCGGCATGGCGCCGGAAGTGAAGGCGCGGGTGTTCGAACCGTTCTACACCACCAAGGACATCGGCAAGGGCTCGGGCCTGGGCCTGGCGCAGGTGCACGGCTTCGTGCAGCAATCCGGCGGCTCGATCCACATCGACAGCGAACCCGGGCAGGGCACCGCGATCCATCTGCTGTTGCCGCGCTCGTTCCGCGCGCCGGCGCCGGACGAACGGCATCTGGTGGACCTGCAACAAGTGGCGCGCCGCGCCCCGGGCGACGCCGGCTACGTGCTGCTGGTCGAGGACGACGACGAAGTCGCCGCCCTGGTCGGCGAAATGCTGCGCCAGCTCGGCTACCAGGTCACCCGCGTGGCCAGCGCCGCTGCCGCGCTGGGTGCGTTGGCCAACGAACGCGTGGTGGACATCGTGTTCTCCGACATCATGATGCCCGGCGGCATGAACGGCCTGGAGCTGGTCCACGAGATCCGCCTGCGGCGCCAGGAATTGCCGATTCTGCTCACCAGCGGCTACGCGGAAGCGGCGAAATCCGCGGCCGAGGCGCAGGGCGTGCAGATCCTGTCCAAGCCCTACCGGCTGGACGAGCTGGCCACCGCGTTGCAGCAGGTGCGGGCCAATCCCGGCGCCCAGGACAAACCGGAAGCGGCGCCCCTGTATTCGTAAGCGCAGGCATCGTTGACCCGGCCAGCGCGCCTGCGCCGAGTCGCCCCGGCCGCCGCGTCAGCGCGGTGCCTGGGTTCTTGCGCCGGCTCAGTGCAGCAGGGTATCGCCGAGCAGCTTCACGTTCAGCGCCACGATCAGCGCGGCGATGATCCACGACAGCCAGATCAGCCAGCGCGGCGCGACCAGCGCGCCCATCTTGCGTTTGTCGGCGACGAAGCGCACCAGCGGGATCACCGCGAACGGCAGCTGCATCGACAGCAGCACCTGGCTCAGCACCAGCAGCTTGGCGGTGCCCTGCTCGCCGTACAGCCAGGTCACCACCACCACCGGCACGATCGCCAGGCCGCGGGTCAGCAGGCGCCGCGCCCAGGCCGGGATGCGCAGGTGCAGGAAGCCTTCCATGACGATCTGCCCGGCCAGCGTCGCGGTCACCGTGGAGTTGATGCCCGAGGCCAGCAGCGCCACCGCGAACAGGGTCGAGGCCACGCCGACGCCGAGCATCGGCGCCAGCAGCTCGTAGGCCTGTTCGATCTCCTCCACGTCGGTACGGCCGTGCGCATGGAACACCGCGGCGGCCAGCACCAGGATCGCGGCGTTGACGAACAGCGCCAGGCTCAACGCGATGGTGCTGTCGGCCAGCGCCCAGCGCAGCGCCGAGCGGCGGCCGTTGTCGCTGCGCTCGTAGGCGCGGGTCTGCACGATCGACGAATGCAGGTACAGGTTGTGCGGCATCACCGTCGCGCCGATGATGCCGATCGCCAGGTACAGCGCGGCCGGGTTGGTCACCACCTCGGCGCGCGGGATGAAGCCGGCCAGCACCTCGTGCAGCGGCGGCGCGGCCATCGCGATCTGCACCACGAAGCAGGCGAAGATCACCAGCAGCAGCGCGATCACGAATGCCTCCAGGGTGCGGAAGCCGCGCCGCATCAGGTACAGCACCAGCAGCGCATCGATCGCGGTGATGATCGCGCCCAGGGTCAGCGGGATGCCGAACAGCAGCTTCAGCGCGATCGCGGTGCCGATCACCTCGGCCAGGTCGCAGGCCACGATCGCCGCCTCGCAGGCCAGCCACAGCAGGAAGTTGACCGGCCGGGAATAGTGCTCGCGGCAGGCCTGCGCCAGGTCGCGGCCGGTGGCGATGCCCAGCCGCGCCGCCAGGCCCTGCAGCACGATCGCCATCAGGTTCGACAGCAGGATCACCGACAGCAACAGGTAGCCGAAGTGCGAGCCGCCGGCGATGTCGGTGGCCCAGTTGCCCGGATCCATGTAGCCCACCGAGACCATGTAACCCGGCCCCAGGAAGGCCAGGAAGCGGCGCCAGCCGAGCCCGCCGCTGGGCACGGCGACGCTGCCGTTCATGCGCCCGAGGCTGCGCCGCGGCGGCTCGCTGGCCTGCGGCCAGGCGGCATTGGAATCGGGCAGGGGCAGGGGATCGGCCATGGCGGAAACGTGCGTGGGAGGAGCGCGATCCAGTATATAGCACTTGCTATTCTGTTTAGCATTGGCGAATCGGATCGCTGCGATAGGTGCGATTTCGGCCAGAATAGGCAGCGGCCGGCGTTCGCCGGCACCGGACAAGGGCGTTGCGATGCAGAAAAGCGGGAAGTTGACGGCACCGGGGGCGGTGCTGCTCGACGCCGAAGTGCAGGTCGAGAGCTTCCGCCAGGTGCGCGAGGCGCACCGCCTGGAGCTGATCGAGGACTATGTGGAGCTGATTTCCGACCTGCTGGCCGACGGCGGCGAGGCGCGGCAGGTGGACATCGCCGCGCGCCTGGGCGTGGCCCAGCCGACCGTGGCGAAGATGCTCAAGCGGCTGGTCAAGGGCGGCTGGGTGATCCAGCGGCCGTATCGCGGCGTGTTCCTGACCCCGGACGGCGAAGCGCTGGCGGCGGCCAGCCGGCAGCGGCACCAGACCGTGGAGCAGTTCCTGCTGGCGCTGGGCATCGACGAGGACATCGCGCGGCGCGATGCCGAGGGCATCGAGCACCATGTCAGCGAAGCCACGCTGGCGGTGTTCGCCGAGTTCGTGCGCAAGCACGCCGCGGCACGATGAACGGCGACAGCGACACCGCCGCGCGCGACGAGCGCTGGATGCTGCACGCGCTGGCCCTGGCCGACCGCGCCGAGCGCGAGTTCGACGAGATTCCGGTCGGCGCGGTGCTGGTCTCGGCGCAGGACGAGGTGCTGGGCGAGGGCTGGAACCTCAACATCGCCGAGCACGATCCCAGCGCGCACGCCGAGATCGTGGCGCTGCGCCAGGCCGGGCGCCGGCTCGGCAACCACCGCCTGGTCGGCAGCACCCTGTACGTGACCCTGGAACCGTGCGCGATGTGCGCGATGGCGGTGGTGCATGCGCGCGTGGCGCAGCTGGTGTTCGCGGCCGCCGATCCGAAGACCGGCGCCTGCGGCAGCGTGTTCGATCTGCTCGCCGATCCGCGCCACAACCACCGCGTGCAGGTGCGCGGCGGCGTGCTGGCAGCGCCGGCCGGGCTGCGCCTGACCAACTATTTCCGCGCCAAACGCGGCAAGCCGCTGCTCGGCGGTTGAGCGCCGCGGTGCGGCGCTGGCGGGACGTGAACCCGCCGGGTCACGCGCGGTATCATGCACGACCGATACGAAACCCCCGCGCCGGCAGCGCCGCCGCGAACGACTGGATGGTGATATGGCGGAACCGCACGTGGACAACGATCGTCTGATCTGGATCGACCTGGAAATGACCGGATTGGACACGGACAAGGATTCGATCATCGAGATCGCCACGGTGGTCACCGACAGCCAGCTCAACGTGCTGGCCGAGGGCCCGGAATTCGCCATCGCGCATCCGCTGCAGACGCTGCAGGCGATGGACGAGTGGAACCGCAACCAGCACCGGCATTCCGGACTGTGGCAGCGCGTGCTCGACAGCCAGGTCACCCTGGGCCAGGCCGAGGCGCAGACCGTTTCGTTCCTGGCGCAGTGGTGCAAGCCGGGCGCGTCGCCGATGTGCGGCAACTCGATCTGCCAGGACCGGCGCTTCCTGCACCGGCAGATGCCGCGGTTGGAGCGCTTCTTCCACTACCGCAACCTGGACGTGTCCACGCTGAAGGAACTGGCGCGGCGCTGGGCGCCGTCGGTCGCGTCGGGATTGAACAAGACCTCCTCGCACACCGCGCTCAGCGACGTGCACGATTCGATCGACGAACTGCGCTACTACCGCCCGTTCATGGGCGCGCTGGGCGGGCAGGGCAACGGCGCGCGCTGAGTCGCGCTGCGCGACACGCAGGCCGCGCCTGCACGGCGCGGCCTTGCGGCAAGGCCAGCGTCACCGGGCCAGCGGCGGCCCTTGCTTGGTCTCGCCGTCGTCGGTCACGCCCTTCAGCAGCAGCTCGGCGATCGGACGCCCATCGGCGTCGTGGTGGTACACGTGCAGATCGCGCTGCGGATAGGGAATGCTGAGCCCGTTCTCCAGCAACTGGTTGCGGATGTTCTCCAGCGTGCTGCTCTTGGCCGCGCCGAAGTCGCCGTTCCTGGCGTAGGCGAACAGCATCAGGTCCACCGTGCTCTCGCCCAGGTTGGTGACCTGCACGAACGGCGCCGGCGTCTCCAGGATGTTCGGATTGTCCTGGGCGATCTGCAGCAGCAACTGCTGCGCCTTCTTCAGATCGTCGCCATAGCCCACGCCCACCGTGATCTCCAGGCGCCGGTTGGGCAGGGTGCTGTAGTTGACGATCGGCGCGGTGGTGATGGTGCTGTTGGGCAGGGTGATCATGCGCTCGTCGAAGCTGCGGATGCGGGTCTGGAAGATCCGGATCTCGTCGACGATGCCTTCCTGGCCCGCCACCACCACGTGGTCGCCATCGCGCATCGGCCGCAGCACGATCAGCATCACCCCCGAGGCGATGTTGGACAGCGAATCCTTCAGCGCCAGGCCGACCGCCAGGCCGGCCGCGCCGAGCACGGCGAACAGCGAGGTCGGCGGCACGCCGATCTTCTGCAGCGCGGTGACGAACACCAGCACCAGCAGCAACGCATAGGCGACGTTGCGCAGGAAGTTGCTGAGCGTGGTCTCCACCCGGGCGCGGACCAGCGCGCGCTGCAGCCACAGGCTCAGGCGCTTGGCGATCCACATCCCGAGTACCAGGATGATCAGCGCCACGCCCCAGTTGAGCGCGTACTGCGCCCAATCCAGGTCTCTCCAGTTGAACGGCTGCTGTGTCCGCGCCGCCGGTGCGGCGGAGGCCGCCGTCGCGACCGCCGCCAGCAACGTCGTTGCCGTGCCCATCAGCCGGCGGCTTTCAGCTTGGCCAGGCGCAGCCAGGTGTCGACCACGGTGTCAGGATTCAGCGACACCGACTCGATGCCTTCCTGCATCAGCCATTCGGCCAGGTCCGGATGGTCCGACGGCCCCTGGCCGCAGATGCCGACGTACTTGCCCTTGGCGCGCGCGGCCTTGATCGCCATCGACAGCAGCTTCTTGACCGCCGCGTTGCGCTCGTCGAACAGGTGCGCCACGATCGACGAATCGCGGTCCAGGCCCAGGGTCAGCTGGGTCAGGTCGTTGGAGCCGATCGAGAAGCCGTCGAAGATCTCCAGGAACTCGTCGGCCAGCAGCGCGTTGGACGGCAGCTCGCACATCATGATGATCTTCAGGCCGTTCTCGCCCTGCTTGAGCCCGTTCTTCTCCAGCACCTCGATGACCTTGCGGCCTTCTTCCAGGGTGCGCACGAACGGGATCATCACCCACATGTTGTCCAGGCCCATCTCGTTGCGGACCTTGAGCACGGCCTTGCACTCCAGCGCGAACGCGGCCGAGAAGCTCGGATCGACGTAGCGGCTGGCGCCGCGGAAGCCGATCATCGGGTTCTCTTCGTGCGGCTCGTAGTTGCTGCCGCCGATCAGGTTGGCGTATTCGTTGGACTTGAAGTCGGACAGGCGCACGATCACCGGGTTCGGCGCCACCGACGCGGTCAGCGTGGCGATGCCTTCGGCCAGGCGGTTGACGTAGAAGCTGACCGGATCGGCATAACCGGCGATCTTCTCGTCGATCTTCTTCCTGGTCGCCGCGTCCTGCTTGGCGTATTCCAGCAGCGCGTTGGGATGGATGCCGATGTGCGCGGCGATGATCATCTCCAGCCGCGCCAGGCCGATGCCGGCGTTGGGCAGCTGGCCGAAGTCGAACGCGCGCTCCGGGTTGGCCACGTTCATCATGATCTTCAGCGGCGCCGGCGGCATGTTGCCCAGATCGGTGGTGGTGCGGTCGAACGGCAGCAGGTCGGCGTAGATGAAGCCGGTGTCGCCTTCGGCGCAACTCACCGTCACCTCGCGGCCGTCCTCGATCAGCTCCATCGCGTTGCCGGTGCCGACCACCGCCGGCACGCCCAGCTCGCGGGCGATGATCGCCGCGTGGCAGGTGCGGCCGCCGCGGTTGGTGACGATCGCCGAGGCGCGCTTCATCACCGGCTCCCAATCCGGATCGGTCATGTCCGCGACCAGCACGTCGCCGGGCTGCACCCGGCTCATGTCGTCCAGGCTGCGCACCACGCGGGCGACGCCGGCGCCGATCTTCTGGCCGATGGCGCGGCCTTCGGCGATCACCGTGCCGCGCTGCTCCAGCGCGAAACGCTCGATCTGGGTGGCGTGGCCGCGCGATTTCACCGTCTCCGGGCGCGCCTGCACGATGAACAGCTTGCCGCTGACGCCGTCCTTCGCCCATTCGATGTCCATCGGCCGCTGGTAGTGCTTCTCGATCACCAGCGCCTGCTTGGACAGTTCCTGCACGTCCTCGTCGCTGATCGAGAAGGTGTTGCGCAGCTCGGCGGGGGTGTCTTCGATACGCACGCGCTCGCCGGGCACGTCCGAATACACCATGCGGATCATCTTGCTGCCCAGCGAACGGCGCAGGATCGCCGGCTTGCCGGCGGCGAGGGTGGGCTTGTAGACGTAGAACTCGTCGGGATTGACCGCGCCCTGCACGACCATTTCGCCGAGGCCGAAGCTCGAGGTAACGAACACCACGTCGCGGAAACCGGATTCGGTGTCGAGCGTGAACAGCACGCCGGCGGCACCGACGCCCGAGCGCACCATCAGCTGCACGCCGGCCGACAGGAACACGTCCTCGTGCTTGAAGCCGTGGTGCACGCGATAGGCGATGGCGCGGTCGTTGTACAGGCTGGCGAAGACTTCCTTGACCTTGTGCAGCACGTCGTCGGCGCCGGTCACGTTGAGGAAGGTCTCCTGCTGGCCGGCGAAGCTGGCGTCGGGCAGGTCTTCGGCGGTGGCCGAGGAGCGCACCGCCACCGCGACGTCGCCGCCGCCGTTCTCGGCGCACAACTGCGCGTAGGCCTCGCGGATCGCCTGGTCCAGCTCCGGCTGCAGCGGCGCATCGGTGACCCAGCCGCGGATTTCCTTGCCGGCCAGGGTCAGCGCGCCGACGTCTTCCACGTCCAGCGTCGCCAGCTTGTCGAAGATGCGCTGATAGAGATTGTTGTGGGCGACGAACGCCTTGAACGCTTCGGCGGTGGTGGCGAAGCCGCCGGGTACCGAGACTCCCAAACCCGCCAGGTTGCCGATCATTTCGCCGAGGGAGGAGTTTTTGCCACCGACGCGGGCCAGGTCGGTCAGGCGCAACTCGTGCAACCAAAGGATGTTCTCGTTCAAGCGCGATGCTCCGTAGGGCCATCGCCCGAGGCGGGCAGAGTGGCCGCGTCCGTGGGGGAAGAAGCCGATATCATGCAGTGCGCACCCGAGTCGGCACAAGCTCGGCGGGGTGCATCCGTTGGGTTTCAGCAAGGAGAATCCAGGCAATGTCGACGATCCGACCGGTGTTCTACGTGTCCGATGGAACCGGTATCACCGCTGAAACCATTGGGCATAGCCTGCTCACCCAGTTCAGCGGTTTCAGCTTCGTCACCGACCGCATGTCGTTCGTAGACGATCCGGAAAAAGCGCGCGAGGCGGCGCAGCGCATCCATGCCGCGGGCGAGCGCTATCAGGTGCGGCCGATCGTGGTCAACTCCTGCGTCGATCCGCAGCTGAGCATGCTGCTGTCGGAAAGCGGGGCCTTGATGCTCGACGTGTTCGCGCCGTTCATCGAGCCGCTGGAGCGCGAATTGAACGCGCCGCGGCATTCGCGGGTGGGGCAGGCGCACGGCCTGGTCGATTTCGAGACCTACCACCGCCGCATCAACGCGATGAATTTCGCGCTGACCCACGACGACGGCATCGCGATCAACTACGACGAGGCCGACCTGATCCTGGTCGCCGTCTCGCGCGCCGGCAAGACGCCGACCTGCATCTACCTGGCGCTGCACTACGGCGTGCGTGCGGCCAACTATCCGCTGACCGAGGAGGATCTGGAGCACGACCGGCTGCCGCCGCGGCTGCGACCGTATCGCAGCAAGCTGTTCGGGCTGACCATCGATCCGGATCGGCTGCAGCAGATCCGCCAGGAGCGGCGGCCGAATTCGCGCTATTCCAACCCGGAGACGTGCCGGCGCGAGGTGTCCGCGGCCGAGACCATGTTCAGGATGGAACGGATCCCGACCCTGAGCACCACGCATACCTCGATCGAGGAGATTTCCAGCAAGGTGCTGGCGACGCTGGGGCTGCAGCGCGAGATGTTCTGAAACGCCGCGGGGCGGAGCGGGCCGCCTGCGTGGAATCGGCAGAACGGCGGGGCGGTCGCACCGCCGCGCCGAGACTTCCAAGGTAGGCCGGCGCGGGCGATCCGTCAATGCTGCCGCGCCGGCGTTGCAACGTGTAGCATCGGCTCCATGCAGCACGCCCTGACCCGCAGCGAACGCATCCCCCGGCTGAGCCGATTCGGCTGGCTGATGGGGCTGTACGCCGAGAACTTCGTGCACCTGAACCGGCTGTTCGTGCCGTCCGACCTGGCCGTGGGCAGCTACCTGTCCTCCATCGGCGATGGCCTGGACCTGCGCCTGGACGTGATCGAGCACCACCGCTACACGGTGGAGCTGCGCCTCACCTACGACCTGTGCGACCCGCTCACCGGCGAGCCGGATCCGTCGGCCTACGTGCGCCTGTACCGCGACGCGCGCCAGGCCGAGACCACGCATTGCTACGTCGGCCGCCGCTGGCAGGACGTGATGGGGCTGTATCCGCCGCCGGCGGAACTGATCAGCCACCGCATGCGCATGAACACCTTCCTCAGCAAGTGGCTGGAATACCTGGCCGAGCGCGGCCACGGCGTGGCCACGCTGAAGCCGGCCGGCCCGCTGCGGCGCCCGGCCGAGAACGCGACGCCAGCTGCACCCTGACCGTTGGCCGCGGCGGATGCGGCATACTGCGCGCCCGCCGACTCGCCCGCCCGCCGCATGCCCTACACCCCGATCGTCGCCACGCTGGGCTACGTGCTGTCGCCCGACCGCTCCAAGGTACTGCTGATCCATCGTAATGCGCGGCCCGGCGACCACCACCTTGGCAAGTACAACGGCCTGGGCGGCAAGGTCGAGGCGGACGAGGACGTGCTGGACGGCATGCGCCGCGAAATCCGCGAAGAAGCCGGCATCGAATGCGACGCGCTGCAACTGCGCGGCACGATCAGCTGGCCCGGCTTCGGCAAGCATGGCGAGGACTGGCTGGGCTTCCTGTTCCTGATCGACGCCTACAGCGGCGAACCGTTCACCGAGAACGCCGAGGGCACGTTGGCCTGGGTGCCGGTGGCGGACATGGAAGCGCTGCCGCTGTGGGAGGGCGACCGCCACTTCCTGCCGCTGGTGTTCGACGGCGATCCGCGCCCGTTCCACGGGGTGATGCCATACCGCGACGGGCGCATGCTGTCGTGGCGCTATTCGCGGGTCTGAGCGCGCTCGCGCCTGCGCCTGGCTTGTCCACAGCGGCTGTGGATCGATCCTGCACAAGCCTGTGGGCAAGCACGGCAAGTCGCTGAAACTGCTGCTGCATTTTGCCGGCTGGCGAAAATTTCACCATTGCCGCCATGCTTCTCCACAGCGGGTGTGGATGGAACCGGCCGAACGCTGTGCATAAGGCCGCGATCGCGTTGCAGTGCAACGCCTGTCGCCATGCTGGCGAAAATTTCGCCAGCATCGAGCGCCGTCCCGAGCGGCGTCCATCTCGCCGAACGCGCCGCGCGCTACTGCGCGGTCCAGCCGCCGTCGATGGCGATGGTCTGCGCGGTGATGTTGCGTGCCGCCGGCGAGGCCAGGAACGCGACGCAGCCGGCCAGTTCGTCGTAGTCGATGAACACGCCCTTGGGCATCGGCCTGAGCATCACCTGCGCGATCACGTCGGCTTCGGAAATGCCGCGGGTGCGCGCCTGATCGGCGATCTGCTTGTCCACCAGCGGGGTTTTCACGTAGCTGGGGCACAGCGTATTGATGGTGATGTCGGTGTCGGCGGTTTCCAGCGCCAGGGCCTTGGAGAACCCGACCAGGCCGTGCTTGGCGGCGACGTAGGCGCTCTTGTACGGGCTGGCCACCAGCGAGTGGATGCTGCCGATGTTGACGATGCGGCCGAAGCCGCGCTCACGCATGCCCGGCAGCACCGCCTGGGTCAGGCGCGCCACGCCGGTCAGCATCACCTCGATCAGCAGGCTCCATCTGGCCATCGGGAAGTCCTGCAGCGGCGCCACGTGCTGCAGCCCTGCGTTGTTGACCAGCACGTCCACGGGCCGCGAGATCGCCGCCAGCGCCGCGCCGATGCTGGCCTCGCTGGCCACGTCCAGCGCCACCGCCTCGGCCGAGCCGCCGGCTTCGCGCAGCTGTGCGGCCACGGCGGCGGCCGCGTCCGCATCCAGGTCGCTGACGACGAGATGGCGGCCGCCGGCGGCCAGTTCGCGGGCGATGCCGGCGCCGATGCCGCTGGCGGCACCGGTGATCAGGACGGTCTGCATGGGAAGCACCTGTCGGGAGGGAAGGTGCGCAGCGTAGCAGCGCGGGGCGAGGGCGCCACGGCACCGGTCCTCGCCAGTGCGGTGGCGCCACGCTACCCTGTGCCGGTCGCACCCTTCTCACGCCGGATCCGCCACGCTATGCCGATGAAACGCCACTTTTCGATGCTGCGCGAATTCCAGTTGGCCGACTGGTTCACCCTGGCCAATGCCTTCTGCGGCACCGGCGCGGTGTTCGCATCGATGCGCTTCCTGCAGGAGGGCCGGCGCAGCGACCTGCTGATCGGCATGGCGCTGATCCCGCTGGCGTTCGTGTTCGATGCGCTGGACGGGCGCGTGGCGCGCTGGCGCAAGTCCTCGTCCACGCTCGGGCGCGAACTGGATTCGCTGGCCGACGTGATTTCCTTCGGCGTCGCCCCGGCGGCGCTGGCCTACGCCTGCGGCATGCAGGGCGGCTGGGACTGGCTGGTGCTGAGTTTCTTCGTGTGCTGCGGGGTCAGCCGCCTGGCGCGCTACAACGTCACCGCCGAGCAACTGGCCGGCGACGGCGACAAGGTGCCGTATTTCGAGGGCACGCCGATCCCGAGCAGCCTGGCGCTGGTGATCGTGCTCGCGGTCGCCGCGCACCTGGGCCATCTCGGCGATGCGCTGTGGTGGGGCGAATGGCGGCTGGGACCGTGGCTGCTGCACCCGCTGGTGCTGCTGTTCGCGCTGTCCGGTTCGCTGATGATCAGCAAGACCCTGCGCATTCCCAAGCCTTGAGCGGCGGCAGGTTGCTATCATCCCCGCCTGACCTGGGAGGGTGGCGATGAAGGCTAGCGGCGGCAGCGGTGCCGGCGATTTCGAAGCGTTGGCGCGGCAGTACTGGGGCGCGTGGAGCGATGCGTTGCGCCAGAGCGGCGCTGCGGCCGCGCAACAGCCCGCCGATGGTGCCGGCCACGGGTCGTGGCGCGAGGCGATCGACACCTGGGCGCAGTGGTTGCCGCGCGGCACCGGGACGCAGGCCGAGGACGCGGTGTCGCAGTTGCAGCAGCAGGCCGGCGAGTGGTTCGGCGCGATGCAGCAGGTGGCCGCGCAGTTCGCCGGGCGCGATGCCAGCAGTGCCGACGTGGCCGAGGCCTGGAAGCAGCAGGTGCAGGGCCAGCGCGAGCAGATGCTGCAATGGCTGCTCGGCACCGCGCGCGGCGCCGGCCAGGCCGGCGTGGATCCCTGGCTGCAGCAGGCGGCGCAATGGCTGCAGGGCTGGCAGCGCGACAGCGGGCCGTGGCTGCAGATGCCGGGCTTCGGTCCGGGCCGCAACCACCATGCGCGCTGGCGCGCGCTGGCCAAGGCGCAGCAGGACTACCAGGCGCAGTTGCAGGCGTACATGGGCCAGTTGCAGGGCGCGATCGATCGCGCCTTCGGCGTGTTCGAGGCCAAGCTGCGCGAGCACGAGGATCCGGGCCGCCAGCTGACCAACGCGCGGGCGATGTTCGACCTGTGGATCGACGCCGCCGAAGAGGCCTACGCTGCGTCCGCGTTGTCGGAAGAATTCCGCGAGGTCTACGCCGGCTTCGCCAATGCGCAGATGCGCCTGCGTGCGCTGTTGCAACGCGAGACCGAGCAGCTGTGCGAGCAGTTGGGCCTGCCCACCCGCACCGAGCTGGATGCCGCGCATCGGCATATCGCCGATCTGGAGCGGCGGCTGCGCCGGCTGGAGCGGGGCGCTGCGCCGGCCGCCGCGGCGGCGCCATCGGAACGAACCGTGAGCGGTAAGGCAGCGTCGCGTCCGCCGTTGCGATCCAAGCCTGTGCCCGCTGCGCCGTCCAAGGCGGCTGGCACGAGGACCAGAGCCGCTGCCAAGCCCTCCGTTGCGCGCGCCGCTTCAACGTCCAAGCCACCGGCCAAGTCCAAGCCCGTTGCGAAGCCGAAGTCCAGGCCCGCCGCGAAACCCAAACCCGCTGCGCCCAAGCCGGCACGCGGCAAGGCGGGCGCCGCGCCGCGCCGGAGCCGCGCATGAAAGGGCCGTTGAGCTTCAGCAGCGACGACCTGCTGCAGGAAACCCTGGAGCTGCAGCGCAAGCTGATGGAAGGGCTGCGCGTGCTGCCGGGGCTGGACGACGTGCAGTACGGCGTCACCGAGCGGCAGGAGGTGTGGCGCGACGGCAAGGTGGTGCTGTACCGCTTCGTCGGCGAGCGGCCGCCCACCGCGAAAGTGCCGCTGCTGATCGTGTATGCGCTGGTCAACCGTCCGTACATGGTCGACCTGCAGGCCGACCGCTCGCTGGTCAAGGGCCTGCTGGCGCTGGGCGAGGACGTCTACGTGCTGGACTGGGGCTATCCCGACCGTTCCGAGCGCTACCTGACCCTGGAAGACTATCTGCTGCGCTACATCGACGGCGCGGTCGATCACCTGCGCGAGGCCGCTGCCGGTGCGCCGGTCAACGTGCTCGGCATCTGCCAGGGCGGCACCTTCTCGCTGTGCTACGCGGCGCTGCAGCCGCACAAGGTCCGCAACCTGGTGACGATGGTGACGCCGGTGGATTTCCACACCCGGGACAACATGCTGTCCAACTGGGCACGGCAGGTGGACGTGGACCTGTTCGTGGACACGCTGGGAAACGTGCCGGCGGACCTGATGAACGCCAGCTACCTGATGCTCAAGCCGTTCCGGCTGAACCTGCAGAAATACGTGGGGCTGCTGGACATCCTCGACGATCCGCGCGCGCTGGAGGATTTCCTGCGCATGGAGAAATGGATCTTCGATTCGCCCGACCTGGCCGGCGAGACCTTCCGCGAGTTCGTCAAGCAGTTCTACCAGGACAACGCGCTGGTGCACGGCCGCGCGCGCATCGGCGAGCACGCGGTGGACCTGGCCAAGGTCGCCATGCCGGTGCTCAACATCTACGCCGAACAGGACCACCTGGTGCCGCCGGACGCCTCGCGCGCGCTGCGCGGCCTGGTCGGCAGCGACGACTATGCCGAACTCAGTTTCCGCGGCGGCCACATCGGCATCTACGTGTCCGGCCGCGCGCAGCGCGAAGTGCCGGCGGCGCTGCATCGCTGGCTGGCCGAGCGCGATGGCGGCGAGTGAAGGCGTGATGCGCCGCGCCGCGCCATGTCCGCGTCGGCTCGGTGCGCGCCTGCTGGCGTTCGGCCTGGCCTGCGTCTGCACGTTCGCCGCGGCCGCGCCGTCGCCGGTCGCCGAACGCGAAATCGACGCGCTGCTGGCCGCTTTGCAGGCCTCGCCATGCCGGTTCCAGCGCAACGGCAGCTGGTATCCGGCGGCGGAGGCCAAGGCGCATCTGCAGCGCAAGTACGACTACCTGCGCAAGCGCGACCTGGCCGCCAGCGCGGAGCAGTTCATCGAGCGCGGCGCGAGCCGCAGCAGCAGCAGCGGCAAGGCCTACCGGGTGGCCTGTCCGGGCCAGCCGGAGCAGGACGCGGCGAACTGGTTCGCACAGCAGTTGGCCGCGCTGCGCCGTCACGCCGCATCCGCGCCGCCGCGCCCAGACTGAGCGCGCATTCGTCGCAGGAGCCGCCGCCATGTCCCAGTCCACCCCAACCCTGTCGCGCTCGCTCAACGACCGCATGCTCGCCGGCGTGATCGGCGGCATCGCGCACCGCTTCGGCTGGAGCGCTACGCTGCTGCGCGTGGTCTACGTGGTCGGTTCGATCGCCTCGGCCGCGTTCCCCGGCATCCTGGTGTATCTGATCCTGTGGCTGCTGATTCCCAACGAAGCCGATTGACGCGGCAGGCGCTGGCCGCGCTGCGCCTGGCCGGTTTCGCGCTCGGCGCGCTGTGGACCTCGCCCAATACGCTGCTCGGCCTGGTCGCCGGCGTCGCCGGCATGCCGTTCGGCGCGCGCGCGCGGATCAGCCGGCGCGAGCTGGCGCTGGTGTTCGACCGCTTCCCCTGGGGACCGCGCGGCGCGTTGACGCTCGGCACCGTGATCCTGGTCAGCGCCGACGACCTGGACGTGGCGTGCGCCACCTACGAACATGCCGCCGGCCGCTGCCAGCATCCCAATGTGCGGCTGGGCGACCACGAGCGTGCCCACGTGCTGCAATACCTGCTGCTCGGCCCCTTGTTCCTGCCGGTGTACTTCGTTTGCGGCGGGGTCGACGTGCGCAATCCGTTGGAGCGCGCCGCCGACCGCTATGCCTTGCACGGCCACGGCTGGTGGCCGTGGCGGCGCTGACGCTCAGTCCAGTCGCGCGAAACCGAACAGTTGCTTCAATGGATGCGCGCGGCGCTCGATCTGCGTGCGCAGCAGGCCGGCGCCGAGCATGCTGTAGGTGATGCCGTTGCCGCCGTAGGCCATCGCGAACTGCATGCGCGGCCCGTGCTGCGGGTGCGGGCCGAAGAACGGCAGGCCGTCGGCGGTCTCGGCGAAGGTGCCGGCCCAGGCGAAGGTCGGCTGCAACTGCAGGCCCGGCATCGCCTTGGCGATCTTGCGGCATAGCTTGCGCGCCTTGCTGTCCACGCGCGCGTCGCGGCGCATCGGGATGTCGACGCTGTCGTCCTCGCCGCCGGCGACGATGCGGCCGTTGCCGGTGCTGCGCAGGTACAGATAGGGGCGCGCGCTTTCCCACACCATGGTGTCCTTCAGCACGCCGAGCTGGGCGTCGTCCAGCGGATCGCTGACGAAGGCGTAGCTGCTGCGGTTCCTGGCCACGCGCTGATCCAGCCAGCCCTGGCTGGCATAGCCGGCCGCCATCACCACATGGCCGGCGCGTACCTGCACGCCCTGATCGGTGCGCAGGGTGGCACCGCGGCCGTTCACCTGGATGTCGGTGATGCGGGTGCGGTCGTAGACGCCGGCGCCGCGCTTGTGCGCGCGGCCGAGCAGGCGGTAGGTGAGGCGATACGGATCGACCCGCGCGGCTTGGTGGCTGAGGATCGCGCCGTGCGCTTCGACGCCATACCCGGCGCGCAACGCCTGCGCGTCCAGCCATTCCACGTCCAGGCCGTGGCGCGCGCGCAGCTGCAGTTCCTGCTGCAGCACGCGCACGTGACGACGGCGGCTGGCGTAGTACAGGCTGTCGTTCCAGCCGAAGTCGACGTCGCGCAGCGGCCGTGCCAGCGCACGCAACTGCTCCAGCGCCTGCGCGCAGGAGCGGTAGGCGAGGGCGGCGGCGTCTTCGCCATAGCGCTTGGCCAGGTCGAGCATGTGCGTGTCGATCTCGTACTGGAGCAGTGCGGTGCTGGCCGCGGTGCTGCCCCAGCCGATGTCGCGTTGCTCCAGCACCGCGACATCATGGCCATGCGCGACCAGTTCGTCGGCGATCAAAGCCGCGGTGATGCCGCCGCCGACGATCGCCACGTCGCAGCGCAGGTCGCTATGCAACTGCGGAAAGCTCTGCATCAGGCCATTGCGCACCGACCAGAAGGGGTAGCCGCTCTTGAGATCCATACATGCCGGTCGCCGTGGAGGTGC
Source organism: Xanthomonas bonasiae (assembly GCF_017163705.1). Classification (GTDB taxonomy): domain Bacteria; phylum Pseudomonadota; class Gammaproteobacteria; order Xanthomonadales; family Xanthomonadaceae; genus Xanthomonas_A; species Xanthomonas_A bonasiae. Next base: position 429,307 of record NZ_JAFIWB010000002.1, read on the forward strand.
GCGACTAATGCCTAGATCCGGTTAAGCCGGCGTGAGGCAGGCGTAAGTCATTTGCGGGCAAACAGCCGCGATTAACCTGCGTGGAGAGCGCCCTCACGACCCGCTGTGTAGGCTGCGCGCCAGTTCCACGAATTCCCAGCAGAGGAAGCGTCATGTCGGTCGTTCTGTATATCGGTGGCAGCAAGGATGGCCAGAAGGGCGTGATGCCCTATGGCTTCAGCAAATCGATGAAAGAGACCGACCAGGGGCCGGAGATCTACGTCGAGCGCGTGCTCGCGCTGAGCGATCGCCGGGTCCGGATCATGGCGCTGGAATCGCTGCAGGACGAGATCGTCGTGGAACGCTTGCACCAGTATTATTCGCGTTGACACCGGCATGCGAACCCCGGTGTGGTCGCCCGCCTAGCCGGGCCAGCAGCGGTTCGCATCGATCTCTCATCGACCATGCCCGCACCCGACTCCAGCAATTCGCGCGTCACCGTCCACGAAAGCACCACCGCCGATCTGTCCGAGCACCGCAGCGATATCTTCTTCGCCGCGGTGGAAACCACGCGGATGCCGATGATCGTCACCGATCCGCGGCAGGCGGACAATCCGATCGTGTTCGTCAACCGCGCGTTCCTGGAAATGACCGGCTACAGCAGCGAAGAGCTGCTCGGCAACAACTGCCGCTTCCTGCAGGGACCGGACACCGATCGCGACACCGTGAACAGCGTGCGCGAGGCGATCGCCGCGCGCAACGAAGTGGCGGTGGAGATCCTCAACTATCGCAAGGACGGTTCCAGCTTCTGGAACGCGTTGTTCATCTCGCCGGTCTACAACGAGCACGGCGAGCTGGTCTATTACTTCGGCTCGCAGCTGGACGTCAGCCGCCGCCGCGATACCGAGGACGCATTGCGCCAGGCGCAGAAGATGGAGGCGCTGGGCCAGCTGACCGGCGGCATCGCGCACGACTTCAACAACCTGCTGCAGGTGATGTCCGGCTACCTGGAACTGATCGAGCATGGCCTGGAACGCGAGCCGCTGGATCCGGCGCGGCTGCGCAAGAGCGTGGAGCGCGCGCGCGACGCGTCCGGGCAGGCCGCGCGGCTGACCCAGCAACTGCTGGCCTTCGCGCGCAAGCAGAAGCTGGAAGGGCGCGTGCTCAACCTCAACACGCTGGTCGCCGGCATGAGCGACGTGGCCGAGCGCACCTTGGGCGACGGCATCGTGTTCTCGCTGGACCTGGCGCCGGACCTGCGCAACTGCCGGATCGATCCGACCCAGGCCGAAGTGGCGCTGCTGAACATCCTGATCAACGCGCGCGATGCGATGGCCGAGCAGCCCGCACGGCGCCTGGTGATCCAGACCCGCAACGTCTCGATCCGCGCCGACGAACCCACCACCTACGACAATTTGCTGCCCGGCCACTATGTCTGCGTGTCGGTCACCGACAACGGCAGCGGCATGTCCGCGGACGTGCTGGCGCACGTGCTGGATCCGTTCTTCACCACCAAGGAAGAGGGCAAGGGCACCGGCCTGGGCCTGTCGATGGTCTACGGTTTCGCCAAGCAGTCCGGCGGCGCGGTGCGGCTGTATTCGGAAGAAGGCCACGGCACCACGGTGCGGCTGTACTTCCCGATCGACGACAACGTCGAGAACCCGGCGCCGCGCGACTCGCGCGCGCGCCGCGCCTCCGACCGGCAGGGCAGCGAGACGATCCTGATCGTGGAGGACCGGCCGGACATCGCCGAGCTGGCGCGGCTGTTCCTGGAGGACCAGGGCTATGCCACCCACGTCGTGCACAACGCGCGCGAAGCGCTGGAACTGCTCGACAAGGGCGTGCAGGTGGACCTGCTGTATTCGGACCTGATCATGCCCGGCGGCCTCAACGGGGTGATGCTGGCGCGCGAAGTACGGCGGCGCCGGCCGAAGATCAAGGTGCTGCTGACCACCGGCTATGCCGAGACCTCGATCGAACGTACCGACGCCGGCGGCACCGAATTCGATGTGCTGTCCAAGCCCTACAACCGCCAGGAGCTGGTCCGCAAGGTGCGCATCGTGCTGGACGGCCCCACTGGCGTGAGCTGATGCCGACAAGTCGGCCTGCGGCGTGAGCCGATGCCGACAGGTCGGCGCGCCCGTGTCAACGGGTTCCCGGACGGCGCCGGCGCTGCGAAAATGGGGTTTTCCGCAAGGCGGCTTCGGCCGGATGCAATGCACGACACTCAGCTCGCCCAGCAGATCGCCAATACCATCGCCGCCGAGATCGGCGCGCAGCCGGCCCAGGCTCGCGCCGCCATCGCCCTGCTCGACGAAGGCGCCAGCGTTCCGTTCATCGCGCGCTACCGCAAGGAAGTCACCGGCGGCCTCGACGACACCCAGCTGCGCAACCTGGAAACCCGCCTGACCTATCTGCGCGAGCTGGAAGACCGCCGCGCCGCGGTGCTGGTCAGCATCGACGAGCAGGGCAAGCTCAGCGCCGAATTGCGCGCGGAGATCGTCGCCGCCGATACCAAGTCGCGGCTGGAAGATCTGTACCTGCCGTACAAGCCCAAGCGCCGCACCCGCGCGCAGATCGCGCGCGAAGCCGGCCTGGAGCCGCTGGCCGACGGCCTGCTGGCCGATCCGTCGCTGACGCCGGACAGTGTCGCTGCCGGCTTCGTCGACGCCGACAAGGGCGTGGCCGACGTCAAGGCGGCGCTGGAAGGCGCGCGCGCGATCCTGATGGAACGCTGGGGCGAGGACGCCGCGCTGGTCGGCGAACTGCGTGGCTGGCTCGCCGACGTCGGCGTGATCCGCGCGCGCGTGGCCGAAGGCAAGGAGCAGGAAGGCGCCAAGTACCGCGACTACTTCGACCACACCGAGGCGCTGGCGAAAATTCCCTCGCACCGGCTGCTGGCGCTGTTCCGCGCGCGCCGCGAGGAAATCGTGTACTTGGAGCTGGACCCGGGCAGCGATGCCGAGGCCGGCCACCAATACGCCGAAGGCCGCGTCGCCGTGCGCGCCGGCATCGCCAACCAGGGCCGTCCCGGCGACCGCTGGCTGCTCGACGCGTGCCGCCTGACCTGGCGCGCCAAGCTGCACATGCACCTGCTGCTGGACCTGTTCAACCAGGCGCGCGAGAAGGCCGAGGCCGAGGCGATCGCGGTGTTCGGCGACAACCTGCAGGACCTGATGCTGGCCGCGCCGGCCGGCGCGCGGGTGACCCTGGGCCTGGATCCGGGCATCCGTACCGGCTGCAAGATCGCGGTGGTCGATGCCACCGGCAAGCTGCTCGCCACCGATACCATCTATCCGCATGAGCCGCGCAAGCAGTGGGACCAGTCGCTGCACACGCTCCGGCAGCTGTGCACGCAGCATGGCGTGGAATTGATCGCGATCGGCAACGGCACCGCCAGCCGTGAGACCGACAAGCTCGCCGCCGACCTGATCAAGCAGAATCCGCAGCTGACGCTGGAGAAGATCGTGGTCAGCGAGGCCGGCGCGTCGGTGTACTCGGCGTCCGAATTCGCGGCCAAGGAATTCCCGCAGCTGGACGTGTCGCTGCGCGGCGCGGTGTCGATCGCGCGGCGCCTGCAGGATCCGCTGGCCGAACTGGTCAAGATCGAGCCCAAGGCGATCGGCGTGGGCCAGTACCAGCACGACGTGGACCAGTACCGCCTGGCGCGGGCGCTGGATGCGCGGGTGGAGGACTGCGTCAACGCGGTCGGCGTGCACGTCAACACCGCCTCGGCGGCGCTGCTGTCGCGCGTGTCCGGGCTGTCGGCCAGCGTGGCCGAGAACATCGTCCGCCACCGCGACGACAACGGCCCGTTCAAGCGCCGCAAGGACCTGCTGAAGGTGCCGCGGCTGGGCGACAAGACCTTCGAGCAATGCGCCGGCTTCCTGCGCATCGCCGATGGCGACGAACCGCTGGATGCGTCCTCGGTGCACCCGGAAGCGTATCCGGTGGTGGAGCGCATCGTCGGCGCCACCGGCAAGCCGATCAAGGCGCTGATCGGCGACGGCGGGTTCCTGCGCGCGCTCAAGCCGGACCAGTTCACCGACGAAAAGTTCGGCGTGCCGACCGTGCGCGACATCCTCAAGGAACTGGAGAAGCCGGGCCGCGATCCGCGCCCGGAGTTCAAGGCCGCGCGCTTCGCCGACGGCGTTGAGGACATCAAGGATCTCAAGCCGGGCATGGTGCTCGAAGGCGTGGTCAGCAACGTGGCCGCGTTCGGCGCCTTCGTCGATATCGGCGTGCACCAGGACGGCCTGGTGCACATCTCCGCGTTGTCCGACAGTTACGTCAAGGATCCGCGCGATGTGGTCAAGGCCGGCGATATCGTCAAGGTCAAGGTGCTGGAAGTGGATGTGGCGCGTAAGCGCATCGCGCTGACCCGGCGCCTGGACGATGCGCCTGCACCGGCATCGGCGCGTAGCGGAGAGCGCGACAGCGGCGCGCGTCCGGCGCCGGGCGCGCCGCGGCGCGAGCGCGATGCGCGCGGCGGCAATGGTGGCGGTGGCGGTGGCAACGGCAAGCCACGTGCACCCGCTGCGCCGCCATTGAACAGTGCCTTGGCCGACGCGTTCGCCCGCGCCAAACGCAACTGAGCGGCCGCGTGCCGCGGCGGCCGCGGCACGCGTTCGGCGCCGCGGTGCCGCGCCGGCTCAGGCCGGTTCGGCTTGCGCGTTCGGGTCCTGTTCGGTGGCGCTGTGCGGCTGCGCCAGCGAGGCGGCCAGCGCGATCAGTTTGACCGGATCCACCGGCTTGCCCAGATGCGCGTTGAAGCCGGCCTCCAGCGCCAGCGAACGATCCTCGCCGCGCACGTATGCGGTCAGCGCGATCGCCGGAATGCGGCTGACCGCGCCGGCGCCGCGCGCGCGCACGCTGCGGATCAGGCTGTGGCCGTCGCGGCGCGGCATGCCCACGTCGCTGACCAACAGGTCGTACGGACGCTCGCGCAGCAGCGACTCGGCGTCGTCGGCGGATACCGCGGCGTCGACCACCGCACCGGCCTCCTGCAGAAAACGCTGGGTGACGCCGCGCGAGTCCATGTCGTCGTCGACCACCAGCACGCGCATGCCGTTCAAGCGGATCCCGCCGCGCTGCAACGCCGCGGCGGCGTTCGTCGCGCCATCGCTGCGTCGCGCCGGATGGCGGCTCTGCGGATCGTTGCGCGGCAGCAGCAGGGTGAAGGTGGCGCCCAGGCCGACGCCTTCGCTGCTCACCGACAGCTGGCCGTGGTGCATTTCGGTCAATTGCTTGGCGATCGCCAGGCCCAGGCCCAGGCCACCGGCGCTGCGCGTGCTGCTGGCGTCGGCCTGGCGGAAGCGGTCGAACACATGCGGCAGAAACAGCGGATCGATGCCGACGCCGCTGTCGCTGACGCTGATGCGCAGGTGGGTGGCGCTGTTGTCGAGCGTCACCGCGATCTTGCCCGTGCTGGGGGTGAACTTGATCGCATTGCCGATCAGGTTGGTCAGCACCTGCTGCAGGCGCACCGCATCGCCGAGATAGGGCAGGACCGGGGCGTCGCTGCACGGGGTGAGGGCGATGTCGATGCCTTTGCTCTCGGCGCCGGGCCGCGCCGCATCGATCGCCTCGCCGACCAGCGCGCACAGATCCAGTTCGGTGGCTTCCAGCCGCACCTTGCCGGACAGGATGGCGCTCATGTCCAGCAGGTCGTCGATGATCTGCGCCTGCGCATGGGCGCTGCGCTCGATCACTTCCAGGCCTCTGCTTAAGTCCTTTTCGCGCACCGCCTCGCCCTGCATCAGCCGCGACCAGCCCAGGATGGCGTTGAGCGGGGTTCGCAGTTCGTGGCTCAGCGTGGCCAGGAATTCGTCCTTCATGCGGCTGGCGCGTTCTGCCTCGCCGCGCGCGCTCTGCTCGGCGGCGAGCAACTGTTGCAGGCGCTGATCGGTTTCGCGGCGTTCGATGATGATGCCGGCCAGGTGCGAGGCCGAGCGCGCCAGGTCCTGCTCGTGCACGGTGGGGTAGTGCACGAACGGGTGGTACAGCGCGACCACTCCCAGCACCTGGCCGTCGCTGGCCAGGATCGGCGTGGAGCAGCAGGCTACGATGTCGGCTTCGGTGGCCGCGACCAGATACTCCTGCCAGTTCGCGTCCACGCGCACGTCGCTGCACAGCACCTGCCGGCGCAGGAACGCGGCGCGCCCGCAACAGCCGCTGCGCTCGCCGATCGGCAGGCGGTGGACCATCTTGCGGAACGCCGCGGGCATGCTCGGCGCGGCGCCTTCCAGCAGGCACTGGCGGTGTTCGTCGACCAGCATGATGGTGCAGCGCAGGCCCGCGTCGCTCTGCGCCTCGATGCCGCGCGCGATCGATTCGAGCACCGCGCTCAGCGGCTTGCCGGTGGTGATCATCTCCAGCGCCGCACGCTCTGCGGCGGTGGCGTTCTCGATGCGCTTGCGCTCGGCGATGTCCAGCAGCGAGCCGATGAAGCCGAGGAACTGGCCCGACGAGCTGAAGCGCGGCGAGGCGGTATCCACGCACCAACGGTACTCGCCGTCGTGGCGGCGCAGCCGGTATTCGATGCTGAAGGCGCGGCGATCGGCGGCGGCGCGGGCCAGCGTGCGCCCGACCGCCGCGGCATCGTCGGGGTGGATCTTCTCCATCCAGCCCGAGCCCATCGCCTCCTGTTCGGTCTGTCCGGTGAACAGGTACCACTGGCGGCTGACGTATTCGCAATCGCCATCGGCGTTGGCCATCCAGATCAGCACCGGCGCGTTGTCGCACAGGTTGCGGAAGCGCAGTTCGCTTTCCTGCAGGCGCTGCTCGACCACGCGACGATCGTGGATGTCGGTATTGGTGCCGATCCAGCGCACGATCCGGCCGCCCTCGTCGCGGATCGGAAGCGCGCGGCCCAGGTGCCAGCGATAGCTGCCGTCGTGGCGGCGCAGCGGGTATTCGATTTCGTAGGGCTGGCCGCTGCGCACGGCGTCCGGCCAGGCCTGCATCGCTCGCGCCAGGCCATCCTCGGTATGCACCTTGCGCCAGCTGTCGTAGCTGGCTTCGCCGACCGGCAGGCCGGTGTATTCGTACCAGCGCCGGTTGAAATAGTCGACGTCGCCGTCGGGCGTGGCGGTGAACACGATCTGCGGCATCGCATCGGCCAACTCGCGCAGGCGCGCCTCGCTGCGCGCCAGGTCCGACTGCGCGCTGGCGCGCTCCATCGATTCCCAGCACCGCGCCGCGACCAGCCGCACCAGTTCGATTTCCGCCGAGGTCCAGACCCGCGGCCGCAATTGGTGCACGCCGACCACGGCGACCAGGCGCCCGGCCTTGTGCAGGGGCGCGCTCAGCAACGCGCGCATGCCCAGGCGCCGGTAGCCGGCATTGTCGAAGTGCGGCGGCGGCGAATAGGTTTCGCTGTCCTGCACCACCCAGGGCCGGTTCTCGCGCATGCATTCCAGCAGGTCGCTGCCGAAATCGCTGAGGCGCGAGCGCCCGGTCAGATGCGCGGTGCCGTCGGCATAGTCGGCGCGTACGTCGAAGGTATCTTCGTCGGCATCGACGATCGCGTACGCGCAGCGGTTCGCCTGCAGGTGCCGGCCGAGCAGCGCGGCGCCGGTCTCGCAGATGGCCTCGGCGCTGTCGAGGTTCTGCAGCGCGTCCTCGAGCATCAACAGGAAGCTGTCGTGGGCCTGCGCGCGCGTCTGCTCGGTGCGGTCGATGCCGTGGACCAGCACCCCGGTGACCTTGCCTTCGGCGTCGCGCATCGGCTGGTACACGCATTCCAGCGTGGTTTCCGAGACCGTCTCGTGCGGCGTGCGGCGCAGGTTGAAGGTCATCGACTCGCCGGTGAAGGGCAGGCCGCTGGCGCGCACGTTGTCGAGCAGGCGGATGAAGCCCTGCTGCTGGATCTCCGGGATCGCCTCGGCCAGCGGCTTGCCGACCACCTCGCGCGGCCCGACCAGTTGCTGGTAGCGGCGGTTGACGCTTTCGACCACATAGTCCGGGCCGCGCAGGATCGCCAGCGCCGCCGGCGACTGCTCGAACGCGTCGGCCATCTGCATGCGCTGCGCATCCAATGCCTTCAGCAAGGCATCGCGCTCGCGTTCCAGCTTGATCCGGGCGGTGTCCTCGGTGCACACGCACAGCACCCCACCGATGCCGCCGTGGTCGTCGAACAGCGGACTGTAGGAAAAGGTGAAATACACTTCTTCGCTGTAGCCGTTGCGCATCATCACGAACGGGACGTGCTCGTTCCAGGTCGACTCGCCGGTGGCCATCACCTGTTCGGCCTGCGCGCCCACCGTCGGCCACACGTCAGTCCATACCTCGGCCGCCGCGCGCCCGAAGGCGAAGGGATGGCGCATCCCCAGGATCGGGATATAGGCGTCGTTGTAGAGATTGATCATCCGCGTGCCCCAGCGGATCACCATCGGGAAGCGCGAGCTCAGGCAGATCGACAGCGCCGAACGCAGACTCTGCGGCCATTCGTGCAGCGGTCCCAACTCGTGGCCGGACCAATCGATGGCGCGCAGCAACTCTCCCGTGACGCTGTTGGCGGGCAGCCAGACAGGAGGGGGCGATCGGTCATGAGCGTTGATGGCGATATCCCTCGAATCGATCCCTGCAGGGCAGGCTCCTGATCCGGGATTCTCAAGGGCGAGCGGTCATTTTCGCGTGAGCATCGCCCAGCGCCTTGATCAGCTGTTCGGACAGATACGGCTTGGTCAGCACCACTCCGGCGGCGAAACCGGCAGGAAGCGATTCGGCCGCGACGCCGGTGGCCAGCACATACGGGATCGCACGCTCGGTCAGCATCCGTGCGACCGCCTCGCTGGTCTCGCCGGCGGCCAGGCGGAAGTCGAGCACCGCCCGATCCGGCCGTTCCTGGTCGATCAGCAAAAGCGCTTCCCGCACCGACTCGGCCGGGCCGATGACGTCTGCCCCGGCCTGGGCAAGCTGCAATTCCAGCAGCGTGGCGTTCATTTCGTCGTTCTCGACCACCAGGATACGCAGGCCCCGCAATGCCGACATCGCTTGCTCGTTAAGGTTTGGGAACGGAAATTATAGCGGCAGCCGCGATGGCGCTGGTTGGATCGCGATCCCAACGAAGATGAAGGGTTTACCCCTGTCGCAGGCCGTTGCGGTCGGCTATACTTCGCGGCCGCGCCGAAGTGGCGGAATCGGTAGACGCAGCGGACTCAAAATCCGCCGCCCTTAAAAGCGTGTGGGTTCGAGTCCCACCTTCGGCACCAGAAACCTACGGCAGCTTCGGCTGCCGTTTGTTTTTTGCGCGATGGGTCGTGGGAGCTCTGCACCGACCTGCGCTTGTGCCGATGGCGCTGGTCCGCGACGAGCGCATCGACACCATGGCTTCTGGAAAGGGGGCGCCGGCCGTTTGCGTTTGCGGAGGCGAGCGGGGCATCTGTCCGCTCCTCACCGGGGCGGACCCTGGATCCGGATTGCCACCAGCGCCTCGACCCATGCCGCGGACGCGAACTCCCGCGGGACGCCGATACGAAGTTCGTCTACACATCTCTAGGTGTGCGATGGACGAAGCAGTGCTTCGCTGTCGGCCCGACTGTCTGGTCATGCACACCGATATCGCATGGCTGCTGGCGATCGAATGCGATCGAAGGGCAGTGCATCGAGCCGATGGACGCATGCGGTCGGCGCTTGCGCCAGCCGATCGCCTAAATCGCGCGCTCCGCCGCGTTAAAAAAACTTCAAAAAACGCTTGCGCAGGCAGGACGCCGTCGCTAATATTCCGCTCCTCGCAGCACACGTGGGGCCATAGCTCAGCTGGGAGAGCGCTTGCATGGCATGCAAGAGGTCGCCGGTTCGATCCCGGCTGGCTCCACCAACTTTTTCGGGCACTAGGCCTGTCCGCAGAAGCTACATCGTTATCAGCGTCCCCATCGTCTAGAGGCCTAGGACATCACCCTTTCACGGTGGCGACCGGGGTTCGAATCCCCGTGGGGACGCCATTTTTATTTGCAAGAAACCTGAAGTCCGGCGATGCCGGACTTTTTTTGTGCGGGGTTTGTACATGCCGCCGGAATCGAGTAAGATTCCGCTTCTGCCAGTACACGTGGGGCCATAGCTCAGCTGGGAGAGCGCTTGCATGGCATGCAAGAGGTCGCCGGTTCGATCCCGGCTGGCTCCACCAACTTTTTCGGGCACTAGGCCTGTCCGCAGAAGCTACATCGTTATCAGCGTCCCCATCGTCTAGAGGCCTAGGACATCACCCTTTCACGGTGGCGACCGGGGTTCGAATCCCCGTGGGGACGCCATTTTTATTTGCAAGAAACCTGAAGTCCGGCGATGCCGGACTTTTTTTGTGCGGGGTTTGTACATGCCGCCGGAATCGAGTAAGATTCCGCTTCTGCCAGTACACGTGGGGCCATAGCTCAGCTGGGAGAGCGCTTGCATGGCATGCAAGAGGTCGCCGGTTCGATCCCGGCTGGCTCCACCAACTTTTTCGGGCATTAGGCCTGTCCGCAAAAGCTACATCGTTATCAGCGTCCCCATCGTCTAGAGGCCTAGGACATCACCCTTTCACGGTGGCGACCGGGGTTCGA
>NZ_JAFIWB010000030.1 GCF_017163705.1 Xanthomonas bonasiae
CTGCTCGGCGGCGAAGCGTCCGGCCGGCACGTCCGCTGCCGAGGCCAAACGCGGGGCCAGACCGCTGTCGATGGCAATGGCCAGGGCGGTCAGGCGCAACGCCGCCAGACGCGCCTCGATCAGCGTCTCGCCAGCCTGGGTCAACTCGGCGCCCGTGGTGGTGGCATCCAGCTCGATCAGCGCTTCGCCGGCCATCACCCGCTGGCCATCGCGCACCAGAATGCGCCGCACAACGGCCGTCTCGGCCGGCTGGATGATCTTGGTACGCGAATCGGCGACGGTCTTGCCCGGCGCCACTGCGACGATGTCCAGTTTGCCTAGGCATGCCCAGAGCAGGGCGATACAGAAGAACGCGACGATGGTCCGCATCGTCCAGCGCACCGTGGGCGAGACCGGAGTCTCGATCAGCTCCAGGTGGGCCGGCAGGAATGCCCGCTCGTCGTCGCTGCGCTCGGGCGAGTCCAGCTCGCGGCGCGAGGCCCAGGCGGAGCGAAACACGCCCACGTAGCGCTGCGCGAATGCACGGACCCCCTCGATGACGTGCTTCATGCCACCCCCGCCTGCAACCGGTGTAGCCGTGCGTAATGCCCGTCTGGGCGGTCGACCAGTTCGGCATGGGTGCCGGTCTCGACGATCTGCCCCTTCTCCACCACCACGATCCGGTTCGCGCGCCGCACCGTCGATAGCCGATGGGCGATGATCAACACGGTGCGGCCCTTGCAGATGGAGTGCATGTTGGCCATCACCGCATGCTCGGACTCGTAGTCCAGTGCGCTGGTGGCCTCGTCGAGGATCAGGATGCGCGGATCGGTGATCAGCGCCCGGGCGATGGCGATGCGCTGGCGCTGCCCGCCGGAAAGGCCGGTGCCGTGTTCGCCCACCGAGGTGTCGTAGCCTTCGGACAATTCGGTGATGAAGTCGTGCGCGCCCGCCAGCTTCGCGGCGCGGATGACCCGCTCCAGCGGCATCCCGGGATCGGCCAGCGCGATGTTCTCGCGGATGCTGCGGTTGAACAGGAAGTTCTCCTGCAGCACGACGCCGAGCTGGCGGCGCAGCCAAGCCGGATCGGCCAGGGCCAGATCATGGCCGTCGATCAGCACGCGGCCGCGCTCGGGGGTGTAGAGCCGCTGCACCAGCTTGGTCAGCGTGCTCTTGCCCGAGCCGGAGCGCCCGACGATCCCGATCACCTCACCGGGCTTGATGTCCAACTCGACGCCGGCCAGGACCTCCGGCGCCTCCGGACGGTAGCGGAAGTGCACGCGTTCGAAACCGATCCGGCCCTGGATGGGCGGCAGCGCCATCTTGCTGCCGGGCAGCTCGGTACGCGTGTTGAGGATGTCACCCAGCCGCTCGACCGAGATGCCGACCTGCTGGAAGTCCTGCCACAGCTGTGCCAGGCGGATGATCGGGGCCGACACCTGGCCGGAAAGCATGTTGAAGGCAATCAGCTGGCCCAGCGAAAGCCTGCCGTCGATCACCAATTTGGCGCCAAAGAAGAGGATCGCCACGCCCACCAGCTTCTGCACCAGTTGCACGCTTTGCTGGCCGATGGTTGCCACGCGGGTCACGCCGAAGCCGGCGCTGACATAGCCGGCCAGCTGGTTGTCCCAGGTGCGCGTTGCGCGTGGATCGACCGCCATAGCCTTGACGGTGCCGATGCCGCTGACGGTCTCAACCAGGAACGACTGGTTGTCCGCACCGCGCGCGAACTTGTCCTGCAGGCGCTTGCGCAGCACCGGCGTGATCGCGCCGGAGATCAGCGCGTACAACGGCAACGAAATCACCACCACCAAGGTCAGCCAGCCGCTGTACCAGAACATCACCGCCAGGAAGACCACGGTGAACAGCAGGTCCAGTACTGAGGTCAGTGCCTGCCCGGTCAGGAAACTTCGGATGTTCTCCAGCTCGCGCACGCGGGCGATGGTGTCGCCGACGCGCCGCGACTCGAAGTACGCCAGCGGCAGCGCCAATACGTGACGAAACAAACGCGCCCCCAGCTCCACGTCGATCTTGCTGCTGGTGTGGGCGAAGACGTAGGTGCGCAGCCCCGTCAGCACCACCTCGAACACCGCCATGCAGACCAGGCCGATGGCGATCACGTCCAGGGTGGTGAGGCCGTTGTGGACCAGCACCTTGTCCATCACCACCTGGAAGAACAGGGGCGTGACCAGCGCGAACAACTGGATGAAGAGCGAGACGACGAACACTTCCAGCAGCATCCGCCGGTACTTGACGATGGCCGGGATGAACCAGGTGAAGTCGAACTTGGCCAGTTGGCCCAGCACCGACGCGCGCGAGGCGACCTGCAGCAGGCGCCCGCCATACCGACGCTCCAACTCCTCCACTGCAATCTGGCGCGGACGCCGCTCGGCGAGATCGTGGATCAGCGCCTGGTCGCCTTGAATGCGGGCAATCAGAAAGGCTTCGCCCGTCGTTCCCCAAGCCAGCGCTGGAAAGTTCGCCATGGACAGGCGACCGGCCGGCACCCGGGAGATCTTGGCTTTCAGGCCAAGCTTGCGGGCAGCCAATAGCAGAGTGACTTCGTCGAAGGCCTCTCCGCTCCTGCCGAACTCATGGGCAAGCTGGGACGCATCGGCAGCGATTCCATGGAACTGCGCCAACAGCACAAGGCCACGCAACGCCAGATCCGGCGGCGGATCTGCCGCAGGCACTTCTTCCCCAACGAGCGCTAACGCGACTCCCCCCTGTTGCATAACGTCCCTGCTATGCGGCCCTCAATGGCCTTGATGGCGCGGAGCATTGCGGGAAGTTCACGTAATGTCAACAGTCTTGCCGATCCCGGGGGAACGCCGGAGGGTCCCCCGCCTACCCGCACTTTGACTCGGCCGACTCGCGACCTCATCGCTCGTCCCCTCTTATGTGCATACCACCTGTTGACCGAAGAAAAAGAGAGGCCACCATAGGAGGAGAGCCTAAGGCTCTCCTCCTATGGTGGCAGTTTGGGACTAGGATCGCGGCTGCACCTGTATCCATTTTCCGTTGTGAACCACGTATGCAGCCTCTTCCTCGGTCGAAGGGCAGCAATCCGGATCATTCGGCCCCTGGACCAACACCTTCAGGCGAACCATGCCATCCCGTACATCCATGCCTTGAATCGCGTTTCCGAAGCCGCCAACTGGTTGGTTATCCATGAGCTTCAGTCGTTCCGCTTCCCGCGAAAAGACAGCCAGGTAGGTTGTATGGCCATTGCCACCGCCGGCTCCCTCCAAGGTGTACAACACCACGACCTCAGGCCGACCATCGCCTGTGAGATCTTCGACAGCCGATTTACGGGCGTCCTTATATTCGCTTGCGCCACCGTCCTTCACCGCCTGCTCGGTGATCATCGCGGCGATGACCTCCTCGTCGGGCACTGCAGGCGCCACGGGAACCGTAGATGCAGCTTCCGCTGGCTTGGCACCAGCAACAACCTGTTCCTGCTTGGCACATTGGACCTTCTCGGCTTCCGCGCGGGACAGGCCCGCGGGCACCGCACAGCCTGCCAGATTGATCTCGCCAGCACTGGTTGGTGCCCCTTCTTTGTTGCACCCCGCAAGTGCCAGTGCGGTGATCAGGATAGTCGATGCGATATGGATTTGCTTCATGTCAGTTCCTTGATTGTTTTCTGCATTGTTGTGCCGCGTCGGCGAGTCGATCGGGGAAGTCCGGAGGTGGGTAACCACGTTCCTCGATGGCGACCAGTCCCTTCTCTCCGTACCTTTCCTGTAACTCATCGATGGCACACGTGCACGTGGACCGAGAGGCACCACTGCCTACACAGCTGGCGATGAACTGATCGCGCACCTTGTCCAGCTTGCTGCTGCAGCCGCCCACGAGGAGCAGGACCACGAGCCACACTGCTGCGTTATTCACCACTCTCCGGTTCATCTGCGCCCCCTGGACCTGAGCGAGAGGACGGACAGGATCACCAACAGCCAGATGACGCCGCTCAGCAGCTTCCCGAAGGACGGGAACACGACGGCGGGCCATACCAGCGCCTGCCCCAGGTTGTAGAAGAACCCCTTGTAGGCGTACTGCCCCCAGATATCGAAGCAAATCGCAGCTATCAGCACCGTTGCACCGTAGATTCCAACCAAATACTTCATCACCGCTCCTTCTTGATGGATTTTTGTTCAAGCAGATTCCTGCAGGTATCGGGTGACGGCCTTGAACAACGTTCTAAGATCGTCCCGGTTTGGTATGTTCAATTCGGCGTACCGTTCGCCGTTGATGTAGACGTACTTGCCTTCGGCAGTAATCTCCTCCAGGCATCCCAACAGCCGGGTATCAACCGGCTGAAACGCGCCCTTGAACCGGATCTCTGATTCCGTCATCAGGATTCCTTCCCTTGCGCCGCCAAACAGCGTGTCGTCGATCAGGGCCACGACGTCTTTGGGACGGATCCCTTCGCCATAGCTGTCGATCGCACCACCAAGCTTCTTTCTTGGAATGTGCGGGGACACGAACACTCTTTCGAAGGGTTCATCGTCGAACACCAGGTGTCCCAGAGCCTCCTTTAGGCTTGGGGCGGGCGCCGCGTCCGGACGCCGCGGATGTGCTGCGGATCCGGAGGCCTGGGACTGGCGGACATGGTCGAACAGAGCGCGCTCCGCCGGATCCTTGAGTATCGCGTAAGCCCCGATGACCTCCTGCATCCTGCTGGTGGCCCAGGCCTGGGTTTCCCCATCTGCATTGGCGTAGCGATCCGGGTGGTACTGGCTTCGCCGACCCCGGTATGCCAGCTCGATCTCTTCCGGCCCGGCATTGGGACGGATCCCGAGTACTTCGTAGTAGTCCTTCCCCAATTTAGATCTCCTACTTCTCTTCGATTTGAACGCGCCAATGTGCGCAAGCCCGGGGCGGCCGCCACTCACCGCCCCCGTCCAGGAAGGCAGATGTCGGCATCACGCGGGCAGGAGTCGCTTTTTTCATTCATCCCCCTTGCTTTTGATCTGCCACCCAGATGGCCTGGCACTGCCAAACCCGGCTCCAGCGCGGAATTATGCTAATCGTAGTATGTCGAATAGTAGTATTCAAACCGAGACCATCCCGCGATGGCTCGGGCAGCTCACGAAACTCGGTTGGTCACCGTCTTTGCCGGCAACGTCCGGCGATTGAGGAAGGAGCGCGGGCTGTCGCAGGAAGAGCTTGCCGAGGCTGCAGGCGTCCACAGGACCTACATCGGCATGCTTGAGCGTGGCGAGAAGAATGTGACGATCTACAACATCGAGCGCATCGCACTGGCGCTCCGGGTTCGCCCCGGGTCACTTCTTGACTGACGTCAATCCTGTGGCCGGCCCCTTGGGGCTCGGCCACTGCTCATGAAACAGGACGAGTCGATGCCCGGCCTTTGCCGGGCGTACCATGCCGAGACCGGCCCCAAAGCGGATACCAGCCCTACAGCAATCCCTGGGCAGCCATCGAGACCGCCTGATCGGCGGTGACCACGAAGTGGTCCAGCAACCGGATATCCACCAGCCGCAGGACGTTCTTCAACTGTGCTGTGACCGCCCGATCAGCTGCGGAGACCTCGGCAAGGCCGCTGGGGTGGTTGTGGGCCACCATGACTGCTGCCGCGTTCAAGACCAGCGCGCGCTGGACCACGATGCGTGGATGCACCTCCGCCCCGTCCAACGAGCCGGAGAACAACCGCTCCACCGCGACCAGCCTGTGCCGGGTATCCAGAAAGGCCACCTCGAAATGCTCCCGAACCTCGTCGCCCAGCCGCAATCGGAAGAACCGCCCGCACGTGCCGGGATCGTTCATCAGCATGTCGGACTTGTTGGCCCGGTTCTCAAGGATGCGCAGCGCACGAGCGATCACCTTGTCCTGGCGAACACGGTCTGGTTCATCGCCTGACGTGCCGGCCGATGGCGTTTGATCCATTGGTGTCGTCATCAGGCCACCAGCGTCATCATTTCGTCCCAGGCCCGTTGCTTGATCGCCGCCCCTTGACCGAACCAGGCCGCGTCGCGGCGGTGATCGTCGCTGCGCGCGCGGCGATGGTGATCGATGAACTCGGTCACGCTGTTGAGCAAGCCCCAGGCCGTACCGCGGCTTGAGGCCATCAGTGCACCGCGCCCACCGCCCTCGTACAGAGAGCGCACGTTGGCCAACGCTTGCTCGTTCACTACCGCGGCCTTGCCGTCAGGTGCGGCGTAGGTCAGCACCCGGCGCAGCAGCACTTCCACCGAGTCCGGATCCACCGGTCTCTCCACCAGTGCCTTCATCCGGGCCACGAACCCATCCCAGGACGAGACGGTGATGCCCAACTGGCGCTTCACCACGTCCGGGTCGAACTGGCTGCGGTGCGGCACCTTGATGGCTCCGGATGCGTTGCCCAGTGCGATGGACAGGGTGTTGTTGCAGACCACCCGGACCGACGTGAACTGCGCCGTGGTCGCCAACGTGCCGTCGCAGGCGGTAGCCAGCAGCAGGTAGCCATTTACCTTGTCCCGTCCTTTCAGCGTCGCGCTCTGTCCAGTCCGGGCCAGCGCCCAAAACTTGCGGCCCTCGCGCAGCACCCCTGCCGTTTCCAGTTCGAAGCCGTTGCTGGAGGTCAGATCCCGATAAAACTCCAGGATCTGGCCCGGCTGCACGACCTGGAAGCGCTTGGACACCACCGACAGGGGCAAACGCGTATCCGAGCGGTAAAGCACCTTCTGCTCCGGGAAGGCATGGATCACGCCAAGGTTGTGGCTACCCGCAACGTAGCGCACCTCCGCCTCCTCTATCTTCCAGTCCATGCCCGCCTGACGCTTCCATACGTCGATGGGCTGCCGCGGTGCCAGCCGGTTACCCAAGCCGTGCCAGGGTATCTCTCCGGCGTAGGCCATCGTTTCGATCAAGTGCATTTCTGTCTCCTCGTTGTTGACGGCACAAACGCACAAGGCCCGGACGATGCCGGGCCTTGTGCGAGGTGCCAAGGTGGGTTGGGGATCAGTCGAACGAATCGACGAGGTCACCACATCTGCTGCATGCAGTGCTCGCCGTGCATTTCATGACACCAGCAAGAACAGCCGTAGCCACGACCATCACGCAATAGATCAGCTCGACCTTGCTCCTCATGCTCATTTGCTCCTGCAAGGACGCTACCGGCGCAGCGTCATACGCGAAGCCGGTACCAACCAGCTTCAAGGAGGTGATATGGGTTTGAAATTTCGTCGAATCGCGGGCTTATAAGGATCGCCCAGCAGATCCAGATCTGCGCCAGCATCATGGTTTGTTGCCCATGGGACGAGCAACGACAGCGACTTCCCAAGCTTGGCCCCAGCGGCGCCCGAATGGCTTCGATCATCCTGAACCCGGGGCTTTCTCACCGGCGACCCACAGAGCTTCGCGGAGAAGTACCGGATCACGGCGCTGGCTCAGTGCAAGTGAGGCCGTCAGACTTTTCCTAATGCGCATCGCCACTTGAACTGGCATCCTAGGCACGCTCACCCAACTTCCTAGCGATAGTTGAATGGCCGACGATGGAGAGAAACGGTCGATTGCTCGGCCCATGCAAGGAACCGGCTGAAACTCAAATGACAACCCAAAACAAACCAGAGAAGGGCGAGTTCTACATCCTTCAACCAGACATGCGAGGCGGTGGTCGGGGGCATGGCGTGGAGTTCGTGAATGAAAAGGCCGTGCCGTTTCCAGCCTATCTGAGCAGCCCCCCGGAAAGCGGCGGACTGGCCATGCTGCAGGAAGCACCGCGCTTGCGCTACGACCATCGGATGGGCGACATGCCGCGCGACCTGGACAGTGGATTCAAGGACTATTGGCTGGTGTCTGAGCCGCTTAAACAGGTGTTCCAAGCGGTGGACCCCGAAGGGTTTGCATTCGTGCCGTGTGAGTTCCTGTTGGAAGATGGTTCGCATGCGCCGCCGCATTACCTGTGCGAGGTGGTCAGGATGCTGGATGCGATCGACGAGGCAGCATCAACGGTCAAGGTCCTGACGGGATATCCGAACGGGAAGTATTACAGCATTGCTGGCGGCGCCGACTTTGCATTCAAGAAAGAAGTGATTGGATCCGCGCACGTCTTCCGGACGCCCTATACGGCGGATGCTTTTTGTGACCAGGTCTTGCGTGATGCCTTGCTTGACAGTGGTTTCGGCAAATCGCCAAGGACGCGCGGCGTTCGGCTCATAGACGCCGCCGGTTGCTGACTCGTGTTGCCCCTCGAGTGCTTGGGAGTCGCAAGACGTGCCATCCACTAGTGTCATCCTGCAGAGCCATCACGTCCTTGAGCAGAGCCTTTTCCGCCAACATGTCTTGCTCAAGACGTTGGTCGAACATGGACTGATCGACCAAGACGCATCGGTCAACCGCCTGTATCTGCCAGTGGATGGCGAGCTAGCCGACGATCTCGAAACCTCGCCGCACCGAGGGAGGACGCGTAGTTCTTATACGGATGGAATCACCCGCAATCTGGACGATATCCGAAATTCTCCCGACGGCCGTGCTGCGCTGAACAGCGATCCCGCCGCGCTGAGGCGCGTGGCCGCCCAGGTCAATGAACTGCAGGACACCCTCAAGATTGCCCTGATCAACGGCGATGCCTACACGACGACGCCGGACAGGCTGACCAAGGACGAGGCCAACGCGCAGAATCGCAGGACGCTTTCCGACCTCGATCAATACCGTGCCGAACACGCGGATCAGTTGAAGACACTTCGTTCGATGGGTGCCGTCGAATCCGAATGGGCTGCGATCACGCACTCGGAGCACCGGATCGTGAAGGTAATCGGGGCTGCGCGCACCGGCTCGGCCAATCTGGTCGCCGCGCCAGGCGAACCTGCCGCCAGGGAGATCGCCGGCCGCGCGGAGTTCCGCATGGCGGTGACGCACGCCGAACAAGCGGGGAACGTGAGTTTGTCCGCGCCGAATGCCGTGTTGGTCAAGCAGGTGCTGGGGGACGATCTGCCAGGCATCGGTGGCGTTCCGCGAGGCGCCTACCACCTGGCGGGCGCCACACTGAACACGTACAAGCCCTTGTCGCAACGCGGCTTCGCCACCGTCGAACTCCTGGCGGGCGACCACTCGGCCGGCCAACTGCTGCGCGGTGCCGGGCTGCTCGCCAGCGCCGCGGACACCGCTATCACTGCGCGCCGTGCCGGCGAACTGTACGGCCAGGACAACCCGCTCGCGGCCCAATCGGAACTGGCCCACTTCGCAGGCCGCAACGCAGGCGGCTGGGCCGGCGGCACCGCAGCTGCCTATGCACTCGGAAGCTCCGGCGCCGGGCCGATGGTATTGATCGCGGCCGACGCGTACTTCATGAGCAAGGCCGGGGAAAAAGCCGCCGACCTGCTGGACAACCGCCAGATCTACCAACAGACGGACCGCGATGGGACGCACTGGTCGTTCGACGGCCGCGCCTGGTCGCGCGAGGGCATGGCCGACACCACCCCTGACGGGGTGAACAATCCGACCGCCATGCCGATCATGGCCAGCTACGAGAAGGCGCGCGAGCTGAACTACCTCGCCACCAACGCCGCGGCGGCGCTGGCGCTCAAGGATGCGCCGGAACCGGACGATCCCTGCCGCCTGCCGGCCAACGACAGCGACCTCCCCAGCCTGGCCCCGGCAGACTGGACGCGCAGCGCAGCCGATGGTCAGTGGCATCGCCAGGCCAAGATCGGCGTCTCTGGTGCCAACGACCGCGGCATCTACCAGTCGGAAACCGCGTCGCCGCCGCGGGCGGCCGAGCTGGACGCCCAGGCCGCGGCCGTCGTCGCGCGCAACGTCGCCAACAGTCCCGGCGCCATCGCCGCGCGCTATGAACTGGCCTACCACCGCAGCGGCTGGGCCGCTGATGGCTATCCGATGTCGCCGGCCGTGCAACGGGCATTGCCCGATCCGGATGCCTTGACCACCTCGAACGGCCAGCAGTACCGCCGCGATGCAGAGGGACACTGGTCCGCCGATGGCGTCCCCGCCGATGGCAATCGGGCACTGGAGCTGGACACCGCACGGGCGATGCTGCAACCGGCCCTGGCCGAACACGCTCAGGCCCTGGCAGCCATCCGGCAGTCGCCACCCTCGCCGCAGGCCGTGCAAGCCGAGCACACGCTCTACCGGTACCGCATCGCCGGAACGGAACTCCATCCGGACTGGCGCGAGGCCATCGATCTCGCCACCCAGCGCACACGCGAGTCGCAAGGACTCTCCGGCGATGGCGCGCTGCAGCTGCAGCGCGGCCCCGGTGGGGTATTCGGTGCCGACAGCCCGATCGCCCATCTCCAGCGCGGCGCCGACGGGGTGGATCGCATCGCGGCAGTCACCAGCACCGAGGACATCCGGCTGGCGCTGCAAGAGGTGCGGGCGCACCAGCCAGCCCTACCGACCTCCGACACTCCGGCGTCGCGGCTGGCGTCGACGGCGCGCACCTCCGACGGGTCGGCCGACTCGGATGGCGCGTCCTCCAACCCGTCTTCCAGCCCGCAGCATGCGCTCGACATGCAGGCACAGACCCAGGCGGCAAGCGCCGCGCAGCAACGCCAGGAGCGCGAACAGCAGGAGCGCCAGGCCCAAGAGCAGCAGGCCGGGCAGGCGCGCGAGCACGCACTGGCCCAGGCGTCCCACGAGGAACAAGCGCATGCGGCCCAGGCGCTTGAGGCGCATACCGCGCTCGACCGTCAAAGCCGGGACCTGCAGCAGCGCGAACAACAAGAACGCCAGACGCAGGAAATCCAGCAACGCACGCAGGAACAGCGCCAGGCCCAGGAAGCCCAGCAGCGCGAGCATGAGCAACGCGAGGCCCAGGAAACGCAACAGCGCGAACGGGAGCAACGCCAGGCCGAAACCGACCAACAGCGTGAGCAGGAACAGCGTCCCACCCAGGATGCGTTGCCGCGCGAGCAGGAACGACGCCAGGCCGAGGCCGCGCCGGCAGCGCCGGCAGCGCAGGAGCAGCGACAGGCCCAGGAAGCCTTTCCGCACGGGCAGGCGCCGCGCCCGTCGCAGGACGCCATGCCGCTGCCGCACGGACCGGAGCGGCGCCAGGCCAATAACGCGCTGCCGCCCGGGCAGGAACAGCGACACGTCCAGGATGCCCAGTCGCGCACCCAGGAGCCACTTGGTGCCCAGGAGCGCTTCGCCCAAGACACCGACGAGCAACCGGCGCCGTCTCGGCAACCCCAGGAGGCCGAGGCATTTTCGCAAGGTACGCACGAACACCAAGCCCAGGAAGGTCGCGCACAAGATGCACAGCATCCGGCAGCGCCGGTGATCGCGCACGCATCGGCCATGCACCCCACCGATGCGCAGGAGCCACCCGAGCAGCGCTTGCCGAGCGCACATGCGTCGGCCCTGCACGAGGACGCGCCACTGCAACGGCGCGATGAGGCCTTGGAAGCGCCTGTGCAGGAGCGACACGCCCAGGCCACGGAGACAGCGTTGGATGCGTCGATGGCCCTGCCGCTCGCTGCGGAGCGCACCGAAGACCCGCGCATGCCAACGCTCCCGATGCCACCATCGGACAGGCCAGTGGCCGACCACGGACTCGCACTCGCGTCTTCCTCGGGAACGCGCGGTGCCGACCGCGCCAGCGGCGGCATCGAAGGCGACGAAACCGCCCGCGAGCAGCGCCGCGATGCACCAGCGGATGGACAGAATGCGCGCGCCGCTCCTGTGCCGGAGGAAAGAGCCGAAACCTGGGAGGAGACGCTGCAAACGATGCGCGCACTCCGGATACAGCTCGAAAAAGACCTCCAGCAGGAAAAGCGCCTGGAACAGGAAAGGCAGGAGCGTAGGGAGCGGGGAGACGATCGTCCCCTCGCAGACCTTGATGCTCGCCGTCAGCAGGATGCGCGCGCCCCTGCACCAACCGAGCACGCGGCGTCCGAGCCGCAGCCCGCCACGGCGCGGCGCGATGCCGCCCCTGCCACGGCGCAAAGGCCCGGCGAGCCGGACGATCCCCACCTGCCCCAGCGCAAGGAGATCACTAGCGACCGCGACGTGGACGATCTACTGCACGCCATCGATTCCAGGAACGACGCCGCGATCGAGCAGGCCTTGAACCGGATCTCCAACAGTCCCCTCACCCATGCCCTGCTGCAACAGGGCCATGAGCACCTGGAGGCCAAGGCCATGCAGGAAGCGACTGAACAGGTCACGGCGATGCAGTCGCTGGGATTGGATACGTCGGCCGAAGTGCAGACCAGCCGTGGTCCGGTGATGGTGATGACCCTGCCGCAGTTCGCCAGCGGGCCGATGATGCAAGGTGGCGCACCGGGAGGGGGTGGGGGCGGCGGTGATGGAGGGGGCGGCGGTGGTGGAGGCAGTGGCGGCGGTGGTGGGGGAGGAGGCGGTGGAGGCGGCGGGTAATCGCAGCCCGATCCTGCGGTGAGTGGAATTTTCAAGAGGGACACGATGGATACGCCAAGCACGCCTGCGCTACCGGAAAGCGGAACTTCCACCGAGGCGCTGCAAGAAACGATCAAGGCCATGGCGGCATTGATCGCAACGATGCAAGTACGGGAACAAAGCCTGCAAGACCAGATCTCCCGGCAGCTGCAGGTGCTCAATGGCGCGGTCGGCAACGCCGACCGGAGCGTCAATCGCGTGGTGGAGAATGCGCTGCCGCGACTGACGCAATTGACGCAACAGGCGCTCTCGGTAGCGCTGGATCCGGCGGCCGAGCGATTCGATCGCACGCTGACCGCTGCGCACCAGACGCTGCAGCAAGCCACCCAGCGCTACGCGCAAGCGCAGCAATCCCTGGAAGCCACGGCGATGCGCCGCATGTGGATGGGATCCATTGCCATGCTGGGGGCGGCCGTCATGGGATTGTGCAGCGTGGGGTACGTGCTCTACAGCGCCAAGGCGACACTGGCCGAGGCCGAACAACGCCGGGCGGAAATAGCGTACCTGGATCGCGTCGCACGGGCCGACCTGGTGCCCT
The DNA here is from genome assembly GCF_017163705.1 of Xanthomonas bonasiae. Classification (GTDB taxonomy): domain Bacteria; phylum Pseudomonadota; class Gammaproteobacteria; order Xanthomonadales; family Xanthomonadaceae; genus Xanthomonas_A; species Xanthomonas_A bonasiae. The sequence continues at coordinate 12,896 of NZ_JAFIWB010000030.1, forward strand.
GCGGCGAAGACAGACTCTGCGCCGACTTCGAGAAGAAGGGGCAGCGCTACGGCAACCAAGGCCAATATCGGGTCATCACCCTGCGCCAATCCAATTCACACTGAGCCACTGCGCTTGTCAACCGCGCCGAAGCGCGGACCACGTACCGTGGTCGTGCCTGAACTGCAGGCGGACATTCCCCAGCAGGGGAAAAGGAACAGTGTGATGGAGATGAAAGCAAAGACCCTGGCATTGGTTGTCGTCGTCGCAGGAGCGGCCCTGTCCTTCCAGGCCCATGCGCAATCGTGCTGCCCCTCGGGTGGGCACGGCGTGCCGGCGGCCACCGGGCTGGGTGAAAGCGCGCCCCGCGCGGCCAACCTCGCCACCGATTCGGCGTGGCGTATCTACGAGTTCCAACGCGACGGCGTGACCTATCTGCAGATCAACGACGCCACCGGCGTGGTACGGGCCGCGGTCGGGCGCATCAATGAGACCTTGTGGGTGCTTCCCATGGGCAAGGACGTGGCCCGCGTGTCGCTGTCGGCCACGCCTGCCGTCCCGGGGCGCGTGGTCTACCAGACCGGGGATTTCGTTGTCTGGTTGCGATCGGATGCGAAGGGCGATGCCTGGGTGGTCACTTCGCCAGATTGATCCCGACGCCTACGCGCTCGGAGACGAGAAAGCTCAAGGCCAACGCGTGGTGGCGCCGACAGGTGCCGCCATGCGTCTTGAGCCGAACCGACAGCTCCCGATCGGACTCAGGATGTTCACGCCGCACGGCGTTGAGCACGGACGCATCGGCGGTGATGCGCACGACGATCCCCTGCATGCCCCGCACCCGCCATACCCGGGCCTGGATCAGGTGGGTTCGCGCAACGGGCAACGTCTCCACGGCGTTGAGCACGCAGCGATAGGCCACCAGCTGCAGTCCCAGCGAAAGCTTGCAGGGATCGCCGCGCATCCGCCAGCGGAACTTCGTGTTGCACAGATTGGCGAAGCTAACCGAGCGCAACGTGTGGTACAGGCCATGCGTCTCGATGCCCAGCGGATAGAGCGCCGTGACGTACTCATCGAGCAGTTGCGCCTGGATAACCCCGGTGCGCGTCATCTGCATCGCCGCCGCGTGGTGCCCCTGGGAGCGCAGGTACTCCACGACGTCCCTGCGCATCCGATTGATCTGCACGGTGAGATCTGTGTAGTCGACCACCCGTTTGCGCAGGGTGCGCTCGGCAGACAGGTAGCCGGCCTGTGCGAATTCCAGTGCCTGCTCCCGCACCCGCCCGAAATCGCGCACTTGCCGGTAGGCGGCAGAGATGCGCGAGCCGAACGCAAACAGGCCGGTGGCGGCGACCGCGAGCAGTATCTGTACGGCGAAAGCCTGTGGGTCGTGCACGCCGGCTTCGACGGTCTTGGGCAGCGACAGGGCCACCGCGACGTTGGCCAGTACCACGCCCAGTGCCGCACCGCGCCATCCATGGCGCAGGGTGAGCGCGATGGCGGGCACGACCAGCAGCACCCTCAGGAACTGCCGCAGCACGGTGTCGCCGATGAGGGTGATAGCGACGAACAGAAGCGCCACCACCGCGACGGACGCCAGGCCTTCGTGCAGCAGATGGGACGGACGGCGCAAGGCTTCGTCGCGCCGCAGCCAAAGGAGCGCCGGCAGGATGAACATCAAGGTGCCCAAGTAGTCGCCCAGCCAGTACCTAATCAGGGTGTCGATCGGCGCCGGCTCCGATGGGCCGCCCAGCGCAGCATTGAGCGCCATGTTGCACAACGTGCTCCACAAGGCCGTCACCAGCGCGACCGGCAGCAGCCACTGGTCCTTGCGCATCAAATCGGGGATATGCAAGCGCGCCGTGACGGGAAGCAGCGAGACCGCGGGCATCAAGAGGAACGGGCTCAGGTAGGCCCAGGTGGTGCTGGCACCCCAGTTATCGACCCTCGGCACGCGCAGCACCAGCAGGGCCGCGACGTCACCCGCCAGCAACCAGGGCCATCGCCGCGCAGGCAGGAAGAGCAGGCTCGCAACGCGCAATCCAGCCGGCAGATACCACTGATCCACGGAGCATCGCCAAGCCAGCAGGAACGCGGCGCAGTAGCCCGCGCTCAGCAAGGCGCCTTTGGCAATGTCTTTTACAGCGGCCATTCGACCATCCGTGGCGTGTCAGAGTCACTGTACAAGCCGCGCGCGCTGCAGCAGTAGACATTTCCCCTCCCATGCGCATGAAAGCCACATACAGACTGTGCTCGGAAAAATCGCGCAACACTACGTCGAGGGGCGCGCTTGGTTGGATGGGCGACCTACCTGACCTTGCCGGTCAGCATGCATCCGGTGACGATCCTGCTGCCCAGCGCGGTGCTGCTCGGGGTGGCGATGGACATCGCCACGGGTAGCTTCAAGAAGTACCCCTGAGCGCTGGCGTCACTTCTCCACGCGTAGCGGCCTTCAATGCGGTGACCTGTGGCTGGTGAATCAGCAGCCGCAGATCCCACCGATTCGGTGCCCTCAGCGCTCGCGAGCGCAACCTATTCCGCCATGCCGGCTACGGACGCCAGGTGCGCACCATAGAACTCCATGTTGACGACGACGAACGTCGGTTCCTCGATGACTTGGTACGCGAAGATCTCTTGGTGTGTTCCCGACCTGGGCAGCGCCTTGAACTTCAGGTCTGCCCATACCCGAAATCCTTCGACCAATGACGAGAATTCGGAGTCGGCCTCAGGACCGATGGGAATAAAAAGCGGCCAGACCGCCAAGTCGCCCAAGAGCTTTCGCCGATGGCCGTGGTGAAGGAAATAGAGTGCGCGCGCCATCTTTTCCAGGCACGTGCTCACGAGTTCGAACTCAAGCAGGAAGTCGCCGTCTATCGCCAGCACCTCGCCCTCCCACCGAAAACCGAAGCGGTGCAGATTCCTGCTGCGTTTCTGCGCTAGTCTGACGGCCCCCCTGGCCACGCTACGCCTGACCTCTTCCGGAGTATCCGAGGCGATCGCTCCAAGGAGGAACTTCAGGTACTCGTCCGCTTTCGAGGTGGCCTCGTTGTGCGCTTTGCACGAGGGCACTGTCATCAATTGGGACCAGTCGCCTTCTTTCGGGAACAGGCATTTCGGCGGAACATGTTCGCGTCCAGTAGCTGCAGCATCGCAGTGGTAGCAGGTGCCGGTCTCAAGACGTGCCATGTGGGCTCCTTGCAATTCTACAGATCGACATGCAGTGGAACTGAAACCAACTTTCGCGGCAGGATGGGCCGCCAATGCGGAGGCCGCCGCCCCACCCTGGCGCCGGCGCGGCAACTCGTTTTTTCAATAGCTTGTTGACGACGGATGCCATCGAGCCATTCCTCAGATCGGCTAAATCGACCAGCGCGATCTTGATCTGCAGGCCACCGCGCCGGTGCGGTCGGCGCCATCTGTCTACGAATCGAGACATAAGCCGACTTGGCGCCTGCCCGCTTTCACCTGGGGCCTGACCACGGAGGCTTCACCGCTCAAGACTCCAAAGGCCCAGGCCGAAATTTCGAGGAGCCCTTCTTGCCCTTGTGCAGATAGAACAGCACCGACTCAAGCACTGCAGAACCTCGATGGATCGACCGCTCCGGAGTACAGCAATGTCTTTTGCAGCGGCCATTCGACCATCCGTGGCTCATGTCAAAGCCGCTTTACAAGTAGTGCGCGCTACAGGAGTAGACCTTTGGTTTTTCCCTAGGCATCCCGGCGGTTTCTGGAAAATCTGCCGGTTCCGTCAATGTGCGCTGGAGGATCGCATGGGCCACGGTGGGGACAAGGAGCCGTCGCAGATCAACCGCGACGAACATCAATCACTGCCATCGACTTTTCCAACCTGGGCATGCCGGGATATTCAGTTAGAATTTGTAAAAGTTCAACTCAGTAGAGCCAGGTGGCATCAAGAATGAACACGCCGTGCGGACGCGGCAAAGATTTCGACCCGGAGGGATGCCGCCCTCAACCAGGCTCGGAAATTTCCGTTGGGACAATCCGGGTAAAGGTACGCGCGTGACGGACATGACTGTCCAAGATGCCAGCCCAATGAGCCGATTTCTCAGAATGGCAGTCGTGGCAGGCGTCGAGAGCGCGGTCCGAATCCACATCGATCGTGGAGATAACCTCAACGCGCGCGACGAGAAATGGCAAACGCCTCTGATGCTGAGCCCCCCCGACCTTAATTCCTACAAATCAAAAGCTTGTGGCGGATTGTTTTCGAAAAACCGCGCACATGGCGCTATTTCGGCGGTTACCATACCTACGAGGAACGCAGAACGTGTGCGTGCTTTTGCAAACCAAAGGTGCCGCAATATATTACTTACTGACAGTAAAACTCGGGTATAGCTCACGATCAGATTCATATCCCTAATGCTTGAAGCGATTTTGCCTGTGCCATTCCAGATAGGTTTGATGCGGTCGCAATTTTGAAATCCCAGGAAGGATAAGGCGACGATCTCTGACGATCAGTCTGTCGATTTCGCCAGGAACTCCGTGTGGCGATACAAGAATTTCATAGTCTGGCGAAATCGAGATCAGGCCACGATCGAATAGCCAATGGGCGGTTCCTGTGAGCGCGATGCCGTTACGCACTGTGTCTGGGCCGTTCGCTTCGACTGGGCAAATGTGCGCTGCCTGTACTTCTGGCCTGCCGCCCCCATTAATGAGCCGCAAGCCGGTAACCGAGCAGGTGTTCTCGTATGCATTCCTGACATGTCTACGAAATGCCACGTCTCGGAACGCTCTGTTTGTCAGTCTCTGAACAACACTTCTCTCTGCATAGAGGGGCACTTCGCCTTCACTGATCCTGTCCCCTGTCGAATCGATCGCGGCGTCCTGAGGCTCCCACGCCTCGGTAGGCGTGGACATGCCTAATCTGATGATCGCATCGAATTCCTCGGGGCTGATGCTGCGTGCGGACCGTCCGAACGCCCCCTTGTTTGTTGATCCGTCATCCTTCTTCAGCATGGATTCGTAGTAATGACCGTTCTGGGAGAACGGCACCGCGCGATCAAATTCGATGAACTCTCCTAGGCGGGCATAGAAGTGCCCTTGGCGCATCTTGTCTGGATCGACGGAGAGCACGCGTGCGCAAGCAAAATACGCGCTGCGTCCGGTCGCGCTGTTCGCACCGGAAGTCCGCCTAGGTTCGTAGTAGATGATCAGATCGCCAATTGCTGCCTCGACTACACGAAGATAGGTTGAAGGAAAGTGGTAGCGCTCCTCGATCCTATCGTCGTATGCGGAACTTTCGGATGCAGTAAAAACAGCATGGGTCATGGTCATCCTCGCTACACACCAGGTTACCAACTTGGTGTGTGGAGATGGTAAGTCAAAGCTGCCCTAGGCAATGCCTTTGGTGATTGACAACCCGTCTGATCCAGAGGCAAGCTGTTAAGCAAGGAGCGTCGAAACTCCTCTAAGAGCGGTACCCACCTCCGACAAGCCGGTGGGTTTTTTGTGCCCGATCTTCGGGCGCTAGCCGATGCGATGCCTGCGTCGGGAGGGCGGCTAATACAACACCCTTCGCGGAAATACGCCCGCCGGCTCTTAGCGGTTTCGAACCTCCCGACATCCCGTCGCCCTGGGCGACGGGTCTTTATCTTGTCCAAGGAGGGCGTTGCTATGCACACAGCACCATCCCCGCCGGCCCGCGCGCCGGGTTACCTTTTGCCGGCCGCCGCGCACGGTTTTCTTTGCGAGGTCGGCGACGCGCTGGGCCGGATGGCCACGCTGCCGTACAGCCTGCGCCACCTGTCCGACCGCATCAACGCCGCCCTGCACCAATGCACCGCACCGGCCTGGTCCAGCCACAACCGTCGGGAGGCGCTATGAGCCGCCGCCCCGCAGCCGACACGCCCACGGCCGCAGCGGCCCGCCCCTCGCGCCGCCGCGCACCGCGGGTGCAATGGGTCTGCGTGGACCCGCCGCCCACGCCGGCGCCCACCGAGGAGGAGTTGCGCGCCGGGCTGCTCGAGGACATCAACGAGGCCACGCTCCGCCGCTGCCGCCCACGCGTCCCACGCCAGCCCACCCACTGCACCGTCGGCGTCGATCACTATCCCAGCAAGCAACGCCACACCGGTGACCGCCGCGTCCCAGTCCTACGCCTGAGCGGCCTGTGGCTGGAACAACTGGGCTTTGCCATCGGCAGCAAGGTGCAGGTGACCGTCCGCGCTGGCGAGGTCGTGGTATCAGTGGTCGACGCGAATGCCGTAGATGGGCAACGCGATGATCCTTGAAACCTCAGGGACGAAGGCCGTTCATCCCCCGGTGGTCCCACCCTAGGCCGGCCACATGCACGATACGCGGCCGGACGTCCCAGCGCACGTTCCACTACTTCCTGGCCGCATGCCAAAGCACTCACACGCGTGGCACAGCAGGCGGCGATCGCGATGTCGATCTTCGTTGTCCAGGAAGATCACGCAACGGTTGAAACTACGCTCGACGATATACTCTGTGATGCCTAGAAGCGCCGATTTTCGTTGCTGGCTCAGGGGCGGTGACAGAGCAACTGCCAAATGCTGACTCAAGAACAGGAGCCAGGTTCACTCTAACTTCGGCTTATTTTCAAGAGCAAACAAACATCCTGTTCTTGTAAGCATAAATTGTCCGCGATCTAAAGGCATAAGATGTCCGCCAAGGACCTACCCACGCCCGTCCACCATGCATTGCCGTATTGCCATGCATTTCCGGCTAGCAGGATGCAGGCATCACGCCCTCAGCTGCGCTACAGGCGCGCTAGACCCGCCAATCAAGCCAGGGAACTTGCGGGCGTAAGCGGCACCCTCCTCCGGTTGCTTTCACGGCAGAGGGGTCAGGCCGGCGTGCAGCACGCCCAGGCCTTCGGCCAGCACGGTGGCTAGGCGGTCGCGCAGCTGGTCCGGTCTCCCGCTGGCCGATCGCGGTGATCTGCGCCAGCAGCCCAGGGCGGTGTCCAGTCCGGCTTCCATCTGCTTCAGACACACGCCAGTCTCGGCGTTGCCGGCCTCGATGGCGCGCTGGATCGGCGCAGCGCCACGCCAACGCGGCACGGACGACTCTGCAACGTCATGGCAAGCGCAACGCGCAGGCGCTCCGGGACCGAAGCTGTCATGTATCAGCGCGGGATGCCGCCGGCCGTCCCTCGGGACGCCTGAAATCCTCGCCGGAAAGCCGGGATGTCCCGCGTATGGATTGGTCCTCCTGTTTCAGGCACGATCTGCTCACGGAGGACGGATATGGTCATGAAGTTCAACGGGAAGCCGTTCAAGGCCGATGACTTCCAGAAGGCGTTGCACAAGGCCGCCGCAAAGCTGGTGGACGACCACCTGCGCGAACGGGTGGCTTCTGTTCGCGATCCGGAAACCGGGCGGTTCGCCACCGTGATCGTCGACGGCGAGCACTTAGACGACATGAGTTTGCGCATCGAGGGGACACCTGCCGTCCTGGATCAAGTGCGCCAGGATCTTAACGTGGAGGCCGATGTGGAGGATAACGAACGCGACCAGACCGGCGCAGAAATTCCGCCGAAAGTCTTCCTAAGCTTCGGCTGGGAGGATCACGACCTGGCAAGACGAATTGCGGAAGCCTTGCAGCGAAATGGCATATCGACGTGGTGGTCGGAGTGGGAGATCATGATGGGCGATAGCCTGCGTCGCAAGATCGACCAGGGTATTGGCGACTGCACGCACTTCATCGTCCTGCTGACTCCTACATCGATCAGCCGGCCCTGGGTGCAGGAAGAGATGGATGCGGGCTTCGTCCAGAAGCTCGGCCGGGGCGCCAAGTTCATCGGCCTGCGCCATGGACTGGAGGCATCCCGGCTGCCGCCGCTGCTGGCCGGCTCGCTTTCGCCCGAGATAGACCGGGAGCTAACCCAAATCCAGCAGTTGATCAACGACATCCATGGCATCTCGCGAAAGCCTGCTTTAGGGCGAGCCCCTGCCCAGACTTTGCTGCCGAAGACCCGCTACACGTCGGCGGCGATGGCGATCGCCGAGTACTTCGTCAAGAAAAGCCACAACGGGGAGTTCGGCGACGTCAGCGACGACGAGGAGTGCATCGCACAACACACTTCGTTGTCCCGCGAAGACGTCACCGACGCGCTCTACGAACTGCGGCGCTGGCTCAAGATCGACTACGGCACGGTGATTGTCCGGGATACGTTCTATGCCGAATTCGACCGCTACTGGAAGCCTTGGAACCCGGCCGAGGATGCACTTAGGCTCGCTGCGGATACCGTCAACGATGCCAGCTTTCCCAGGGCGCCCGATCAGATCGGCCAGCGCTACGGATGGGAGCCGCGGCGCCTAAACCCGGCCATGGCCTATCTCGAAGAGCGTGAGGCCGTGCAGTTGTCGAAAGCTCTTGCGACCAGCCCCTACATCTGCTTCGAGATTCGGCGCAACGACGCGACCAGGCGCTTCGTCCGCAGCCGCGTCTGAAGCGACAGCATGCAGGAACTTATGGGCCTTTGCGCCGCCCCCGCAGGCGGCCGGGCTCCGGGTTTCGCGCGGCCAGCGACGCCTGGATCAAGAGCCGTTTTTTCCCGAAGGATTGCTGCGGAGCTCGAAAGTTCCACCAGCAACTTGCCGCGCTCCAGAACGTACGGGGAAGCGAATCCGGGGAGCGCGCACAACAACGCCAACACCAGTCAAGTATCGTCCTGCACTGAAGTAAACCGACAATATCCAAATAATGATGTAGACGAACCGAACAAGGAGAACATGGCCGACACCGTACGAGTCAATCTGTGCTACCGGCCCTTGCGCATCGGCTGGGCGGTTCGCGCGGACGACCTGGAGGGGTTTCGAAGGGCGGTACGCTACTCCCACGTCCTCTGGGGTGGACGCTTCAATCCAATTCTGATCGTCGACAACGAGGAGGAAGCCCGGCAACAGGTCGAGCTATTCCGTCTGGATGTCGTTTGGCCGCTGGGCGACAGCCTGGAAGTCCGAGAGTTCGCCGAGCGCTTTCCCCACCTGAAGCCCTCGTTCCACGGCGGCTCTATCTTCGTCAAACAAGCGCGGTGGCGAAACTTCTCGAGGGTGCTCGATATCTTCAACACCGCTGCGCATTGGCACAACAAGCCCGAGTGGACCCAGTTCAAGGATATGGGTCTGTGCAAGTACGAGTGGCAAGGCGACGATCCGCTGGCGGACGTGTTCTTGATGCAGTTCGGCAGGTATCCGGACGTTGAGGAAGTCGGCGTCGACTACGCAGCGATGGTCGAGGAACTGCTGGACCCGATCACGGTAGCGCTGCAGCAGGACGCGGCGATACCTGGCGATTTCCTGCGGCGCCCGAGCCTGTCATCGGTGTGTAGATTCGCGATTGGGCGTCACTACACGGTGCGCCCCGGCTGGGAAACGCCCGGCTTCTTTATCGGCGACGCAGGCGATCTTGAGGACCTCATCTGTTACTGGAACATCCGCGCCTGCGACGTCCCCCTGTGGTTTCTCGACACCGCCCACCTTGATCGCTACGCAGGTCTGATACCGCAGATGGAGGCCATCATCCAGGAGATGGCGCAACACAGCATGGACGCGGACGCGGGCCTGGGCGTTTGGTCACGCGGCGATGCCGCGCAAGTCGACCAACTGTTCGAGAACAGGCGGCTGATCGTGCACAGCGTCGGGGAGGGATTCTGGTCCGGAAGCGCGGTCGTACCACCGGTCATGCGCCTTGGAGAAGCGTCGACGCTGGGCGTCATCGGAAGCGAACGCGGCGTGCCACGCGTGAGCTTCGCGCTGACAGAGAAGCCCTACCACGGACACCCGCATTACATGCATCAGCACCTCGTTGCCTCTGTGTCGCTGATCGGCGGCCTCTTCGGCGATCAACAGCACACGTTCCATGTTCCATACGTTCCGGAGCTCAATCATTTCTACGCCCGGACCATGCATTTCGAGCACGATAAGCTGCGCGTCGAGCCGGAGCAGGTCGGGCTCATCATCGATGCCGCCGATCACGATGCGTTTCTCAACGCAATGCCAGTCGCTGAACTGATCAGACGCATCTTCGCGTTGGCGGGTTACAACAGCACGCTGAGCAACAGCGGACGCATCGCCCGACAGCTGCTGACGCAACTGGGAGGCCTGCAGGGCGCGCGCGTATTCAAGATTCCTGGAGCCAGGGAGTTGTTGAGGTCCTTCGGCCCCCGGGCGACGTTCTCCAGGGAGGTTGCGCTTGCGACGATTTCGGGAAAGACCAGCGAGGAACTGAGGGGCACGTTCGGCGCGCACGTCGATCTCTTCCTCGGGCCACGCCCGATCGAGCAGAAGCTGACGCCTCCTCACGTCTTCGCGGCCATGGTGGACGCGGGACTGTTCAGGATCGGCGTCGACCTGGATTGCCCGCAATGCGGAATGAGGAGCTGGGTCGCGCTCGACGTACTCAAGCAGCAGATCAGCTGTGAACTGTGCGGTCACGACTATGACGCGACTGGCCAACTGTTGGCCAGCGAGTGGCGTTTCCGGCGCTCAGGCGTGCTGGGTGCGGAGCGCAACGCACAAGGGGCTATTCCCGTGGTGCTGACGCTGCAGCAGCTGGATGCAAACCTGGACCGGGCGTTCAGTTCCTGCGTCTACTCTCCCTCGATCGACCTGAAGCCCCGCAACGACCCGCAACATCCTGACTGCGAGGTCGACTTCGTGTGGGTGCAGATGAATACCTATCCGAAGCGCACCTCCGTCATCCTCGGCGAATGCAAGGACCGTGGCCGCATCGAACCGGATGAGTTCCGGCGCGACGTCGAAAATCTGCGCCGCATCGCCGATGCCTTCCCATCGGATCGATTCCAGACTTACGTGGCGTACATCAAGCTCGCGCCGTTCACGAAAGAGGAGATCGCGATCGCCAGCGTGTTGAACGACGAGCATCGACGCCGGGTGATTTTGCTCTCTGCCCGTGAACTGGAGCCCTACCACCTGTTCGAACGTGTCAAAGCCGAACATGGCATCGGCATTCGGGCACACTCATGCGAGGAACTGGCGCTGATCACCCACCAGCTCTACTTCACCGACGTTGCCGGCGATACGGTCGAGCCCTAGCAGCTGCCCTTGCGTGCGTATCGCAGTTTCTTCGAAAGCCGCGGCACTGCCTTGGCGATGGTCGCAATCTGGAAAGCGCTAGCCGTATCCATTCGGAAGATCGCCGGTCCATAGAGTCATTTCATAGCCTTCATGGTCAAGGATCCTCATTGTCCGAAGCTCTGGTGACTTCTAGAATGTGTGAGAGCTCGTGCAGCACCGCGATGGGCACCGCGCTCTCTCCAAGCCAAGTGACATCAGAACGCTTGCGTATATGCTCTAAGCCCTCAAGCCCCGCTATTTCAATGGCACCGTATTCGCTGGCTTCGCCTCTCAGCCTGAAAGGAAGTAAGGCCGTACAAGAGTGGGGTCAGGCTCACTTCCAACGTCCGCTCATCTTGAAGAGCAGACAACATGCAATCGCTTTTGCATGTTTGTGGTGGGCCCACCAGGATTCGAACCTGGAACCAAAGGATTATGAGTCCTCTGCTCTAACCGTTGAGCTATAGGCCCGGATGCGTCCGGAGCGGGCGGGCGATGCGTCGGCCGCCGGCTTGGCGCCTCTGGCGTGCATGCAGAGGAAGGCGCCGAGGCGGGCGTGAGTTTAGCGTCCAGGGAGGCGTCGTGTCTTCCTGGGCTGTCGGTGCGTGTGCAACCGCCGGCTTGCTTGCGTGTTGGCTACCTAGGGCAAATGGCAAGGCGGCCCTTGATTGGGATGCCCCCGGCAATCCGCAATGGAAGAGCATCAGCTCTGATGGTGAGCCGGGAACGCCCGTCGGGACTGAAGTCCCTCCCACAACAGCCTGCTTTTCCACAACAGCGCCGCATCGACGGCCGATGCGACGCCGCTAGCCGCGGAAGCTCCCTCCCCTTAATCCTCCAACCCCAACACCAGCACCCCCAGCGGCGGGATGGTCAGCGACAGCGAGGCCGGGTGGCCATGGGCGCCGACGTTCTCGGTGCGCACGCTGCCGCCGTTGCCGGTGTTGCTGCCGCCGTAGATCTCGGCGTCGGAGTTCAGCAGTTCGCGCCAGCGGCCGCCGCGGGGCACGCCGATGCGGTAGCCGTGGTGCACCAGCGGGGTGAGGTTGGCCACCACCAGCAGCGGGGCGTCGCTGCCCTGGGCGGTGCGCAGGTAGGCGAACAGGCTGTTGCCGGCGTCGTCGCCGATGACCCAGGCGAAGCCGTCGGGGGTGTCGTCGCGGGCGTGCAGCGCGGGGTGTTCGGCGTACAGGCGGTTGAGGTCGCGGACCAGGCGCTGGATGCCGCGGTGGCGTGGGTCGTCGAGCAGGTGCCAGGGCAGCGCGGCGTCGTGGTTCCACTCGGTGGGCTGGGCGATTTCGCAGCCCATGAACAGCAGCTTGCGCCCGGGGTGGGTGTACATGTAGCCCAGGTAGGCGCGCAGGTTGGCGAAGCGCTGCCAGTCGTCGCCGGGCATGCGCCCGAGCAGGGAGCGTTTGCCGTGCACCACTTCGTCGTGGGAGATCGGCAGCATGAAGCGCTCGGAATACGCGTAGACCATGCTGAAGGTCAGTTCGCCGTGGTGGTAGCGGCGGTAGATGGGGTCCAGTTCGATGTAGTGCAGGCTGTCGTGCATCCAGCCCATGTTCCACTTGTAGTTGAAGCCCAGGCCGCCGTGCGCGAGATCGGCGGTGACGCCCGGCCAGGCGGTGGATTCCTCGGCGATGGTGATGGCGCCCGGGGCGTGTTCGGCCACGACCTGGTTGAGCCGGCGCAGGAAGGCGATGGTCTCGTAGTTCTCGCGGCCGCCGTGGATGTTGGGCACCCACTCGCCGGCATCGCGGCTGTAGTCGCGGTAGAGCATGGAGGCCACGGCGTCCACGCGCAGGCCGTCGACGTGGTAGCGCTGCAGGAATTCCAGGGCGCTGGCGATCAGGAAGCCGGAGACTTCGCGCCGGCCGTGGTTGTAGATGAGCGTGTTCCAGTCGCGGTGGAAGCCTTCGCGCGGGTCGGCGTGTTCGTACAGCGAGGTGCCGTCGAAATGGGCCAGGCCGTGGGCGTCGGTGGGGAAATGCGCCGGCACCCAGTCGACGATGACGCCGATGTCCTCGCGGTGGCAGCGGTCGACGAAGCGGGCGAAGCCGTCGGGCGAGCCGAAGCGCGCGGTGGGCGCGAACAGGCCCAGCGGCTGGTAGCCCCAGGAGCCGCCGAACGGGTGCTCGGTGACCGGCATCAGTTCGATATGGGTGAAGCCCATGTCGGCGACATAGGGAATCAGGCGGTCGGCCAGCGCATCCCAGTCGAGCATGCTGCCGTCGTCGGCATGCATCCACGAGCCGGCGTGGATCTCGTACACGCTCAATGGCGCGTTCGGGCTGTGGCGTCGCGCGCGCGACGCCATCCAGGCCTCGTCGCGCCACTGGTACGGGGTGGGATCGGCCACGATCGAGGCGGTGCCGGGCGCCAGTTCGGCGCTGCGCGCGACCGGGTCGGCCTTGGCCGGCAGGTCTTCGCCGCGCGGGCCGCGCAGGGCGTACTTGTAGTGCGCGCCCACGTCGACGCCGGGCACGAACAGTTCCCACACACCGGCCTGGTGGCGCAGCCGCATCGGGTGGCGGCGCGCGTCCCAGCTGTTGAAATCGCCGATCACCGCGGCGCGCGTGGCGTTCGGCGCCCACACCGCGAAACGGGTGCCGCGCACGCCATCGACCTCGACCGCGTTGGCGCCCAGCGCATCGGCCAGCTGCAGATGGTGGCCTTCGCTGATCAGGTGCAGGTCGAAATCGCTGAGCTGCGGGCCGAACGCGTAGGCGTCCTCGGTGACCTGCTCGCCGCCGGGCCAGCGGATGCGCAGGCGGTAGCGGCCGTCGTCGGGCAGCGGCGCGGAGAAGAAACCGGGGCTGGGGCCTTCCTGCAGCGGCACCTCGCGGCCGTCTTCGAGCAATGCCGCCACGGCTTCGGCGCCGGGCAGGTAGCTGCGCAGCACGCGCGTGTCGCCGATGCGGTGCGCACCGAGCACGGCGAACGGGTCGCCGTGGCGGGCATTGGCGAACGCGCGCAGCGTCGCCTCGTCCCAGGTGTGGCCGACATCACTCATCGCATCGCCTCCTGTGGCGCGGGAAAGCGGTCGAGTATGCGCAGCAGTCCCTGTATCGGCACCATGATCCAGGCCGGGCGGTTGGCGGCCTCGTAGCGAATTTCATAACTGGCCTTCTCGATCAGGAACAACAGGGTGGTGGTCTCGAAGGCGGCTGGCGCCACCCACGGATGCGGGCTGGCGTCGAGCACCTGGCGGTAGGCGGCCAGGAAGGTGGCGCTGGCGCGGCTGCGGAACGCGGACAGGAAGGCGTCCAGCGCGGTGTCCAGGCCGACGCCGGCGCGTGCGGCGGTGCCTTCTTCGCCCCGTGCCGACACTTCGCTGGCGTAGTCGAGCGAGCGCAGGAAGCCGGCCACGTCGTGCAGCGGGCTGGCCTTGGCGCGGCGTTCGTCCAGGGACCTGGCCGGTTCGCCTTCGAAGTCGATCAGCACAACGTCGTCGAACGCGACCAGGATCTGGCCGAGGTGGAAATCGCCATGCACGCGGGTCAGCAGCGCGCCGTCGAGCAGGGCCGGGGCCTGTTGCAACCAGGCGTCCAGGCGCGGACGTTCGGCCAGCAACGCGTCCATCGCGGCGCGCTCGGCGCCATCCTCGCTGCCGTCGCGATGCGCGGACAACGTGTCCCACATCGCCTGCACTTCGTGCTCCACACCCGCAACCACCTGCCGTGCGGCTGCGGCATCCACCGGCTGCGGCGCGAACGCGGCGGCATCGGTCGGCTGGGCCAGCACGTCGTGCAGCTCGGCCAGGCGCCGGCCGACGACGGCGGCGAAGGCGTCGTAGCCGGCCACGCTCTCGTCGCGCGCGGCCTCGTCCTGGGCGGCGGCGTATTCCTCGGCGCCGCGCGCCAGATGATCCAGGGTCCAGCGCCAGGCGTCGCCCTGGTTGCGCACGAAGCCCTGCAGCAAGGCCAAGGTGGTTTCCACGCCCTGCGCATCGACGCGGGTGACGTGGCCGAACAAGGGTGCGGCGTTGGCGTAGCCGATCTCGGTCAGGCGCGCGCCGAGTTCGATCTCTGGGTTGGCACCGGCGGAAACGCGGCGCAGCAGCTTGAACACTGCCTTGTCGCCGACGATCAGCGAGCTGTTGCTCTGCTCGGCCGACAGCCAGCGGATCTCGGCGTCGTCGGCGATCTCGACCGCGGCCAGTGCCGGCGTCGGGCAGAAGCGGATCTGTTCCGGCGCGGCATCGGCGCCGGCATGGGTCTCGCCCTCGACCGACAGCACCGCGCCCTCGCGCAATGCGGCAAGCGTGGTGCGGGTCAGCGATTTCAGCGCGAAGCCGTCGGTGAGGTAGCCGACTTCGCGGCCGTGCCGCACCCGTGCCAGCGCCAGCTGTTCGGCCAGCACGCTGGGCTGCTCGCGGTCCCAGACGATGCCCAGCGGCAGCATGTAGCGCTCGTATTCGCCATGCTCCAGCTCCGCTTCGATCTCCAGCATGGTCAACGCGTCGGTGCCGGGCAGCGGGGTGCGGCGGGCGATGCGCACGCTGCGCAGCGCGCGGTCCTTGGCCGCGAACCAGCGCCGCGTGGACAGCCATGCCGGCAGGATGTCGCGCTCCAGTGTGCCCAGGTGCGGCAGCAGCGCATCGGCATCGACCGCGCCGCGCAGCACCAGGGTCTGGTAGTCGGGCAGCGGCATCGGTGCGGGCACGTGCCAGTCCGGCAGCGTGGCGTTGCCGACCAGCTGGAACGCGTAGAAGCCGAACGCCGGCACGGTGAGCAGGTAGGTCAGGCGCCCGATCGGCGGGAAGCTGCCGCCGCCGATGATGTCCACCGGCACCCGGCCTTCGAACTCGGATAGGTCCAGCTCCACCGCCTGCAGCGTGTGCGAGAGGTTGGCCACGCACAGCACGGTCTCGTCCTCGTGGCAGCGCAGGTAGGCGAGCAGGCGGCGGTTGCCCGGATACAGGAAGCGCAGCGTGCCGCGGCCGAAGGCGCGGTAGCGCTTGCGCACCGACAGGATGCGCCGGGTCCAGGTCAGCAGCGAATGCTGGTCGCGCTGCTGCGCTTCGACGTTGACCGCCTGGAAGCCGTACAGCGGATCCATGATCGGCGGCAGCACCAGCGCGGCCGGGTCGGCGCGCGAGAAGCCGCCGTTGCGGTCGATCGACCACTGCATCGGCGTGCGCACGCCGTCGCGGTCGCCGAGGTGGATGTTGTCGCCCATGCCGATCTCGTCGCCGTAGTACAGCACCGGCGTGCCGGGCATGCTCAGCAGCAAGGAGGTCATCAGTTCGATGCGGCGGCGGTCGCGCTCCAGCAGCGGCGCCAGGCGCCGGCGGATGCCCAGGTTGATGCGCGCGCGGCGGTCGGCGGCGTAGGTCTGCCACAGGTAGTCGCGCTCGGAGTCGGTGACCATTTCCAGGGTCAGCTCGTCGTGGTTGCGCAGGAAGATCGCCCACTGGCAGCTCTCCGGGATTTCCGGGGTCTGGCGCATGATGTCGGTGATCGGGAAACGGTCTTCGCGCGCGATGGCCATGTACATGCGCGGCATCAGCGGGAAATGGAACGCCATGTGGCATTCGTCGGCGTTCTCGCCGAAGTACTGCTGGGTGTCTTCCGGCCACATGTTGGCCTCGGCCAGCAGCATGCGGTCCGGATACTCGGCGTCCAGCGTGGCGCGGATGCGGCGCAGGATGGCGTGGGTCTCGGGCAGGTTCTCGTTGGAGGTGCCGTCGCGCTCGATCAGGTACGGCACCGCGTCCAGGCGCAGCCCGTCCACACCCAGGTCGAGCCAGAAGCGCATCACTTCCAGCACCGCTTCCAGCACGGCCGGGTTGTCGAAGTTCAGGTCCGGCTGGTGCGAGTAGAAGCGATGCCAGAAGTACTGCCCGGCGACCGGGTCCCAGGTCCAGTTGGAGTTCTCGGTATCGCAGAAGATGATGCGGGTGCCGGCGTAGTCCTGGTCGCTGTCGGACCACACGTAGAAGTCGCGCTCCGGCGAACCGGCCGGCGCGTTGCGCGCGCGCTGGAACCAGGCATGCTGGTCGGAGGTGTGGTTGATCACCAGCTCGGTGACGATGCGGATGCCGCGCGCGTGCGCTTGCGCGACCAGCCGTTCGAAGTCGGCGATGCTGCCGTAGTCCGGATGCACCGCCATGTATTCGGCGATGTCGTAGCCGTCGTCGCGGCGCGGACTGGGATAGAACGGCAGCAGCCAGATGGTGTCCACGCCGAGATCGGCGATGTAGTCGAGCTTGGAGATCAGGCCGGGGAAATCGCCGATGCCGTCGTCGTTGGAGTCGAAGAACGACTTCACGTGCACCTGGTAGATGATCGCGTCCTTGTACCAGAGCGCGTCGCGCACCAGCGGGCTTGCCTCGCTGTCGGCGGACAATGGAACTGCAGCATTCATGAAGTGGCTCCGGCGCGGATACGCCATAGGGAAAACGGCCGCGACGGATCGAGGCGAATGGTTTGCTGCTTGCCGTGCCAGGCGAAGGCATGGCCGTCCCACAGGTCCTGCACGGCGACGCTGGCGTGGTCGGGCAGGCCCAGTTCCCACAGCGGCACTTCGATCTGCGCTTCCTGCGCGGCATGCGGGTCCAGGCTGATCGCCACCAGCACCAGGCTGCGGCTGCGCGCCAGATGCGCTTCATCGAGGAACTTGCCGAAGTACAGCACCTGGTCGTTATGCGCGAGATAGAAGCGCGTGCCCAGGTGCGACTGCAGTTCCGGGTGCTGGCGGCGCAGCAGGTTCAGGCGGGTGATCTCGTCGACGATGTCGCCGGGCGCGCGCTCGGGCCACACGCGCAGCTGGTACTTCT
The DNA here is from genome assembly GCF_017163705.1 of Xanthomonas bonasiae. GTDB lineage: Bacteria > Pseudomonadota > Gammaproteobacteria > Xanthomonadales > Xanthomonadaceae > Xanthomonas_A > Xanthomonas_A bonasiae. The sequence continues at coordinate 30,716 of NZ_JAFIWB010000030.1, forward strand.
CCGAATCCAGGTATTCCTCCTTGCCCGGCGCCAGCGGCGTGGCCTCGCACAACTCGAAGCCCTGGTACATGCCCCACAGGCCAGACAGCGTGGTCGCCAGCGCGGCGCGGATCAGGTGGCCGCCGCGGCCGCTCTGCTGCAGGAACACCGGGTTGATGTCCGGCGTGTTGACGAAGAAATGCGGTCGGAAGCATTCGCGCGGAATGCCGGTGTTGAGTTCTTCGATGTAGGCCTGCAGCTCGGCCTTGTGCTGGCGCCAGGTGAAGTAGGTGTAGGACTGCGAGAAGCCGACCTTGGCCAGCCGGTACATCGGCTTGGGCCGGGTGAAGGCTTCGGACAGGAACACCACCTGCGGATGGCGGCCGCGCACTTCGGCGATCAGCCATTCCCAGAACGGGAACGGTTTGGTGTGCGGGTTGTCGACCCGGAACAGGTTGGCGCCTTCGTTGACCCAGAACAGCACCGCGTCGCGCAACGCGTTCCACAGTTCGGGCACCGCGCCGCTGGCGTAGAAATCGACGTTGACGATGTCCTGGTATTTCTTCGGCGGATTCTCCGCGTACGGGATCGAACCGTCGGCGCGCCAGGTGAACCAGTCCGGATGCTCGCGCAGCCACGGATGGTCCGGCGCGCACTGGATCGCGAAATCCAGCGCCAGTTCCAGGCCCTGCGCGGCGGCCGCGGCGCGCAGCCGGCGGAAGCCGTCCAGCCCGCCAAGTTCGGCGTGGACCTCGGTGTGCCCGCCTTCGGCCGAGCCGATCGCGTATGGGCTGCCGGGTTCGCCGGGTTGCGCGGTGACCGCGTTGTTGCGGCCCTTGCGGTTCTTCTCGCCGATCGGATGGATCGGCGGCATGTACAGCACGTCGAAGCCCATCGCGCGGATATGCGGCAGGCGCTTGATGACGTCGTCGAAGGTGCCGTGGCGCGCGAGGTCGCCGCTCTGCGACCGCGGGAACAGCTCGTACCAGCTGGAGAAATGCGCGCCGCGGCGCTCGGCCTCGACGCGGAAGGTCATCGGGTATTCGGTGCGGAACGGCTTGTCGTCGGCGCGCGCCATCGCTTCGGCGGTGCCGGGTTCCAGCAGGATCTCCGCGCGCGCAGCGGGATCCTCGCTGCGGGTGATCCGGGCGAGGATCGCCTTCAGCCTTGAGTTCAAGGCGCCACGGCTGCGCGCGCGTGCCGCCTCGACCTGAGCCAGCGCTTCCTGCACGTCCACCGGCAGCAGCGTGCCGGCGGCGCGCTTCTTTTCCAGGTCGGCATGGGTGGTGGCGAAGATGTCGCGCCAGGCTTCGATGCGGAATTCGTAACGGCCCAACCGCTCCAGCGGGAACTCGCCGCGCCAGCGGTCGTTGCCCAGCGCGCGCATCGGCGCAGTGGACCAGGTGCGTGCGTCGGCGGCGCGCCACAGCAATGCCACCGCGATGCGGTCGTGGCCGTCGCAGAACGCGTCGGCTTCCACGCAGATGCGGTCGCCGACGGTGCGCTTGACCGGGAAGCGGCCGTCGTCCACCGAGGGCGTCACCGCTTCGATGCAGATCCGCGCCGCAGCGGCGGCGACATCGGCCGGCGTGCGGGCGCGGGCGGCGGCCAGCACCGGACGCGCCGGCACGCTGCGATAGACGCGCACTTCGCCCGCTTCCAGGGTGCCGCCCTGGTCGCCCTGGATCGGCTCGCCCTGATCGCTGAGCAAGCTTTCGCTGTCGCCGAGCAGGCGCAGCAGCGCCGATCCAGGTACCGGCAGCAGATGGTCGCGGTCGCTGTTGAGCAGCACCAGCCACGGCGCGGCGCCGAGCGGTTCCACCGCGATTGCGGTCAGCGCGCCGTCGCGCAGCAATGGGCGCAAGCGTAGATCTTGTCCGGCAGCGGCCGGGGTAGCCTGCGCGTCATCGGCATCGGTGTCGGCCGGCGCTGGCAAGGCGGTGAGTTCGGCGATCGCCCATGCATCGCCGAACGCGGATGCCAGGCGGGCGCGTTGCGCGCGCTGCAACGGCGGCTGCGCTTCGGACGGCGCATCGGGATCGATGGTGGCGACGACGCGACGCGCCAGGCTGCGCAGCGCCACGTCTTCGTCGAAGAACCAGCTGCCGCGTCCGTCCCACCAGGCCAGCGACGAGAACGCCGCATCGAAGCCGGCGCCCTGCAGCCCGCGCAAGGACTCCAGGCCCAGGCCAGGCGTCCAGGCCACGAATTTCGCGTCGGGCACGTCCGCCTGCACATCGGCGATCAAGCTGCGCCACAGCGTGGCCGGCACGCGCTGCGGCTGCAGCACGCGGAATCCGGCCACGCCGCTGCGCAGCCAGTCGCGCACACGCACGCTCCACCACTGCGCCAGTCCCGCGCCCTCTTCGGCGTAGGCGAAGCGGCCCTGGGCGATTTCCGGCGTACCGCGCTGCGTGCGCGGATCCGGCAGCGCCGAGGTGCGCGCGCGGAACCAGTGCGGATGTTGCTGCAGCAGGCCGCTGCCGCCGCCGATCTCGTCGATGCGCAGATCGACCAACAGGTTCAGGCCGTGCTTCTGCGCCAGCGCCAGCCACTGCTGCAGCTGTGCGACGCCGGCGGCATCGTCGCTGGCCGGGTCCGTCAGCCGCCCTTGCGGGTCCTGCGCGAACGGATTGGGCAGTACGACATGATCGCAACCATTGGCCTGCGCGGCGGCCATGGCCGTCTCCAGCGTGGCCGCGTCGTGCGTAAGGGGGGACAGCAGGCAGACATGCATTCGGATATCCCGTTCGGCGTAATGAGGAGTGCACAATCCAGACCGCAGCGATCGCCATCGGCGGCACGGATCGGCCGTCGCACAAGACGGAGACGGAATGCACCTGCACGATGTGCCGCATCCGCAATCGGATTCGACGCCGGGGCGCCAATGCCGCTCGATGCCATGCGACTGGCCCCACAAGACCACAGGGGATGCCAATGGAATGTGTTCATGGCATTAAATAAACGCATACGCCGGCTGGCCGCGGACGCTCGCCAAGCGGCCGTGCGCAGCGCGCGCGGCTCCGCGGCGCGGGGTTTGCGCAGGAATCTTCACTGCGGGCGCGGCGCTGCCGACGCCTTGGCGTCATCGTCCGTTCACGCGCTTACGACGGCTTGCAGACGCGGGCGGGCATCTTCGCCAAGCGCGAAGACGCGGGCGTGACGCTGGTTGCCGCCATGTTTCGGGGAGATCGGCGTCGCGGCGACCGCTGCCGCGACGATACAGCGCTCGCCTATTCGCTCATCGAATAGGCGCGCTCGGCCGCGCCCGCAGCCCAGGTCTTGTTCGGCTCCGCCTGCAGGGTGAAGCGCAGCTCGCCGCCGGCCATGATCTCCTCGTGGCGCAGGAACGCGCGGTCCAGCGGGCGGCCGTTGAGGGTGACGCTGCCGATGTACGGATGCGCGTCGTCCAGGCCCTCGGCGACCACGCTGAAGCGCTTGCCGTTAGGCAGCGCCAGGGTGGCGTGCGGCAGGAACGGGCGGCCGATGATGTATTGGTTGCTGGCCGGCGCCACCGGGTAGAAGCCCAGCGCGGTGAACACGTACCAGGCCGACATCTGCCCCAGGTCGTCGTTGCCGGCCAGGCCGTCGGGACGCGCCGCGTACTGGCTGCGCATGATCTGCTGCAGCCGCGCCTGGGTGCGCCACGGCTGCCCGGCGTACGCATACAGATAGGCGACGTGGTGGCTGGGTTCGTTGCCGTGCGCGTACCAGCCGATCAGCCCGGTGATGTCTTCCATGTGTTCGAACACCTTGGGATCGACCTTGGCCTCGAACACCTGGTCCAGCCGTGCCAGCAGCTTGTCTTCGCCGCCGTGCGCGCGGGCCAGGCCGGCCACGTCCTGCGGCACGTACCAGGAATACTGCCAGGCATTGCCTTCGGTGTAGTCGCTGCCGTAGCCGCTGGCGCTGGGATCGAACGGTTCGCGGAAGCTGCCGTCGCGCTTGCGCGCGCGCATGAAGCCGGTGCTGGCGTCGAAGGCGTGCTGCCAGTTGCCGGCGCGCTTGCCGAATTCGCTGGCCACCTCGCTGCGCCCCATCGCCTGCGCCATGCGTGCGATGGTCCAGTCGTCGAACGCGTACTCCAGGGTCTTGGACGCGGCCTCGCCTTCCTCGTCGATCGGCACGTAGCCCAGTTCGCGGTACTGGGCGATACCGTCGTACGGGCCGTAGTCGGCGCTGGCGACCATCGCCTCCAGCGCGGCGTTGGTGTCGTAGCCGCGGATGCCCTTCATGTAGGCGTCGGCGATCACCGGCACGGCGTGGTAGCCGATCATGCACCAGGTTTCCAGGCCCTGGAACGACCACACCGGCAGCACGCCATACGGGCTGTTTTTGCGATGCGCGAGCAGCGAGTTGACGATGTCGTTGGTGCGTTGCGGCGGCTGCACCAGGGTCAGCAAGGGGTGCAGCGCGCGGTAGGTGTCCCACAGCGAGAACGTGGAGTAGTTGGTGTAGCCCTGCGCCTGGTGCACGGCGTTGTCCGGCCCGCGATAGCGGCCGTCGCTGTCCATGAACAGCGTGGGGCCGAGCAGGCTGTGGTACAGCGCGGTGTAGAACTGGGTGCGCTGCTGCGGCGGCGCGTCCACCTCCACCGCGCCCAAGGCCTGCGCCCACTGCGCGCGCGCGGCGCGGCGCACGCCGTCGAAGTCCCAGCCCGGCACCTCGGCGTCGAGGTTGGCGATGGCGCTGTCCTCGCTGACCGGCGAGATCGACACCTTCACCAGCAGCGGTTCGCGCGTGGCCTGGCCGAAGTCGAAGCTGGCCACCAGCTGGCGGCCTTCGATCTGCGCGCGCTGCGTGGGGTCGGTGTCGCCCGGCGGCGGGAAGCCCCTGTACGGGATGTCCTGCTCGGTGTTGTGCAAGGCATGGCCGCGCAGCGGCTGCGAGAAGCGCAGCGCGAAGTACAGCTGCCGCCCCGGCGCCCAGCCGCGCGTCTCGCGGAAGCCGGTGACGGTACCGTCGGCGCGCACGCGCAGCCGCGACCAGCTGATCTTGCCCGGGTAGTCGTACATGCTGGTGCGCAGGTCCAGCAGCACGTGCGCCGGCTGGCCCTTGGGGAAGGTGTAGCGGTGCACGCCGGCGCGCGCGCTGGCGGTGAGTTCGGCGCGCACCTTGTAGTCGTCCAGGGTCACCGCGTAGTAGCCGGGCTCGGCGCGTTCGTCGTCGTGGCGGAAGCGCGAGCTGTAGCCGCTGCCGGGTGTGTCCGGATCGCCGCGCTCCAGCCGCACCGCGCCGCTGATCGGCATCAACAGCACGTCGCCCAGGTCGGAATGGCCGGTGCCGGAGAAGTGCGTGTGCGAGAAGCCGACCAGGCTGCGGTCGTCGTAGCGGTAGCCGGCGGCCCAGCCGTAGGCGTCCTTGCGCGGCTGGATGCGCGTGTCCGGGCTCAGCTGGACCATGCCGAACGGCACCGTGGCGCCGGGATAGGTGTGGCCTTCGCCGCCGGTGCCGATGAACGGGTCCACCGCGGCGACGGCGCGCTCGCCGGGGCTGGCGGCACTGGCCAAGGCCTGCTTGGTGGCGGCGTGCGCCGCCGGCCAGACGGCGGCGAGCAGCAGCGCGACGGCCGCGCGCTGAGTCCAGGTGTTGGGCATTGCGTCTTTCCCCGGTCGAATCGGTCCAAGAAACGGATACCACAAAAGCCGTCCTGCATTTTGCTGCACTGCAAAATGCGCAGCGGATCACGACGGCGCAGGATGGGCGGCCTTTTGAACCGGTCTAATCGCCGTGCCGTCGTCCCCCGCCGACAAACGCGTCACCGTGTCCGACATCGCCGCCGCCTGCGGCGTGTCGCGGGCGACCGTGTCGCTGGTGCTGCGCAACAGCCCGCTGGTGCATGCGGACACGCGCGCGCGGGTGGCGGCGGAGATCGCGCGGCAGGGCTACGTGTACCACCGCGGCGCGGCCAGCCTGCGCGGGCGCGCCTCCAATGCGGTGGCGCTGGTGGTCAACGACCTGGCCAATCCGTTCTTCGCCGAATTCGCCGGCGGGGTGGACGCGGCGCTGGCCGAGGCCGGCTACGTGATGCTGATGGGCAGCACCGGCGAATCGCCGGAGCGCCAGCACAGCGTGCTGGCCTCGCTGATCGAACACCAGCCGGCGGCGCTGATCCTGTCGCCGACCGAGAACACTGACGCGGCGCGGCTGCGCCAGTTGCTCGGCACGCGGCTGCCGGTGCTGCTGTTCAACCGCGCGCTGGACGGCGACTGGCCGCTGCTGGCGCTGGACAACCGCCGCGGCGCACGCCTGGCCACCGAGCACCTGCTGGCGCTGGGCCACCGCGCGATCGCGTTCTTCGGCGGCCACCGCCAGTCCAGTTCCTGCGCCGAACGCCGCGCCGGCTACCGCGACGCGCTGGCCGCCGCCGGCATCGCCGCCGACCCGGCCTGGCTGATCGAATGCGCGCCGACCCGGCTGGACGCCGCGCGCCAGGCCGGCGCGCTGTGCGTGCGCGATCCCTTGCCGACCGCGCTGGTCTGCTACAACGACGTGGTCGCGCTGGGCCTGGCCAGCGGCCTGGCCGAACGCGGCCGCCACGCCGGCCGCGACTACGCGCTGATCGGCTTCGACGACATCGCCGAAGCCGCCGTCGCCACCCCGCCGCTGTCCACCGTCGCGGTCGCCCCGCGCGAACGCGGCATGCAGGCCGCGCAGCTGGTGCTGGACGCGCTGCGCCAGCAACGGTCACTGCCTGCCCTTACCATCGCCCCGTCCCGGCTGTGCCTGCGTGCCAGCAGCCGGGTCGCCCTATCGCCCGTCCCCGGAGTCGCTGCATGAGCCGTCGTCCGCTGTCCAACACTGCCGCCATCGCGGTGGTCAGCATGATCTTCTTCACCTGGGGCGGGTTGACCAGCCTCAACGATGTGCTGATCCCGCATCTGAAAGCCGTGTTCCAGATGAACTACGCGCAGTCGATGCTGATCCAGTTCACCTTCTTCGGCGCGTACTTCCTGATGTCGCTGCCGGCCGGTGCGGTGGTGGCGCGAACCGGCTACAAGGCCAGCATCGTGATCGGCCTGGTGGTCGCGGCGATCGGCGCGGCGATGTTCTATCCGGCGGCGCGGCTGCCGTCGTATCCGCTGTTCCTGACCGCGCTGTTCGTGCTGGCCAGCGGCATCACCCTGCTGCAGGTGGCGGCCAATCCGTACATCAGCCTGATCGGCGAACCGAGCAAGGCGCCGAGCCGGCTCAACTTCGCGCAGGCGCTGAATTCGCTGGGCACCACGGTGTTCCCGCTACTGATCGGTCCGCTGATCCTGGCCACCGCGGTGCTGTCGGCCGACAAGATCGCCGCGATGAGCGCGCTCGAACAGGCGGCCTATCGCGGCGCGCAGGCGCAATCGGTACAGGTGCCATACCTGTTGCTGGCCGGCGGCCTGTTGCTGCTGGCGGTGTTCGTGCTGGTGATGCGCATTCCCTCGCTGCGCGAAGACGACGCCGGCAGCGCCGAGTCGCATCACAGCTTCGGCGATGCGCTGCGCCAGTCGCACCTGCTATGGGGCGTGGTGGCGATCTTCATGTACGTCGGCGCGGAAGTGTCGATCGGCAGCTTCCTGATCAACTACATCTCCGGCCCGACCACCGGCGGCCTGACCGAAGCCACCGCCAGCCGCTACCTGGCGTTCTACTGGGGCGGCGCGATGGTCGGCCGCTTCGCCGGCGCCGCGCTGCTGCAGGTGATCCCGGCGCGCAAGCTGCTGGCCGCGTTCGCCGGCGTCGCCTCGCTGCTGCTGATCGTGACCATGATCAGCACCGGCCACGTGGCGATGTGGAGCGTGATCGCGATCGGCCTGTTCAACTCGATCATGTTCCCGACCATCTTCACCGTGGCCATCGAGCGCCTGGGCCCGCTGACCAGCAAGGCCTCGAGCCTGCTGATCATGGGCATCGTCGGCGGCGCGCTGGTGCCGCTGGCGCAGGGCGCGCTGGCCGACGTGGTCGGCATCCAGCACGCCTTCGTGATCCCGCTGCTGTGCTACGCCTATATCCTCTGGTACGGCCTGCGCGGCTCGCGGCTGTCGGCCAATCTGCCGGCCGAGGCGCCTGGCGCCAAGCCGGTGGCGCGCGCGATGCATTGATGCGCGAAACGGGCGCGGCGGCGCGTTGCCGTCGCGCCCTGCGCGTGCCCGTCCCTCCCCTTCCCCCACTCACATGGCTCCTAGCGACCGCATGAACCTGCCTGCCACGCCCCTGCCCGACTTCGCCGATGCCGCCGTGCTGCGCGCGCATATCGCCGACACCATGGCCTTCTACCATCCGCGCGCGATCGATCCGGCCGGCGGCTTCTTCCACTATTTCCGCGACGACGGCAGCGTGTACGACGCCGGTCACCGTCACCTGGTCAGCAGCACCCGCTTCGTCTTCAACTACGCGATGGCGGCGAACGAATTCGCCGATTCGCCGCTGGCCGCCGAGTACCTGGACGCCGCGCGCCACGGCCTGCGCTACCTGCGCGAGGTGCACCGCGATACCGCCAGCGGCGGCTACGTGTGGACCCTGCGCGACGGCGTCGCCGAGGACCGCACCCAGCACGCCTACGGCGCGGCCTTCGTGCTGCTGGCCTATTCCACCGCGAAGAAGGCCGGCCTCGACACCGACGCCTGGATGGACGAGACCTGGCAGTTGCTGGAAACCCGCTACTGGGACGCCGCCGCCGGCCTGTACCGCGACGAGGCCACGCCCGACTGGCAGTTCTCCAGCTACCGCGGGCAGAACGCCAACATGCACCTGTGCGAGGCGCTGATCGCCGCCTACGAGGCCAGCGCCGAGCCGCGCTACCTGCAGCGCGCGCTGCTGCTCGCCGACAACATCACCCGCCGCCAGGCCGCGCTGGCCGGCGGCCTGGTGTGGGAGCACTACGACGCGAACTGGCGGGTGGACTGGGACTACAACCGCGACAATCCCAAGCACCTGTTCCGGCCGTGGGGCTTCCAGCCCGGCCACCAGGTCGAATGGTCGAAGCTGCTGGTGCTGCTGCACGGCCATCTGCAGGCCGCCGAGGGCAGCGCGCCGGACTGGCTGCTGCCGACCGCGCGCCACCTGTTCGACACCGCGCTGGCGCACGGCTGGGACGCGCAGCACGGCGGCATCGTCTATGGCTTCGCCTCCGGCACCGAGGCCACGCCGGAAGTCGGCGTGCCAGACGTGGCGCGACACCCGACCTACTTCTGCGACGACGACAAGTATTTCTGGGTGCAGGCCGAAGCGATCGCCGCCGCCGCGCGGCTGCTGGCCGCCAGCGGCGATGCGTCCTACCGCAGCGCTTACGACACGTTGTGGACGTATTCGTGGGAGCACCTGGTCGACCACCGCTACGGCGCCTGGTTCCGCATCCTCAGCCGCGACAACCGCAGCTACAGCGACGAGAAGAGCCCGGCCGGCAAGACCGACTACCACACCATGGGCGCCTGCCACGATGTGCTGGCGGTGATGCGCAGCAGCCGGGCGTTCGCATAACGCGGATGCGGCATGCACAGGGGGCGCCGGCGATGCGGCGCCCCCTGCTCCCTGTAGGAGCGGCTTCAGCCGCGACAGGATGTTACCGGTGAGACCCGGTCGCGGCTGAAGCCGCTCCTACAGGGGGCGCACGCGGAGCCGTTCGATATGGCGAACGGCGCAGCTCTCCATCCACAAAAAAGCCCCGCACATGGCGGGGCTTTTTCGTTGCCGCGAACCACGCTCGATCAGTCGATATCGAGGAAGCTGCGCAGCTGCTCGGAACGGCTCGGGTGACGCAGCTTGCGCAACGCCTTGGCCTCTATCTGGCGGATGCGCTCGCGGGTGACATCGAACTGCTTGCCGACTTCCTCGAGGGTGTGGTCGGTGTTCATGTCGATGCCGAAGCGCATGCGCAGCACCTTGGCCTCGCGCGGGGTCAGCCCGGCGAGCACGTCGCGCACGGTCTCGGACAGGTTGATGTTGGTGGTGTTCTCGATCGGGGACTCCACGTTGGTGTCCTCGATGAAGTCGCCCAGATGCGAATCCTCGTCGTCGCCGATCGGGGTTTCCATCGAGATCGGCTCCTTGGCGATCTTCATCACCTTGCGGATCTTGTCCTCCGGCATGTCCATTTCCTTGGCCAGCTCCTCCGGCGTGGCCTCGCGACCGTACTGCTGGAGCATCTGCCGGGAAATGCGGTTCAACTTGTTGATCGTCTCGATCATGTGCACCGGGATACGGATGGTGCGCGCCTGATCGGCGATCGAACGGGTGATGGCCTGGCGGATCCACCAGGTCGCATACGTGGAGAACTTGTAGCCGCGGCGGTATTCGAACTTGTCCACCGCCTTCATCAGGCCGATGTTGCCTTCCTGGATCAGGTCGAGGAACTGCAGGCCGCGGTTGGTGTACTTCTTGGCGATCGAGATCACCAGGCGCAGGTTGGCCTCGACCATTTCCTTCTTGGCCTTGCGCGCCTTGGCTTCGCCATAGGCCATCGCGCGGCTGATTTCCTTCAGCTCGGTCAGGCTCAGGTAGGTCGCCTGCTCCACCGCCACGGTGGCTTCCTGCTCGGCGACGATCTGGTCCTTGACGTCGCGCAGCGCCGAGGACCACTTCTGCTTGCGCTTCAGTGCGTCGTCGACCCAGGCCACGTTGGTCTGGTTGCCTTCCCAGGAACGGATGAAGTCCTTGCGCGGCATGCGCGCCACGTGCGTGGCCAGGTGCAGCACGCGACGCTCGTGGTCCTTGACCTGGGCCATGGTGTCGCGCAGCTTGCGCACCAGCACGTCGGTCAGCGGCAGCGGCAGCTTCAAGGTGACGAACACCTCGGCGATGTCGGTGCGCAGCTTGGTGACCAGCTTGTGCTCGGCGCCGTTCTTGGCGTGCGCCTTCTTGAACTTGGCGTATTCGGTGGCCAGCACCTCCATGCGCCGCGCGACTTCGGCCGGGTCCGGACCGGTCGGGCCGGCCTCTTCCTCGGCGGCTTCGACTTCCTCGTCGTCGTCGTCGTCGCTGGCATCGGCGGCGCTGTCGTCGTCGCTGGCGACCACGACCGGCGCCGGCTCTTCCTCGATCAGGTCGTTGAAGCCGACCACGATCTCGGCCAGGCGCTTCTTGCCTTCCTTGTGCTGTTCGTAGTCCTCGATCAGGGTCTCCACCGCCAGCGGGAACGCGCCCAGCGCGGCCTGGACCTGGCTGAGGCCTTCCTCGATGCGCTTGGCGATGGCGATTTCGCCTTCGCGGGTCAGCAGCTCGACCGTGCCCATCTCGCGCATGTACATGCGCACCGGGTCGGTGGTGCGACCACCTTCGGTGTCGAGCGCGGTCAGCGCCGCGGCGGCTTCTTCGGCCGCGGTGTCGTCGACTTCGCGGTTGCCGGTGTTGCCGTCGTTGAGCAGCAGGGTCTCGGCGTCGGGAGCGACTTCATGGACGTCGATGCCCATGCCGTTGATCATGCTGATGATGTCTTCGATCTGCTCCGGATCGACAAGGTCGTCGGGCAGATGGTCATTGACTTCGGCGTAGGTCAGATAGCCCTGTTCCAGGCCCTTGCTGATCAGTAGCTTGATGTCGGATTGCTGGGCAGGACGTTCGTTGGCCATGAGTGCTCGCGCCACCGGCAGGTAGATGAATGAGTGAACCTAGCATTATAACAGCCCGGACCGCCGCTTGCCGGACAAGGAGCTGAATCGCTCCGCCAGGAGCGCCCCGGCCTAGGGCCGGAGCAGGAAAGTGACCGGGCCGTCGTTGACCAGGCTGACGATCATATGGGCACCGAAGCGCCCGCTTTCCACCCCGGGGGCGTGCCGTTCCCGGCAGATTTCCAGCAATCGGTTGAAGCCGCGTTCAGCCTCGGCCGGCGGCGCGGCGGTGGTGAAGCTGGGGCGCATCCCTGAGCCCGTGTCCGCGGCCAGGGTGAACTGGCTGACCAGCAGCAGGCCGCCGCCGGTGTCGCGCAGCGAGCGGTTCATGCGCCCATTGTCGTCGGCGAACACGCGGTAGCCGAGCAGGCGCTCGGCCATACGCTGGAACTTGGCCTCGTCGTCGCCAGGCTCCACCGCGACCAGCGCCAGCAGGCCGGGGCCGATCCGGCCGACCACCGCATCGTCGACGCGGACTTCGGCTTGGCTGACGCGCTGGATCAGGGAGAGCATGGGCTGGATTCGGGATTCGGGATTCGGGATTCGGAAGCATCAGGGTTCGGCGCGGCGCTGTCATCCCGCCGGCATCATCGCCGAGTCGCGGCGCTCGACGGAAGCCGCGATAGACCGCAAGCCGGCCGATCCGTGATGCCGATCGGGTCATCCGGGCGCAGTCGACCTGGCACGGCCGGCCGAGCGGATAAACTGGCGCGATGAAACCCGCAACGCTCGCCACCGTTCTGTACCGCTGCGCCGCCGCCGTGGCGCGCCTGCCCTGGCCGTGGCTGCGGCGCCTGGCCGACGGCCTGGCCGGCCTGTGGCTGCGCCTGGACGCGCGCGAAAGCCGGGTCACCCGCCGCAACCTGGAGCTGGCCTATCCGGAGTTGCTGCCGAGCGAGCGCATCGCGCTGCACCGCGACGTGCTGCGCTCCACCGCGCGACAGGCGTTCGAGACCCTGGTGCTGTGGACCCGGCCGCCGGCGCAGAACCTGGCGCGGCTGCGCCAGCGCCACGGCCAGGACCTGTACGACGCCGCGCTGGCGACGGGCCGCGGGGTGATCGTGGCGGCGCCGCACTTCGGCAACTGGGAACTGCTCAACCAGTGGCTGGCCTCGCGCGGCGACATCGCCATCGTCTACCGCGCGCCGGCCTCCGACGTCGGCGATGCCTTCCTGCAACTGGTGCGCAGCGGCGACAACGTGCGCCAGGTGCGCGCCGAAGGCCCTGCGGTGCGGCAGCTGTTCAAGGTGCTCAAGGACGGCGGCGCGGTCGGCATTCTTCCCGACCAGCAACCCAAGGCCGGCGACGGCGTGTTCGCGCCGTTCTTCGGCGTGCCGGCGCTGACCATGACCCTGGTCAACCGGCTGGCCGAACGCACCGGCGCGATCGTGCTGTTCGCGTGGTGCGAGCGGGTCGGCAACGACCTGGAGTTCGCGCTGCAGGTGCAGCCGGCGCCGGAGGCGATCGCCGACCCGGACCCGCTGCGCGCCGCGACCGCATTGAACGAGGGCGTGGAACGGGTGGCGCGCCGCGACCCGGCGCAGTACCAGTGGACCTACAAGCGCTACACGCTGCGTCCGGATCCGGCCGAAGCCAACCCCTACGCCACGGCCAGGCACCCGCACTAGCGGTGTCGCGCCTCCCGCGCAGCGGCTAGTCGTCGTGCGGGTCCGCCGGCGTGGCGAGGATGCGCTGGTAGAAGGCCAGATCCAGCCAGCGCCCGAACTTGAACCCGGCCTCGCGCACGGTGCCGGCATGCACGAACCCCAATTGCTCGTGCAGCGCGATGCTGCCGGCGTTGCTGGCGTCGATGCCGCCCACCAGCACGTGCACGCCGCGCACCTGCGCCGCCTCGACCAGGGCCAGCAGCAGGCGCCGCCCCAGGCCCTTGCCGCGATGGTCGCGGTGCACGTAGACCGAATGCTCGACGCTGTACTTGAACGCCGGCCAGGCGCGGAACGTGCCGTAACTGGCGAAACCGAGCAGGCTGCCGGCCGCATCCTCGACCCCGATCACCGGGAAACCGCCGGCGCGCTTGGCCGCGAACCAGCCGGCCATGCTCTCCGGCGGGCGCGGCCGGTAGTCGTACAGGGCGGTGGAATGGACGATGGCCTCGTTGAATATCTCCAGGATCGCGCCGGCATGGCGCTGTTCGGTGCATTCGACGAGGTGCATGCGCAGGTCCTGGAGAACGGGTCCGGCGTAGTAGAAATCAATCGGCCGCGCTTGAACATGCCCACCCCGCTTGCCGGGCGCTTGCGGCCGCGATTGCGTGAGTGACCGCGCGCCGGCCAGCGGTTGCATGCGCCGCATGGCGGCACGGCGCACAGTGCGTTCCATCCTGCGGATGCTGGCGGCGCGGCCAAACCACGCGACAATGGCCGCCCGGGCACGCCGCCCCACCCGCTCCCATGCGGCGCGACCGCGGCGCGCCGTCGCCGACCAGCCTTGAAGCGGCGCCGGAGATCCCCATTTGGAGTCGTGCATGACCAGCCCCGTCCCCACCTCCGCGCACCCCTTCGGCGATCCCGCCGCGATCCGCAGCGAGCGCGCGGCCTCGGAGCTGCGTGCCGGCCGCCCGGTGGTCATCGAGCACCATGGCCAGGCGCGCGCGGTGCTGGCGCTGGACAGCAGCACCGCGCAGTCCTACCTGAGCTTCGCCCAGGCGGCGGCGCAACGGCATTACCTGTTCCTGACCCCGACCCGCGCGCAGGTGCTGGGCCTGGCCGCGCCGCAGGGCGCGCGCATCGCCCTGGCCGGCCAGTCCTACGACGCGCTGGCGGCGCTGGCCTACCTGCGCGACGGCACGCTGCCGGCGCACTGGCTGCCGGGCGATGCGCTGGATGCCGGCGCGGTGGAGATCGCGCGCCTGGGCCTGCTGTTGCCGGCGATGATCGCGGTGGACCTGGGCGCGGACAGCAGCGCTTTCCAGGGCTGTCAGTCGCTGCAGCTGGACGACCTGGAACACGGCTGCGCGACCACCACCGCCGGCAGCTACGAACTGGTGACCCGCACGCAGGTGCCGCTGCGCGATCTCGGCAGCAGCGAATTCGTGGTGTTCCGCGGCGGCGTGGCGCAGCGCGACCAGGTCGCGATCGTGATCGGCCAGCCCGACCTGTCCGCGCCGGTGCCGGTGCGGGTGCACTCCTCCTGCCTCACCGGCGACCTGTTCGGCTCGCTGAAGTGCGACTGCGGCGACCAGCTGCGGCATGGCCTGGCCAAGCTCAAGGAGCTCGGCGGCGGCGTGCTGCTGTACCTGGACCAGGAAGGCCGCGGCACCGGCATCGCCACCAAGATGCGCGCCTATGGCTACCAGCACGACGGGCTGGACACCATCGACGCCGATGCGCAGCTGGGGTTCGGCGCCGACGAGCGCCGCTACGGCGGCGCGGTGGCGATGCTGCGCGGGCTCGGCATCCAGCGCGTGCGCCTGCTGACCAACAATCCCTCCAAGGCCGAGCGCCTGCGCGCGGCCGGCATCGAGGTGGTCGAACGCATCCCGATCACCGGCGCGATCACCGCCGAGAACGAGGGCTATCTGCGCACCAAGGCCGCCCGTGCCGGCCATGCGCTGGATGTGGACGCACTGATCCACGCCGCGCGCTGAGCCGCGCCGGCGCAGCACCGGCGGCGACGACAGCGGCGCACGCCGAACGACCGGGCGTGCTGCGGATAGGGTTTCCACGCCGCGCGCCCGCGCACGAAGCACGCCGGGCGCCGCCCGCGTTACGATCGGGACCTACGCGGCGCGCGTGCGCAGTGCCCGCCCATCGCTTCGAGAGCCCGCCGTGACCGCACCGCCGTCCCTGGACCCTTCCGCCGCCGCGCTTGGCGCCGACCCTCAGGCCGCCATCGCGTTCGCGCCTGCGGACGCCTGGCTGCCGCTGCCGCTGCGCGGTGCCTGGCTGGCCGCGCTCGGCGGCGGCTGCATCCTGGGCCTGTGCGTGCTGATCGGCGCGGCGATCTTCGGTTTCTCGCTGCACAGCCGCCAGGCCTTGCTCATCGGTGCCGGCGCCGCGGCGCTCGGCGCGCTGTTCGGCGCCTGCATCGGCTTCGTGCGCCATCGCCGGATCCGCTGGCGGCTGAACGCGCAGGGCCTGGACCTGCGCCGCGGGCGGCTGTGGCAGAGCGAAGTGCACGTTCCGATCTCGCGCGTGCAGCATCTGGACCTGCGCCGCGGCCCGCTGGAGCGCCTGGCGCGCCTGGCCACCCTGGTGGTGCACACCGCAGGTACCCGGCACAACGCGGTCGCCGTGCCCGGCCTGGACCAGGCCGACGCCGAGCGCCTGCGCGAACGCCTGGCGCACCAGCTCGACCACGACGACGACGCGCTGTGAGCGCCGCCCTGGACGCCGAGGACACCGCGGTCCGGCGCCTGCATCCGTGGTCGTGGCTGTTCGTGCTGCTGCAGCACCTCCGGCATTTCCTGCTGCCGCTGCTGGCGCTGCTGGTGTTCGGCGGGCGCGACGGCCGCAACGACCATGTTGACCAGCTGATGATGCTGCTGGTGGGCAGCGCGCTGATCGCGGTGTCGCTGCTGCGCTACCTCACCTACCAGTACCGCATCGGCCGCGACAGCCTGAGCATCCGCAGCGGCTGGCTGGAACGCAGCCTGCGCGAGATCCCGTTCGCGCGCATCCACAACGTGGTCGTGCACCAGTCGCTGCTGCATCGGCTGTTCGGCGTGGCCGAAGTGCGGCTGGAATCGGCCGGCGGGACCAAGCCGGAAGCGCAGATGCGGGTGCTGCGGCTGGACCAGGCGCTGGCGCTGGAGCGGCAGATCCGCCATCGCGCGCATGCCACCGAGACCGCGCCCGCGGCGGCGGACGCAGCGCCGGCTAGCGACGTGCTGTTGGCGCTGCCCACCTCGGAAGTGCTGCGCCAGGGGCTGATCTCCAACCGCGGCATGGTGGTGGTGATCACCGCGTTCGGCGCCACCTATCACCTGTTTCCCGAGCGCATGGTCTCCAATGCGATCGAGCACTACGGGCGGCAGTTGTTCGGCTATGCCAGCCACCTGCAACTGGGCTGGATGGCCGGCGCGGTCAGCGTGGCGCTGATGCTGGCGACGCTGCTGCTGGTCATGCGCGTGCTGTCGATGGCGCTGGCGCTGCTGCAGTACCACGGCTTCCGGCTCAGCGAGAGCGAGCGCCGGCTGACCGTGGAGCGCGGCCTGCTGACGCGGCTGCGCAGCAGCGTGGCGCGGCGCCGGATCCAGGCCTGGACGCTGCACGAAGGCGTGCTGCAACGCCTGCTGCGGCGGCGCAGCCTGCACATCGACACCGCGGTGATGGATGGGCACGGCGAGGAGGGCCGCGCGCTGAAGGAATTGGCGCCGCTGGCGACGCCGGCCGCGTGCGACGCGCTGCTGCACCGGCTGCTGCCGCAGATCGCGTGGCCGCCGCCGCACTGGCAGGGGATCGCCACGCGCTGCTGGTGGCGGTTATGCCTGCCGGCGCTATGCCTGGTGCCGCTGCTGTGCGCCGGCCTGTGGCGGCCGGTCGGCGCCTGGGCCGCGCTGGCGCTGCTGTGGCTGCCGTGGTCGGCGTTCAAGGCCTGGCGCCAGGCGCAACGCATGGGATATGCCGTGGACGCACGCTACGTGGCGGTGCGCGGCGGCTGGTGGACGCGCTGGTGGCGACTGGCCGAGATCGACAAGCTGCAGGCGCTGCAGCTGACCCGCTCGCCGCTGGACCGCTGCTGCGGCACCGCCACGCTGTGGCTGGACACCGCCGGCGCCCGCCATGGCGAGCCGCTGTTGCGGGTGCGTCTGCTGCCCGAGGCCGAAGCGCAGGCGCTGTACCTGCAACTGAGCCGCGCGCTGGCGCGGCGCCGGCTGCGCTGGTAGCGGCGAGCGCGGTACCCGGCCACGCGCCGGATCAACGCGCGCCGCGCCCCCAGTAGCCGATGCGCCGGCGGATCTTCAGCTTGCGCCAGAAATTCCACGGCTTGCGCCTGGGATTGCGTCCACCCTCGGCGACGAAGTCGTCGATCGCGCGCAGCACGCGCTCGCTGGACTGCCCGTCGCGGTAGGGATGCAGGCCATCGGCGAAGTCGCGGATCGCCGCCATCAGTTCCGGCGGCCGCGCCAGCGCGCGGCGGATCGCCGGCTCGAACTGCGCGGGGTCGTCGATGTCGATCAGCTGCGGGCCCGGGCGCCGGTTCTTGAACGTCACCACCGGCTTGTAGGTGAGCAGGAACTCGTTGAGCGCCGAGGAGGTGTCCGAGCACATCAGGTCCACCTGCGGGAACAGCTCCAGGATGTTGTCGTTGTCGGCGAAGCGCAGGTAGTCGTTCTCCAGCGCGCGATAGCGCGCCACCATCTGCCGGTCCATCTTCGGATGGAAGGTCACGATCCAGCGCCATTCGCCCGTGCGCGACAGCCGCGCGACCTCGTCGTGGAGGATGCCGGCCGCGCTCCACGACGGCGAGAACGTGGAGTGGTACAGGATCACCGGCGGTTGCCGCACCGGTGCCAGCTCGGCGCCGATCTCGCGCATGAACGGGTCGATCTTGGGGAAGCCGGTTTCCTTCACCGCGAAGTGGCCGAGCCTGCGCGCCAGCGCGCCGAACGCGGCGGTGTCGCGCGGGCCGGTGGTGCAGTACAGGTCGAAGAAACCGCGGACATAGATGTGCCGCGGCTTGCCGGCGTCGAAGCCGTGGAAGGTCTCGACCTTCACCCCGGGAAAGAAGTGCGGCACCGCGTTGCTGGAGGTGATCACCGCATACGGATTCCACGCCAGCACTTCCTCCACGGTCGCCAGGTGGCGCTCGTCGGCGCTCAGATCGGCGGCGCCGGGACCGTCGAAGAACCACGCCGCCTGGTCGCCGCGCGCGCGGATCGCGGCCTGCAACGGGCGCAGGATCGCCAGCGCATAGCGTTCGGATCCGTACAGCAGGTAATGCTTGCTCATCAGTGCTCCAGATCGTGCCGTTGCAGCTGCGCCCGCGCCTGCTCCACCGAGGCCGGGTTGACCTGCATCTCGTAGTAGCGCATGCGCTTGTACAGCGCGTAGCTGGCCGCGGTCTGCGCCACCACGAAGCCGCGCCAGCCATCGAGCACCGCCAGGCGCAGCAGGTAATCCTTGAGGAAGGCGCCGACGAACACGAACGGGCTCTGCCACATTCTCACCGGCTTGCGCTTGTCGCGCCAGCCGAGCGCCTTCAGTTCGGCGTAGCGCAGCACCTTGAGCTGCTTGTGCACCAGGGTCGGGTTGTGCAGGTGGTTGAACGGCGGCGCGAACTCGGCGCTGGCGCCGTCGAAGCGCAGCGATTCGTGCACCCGCGCATCGCTCCAGCGCGCGCGGCCGCGGTGGTACAGCCGCGCCAGGCGTTCGCCGACCATCGGCCGGTACCAGCGCATCGGCGCACCCATGTACCAGGTACTGCGGCGCAGCCACACCGCGTCCAGGCGGTCTTCGGCCAGGAGTTGCGGCAGCCGCGCCAGGCATTCGGCGCGCAGCGCGTCGGACAGGAATTCGTCGGCGTCCAGCACCAGGATCCAGTCGTGCGCGGCCTGGGTGGAGGCGAAGTTGCGCTGCGCGCCGAAGCCCAGCCAGGCCTGCTCGACCACGCGCGCGCCGTGCGCGCGGGCGATCGCCGCCGTGTCGTCGCTGCTGCCGCAGTCCACCACCAGCTTGTCGGCGGCGAACGGCACGCTGTCCAGGCAGCGCGCGATGTTGGCGGCTTCGTTGTAGGTCATCACCACCAGGCTGAGCGGCAAGGTGGTCGCGGCGGCGTCGGCCATGGCGCTCTGTATCCGGGGCAGCGGTGCACCCTGCGGTCGCGGCGCGGACGGCGCCGCGCCGGTCGGCGGTGCGGGATCGGCAGTCTACCGGCTTCCGGCAGCGCCTTCAGCGGCGCCGGCACGCGCGCGCGGCGCCTGCGCATCGCAGGCCGCCAGCCCGATCAGCACGCCGACCAGGGACACGTAGAAGCCGGTGGTGACCTGATGCGCGAACATCGACTGGGTCATGCCGCACAGGATGTAGGCGGCCACCACCATGATCCCGGTCGCGGCCGGGCCATGGAACTCGCGCCGCGGCCGCCGCCGGTACAGGCGCAGCAGCAGCCACAGCGGCACGCCGTAGACCAGCAGGATCAGCACGGTGCCGGGCAGGCCCTGGGTCGCGCTCCATTCGGCCAGGTCGTTGTGCGCATGGCCCAGATGGCAGCGCTCCACCCAGGTCTTGCTGCGGCAATCGGGCAGGCGCAGCATCGCGTTGTCGAAACGGCCCACGCCGACCCCGACCAGCGGATGCTCGACGAAGGTCGCCGCCGCCACCTGCAGCCGT
The DNA here is from genome assembly GCF_017163705.1 of Xanthomonas bonasiae. Taxonomy (GTDB): domain Bacteria; phylum Pseudomonadota; class Gammaproteobacteria; order Xanthomonadales; family Xanthomonadaceae; genus Xanthomonas_A; species Xanthomonas_A bonasiae. The sequence goes on from NZ_JAFIWB010000030.1 coordinate 50,574, forward strand.
TCGATGCGCGCCCCCGCCGAGGAATCGCTGTCGCCGCGCTCGTAGCGCTGCACGTCGTGGTGCAGTTCGGCCAGGCGGGTCTGCCGGGTCAGCGCCGGCACGCTCAGCACCAGCATCGCCGCCAGCGCCGCGATCGCGCCCAGGATCGCCAGGCGCATGGCGCCGCTGCGCCAGCGCACGCACAGCGCGGTGGCGACCAGCAGCAGCAACATGCCCAGCCACACGCCGCGGCTACCCGTGAGCAGGATGGTGGCGCAGCCGGCGGCGAGCGCCACCAGCGTCCATGGCCAGCGCCCGGGCGGGCGGCAGAACACCGCCACCACCAGCAGCACCAGCACCACGTCGGCGAGCACGATCGCGTTGGTCCAGCCCTCGGCACGCGGCTGGCCCTGCAGCACCTGCACGATCGCCAGCACCAGGGTGGCGAAGATGCCCAGCAGCGCGCCCCACCACAGCCCCTGCCGCGGTGGGCGCAGCGCGTAGACCCACAGCGCGGTCCAGGGCAGCACCAGAAAGCGGGTGCGGTTGTCGATGTCCTTCAGCGCCTGGCCGAAGTACAGCAGGGAGAACACCGACAGCACGATCACCAGCAGCGCCAGCACGGTCAGCCAGCGCAGCGAGGGCTGCAGGCCGGATGCGGCGCGGCGCATGCGGCCCAGCGCCAGCAGGCTGCTCGCCAGCAACAGCAGGCCGAACGGCAGCAGCCCGCCCGGCATGCTGACCACCAGGGCCGGCAGGCACAGCAGGCCCAGCGCGGCGCTCCACTCGGCCAACCTGTGGCGATGGGATGCGGCCGGCGGCCGCGCAGCATGGTGCGACGGGGCTTCTTCGGTCATCTAGGCGAGAACGGACGGGGGGACAGTGGGGGGCGATGATCCAAGTACGACCCCTAACCCGACCTGACCTGCACGCGGCCGGTCCCCGCCGGCGCCGACGTGGCCGGCGGCGGCGCATCGCCGAGCAGATCGGCCACCACCGCCTGCAGGCGCTCGCCGAACTCCTGCTGGCGCGACTCGAAGAACGTGCGCGCGGCAGTGCCCAGCGCATCGCATTGCATCGGCGCCAGGGCCAGCGCCTGCGCCATGGCCCGCTCGATGCCGGCCGCGTCGATGCGGTAGCGCACGCCGAAATTGTCCTCGCGCTCGCCGACCGGCTCGATCAGCACGCCGCGCTCGGCGGTCACCAGTTCGTTCATCGGCGCGCCGTTGGTGGTGATCACCACCGCACCGACGCTCAGCGCTTCCATGATGTAGTGGCCGAAGCCCTCGACCTCGGACGGGCACAGGTGGAAGCGATGCGCGTTCTGCAGCCGGCGCAGTTCATGCTGGTCCAGGTAGCCGGTCAGGTAGTCGATGTTCTCGGCATCGATCGGGCGCGATTTCTTCGCGCTCTGCACCACCGTCAGCCGCGGCCATTCCGGGTGCCGCGCCCAGGTCTGCAGCAGCACCGCGGTGCCCTTGGCCGAACTGCGCCCGGCCACATGCAGGCAGGCGCGCTCGCGCGGCACCTCCGGGCGGTAGCAGTCGTCGCTGCAGAAACCGATGAACGCGGTCGCCGGACCCAACGCGGCAAAGCGCTGCTCTGCCTGCCAGGTCTTGCACAGCACACGTTCGAAACGCGGCAGCCAGCGCAGCCACTTGCGGCGAAACCATTCCGGATTGGGCACCAGCGCGTTGCGCCTGCCGGCGCCCAGGCAGCGCGGATAGACCCGCTCCAGGAAAATCTGCAGGTCGGCGCGGCCGCGCAACAGGCTGCGCAGGGCCAGGCGCAGTTCGCGCAGGTGGTTGGCCAAACGCACGGTGCCGAAGCCGAGCACCTCCACCCGATAGCGGCCGCTGCTGCGCAGCGCCTCGGCGACCACCTGCAGGTCGCGGCTCAGGCCGCCGCCGTTGTCGCGGCTGATGACCCGGATCAGGCGCAGCGGCATGCCACGCCTCCCGCCCGCGCGGCGCCCAGATCGAGACCGACGCAGGCGCGGCCGCGGCTCACTCGAAGCGGTCCTTGTCCTGCTCGCGCAAGCGGTCGCGGTCGCCGGTGGTGACCGTGCAACGGCCGTGCACGGCGGCGGCCGGCACCAGCCACCAGTTGCGGCGGTTGGATACGCCGGCCAGGGTGCTGGCGCGGCGATCGACGCAGCCGAGCATCGCCGCCTCCTGCACCAGCAGCCAGCGCCGCTGCGGCGCCTGCGCCTGCCAGGCCACGCCGCGGCGCAACTGCTCGTCCCACGGCACCACGAAACCGAAGGTGGTGGCGGCGCGGTCGGCCATCAGCAGGTTCTGTTCCTTCCAGGCCACCAGGCCCAGTTCCGCGTCCGGCCCGATGCGGCGGCCGGCCGCCTCCATGACCCCGCGCGCGGAACTGGACGTGTTGATCAGCGGATACACCAGCAGCCCCACCAGCACCCACAGCATGCTCAGCGTGGACACCATCGCCAGCTCCGGACGCCGCCGCGCGAACACCGCCAGGCTGGCCACACCCCACAGGCCGAGCGCCAACAGGATCCAGGCCAGCGCCTGCACGGTCTGCAGATCGACGCCGCGCTGCTCCATCATCTGCGCGCGGAACCCGTGCCCGGCCAGGATCGCCGCGCCGACGCCGCCCAGCGCCACGGTCAGCACCACGGTGAACGCCAACAGCAGGCGCTTGACCCCGGTCTTGCGCAGCAGCCCCGGGATCAGCGGCGCCATCGCCAGGCACAGCATCGGCAGCGCCGGCAGGATGTAGACGTCGCGCTTGCCGGTGGGAATGGAGAAGAACAGTACGATCAGCGCCCACCACGCCAGCGGCAGCAGGTAGCGCGGATCGCGCCGGCGCAGGCGCCGCGCCCAGGCCGGGATCGCCCACGGCAAGGCCAGCAGCAGCGGCAGCCACATGCTCGGCATCACCCCGAAGAAGTAGAACGGCCCGTGCGGGTGATCCCAGGACCTGGCGTAGCGCCCGGCGGTCTGCCGGAACAGGATGTCGTCGAGGTAGGCGCGGTATTCGGGCTGATGCGCCGACAGCGCCGTGGTCACCATCGGCACCAGCCAGATCGACACCGCGCCCAGGAACGCCAGCGGCCCCAGCCAGAAGCGCGGATTGCGCGCGCCGATCCTGACCCCGCGCCACTGCGCCAGCGATGCCGCCGCGGCCGGCAGCAGCATCAGCAGCGCCAGCGCGCCCACGCCCTTGGTGATCGTGCCCAGGCCGGCGGCGAACCAGCCCAGTGCCCACATCCGCCAGTCGGGTCCGCGCAGCACGTGGCGCAACAGGCCGTAGTTGGCCAGGGTGATGTAGAACACCACCAGCGGATCGATCTGCGCCTTCTTTGCCTGGTAGGTGAAGTGGAACGCGAACAGCAGCGCATACGCCGCATACATGCCGACCCGGCGCGTCCACAGGCGCCGGCCCAGGTCGTAGACGCAGGCCAGCGTGCCCAGCCCGGCCAGCAGCGACGGCAGCAGGAACGCCACCCGCCAGTTGCCGAACAACGTGTAGAACGACGCCTGCAGCCACATCAGCATCGGCGGCTTGTCCGAGTACAGCTCGGTGCCGCGGTGCGGGAACAGCCAGTTGCCGCTGTCCACCATCTGCTTGGCGACCAGCGCGAAGCGCGGCTCGTCGGCCGGGTGCGGATCGCGCAGGCCGAGGCCCGCGCCGAGCACCAGCAGCGCAAGCAGGGCCAGCAACCAGAATTCTCGGGACGCGCGGGTCTTCAGCATGGGACGGGATGATACCGGGGCCGGTTCACGCCGTCTTGCGCAGCCGCGCATAGAAGAACCCGTCGCGGTCCTGCTCGCCGGGCAGGCGCTGGCGGCCGCCGCCGGACGCGTGGCCGCAGGCGGCGCCGGGGTCCTCGGCCATGGCGTCGGCGGTGCGCGCCAGGAACGCCTGCAGCTGGCGCGCGTTCTCGTCCTTCAGCAGGGAACAGGTGGCGTAGACCAGCACCCCGCCCGGCCGCAGCACCTGCCAGCCGGCATCCAGCAACCGCGCCTGCAGCGCCTGCAGCGCGACCACGTCCTCGCGCCGCCGGTGCAGCAGCACGTCGGGCTGGCGGCGCACGATGCCGGTGGCCGAGCACGGCGCGTCGAGCAGCACCGCATCGAACGCCTCGCCATCCCACCAGCTGTCCGGCTGCGCCGCATCGGCCGCCTGCAGCAGCGCCTGCGCGCCGGCACCGGTGCGGTCGAAGGTCTCGCGCACCCGCGCCAGGCGCCGCGGGTCCACGTCCAGCGCGGTCAGGCGCAGCGTCGGGTCGCGCTCGAGCAGGTGCGCGGACTTGCCGCCTGGCGCTGCGCACGCATCAAGCACGCGCGCGCCCGGCGCCGGCGCCAGCACGTCGGCGACCTGCTGCGCCGAGCCGTCCTGCACCGACACCCAGCCGTCGGCGAAGCCGGGCAAGGCGCTCATCGCCACCGATTCGGCCAGGCGGATCGCATCGGCCAGGTCCGGCACCGGCTGCGCGCCGATGCCAGCGTCGGCCAGCAACTGCAGATAGGCGTCGCGCGTGCTGCGCTGGCGGTTCACCCGCAGCCACAGCGGCGCCGCCTGCTGGCTGGCGGCGAAGATCGCTTCAGCCTGTTCCGGCCAGTCGGCGTGCAGCGCATCGCGCAGCCACAGCGGCCAGCCGGCGTCGGCGGCCACCGCCGGCAGCCCATCGCGCAGCGCGCGGCGCAGCAAGGCGTTGACCATGCCGGCCTGGCGCGGCCGGTCCAGCGCCCGTGCCGCCTCCACCGTCGCCGACAGCGCCGCGTGCGGCGCCAACCCCAGCACGTCGAGCTGGGCGAAGCCGGCCATCAGCAGCGTGCGCAGTTCGGCGTCGCGCTGCGGCAACTGCTTCTGCAGCCACAGCCGCAGCGCGGCCTCGTAGGCCGGGCGCCGGCGCAGCACGGCGAAGCAGATCGCCTCGACCAGGGCGCGATCGCGCGGATCGGGCAGCGCCGGCAGCGCGGTGGCCAGCTCGGCCTTCAGCGAACGGCCGCGGTCGATCACCGCGCTCAGTACGCGGGCGGCGACGACGCGGGGCGCAACGCCCGGCGGCGGCGGCGGCGGCGCGGCGGCAGGCGGCGCGGCAGGCGGCTGCGTCATGGGCGGTCGCGCTGGTTCAGGCCAGCACCGGCAGGTCGCGCCGGGCATTGAGGTAGTCGGCCGCGGTGATCGCCTTGCCGCCTTCGCGCTGCAGCACGCGCAGGCGCAACGCGCCCTGGCCGCAGGCGATGTCGATGCCTTGCCTGGAGGCGGCCAGCACCGTGCCCGGCGGCTGCGCATGCTCCAGCTCCAGCGCCACCGCGCCGTGGATGCGCACGCGCTCGCCGGCCAGCACCGCTTCGGTGACCGGCCACGGATTGAACGCACGCACCCGCAGCGCCAGCTGCGCCGCCGGCTGCTGCCAGTCCAGCCGCGCCTGCGCCTTGTCCAGCTTGTGCGCGTAGGTGACGCCGGCGTCCGGCTGCGGCTGCGGCACCGGGCGGATGCCGGCGCGCAGCAGGCCCAGGCCGTCGGCCAGCACCTGCGCGCCGAGCGCGGCCAGCCGGTCGTGCAGCTGCCCGCCGGTCTCGCTGTCGCCGATCGGGGTGCGCTGCGACATCAGCACCGGGCCGGTGTCCAGGCCCGCTTCCATCTGCATCAGGCACACCCCGGTTTCGCTGTCGCCGGCCTCGATCGCGCGCTGGATCGGCGCGGCGCCGCGCCAGCGCGGCAGCAGCGAGGCGTGCACGTTCCAGCAGCCATGGGTCGGGATCGCCAGCACCGCCTTGGGCAGGATCAGGCCGTAGGCCACCACCACCATTAGGTCGGGTTGCAGCGCGCGCAGGGTCTGCAGCGCCTCCGGCGAGCGCAAGGTCTCCGGCTGCAGCACCGGAATGCCGCGCGCGACCGCCTCCAGCTTCACCGGCGACGGCGTCAGCCCACGGCCGCGCCCGGCGGGCCGGTCCGGCTGGGTATAGACCGCGACCACTTCATGGCGCTGCGCAGCCGCGCGCAACGACGGCACGGCGAAGTCCGGCGTACCGGCGAAGACGATTTTCATTGGGCGGGGATTCGGGATTGGGAATTAGGGATTCGCAACGGCAGGGTTCGGCGACCGGAAGGGAATCCGACTCGCGCTTACGAATCCCCAATCTCCAATCCCGAATCCCGGCCTTCAGGCCACGTGCTTGCGCGCCTTGGCCAGCTTCTTGCGCACCATCTCGCGCTTGAGCGGGGAGAGGTAGTCGACGAACAGCTTGCCGTCCAGGTGGTCCATCTCGTGCTGCACGCACACTGCCAGCACGCCGTCGGCGGACAGTTCCTGCGGCTGGCCGTGGCGGTCCAGGTAGCGCACGACGATGCTGTCGGCACGGGTCACGTCGGCATAGATGCCGGGCACCGACAGGCAGCCTTCCTGGTACACCTGCTCGCCGTCGCGCTGCACGATCTGCGGGTTGATGAACACCTGCGGGGTGTTCTTCTCCTCGCTGACGTCGATGACCATGACGCGCTGGTGCACGTCCACCTGGCTCGCGGCCAGGCCGATGCCGGGGGCCTCGTACATGGTCTCGAACATGTCGTCGAGCAGGCGCTGGAACGCCGGCGCGGTCACGTCGGCAGGGTCGACCGGCACCGCCTTGGTGCGCAGGCGGGGATCGGGGAATTCGAGGATGGGAAGCAGGGCCATAGCGGTACCCAGATGGGGGCGCCGGAAAATTCGGCAAGACGTGGCAATTCTACCCCGTTCTGGCGCGAACGCTTGCGCCGCGCCCAGGGTTCTGGACTATAGTGCGCGGACCTGTTGGGGAATCAGGCTCCGCACTCATGTTCAAACGACTCCGTACGGTCGTCGCCGTGGCGATGCTTACCGTAGCGACCTATGCCGCTTCCGCGAGCATGGCTGCCGAACACCCTGACACCTACGTGGTGCGCAAGGGCGACACGCTGTGGGACATCGCCGGGCGCTTCCTCGGCAAGCCGTGGCTGTGGCCGGAAATCTGGCAGGCCAACCCGCAGGTGCAGAACCCGCATCTGATCTACCCCGGCGACGTGCTCAGCCTGGCCTACCTGGACCGGGTGGCGCGCGCCACGGTCAAGCCGGGCCCGCGCCAGGACGCGCCAATCGACGCGATCCCGCTGTCCGACGTCGAGCCGTTCCTGAAGAACCTGCGCGTGGCCGACAGCATCGACGAGCTGCCCTACGTGGTGGGCTTCGAGGACAACCGGCTGCGCGCCACCATCGGCCAGGTGGTCTACGCGACCGGGCTCAGCGACGCGCAGGTCGGGCAGCGCTACGCGGTGGTACGGCCGACCCTGCGCTACGAACTGCCCAGGCTCAGCGACGACCTGAACAACGAGGGACGCAGCACCCCGGGCACCGGCAACCTGTGGCAGACCTTCGTGGCGCCGGACAACAAGCGCCGCGAAACGCTGGGCTACGAGCTGGCCCAGGTCAATATCGGTACCGTCACCCGCGTTTCCGCCGACGATAGCCAGGCCACCACCCTGCTGCTGCAGGACAGCGCCCGCGAAGTGCGCGCCGGCGACCGCCTGATCGCGGTCCAGGCGCAGCCCTACGACCTGCAGTTCGTGCCGCATCCGCCCTCGGCGCAGGCGCTCGAGGCCGGGCTGCGGGTGCTGGCGGTGGCCGACGCGTTCAGCGCCGCCGGTCCGCGCGACGTGATCGCGATCTCCGGCGGCAGCCGCGAGGGCATCGACAACGGCACGGTGGTGTCGCTGTGGCGGCATGGCACCCGGGTCAACGACCGCGTGCACCGCCCGAACACCTCGCGCGCCGACGACGGCTTCACCGGCGGCCGCGGCTCGGTGGCCTTGCCCGACGAATACGCCGCGCACGCGATGGTGTTCCGCACCTTCGACAAGGTCAGCTACGCGCTGGTGATGGACGGCGTCAAGCCGACCCGGATCGGCTACGACGTGAAGCACCCGGACGCGCGCTGACCCGCGCACGCGGACAAGTCCTACATCCGCAGCAGACGGCGCCCGAGGGCGCCGTCTGCGTTTGCGGCCTAGCCTGGGGCCCATGTCCGCCCTGCCCGACCACGCACACCCCACCCCCGCAGACCCCGCATTGCTGGCGCTGTCGCTGGCCGGCGGCCCGAGCGCCCCGCGCAGGCGCCTGCTAGAGCGACACGGCAGCCCTGCCGCCGCGCTGGCCGCCGGCGCGGCGGCCTGGCAGGCGGCGGGGCTGGATCCGGCGCAGAGCGCGGCCCTGGGGCAGCCCGACCGCGCCGCGATGGACGCCGCGCTGGCCTGGCTGGCGCAGCCGCGCCGGCACCTGCTCGGCTGCCACGACCCCGACTATCCGGCGCTGCTGCTGCGCAGCCCCAACCCGCCGCTGGCGCTGTACCTGGAAGGCGACCCGGCGGCGCTGTGGCATCCGGCGGTGGCGGTGGTCGGCAGCCGCGCGCCCAGCGCCGGCGGCCGCGACAATGCGTATCGCTTCGCCCTGGCGCTGGCCACGTCCGGGCTGGCGGTGACCAGCGGCATGGCCGCCGGGGTCGATGCCGCCGCGCACGCGGCGGCGCTGTCGCGCCAGGACGGGCTGACCGTGGCGGTGGTCGGCACCGGCGCGGACCTGGCCTACCCGCGCCAGCATGCCGCCCTGCGCGAGCGCATCGCCGCGCGCGGCGCGGTGGTCAGCGAGCATCCGCCCGGCACCCCGGCGCGGCCCAGCCACTTCCCCGCCCGCAACCGGATCATCGCCGGACTGACCCTGGCCACCCTGGTGATCGAGGCCGCCACCCGTTCCGGCGCGCTGATCACCGCGCGCCTGGCGGCCGAGGCCGGGCGCGAGGTGTTCGCGCTGCCCGGCTCGATCCACAACCCGTTGGCGCGCGGCTGCCATCGCCTGATCCGCGACGGCGCCGGGCTGGTCGAAAACGCCGAGGAGGTGCTGGCCGGGGTCGCGCCGCTGGCCGCGGAACTGGCCGACGCCTTGCGCGGACGCCTTCGCGCCCCCACTGAGAGGATCGCCGACGACCCCGGCGCCATGCCGTCCTTCCCCGATCCGAACTACCAGCGCTTGTGGCAGGCGCTGGGCCACGACCCTACCTGTATGGATTCAGTGATCGCACGCACCGGATTGACGGCCGCGGCGGCCTCCTCCATGCTGCTGGCCATGGAACTGGATGGCTACGTGGCGGTCGAACGAGGTCGTTACACCCGCAAACCCTAGTTTCTTCACCTCCACAGCGTCTAGCGACGCAGGCCGAGGGGCAATGAAAGAGAGCATTCTGGATGTCCTGCTGTACCTGTTCGAACATTATTTCAGCGAGGATGCGGACCCGGTCCGCGATCGCGACTCCCTCCAGAATGGCCTGATCCAGGCTGGCTTCAGCCCCACCGAAATCAGCAAGGCGTTCGACTGGCTCGATGCCCTGGCCGACCAGCGGCCGGCCGTGCCGCAGCCGCGCATCGACGGCCCGATCCGCATCTACCATGGCCCTGAGCTGGACAAGCTCGACGTGGAATGCCGCGGCTTCCTGCTGTTCCTGGAACAGCACGGCATCCTCGACAGCGACCAGCGTGAACTGGTGCTGGACCGTGCGATGGCGCTGGACCAGGACGAACTGGACCTGGACGACCTGAAATGGGTGGTGCTGATGGTGCTGTTCAACCAGCCCGGCGCCGAGGCGGCCTACGCGTGGATGGAAACGCAGATGTTCGTCGACGAGCCGGAGCCGGTGCACTGAGGCACTGACGGGCCATGCACGGATGCACGAGGAACCGGTCCTGAGCGCCTGGTACTACGCCGACGCGGCGCGCCAGCGGCACGGCCCGCTGAGCACCGCGACGTTGCTGGAACGCCTGCGCGACGGGCTGCTGGAGCGCAGCACCCTGGTCTGGCGCGAAGGCATGCCGGAATGGCGGCCGCTGCACGCGCTTGCCGACGAACTCGGCCTGTCACCGACAGCCCCGCCGCCACCGCCCCCGCCCCCGCTGCCACCAGCGG
>NZ_JAFIWB010000031.1 GCF_017163705.1 Xanthomonas bonasiae
CGATTGGAGCCTCCCTTACAGGAAGCGAAGAAAGCCAGCCTGAGTGCACTGTAGGAGGGGCTTCAGCCCCGACAGTTTGCTGGCGGGGTCGACCGGTTTGCCGGCTCGTTTGTCGCGGCTGAAGCCGCTCCTACAAAAGCGCGCAGCAGCGGGCTGGACGCAGTGTGGGAAGGACTTCAATCCCGACAGCTGACGAAGCCACCTATCTCACTGCCGCATTGTCGCGATTGGAGCCTCCCTTACAGGAAGCGAAGAAAGCCAGCCTGAGTGCACTGTAGGAGGGGCTTCAGCCCCGACAGTTCGCTCGCGGGCCGACCGGTTTGCCGGCTCGTTTGTCGCGGCTGAAGCCGCTCCTACAAAAGCGCGCAGCAGCGGGTTGGGCTGCTGTCGGCGCGCACCAGCGCGGCGCTGACGCAGTGTGGGAGGGACTTCAGTCCCGACGCAGGAAACCGGACCGTTCGCCGCACGCCGCTTCTTGCATCGGCTAGGAACCCGTCGATCCACGAGCCGACCCGCGACGCGCATTCAGGGCGTCGCGTCCTGCAGGCGGTAGTCGGTACTCGCGCGCTGCTCGCCGCGCCAGCGGTCGAAGGCGCGCACCTCGATGCGGTGCGCGCCGGCGGCCAGGTCGGTCGGCAGGGTGCCGCGCCACAGATGCTGCGACGGGACGGCTTCCGGCGAGCGATCGTAGCCGCGCAGCGCCTCGGCTGCATCGTCGCGCGCGTTCTCGGCGAGCAGGTCCGGATCCGGCCGCTGCACGCGGACCATCGGCTTCCATGCGCCCTCGTCGATGCGATATTCCACGCGGCTGTCGTCCTCGCCCATGAACACGTTCGCGTACACCCCGAAGTCCGGATAGGCCTTGCGGCGCAGCAACTTGGGCGCGTGCAACTGCAGCTGTGGGTCGCCGGCCGCGCGCGCGGCGTGATAGGCCAGCGCATAGTCGCCGCCCCGCTTCACGTCCAGGACCGCATAACCGTTCGGGGTGCCGTCGGCCATCGTCGTCGCGGGGATGCCGTCGGCATCCTTGACGCCGGACCAGTACGCGCCGCAGGCCGCGCCGACATTGTATTCGTGCAAGGGCTGCGCGCCGTGCCAGCCGTCGTCGGCGCCGTGGTAATAGTGGCGCTGGGTGTGGGTATGGCCGCTGAGCACCAGCACGTGCGGAAACGCCTGCAGCAAGCCGAACAGGCGCGCGCGGTCGGCATGGCGGAAGGTCTCCCTGCCCGGCGCGGCGTCGAACAGCGGGATGTGCATGCCCAGCACCAGCAGCCGGTCTTTGGGCAGCGTCGCCAGGTACGCCTGCAGGAATGCGAACTGGTCCTCGCGCAGGCCGCCAATGTAGTCGGGCTGCTGCTTCGGCCGATAGACCACGTCGTCGAGGAACACGAAGCTGGCGCCGCCCTCCTCCACCGCGTAGGTGTCCGGGCCATAGATCGCGCGCCAGCTGGACAGCGAGCCGGCATCGTCGGCGGCATCGAAATTCAGATCGTGGTTGCCGGGCACATGGAACCACGGCACGCCGAGCTTGGCGGTTTCGGCGTTCAGCGCCGGATACAGCGCCAGGTTGTCGCTGACCACGTCGCCCAGGGTGGTGCCCAGGCGCGCGTGGGTCTTGCCCACCAGCGGCGCGACGATGTCGCGCGCGTAGTAGCCGACATCGGTCGCCGAGGCGGTCTGGGTATCGGTGAACACCAGCACCTCGGTGCTGGCCGCCGGCGCTTGCGCGCGCAGCGCGAAATCCCAGCCGCTGGTGGCGCCGCTGGTGGGCGCGATGCCCGGATACTTGAGCTTGGGCGATCCCGCCGGTGCATAGTGCCGCCAGTAGTCCGGCAAGCCGTTGCCGGCGCTGGCGAAGGCGTAGCCGTCGGGCTTGATCACGAACACCGTGCGCCCCGGCTCCACCGCGAGGCTGTAGCGGCCCTGCGCATCGGTGCGCACGATGTGCACGCCGTCGGACACCTGCACGCCGGCGATGCCGCGCTCGCCGTTGCCGCGGCCCGCGTGGCCGTCGCGCTCCTGGTAGACGCTGCCGCTGATCGTCGCCGGTTGCGCCAGCGCCGGAAGCGCGGCAGTCAACAGGCAGGTGAGCATTACGACGCGCAGCGACATGGCATGGACCCGGGAAAGCGTAAGAAGTCGCGATTGTAGCCATCCCTCACGGCACTGCGGCGACGCGGCCGCGTCAGCCGGCGCGCCGGTGTGCAGAGCGCACGCCACTGGCCGGCGGCTTCGCGGATTGAGTCGATGCCGGCCACCACGCACCGATTGAGAGGCTTCGGCCGCGACAGCGCGCTTGTGAAGCCGGCCAGTTCGCCGGCTGGCTCGTCGCGCGTCGCGGCGGAAGCCGCTCCTACAAAGGCGCGCAGCAGCGGACCGGGTGCAGTGTGGGAGGGACTTCAGTCCCGCCGCAGGAAGGCAAACGTTCGCCGCTCGCCAAGCCAGAAACCCATCGCATCAATCCGCGGCGCTCGCGGTGTCGCATCCCGCAGTCCATATCCGCTGCTCGCGCGCTGCTCGCGACGCCAAGGGCCGAAGGCGCGCACACCCGATGCGGTGTGCACCGGCGCCCAGCGCGGCCGGCGAACCCGGCCGCGCGCAACTTTGGCAGGCCCGAATCCCTGCCGACCTGCGATTTCGCGGGCGACTGACGCGCTTCGGGCCGAAACCGTCAGGCATGTCCCCAGGCGTCAGGCCATGGCCTGCCCGCCGCCACCGGAAAACCGGCGTTGAGCTCCCGCGCGCGCTGGCGCAGGCGCAGGCGCAGCGCGTCGGGGATCGCGACTCCCCCCTTGCCGGCGTGCAACCGGGAAGCGTCGGGATTCATTTTGCGGCGAAGATGCTCCGGCAGGTCGCGCAGTTGCTTCATCGCCATCGTCCGCACCGCCTCGCGCGCTTGCCGGGAGTCGAAGCTCACCGCAGCGTCCCGGTCGATCCCCAGCCAGCCGCAGAGGTCGCGGAAACCGGCGTCCGGTGCCGCGTACATGTCCTCGAACGTCATCAACCGCAACCGCTGTTCCGGGAAGAACTGGCGCCAGCGCGACAGCGGCCCGGTCACGTCCAGCAGGTTGAGGTAGTGCAGTCCGAACGGGAAATACGTGGTCGCGAAACGCGCCTCGCCGGTGCGGAAGATCGCCGCCTCGGGGTCCGCGTCGCCTTCGTTGCCCGTGCGCAGATACAGCTCGTACAGGCTGACCAGCATGTCCGCCGGATTTCGCAACAGCAGCACGATGCGCGCATCGGGATGCGCCTTCGCGATCAACGCCGGCGCCTCGTGGCTGTAGAAGTACCAGACCGAGGCCTCGGCGCGATAGCGCTGATCGCCGGCAACGGCGAACAGCCGCTGGTAATCCGCAGGATCGGAAACGGTATGCGGTTGAGCGGGCAGATCCGCGGCGTAGAAATGCGGTTCCTTCAGCACGGACGCGTAGACATCGGGATGCTGCTTCAGCGCGGCGAACAGCGACGTGGTGCCGCATCGCGGCGCGCCGATGACGAAGAGATTCGGCGCCTTCACCACGGAAAAATCGCCTTGTCCTTGTAGAACTTTCCGGTCTCGCCGCCGCCATCGGCCAGCCACAGGATGGTCTCGGCCCCCTCCTCCGGCGAACGCGGCGCGGCGATGCCGCCGAGCTTGGTCCTGACCCACCCCGGGGTCATGCAGTTGACGCGGATGCCGCTGTCGGCAAGCTCGATCGCCAGCGCCTGGGTCAGCACGTTCAATGCCGACTTCGAGCTTCGGTACGCCAGGTTGTTGCCTTCGATCTTGGTGGAGCTGCCATGGCCGCTGGACACATTGATGATCTGCGCCTGCGCACGCTCGCGCATCAAGGGCAGGACGAGCTGGATCAGGCGCCACGGGCCGAAGAAATTGACGTCGAACGTCGCCCGCGCCTGCGCCTGGGCTTCCGTGCTGGGCTTGTCGCGCACGCCGACGGAGACACCGGCGTTGTTGACGAGCAGGTCGATATGCCCGTGGGCCTGGGCGACGACGTCGATCGCCGCCGCCATCGAAGCTTCCGAACAGACGTCCAGTTGGATCGGCGTCACGTTGGTCAGCTGGCGACGCTCGACCGCCAACGCGCCGTCGGCCAGATTCCGGCAGCCCATGTACACATGCACGCCGCGCTGGGCGAGGCCTTCGCATGCGGCGAGGCCGATGCCCCGATTGCCGCCGCTGATGAGGGCGACGCGATCGCCGGCTGTCGTTTCGGTCATGCTGCATCCATCCGGTATTCCGGAAAGCGGTTGAACAGGAAGGCTTCCCTGCGCACGACGAAATCGCGCAGGTTGTCGTCGAAGTAGTCGCGCGCGTGCGGGCGCGCCCGCGCTTCGTGGGCCTCGTCCGGCATGACCCGGCCGTGCTCGCGGACGGTTTTCGACAGCGACGCATCCGCGCCATGGCGCTCGAGATAGTCGGCGAGGTCGTCGTTGAGCGTCTCGGTCCGCAGGAACTCGACCGGATACTCGAACGCCTGCAGGTGTCCCCGATCGAGGTCTTGCTCGCCGATGCCGGCGAATGCGCTCTTCGGGTCCTTGCAGAAGAAGCGGATGAACTGCTCCGTGTGCCAACCGAGCGCCCGCTCCGCCGGCAGCTTCGGAGTGTCGTATCCGCTGGCTACGCCGCGATGCACGTTGACGAAGAAGCGATTGGCGATCGCGACGAACGCGTCGAAACCGACCTGGGGATACTCGGGAAAGTCCCGCTGGATCAGCGCCGGATCGCAGTATTCCTGCGGATGCGTCTTCCACCAGCCGTAGTGGTACTGGGACACGTAGCGGTCGAAGGGCGAGCGCATGACCGAGAGGATGGGCTTGCCTCGGTCGGCGTCCGGGATCTCGTCGCAGGTGGCGTGTTTCCGCCCGGTTTCCACGGCCTGCGCGCCATACACGCGCCGCAGCATCTGGGTGATGAACGTTCCGCCCGTCTTGGGCATGTGGATGAAAACGAAATCCGGCGTTATCAGCATCGTGGTCAGGCCTTGAGCGGCCTCGCGTTGCCGGTGAGCCGACGCCTCAACGCCGCGCCGAGATAACGGCCGCAATAGTCGCCGTAGATGACGCCCTCGTCGGTGAGGCGCAGTCGCTGGTCCTTGAGGGTGACCAGGCCTTGACGCTGGAGGTGCGCGAGATCCTCGGCGAGCATCATGTCCAGGTGCACGCCGTGCCTGTTCTGGTAGTCGTCGAGATCGATCGAGGTCGTCTTCAGCCCCATCACCAGGTCGCGCAGCATATGGTCGGCGCTGCTGATCTCCAGCACCCGCTGGGTCGGGATCAGTCCGCTCTCGACGCGTTCCAAATATGCGTCGATCTCGGTGATGTTCTGCCTGCTGCGGCCGCCGACGGTTCCGAACGCCGACGCGCCGAAGCCATACATGTCTTCGCCGCGCCAACGGCTGATGATGTGATGCTGCGGATACTTCCCTTCGCGGGTAAAGGTGAAGTACGTGGACGGCAGGTAGCCGGCCTCGCGCAGGCGCGAAAGACCCCAGCGCGCGAACGCCATCTCCTGATCCGGCCCGGGCAGCGAGAGCGTGCCTTGCCGGACGTCGTTCATGTAGTGCGCGTTGGAGTACAGCTCCATCTTGTACACGGTGACCGCATGCACCCCGAGGGAGACGGCACGATTGATCGAGTGCTGCCAGCTCTGCATCGTCTCGCCTTCGAGCCCGGACAGCAGGTCCACGTTGACCACTGCTCCGGTGCTCAGCGCGCGCTCGATCGCGCGCGAATTCTTTTCGTCGGTATCGTGGCGGCCGGTCAAGGCGACGACGCGGTCGTCGAAGGACTGGATGCCGAAGCTGATCCGGTTGACGCCGAGGTCCGCCAGGCCGTCGATCATGCGGTTGTTCAGCGTGATCGGCTCGATCTCGAAAACGAACTCCGGCGCGTCCAGCACGAAGCATTCCTCGATCTTGCGCTTGATCCGCCGCAGCTGCTCGGGCTGGATCACGCTGGGCGTGCCGCCGCCGAAATAGATCGACTTCACGCGCCGTCCGCGCAACCTGTGCGCGTCGGCGACCAGCTCGATCTCGCGGCACAAGGCGTCGACGTAGCGCTCGCGGACCGCGTGCGAAGACTCGGACAGGATCTCGATCTTGAAGAAGCAGTAGCGGCAGCGCTGCAGGCAGAACGGAATATGGAAGTACAGATGCAGCGGCTTTTCGGACAGCAGATCGGCGTCGCCGGCCGACTTCCAGTAACGCTGGGGCGGCCACGCCACCACGAAGCCGTCGCGGTTCGGCGCTTCGTTGCGATAGTCCGGCGGCGCTTCGATCGGCGGCGCGCCCGCGTCGCCGACCAGCGCGATCGTGAGGTTCGTCATTACGCGCTGGCCTCGTCCGCATGCTCGGGCAGGCGCTTCAGCACCAGCGCCGCCACGCTATCGAGCGACTTGAACGTGCCCGAATCCAGATCTTCGTCCAGGATGCGGATCGGGAAGCGGCGCTCGAGATGGTCGATGAACTCGGCCATGCTGATGGAATCCAGCGCGAGTCCGTCTTCCAGGAAAGAAGCCCCGTCCTGGATCTGCTCGTAGCGCACATTGAGATCCAGGTCCTCGGCGATGAGGCGCTTCAAGGTGTCGACGATCTGAGACTTATCCATGGCGATACTCCTTGATGATGGTCTTCCTGTCGGGTTTTCCGCTACCCAGGCAAGGCAGGTCCGACACGAGCGTGTAGTGGTCCGGCCGGGCGAAGGCCGGCAGGGTCATCGATGCGTGGCGCTTGAGGGCGTCGATGGTCAAGGCCGAGGTCGAGGGCTTGATCACGGCGGCGATGGCCTTGCCGGCCGTGGTCTCGTCTTCGAGCACGATCGCCACGGCCTGGTCGACATCCGGCCAGCCCATGATGGCGCCCTCGAGATCGGCCAGGATCAGCAGCCTGCCCGCGCGGTTCAGGCTGAGATCGGCCCGGCCGCGTATCGCGAAACCGCCGCTGTCGTCGAAGGTCGCGATGTCGCGCGTGTCCCACTCGGCGGGCAACGCCGACAGCGTTCCCTGGTGGGCGATATGCGTCGCGGCATGCGGATGGCTCACGATGAGAGTGCCTTGCGCGGCGTCCGCGTCCGCGAGGCATGCGCGCACGCCTTCGAGCGGACGCAGCGCCTTGGGTGCGTTGGGCTCGGAGATCGCCACCACGCCGAGCTCGGAACTTCCGTAGAGGTCGAAGACGCGGTTGAACACCCGTTGCGCCTGCGCGTGCAGCGAGGGCGGCGTGCCGTCGCCGGCGAGCACGAGGCCGCGGCAACTGGCGACCGCATCGTTCTTGCGCTGCAGCAGCATGCGCAACAAGTGCGGCGTGGAAAAGACCCAGGTCGGCTGGGCGGCCCGCAGCGCATCGTTGAAGCCGAGCAGATTGGCCTTGGCCAGCAAGTGGATCTGCGCGCCGGCCAGCAACGCCGGAATCAATGCCGCGCCGAGGCCGTACATATGGTGCAGGGGAACGGTGATCAGCACCCGGTCGTGCGCGCCGAGTTCGAGCCGGCGCAGGACCATGGCGCCGGTCGCGAGCAGATCGTCGTACGCATGCCAGATCACCTTCGGCGTGCCCACAGTACCCGAGGACAGCACCGCCACCCCGTCCGGCCATTGCCCATACCCGGCGGGCGGTGGCGCGATCTCCAGAGGCGAGGCCGCTGCCTCGTTCCCGGCCGCAGCGCCGATATGCGCGTCGCACAGGGCCGGTGGCGTGGCGTCGCCCGCGCAGAGCAGCAGCGGATGCCCGTCGACGATGGCCGTCAGCTGCAGCGACAGCATGCCGAGATCGCCGATTCCCAGCAGCGCGACCCGCCTGTGCATGCGGTAGGCCTGCCATCGCTCGCGCCCTGTGTCCAGGAGCTGTTTCAGCGTCGCGCTTTCGCCATTGAGATGCACCACGCTGCCGCTGGCGGCAAGCGCGTCGCGCCAGCCCTGCGCGCGGAACGGAGCGAGGGCCGCTGCGTTCATCGCGCGCGCTCCAGGGATTCGTTGTTGAGAATTTCGCTCACTTCGACGCAGTGGGCGCCATTGAGCCGCATCGCGTAGCGTCGCGATATCGCCCAGGTCGATTCCGTCCGCAGACTGCGCGGCGCTGGCACGCGCAGGGTTTCCAGGTCGGTCTTTTCGAGCAGACCGCGGTCGTGCGGATCGAACAGCTTGCCGATGCCCACGCTGCCGTCGAGAAGCTTTTGCCGCTGCTCCGCGTCGATGCAGGCCAGTTGGATCGACGATTCGGCGACCAGGAGGATGTTGCCCGGGTCGCGCACGTACAGCCGGGAACGACGGCGCAGGACCTCGCTGCCGTCGGCTTGCGCCTCGATGCATTGACCCAGGACTTCAACCTCTACGGGCAATCCGGCGACAGCCTCCAGAAAGAAGGTGGTCGAACCCTGCAAGGCCAGATAGTCGCTGAGCCGCTGCGAAGGCATGGCTTCGGCCCAGAGGCTCCCGGCATACGGCTCCGCGGAGGTCGTGTCCGGAGAAGCAGTCCAGGAAGCCAACAGGTGCGAGGTCATGCGCGTTCGTCCTTGAAAGAATCCCGCAGGCAGCAGACACACGGCTGTCAGATGCACAACGCATCATTGTGCATTTCCTTATGCTCCGGGGGCATTTGCCGAGTATATTCAGAAGACGCAGCGGAAATGTAGACAAGCGACGGCTTCGCCCGCCGGATATCCGCGCATCGACATCACCGCGTTCGCGGCGCGAGCACCGTTTCGATCGGAGCCGAAAACACCCACGCGGTCTCGCGGCAGGGTTGGTTGTTGGGATCGCAACCGCCGACGTACAGCGTTCCTGGTTCGAAGGGAGACGCAGCGAAGCTGCGAGCGGCGAAAAGCGCTGCCGGCGGTTCCAGGTCCGCCGTTTCGATCCGTCCGAGCGTATGCCGCCGCCCTCCCGGATCGCGGATCAGATACCAGGCATCCCGCACCCACCCATCCGTCGGATGGATGTCGACCCGCGTGCTGTAACTGGCGCCGACGCCGGCCAGCAACAGCGCCTGTCCGGTACCGGGATCGACCACGGGCGTGAAGTCGTCGTAGGCCACCACGCCGAACGCCGGGCGTTTTCCCCAGTGCATGCCCAGGAAGTCGAGCACGTCCAGTTCCAGGGTCTCGCGGAAATCGTCGCGCGGGTCGATCCGCACTATCCGGCAACGGTCCCCTTCCAGTGCCGCCAGCAGCACCTGGCCCGATCCCGAGGGATGGGCAACGGCGGTGAGTCCCCGGTATCCGCAACTGGGGAAAATCAGCGGGTCCGCGATGGTGTGGACCTTCTCCCATCGCGGCGCGGGGCCGTCGATGCGTCGATACAGGTGCGGCCGGATGCTGACGTACAGGTGGCCATCGCATTGGGTGAAGGCCATCGGACGGCGCCGATAGCCGGACAACTCGGCATGTTCGTCCCAGCGGATCTTGCCCGGCGCGTCCGGGTCGTAGCTGCCGCTGAAAATGCCGAGCGGCAACGTCCCGGCAAAGACGCGCTCCTGCCCGGTCACGGTGTCGCGATGGACGAAGAAGCTGCGGGTACTGGTCAGGCCGGAGCCGACGCCCAGGCGCGTGCGCGCCCACGTCCCGGCTTCGTCGTCGAAGCAATCGACATACACCGCGCCCTGGCTGTTCGAGGGACCGGCGAGCAGCAGCGAGACCGGGGCATCGAGCGTGCGGCCGCGCCCGTCCTCGGTGAACGCCACCGATTTCAGCAACACCCGCCAATAGTCGCGATCGTATTCGTGGGCCTGCCGCCACTCGCCGTCCGCCCGGTCCAGCACGGCGATCTGCGCGCCGACCGGCGGATCGCCCGGCAGATACCGGTTGTGGGTGTAGGACAGCGAAGAAAACAGCCGCCCGCGATGCGGCACCAGGTGCAGCACTTCGGTGCCGCTGAGCAGTCGACCACCGCCGTCGCGCATCCCGGCCTGAAAGACGCGGCGGAAAGGCGCCGGCGGCGTGGCGATCGGTGCATCCATGCGAGCCTCTCAGGCGAAGAAGGAATCCAGCGTGTCGATCGAGGCCGGCTGGCGGGCGTGCGCATAGAGCGCGCGCTTGAACGCCTCCTGCTGGTCGCTCTCCACACGCAGATGCTCGGGAGTCCATCGCCGGATGCGCGTGCCCATGCCCTGGATGTCGCGATCGGCGTGACTGTCCAGATAGGCGAGCACGTTGCTCGTGGCCGAGTAGCCGCGGCTGAGGAATTGGGCGATGCGGAAGGTCATCCGGTAACTGGCTTCCAGCACGCGGGGATGGGCGATGAGTCTGAGCGATTTCTCGTGCAGATCGCCGACGCCGCAGCCCAGGGGATCGAGCAGGACCCGCTCGGCGCAGTCGTAGTAGAACGCATTGACCGAGAAGTCGCGCATGAGCGCGTCCTCGGCCAGATCGGCGCGCGCGACGAAACGCGTGTTCCACATGTCGCCGTTCTGGATGTCCTTCCAACTGCGCAGGATATTGATGTCTACCGCGCCCGAAGCGGCGTCGCCCCAACGCAGGACGCCGAAACGGTCGTTGCGCATGCGCAGCGCAGCGGCGTCGGTACCGGGATAGGCGTCGCACAGCAGGCGGTGCGTTTCGTCCAGGCCGCAGTCCAGCGCCAGATCGATGTCCTTGGCCGGCCGGCCTGCGAGCCAATCCCTCGGCGTGCCTCCGATGATGAAGACGCGCTTGCCCGCGCGTCGGAACACCTCGATGAGGTCGCGCACGCGCACGTCGCATCGGTCGTCCCGATACACCTGCTGTTCCAGAGCGGCTTCCACTCGCTCGGGTGCGAGCGATGCATCGATGATCTTCATGTCGCGAGATACCTGATCCTGGTGGCCGATCATCGCCGCTGCGTCCCGCGCACGCTTCCCCACGATGCTCAGGACCTGATGCCGACGCCTCTGCCGAGCAGCGTCAGCGCGAAGGCGGCCAAGCCTATAATGAACAACAGCATCACCACAAGCGAAGTGCCGATGCCCGCGGTGTCCATGCCCAGTACGCCATAACGGAACGCGCTGATCATGTGCATGAGCGGATTGAGCCGCGAAATGCTCTGCCAGGGTTCGCCCAACAGGCCGACCGGATAGAACACGCCGCCGAGATAGGAGAGCGGCGTCAGGACATAGGTCGATACGTGCCCGGTGTCGTAGAAGTTCTTCGCGTATATGGCGACGATGATGCCGACCAGGGAAAAGATCGTGGCGGCCAGTAGTGCCGACAGGAAGACGATAGAGGGGTGCGCGATGCGCAGCGAGGTCAGCGACAACGCGACCAGCAACACCAGGCCGCCGACCAGGAAACCGCGCACCACCGCGCAGGTCACATAGCCCAGCAGGATCGTCCAATCGCGCATCGGCGATACCAGCAGTTCTTCTATCGCGCGGTTGAAGCGCATGAAATAGAACGCGCTGGAAGCGTTGGCGTAGCTATTGGTGATGATGCACATCATCACCAGGCCGGGAGCGATGAATTGCACATAGCTGAACCCGTCGAAGGTGCCGATGCGACTTCCGATCAGCTTGCCGAAGATCGCGAAGTACAGAACCATCATCGCCAGGGGCGGAACCAAGGTCTGCACCCACATGCGGAACATGTGCGCGACCTCGCGCCGGACCAGGCAACGCAGGGCGATCAAACTATGCGAAGCGTTCATGCCGCACCGGGTTGCGTCTGAAAGCGGAGAGCGTGCGTCGCGACGGCGGTTGCGGGCATGTCAGTTGCGCATGCGCCACGCGTTGGCGCGCGCGGTGATCCGCACGACGAGGACTTTCTTGAACACGCTGTATTCCATCCAGGTCTGACCGGGCACCGCCGCCAGCGCCTGCTTGAGGTCCAGGTAGCCCTGCCGCTCCTCCGGGAAGGCGCGCAGGAAGTCGCGGAAATTCAGGATGTCGGCGAATCGAGGATTGTCGGCGGCACAGGTGTGCACGACGAACGAGCGGCCGCCGTCCTGCCCGATGCGCCAATGCCACGAGAACCCCGCATCGATCGGGCTTTCGCCATACGCCTGATAGCCGAGCCCGGCCAATATCCGGGACTGGCGCTCGGCCGGAAGCGATGCGCCGGTCGCCACGGCGATATCCAGGATGTTCTTGCTCGGCAGGCCGGCAATGGACGTGCTTCCGATATGTTCGATGCCGACCACGTCCTCGCCGACCAATGCCTCCAGCAGCCGGCCTCGCTCGTCCTCGAATGCCTGCGGCCAGCCCGCGTCGTACCGGCTCTGCATGTCCAGCTCCAGCGCCGGCGGGCGCACGCGCGAGTAGCGGCGCACGAGGTGTTCGACGGTCTCCGCGCCCAGCTCACCGGGGAGCACTTGCTCCTTGAGCCGCCTGATGACGCGCGCCAGCTGGAGGGCGCCGCCGGTCTCTCTCGGCTGGGCACTCACGACGGCACGCGGCATCGCCCGCGCGTTGTCATAGCGTCGCCGATGATCAGGAAACCCAGATACGGTCGCCGGTTGCAGCCGGAAGCGGCGATCTCGGTGTGCAGGGACCTGCGGGAACACCGACGCACCAACCGCCTGTTCAACCACGCGTGACTCTCGACGCCCCCCTGCCGATCCCCGACTAGAGCATTCGGCTGGCGCTCAAGCCCGTGGGTGGCACGGCTCCAAGGAACATGGCGGTTCCATTGGAGACATGGGATACGCGCTTTCGGTGTCCGGCCGAGGTCGGCGTACCGCTCAGGAAGCGCATCGCCCGGATCGGCGGCGGTTGCATCCAGCTTACCTGCCATTGCATCTCCATTGCATGTGAGTTGATCGGCGCAAGCGCTGTGCGTGGCCCAAGCATCCCGGCACTGCGGCATTCCGCGCCCAGCATCGCCGGCAGGCGGATGCTTATGGATCGCCATGGTCGTTGTCAAGCGACATCAGGCCGGCGGCGCAGCCGTCGGACTCGATCATCAACACCGCGTACCCCTGCTCCACCGTGAGGCCATAGCGGCGCTGCGCATCGGTCCGCACGATGTGCACGCCGTCGACACCTGCACGCCGGCGATGCCGCACCCACCGGTGCCGCGGCACGCGTGGCCGTCGCGCTCCCGGTAGACGCTGCCGCCGATCGTCGCCAGCTGCGCCAGCGAGGATGCCGCGACAGTCGGCAGGCAGGTGAGCACTGCGGCGCGCGGCGACGTGCGTGGAGTCCTGCGATCGAAACAGGCCGCGATGGCAGCCACCGTCGCGGCACGACGCTGGCTGCCGCCGCGCCAGCCTACTTGTGCCGGGCTTCCAGCACCGCGACCGCGTCGGCCAGCGCCAGGCCGCGTGCGCGCAGCAGCACGGTCAGGTGATACAGCAGGTCGGCCGATTCGCCGAGCAACGCTTCATCGTCCTGCGCCACGCCGGCCAATGCGGTCTCCACGCCTTCCTCGCCGACCTTCTGCGCGATGCGCCGCGTGCCCTTCTCGAACAATTGCGTGGTGTAGCTGCCCAGCGGACGCTCGCGTTCGCGTTGCGCGACCAGGCGGTCGAGCGCGCCCAGGAACTGGCCCGGCGCCTGCGGGAAGCAGCTCGTGCGGCCGAGGTGGCAGGTCGGGCCGTGCGGATGCGCCAGCACCAGCAACGTGTCGCGGTCGCAATCGGTCTCGATCGACACCAGGTCCAAGGTGTTGCCCGAGCTTTCGCCCTTGGTCCACAGGCGCTGCTTGCTGCGGCTGTAGAAGGTGACCTTGCCGCTGGCGCGGGTCGCCGCCAGCGCGTCGGCATTCATGTAGCCGAGCATCAGCACGCGCAGCGTGGCCGCGTCCTGCACCACCACCGGCAGCAGGCCATCGCCCTTGCTCCAGTCCAGTTCCGCATCCGCAGTCGCGGCGGCGGCTTCGTGCTCATGCGCCATCGCGCACCTCGATCTGTCGTTGGCGCAGGAAGCGCTTGAGGTCGGGAATCGGAATCGCGCCGCTGTGGAACACGCTGGCGGCCAGGGCGCCGTCCACGTCGGCCTGCTCGAATACGTCGGCGAAGTGCTGCAGTTCGCCGGCGCCGCCGGAGGCGACCAGCGGCACCTTGCACAGCGAGCGCACCTCGAACAGCTGGGCGATGTCGTAGCCGCGGCGTACGCCGTCGTTGTCCATGCAGTTCAGCACGATCTCGCCGGCGCCCAGCTGCTGCGCCTCCACCACCCAATCCACGGTGCGCACGGGCAGCGCCTGGGTCTTGCTGGGATCGCCGGTGAAGCGGCGCACGCGCCATTCACCGTCGTCCTCGCGGATCGAATCGATGCCGACCACCACGCATTGCACGCCGAACGCCTCGGCCAGTTCGGCGATCAGCGCCGGCCGTTCCAGCGCCGGCGAATTGATCGAGATCTTGTCGGCGCCGGCATGCAGCACCGCACGTGCGGTGGCCACGTCGCGGATGCCGCCGGCCACGCAGAACGGGATGTCGATCAGCCGTGCCACCCGCTCGACCCAGGCGTAGTCGACCGAGCGCCCTTCCGGGCTGGCGCCGATGTCGTAGAACACCAGTTCGTCGGCGCCCTGGTCGCGGTAGCGCAAGGCCAGTTCGACGATATCGCCCATGTCGATGTGGTCGCGGAACTTGACGCCCTTGACCACGCGGCCGTCGCGCACGTCCAGGCACGGGATGATGCGCCGGCTCAGCATGCCAGCGCCTCGTCCAGGCGCAGCCGGCCTTCCAGCAGCGACTTGCCGAGCACCGCGCCGGCGCAGCCGACCTCGCGCGCGGCGCGCACGTCGGCGGCGTCGCGGATACCGCCGGAGGCCTGCACGTGCACGCCCGGCGCGATCCGGCGCAGGTAGGCGTACAGCTCCAGGTTCGGCCCGGACAGCATGCCGTCGCGGGCGATGTCGGTGCACAGCAGGTGTTTCAGCCCGGCCGCAGCGTACTCGACCGCCAACGCTTCCAGGGTCAGCGAGGAGGTCTCGGTCCAGCCCAGCACCGGCAACCGCCATATCCCCTGCGCGTCCTGGCGCGTGTCCAGCGCCACGGTGATGCGCTCGGCGCCGAACTCGGCCAGCCATTCCAGCACCGACTCGCGGTCGCGTACCGCCAACGAACCGATCACCACGCGCGCGGCGCCGGCATCGAGAATGCGTTGCACGTCGGCGCGCGAGCGCACCCCGCCGCCGGTCTGCACCTGCAGTCCGGTCTGCGCGCGGATCTGGCTCAGCAGCGGCGCCAGGGTGTAGCCACCGGCGCGCGCCGCGTCCAGGTCCACCAGGTGCATCCAGCCTGCGCCGGCGTCGGCGAAGGCCTGCGCGCGCGGCAGCGGATCGTCGCCGTAGTGGGTTTCGCGGGCGTAGTCGCCCTGCACCAGCCGCACCACGCGGCCGTCGCGGATGTCCAGCGCGGGATAGACGATGAAGCTCATGGGAAATCGGTCTCGAGGAAGTTGCGCAGGATGCGCGCGCCGGTGCTCGCCGAGCGCTCGGGGTGGAACTGCGCGCCGCAGCGGCGGCCGCGTTGCACCACCGCGGTGAACAGGCCGCCATGGTCGCAGGCGGCGACGGTGTCGGCAGTCACCGGTGCGGCGTAGCCATGCACGAAATAGGCGGTGGCGGTGTCCGGCAGGCCGTCCAGCAGCGGCGACGGACGCATCGGCAGCAGCCGGTTCCAGCCCATGTGCGGGATGCGGATGCCCAGCGCCGGCGGCATGTGCCGGACCACGCCGGTCAGCAGGCCCAGGCAATCGACATCGCCTTCCTCGGAATGCTCGAACAGCAGCTGCATGCCCAGGCAGATGCCGATCAGCGGCACCTCGAGCGCACGCAGCGGCTCGATCAGCCCTTGCTCGCGCAACCGCGCCATCGCGTGCGGCGCGGCGCCGACGCCGGGCAGGATCACCCGGTCGGCGCCCTGCAGCCCGGCGGCGTCGCGCACCAGTCTGGCTTCCACGCCCAGGCGTTCGAGCGCGTAACGCACCGACCCGAGGTTGGCGCCGCCGGCATCGATCAGGGCGACATCGGTCATCGCAGCGTCCCTGAAGCACCTGCGCGCATCACAGCACGCCCTTGGTCGAAGGCAGCGCCGCACCCTCGCGGCGCACGGCCTGGCGCAGGGCGCGCGCCAGCGCCTTGAAGCAGGCCTCGACCTTGTGGTGGTCGTTGTCGCCGTGCACGCGCAGGTGCAGGTTCAGGCCAGCGGCATCGCACAGCGAACGGAAGAAGTGCGGCACCAGTTCGGTCGGCATGTCGCCGACGCGCTCGCGCCTGAACTCGCCTTCGAACACGAAGTACGGGCGGCCGCTGAAATCCAGCGCGGCGCTGGCCAGGGTCTCGTCCATCGGCAGGGTGAAGCCGTAGCGGCCGATGCCGCGCTTGTCGCCCAGCGCCTGGCGCAAGGCCTGGCCCAGCGCCAGGCCGGTGTCCTCGATGGTGTGGTGCTCGTCGATATGCAGGTCGCCCTCGGCGCGCACGTCCAGCGCGAAGCCGCCGTGCTTGCCGATCTGCTCGAGCATGTGGTCGAAGAACGGCAGGCCGGTGGCGCAATGCGGGTCGCGCGCCAGGTCCAGGTCGATCTCGACCGCAATCCGGGTTTCCTTGGTGTCGCGCTGCACCCTGGCGCGGCGCGGCGCATCGGCCAGTTCGTGGGCGATGCCGGCCCAGTCCCAGTCGCCGCCGAACTGTTCGGTCTTCAGCTGGAAACCGCGGATGCGCAGGTTGTCGGCGAACTGGATGTCGGTGAGGCGGTCGCCGACCATCGCCGAACGCGCCCAGTCGATGCTGCGGTCCTGCAGGTACGGCAGCATCAGGCCGATGCCGGGCTTGCGCGTGGGCGCGTTGTCGGCCGGCCAGCTGCGGTCGACCAGCACCTCGCGGAAGGCGATGCCCTGGCTGGCGAAGATCTGCAGCATCAGGTCGTTGGGACCGTCGAACGCGGCCTGCGGATAGGCCTCGCTGCCCAGGCCGTCCTGGTTGGTGACGATGACGAACTGGTAGCCGGCATCGCGCAATTTCAACATCGCCGGGATCACGCCCTGCACGAAGCGCAGCTTCTCGTAGGCATCGATCTGGAAGTCGGCCGGCTCCTCGATCAGGGTGCCGTCGCGGTCGACGAACAGGATCGGGGTCATGCCGCCGCCCTCCCCGCCTGCAGCGCGCCGAGCACGCGCTGGTTCTGCTCCGCGGTACCGAGGGTGATGCGCAGCGCATCGCCCAGGGTCGGCGCGGCACGCTGGTCGCGCACCACCACGCCGGCGCCGAGCAAGGCGCCGAACGCGGCCTCGGCATCGTCGAAGCGCAGCAGCAGGAAGTTGCCCTGCGACGGATACACGCGGCGCACGCCGGGCAGCGCGGCCAGTGCGGTGGACATGCGCTCGCGCTCGCGGCGGATCTCGGCCACGCGTGCCGCGGTCTGGCGCAACGGCTCGGCCTGTAGCGCAGCCAGCGCCAGCTGCGTGCATGGCGCCGGAATCGGATACGGCGCCTGGCAGCGGCGCAGCACCGCGATCAGCGCCGGATCGGCGATCACGCAGCCGATCCGCGCCGCAGCCAGCGCATGCGCCTTGGACAATGTGCGCAGCACCGCCAGATTGGCGTGACGCGCCAGCAGCGTGGTCGCAGACGGCACATCGGAGAATTCGCCGTAGGCCTCGTCGACCACCAGCAAGGCGCGCCCGTGCAGGCGCTCGGCGGCGCGTTCGATCTCGGCCAGCGGGATCGCCGCACCGCTGGGATTGCCCGGCGAGCACAGGAACACCAGCTTGGCCATCTGGCTCAGTGCCGCATCGACCACCGCATCGACGTCGGTCACCAGTCCGGCCACGTCCTCGCGCAACGGCACTTCGACGATGCGCGCGTTCTGCAGGCGCGCGCAGACCGCATACATGCCGAACACCGGCGGGGTGATCACGATCGCGTCGCGGCCCGGCTCGCACAGCGCGCGCAGCAGCAGGTCGATGGCCTCGTCGCTGCCGCGGCCGAGCAGCAACTGCTCCGGCGCGCAGGCGTACAGCGATGCCAAGGCCGCACGCAACGCTGGCGGCTGCGGATCCGGATAGCGGCGGTTGCCGGCGTCGCGGTCGGCCGGGTTGGCCCAGGCCGATTCGTTGGCGTTGAGCCAGACCTCGCCGTGCAGCGCGCTGCTGCGCGCCGAGGAGTAGCCTGCGAAGTCGCGCAGGTCCTGGCGGACCAGCGCCAGCATCGATCCCGGCATCTGCACTCCGTTCTGCGCGCTCATGCCGCCTTCTCCATGCGCAGCGCCACCGCGTTGGCGTGCGCGTCCAGGCCCTCGGCGCGTGCCATGGTCACCGCACAGGCGCCGATCGCGGCGATGCCGGCACGGCTGGCGCTCTGCACGCTGACGAAGTTCTGGAAGCTGGCGACGCTGACCCCGCTGTAGGCGCGCGCCGCGCCGTTGGTCGGCAGCACGTGGTTGGTGCCGCTGCAATAGTCGCCCAGCGCTTCGGGTGTGTAGTCGCCGAGGAACACCGAGCCGGCCGCCTCGACCCGCTCCAGCCAGCCGCGCGGCTCGCGCAGCGCCAGAATCAGGTGTTCGGGCGCATAGCGGTTGCTGATCGCGAAGGCATCCTCGAGCGTGCCGACCTGGATCAGCCGCGACGCGGCCAGCGCCTGGCGCGCGATCGCCGCACGCGGCAGCGTCGCCAGCTGGCGCTCGATCTCGTCCTCGACCGCATCGATCAGCTCGGCGCTGTCGGACAGCAGCAGCACCTGCGAATCCGGGCCATGCTCGGCCTGCGACAGCAGGTCGGCGGCGACGAACACGGCATCGGCGCCGACATCGGCGATCACCAGCACCTCGGACGGGCCGGCCGGCATGTCGATCGCCGCCGCACCGGCCTGCGCCACCTGCTGCTTGGCCTCCGTGACGTAGCCGTTGCCCGGTCCGAACAGCTTGTCGCACGACGGCACCGACTCGGTGCCGAAGCCCATCGCCGCGATCGCCTGCGCGCCGCCGAGCTTGAACACGCGGTCCACGCCGGTCAGCCTTGCGGCGACCAGCACCGCCGGATCGGCCGAACCGTCGGCGCGCGGCGGCGTGCACAGCACCACCTCGCGGCAGCCGGCCAGCGCCGCCGGCACGCACAGCATCAGCGCGGTGGACGGCAACGGCGCGCTGCCGGCCGGCACGTACAGGCCGACCCGGCCGATCGGCCGCACCACCCGCTCGCAGACCACACCCGGCGCGGTTTCCACCGCATAGGGCTGGGTCATGCCGGCGCGGTGGAAGGTCTCGATCCGTGCCGCGGCCTGCGCCATCGCCTCGCGCAGCACCGCCGGCACCGCGGCTTCGGCAGCGGCGAACTCGTCGGCACCGACTTCGAAACGCTGCAGCACCACGCCGTCGAAACGCGCGGTGATCTCGCGCAGGGCGGCGTCGCCGCGGCTGCGTACGTCGTCCAGCAGTTGCGCCACCGCGGCGCGGGTCTGCGCGGCGACGGTCTGCGCCGGCCGGGTCAGGGCCTGCGTGCGCGCCTGCGCGTCGAGCGAATTCCAGTCCAGTCGGTTCATGCCAGCGAACGCTCCACCGTCAACACCATCAGCCCCTGCGCGCCGGCGCGCTCCAGTTCCTCCATGCGCTGCCAGGTGATCGCGCCGTGGCACATGGTCTGCAAGTGCAGCGGGCCGTCGGCGTCGCCGGGCAGTTGCACCAGCGGATCGGCATCGGGCAGCAACCGGGTCAGTTCGGCGACGTGGTCGCGCGAGGCGCGGAACATCAGCAGCTTGCTGTCGCGCAGCTTGAGCACACCGTCGAGCCGGCGCAGCAGCATCGCCGCCAGCCCGGCGCGGGCGTCGCCCGGTTCGCGCACCGGCCCGGCCAGCACCGCCTCGCTTTCCAGCAACGTCTCCACCGGCTTGAGCTGGTTGGCGGCCAGGGTCGCGCCGCTGGAGACCAGATCGCAGATCAGGTCGGCGGTGCCCAGGCGTGGCGCGATCTCCACCGAGCCGGACAGCTCCACTACCTGCGCGTCGAGGCCGCGCGCTTCCAGCCAGTCGGCCAGCACCGCCGGATAGCTGGTGGCGATGCGCTTGCCCTGCAGTTGTTCCGAACCGGTCCACTCCCAGCTGTCGGGCACCGCCAGCATCAGCCGGCACTGGCCGAAGTTCAGCCCGCGCAACGCGCGGTAGGCCTCCGGCAGGCCGTTGCGGCGGCGCTCGCCGGCCTGCTCTTCCAGCTCGTTGCGGCCGACGATGCCGAAATCGCAGACGCCGTCGGCGATCAGCCCGGGGATGTCGTCGTCGCGCACCAGCAACAGGTCCACCGGCAGCGACTCGCCGTAGCAGAACAACTTGTCGCGGCTCTCGCGCCAGCTCAGCCCGCAGGCGGCCAGCACCGCCCGCGCCGGCTCGGCCAGGCGGCCACTCTTCTGGATCGCGATACGCAGCCGGTCACGCGCCGGCGCTGCCAGGGAAGCACTCATCAGGACATCTCAATGGGAATCGGAGGGGCGCGCCGCTTGCCGGCGCAGCGCCGCGGCATAGCCGCCGGCGCCGTATTCCAGGGTCCGCGCGACGCGGCCGATGGTGGTCACGCTGACCTGGGTCAGCTCGTGGATCTCGCGGTACGGCACGCCCTTGAGCAGCAGCGGCACCACCCGCCAGCGATCGGACATCGCCTCCAGCTCGGCCGGCGTGCACAGGTCCTGCAGGAACGCGGCGACCTCCTGCGGCTTGCTCAGGTGGGCCAGGGCGCGCGAAAGCGCCTTGAACGAGGTGTCGCTGTCGCGATCGGGTTGCGTGGCGGGTCGTTGTTTCATTGCGATAATGTAATAGCGTGTTAGTACATTAACGCGATTGGACAGGCCGGGTCAAGCCGCGGCGCGCGGGCGTTCTGCGGTTGTTGTGTTCGGCCCTTGATCGGCGCAAGGGCGCCATGCGATCTGTCGCGGCTGAAGCCGCTCCTACAACGCACGCACACCGCTTCCTGCAGGAGCGGCTTCAGCCGCGACAGGCGCTCGCAGCGATCGCATCGGCCAAGGGTGCACGCACCGCTTAGGTCGCCGCCACGGGAACGCCTGGTTGCAACAGCGAACGCGCCTTGCGCTCGCCGTTGCGTGAGCGGCTTCAGTGGCGGCAGGCTCTGGTCATCCGCGTCGCGACTGAAGTCGCTCCCACAAGGGACATGCGGCGCGCCCGTCCAGGCTGCGCCATCCCCGGCCCTGCCGGCCCGCTCAGGGCATGACCTTGGCCTGCTCCAGCTCGACCAGCAGGGTGCTGGCGAGTTCGTCGCGGGCGACGTCGAACTGCTGCTCGCGCACCAGGTCCTTGACCGCGACCACGCCACGCGCCAGTTCGTCGTCGCCGGCCAGCACCACGAAGCGGATGCCGGCGCGCGCGGCGTACTGGAACTGCTTGCCGACCTTCTTCGGCTCCATCTGCACTTCGGTATTGATCCCGCCCGCGCGCAGGCGACGGGCGATGTCCAGCGCGTCGTCCAGCTTGGCCTCGTCCATCAGCGCCACCATCGCCTGCACGCTGCTGGAGGCGATGCCGTCGATCAGCCCGGCCTCGCGCAGCTGCCAGAACAGGCGGGTCAGGCCGATGGAGATGCCCACGCCCGGCAGCCTGGACTTGCTGTAGTGGCTGGCCAGGTCCTCGTAGCGCCCGCCCGAGCAGATCGAGCCGATCTGCGGATAGTCGGTCAGCAGGGTCTCGTAGACGGTGCCGGTGTAGTAGTCCAGGCCGCGGGCGATGGAGAAGTTCAGGCAGTACGCGGTTTCCGGCACGCCCAGCGCCTTGACCAGGGCCAGCACTTCGCGCAGCTCGGCCACGCCTTCGCGCAGCGTCGCGCTCGATGCGGCCGCCGCGGCCAGCGCATCCAGCCGCGCCAGCGCGTCGTCGTGGCCGCTGGAGCGCACCGCGACGAAGGCCAGGATCTGCTCGACCTGCTCGGCCGGGATCGCGAAGCCTTCGCCGGCCAGCGTCTCGCGCACGTAGTCGGCGCCGCGCTTGTCCAGCTTGTCGACCTCGCGCAGCACCGCCAGCTGGCGCTCGCCCTCGGCCACGCCCAGGCTCTCGAAGAAGCCGCGCATCAGCTTGCGGTTGTTCAACTGCACCGCGAACGCGCCGATGCCCAGTTCGGCGAACACCGCGTGGATCACCGCCAGCACTTCGGCGTCGTAGCGGATGCTCAGCGCATCCTTGCCGATCACGTCGATGTCGCATTGGTAGAACTCGCGGAAACGGCCGCGCTGGGCGCGCTCGCCGCGGTACACGCGCTGCATCTGGTAGCGGCGGAACGGGAAGCTCAGCTCGTGTTCGTGCTCGGCCACGTAGCGCGCCAGCGGCACGGTCAGGTCGAAGCGCAGCGCCAGCTCCGGCAAGCCGCCCTCGCCGCCGGCGTCGGCCGCAGCGTTGGCCAGCGCGCCGGTGGACTGCACGAAGTACACCTGGCGCTCGGTCTCCCCGCCGGACTTGGTCAGCAGCACGTCGGACAGTTCGAACACCGGCGTCTCCACCGGCAGGAACCCGAACCGCTCGTAGTTGCGGCGTATGACGTCCAGCATGCGCTGGAACGCGATCTGCTCGCGCGGCAGCAATTCCATGATGCCGGGCGGCGTACGGGGCTTGATCACGTGCAAAACTCCTGCGATTCGGGGGCGAGCGGACGCCAATTCTAGCCGCACCGACTGCTGGCGGCCGCATCGTCGTATCATTCTCCGGTGCCGACGCCGCTGCCACGCCCATGACCAGGCCTCCTTCCGGATTCGCCCTGCCCTATGCCGAGCCCGCCGCGGCACGGGATCCGCGTGCGCACGAATGCCTGCATTGCGCGGTGCGGCACCTGGCGATCTGTTCGGCGCTGGCCTGCGACGAGGTGCAGGCGCTGGAACGGGCGACCACCTCGCACGCCTACGCCGCCGGCGCCACCGTGGCCCGCACCGGCGAAGCGCGGCAGGCGGTCTATACCGTCACCGCCGGCGCCCTGCGCCTGGTGCGCACGCTGGCCGACGGCCGCCGCCAGGTGGCCGGCTTCGTGTTGCCGGGCGACTACGTCGGGCTCAGCGAATCGGCCAAGCACCGCCACGACATCGAAGCCATCGCCGACAGCCGCGTGTGCCGGGTCCCGGTGGCGCAGATGCAGCAGCTGCGCAGCCAGTTCCCGCAGCTGGAACGCAAGCTGCTGCAACGCGCCTGCCTGGAACTGGACGCCGCGCAGGACGCGGCGCTGGCACTGGCGCGGCTGCAGCCGTCCGAGAAGCTGGCCGACTTCCTGCTCAAACTGGCCGCACGCGCGGCGCGCCAGGGCGACTCGGGCAACAAGGTGACCCTGCCGATGGGCCGCGGCGACATCGCCGACCATCTGGGCCTGACCATGGAAACGGTGAGCCGCACCTTCACCAAGCTGCGCCAGCAAGGCCTGATCGCGCTGCCGCAGCTGCACGTGGTCGAGATCCGTGACTTCGCCGCCTTGCACCGGCTGGCGTCCGACGAGGACTGAGCAGGGCGACGGCGGCGTTTTTTTCGCCAGCCCCTGTCTACACCTTGCACCACCGGGGCCGCACCGACTTATCCACAGGTTTCCAGGGCAACGCTCCACATCCGCTGTGGACAACCCGCCGTGCCCGCCCGCGAACGCTTTGGGCTGCCGACGCAGATTGCGCCTTGGTGGACAACCCGAGCGAGCCGACGCCTCCGGATCGGCGCGAACGCCGCCCGGCGACGTCTCCGTGAATGCTTCAGACCCGAGCCATGCCTTGCCACGCGCGCGGGCATAGACTTGCGCCGCGATACACCTGCGGCGGCGCCGCGGTGCCGGAGGGGGGAACCAACGGGAGGGCAACCATGTTCGTCGCCATCGATGTGCCGCAAGACCCCCGCGCCTGCGTGATGCTGGATCGCGAAAGAGAACTGGACTTCTGGAAGGCGCATTTCGCCCAGGCTCCGTTCCATCAGCCCGGGCATGCGTTCACCGACTACGAGCCGGCGCTGAAACTGGCCTACGACGCCTACCTGAAGTACCACGGCCAGCGCTTCGAGGACGTCGCCCCGCAGCTGCGCGACGTGTTCCTGCGCGACCATCCCCGCTCGCGGCTGGACTGGCTGCAGGTGCGCAGCGTGGTGCAGGCCGCCTGGTTGCGGCTGCAGCCGCAGGATCAGGACTGAGCTGCGCCCCGGACCGCGCGCCACGGTGCGCGCGGGACGCAGGCGGCGGCGCGGCGGCCCGGACAGCGGCGCCGCCGCCGGGTCAGGCGGCGGCAGATCTCACTCAGCCGGCCAACAGGCGCGCGCGCAGCGCCGCGTAGTCCGGCGCGATCGGCTCGGCGTGCGCCGGTCGCTGCAACAAGGCCGCCAACGCCGGCGGCACCGGCACCGGCTGACCGATCAGCGGCTCGACCACCGCCTCGAACTTGGCCGGATGCGCGGTCGCCGCCACCGCCCAATCGCCGGCATCGGCCTCCGCGCCCTCGGCGCGGATCTGCTGCAACACGTGCAACGCCGTCGCGGTATGCGGGCAATGCACCTCGCCGTAGCGGCGGAAGCGCTCGCCGATCAGCTGGCGGATCTGCGCATCGTCCACCGAATAGGACTGGAACTGGGCGCGCAGCGCGGCATCGTCGCCGCGGTACAGCCAGCGCAGGCGCTCGAAATTGCTCGGCGCGCCGACGTCCATGGCATTGGCCACGGTGGCCACGCTGGGCTGCGGCGCGTAGTCGGCGCCGGCAAAGTAGTCCGGCAGCACGTGGTTGGCGTTGGTCGCCAGCACGATGCGCCCCAGCGGCACGCCCAGTCCGCGCGCCAGGATCGCAGCCAGCGCATTGCCGAGGTTGCCGGTCGGCACCACCAGGTTCAGCGGCTGCGCGCGCCCGGCGTAATGCACCAGCGCGCTATGCGCGTAATAGCTCATCTGCGGCAGCAAGCGGCCCAGGCTGATGCTGTTGGCCGAACTCAGCGGCGCCTGCGCCTGCAGTTCGACATCGTTCAAGGCCTGCTTGACCAGCGCCTGGCAGTCGTCGAACGAGCCGGCCACGCGCAGCGCCTGGATGTTGTCGCCGAAGCAGCCCAGCTGGTGCGCCTGCCGCGGCGACACGCGCCCGTCCGGATACAGCACCACCACGCGCAGGCCGGGCTGGCGATGGAAGGCGGCGGCCACTGCCGCACCGGTGTCGCCGGAGGTGGCGACCAGGATGGTCAGCGGCGTGGCGGCATCGCGGCGCAGCCGGGCCAGGCAGGCGGCGAGGAAGCGCGCGCCGAAGTCCTTGAACGCGGCGGTCGGCCCATGGAACAGCTCCAGCGCGTGGTCGCCGGGCGTGGCCAGCGGCTGCAGCGGCGCATCGAAATCGAAGGCTTCGGCGCAGATCGCCGGCAGCTCGGCGGCGAGCGCGTCACCGTCGAAGAACGGGGCCAGCAGGGTCGCCGCGGTCTCGGCCAGGCTGGCGCCGGCCTGCAGCTCGCGCACCGGCGGCATGCGCTCGGGCACGTACAGCCCGCCATCGGGCGCCAGGCCGGCGGCGATGGCCTGGCTGAGGCTGGCGGCGGGCGCGGCATTACGGGTGGAAATGAAGTTCATGGTGGTTCCATCGGCAGGGGGAATTCGATCGCACTGTCATCCGTGACTGTGGCACTGCTTGGTTGCTGCTCTTGTCGTTGCTCTTGTTGTTGCTCTGCCCTTGCTTCGGCTGTTGCTTTTTTTGCTTTTCGATCTCCCGTGAGGCGCGGCAAGCAGGATGGGTACAACCCCCGCAGGGGGCGACGCGCAGGATGCGCGTCGTTTTCGGCAGGCACATGGATGTGCCTTCCGAAAATTCCCATCCTGCTTGCGGACCCGCGCGTAGCGCGGGCGCGCCGCCCGGGTGTGCTTTCTTTTGGTTACTTTTCTTTGCACAAGCAAAGAAAAGTGACCCGCGCCAGCGGAAGCTTTGCTCCTGCTCCTGCTCCTGCTCCTGCTCTTGCTCCTGCTCTTGCTTTGAATCTTCAAACCAAAGCAAAAGCAGAGGCAAAGGCAAAGGCTTTCGCCTTGCGGCGAGTCACTTTTCTTTGCTCGCGCAAAGAAAAGTAACCAAAAGAAAGCGCGCCCTGCCGAGCGCCCTCCGCGCTGCGCGCTCCGGGTCCGCGTCCATGACGGGGATTCGCGGAAGGGGCATCCTGCCCCTGCCGCGAACGGCGCACATCCATGTGCGCCGCCCCTTCGGGGTTTTTCCCCGCCATGGCCGCCGCTTCGGAAGGGAACCCGGTACGGCAACAGCAAAAGCAACAGCAAAAACAACCCCGAAAGCAACAACAACAGCAACAGCAACAGCTCGGCTACGCGCCGCTACAGCAATCGGGCGCCCGGACACTGCAGCGGCGATACCCAATGCTGGCTGTCGAAGCCGGCCGCCGCGAACGCCGCCTGCACCGCCGGCGCAGCCGCCTCCGCCGCCGCGCGCGTCGCGAACCAGGCGAACACGCTGGGGCCGGCGCCGGAAATGCTCGCGCCCATCGCGCCCGCCGCCAGCGCCGCTTCCTTGGCCGCATCGAAACCGACGATGAGCGGCGCACGCCGCGGCTCGATCAGCACGTCGCGCAAGCCGACGCGTACCAACTGCTCGTCGCCCGCGTAGCACCCCGCCAGCACCAGCGCCAGATTCGAACTCTGCGCCACGAACTCGCCGAGCCGGTAGTCGCCGGCCAGCGCCTCGCGCGCGCGGCGCGTCTCCAGCACCGCGTCCGGATGCACCAGCAGGCTGTGCCAGGCCGCCGGCACCGGCACCGGCACCATCCGCTGCAGCGTGGACAGCACCAGCCCGCCCAGGAACATCGGGCCGAGGTTGTCGCCGTGGCGGCTGCCGCTGGCCACCGCCTCGCCCTCCAGCGAATACGGATAAAGCTGCTCGCGCGACAACGGCGCGTCCAGCAACGCATTGGCCGCCACCAGCGCCGCCACGCACGACGCCGCCGAACCGCCCATGCCGGAACTGAGCGGAATGCCCTTGTCGATCTCCAGTTCGAAGCCGAACGGCAGCGCCAGCGCCTCGCGCAGCGCGATCAGCGCCGCGCCGGCGGTGTTGCGCGCGGCCTCCAGCGGCAACGCCACCGTGGTGCCGCGGCTCGCGGCGATGCGCACCAGCGGCGCGTCGATGCGGCGCACGGTCACCGTATCGCCGACGCCCTCCACCGCATAGCCAAGCAGGTCGAAGCCCACCGCCACGTTGGCCACCGAGGCCGGCGCGAACGCGCGCGCCTCGCGCGGCAAGGCGCGGGCGGCGGCGTGCGGCGCCAGCGAGGTCTGCACCTGGCTCACAGCCGCGCGCCCTCGCCCGCCGCCACCCGTAGCAGGTCGGCGAACACGCCCGCGGCGGTGACTTCCGGACCGGCGCCGGGGCCCTGCACCACCAGCGGATTGTCGCAATAGCGGCGAGTGGTGAACTGCACCACGTTGTCGGTCAGGCGCAGGTTGGCGAAGGCATGCTCGGCCGATAATTCCACCAGGCCGACGCTGGGCGCGCGGTCCGGCGCCAGCTGCGCCACGTAGCGCAGCACGCAGCCGCGCGCCCTGGCCGCCTGCAGGCGCTGCGCGAACGCCGCATCCACTTCGTGCAGCCGCGCCATGAAATCCTCCACGCTGGCCTGGCGCAGCGCTTCCGGCACCAGGCTCTCCACCGCCACATCCTCCAGGCTCAGCTCGCGCCCGGCCTCGCGCGCCAGGATCACCAGCTTGCGCGCCACGTCGGTGCCGGACAGGTCGTCGCGCGGATCCGGCTCGGTATAGCCCATGCCCCGCGCATCGGTGACCAGTTGCGAGAACGGCACGCTGCCGTCGTACTTGTTGAACAGCCAGGCCAGGGTGCCGGAGAAGATGCCCTCGATCGCGGTCACTTCGTCCCCGGTATCGACCAGATCGCGCAGCGTGGTGATCACCGGCAGGCCGGCGCCGACCGTGGCCTCGTAGCGGAAGCGCGCACCGCTGCTCTCGGCGGCGGCACGGATCGCATGGAAGCGCGCCAGCGGCCCGGCGCCGGCCTGCTTGTTCGGGGTGACCACATGGATGCCGGCGGCGAGCCAGTCGGCGTAGCGGTCGGCGACATTGGCGCTGCCGCTGCAATCGATGATGACCGCATGCGGCAGGTGCGCCGACAGCAGGTGCGCGGTGAACGCGTCCAGGTCGGTGGGCTGCTGGCCGCTGGCGAAGGCCTGCCGCCAGTCGCCGCCGATCGCGCGCGGTTCCAGGCGCATCGCGCTGCGCGAGGCGATCGCACGCAGGCGCAGGTCGAGGTTGGCCTTGGCCAGCAACTGCGGCTGCGCCACGCGCAGCTGGTCGAGCAGCGCCGCGCCGACGTTGCCCGGGCCGATCACCCCGACCGAGAAGGTCTGCGGCGACAGCCAGAACCCGGCGTGCGCGGCGCGCAGCGCCTTGGTCGCGTGCGCGCTGTCGATCGCCACCGAGATGTTGCGTTCCGACGAGCCCTGCGCGATCGCCAGGATGTTGACCTGGGCGCGGCCCAGCGATTCGAACAGGCGCGCGGCTACGCCCGGCTGCCCGGCCATGCCGTCGCCGACCGCGGCCAGCACGCTGATGCCGGTGGTCAGCTGCACCCGCTGCACCTGGCCGACCACCAGCTCGTGCGCGAACGCCGACAGCAACGCGTCGCGCGCGCGCTCGCATTCGTTCTGCCGCACCACGCAGCAGATCGAATGCTCCGAGGAGCCCTGCGAGATCATCACCACCGACACCCGCGCGTTGCGCAGCGCGGCGAACACGCGCTCGGCGGTGCCGGGCACGCCGATCAGGCCGGTGCCCTCCAGGTTCAGCACCGCCAGGTCCGGACTCAGCGTCAGGCCCTTGATCGGGCCGCTGCTGGCGCTGCTGGCGGTGATGCGGGTGCCCGGATGTTCGGGCTGGAAAGTGTTGCGGATGATGATCGGCAGGCCGCGCTCGATCGCCGGCGACATGGTCTGCGGATGCACCACCTTGGCGCCGAAATAGGCCAGCTCGCAGGCCTCGTCGTAGCTCAGCGTTTCCAGCTGCACCGCTTCGGGCACCACCCGCGGGTCGGCCGACAGCACGCCGTCCACGTCGGTCCAGATATGCAGTTCGTCGGCATCGAACAGGGCGGCGAAGATCGCGCCGGAGTAGTCGCTGCCGTTGCGGCCCAGCGTGGTGATGCGGCCGGCGCGGTCGCGGGCGACGAAGCCGGTGACCACGACGCGCTGCTGCGGATGCTGCGCGCGCCACGTCGACAGGCGCGCCGCGCTGGCCTCCCAATCCACGTCCACGCCCAGTTCGCCGCGATCCACCACCAGCACCTCGCGCGCGTCCAGCACCGCGCAATCCTCGCCCAGCGCGCGCAGATGCTCGCCGAGCAATTGCGCCGAATACACCTCGCCCAGGCCCTGCACCCGGTCCAGCACCTCGCGCGGCAGTTCGCCGATCACCGCCAGCGCGCCGAGGATCTCGGCGAGATGGTCGAAGCGCGCATCCAGCCATTCCACCGTGACGCCGGCATGCTCGCCGAGCAGCGACACCGCCGCGGCGCGGTGCCGCGCGCGGGTCTCGTGCCAGCGTTCGCGCCAGTCGCTGTTCTCGCTGGCGGCCAGTTCGGCCAGCCCGATCAGCGCATCGGTCACCCCCTTCATCGCCGAGACCACGGTGATCTGCAGGGTTTCCGGGCGCGCCAGCAGCAACTGCGCGACATGGCGATAGCGTTCGGCGTCGGCCACCGAGGTGCCGCCGAACTTGTGGACGACGGTGCGCGCGGCGAGCGCGGGGTCTGCGGCGGGAGCGGAAGCGACGGCGGGGGACGGCATGGGAGACCTCGGAGTGGAGGCCCCGCTCGCATCAGGCCGACGGGTTCCCCCGCATCCTGATCCGGGTGCGGGGCCGTGGGTTTCGACAGTTACGCGAAAACGACGGGCCGCACCGGGCGAATGGTGTGGGTGGTAATACCGGTGGTAATGCCCGCGCAGC
Source organism: Xanthomonas bonasiae (assembly GCF_017163705.1). Classification (GTDB taxonomy): domain Bacteria; phylum Pseudomonadota; class Gammaproteobacteria; order Xanthomonadales; family Xanthomonadaceae; genus Xanthomonas_A; species Xanthomonas_A bonasiae. The sequence continues at coordinate 29,768 of NZ_JAFIWB010000031.1, forward strand.
ACGCGGCCGGACGCCGAAGCGCGGGCGGCACGAAGCTGGTGACGAGGGCGAGAACGTGGGGCATGGGCGCAAGAGGACATCATGCGCCGGGGTGCTGTCAAGCGTTGTGTGCCGCAAGGCAGCATGCGCGTCGCACCCGGATGGATCCGTTGCAAAAGTTACTATCCGACGCCGTGGCGGCAGAAGTTTCGCCAGCGGCACTGCGGCAAGCGCTTACCGGCGCGGTAGCCGAGCCAAGTGGTCAGACTTGCCACGCCGCCAGGTCGATCGTCACGGCTTCGCCGACTGGCGCAACCATTCCACGATCTTGTCCACCATCCTGGACAGTTCGGACGCGATCAGCGCGACTACGGTCAGGAGCATCATGCCGAGCGCAGCGAAGACGGGATTCATGCGCCGCACTGTAGAAAACCGTTTGTGCGGGCTCATGTTCGGAACGACAAAAACGGCGTGCGGTTGCGTTGTGTTCAGTGGCGTGGCTATGCCCTTCGACCGCGCGGTTCCGGTAGCGGACAATGGACCGCAAGGCACCCGAGGTCGGAGATCGCGCAAGGCGCGCGGATTCTTCGTCCGCGCGCCTTGCACCTTCGTCAATGCTGCTGATTGTCCGCCGGCGGCTGTTGCTGTTGCTGCGGATCGCTGGTGGGCGATTGCGGATCGGTGGTGGGCGTGGTGGGCGTCACCGGAGGGGGCGTCTGGCTCGGATCGGTACCGGTCGCGGTGCCGGTGGCGTCGCCGCTGGTACCGGTGGCCGGTGCGCTGTTGCCGCCCGCCGGGCTACCGTCGGCCGCCGCTGGCGGCGTCGAGGCGTTCTGGTCCTGCGCGTTCTTGTCGCCATCGCGATGGCAAGCGGCCAAGGCCGCCAGCATCGAACCGATCAACACAAGCTTCAAGGCTCTATTCATTGGGTTACTCCTGCTTCGCATTCGCGGGTGGGTTAACACGGCCGCCTTCGACGGTCGGAACGAGGTGGAGCCCGCCATCCGGGATGTGGACACGCAGCCAGACCGCATGACGATGCGGCGCTGCGGCCGATTCAGGCGGCCGCAAGCTGCAACAGGGCAAACCCGTCGTCGCACATCCAGCCATGCAGGAGCCGGCACCGCGTCGGCATCCGCTCCTGCATTGGCGGACGTGGTGCAGGTTACGGAGCGAGGCGCTCAGCCGGCGTCGACGAGGGGTGTAGACGGTGTTAGGCCAGGACGGCGCAGCATGGGCGGCAGCGGCGTGACGGCCGTTGCCATGTCGCAGCATCGAAGGCAGTGCCTGCATGCACTACCGGCATCGGCGATTCGCCGCGCTTGCCCACATGCCCACTGCGGTGGTGACCCCGGCGCGATTCGAACGCACGACCTGTCCCTTAGGAGGGGACCGCTCTATCCAGCTGAGCTACGGGGCCTTGGCCGGGCGCATTGTCGCACGATCGCCGCGCTTGCCAAGCCCGCCGCGGCGCGCGGCGGATGCGGCCGGGCCCGCCCGGTCTGCTAAAATTGCGGGCTAATCGCGTCCCGCGTCCCCCGCCTGCGGTCGCCTTCCCTGTCGCAACGAACCCCAGGAGATTCCATGTCCGCTGACCTGCTCAAGGCGCTCGGCCTGACCGCGTCCAATTCCGGCACCTATCTCGGCAACGGCGAGTGGTCCACGGCCACCGGCGCCGGCGTGCTGCAACCGCTGAATCCTTCCAGCAACGAAGTCATCGCCGAAGTGCAGGCGACCACCGCGCAGGACTACGAGACCGTGGTGGCCCGCGCGCAGGCCGCGTTCAAGGTGTGGCGCACCACGCCGGCGCCGCGCCGCGGCGAGGCGGTGCGGCTCTGCGGCGATGCGCTGCGCAGGCACAAGGACGCGCTGGGGTCGCTGGTCGCGCTGGAAATGGGCAAGAGCAAGCCCGAAGGCGACGGCGAAGTGCAGGAGATGATCGACATCGCCGATTTCGCGGTCGGCCAGAGCCGCATGCTGTACGGCTACACGCTGCACTCCGAGCGCCCCGGCCACCGCATGTACGAGCAGTACCAGCCGCTGGGCCTGGTCGGCATCATCAGCGCGTTCAACTTCCCGGTCGCGGTGTGGGCGTGGAACGCCTTCCTGGCCGCGATCTGCGGCGACATCTGCCTGTGGAAGCCGTCCAACAAGACCCCGCTGACCGCGATCGCATCGATGAAGATCTGCAACGACGCGCTGCGCGATGCCGGCTTCCCGGACATCTTCTTCCTGATCAACGACGCCGGCACCGAACTGGCCGAAACCCTGGTCGAAGACAAGCGCATCGCGCTGATCAGCTTCACCGGCTCGACCCAGGTCGGGCGCAACGTCGCCGAGAAGTGCGCGCGGCGCCTGGGCCGCTGCCTGCTGGAGCTGGGCGGCAACAACGCGATCATCCTCGACGAGAGCGCCGACCTGAAGCTGGCGATCCCCGGCATCGTGTTCGGCGCGGTCGGCACCGCCGGCCAGCGCTGCACCACCACGCGCCGGCTGATCGTGCACGCATCGATCTACGACACCGTGCTGGCGACGCTGCTCAAGGCCTACAAGCAGGTCGAAGGCAAGATCGGCGATCCCACCGACCCGGCCAACCTGATGGGGCCGCTGAACAGCCGCGGCGCGGTCGAGCAGTTCCTGGCATCGATCGAGAAGGCCAAGGCCGCCGGCGGCACCGTCGAGACCGGCGGCACCGCGCTGGACCGCCCCGGCAACTTCGTGCTGCCGGCGATCGTCACCGGCCTGCACAACGGCGACGACGTGGTGCAGCACGAGACCTTCGCGCCGATCCTGTACGTGATGAAGTACAGCAGCCTGGACGAGGCCATCGACATGCAGAACGGCGTGCCGCAGGGCCTGTCCTCGTCGATCTTCACCCAGAACCTGAAGGCGGCGGAGAAGTTCCTGTCGGCGGCCGGCAGCGACTGCGGCATCGCCAACGTCAACATCGGCACCTCCGGTGCGGAGATCGGCGGCGCGTTCGGCGGCGAGAAGGACACCGGCGGCGGTCGCGAATCCGGCTCGGACGCGTGGAAGGTGTACATGCGCCGGCAGACCAACACGATCAACTACTCCGACTCGCTGCCGCTGGCGCAGGGCATCAAGTTCGACCTGTAAGCGATGCGCATCGCCGCCCTGTCCGACATCCACGGCAACCTGCCCGCGCTGGAGGCGGTGCTTGCGGATATCGGGCGGCGCGGCGTGGAGCGGATCGTCAACCTCGGCGATATCGTCTCCGGTCCGCTGTGGCCGCGCGAGACCGCCGAGCGGCTCATGCCGCTGGCGCTGCCCACGGTCCGCGGCAACCACGAGCGCCAGCTATGCGAGCTGGCGCCCGCGGCGATGGGCGCCAGCGATGCCTACGCGCATGCGCAGCTGACGCCGGCGCAGCGGCGCTGGCTGGACGAACTGCCGCCGACCCTGTCCCTGCCGCAGGCGCTGCTGTGCCACGGCACCCCGCACGACGACCTGTGCTGGCTGCTGGACGACCTGGCTGCACCGCACCTGCTGCCTGCCAGCGCGCAACGCGTGCGCGAACGGCTCGGCGATACGCCGCCGGCGCCGCTGGTGCTGTGCGGGCACAGCCATGTGCCGCGCACGCTGCGCCTGGACGACGGGCGGCTGCTGTGCAATCCGGGCAGCATCGGGCTGCCCGCCTACGCCGAGGCGCATCCGCAGCCGTACCGGGTGGAAACCGGCACGCCGCAGGCGCGCTACGCGATCCTGCAATGCGCGCAGGGCCGCTGGGACGCGCAACTGCTGGCGGTCGACTACGACCACGCCAGCGCCGCGCTGCAGGCCGAACGCAACGGCCAGCCGGAGTGGGCGTACGCGTTGCGCCACGGCCGCACGCGCCGATGAACGGCGCACGGCAGGCGCGCTTCTGGGATAATTCGGGCACCGTGCATGCGAGCGAACCCGCTGCCCCCTTCACGAGGATCCGCACATGAGTGCCGTACGCGAAACCAATTCCCTCGCCGTGGTCAGCCTGGTCGCCGGCATCCTCGGCTGGACCCTGATGCCGGTGCTCGGCAGCCTCGGCGCGATCATCACCGGGCACCTGGCGCGCGCCGAGATCCGCCGCCAGCCGCAACGCTTCCAGGGCGACGGACTGGCGGTCGGCGGGCTGATCCTGGGCTGGGCCGCGGTGATCGTCGCGATCCTGTCGGTGCTGGCGTTCGTGCTGTTCTTCGGCGGGCTGGCCTGGTTCGCCAGCACCCAGGCCTGAGCCGATGGACGCCTCCGCTCCGCGCGAACGCTTCAGCGACCGCGTCGCCGACTACATCCGCTACCGCCCCGACTATCCGCCCGCGCTGCTGGACTGGGTGCACGGGGAACTCGCCGTGGCACGCGATGCGCAGGTCGCCGACATCGGCGCCGGCACCGGCATTTCCACCCGCATGTTCCTGCTGGCCGGGCATCCGACGCTGGCGGTGGAGCCGAACGCGGCGATGCGCGCCGCCGCCGAGACCCTGCTGCGCGACCTCCCCGGCTTCGCCGCGGTCGACGGCAGCGCCGAGGCCACCACCCTCCCCGCCGCCAGCGTCGACCTGATCAGCGCCGCGCAAGCCTTCCACTGGTTCGATCTGGAAGCGGTACGCCGCGAATGGGCGCGCGTGCTGCGCCCCGGCGGACTGGCGCTGGTGTACTGGAACTCGCGACTGCTCGACGGCACGCCGTTCCTGCAGGACTATGAGCAGTTGCTGCTCGACTACGGCACCGACTACAGCACGGTGGCCGAGCGCTACCACGACGATGCGACGATGCAGGGCTGGTTCGGCGCCGGGCTGCGCGGCACCGCCCAGTTCCCGAACGTGCAGAAGCTGGACTACGACGGCCTGCGCGGGCGCCTGCTGTCCTCCTCCTATGCGCCGCTGGCCGGGCATCCGCGCCACGCGCCGATGCTGGCCGCGCTGCGCGTGCTGTTCGATCGCCACCAGGTGGATGGCCTGGTCGATGTCCACTACCGTACCCGTGCCTTCGCCGGCACGTTGAACTGAGCTGTGCCCATGTATTCCCTCGCCCGCCCGTTCCTGTTCGCCTTCGACGCCGAGCGCGCCCACGCGCTGGGCCTGCGCGCGATCGAGATGGCCTACCGCACCGGCACCAATCCGCTGCTGGCCAGGGCGATCGCGCCGATGCCCACGCGCGCGTTCGGCCTGGAGTTTCCCAACCCGGTCGGGCTGGCTGCAGGCCTGGACAAGAACGGCGAGCACATCGACGCGCTGCTCGCGCTGGGCTTCGGCTTCGTCGAGATCGGCACCATCACCCCGCGCCCGCAGCAGGGCAATCCGAAGCCGCGCATGTTCCGGCTGCCACGCGAGCAGGCGGTGATCAACCGCATGGGCTTCAACAACCTCGGCGTGGACGCGCTGGTGCGCAACGTCGAACGCGCGCGCCGCCGCCATGGCCTGCTCGGCATCAACATCGGCAAGAACAAGGACACCCCGAACGAGGACGCCGCGTCGGATTACCTGCATTGCCTGGAAAAGGTCTACCCGCTGGCCGACTACGTGACCGTCAACATCTCCTCGCCGAACACCGCCGGCCTGCGCGAGCTGCAGGAGGAACAGGCGCTGCGGCAGCTGGTGTCGCAGCTGCGCGAGGCGCAGGAAGCGCTGGCCGCGCGCCACGGCAAGCGCGTGCCGATGCTGGTCAAGGTCGCGCCGGATCTGAGCGACAGCGATATCGACGCGGCGGCGCGGGTGCTGTCGGACCTGCAAGTGGACGGCGTCATCGCCACCAACACCACCGTCGCCCGTCCCGGCCTGGAGCGCAACGCGCTGGGCGCCGAGGCCGGCGGCCTGTCCGGCGCGCCGCTGCTGGGCCAGTCCACGCTGGTGCTGCGCCGGCTGCGCGCGCGCCTGCCCGAGGCGATCCCGCTAATCGGGGTCGGCGGCATCCTGTCCGGCGCCGATGCGGTGGCGAAGATGGCCGCCGGCGCGGCGCTGGTGCAGTGCTACAGCGGGCTGGTGTTCCGCGGCCCGGAGCTGATCGGCGAATGCGTCGAGGCGATGCGCCGGCGCCGCGAAGCGCCCAGCCGCGGCGCGGTCGCCGCGCTATGAGCAACGCCTGGTCGCTGACCGCGAATGCGCCGCTGCAGGCGCTGAATACCTTCCATGTCGCCGCGCAGGCGCCGTGGCTGCTGCAGATCTTCGCCCCCGACGCGCTGCCCGAGGCGCTGCTGGCGCCGCAGCTGGCCGGTGCGGCGCTGCTGCCGCTGGGCGGCGGCAGCAACATGCTGTTCGCCGGCGACGCGCCCGGCGTGGTGCTGGCCTTCGCCAACCGCAGCATCGACACGCTCGAACACCGCGCCGACTACGCCATCGTCCGCGCCGGCGCCGGCGTGGGCTGGCACGAACTGGTGATGTGGTCGCTGGCGCAGGGCCTGTCGGGCCTGGAGAACCTGGCGCTGATCCCGGGCACGGTCGGCGCCGCGCCGATCCAGAACATCGGCGCCTACGGCGCGCAGGTCGGCGAGTTCGTGCATGTGGTCGAGGCCTACGACCGCGCCGACGCGCGCTTCGTGCGGCTGGATGCGGCCGCCTGCGAGTTCGGCTACCGCGACAGCCTGTTCAAGCGCCAGCCCGACCGCTACCTGATCGCCGCGGTGGAATTCAACCTGCCGCGGCTGCATGCGCTGCGCCTGGACTACGCCGGCATCGGCGAGGAACTGGAGGCGCTCGGCATCGCCATGCCCGGCGCGCCCGACGTGGCGCAGGCGGTGATCAATATCCGCCGCCGCAAGCTGCCCGACCCGGAGGTGCTCGGCAACGCCGGCAGCTTCTTCAAGAATCCGCTGCTGCCGGCCGAACAGGCGCAGGCGCTGCAGCACGCGTACCCGGCGCTGCCGGTGTTCCCCGGCGACGGCGAGGACCAGCGCAAGCTGTCGGCGGCGTGGCTGATCGAGGCCTGCGGCTGGAAAGGCCACCGCGACGGCGATGCCGGCGTGTCCGCCGCGCACGCGCTGGTGCTGGTCAACCACGGCCAGGCCAGCGGCGCCGAGCTGCTGGCGCTGGCGCGGCACATCTCCGCCTCGGTGCTGGAGCGCTTCGGCGTGATCCTGGAGCCGGAACCGCGCATCGTCGGCGCACACTGGTGAAGCAGCCGGTGTCGCTGCGCGCGGCCGCGCTGATGCTGGCCAGCACGCTGTCGTTCGGACTGATGGTGATTGCGATCCGGCTGGCCTCCGCGCACCTGTCCACGGTGGAGATCGCGTTCTTCCGCAACCTGTTCGGCTTGCTGTTCCTGCTGCCGATGCTGCTGCGGCCGGGGCAGTCGCTGCCGCGCACCGCGCAGTTGCCGCGCTACCTGCTGCGCACCGCGATCGGCCTGGTGTCGATGCTGGCCGGCTTCTGGGCGATCGGCCACCTGCCGCTGTCGCAGGCGATCGCGCTGTCCTACTCCACGCCGCTGTTCGTGACCCTGGCCGCGGCGTTCTGGCTGGGCGAGAACGTGCGCCTGCGGCGCTGGATGGCGGTGCTGTGCGGCTTCGCCGGCGTGCTGATCATCCTGCGCCCGGGCGCGGCCACGTTCAGCGCCGGCACCCTGATCGCGCTGCTGGCGGCGGTGATGGGCGCACTGGTGGCGATCCAGATCAAGCAGCTGGCACGGGTCGATTCGGCCAACACCGTGGTGTTCTACACCTATGCGTTCTGGGTGCCGATGTCGCTGCTGCCCGCCCTGTTCGCCTGGACCTGGCCGCAGGGCATCGACTGGCTGTGGCTGCTCGCCACCGGCCTGTTCGGCACGCTCGGGCAACTGCTGTGGACGCGCGCGCTGCGCATCGGCGAAGTCTCGGCGCTGACCCCGATCAGCTTCGTGCAGCTGCCGTTCGTGGCCGTGTTCGGCTGGTGGCTGTTCGGCGAAGCGCCGGATCGCTGGACCGTGCTCGGCGCGCTGATCATCCTCGGCGCCAATGCCTACATCGCTCACCGCGAGGCGTTGCTGGCGCGGCGCGCCGCCAGCGCCGCGGCCACCGCGGCGGCCAAGCCTGGCGAATGAGCGCGCCTGTCCGGCCGTGCCGGCGCCAGGCGCGCGGGCCGCGCACGAACCGGCGACAGTGCGCGATCATCGCTGCCCGCACCCGGCGAACGGGCGACACGTGGAGAACGGCATGAAGACCATCGGCCTGATCGGCGGCATGAGCTGGGAATCCACCGTGCCCTACTACCGGCACATCAACGAAACGATCCGCGCGCAGCTGGGCGGGCTGCATTCGGCCAGGCTGCTGCTGTACAGCGTGGACTTCCACGAGATCGAGCAACTGCAGCAGGCCGGCGACTGGGACGCGGCTGGCGAAGCGATGGCCGTGGCCGCGCGCGCGTTGCAGGCCGGCGGCGCCGATTTCCTGGTGCTGTGCACGAACACCATGCACCGCGTCGCCGACGCGATCGCCGCGGCGGTGCCGCTGCCCCTGCTGCATATCGCCGATGCCACCGCCGACGCGGTGCAGGCTGCCGGCATGACCCGGATCGGGCTGCTCGGCACCCGCTTCACCATGGAGCAGGACTTCTACCGTGCTCGGCTGCAGCGGCGCGGCTTGCAGGTGCTGGTACCGGACCTGCCAGGGCGCGAGGACGTCCACCGCATCATCTACGACGAACTGTGCCAGGGCGTGATCCGCGACGCCTCGCGGCGGCGCTACCGCCAGGTCATCGCGGCGCTGCAGGCGCAGGGCGCCGAGGCGGTGATCCTGGGCTGCACCGAGATCTCGCTGCTGATCGGCGCCGGCGACGCCATGCTGCCGCTGTTCGATACCACCGCACTGCATGCGCACGCGGCGGCCTTGCATAGCCTGGCCTAGCCACGGCAGCGCACAAACCTTGCCGGCACGGATCGGTTACGCGCGCGGCCCAGGGGGCGGCGATACGCTCCGGCAAACTTCATAATGGGCGCACGCCCGATTGCAAAGAACATCATGCGCCTGCTTCGCCTGCTCGCCCTCGCCACGCTCGCCCTGCTGCTGTGCCCGGCGCTGCCGGCCTTGGCCATCGCGATTCCCGAGTACACGCCGAATGTCGTCGATCCGGCCGGCACGTTGAGCGACGCGCAGCGGCAGCAGGTCAACGACGCGCTGCACCAGATCCGCGAGGAACAGAACATCTGGGGCGCGGTCTATGTCGTGCCCTCGCTCGACGGCGAGGACATCGAGCAGGTGGCCGACGCGGCGTTCCAGAAGTGGCAGCTGGGCAGCAAGGGCGCCAACAACGGCCTGCTGCTGGTGCTGGCGCTGCAGGACCGGCGCTCGCGCTTCGAGGTCGGCTACGGACTGGAAGGCGTGCTGCCCGATGCGGTCGCCCGGCGCGCACTGGACGATCATCTGGCGCCGAAGATGCGCCAGGGCGACACCGCGGGCGCCATCGTCGATGCATTCGGCTTCATGGCGCGCGTGGCCGCCCAGGACCCGGAGAGCCTGGCGGAACTGTCGCGCGCGTCGTCTGCCGCCGAGCAGGATGAACGGGCGGACTGGAAACGTGGCGTCGCTGCCTGGGCCGGCCTGCTTGCGCTGATCTGGCTGCTGCCGCCACTGCTGGCGCGCCGGCAGCAACGCCTGCGCGCGCGCCTGCTGCGGCGCCATCCGGAACTGGCCGACGCGCCGGAAGAGATCGCCAGCTCCAAGCGCAAGCGCGCATCGTCGGGGGCGTTCATCAAGCTGTTCCTGACCATCAACCCGGGCGTATTCGTGCTGGTGCTGTCGAGCCTGTTCTGGCTGGCGTTCTGGCTGTGGATCGCCGCCGAAGTGCTGACGCTGTGCTTGATGCTCGCACTGTCGGGCCGCCGCTACCGCTCGCCGGACCGGTACCGCGCCTTTCTGCAGGAGCAGGAGCGCATGCGCAAGGCGCTGATCCGCAAAGGGCATGTCGTCGAGACCGCGGCCGGCACCTACGCCTATACCTCGGCGTACTACGCCAGCGAAGCGGCCTCGTCGAGCTCGTCGTCCTCGTCCAGCGATTCCTCGTCGTCCGGCGGCGGCAGCTCGGGCGGCGGCGGCGCCAGTTCGAGCTGGTAGCCGCCCCGCGCAGCAAACTCCAGCGCTTGGACCTTGCGGCCGCGACCGACACAGGTCGCAGGCCGGCAGTGGCCACTGCGCAAGACATCCTCGATCACGGTACGGTGGCGAGCGAGCATCATGCGCAACCTTGCGTTCAAGTCCGCCAACTGTTCGTAGAGGGTCGTGACCGCCGATTTTCCAGGCGCAGCCAATGCCAAGCGAAAAAAGCGCCATCGCCCAGAGGATGGCAGCACTGGCGCACACGACATGGCGCATCAGCAGTTTCCTGTGCAGATTGAACCGACGTTGCGCGAGCAAGTGGCGCGACCACCATACCCGACGTCATGATGGTCTTCAGGCAGCGGAACTCCTGGCGCGCCCCACCGAGGTGGCACCTAATTTCCCGGTCGCTATCACTGTCGATCCTGAGTTCGGGCATAACGGCAGCGTCCTCTGCAAGCCAGTGGCACTCCGTCGATAGCGAGCGCCTCGGCAAACCATCAGCGCCAAACGGCACAGCTACATCATGGCGAGGCATGTGCCAAACAGGTGCACCTTGGGCTTCAAGGACGTGGTTTCGGCCGTGGCACGACGAACTTCAGAACCCGAACGAATGGCTGTCGATCGGATCAGGCCACCGCCCTCTTTCTGGTTTTCCACTGCGAGATCAGATCGCTAAGCCAGGCGATTGCAGAAAAACCGAGCGTGACCTGTGGGTAGACGATCAAGATGCCCACCCCCAAGAAGGCAACCTTGAGAATAAGAAATCCAGCCCACGCCCAGCCCCAACCCCATTGCAATTGAGGCCGGTATCCGGCGCGGCGCATCCATCGTGCAACCGCGATCACCAACAGTGGCAGGGCGATCGCCGCGGCAACCGAGGACTTGTCCGCTGCAATGAATGCACTGGCGGCCACGGCAAGGATCGGGATGAAAAAGCGCTGCAACAGCGGGCGCCTGACGCAAGGATCGGTTTCGTGTCTGGACTGCCAACGCAGCAGCGAAGCAAAGCAATCCCAGGCAAGCCAGCCACCGAAGATGATTGCGGCACCATAGCAGCCAACCTTCAGCATCGGGGATATACCGGGTGCCGGATTTCGATCAACCATCGCCAACAAGAGACACAGAAGCAGGAAAACTGCTGCCGCGATTAGGCTGCGGGCCACCCCGACCATGAAGGCAACTGGATTGAACCTATGCCGATCGCTGACCAAGTACCATGCGCCGACACGTTCCCGATGCAACGGCGGCGGTGGCTGGCTACCGTCCGGCACGTAGCCGATCAGTTCAAGCAGCCGCCGCACGCGGGCGGGTCGGCCTGGCCAGAGCATTGCCGCGAACACTGCGCCGTCAGACATCGTCGGGCCAAGCAAGGCCAGTAGCTTGCGCACATACGGAACCGACGCATCGGGATCGCCGCGCCGCCGCAGTGCGTCGCTCAGCTCTCCATATCCGGACGGTTGCAGCAACCAACGCTTGTGCATCCGTGCGCAGGCGTGCTGCACGAAATAGGGATCGGGTGCGTCCAGTGCCTGCTCCCAATCGAAGAAATCGGCCAGCACCTTGTAGTGGTAGATGCTAAGTGCTTCCTCGTGTTCGAGCAGATGTCTCTGCAGGCGGGCACCGATCTGCGGTTTGCTGTCCAGCGACCACAGCTCCGGTTGCGCAAGCAGCCATGCTCGCAGCGCTTCCGGTTCAAGTCGCTGCGTCTGATGCAGGATGCGCAGCTGCAGCTGCGCCATGTCGACGGACGGCGTATCCGTAGTGGCAGGCGCGATCGATGGCGCGGTAACGGGACGCCTGCCCGGTGGCGCTTGGGAAGCGTCGGGCGCTTCTGAAGCTTCGGCCCCCCCAGGGGAGTCAGGCGCTTCGGAAACATCCGGAGGCTGGAAGGCGCCGGCAGCGGGCTGGACGGGAGCAGGCCCGGTTTCCAGCGCAACGGGAGTCCGCGCGAATGCAGCTCCAGCCTGCACCTGCGGTGCATCACCGCTGTCCTCCACGCCCTCGGCGGCCGGTTCGGCCGCCCGACGCATGGCGGCAAGTTGCCGCGCCCAGCCAAGCGCCGCCTGATAGGTCTCGTGGAGTTGCTGGAAGCCGGTCGGATCGTCATCCGGGCGGGTCACCTTTAGGCGCGCCGCGTAGGCCCGCTTGATGGCGCGCTCGTCGGCGTCCTCCTCCAAGCCAAATGCCGCCAATGCCCAGCTCATGCGCGCGCTTCCAGCTCGTCCAGTGCCTGGGCAAGTTCCTGGCGGTGACGTTCGATCCGGGCAGTGTCCTGGCTTTCGAGTATCTCGCGGAACTGGTCGAGCCAACGCTGCAACATCTGCCGTTCGTCGATGTATTCCTCATAGACGCGCTCGATGCGTGCCAGCATTGCCAGGTTCTGCTGCTGGTCGCGCGGGTGGACCTTCAGCTCGGCCAGGGCCAGCAAGCGCCTGGCGATTTCGTCGCGATCGAGCAAGCCGGGATTCTGTTCGAGGATCAATTCGTGCCGCTTGCCGGTCGCTTCCTCGATCACCTCGACCTGCAATAATCCGTCCACGTCATAGGTGAATCGGGTCAGCACGCTCTGCTCGTTGCGCGGGCGCTTGGAATCCAGCGCCACCCGTACTTCGCCCAGCTTAATGTTGCGCTCGACCATGGGGTTCTCGCCCTGGTAGACGTCGATGACCACTTCGGTCTGCCGGTCATGGGTGGGATAGAAGGTGTCTTCGCGACTGACCGGCACCACGCTGTTGCGCGGGATGATCGGATGGAAGTAGCCGTTGCGTACTTGTCCGTCGCCGCCGCGGCGCGACACCTGCGTTCCCAGCGTATAAGGACAAACGTCGGTCAGCACGACCTCGCGCAGGCTCTCGTCGCGGCTCTTCAGACCAGCTGCCACCAACGCCCCCAGGGCGATCGCATGGTCGGGATTGACGTGACGCAGCGGCAAGCGGCCGAGCATGCGCGTGGCCAAGCGGCTGATCATCGGCATACGTACCGCGCCGCCGACCAGCACGATGTCGTCCAGCTCTGACGGCCGCAACTTGGCATCGCGCAGCGCACGTTCGATCGGTAACCGCATGCGCTGCAACAAGGGCTCGGCCAGCTGCGCAAAACGCGACTCGTCAATCTCCCAGCTGTACGCCTGCCCGGCGATGCTCAGGCTCAGTGCGGCCTGCGCCTGCGTGCTCAGCTCGCGCTTGAGTTGCTCGACCCGTCGCCGCAATTGGGCACTATCGCTGGGCGCGAGCTTGGCAGGATCGAGCCGATGCTCGGTACAAAAACCTTCCACCAGCACCTGCAGGAAGTCTTCGCCGCCGAGGAAGTTGTCGCCCGCGCTGGCATGCACTTCGACCACGCCGTCGAACATTTCCAACAAGGACACGTCGAAAGTGCCGCCACCGAGATCGAGCACCAGCACGCGGCCTTCTCCTCCGCGTTCCTGCAGCCCGTAGGCCAGCGCGGCGGCGGTCGGCTCGTTGATCAACCGTTCAACGCGGATGCCGGCCAGTTCGCCGGCCACCCGAGTGGCCTTGCGTTGCGCGTCGGAGAAATACGCCGGCACGCTGATAACCGCTTCCTCGACCTTTTCGCCCAGCGCGGCTTCGGCATCGGCGATCAGGGAGCGCAGGATCAGCGCCGACAGCTCTTCCGGACGGAAGCTGCGCTGTCCCAACTTGGTCTCGCGCGGACTCCCCATCCAACGTTTGAACGCGGCCACGCTGTGACCCGGATGGGTCACCAGCCGATCGCGGGCGGGCTGGCCGACCAGCAGGCTGCCATCGTCATCGACGCTGACCACCGACGGTGTCAACAGGCCTCCGTGCGGATTGGCGAACAGGCGCCCACCATCGGCATCATGGATGCCGATCAGCGAGTGGGTGGTGCCGAGGTCGATACCTACAATCATGAGCGGGTCCTTGTGTCCCTATCCGTTGTGAAAATTCTAGGCGTGCCTTTGCAGGGCGCGATGTTGCGTGTCCTGGATCAACGAGATCGCCCAGAACAGCAACGCAACCACGGTGCCGGGCCAGGCGCCCGCCTGTATTGCGATGACCAGGGGTACGCTTAGCCCCCCTACTACGCCGAGCCCAGGGATGATCGCCTTTCGCGATTCCGTATCCATGCGACCGGCCATGCGATATGCCGAGATGTAGGCGAGCGCGGACCCGACGGCCACTCCCAATCCGCCGCTACGCATCCCGACTAGGATGGCGATACTGGCTGCCGGCAGCGCCCAGCAATGCGCGAGACGCTTGCCGAGGCTCGAAAGCGTGGTGCATGCCTGCCAGCGGGCGACCACCTGGACCAGCACCAAGGCGATCCAGATCGCCAGTCCGGTTGCGAGCGCGCCGACGATCCACGCGGTGTCCGCAGCACCGGCAAACGGGAGCATCAAGGTCGCGCCAACGGCGATCAGGGCGGCGACCGCCAGCCCACGCGCCAGGTCGACGGCCACTTGCCAGCCATGCGGGCGGCGCCGATCGCCAAGCTGCCTCCAGAAGCGCACGTGGCGCGGCTGCAGCGATGCGGGCAAGCCGTCGGGGGACCATTGATCGACGATGCCGCAGAAGCGGTACATCCACATCGGACGCGCCGGCAGCAAGGCGGACAGGAAGCAACCCCACCGGGATGGCGGTCCCATCAAGCAGGCCCTCAACCACGCGGCCCGGTGCGGCGTCATCTTTGGCCAGTGCGCCGCTTCGAGCTCGTAGGCCAGCACAGCGGCATCGCCGTCAGGCGCCAGCGCGGCGAGCCGCCGCCGACTGCGCTCCTGCGTCCGCGCCGTTCTTTGGGCGTCGTGCAACCACGCGCGATCGTCGCGGTCGTGGTCCTGCTGACTCCAGCGGAACGCCGACGAGAGCGCGTCAATGGTCTGCAACTGTAGCGAGGCCTTTCCTTCGCGTAGTGCGCGCAAGACGCGCGCACCGATCGCCGTACGGTCGTCGTCGGAAAGACGGTTGACCCGTTGCGACAACCAGTGCGCCAGCAAGTCCGGCGACCGCCCAAGCGCAATCGCCAGCACGCGACCGCTCCAGAGCGCCTGCCTAAATTCGCTGTCTTGTTCGTCGCAGAAACAGGCAATCAACGCGTCCAACGCCGCATCCGACATGGTGACGCCCTCGCCTGCGGCTTGCGTGGCGATAGCCTGCTGGATGCGCGGGCGCAGCCCCAGGGACCACAGCTCCGGCAGGGCGCGCAACCAGGGGCCGAAATCAGCTGCCGGCATGGCATGTGCCGCAGCGAGGATGCGTTCGGCCCGATCCTGCACATAGCCATCGTGCTGCCATTGCGCCAGTTCGGCCTCCAGCACCGGGTCGTGCACCAGATCGGCCAGCGAGCGGCGCTGCCTGGCCGGCGCTTCCCCGGCGGGCGAAGCCACCGCGGTCTGCGGCGCCAGCGACGACACCTCGACCTGCATGTCCTCGATCGTCGCTCTCGCCTGATGTGGCCACGTCGCCGCTTCCGTCCAGGCCAATGCCGCTTGATAGGTCTCGTACAACTGCTGGAACGCGACCGGGTCGTCATCGGGCCGGGTGGTCTTCAGACGTAGCGCGTAGGCGCGCTTGATCGCGCGCGCATCCGCATCTGCCGACAGTCCCAACGCCTCGGCGGCCCAGCTCATCGACGAGGCCCCGCCGCCGCATTGCTGCGCCGTTTGAAGTCCATCCCCTGCCTGCTCATAGCTCTGCAAGATCGGGTTATCGGCTGCCGCCGCCAGGACTTGAGCGCTCGGCGCTACGCCGCGCTATCCCACATTTTTGGGCAATCCCGCTAAGACGCGACGCGCCGGCGGCGCCAGCGCGGACGCCGTTCGCCGCGGAACATCAGCAGGTACAGCCCGAGCACCCAGACCAGCGCCGCGCACCAGCCACCGAGGATGTCGGAGGGGTAATGCACGCCCAGGTAGATGCGCGACACGCCGACCAGCAACGCGAACGTGCTGGCCAGCAGCAGCACTGGCCAGCGCCAGCGGGTGCGCCAGGCCAGCGCGATCAGCACCGCGGCCAGGGTCATCGAGCCCATCGCGTGGCCGCTGGGGAAACTGAAGGTGTGCTCCGGCGCGATCGACTCCCACAGGCTGGGCCGGTCGCGCTGGAAGAACTGCTTGGCGCTCATGTTCAACAGCGCCGAACCGACGAACGAGAACGCGGCGAACATGGCCTCGCGCCAGCGCCGCAGGCCCAGCAACAGCAGCACGATCAGCGTGTCCAGCGGGATCACCCCGTACTGGTAGCCGGCCTCGGTGACCACGCTGAAGAACCGGTCCCAGCCCGGCGAGGCCAGCGCGCGCATGCTCCACAGCAGCGGCTCGTCGAAATAGAAGTTCTCCAGTTCGTGGACCTCGTCGGCCAGCGCCACGAACACGCCCATCGGCAGCAGCACGCCGGCGAACAGCAGGCCGATGCGCCAGGCGTTGCGGCGCAACCAGTGGCGCACGCCGGCGGCGCGCTCGGCCGGGTTCTCACCCGGCGCGGCGGACATACTTGGTTTCGACGTAGTCGTCGATCAGCGCGACGAACTCGTGGGCGATGTTCTCGCCGCGCAGGGTGACGGTCTTTTCGCCGTCGACGAACACCGGCGCCGACGGCGCCTCGCCGGTCCCCGGCAGCGAGATGCCGATGTTGGCGTGGCGCGATTCGCCCGGTCCGTTGACCACGCAGCCCATCACCGCCAGGGTCATGTTCTCGGCGCCGGGATGGCTCACCTTCCACTCCGGCATCTTCGCGCGGACGTGGTTCTGCACCACCTTGGCCAGTTCCTGGAAGAACTCGGAGGTGGTGCGGCCGCAGCCCGGGCAGGCGGTGACCAGCGGGGTGAAGGCGCGCTGGCCGGTGGTCTGCAGCAGTTCCTGGGCGACGATCACCTCCTGCGTGCGCGACTGCCCCGGCTCGGGGGTCAGCGAGATGCGGATGGTGTCGCCGATGCCTTCCTGCATCAGCACCGCCAGCGCCGCGCTGGAGGCGACGATGCCCTTGCTGCCGATGCCGGCCTCGGTCAGGCCCAGGTGCAGCGCGAAATCCGAGCGCTGCGCCAGGTCGCGGTACACCGCGATCAGTTCCTGCACGCCGCTGACCTTGCAGCTGAGCACGATGCGGTCGCGGCCCAGGCCCAGTTCCACCGCGCGTTCGGCCGAATCCAGCGCCGAGCGGATCAGCGCCTCGCGCAGCACGCGGCCGGCGTCCCACGGCGTCTCGCGGCGCGAATTCTCGTCCATCAGCTGCGCCGCCAGGGCCTGGTCCAGCGAGCCCCAGTTGGCGCCGATGCGCACCGGCTTGTCGTACTTCAGCGCGAACTCGATCAGCTGCGCGAACTGGGTGTCCTTCTTCTTGCCGAAACCGACGTTGCCGGGGTTGATGCGGTACTTGGCCAGCATCTCGGCGCACGCCGGTTCGGCGGCCAGCAGCTGGTGCCCGTTGTAGTGGAAGTCGCCGATCAGCGGCACCTCGATGCCCATCATCCGCAGCTTGTCGACGATGCGCGGGATCGCCGCGGCCGATTCGGCGTTGTTGACGGTCAGCCGCACCAGTTCCGAGCCGGCGCGCCACAACTCGGCCACCTGCTTGACCGAGGAGGCCACGTCGGCGGTGTCGGTGTTGGTCATCGACTGCACCACGATCGGCTTGCCGCCGCCCACGACGACGCCTCCGACGCGGACCGGCTGGGTGGAACGGCGCGCCCAGGGCGCGGCGTCGCTGGGGGGGGTGGGTCGGCTGACGGCGTCGTACATGCGCGCATTTTAGCGTGAGCGGGCGGCCGCGCCCCACCCCGGCGCCGGGGACTGCGACGGTTTGTCGCAGACAGCCGTGCGCGCCAGCGCATACGATGCGCGCCATGACCTCCACCGATGCCTCGTTCCTGCGCACCCTGTGCAGCCTGCGCTGGCTGGCCACCGCCGGGCAGGCGGCGACGATCCTGGTCGCGACCTGGGCGATGCGGCTGCCGCTGCCGCAGCTGCCGCTGTGGTCCGGCGTGGCCGCGTTGACCCTGTTCAACCTGTATGCGCAGCTGCGCCTGCGCCATGCCGACACCGCCGCGCCGGCCACCGCGTTCGGCCACATCCTGGTCGATGTGACCGTACTGACCTGGATGGTCGGCTGGAGCGGCGGCATCGGCAACGCCTTCGGCTCGCTGTTCCTGGTGCTGATCGCGTTGGCCGCGCTGGCGCTGCCGCTGCGCTGGGCGCTGGCGGTGGCGGCGGCCTGCGTGGCCGGCTACGCGGTCAGCGCGCTGTTCGGCCTGCCGCTGCCGCGCGGCCCGCACCAGGCCTTGGACCTGCAGCGCTGGGGCATGGCCGCCAACTTCCTGCTGTCCACCATCGTGGTGCTGGTGTTCTCCACCCGCCTGGCGCTGTCGCTGCGCGAACGCGAGCGCGAGCTGGCGCTGCTGCGCGAGCGCTTCACCCGCAACGAAGGCATCGTCGCCCTGGCCACCCACGCCGCCTCGGTCGCGCATGAGCTGAATACGCCGCTGGCGACGATGACCCTGCTCACCGACGACATCGTCGAGCAGATCGAGCAGCCGGAACTGCGCGAGGACCTGGAAACCCTGCGCGAACTGCTGGTGCAGTGCCGCGAACGGGTGCTGGCGCTGGCCGCACCGGCGCAGCGCGCCGGCGGCGGCACGGTGTCGCTCGCGCACGTGCTGCACCAGTGGCAACTGGTGCGCCCGACCGTGCAACTGCGGCGCAACGACGACGCGCCGCTGCAGCTGCGCCTGGAGAGCGCGATCGGCCACCTGCTGCAGGTGCTGCTGAACAACGCCGCCGATGCCGGCGAACGCGCCGGCCATCCGCAGGTGGACCTCAGCGTGCGGGTCACCGGCAGCGAACTGGTCGGCGAGGTCCGCGACTACGGCGGCGGCTTCGACGCCAACCAAGTCGCGCTGCCGGCCACCCTGTTCCGCAGCGGCAAGCCCGACAGCATGGGCGTGGGCCTGGCGCTGTCGCATGCCACCATCGAACGCCTGGGCGGCGAACTGTGGACCCAGCCGG
Source organism: Xanthomonas bonasiae (assembly GCF_017163705.1). GTDB lineage: Bacteria > Pseudomonadota > Gammaproteobacteria > Xanthomonadales > Xanthomonadaceae > Xanthomonas_A > Xanthomonas_A bonasiae. The sequence continues at coordinate 48,721 of NZ_JAFIWB010000031.1, forward strand.
CGCCGGACCACGGCGCACGGGTCGGTTTCCGCCTGCCGCTGCTCGCCCTGGAGACGCCCGCATGAGCAACGACGCCCCGCTGGGCCTGCTGGTCGACGACGACCCGCTGTACCTGCGCACCCTGCAACGCACCCTCGCCCGCCGCGGGCTGGAGACGCTGACCGCCGACAGCGGCGCCGCGGCGCTGGCCCTGGCCACGGCGACGCCGCCGGACTACGCGCTGATCGACCTCAAGCTGGGCGACGAATCCGGCCTGGCGCTGATCCAGCCGCTGCGCGCGATCCGCGCCGACATGCGCATCCTGCTGGTCACCGGCTACGCCAGCATCGCCACCGCGGTGGAGGCGATCAAGCTCGGCGCCGACGATTACCTGCCCAAGCCGGCCACGGTGCAGATGATCCTGCGCGCGTTGAGCCTGGAGGCGGACAGCGCCGAGGACGACGACGCACTCGAACTGCCGGACGCGATGACCCCGCTGAGCCGGCTGCAGTGGGAGCACATCCAGCAGGCCATGCACGAGACCGGCGGCAACGTTTCGGCGGCCGCGCGCCTGCTCGGCATGCACCGCCGCTCGCTGCAGCGCAAACTGGCCAAGCGCCCCAGCCCGCAACGCGAGCCGCCGCGCTGAGCGCGGTGCGGTCGCGCATGGCGTCGCCGTCTACCGTCGTACACACCGGCTTCACTTTCCCAACCCGCGGCTGTTCGCCGTCCGCGCGCCGACTCAAGTCGCCCACGCAGGCGCCGTTAAATCCTGCATGCGCCCTTCTTCTCATCCGCTGCCGCCCGACGAATCGACGAGGCTGGCGACCCTGCGCCAGCTGTGCCTGCTCGATACCCCGGCCGACCGCGTCTTCGACCTGATCACCCAGCTGGCCTCGCGCACCCTGCGCACCCCGATCGCGCTGGTCTCGCTGATCGACGAGCAGCGCCAGTGGTTCAAGTCCCGGGTCGGCCTGGACGCGCCGCAGACGCCGCGCAGCCAGGCCTTCTGCGCGCATGCGATCCACAGCCCCGAGCTGCTGGTGGTGGCCGACGCGCGGCAGGATCCGCGCTTCCGCGACAACCCGCTGGTCACCGGGCCGCCGTTCATCCGCTTCTACGCCGGCGCGCCGCTGATGCTGGCCGACGGCACCGGCCTGGGCACGCTGTGCGTGATCGACAGCGAACCGCGCAGCGAGTTCGACGCCGACGCGCGGCGTACCCTGCAGGAGCTGCGCGACCTGCTGCTGCTGCGGATCGAGACCCTGCGCAACACCGGCTACGTCGATGCGCTGACCGGCCTGCCCAACCGCAGCCGCTTCAACGAAGACCTGACCATGTGGCTGTCGCTGCAGAGCGCGGACCAGCACGACACCGGCGTGGCGATCGACGTCTGCGGCACCGAGTACTTCCGCGACATGGTCAAGGCCCTGGGCTGGGAATACGCCGAGGGCTACCTGCTGGCCGCGCGCGACCGCCTGCTGCAAGCCCTGGACGGGTTGCCGGCCTACCGCATCGACACCACCAGCTTCGCCTTCGTGGTGAAGGGCAACGACCCGGCACAGCTGGCGCAACGCTGCGAACGCGTGTGCGGCGCCTTCGCCGAGGCGATCGAGCACCAGGGCATTCCGCATGCCGCGACCCCGTCGCTCGGCGCGGTGAGCCTGGACGGCGTGCTGAGCGCCAACCACACGCTGCGCTCGCTGACCACCGCGGTGGACATGGCACGCCAGCGCGGCCTGCCGTGGAGCCTGTACGAGCGCAGCCACGACGCCAGCCAGCGCAATGCGTTCCGGATCCTGGCCGCGCTGCCGGAAGCGCTGAGCGCGCGCGAGCAACTGAGCCTGCACTACCAGCCGCGGGTCAGCCTGCGCAGCGGCGACTGCGTCGGCGTGGAAGCGCTGCTGCGCTGGGAGCATCCGTTGCTCGGCACGGTCGCGCCCAACGACTTCATCCCGCTGGCGGAGAAGACCGCGCTGATGAGCCGGGTCACCGCCTGGGTGTTGCGGGCCGGCATCGCGCAGGCGGCGCTGTGGCAGCAGCAGGGCCATCGCTTCAGCGTCTCGCTGAACGTGTCGGCGGTGGACCTGGAACAGGCCGACTTCATCGCCACGCTGCGCGAGCTGCTGACGCGGCACGCGCTGGAACCGGGCCGCATCGAGATCGAGTTCACCGAAAGCGCGATGATCCGGCATCCTGAGCGCGTGGCCGAACAGCTGCAGGAAATCAGCGCGCTGGGGGTGAAGATCGCCATCGACGACTTCGGCAGCGGCTACAGCAACCTCAGCTACCTCAAGCGCATCCCCGCCAACGCGCTGAAGATCGACCAGTCGTTCATCCGCTCGCTGCCGGGCAGCCGCAAGGACTGCATGATCGTGCCGTCGATGATCCGGCTCGGCCACGATTTCGGCCAGCAGGTGGTGGCCGAAGGCATCGAGACCGAGCAGATCTACGACATGCTGCGCGAATGGGGCTGCGACGAGGGCCAGGGCTACTGGATCGCGCGGCCGATGCCGGCGGCGGCGCTGGAGGCCTGGCTGGCCACGCCATGGCGCGACCAGGCACACGGTTGAACGCGCCGCCTGCGCACCCCTGAGGTTACGGCGGCGGCGCTCAGGCGTCGCTCACCAGAACACCGTGTACAGCGCGATCAGGATCGCGACCACGCCGACCGCCCCGATCTTGAAGCCGAGCGTGGTGGCATAGCCGACGTCGTCGGTGCGGATCAGGTCGCGCGCCTGCGTGGCCGCGGTCGCCAGCGACACCACCACCGCCAGCACCAGCGCCGCCACGAACACCACGCCGATGCGGTCCATGAACGGCAGTTCCGGCCAGGCGAACTTGAGCGCGAACGACAGCACCACCGACCCGATCGCCGCGGTCAGCGCGCCGGCTTCGTTGGCGCGCTTCCAGAACAGCCCGAGCATGAAGATCACCACCACGCCCGGGGTGAAGAAGCCGGTGAATTCCTGGATGAACTGGAAGCCCTGGTCGAAGTTGCCGAGCAACGGCCGCGCGGTGAGGATGCCGACCAGCACCGACGTCACCGCCGCGATGCGGCCCACCCGCACCAGTTGCTTCTGTTCGGTGCGCGGGCGGAACTTGGCGTAGAAGTCCAGGGTGAAGATCGTCGCCACCGAATTGATCTTCGACGCCAGCGAGGCCACGATCGCCGCCACCAGCGCGGCGAACACCAGGCCCAGGATGCCGCTGGGCAGCAGTTGCATCATGGTCGGATAGGCCTGGTCGGGCTTGGCCAGGTCCGGCGCCAGCACCACCGCGGCGATGCCCGGCACCACGATCACCAACGGCATCAGCAGCTTCAGGAACGCGGCGAACACGATGCCCTTCTGCGCCTCGCCGATGTCCTTGGCGGCCAGCGCGCGCTGGATGATGTACTGGTTGAAGCCCCAGTAGCTGATGTTCATCACCCACAGCCCGCCCAGCAGCACGCTCAGGCCCGGCAGGTCCTTGTAGAACGGGTTGTCCTTGCTCAGGATCATGTGGAAGTGCTCCGGGTGCGCGTTCCACAGGTGCTTGAACCCGGCCAGCACGCCGGCACCGTCGCCGATGCGCGACAGGGTCAGCCCGGCCACCAGCAATCCGCCCAACACCAGCAGGGTGACCTGCACGATATCGGTCAGCGCCACCGCCTTGAGCCCGCCGTACAGCTGGTAGACCAGCGCGAACACGCCGATCAGGGCCAGCGCCAGGGTCTGGTCCATGCCGGTGACCTGACTCACCGCGATCGAACCCAGCCACAGGATCGAGGTCAGGTTGACGAACACGTACAGCAGCAGCCAGAACACGGCCATCAACGTGCGGATCCACTTGCCGTAGCGCTGCTCCAGGAACTGCGGCATGGTGTAGATGCCGTTGCGCAGGAAGATCGGCAGGAAGAACTTGCCGACGATCAGCAGGGTCAGCGCCGCCATCCATTCGTAGGACGCGATCGCCAGGCCGATTGCATAGCCGGAACCGGCCATGCCGATGATCTGCTCGGCGGAGATGTTGGCCGCGATCAGCGACGCGCCGATCGCCCACCACGGCAGGGTCTTGCCGGCCAGGAAGTAGTCCTCGGCGCTCTTGCTGTGCCCGGCCTTTTCCCGCGACACCCACTGCGCGAGCACGAAGATGCCGGTCAGGTAGACCAATACGATCGCAATATCCAACGTCGCCAGACCCACTGCACTTCTCCCACGGGCCGCGGCCCTTTCGCCTGTGTATCGATGCACCCATCCGCACAGGACGGGCGTTGTCTTTGAATGGCCTAGCGCGACCGCGAGCGGCCGCTGCCGCCGTGCCGTCGCGCATCGGCCGTCGCGCGAATCGTTTGTCGCGGCGCGTCCTGTCGCCCGATGCCGCTGCTGCGACCGCTGCCGCAGCGACCACGCAGCAGGCGGTTCGGGCAGCGGCTGGCGCTATCCGCCTGCGCCGCAGCCCTGGCATTGCCCGCTGCGCCGCTTGCGTCCGTATCGGTCGCAGGCGACGCCATCCGGCGATGGCGCCGCTGCATCCTGGTCAGGCGCGCATCAGCGCACCGGGCAGTCGACCACGCTCTGCGCGTCGTTGCTGGCGCCCAGCGCGATCCGCGACAGCGCCAGGTCCAGCGTGCCGTCGCTCTCGATCACCGGCAGCCGCTCCAGCTTGGAGACATCGGCACCGGCGACGCTGAAGCACTTCAACGGCACGCCCAGCGTGCGCCATTCGCCCTTGGGCAGCGCCGCCAGCGCCTTGCCCAGATCGACCTGCGCCGCACAGCCATTGCCGCAGGCCACGCCGATATGGGTCGCGCCGCTCGGCGCCGCGTCCACCTTCAAGGTCAGGATCAGCTGCACGTCGCCGTTGCTCTCGCGCGACACGTCCAGCGGCCTGGGCAGCACCAACGCCATCCCGGCCTTGCCCTTGCCCGACCACTCCAGCCGGCGCGCATCCTCCTGCGCCTTGTGGTCGATCGCGGTGACCTTGAGCGACCCGTCGGCCAGCGCCGCCGGGGTCGTCACCGCCGGCAGATTGGCCTGGCTGGCGCCCTGCAGGACCATGTTGATGCCCGCCGCCGGCTTGCCGCGCTCGAAGTACACCCCGCCCACCGCCTGCGCGCCGGACACGCCGGAGACTTCGGACAGGCGGATCAGATCGCCCTTGTCGGCATAGCGCAGGCCATAGCCGAATGCGAACTGCGGGTTGTAGTTCTTCTGCCCGACGTTGTTGGCGTACTGGGTCGCGGTGCGCGGCCAGGAGAAGCTCAGCTTGCCGTGGAAGTCGTACTGGATGCCGCCGTCGGGCTTGCGCAGCAGCACGTCGGCGATGCCGCCGCCTTCCGACCCCGGCAGCCACGCGGCGACGAACGCATCGGCAGCATTGATCTCGCGGTTCACCCACAGCGGACGCCCGCTCAGGAACACCGCCACCACCGGAATGCCGTCGGCCTTGAGCTTCTTGATCAGCTGCAGATCGCTGTCGTCGCCGGGCTTGTACAGCAGCGTGGCGATGTCGCCCTGGAATTCGGCGTACGGGTTCTCGCCGAACACCACCACCGCCACGTCCGGCTTGGCCTGGTACTTGCCGTCGATCGCCAGCTCGGCGCTGCCGCCGGCGGCCTTGACCTGCTGCTGCAGGCCTTCCCAGATGGTGTTGCCGTTCGGGTAGTCGGCGCGCTTGGTGCCGGTGCCCTGCCAGTTCAGCGTCCAGCCGCCGGCCTGCTTGCCCATGTCGTTGGCGCCGTCGCCGGCAACCAGGATCTTGCTCTGCGGCTTCAGCGGCAGCAGCTGCTTCTGGTTCTTCAGCAGCACCAGCGACTCGCGCACCGCCTGCCGCGCCACCGCGCGGTGCTCGGGCGCGCCGAGCAGTTCGAACTTGCCGCCGAGCGGGCGCTGCGACGGCTTGCCGGCCTCGAACAGGCCCAGCCGCAGCTTCACCCGCAGGATCCGCCGCACCGCGTCGTCCAGCCGCGTCATCGGGATCTCGCCCGACTTGACCGCCTTCAGCGCGCTCTCGTAATAGCCCTTCCAGCTGTCCGGCGCCATCAGCATGTCCACGCCGGCATTGAACGCGGCCGGGCAGTCGTCGTTGCGGCAACCGGGCACCTGGCCATGGCCGTTCCAGTCGCCGACCACGAAGCCGCCGAAATGCATCTGCCCCTTCAGCACGTCGGTCAGCATCGGCTTGTTGCCGTGCATCTTCACGCCGTTGAAGCTGTTGAACGAGGCCATCACCGTCTGCGCGCCGGCGGCGATCGCCGGCGGATAGCCGGCGCCGTGGATGTCGCGCAACTGCTGCTCGCTGACCCGGGTATCGCCCTGGTCCTTGCCGTCGGTGGTGCCGCCGTCGCCGAGGAAATGCTTGACCGAGGCGATCACGTGCGAACCGTCGAGGAAGCCGGGCTGCCCGGGCACGCCCTGCAGGCCTTCGACCACCTTGCCGGAGAAGCTGGCGACCACCTCGGGCGATTCGGAATAGCCCTCGTAGGTGCGGCCCCAGCGATCGTCCTGCGGCACCGCCACGGTCGGCGCGAAGGTCCACTCCATGCCGGTGGTACGGGTCTCGGCCGCGGTCACCGCGCCGATCTTGCGCATCAGCTCCGGGTCGCGCGTGGCGCCCAGGCCGATGTTGTGCGGGAACAGCGTGGCGCCGACGATGTTGCTCTGCCCGTGCACCGCATCGATGCCGAAGATGATCGGGATCGCCAGGCCGCCGTTGCCCTTGTCCATCGACGCCGCGTAGTAGGCGTCGGCCAGTTTCAGCCATTCCGCCGGGCTGGCGTCGTACTTGCCGCCGGGATCGGAATTGCCGCCGGCCAGCACCGAGCCGATGTGGTACTTGCGCACGTCGTCCGGGGTCATGCTGGCGATATCGCCCTGCACGATCTGCCCGACCTTCTGCTCCACCGTCATCTGCGCCATCAGCTTGGAAATGCGCGCCTCCAGCGCCGCATCCTCGGCCAGCGGCCAGGCCGGCGACGGCCACAGCTGCGGATGGATCGCCGGCGGTGCAGCGGCGGCAGTGGCGGCCGGAGCCGATTGGCCGGGGCCGGCCGCGGCCAACGCGAGCAGGCCCAGCGCGGCCGCGGTGGCCAGCGCATTGCGAATCGGCGCAGACACGCCAGCGGACTGTTTTTGCAAGGTCTTCCCTCCCAGGAACGGCGAACGCGCGACACACGACGGCCGCGCTCCCTCCCGAGACGCGCGACCGGCGCCTACGCTTCATTACTCGCCCCGACCCTGTCAACCACGCCGCGAGGTATGCCTTGCCCCGCTACGGATATTGGATTGCGCTATAGCGATGGAATACCGGCAAGGCCGGCCCGCCGCGTGATCGCAGCATCGCCAGCCGCCGCCATGGTCGCGCCGGCAAATACGCTTGTTGCGCCGCAACACTGCCGTGCCGGAGAACTGCGCAACTCTGCGGCGGCGATGGCGCCCTCTGTGGACGGTCTGCAGCGTCACGCGACGCAGCGTTTTTAGCGCCGATCCAGTCGGACGATTGCAGCGCCCATCTCCGCTCGTCGCGACTGAAGTCGCTCCCACAGACTTTTCTCCGCTATCGCGCGGCAGGTCAACCGACAAGCAAGGTGCGTGAGCCCGCTGCGGTTTCTCGAGCGGGCAGTCGACGCCTGCCGTGCAGGACGAGTCCGCTCACGGATACCGAAAGCGTGGCGCGCGGCAAAAACGAACGGGGCCCGAAGGCCCCGTTGCAGGACACCCGAAAGCGCGCCTCAGCCGCGCAAGCGCGCCAGCACCGCGCGCGTCACCGGGTCGGCGACCTCGGTGGTTTCGCCCTGCAGCGCCGGCAGCAGCTGGCTGGCCAGTTGCTTGCCCAGCTCCACACCGAACTGATCGAAGGCGTTGATGCCCCAGATCACCGACTGCACGTAGACGCTGTGCTCGTACATCGCGATCAGCGCGCCCAGCGCCTGCGGGGTCAGCGCATCGAGCAGGATCAGCGTGCTCGGGCGGCCGCCGGGGTAGTCGCGGTGCGGGTCGTCGCTGCCCTGCCCGTTCGCCAGCGCCTCGGTCTGCGCCAGCAGGTTGGCCAGCAACGCCTGGTGGTTGACCGTGTAGGGATCGTCGTTGTGGATGCAGCCGATGAAATCGGCCGGCACGATGCTGGTGCCCTGGTGCAGCGCCTGGAAGAAACTGTGCTGCACGTCGGTGCCGGCGCCGCCCCACCATACCGGCACGGTATCGGCCTGCACCGGGCTGCCGTCCAGCCGCACGCGCTTGCCCAGGCTCTCCATCACCAGTTGCTGCAGGTAGGCCGGCAACAGCGCCAGGCGCTGGTCGTAGGTCATCACCGCCTGCGTGGCGTAGCCGAGCACGTTGCGGTTCCACAGCGTGGTCAGCGCATGCAGCACCGCCACGTTGCGCTGCAGCGGCGCGTTCAGCGCGTGCTCGTCGAATTGCGCGGCGCCGGCCAGCAGCTGCTCGAAGCCGTCGGCGCCGATCGCCAGCGCGATCGGGAAGCCCACCGCCGACCACAGCGAATAGCGCCCGCCGACCCAGTCCCACATCGGCAGCACGCGGCCGGCGGCGATGTCGAAGGCCTTGGCGGCGCGCTCGGGATTGGCGCTGACCGCATACAGGCGCTCGCTGCCGCCGAGCCAATCGCGCAGGATCTGGCCGTTGAGCAGGGTTTCCTGGGTGCCGAAGGTCTTGGAGATCAGCACGCCGGCGGTGCGCGCCGGATCCAGCGTGGCCAGCGTGCGCTGCATCGCCGCGCCGTCGACGTTGGAGACGAAATGCACGCGGAAACGCGCGCCTTCGACCGGACGCAGCGCGTCGGCGACCAGGCGCGGGCCCAGGTCGGAACCACCGATGCCGACGCTGACGATGTCGGTGACCTCGGTCTGCGCCAGCGCGTCGATCAGCGCGCGCATGCGCTGCTGCACCTCGCGTGCGCTGGCGTTCGCTTCGGCCGCGACCGGCGCGCCGCTGAGCTCGCCGCGCAGCGCGGTATGCAGTGCGGCACGGCCTTCGGTGACGTTGACCGTCTCGCCGCGGAACAGGCGCTGAAACGCGCCGGCCACGTCGTGCTCGGCGGCCAGCGCGAGCAGCGCGTCGAGCGCGGCGCGGTCGTATTTCTGCCGCGCGAAGTTGAAGTACAACGGTCCGACCTGCACCGCCAGGTCTTCGACCCGGCCGGGCTCGGCGGCCAGCAATTCGGGAAGGCGCGCCCCGCGCAAACGCTGGGCGTGGGAGTGCAGTGCGTCGAAACCGTTGGACTGTGTCATGCGGCCTGCTTCGGGATGCTGTGGTTGGTATGGGTGATCTTGTTGGCGCCGTCCACGTAGACCAGGGTCGGCTGGAAGCGCGCGGCTTCCTCTTCGCTCATGCCGGCGAAGGCGGCGATGATGATCAGGTCGCCGACCTGCACGTGGCGCGCGGCGCCGCCGTTGAGCGAGACGATGCCGCTGCCTTCGTCGGCGCGGATCGCGTAGGTGCTGAAGCGTGCGCCGTTGGTGACGTCCCAGATATGCACCTGCTCGAACTCGCGGATGCCGGTGGCGTCCAGCAGCAGCCCGTCGATGGCGATCGACCCTTCGTAGTTGAGCTCCGAATGGGTGACGGTGGCGCGGTGGATCTTGGTCTTCAACAGGCTCAGTTGCATGCTTGCGGTACTGCGGTGGGGAAAGACGTGCAGTTTAGCAGCCGAGGGGTTAAGCGGCAGTGGCAGCAAGGCTTGGCGGCAGGTGCGTGGCGTTGTCCGCTGCGCGTCCCGGCATGCCCAGCGCAGGACATGATTTGGCTGCCTGACGCGGCAATGCGCGATGCGAGCGACGCCAACCGCGGCCGGTCGCGCGGCGGATCCCGCGGTTGCGGATCGCGTCGCGAAGCATCAGGCCTGACGGCTTCGGACAGCGTCGGGGCTGAAGCCCCTCCCACAATGCACCCAGCCGGCTCGCCGCAATTCCCTGCAGGAGCGGCTTCAGCCGCGACGAACGAAGCGGCAGGCCTGACGGCTTCGGACACAGTCGGGGCTGAAGCCCCTCCTACAGTGCACCCGACCGACTCGCCGCAAGCCCCTG
>NZ_JAFIWB010000032.1 GCF_017163705.1 Xanthomonas bonasiae
ACGGCGCGGTGTGCTTTAGCCCCTCTCCCACCGGGAGAGGGGTTGGGGTGAGGGTCCGGCGCGAAGCGACTCGCGGATTTCCGCTAACCGGCGAAAAAATGCTCGTAGCCGCGCCGCGGCGGCTGCCACGGCTGACCGTGCGCGTCGCGCACGACGATGCCGCCGCCGGCGACGATGCGCCCGATCGGCGTCGCCTGCTCGCCGATCGCCTGCAATGCCTGCACGATCGCCGCGCGTTGCGCCGGCGCGGCGGTGAAGCACAGCTCGTAGTCGTCGCCGCCGCCCAGTTGCCAGGCGTGCACCTGCGCGGCGCTCGCCTCCGCCGGCGCGGCGACCACCGGCAACGCGGCCAGCCACAGTTCGGCGCCGACGCCGCTGCGCGCGCAGATGTGGTCCAGGTCGGCCAGCAGGCCGTCGGAAATGTCCACGCAGGCGTGCGCCAGGCCGCGCAGGCGCCGCCCGGCCTGCACTCGCGGCGACGGCCGCAACAGGCGCTGGCGCAGATGCTCGTGGACGGGATCGGCGGCGGCACGGGCCACATCCAGGCGCCCGGCCTGCCACAGCGCCAACGCCGCGGCAGCCTCGCCCGGACGGCCGCTGACCCAGATCTCGTCGCCCGGCTGGGCGCCGTCGCGGCGCAGCGCCGCGCCGGGCGCCACGCTGCCGATCGCGGTGACCGACAGCGACAGCGGCCCGCGCGTGGTGTCGCCGCCGGCCAGCACGATGCCGTGCGCATCGGCCAGCGCGAAGAAGCCGTCGGCGAAGGCGTCGATCCAGCGCGCATCCTCGTGCGGCAACGACAGCGACAGCGTGCACCAGCGCGGTTGCGCGCCCATCGCGGCGAGGTCGGACAGGTTCACCGCCAGCGTCTTCCAGCCGATGTCGGCAGGCGCGGTCTCAAGCGGAAAGTGCACACCGGCGTTGAGCGTGTCGGTGGTGATCGCGAGCTGCTCGCCCGGCGGCGGCTGCAGCAGCGCCGCATCGTCGCCGATGCCCAACGGCACGTCCGCATGCGTCCCGATCCGGGCACGCAGGCGATCGATCAGATCGAATTCAGGCATTTTGGGAGCCGGGATTGGGGATTCGGCATTGGGGATTGGCAACAGCCAGGCCACAGCCGTGGCTCGGGAGGGAATGCAGCTCCTGCGAATCCCCAATCCCAAATGCCCAATCCCGCGCCGTTAGGCGCCCGCGCCACCCGACTCCACCGTGCGCCATTCCAGCGCGGCGCGGTCGAGCACGCCGTTGACGTAGGTGTGGCCGTGTTCGGAGCCGAAACGCTTGGCGGTCTCGATGGCTTCGTTGATCACCACGCGGTACGGCACGTCGTGGCGGTGCAGCAGTTCGTAAGCGGCCAGGCGCAGCACCGCGCGCTCGATCGCGTCCACTTCCTCGACGGTGCGGTCCAGGTAGCCGACCAGCGCCGCATCCAGTTCGGCGCGGTGCTTGAGCACGCCTTCGACCAGGTTCTCGAAGTAGACCAGGTCGGCGATCTCGTGCGCCTGCTCGTGCGCGAACTGCGCGATCACGTGCTGCGCGGTGCCGCCCGCGATCTGCCAGGCGTAGATCGCCTGCAGCGCACGCCGGCGCGCGCGCGAACGCAGCACCGGATCGACGCCGTCGCGACGGACATGCTTGTGGCCAGCGGGCTTGTTCATGGCAGCAGCTCCAGGAGATTGACCATTTCCAGCGCGGTCAGCGCCGCTTCCTCGCCCTTGTTGCCATGGCTGCCGCCGGCGCGCGCCTCGGCGTCCTCGACCTGCTCCACCGCCAGCACGCCGTTGAGCACCGGGATGCGGAAGTCCAGCGACACCCGCAGCAGGCCTTCGGCGCAGCCATCGGCCACGTGTTCGTAGTGGCGGGTGTCGCCGCGGATCACGCAGCCCAGCGCGATGATCGCCGCGTGCTTGCCGGCGGCGGCCAGGCGCGCGGCGGCCAGCGGCAGTTCCCACGCGCCGGGCACGCGAATCACGTCCACCGCGTCGTCGGCGATGCCGTTGCCGGACAGGCTCGCGCGCGCGCCGGCGACCAGCACGTCGGTGATGCGCGCGTTCCAGCGGCTGGCGATGATCGCGAAACGGGCCGCTTCGGGAGCGCGGAGGTCGCCTTCGTAGTGGGTCATGGCGGTGGCAGGTTCAGTGGGTGGGAGAGTTTAGCAGGCGGCGTGTTCCGGGCTCGGGCCCCGGAAGCGCTTGCAGCGCCGATAGCGAAGCAGCGTCAGGGAATCAGCCTTTCCCGACTCCCGACTCCCGACTCCCCAATCCCGGCTCCAACTCCACATGCTCCACCACCTCCAGCCCGAACCCGGCCAGGCCGACCTGGCGGCGCGGCGTGCCCAGCACGCGCAGCTTGCCCAGGCCCAGGTCGGCCAGGATCTGGCTGCCGGCGCCGTTGCGCCGCCACTGCCCCACGTCCTTGCTGTTGGCGGCCACGTCGGGCTGCTTGCGCAGCCGCGCCAGCAGCGCCTGGCTGTCGCGCGGCGCCGACAGCACCACCATGACCCCGCTGTCGGCCGCGGCGATCGCGCGCAGCGCGTCGCTGGCGGCCACGCCGAAATCGTCGCGCCGCCAGTGCAGCAGGTCGGCCAGCGGGTTCTCCACCTGCACCCGCACCAGGGTCGGCGTTTCGGCGTCGGGAGTGCCGCGGACCAGCGCGAAATGCAGGTCGTGGGCGATGCGGTCGCGGTAGGTGACCAGGGAGAAGCTGCCGAACTCGGTCTCGATGGGGCGCTCGTCGATGCGCTCGACGGTGTGCTCGGTGGCCAGGCGGTAGGCGATCAGGTCGGCGATCGAGCCCATCTTCAGCCCGTGCAGGCGCGCGAATTCCTCCAACTGCGGGCGCCGCGCCATGCTGCCGTCGGGATTGAGCACTTCCACCAGCACCCCGGCCGGTTCCAGCCCCGCCAGCAGCGGCAGGTCGCCGGCCGCCTCGGTGTGGCCGGCGCGGGTCAGCACGCCGCCGGGCTGGGCGATCAACGGGAAGATGTGGCCCGGCTGGCTCAGGTCGTGCGGCTTGGCGTCGGGTTTGACCGCGGTGCGCACGGTATGCGCGCGGTCGTAGGCCGAGATGCCGGTGGTGACGCCCTCGGCGGCCTCGATGCTGACGGTGAAGTTGGTGTGGAACTGCGCGGTGTTGTGCTGGACCATCGGCGCCAGCCCGAGCTGCGCGCAGCGCTCGCGGGTCAGCGACAGGCACACCAGGCCGCGCGCATGGGTGACCATGAAATTGATGTCCGAGGGCTTGACCAGCTCGGCGGCCATGATCAGGTCGCCCTCGTTCTCGCGGTCCTCGTCGTCGACGATGACCACCATGCGGCCGGCGCGGATTTCCTCCAGCAGCTCGGGGACGGGGGCGAAGTTCAGGCTAGGGGCGGTGGATGGCGACATGAGGGACTCGCAGAAGACGGAAGGCGCCAAGCGCCGCCGCGGGCAGCGGCGACGGCACGGCAGACGACGGGAAGGCGCAGGTCAGTCCTGGCGGCCGTGCAGCAGGCGTTCGACGTAGCGCGCGACCAGGTCGATTTCCAGGTTCACCGCCGATCCCACCGCGGTGTGCGCGAACGCGGTGTGCGCCACCGTGTGCGGGATCAGCGCCACCTCGAAGCCGGCATAGTCCACGTCGTTGACGGTCAGGCTGACCCCGTCCACGCAGATCGAGCCTTTCTTGGCGATGTAGCGCAGCAGCGCCGGCGGCGCGGCGAAGCGCCAGCGTTGCGCACGCGCGTCCTCGTGGATCGACCGCACGCTGCCGAGGCCATCGACATGGCCGCTGACCAGATGCCCGCCGAGCCGGTCGGTCGGACGCATCGCCCGCTCCAGGTTCAGCGCCGCGCCTTCGGCGAGCGCGCCGAGCGTGGTCAGGGACAGGGTTTCGGTGGACGCATCGGCCTGGAACGACGCCGCGTCGAAGGCGACGACGGTCAGGCACACGCCGTTGACCGCGATGCTCTCGCCGAGCTGCACGTCGGCGAACGGCAGGCTGCCGGTGGCAAAGGTGAAGCGGATATCGCCGCCCTGCGGCTGGCGCGCGGCCAGGCGGCCGACGCCTTCGATGATTCCGGTGAACATAAACGTTTCTCGCAAGCATGGTGAGCGAAAAACGCCACAAGGCAAACAGGCACGCGCACAGCCGCAAGGCTGCGCGAAGGCCGTCTTCTTTCATCCGGACTATACCGTCGGCTCCGGCATCGGACCGGATCTGCTGACCTTGCGTCCCCGAACCGCACCTGCGTGCCGGTCCGACGACCCAAGCGCTCGCGGGCTCGTGCGCGAACGCACCTACCGCCGGTGGGGAATCGCACCCCGCCCTGAAGACGTTTGTGGTTGCCGGCGAACCGGCTCGCGCATTCTAGCAGGGCGCGGCATGACAGCCGCTGCGGCGGGACGGGCCACCGATGGGACGTAGCGTCACGGCGGAGGCGGCAACCTTGCGCCATGGCGGCAGCGCGCCGGCGCAGCAGATGCCGGTTGCCGTTACCCGGCGCCCGTCGCCACCGGCCGCAGCAGCAGGCGCAGGTCGTCGCCGACCTGGCGCGTCTCCAGCAACTGCAGCGGCACGCGCTGCGCCATCGTGTCGATGCCCAGCCCGGCCAGCAGCGGGCGCGCGGCGTCGCCGAGCAGCAGCGGCGCCAGGTACAGCAGCAGCTCGTCGACCAGGCCGGCGCGCAGCAGCGCGCCGCTCAGGGTCGCGCCGGCCTCGACCTGCACCTCGTTGATGCCGCGCGCGGCGAGCAACTGCAGCACCGCGCCCAGATCGAAGCGGCCGGCCTGCAGCGCGACCGCGGCGAACTCGACCCCGGGCAGCGATGGCGGCGCCACGCCCGGCGCATGCAGGTACAGGGTCGGCGCCGCGGAGTCGCGTACCTTGGCCTGCTGCAGCGTGCGCAGCTGCGCATCCAGCACCACGCGCAGCGGCGGCACGACCTCGGCGCCGTCGTCCAGGCGCACGCTCAGCGACGGGTCGTCGGCCAGCACGGTGCCGGCGCCGGTGAGGATCGCCCCGGCGCGCGCGCGCCAATGCTGCACGTCCTGCCGCGCAGCCGCGCCGGTGATCCATTTCGATTCGCCGCTGGCCAGCGCGGTGCGCCCGTCCAGGCTGGCGCCGAGCTTGACCCGCAGCCACGGCCGGGCGCGTTCCACCCGCGACAGGAAGCCGCGATTCAGCGCGCGCGCCTGCGCTTCCATCAGCCCGAAGCGAACCTCGACGCCGGCCTCGCGCAGCAGCGCGAAACCGCCGCCGTTGACCTGCGGAAACGGATCGGCCATCGCCGCCACCACCCGCGTCACCCCGGCTTCGATCAGCGCCAGCGCGCACGGCGGGGTGCGCCCGTAGTGCGCGCACGGTTCCAGGGTCACGTAGGCGGTGGCGCCGCGCGCGCCCGCGCCGGCGGCGCGCAGCGCGAACACCTCCGCATGCGGGCCGCCGGCGCGCTGGTGGAAGCCCTCGCCCACCACGGCGCCGTCGCGCACGATCACGCAGCCGACCATCGGGTTGGGACGCGTGGTGTAGGCGCCGCGCTCGGCCAGGCGCAGCGCCTGCGCCATGTGCCGATGATCGTCGGCGGAAAAATCGCTCATGACGTCCGCGCTCATGACGTCCGCGCTCATGACGTCCGCGCTCATGCGGTCTGCGCCGGTGCCGCCAACGCGCCGGCGTCGATGCGCATCACCGTCACCTGCAGCGGGCCCAGCGGCAGCTGCACATGCGGCTGCCAGCCCAGGCCTTCGTAGTACGGCACCAGCCGCGGTTCGCAATACAGGTACAGATACCCCACCTGCAGCCGCGCTGCGGCCTGCACGCAATGCGCGACCAGCCGCGCGCCGACGCCGCCGCTGCGCGCCTGCGGGCGCACATACAGCGTCGCCAGCCACGGCGAGAACTGGCGGATGCGCGCATCGTCGTTCTGCAGCAGGCTGACCGAACCGAGCCAGTCGTCGCCCTCGAGCGCGATCCAGCTGGTCGGGATGCGGCTGTCGCAGCGATGGCTGCGCAGGTCGGCCTCGGCCTCGACCACGTTCCACTCCGGCAGCATCTCGCCGAAGGCCTGCAGATGTTCGCGGGCCAATGCGGAAATATGCTGCGGCGCCTCGGCCAGGCAGACGATGCGCATGCCGCCCTCAGCGCTTGCCGGACTTGTCGCCCGGCTTGTCGGCGCGGACCAGCTCCAGCAGCGGCAACTGCTCGCTGCCCACCGGCAGCTCGCGCTCGAGCTTCTCGATCTCCTCGCGGAAATCGGCCACGTCCTGGAAGCTGCGGTAGACCGAGGCGAAGCGCACGTAGCCGACGTGGTCGAGCTTGCGCAGCTCGGCCATCACGTACTCGCCGACGCGGATCGACGGCAATTCGCGCTCGCCGGACATGCGCAGCTGGTGCACCACCGCGCGCACCGCCGCCTCGATCTGTTCCTCGGCCACCGGCCGTTTCTGCAGCGCGCGATCGAAGCTGGTGCGCAGCTTGCGCGCATCGAAGGCCTCGCGGCCACCGTCGCTCTTGATCACCGTCGGCAGCTTCAGCTCGATCGTCTCCAGCGTGCTGAACCGTTCGCCGCACGCCTCGCACTCGCGGCGGCGACGGATCGTCGCGCCGTCCTCGGACACCCGCGAATCGATCACGCGGGTGTCGGTGTGCTGGCAGAAGGGGCAGTGCATTCAGAGTGCCGGGATTGGGGATTGGAGATTGGGGATTCGGGAACGCGCGGGTCCACGGGAACGGCCGTTGGCCAATCCCGAATCCCCAATCCCGAATCCCCGCCGCTCAGCCATACACCGGATACTTCCTGCACTGCGCGGTCACCGCGTCGCGCACGCGGGCGATGACCGCGGCGTCGGCCGGGGCGTCGAGCACGTCGGCGATCCAGTTGGCCAGGTCGATGCTGTCCTGCTCCAGGTAGCCGCGGGTGGTGATGGCCGGGGTGCCCAGGCGCAGGCCCGAGGTCACGAACGGCGAGCGCGGATCGTTGGGCACCGAGTTCTTGTTGACGGTGATGTGGGCCTTGCCCAGCGCCGCTTCCGCGTCCTTGCCGGACACGTCCTTGCCGATCATGTCGACCAGCATCAGATGGTTCTCGGTGCCACCGGAGACGATCTTGTAGCCGCGCGCGATCAGGGTGTTGGCCATCGCCTGCGCGTTCTTCACCACCTGCTGCTGGTAGTCCTTGAACTCCGGCTCCAGCGCTTCCTTGAACGCCACCGCCTTGGCCGCGATCACGTGCATCAGCGGACCGCCCTGGATGCCCGGGAACACGATCGACTGCAGCTTCTTGACCAGGTCCTCGCTCGCGCCCTTGGCCAGGATGATGCCGCCGCGCGGGCCGCGCAGGGTCTTGTGGGTGGTCGAGGTGACCACGTGCGCATGCTCCAGCGGGCTCGGATACACGCCGGCGGCGACCAGGCCGGCCACGTGCGCCATGTCCACGAACAGCACCGCGCCGACCTTGTCGGCGATGGCACGGAAGCGCGCCCAGTCGATCTTCTGCGAATACGCGGAGAAGCCGGCCACGACCATCTTCGGCTTGTGCTCCAGCGCCAGCCGCTCGACTTCGTCGTAGTCGATCAGGCCCTGCTCGTTCACGCCGTACTGCACCGCGTTGAACAGCTTGCCGGAGACGTTGACCTTGGCGCCGTGGGTCAGGTGGCCGCCGTGGGCCAGCGACATGCCCAGGATGGTGTCGCCGGGCTGCAGCAGCGCCAGGTACACCGCCTGGTTGGCCTGCGACCCCGAATGCGGCTGCACGTTCGCGTAGTCGGCGCCGAACAGCTGCTTGACCCGGTCGATCGCCAGTTGCTCGGCGATGTCGACGAATTCGCAGCCGCCGTAGTAGCGCTTGCCCGGGTAACCCTCGGCGTACTTGTTGGTCAGCTGGCTGCCCTGGGCTTCCATCACCAGCGGGCTGCAGTAGTTCTCGCTGGCGATCAGCTCGACATGGTCTTCCTGGCGGCCGGCTTCGGCGGCGATGGCCTGGGCCAGTTCGGGATCGTAGGTTTCGATGCGGGCGGCACGCGGGAACATCGGGTCTCCAGGGGCATGGACAAAAGGCAGACCGCTAGTTTAAGCCCCGCGCAGGGCCGGCGGCGAACCAAAACGACGACGGCCTCCCGAAGGAGGCCGTCGTGGCGTGCCGTGCGGCCAGGATCAGCGGCCGTTGAGCACCAGGTCGGCGATGATGCCGCTGGCGATGGCGACCATCAGCAGGTTGCCGCGGTCGTCGCGCACCCAGCGGTAGCCGTACGGCGGGCGCCGCACCTGGTAGCGGTCGTAGTCGTAGACCACGTAGTTGGGACCGTAGTAGCGCTGGCCGCGCGCCCACGGCGGCGGACCCGGACGGTAGTAGACGACGTCAGGACGGCTGCGATACCCGTCGCGATAGCCCTGGCTGTAGTAGCGGCGGTCGTCGTGGCGTTCGCGTTCGCGCCAGTAGCGGTCGCGATCGCGGTCGCGCCGGTCGTAGTCGCGCCGGTCGTGATCGCGGTCGTGCCAGCCGCGCGGATCGCGGTCGTCCCAGCCGTCGCGGGCGAATGCGGCGGGCGCCATGAAACCCAGCGCCAGCAGGGACGAAAGGGCAAGGGTGGCAATGCGTTTGATGTTCATGGCTGCTCCGTCACTTTTGGTGTCACGACTGCATTAATGCGCTTGTCGTCTGAACCGCTTCCTGCTGGAACCGGTTACGTATTCAGCTTTCCCGAAACGGGTAAGCGCGCATTACGTTTCGGCCCTCTTTTTCCTGTCCACAGCGGCGTTTCGACGTGATCGGCGCCACCGGCGCGGGCCTGTCCGCCGCAACCCGGCACGCAGCGCCGCCTGCGCCGTCCCAGGCCCCTGGTCCCGGACTGCGCACCTGCGCTCAGTGGCGATGGGCCGGCGCGGCGACCTCGGCCGACTGCGCATGCAGTTGCAGCAGCGCGACCCGCGCCGCCTCGTCGGCAGGCAGGTACACCACCAGCCGATTGCCGTTGCGCGGCGCCGACCACCAGTTGACCTGCTGCAGGTGCAGTTCGCCCGCCTGCGGGTGGTGGAAGCGCTTGAGCTGGTTTTCCACTCCGCGCACCTCGCGCCGCTGCTGCCACAAGGCGTCGAACTCGGGCGAGGCGGCGCGGTAGCGCGCCAGCAGGCGCTCCCAGGCCGGCTCGCCCAGGTGCTCGCCCATGGCGGCGCGCAACAGCGCCACCATGTGCTGCAGGACGTTGTCCCGATCGGCCAGGCGGGCGCGCCAGTGCGGGTTGGTGAACGCCTGGTAGACGCAGTTGCGGTCGGCGTCCGGCAGATCCGCCAGGGTCACCCCCATCAGCCGCTCGAAGGCCGGATTGGCGCCGAGGATGTCGAAACGCGGACTCTGCAGCATCGCCGGCCAGGGGCCGAGCTGGTCGAGCAGCATGCGCCCGGTGTCGGTCAACTGCTCGCACAGGGGCTGCAGCCGGGGCGCCGCATCGCCCAATCCGGCCAGCGCCAGCACGTGGCCGGTTTCCACCTCCGAGCACTGCAAGGCGCCGGCGATGGCGGTCAGCACGCGTGCGGAGGCACGCACTGGCCGTCCCTGTTCGAGCCAGGTGTACCAGGTGACGCCGACGTCGGCGAGCGCGGCCACCTCCTCGCGGCGCAGGCCCGGCGTGCGGCGCCTGCCGGCACGCGGCAGGCCCAGCCGCGCCGGATCCAGGCTCTCGCGGCGCGCCCGCAGGAAGGCGCCGAGCGCGCGCGCGCGTTCGGCCGCCAGCGCAGTACCGTGCGCGGCAACGGCGCCACCGCCCGCCGCGTCGGTCATGGGATTCACCCGATCACTCAACATCTTGCTGTTCTCCCTGCTCCACCGCAGCGATCCCAGCCCCAGGCAGGAAGCGCCAATACCAGGATAAATAACTACTTGTACCAGTTTAAGCGGTCCGGATACTGCGCGCCATGACCACCTCCTCCGCCCCCTCCGCCACGCCCCATTCCCTCGATCGCCTCGACCGGCAGCCGCCCGCATGCGCCTGCCCCAGCGCCTCGCCGCCGACGCTGGGCACCTGGGGCCTGGCGATCCTGCTGCTCGGGCAGATGCTGCCGCTGATCGACTTTTCCATCATCAACGTCGCCCTGGGTTCCATCGCCCACACGCTGCACGCCTCGGCGACGGCGCTGGAACTGATCGTGGCGGTGTACGGCGTGGCGTTCGCGGTGGGCCTGGCCGCGGGCGGGCGGCTGGGCGACAACCTGGGCCGGCGCCGGGTGTTCGCCGCCGGCGTGCTGCTGTTCGCGGTGGCCTCGCTGCTGTGCGGACTGGCCGGCTCCGTGCCCGCCCTGCTCGCCGGCCGCGTGCTGCAGGGCCTGGGCGCGGCGCTGGCGGTGCCGCAGATCCTCGCCACCATCCACGTCAGCCTGCGCGGCGCGGCGCATGCGCGGGCGCTGGCGCTGTACGGCTCGCTGGGCGGAATCGCCTTCGTCATCGGCCAGGTGCTGGGCGGCACCCTGGTCACGGCCGACATCGCCGGTTCCGGCTGGCGCGCCATCTTCCTGATCAACCTGCCGTTCTGCGTGCTGGCGCTGGCGGGCCTGCGCGCGGTGCCGGAGACGCGCGCGGCGCGGCGGATGCCGCCCGACCTGGCCGGCGCCGGGTTGCTGGGGCTGTTCCTGGCCTGCCTGCTGCTGCCGCTGGCGCTCGGCCCCACCCTGCATTGGTCGGCGCCGTGCCTGGCGGTGCTGGCCGCGAGCGTGCCGTTGCTGGCGGCGCTGGCCCGCACCGAAGCCTGGCAGCAGCGCCGTGGCCGCGTGCCGCTGCTGCCGCCGGCGCTGCTGCGCCTGCCCAGCGTGCGCTTCGCGCTGCTGCTGGGCGGGGTGTTCTTCGCCTGCTGGAGCGGCTTCATGTTCGTGCTCGCGCTGACCTTGCAGTCCGGCGCCGGGCTGTCGCCGCTGCAGTCGGGCAATGCCTTCATCGTGCTCGGCGCGGCGTACTTCTGCTCGGCGCTGGTCAGCGCGCGCGGAGTGGCCCGGTTCGGGCTGCTGCCGACGCTGCTGCTGGGCTGCATGGTGCAGATGCTGGGCCTGCTCGCGCTGGCGTGGACCTTGCACGCGGTGTGGCCGCATCCCGGCTGGCGCGCGCTGGCGCCGGCGACCGCGCTGATCGGCGCCGGACAGGCGTGGATCGTGGCCTGCTTCTACCGCATCGGCCTGTCGCAGGTGCCGACCGAACATGCGGGTGCGGGCAGCGCCATGCTCTCCACCGTCCTGCAGGCGGCGATGGGCCTGGGCCCGGCGGCGCTGGGCGCGGTCTACGCGCACGCGCGCGGCGGCGGCAGCCTGGCGGCGATGCAGGCGGCACTGGGCAGCGAGTGGCTGGCGATGCTGCTGCTGGTGGCGTGCACGCTGGTCTACCGGCAGCGCCAGCGCCGCCAGGTGCAGGCCGCGGCCGCCTGAACCCGACCGCGCCGGTACCGCGTCGGTACGCGGCGCATGCGCGCCAGCCGCCGACGTGCCTGCGCCGGTGCCGCTATAATCGCGGACATCCATTTCGCGCCTTCCGGCCCCGGCCGGCGGGCGTCCTGCGCCTTCCGGAGACCCCATGTCGCAATACATCTACACCATGAACGGCGTCAGCAAGACGGTGCCGCCGAAGCGCCAGATCATCAAGGACATCTCGCTGTCGTTCTTCCCGGGCGCCAAGATCGGCCTGCTCGGCCTCAACGGCGCCGGCAAGTCCACGGTGCTGAAGATCATGGCCGGCGTGGACACCGATTTCAGCGGCGAAGCGCGCCCGCAGCCGGGCATCAAGGTCGGCTACCTGGCGCAGGAGCCGGAGCTGGACCCGGCCAAGACCGTGCGCGAAGCGGTCGAGGAAGGCGTGGGCGAGGTGCTGCAGGCGCAGGCCGCGCTGGACAAGATCTACGAGGCCTATGCCGAGGAAGGCGCCGACTTCGACAAGCTCGCCGCCGAACAGCAGCGGCTGGAGGCGATCCTGGCCGCCGGCGATGCGCACCTGCTGGAACAGCAGCTGGAAGTGGCCGCCGACGCGCTGCGCCTGCCGCCGTGGGACGCGGTGATCGGCCCGCTGTCCGGCGGCGAGAAGCGCCGCGTGGCGCTGTGCCGGCTGCTGCTGCAGAAGCCGGACATGCTGCTGCTCGACGAACCGACCAACCATCTGGACGCCGAGTCGGTGGAATGGCTGGAACAGTTCCTGGCGCGCTACACCGGCACCGTGGTGGCGGTGACCCATGACCGCTACTTCCTCGACAACGCCGCCGAGTGGATCCTGGAACTGGACCGCGGCCGCGGCATCCCGTGGAAGGGCAACTACACCGACTGGCTGATGCAGAAGGAAGAGCGCCTGAAGCAGGAAGACAACCAGGAGAAGTCGCGGCAGAAGGCGATCCAGAAGGAACTGGAATGGTCGCGGCAGAACGCCAAGGGCGGCCGCACCAAGGGCAAGGCGCGTCTGGCGCGCCTGGAAGAACTGCAGTCGGTCGATTACCAGCGCCGCAACGAGACCAACGAGATCTTCATTCCGCCGGGCGAGCGCCTGGGCAACGCGGTGCTCGAGTTCAAGCACGTCACCAAGAAGTTCGGCGACCGCCTGCTGATCGACGACCTCAGCTTCCTGGTGCCGTCCGGCGCCATCGTCGGCATCATCGGCCCCAACGGCGCCGGCAAGTCGACGCTGTTCAAGATGATCATCGGCAAGGAGAAGCCGGACTCGGGCGAGATCGTGCTCGGGCCGACGGTGAAGCTGGCCTACGTGGACCAGAGCCGCGACAAGCTGGAAGGCAACCACAACGTGTTCCAGGAAGTCTCCGGCGGCCTGGACATCCTCAACATCAACGGCGTGGAGATCCAGTCGCGCGCCTACCTGGGCCGCTTCAACTTCAAGGGCCAGGACCAGCAGAAGCTGGTCGGCAGCCTGTCCGGCGGCGAACGCGGCCGCCTGCACATGGCCAAGACCCTGCTGCAGGGCGGCAACGTGCTGCTGCTCGACGAACCGTCCAACGACCTGGACATCGAGACGCTGCGCGCGCTGGAAGACGCGCTGCTGGAGTTCCCCGGCAACACCTTCGTGATCTCGCACGACCGCTGGTTCCTGGATCGCATCGCGACCCACATCCTGGCGTTCGAAGGCGACTCGCACGTGGAGTTCTTCCAGGGCAACTACCGCGAGTACGAGATCGACAAGCGCCGCCGCATGGGCGACGACGCCGGTCCGAAGCGGCTGCGTTTCAAGGCGCTCAAGTAAGCGAGCGCGGAACGCGCAGATGCACCTTGCCACGGCCCGCGCACAGCGGGCCGTGTGCATTCCGGCACTCGGGTTCTCTCGGCCGCCTGGACCTGTAGGAGCGGCTTCAGCCGCGACCGGGCATTACCGGTAACGCCCGGTCGCGGCTGAAGCCACTCCTACAGGGGGAAACGCCGACCAAAGCGCTACAGCTCGTAGGACAGCACGTCCTCGAAGCCGAACTTGCCGAAGTCGCGGATCCGCGACGGGTACAGCCGGCCGATCAGATGATCGTGCTCGTGCTGCACCACCCGCGCATGGAAGCCTTCGGCCTCGCACACCACCGCGTTGCCGTCCGGGTCCAGGCCGCGGTAGCGGATCTGCCGGTAGCGCGGGATCACCGCGCGCAGCCCGGGAATGGACAGGCAGCCTTCCCAGCCATCCTCCAGTTCGTCGGACAGCGGCTCGATCTGCACGTTGGCCAGTGCGGTGCGCGGTACCGCCGGCGCATCGGGATAGCGCGCATTGCTGTCGAAGCCGAACACCATCAACTGCAGGTCCACTGCGATCTGCGGCGCGGCCAGGCCGACGCCGCGTGCGGCGTCCATGGTCTCGAACATGTCGGCGACCAAGGCGTGCAACTGCGCGCTGCCGAACGTATCGACCGGCTGCGCGATGCGCAGCAGGCGCTGGTCGCCCATGCGGATGATGTCGCGGATCATGCCCTGCTCCTGTGCCCGAGTGCTGCGCCGATTATCCGCCGACTGGCGCGCGCTTGCAGCCTGGTCCGGTCAGCGTGACCGTGGGTGTTCGCGGCTGCGGATGGGGCCGGGGCCGAGGCCCCTCCCACACTGCACCCGGCCGACCCTTCGCAAGTCCTGTGCAGCAGCGGTGGCCGGTGGTGTCGGCCGCCGTGTGGCGGCCTTTCCCAGCCGGCGTGCTTGGCGCCTCATCGAGCGGGACGCGAGGCCGGCACCGCGCGCCACTGCGAAATCCACCCGCAGCGGCGCGTTTGCGGCGACCGTCGTCGCATCGCGCATGCGGCGCGACGCGATTTTTCGTGGCGATGCTGTAGAACAACGACCTGGACTCCGCCGCGCGCAGGCAATGCACAACGATCGCCCTGGATCCTCTTTCTTCTCGCCGAGCCGGCGCGACCTGCTGCGGCTGGCCGTGCTGGCCCCGGCGGCGTTCGGACTGGGCCTGCTGCCGGGCTGTTCGAATCCGCCGCGTTTCGACGGCAGCTTCATCCAGCCGTGGCGCAGCCACCTGGACCTGGGCGCGCAGGACTGGCAACAGCACATGGCGCTCGCCCAGCGCCTGGGCTGCCGACAGATCGTGGTGCAGTGGGCCGGGCTGTACGGCAGCGGCGGCGATGCGGACTGGACCCTGCCGGACAGCACGCTGCAGCTGATCTTCTCCACGGCCGCCGCCGCCGGCCTGCAGGTGCGGGTCGGCCTGCCGTATCACAGCGGCTGGTGGAAGGCGCTGCAGGCGCCGGACCTGGCCACGCTGGATGCGTTCCTGGCGCTGACCCTGGACAACGCGCGCGCCTATCTGCAGGCCGCGCCGTGGCGCAGGCAGGCCAACTTCGACGGCTGGTACCTGCCGTACGAACTGGAACAGTTCCACTGGGCGCAGGACGCGCGGCAGCAGCGCCTGTGCAGCTGGTTGGCCGCGCTGTGCGCAGCGGCCAGCGCCGGCACCGAAAAGGTCACCGCGATCTCCACGTATTTCAGCCGGCTGCAGACCAGCGGTTCGCTGACGCAGCTGTGGAACCGCATCCTCGACCAGGTGCCGCTGCGGCCGATGGTGCAGGACGGCGTCGGCGTCGCCGGGCTGGACAACCTGGACGGCGTGGATCCGCTGCTGGCGTCGCTGCGCGCGCGCCAGGTCGCCTTCGACGTGGTGGTCGAACTGTTCGAGGAACTGCCCAGCTCGGCGGCCGACGGCAGCCACTTCCAGGCGCAGACCGCCGATGCCGCACGCATCCAGAAGCAGCTGGCGTGGGCGCAGCGCAGCGGCGCCGCCGGCATCTTCGCGTTCGCGCTGGACCCGTGGCTGTCGCAGGACTCGCCGCGTGCGCAGGCGCTGCGCCGGCAGTGGCGCGCCGGACGCCAATAGCCGCCCGCCGCGCGCCTGCTACAGGGCGCGGCCGATGATGTCGCGCAGGATCTCGCTGGTGCCGCCGAAGATGCGCAGCGCGCGCGCATCGGCCCAGGCGCGGCCGATGCCGTATTCGCTGCTGTAGCCGTACCCGCCGTGCAGCTGCAGCAGCGCGTCCAGCACCTGGCCCTGGATCTCGGTGGCGTTGAGCTTGGCCATCGCCGCGGTGGTCGCCTGCAGCCGGCCATGCATGTGCTCGCCCAGGCACTGGTCGAGGAAACTGCGCAGCATCGCCAGCCGCGACGCCGCGTCGGCGAGCACGAAACGGGTGTTCTGGTGGTCGATCAGGTGGCGGCCGAACGCCTTGCGCTGGCGCACGTAGGCCAGGGTCTGGTCGAGCATGCCTTCGGCCGAGGCCGCGGCGCGCAGCGCGATCGCCAGGCGTTCGGCGGCCAGTTGTTCGCCGAGGTAATCGAAGCCGCGCTGTTCCGCGCCGAGCAGGTGCGAGACCGGCACCGCCACGTCCTGGAAGAACAGCTCGCTGGTGTCCTGCGCGTGCTGGCCGATCTTGGCCATCGGCGCGCCGCGGACGACACCGGGCAGTGCGGTGTCGACGCAGAACAGGCTCAAGCCGCGCGCGCCCAGTTCCGGCGCCACGGTCGCCACCACCACCGCCACGTCGGCATTGCTGCCGTTGGTGATCCAGGTCTTCTGGCCGTTGAGCAGGTAGTGCTCGCCGTGACGCACGGCGCGGGTGCGGATCGCCTTGAGATCGCTGCCGGCGCCGGGCTCGGTCATCGCGATCGCGCCGATCGCCTCGCCGCGCGCCATCTTCGGCAACCACGCGTCGCGCACCGCGTCGCTGCCGTACTGCATCAGGTACGGCGCGACCATGTCCGAATGGATCGAGAAGCCGATGCCGAGGAAATTCGCCCGCGCCAGTTCCTCGATCACGCAGGCGGCATGCCCGGCGTCGCCGCCCAGGCCGTAGGGTTCGGGCAGCTGGCAGTTGAGCAGGCCGGCCGCGCCGGCCGCACGCCACAGCGCGCGCGGGGTGATGCCGTCGCGCTCCCACTGCGCGTAGTGCGG
This sequence comes from Xanthomonas bonasiae, assembly GCF_017163705.1. Lineage (GTDB taxonomy): Bacteria > Pseudomonadota > Gammaproteobacteria > Xanthomonadales > Xanthomonadaceae > Xanthomonas_A > Xanthomonas_A bonasiae. The sequence continues at coordinate 16,364 of NZ_JAFIWB010000032.1, forward strand.
GGCGATCTGGCTGTCGATGAAACGCCGCACCTGCGCACGGAACAGCGTGTGGTCTTCGCGGAACACGGGGCGCTCGCGCATGGCTCAGCGTCCGAACGGATCGGTGCCGCTGAGCTGGCCCTGCAGCACCAGCGCATTGCCGCTGCCGCTCAGGAACAGGCTGTAGTGGTCGCCGGGCTGCAGCGACGGCAGCGCCAGCGGCACGCTGTCCTTGCTGCCGCACGTGGCGACCAGGCGGGCCTTGACCGGGTTGATCGCGCGCGCGCTGCTGGCGCCCGCGGCGACGGCCGGGAATACCACCGCGCCGTTGTCGGCGATCGCCAGCCGCGCCTGGCCGCAGCCGCCGGCCAGGTTGTAGAAGCGGATCTCGGCCTTGAGCGCGTCGCTGCTGCCGCCGCCATCGGCCAGCACCGCCAGCGGCCGCGACGGCGCGGCCGGGTCCAGCACCAGCGTGGTGAAGCTGCCCGCGGCGACCTGGGCCTGCTCGCGCGCCTTGCCGGCCACGCGCAGCGCGAACGGCTTGCCGCCTTCGACGATGGCGTAGCGGGTGGCGCGGGTGGCCGGACCGATGCGCTGTGCGGCGCCATTGCCGATGCCGACCTCGAGCGCGGCATCGCCCGGGTTGAGCACGCGCACGAACGCCGAACCGGCCGGCGGGCGCGCGGCGTACAGCTGCGCGAGGCGGCCTTCCGCGGCGCCCTGTTGGGCGGTGGCGGCCAGTGGCGCGAGCGCGGTGGCGGCAAGCAATGCGAGCATCAATTTCATCGTGGCGTTTCCTGGCTGCGGAGCGTGCGCGCCATGGCATAGCGCTGCTCCAGTTGTTTGCGATCGACCTTGTCGCTGTTGCCGGTGGGCAACGCGTCCACGGCGATCAGTTCGGAGGGAATCATGTAGGCCGGCACGCGGCGAGCGAGTTGCTGCTTCCAGTCCCGCAGCGCATCCGGCAGCGGCTGTACCGCGCCGACGCCCGGCACCGACAGTTCGACGAAGCCGATCATCCGCACCAGGCTGCCATCGGGCCGGCGCAGCACCACGGCAGCACCGGCGACCACGCCGTCCAGGGTCGACAGCGCCGCATCCACTTCGGCCAGTTCGATGCGATAGCCGTTGAGCTTGATCTGGTCGTCCCTGCGGCCGCGGAAGTAGAGCCGGCCCTGCGCATCGACCTCGCCCAGGTCGCCGCTGCGGTAGGCACGCTTGCCGTTGTGCTCGAACAGCACGCCCTGGTCGAGGTCGGGGCGGTCCAGATAGCCGCGCATCACGTGGTCGCCGGCCATGCAGATCTCGCCGGCGTCGAGGAAAATCTCGGCATACGGCTTGGCTACGCCGATCGGAAACGGGTTGGGTGCGGCCGCGCGCAGTGCGGCATCGATCTCCACCCAGGTGGTGGAACAGGTCGCTTCGGTCGGGCCGTAGGAGTTGACGATGCGCGCCTGCGGAAAGCGCGCCCACACCTCTTCGGCCACACGCGGGGTCAGCGACTCGGCGCCGAACACGAACACCTGCAGCGCGGGCAGGCGCTCGGCGCTGAAGCGCGGATTGAGCAGCTGCTGGCGCACGAACGAGGGCGTGGACGCCCACACCGCCACGTCGGACTGGCGCAGATGGTCGACGAAACGGTCGCTATCGGCGATCACCTCGCGCGGGCACAGCACGCAGCACCCGCCCAGACCGAGCGCGCCGCACAGGTCGAACAGCGAGAAATCGAAGTTGAACAGCATCTGGTTGAGGAAGGCCGGCGCCGGCCCCAGCGCCAGGCAGTCGCGGATCCAGCCGGCGAACAGGGCCACGCTGTCGCGGCCGATCTGCACGCCTTTGGGATCGCCGGTGCTGCCGGAGGTGAACATGATGTAGGCCAGCTCCGGCACCGCCAGCGCGCGCGCGTCGTCGGCACCAGGGCCGAACGCATCGGTGGCGGCGTCGTAGACCGCGGCGGCATGCACCAGCGCGACGATGCGCTGCAACCGCGCCGGCGGATTGATGGTGTCCACCGGCACATAGGTCACGCCCAGCTGCAGGCAGCCGAGCATGGCCACCACGAAGGCGGACTGCTTGTGGCCCCAGATCACCAGCGCATGGCCCGGCTGCACGCCAGCGCGCTGCGCGCGGGCGGCCCACTCCTGCGTGGCCTGGTACACCCCGGCCCAGTCCAGCACGCCGTCTGCATCGCGCAGCGCGGGCGCCTGCGCGGCGTGTTCGCGCTCGACGAAACGGCATCGCTCGAAATCAAAGCGCATGCATGCGGCTCCTGGCGCGGTCCGCGCTCAACGCCGGTGCGCGGCCACGTACTCGGCCAGCACCTGCACCGATTCGACCAGCGTGTCGATCTCGTCGATCGGCAGGGTCACGCCGAGACGGTCCTTGACCTCGACCATCAGCTGCACCTTGGACATCGAATCGAATAACGATTCCATGTATTCGTCGGGCTGCACGCGGGTGCCGATCACGCTCTCGACGATGTCGCTCAGCTGGGTCTGGAGGGTCTGCATGTCCATGGGGTTCACCTTGTCAGAACTGGAAATAGAGGAAACGCGATGCCTTGTGCAGGCTCGACAGGCACAGCACGAGCAGCGACAGCATCGCCAGCAACCACGGCAGGTTGGGCTGCCAGCGCATCCACGCGCGCGGCGCCGGGTTCGGCTTGCTCAACGCGGGCGAGTACACGCCCATGATCTGGTGCGCGTTCGGCGCCAGCCATACAAGCGCCAGCAGCAGCGCGATGTACAGCAACTGCACGTGGTGGCCGATCAGCAGGCGCCAGGCATCGCCCAGGCCCATGCCGGCGATATGGCCGAGGCCGTGCAGGCTTTCCGCGCCGCGCAGGCCGGCCATGCCCTGCACCAACTTCCATGCATCGCCCACGCCATCGGCGCGGAAGAACGCCTGCGCCACCAGCACCGCAGCGAAGGTCAGCAACAGGTAACCGACATGCTGCAGCGGATTGAACGTGCGCAGCGCCGCCGGCGTGCGGCCGACGACGAAGATGCGCCAGGCATGGTTGATCGCCAGGTAGGCGGCATGCAGCAGACCGAAGATCAGGAACTGCAGGCCGGCGCCATGCCAGATGCCGGCCAGGCCCATCGCCCACACCGTGGGCAGCACGATCAACGACAGGAAGCCGCCCGCCGAGGCCACCGCGGCCGGGCCGCTGGCGCGCCCGTGGCGGCTGCGCCAGCGCGTCACCGCCATCGCCACCGGGTAGTACAGGTAGGCGGTGATGTAGCGGGTCAGGGTCATGTGCCAGCGCGACCAGAAGTCGATCACGCTGGTCGCCTTGTACGGCGAATTGAAGTTGAGCGGGAAGCGGATGCCGAACATCCGCGCCAGCCCCAGCGCCATGTCCGAGTAGCCGGAGAAATCGAAATACAGCTGCAGCGCGTAGCTCAACGCGGTGGCCCATGCGCCCCACAACTGCAGCTCGCCGGTGCTGGCGAAACCGGCGTCGGCGTACGGCGCGATGCTGTCGGCCAGCAACACCTTCTTGGCCAGGCCGATCACGAACAGCATGCCGCCGACTGACAGGTTGTCGGCGTGGAAGCGGTAGGTCTCGCGCCTGCTGAACTGCGGCATCATTTCCTTGTGGTGGAGGATGGGGCCGGCGATCAGGTGCGGGAAGAAGGTCACGAACAGCACGTAGCTGAGCGGGCTGCGGTCGTTGACCAGGCCGGCGCGGCAGTCGAGCAGGTAGCCGATCTGGGTGAAGGTGAAGAAGGAAATGCCCAGCGGCAGGATCAACGCATCCATCGGGCCGATGTCGACGCCCAGGTCGTGCGCGAAGGTGACCATGGCCGCGACGTACTTGTAGTGCATCAGCAACGCCAGGTCGGCGACCACGCCCAGCGCGACCACCAGCAGTTGCAGCCGTGGCCGCTGGGCCAGCGCCAGCACGAGCAGGCTGACCAGGTAATTGAACACGATCGAGCCGAGCAGCAGCACCACGAACTGCGGATTCCACCAGCCGTAGAACACGATCGAGGCCACGCACAGCCACAGCGCGGCCAGGCGCGGCTGCAGCGCACCGAGCAGGTAGTGCACGCCCAGCGCGATCGGCAGGAACAGCAGCAGGAACAGGAAGGAGTTGAACAGCATCGTCGGTCGGCGCTCAGTCGATCCCGGCCAATGCCGCCTGCTCGCCATCGGTCAGCGGCAAGGACAGGGCCATTTCGGAGAATTCCCAGATCACCAGCTTCAGGCTCGGCGGCCATTGCGCGCGCTGCGGCCAGGCCGCCAGCAGCGCGCCGGAGAACTGGCCGCCGTCCAGGCTCTGGTTCCACACTTCGCGGCTCAGGGCATTGCCCAGGCGCTCGCCGAACAGGCTGCGACGCCCGTTGGAGCTGCCCAGCAGCAGCACCTCCACCGGCGGTGTGTCGTCGAGCAGACCGCCGCCGCGCAGCGGCGCGATGCTCTGCTCCGGTTCGCGATCCAGCGCCGGGCGCCAGGCCGGCGGCGCGTGCTCCAGGCCGGCCAGCACGATCAGGTCGCCCATCCGCGGCGTCGGCGCGCCGGGCGCGGCGACGGCGAAGGCCTGCCCGCCGCGCCCGCCGAGCAGCGGCAGCGCGGAGGCGGCTACCGCATCGGCCGCGCGCTGCGCGCCGATCCGGTTCATGTGCACGTCGGTGCGGAAGAACACCGGCACGTCGCCGGCCTGCAGCACCGGCAGCAGGTCGGTCGAGGCCACGCCCGCGGCGGCCAGCGCCTGTTGCCATTGCCCCAGCCGCGCGCGCATCGGCGCCGAATAGCCCAGGCCGCAGGTGTGCGCCTGCTCGATCCGTGATTTGTCCGGCACCACCACCACCAACAGCTGCACACCCTGCGCCTGCAACTGCCGCGACCAATGCCGCATCAGCCGCACGCGCTGCGCGAACACCGCTTCGCCGGCCGCCGCCGGCGGACGCAGGCCATCGCGGTAGAACAACCAGCCCGGGCAACCCAGCGCGACCTGCGGCCCCGCATCGCCGAGCAGCCGATAGCGCAACGCCGCGCCGACCAGATCGGCGCGCGCCTGCAACGGCAGCTGCAACGCCGCATCGATCGCACGGCCGGCCGCGCCATCGCTCCAGCGCGCCGGCGCCAGCGACGCCGCCGGCAGCGGCGCGCAGCCAAGCAGCCAGCCGCCGCACGCCAGGCCGGCGAGCAGCAGCACCACCAGCACCGCGGCCGTGGCGAAGTGCGCACGCGCCGGCGCGGCCGGCGGCAGGGGCGCGGGCGCGCCGGGACGTGCAGGCATCGGCTACTTTCCCACGGCCTTGTGCAGGCGCGCCTGCCACTGCGCCGCGCTCATGATCGAGGCGTTGTCCCACTGCCCGCGCGCATCCGGGCCCTGCGCATAGGACGGCTCGAACATCTGCCACACCAGCACCTGCGGCCTGGCCTTCTGGAACTCGGGCGATTCCAGGTATTCCAGCAGCATCGCCCAGGGACCGACGTTGCCGGGCTTCCAGTTCACCGAGACCGGGCGATCCAGCAGGTTGGACAGTTTCTGCGGGAAGCCGAAATACGGCTGCACCATGCTGTGCCCGGTGACATGCAGCGGCGCCGGCGCATCGTCCAGCAGCGCCTGCTGCTCGGACTGGCGGCGCACGCTGAAGGTGTCGCGGCCGATCGCCTTGCGCTGCGCATCGGTCAGGAACAGTTCGGCCAGATCGCCGAAGCGGCGCTCGGTGATCTCGCTGCCCAGGGCCATGCCGGTGCCGTCCTGGCCCTGCAGCCGCGGCACGCGCTGGCGGACCTGCGCGGCCACCGCCACCGCCACCGCGTCGGCCGCCGGCTGGGTCCAGTGCTGGTCGCTGCGGTAGAACACCTCCTGCCCGCCCTGCTTGACCTGGCGCAGCACCTGCAGCGCATCCACCGCCGGCACCTGCGCCTTGCCCAGGCCATCGTGAATCAGCGCATAGCGCCCGCGCACCGCATCGCTCATGCGCTTGCCGTCGGGCAGCTTGTCCTCGTAGAACAGGGCCTTGTCCGGCAACACCAGCACGTCCAGCTCCACGCCGGCCGCGGCCAGCGCGGTACGGGCTTCGGCGATCAACGCGGTATTGCGCTCGATCGCCGCGCCATCGACCTCGGTCAGGCTGCCCCAGGCAGGGAACAACCAGCCGTCCTTGCCGACCAGCACGATCGAGGAATCCTGCGCGGCGGCGGCGGCCGGAGCCGGAGCCTGGGCCAGCGCCGGCACGGCGGCGAACGCGCACAGCAGGCCCAGCCACAGGGCACGCGTACGCATGGGAACAATCGGGGCGACAGCATCGGTCATGGCGGTTCTTTCGGCAGGTGTCAGTAGTTGAAGGTGGCGGTGGCGAACAGGCCCTTGGCCCGCTGGGAATCGCCGCCGCCGAATGCGAAGCGGTACTGCACGCTCAGGTCCAGCGAGGAGCGCGCCGCGTTGTAACGGTCCTCGCGGAACCAGTAGCGCACGCCGAGGCCGGGGCCGGCGCCCAGGGACCAGCTGCGATCGGTGTCGGACAGGGCGAACGCCTGCTCGCCGATCAGCGGGTAGTCGATGCCGCTGACCCGCGAGCGCTGGTCGAGCCAGTCCGCGGCCACCACCAGATACGGATTGAGCACCCAGCGGGTCTGCTCGGCGCCGAACCGGTAGCTGCGGCCGGCACGCAGTTCCGCGGCGGCGAACGCTTGCGTGCGGTGCAGGCGGCCATCGGAGTCGAGCAGGGTTTCCACCGGCGCGCCGGTGGTGTCCAACCGATCCACGCTGAAGCGCGCGCGGTTGTCGTCCCAGCTGTAGCCGGCCTGCGCATAGCCGCTCAGCGTCCACCACTGGTTGACGTCGGTGCGCACGCCGGTGCCGTGATAGAAGCCGTAGGTCAGGTACGACATCCAGCCGCCGGCATGGTCGTCCAGGCGATAGCGCGCCAGCGTGTTGATCTGCTGCGGCTGGTTGGAATCGCGCTGGATGCGGCACTGGATCGCGGCCGCGTCCGGATAGACGCCGCCGCTGCGGGTGCCGCTGCCGAGGAACTGGCGGCGCTCGATGCCGGCGCTCAGGCCGGTGCGACCGAACGCGTAGCGCACGCCGAACGATCCGACGGTGGAGGGCCAGCCGGCGCTGGAACGCGAGCGGCTCAAACGCTCGGCACGGGCGCGCGCGTCCTCGGTGGCTTCGCCGGTGCACGGGTCGACGGCGCGCACGGATTCGAACGTGCCGCCCTCGTCGTACAGCGTGTTGGCCGCGCGCGCATACGCTTCGAGCGTGCCATGGCGGTTGTTGAGCGCCGCGGGCCGCCAGAACGCCTCCAGCGTGCTGAACACCGAATCGCCGGGGGTGCTGATCGCCGTGCCGCCCAGGTTGCTCGCGGCCTGGCGCGCGCCGCGGTAGCCGGCCGAGGCGGTGATGCCCCACTCGCGCCCGAGGTTGGCGATCGAACTGCGCGTGTTGTAGCGCTGCGCCGTGTCCAGCGGCAACGCGCCCTGGTCGGCGCGGTCGATCGCGCTGCGCAGCAGCGCCACCGCCTGCGCGTTGTCGCCGTTGGCGGCGCTGGCATAGGCCTGGTCGAGCACCACGCTGGGCGGTGCCTTGCCGGTGGCCTCGGCCGCGCGGAAATCGTCGAGCGCCTGCGCCGGTTGCCCGTCGCGCTGCTGCAGGTAGCCGCGCTGCATCAGCAGCCCGGCATCGGCCGGGCGCTGGCCCAAGGCCCTGTCCAGGCGCTGCCGCGCCTGCGCGCGTTGCGCACGGTCGCCGGCGGCCAGCGCGGTGGTGAGCAGGTTCTGCAGACTGGCGTTGTCCGGGTTCTCCTGCAGCGCGCGCTGCGCTTCGCGGATGGCCTCCTGGTAATCGCGCCGTCCGTAGGCGGCGTAGGCGCGCTGCGCGGCGCTGCCGGTGCCCTGCAGGTCGGCCGGCGTCAGTTCGCACTGGGTGCCGTACGGCGTATCGCGGCATTGCTGGAACGGCGCCGGGTACGTCGCCAGGGTCAGCGACGGCGCCGGGCGCGCGCTGCGCAGCGCCTTCTCGCGCTGGGCGATGGCCTGGCCGAACTGCTTGCGCGCAGTCTCGTCCGCGCCGGCCAGCGGATCGGCCTGCAACGGCTGCAGCAGGCGCGCGCCACGTGCACGATCGCCCGCAGCGATCGCCGCATCCACCGCCAGCAGGCGCACGTTGCGCTGCTGCTGCGGATCCAGCCAGTCCTGGCGCAGGGCCGCGTCGAAATCGGCATTGGCCTGGTCGGTATGCAACTGGCGCTGGCGCAGATACGCGCGCATCACCAGCGCCACGGTGTCTTCGCTGTCGTTGTCCAGCGCCGCGTCGGCAGTGGCCTCGGCGGCGGGCAACTGCCCGTCCAGCAGTTGCGCGGTCATCAGCAGCAGGCGATGCGAGGCCACGTCCGGCGCATACGCCACCGCTTGCCGGGCGTACCCGGCGGCGGTGGCGAAGTCCTGTTCGATCAACGCCTGGTAGCCCTGCTGTGCCGGCTTGACCGCGCGCTGGCGGCCCAGCGCCACGCGCTTGGCCTGCAGGTCGGCGACATTCGGCGCGCCCAGCTGGATCGCCGCGGCGGCGGCGGCCTCGGCCTGTTCGAACTGCTGCCGGGCCTCCAGCGCGGCCACCCACAGCACCGCCCAGGCGCCCTGCTGCGGCTGCTGGCGGAAGGCCTGTTCGGCCTTGTCCGCGGCCTCGGCCATGCGATCGTTGTTGTAGGCGTCGTAAGCCTCGGTGGCGAGCGCGAACGCGCGCCGGTAGGCCTGCTCGGCCGGGCTCGGATGCGCGCTGGCGCGTGGCGCGGATGCACCGCCGGCACGCGCAGCCGTCGCGGTGGCGGGTGCCGCGTTCGCGCTGGCCGCCAAGTGCGGCAATGCCGGATCCTGCAGCCCGTCGGCGAGCGCACGGCGCGCCTGCGCGCGCGCTTCGTCGCCGCGACCCAGCTTCTGCAGCGCGTAGATCTGCAACAGGCGCAGGCGCACCACGTCCGGGCGCAGCCGCGCCGCTTCGGCCGCCTGGCGATTGGCCTGCTGGTAATCGCCGCGGGCGTAGGACGCGTAGGCATCCTCGGCGATGCGATAGGCGGCGCCGGCCAACGGCAGTTGCTGCGCGTGCGCGGTGGCGCTACCCAGGCCGAGCAGGCTCAGGGCGATCACGCTGGAGAGCAGGCTGATTCTCATGCGCTCAGCTCTCCGCCGCTGCTGTACTGGGGGTTGGCCGCACGGCGATGCTGCTCGCGCACGGCGGCGGCGATCGCCGCCTGGGTGGCGACGCCGTGCTTGACCAGGTAGTCGCCGATGCGGCCGTCGCGTTGCGGCCTGTATTCGTCAAGCACGCGCTCGAACTGGTCGCGCGCGATCAGGCGCAGTTCCACCAGCAGATCGCCCAGCAGCGGCACCGCGTCGACGCGGTAGCTTTCGCCGCTGATCAGGCGCAGGCCGGCGTTGATTTCGCTTTCGCGCGCGATCGCCTGTCGCAGCACGCTCGCGTCCAGGTCGTGCAGCAACCGTTGCTGCTCCTCTTCGGACAATGCGTTGGAGACCGCGACCGCCACTTCGCCGGGCACGTCCGACGGCAGCGGCAGCAGCCGCCATTGCACGCAGGCCTGCACCGACAACGGGAACTGCCCGGCCTGCAGATACGCCACGTCGATCGCCGCGCGCGGCAGATCGCCCTGGAAGGCGATGGCTTCGGCCAGGGTTTCGTCGTCCAGCCAGCCCTGCGCCACCAGGATCCGTCCCAGCGGTTGCTGGCGTCCGCCCTCCTGCTGGCGCAGCGCCTGCACCAGGCGCTCGGGCTCGACCGCTTCCCAGGTTGTCAGCAGTTCGCCCAGGCGCCTGCGGGTATGCACCAGCTGCGCGGCGCTGGGGAAATCGTGCATGGTCTTGTCCCACACCATGCGCTTGCCGAACAGCAGGTACAGCAGGAACAGGCGCCAGGCGCGCGCGGTGGCCATGAAGTTGATCATGTTGCCGACCACCATGCGCGGGATCGACATCAGCGCATGTTCCCAGCCGTACAGGCGGTTGACGAAGTAGAAGCGCTGCGCCACGCGCGTGGCCAGCGCGGCGGTGGTCAGCAGCGCCACGTTCATCTGCCAGGTGCCGCGCTGGAAGATGGTCGGGAACTGGGTCTCCCACGCGCCGGCGACCTTGAGCAGCCAGAACAGCAGCAACTGCAGGAAGATCAGATAGGCGAACACGCTGACGAACGAGGTGACGATGCCCTTGCGGTCGCGCGCGAGCAGGTACTTGGTCGCCAGCGAACCGCGCCAGCCCAGCGTTTCCCAGCTCTGCAGGCCGATGCCCAGCACCCAGCGCGCCTTCTGCCGGTACGAGGCGCGGAAGTTGTCGGGGAAGTATTCGCGCACGCACAGCGCCATGTGCAGGGTGCGCTCGCGCACCGGGCCCCAGCCGAACCACGACGGGCGGCGCACGCGGAACTGCACCGGGAAGCGCGCGAAGATCGAGTGCATGCCCATCGCCGCCAGGCGTGCGCCGACGTCGTAGTCCTCGGTCAGGCTGTCGGTGTTGAACGGCTGGTTGTCGCTGGCCTCGCTCAGCGCCAGCAGCGCCTTGCGCGAGAAACAGGTGCCGACGCCGGCCGACGGCACCATGCCGGACACGCTTTCGCGCACCACCAGGTCCTTGGCGTGCCATTCGGCGAATTCGTCCATGTACACGCCGGCCACCAGCTCGTACCACTCGCGGTCCAGCGAGGTCACCGGCAACTGGATCATGTCCTTGCGCGGCAGCAGGTAGTTGAAGAAGCGCAGCTCCATCGGGTGCAGCACGTCCTCGCTGTCGTGCAGGACCACGCCGGCGAACTCAATGTCGTTCTGCTTCTCGTACTCGAAGATCGCCAGGACCAGCCAGTTCAGGCAGTCGGCCTTGCTGGTCGGGCCGTCGTGCGGCACCTCGATGCGGCGCATGCGCTTGTAGCGGCGGCGCATGCGTTCCACTTCGGCGATGGTCTGCGCGTCGTTGGGATAGGTGCCGACGAAGACCACGTAGTCGTGGTAATCGAGCACGTCGATCATGTTCTCGACCATCTGCCCGATCACGTCGAACTCGGCCCAGGCCGGCACCATGATCGCCAGCGTCTGTTCCGGCCGCTGCAGCAGGTCCTGCTGGGTCAGCGGCCGGTATTCGCTGCGCTGCTTGAGGATCACGCTGCGCCAGATTTCGCGCGCCCAATACCAGGCATCGATGAACAGGTCGTCGAGGCTGGAGATCAGGATCACCACCGCGACCACCACGGCCGCCGTCTCCAGGAAGGCGTAGTAGTTGGCCAGGTAGATGTTCCAGTACAGACCGTCCACAGGCGATCAGTGCCCGTTGGTCTGCGCGGACTTGCGGCGGCGACGCACCTGCACCACCCGCGCGGCCAGCAGCATGAACACGATCACGCCCACCAGCACCACCAGCCACACCATGTGCTGCTGCCACAGCGGCTGCGGGTTGCTCTGCTCGGCCATGCGCGCGCCGGTAGGGTCCTGACCGTCGAAGTCCTGCACCACGCCGTCGGCATCCAGCAGCGCCAGATTGCCGCGGATCAGCCGGAACGGTTCGGCGATCTGCGGCCCCTGCGTGCCCAGCTCGCGGTAGATCACCCCGGTGTGGGCGCCGCTGCCGACCACTTCGACCAGCGCGGCGCGATCGAGTCCGGCCAGGTCCAGCAGCACCTGCTTGCCCGGGCCGGACACCACCAGCTTGCCGTCGCGCACCGCCCCGCTCTGCGCCAGCCCCTGCGGCGCCAGCACGAAGCTGAGGTAGGCACCGGTCGGCGCGATCGCGGTCCCGGCATCGCCGACCTTCAGCACCGCCTGCATCGGCGAGGCGCCGGTCGCGCCGGCGAGATGGATCACCTTGGCCAGCGAAGCCGGCGCGTCCTGCAGCCAGCTACTGGGCACGAACACCTCGTGCGCGCCGGCCAGCTGCGAGGCCGCGCCGACGAAATCGGCGGCGAGGCTGCGATCGGCCAGACGGATGTGGCTGCTGGGCAGCACCGACACCGGATAGCCGGTGGCCGGATCATGGCAGTACGGACGCGCCGGCTGGCGCAGGAAGCTGATCCGCACCTGGTTGCGCGCGGCCAGCGCGAAGCTCGGCACCTTGGCGACCAGGCGCTGCGGCTTGCCGTCGGCATCGAGCACCTTGGCGCCCAGCAGGTAGTCGTTGAAGAAGATCGAGGCGACCGCGCCCTGCCCGGCCGGGTTCGGCGCCGCGCTGACGTCGACCACCACTTCGCTGGGCAGGCGTCCTTCGCTGGACAGCGCGCCCAGGTCGAAGTTCGCGGTGCGGTCGCCGCGCGAGACGATGTCCTGGGTCCCGGCCATGTCGCCGAGGCGGCCGAGCAGCACCACGTCCTTGTCGGCCGGCGGCAGCAGCGCGGTGCTCACCAGCAGCGCACGGCCCTGCGCATAGCCGCGCCATTGTTGGGTCAGCAGGCCGGCGACCTTGGCGCCGGCGCCGCTGGCGACCAGCAGGGTCGGATGCCCGCCGACCAGCGCCACCTGCACCGACGCGGTGCCGGCCGGCTGTTCGAACCCGGCCATGTCGGCCTTGCGCCACGCGGCGAACGCGCCAGCCGCGTCCGGCGCGGCGCTGGCGACCTGGGCGCCCAAGGCATCCAGCGCGGCGCGCACGCCGGCGCGCAACGGATCGCTCAGCACCGCCACGTCGACCGCCAGCGGACCGCCATCGCCGAGCGACAGCAGCGCGCCGACTTCGGCCAGGCTGCCGATGCGGTGGCTGGCGCTGCCGTCGGCCAACGCCGCGTAGGCGGGGATGCCGGCCAGGCTGGCCGGGATCGCCAGCCCGCGCAGGTCCACGCTCGCGCCCACCGCCGGCAGCGCGACCACGTCGACGCGCTTGCCGCCGTTCTCCAGCGCCGTGCCCACGCGCCACGCGGTGTCGTAGCTTTGCACGCTGGTGGCGCGGCCTTCCACCAGCAGCCGCACCGTGGCCGGCAACGCGCCCCAGGCCTTGGCCACGGTGTCGATCGCGCGGCCGTCGAAGCGGTAGCTGAAGCGCGAATCCGGCGACAGCCGCAGCACGTTGGCCGGTGCGCTCTGATCGGCGCACTGGTATTCGGAGACCACCGACCACCAGCCCACGCCGAAGCGCACGAAGCCGTTGGGGCGGGCGAAACCGTCGATGCCGATCAGCTGGCTGACGTCGCCCTGGGCATCGGTGATCGAACGCGCCGACACCGGGTCGCCGTCGATCGACAGCAGGCTGGAGGTGCGCCCGGTATGCCCACGCACGTAGCGCGCATCGACCTGCAACTGCGCATCGCGGGTCGGCACGCCGGCCGGCACCGGCAGGTAGATGTCGCGCTGGCTTTCCTGGCCGCTGAGCACCAGCGGCTGCTTGAAGCCCAGCTCACGCAGGGTCATCGAGCGGGTGACCGTGGTGGCGCCGGCCCACTCGCCGAACTGGCCGGCGACGGAATCGGCGGCAGCGGCAGGAGTCAGCGCGGTCGACAGGACCAAGGCCAGCGGCAGACCCTGGGGGAAACGGGCGGTGGAACGGCGGGTCTGGGTCATGGCGTCGATTCTGAAAAAAGAGGGAGGTGGGACACCGGCGCGGCGCGGCCGGGCACGAAACTGTCGAAGGACTGGCCGCGCAGCGCGGCCACGATCCGCGCCGAGGCGCGGCCATCGCCGTAGGGGCTGGCGTGGGGCAGGAACCGCGCGGGCCGCGCCGGCAACTCGCAGGCCGCCGCGACCGCGGCCACGATCCGCGCCGGATCGGTGCCGACCAGGGTCACCACCCCGGCCTGGACCGCCTCGGGGCGTTCGGTGACGTCGCGCATCACCAGTACCGGCTTGCCCAGTGCCGGCGCTTCTTCCTGCACGCCGCCGGAATCGGTCAGCACCACGTGCGCGTGCTGCATCAGCCGCACGAAGGCGAGGTAGTCCTGCGGCGCGATCAGGTGCACGTTGTCCAGCCCGCCCAGCTGCGCGCGGACCGGGCCCTGCACGTTCGGATTCAAATGCACCGGGTAGACGATCTGCAGGTCCTTGCGCTGCGCCAGTTCGGCCAGCGCGCGGCAGATGTTGGCGAAGCCGTCGCCGAAACTTTCGCGGCGATGCCCGGTGACCAGCAGCAACTTGCGCTGCGCATCCAGGAACGGGAACTGCGCATCCACCGTGGTGCGCAGCACGGCATCGCGCTCGAGCCGCTCGACGGTCAGTTGCAGCGCATCGATCACGGTGTTGCCGGTGACGCTGATGCGGCCGGACAGGTTTTCCTGCCGCAGGTTGTCGCGCGCGCTGGCGGTGGGCGCGAACAGATGGTCGGCGACCACGTCGATCACCCGCCGGTTCATTTCTTCCGGCCACGGCTGCTGCAGATTGCCGGTGCGCAGGCCCGCTTCGACGTGGCCGACCGGAATGCGCCGATGGAAGGCGGCCAGCGCGGCGGTCATCGCGGTACTGGTATCGCCGTGCACCAACACGCGGTCCGGCTGCACCTGCGCATACAGGGCATCGAGCCTGGCGAACAAGCGCGAACACAGGCCGTTGAGGGTCTGGTCGGCCACCATCACATCGAGGTCGTGATCGGGCTGGATCGCGAACAACGCCATCACCTGATCCAGCATCGCCCGATGCTGTCCGGTGATGCAGACCAGGGAGTCGATCTCCGGCGCGGCGTGCAGCGCGCGGACCAGCGGCCCCATCTTGATCGCCTCGGGGCGCGTACCAAAAACGCAAAGAACCTTCACCCACCACTCCATTGGCCACAAACAACAGTGACCATCGTCACACAAAATGTGCGAACTGATGTGTACAAATCGTGCGGATCGCAGGGGGATGCCCGCGGTCGCCGCTAGCATCGGCACGCGCGCCGCGGCTTTGCGCCGTCGTCCCGAGGGGCTGAAAGCTTGAATTTGCAAGGCGGTCGGCCAGTCACGGCCGGGCGTCGCACAGGCACATGCGCCGCCAGGCGCGGCGCTTGCCCGCGGTCAGACGCTGGCGGTAGATCGGCTGGGATGGTGCACTGCAACGACGTCGGTCCCGGGCATCGCCGAGGCCGAGGCCGATGCCGACCCCCGCGTCGAAGCGGGCGGTTGCGCTTCGAGGCGCTCAGGCGATGCCGCGACGCGAACGGTGTCGGGGTCGAAGCCCCTCCTGCAGTGCACCCGGCCCCGCCATCCGCGAGTCCGCGGGAAGCGACTTCGGTCGCGACGAGCGAAGCCGCGGACCGGATCGCGTCGGGGCTGAAGCCCCTCCCACAAGTGCACCCAGCCGACATTCGCAAGCCCCCCTGTGGGAGCGACTTCAGTCGCGACGAGCGACGCCGCAGACCTGACGGCGCCAGACCGGGGCGGGTGCCGAAGCTCCTCCACAGTGCACCCAGCCGACATTCACAAGCCCCTTTGTGGGAGCGACTTCAGTCGCGACGAGCGACGCCGCGCGCCTGACGGCGCCGGACCGGGTCAGGGGCCGACGCCCCTCCCTCAGTGCACCCAGCCCGCCATCCGCAAGCCCCCTGTGGGAGCGGCGACTTCAGTCGCGACGAGCGACGCCGCGGGCCTGACGGCGCCGGGCCGCATCGGGGCCGAAGCCCCTCCTGCGGTGCGCCCAGCCCGCCAAACGCGAGCGCCCTACGTGCCCCCGCTTACTCGCCCACGTACGGCGAGGCCAGCACCTGCGGGCGGCGGCCAAGGCCGGCGCCGAGCCGGTCGAGCACGAAGCGCACGTAGAGGTTGGTGCTGAACTGGTTGTAGTCGCGGGCGTTGTTGAAGATCAGCCGCCCGCCCAGGAACAACTGCGGAGCCAGCTGCCACTCGGCGGCGCCGGCGACGTTGTAGGACACGCCGGTCTTGCTCTGCCCGGCGTAGACCGGCGCGGTGTAGGTGTCCACCAGGCCCAGCAGCGCGGCCAGCGATGCGGCGTCGTAGGCGTCCTGTTGCATCTGCGCGCTGGTCGGGAAGTAGTTGCTGTCGTCGCTGCGGAAATGCTGCACGCCGACGCTGGCGTCCACGCTCCAGTTGACCTTGCGCCCGGCCGAACGCCCGCTCCAGTGCACCGGGAAGCCGAGGTCGACATAGTCCTGCGGGCTGAAGTAGCCGCCCTGGCCGTAGGTGTAGCCGCTCAGGTTCTTGTCGTACTGCATCGCGGTCAGGTTGAGGCCGGCGGTCAGCGACTGGTTCTCGGTCTCCAGCGCGTGCACGTACACGCCCAGGTCCACCTGGCGGTGGTCGTTGTCGGCGACGTTGTGGCCGACCAGGCGATCGGCGGTCAGGTTGGCGTAGCCGCCGAGCAGGCCGTTGTCGAGCGTGGCCGACAGGCGCACGCCGTTGCTGGTCACGCCGCCCCAGCGCAGCCCGGCGCGGCCGTCGTCGACGCCGGCGAAGGACAGCAGGCTGTCGCTGACCGCGCGCCGGAACGCCTGGCCCGAATAGGTCAGGTTTTCGCCGATCTGGCCGCGGTAGCCGACGCCGCCGACGATGCGCTGCTCGGGGAAGCCCACCGGCGTGCTGCCGAGGTCGGCCGCGAAGCCGCCGCGCTTGTACTTCACCGACACGCCGACGCCGCTGGCGTCCTGGTCCATGCGCCGCGAGGCCGAGCCGTTGGCGGCCATCGTGTACAGCGCCTGGCTGAAGCCGGCCGGGGTCAGGCTGGCCGCGGTGGTGTTGGCCGCCAGCGCCTGGAAGCGGGCGATGTCGGCGGCGCTGAGATCGGCGCTGCGCGAGGCATCGCCGAGGATCGCGCTGGCCAGGGTGCTGATCGACACGTCCGCGGCGATGTTGCCGAGCAGGAACGCCGACAGCGGCTCGGCATACAGCGCCTGCAGCGCCGCGGCCTCGCGCTGCGCGTTGGTCAAGGTGGCGTCGGTGTCGTTGTACAGCTCGTTGTACAGGCCGGTGTTGACCGCATAGGTGCGCAACGCGTTGCGGGTGGCGTTGGTGTCGCCCTCGGTGAGCAGCAACTGGTACAGGTCGCTGCCGACCAGGTCGTCGATCGGGGTGCGGTCGGCGGCCAGCGCATCGCCCATCGCCGCGCTCGGGCCGGCGCCGAACCGGCTGGCGGTGGAATAGGCGGTGTCGAGCGTGCCGGCATCGAGCAGGGTCGGGGTGACATCGACGCTGAGCTTGCCTTCGCCGACCGCGAATTCGCCGTGCAGCGGCACTTCCAGATCGTTCAACTTGCCCAGCCCGGCCTCGCCGTCGCGGGCGCGGTAGGTGGCGCCGGCGGCCAGGCTGTCGCTGTTTTCCGACTGCACTTCGCGCAGTTCGTCGAGCACGGTGCCGGTGCGCGCCGGGGTGGCCAGCGCCTGCGCCTGGCGCGCGCTGCCGGTGGTGGCGACACGGTCGTCGGGATAGTAGGACGGGGCCAGGCTGGCCGCGGCCGGCGCGCGCTGGCCCGGCACCGGCAGCGCCGCCAGCTGCACGCCGCCGGCAGCGCCGGCGCTGGCCGGCGGCGGCAGGTCGTCGCCGCCGCTGGCATAGGCCGCGGCAGCCGCGGCCGGCATTGACGGGTATTGGCCCGCGCCGGCCGCGGCCGGCATCGCCGGGAGCGCGGCCTGGCCGGCCGCGGCATAGGCCGGCGCCGAATAGCCGCCACCGAGGCTGTCGGAGACCACCGCCGGGCTGCGCGGCATGCGCCCGCTCATGCCGGCGAACGGGTTCAACGGGCGCCCGGCGCCGGCGAAGGAGGCCGGACCGTTGGCGGCCGGCAGGCCGTTGTCGTGCTGGCCGGCCTCGCGCGCCTGCGCCGCCAGCGCGGCGCGGAAATAGCTCTCGGCCTTGCGGTTCTTGCCGGCGCTGCGGTACACGCGGCCGGCCGCGCTCAGCACCGCGGGCGAATCCGGCGCCTGCGCCAGCGCGCGCTGCAGATAGTCCTCGGCGCTGTCCAGGTCGCGCAGCGCGGCGGCGGTATTGGCCGCGGCGATCAGCGTGTCCAGGTCGTTGGGCGATTGCTGCAGCTGCTGCTGGTACAGCACCAGCGCCTGGCGCTGGTCGCCGGCGGCGGCGTACAGCCGCGCCAGCGCGGCCACCGCCTTGGGATCCTGGTTCTGCTGCGCCAGCAGCGGCGCCAGCGCGTCGTAGGCCGCTTCCAGGTTGCCCAGCTCGCGCAGCGCATCCACCTGGCGCAGCGTGTAGCCGCTGCGCAGCGCCTGGTAGCGGCGCTGTTGCTCGGCGGTCATGTCGGTATCGCGCAACTGGCGCAGCGTGGCCGCCAGTTCGGCGTCCTGCTGCGCGCGCAGCAGCACGCTGGCGTACTGCAGCCGCGCCTCGGTGCTCGGGTTCTGCGCGACCAGGCGCTGCGCCAGGGTCAGCGCGCGCTGGTTGCTGCCGATGTCGGCATAGGCGCCGGCCATCGACGCCAGCAGCGCCGGCTGTTCCAGCGCGCCGCCGAGCGCGGCCTCGGTGCGCGCCAGCAGCAGCTGCGCCTCGCCGGCGCGGCCCTGCTGTTGCAGCAGCCGCGCCTGCGCGGCCTGCTGCTCGACCCAGGCGGTGTTGCGCAGCGCGCTCATTTCCGCGGTCCGCGCCGCGCTGGGGATGCGTTCCAGGCTGGCGTAGGCACTGGCCCAGTCGCCGCGTTCCTGCGCCAGCAGCGCATTGGCGTACAGCGCCTCGGGCATGTCGCCGTGCACCGCGAGCAGGCCGTCCATCACGCTGCGCGCCTGGTCCGGACGCCCGGCCTGCTGGTACAGCCGCGCCAGGTCCAGCCGCACCCACGGATCGCCGGGACGCTCGACCATCGCCGCTTCCAGTTCGCTCTGCGCCGAGACCGTGTCGCCGGCCTCCAGCGCCTGCTTGGCGCGGGCGCGCTGCACGTTGGAGCGCAGCGTGGCTTCGCCGCCGGCCTTCTCGCGCTGCGCCGGGCTGAGCCTGGCGAACAGCGCGCTGGCCTCGTCGGCGCGGCCCTGGCGGCTGTACAGGCCGATCAGGCCCTGCAGCGCGCCGGCATTGTCGGCGCTCAGCGCCAGCGCCTGGCGATAGCTGCGTTCGGCCGCGGCCGCGTCGCTGGCCGATTGCAGATCGCCGAGCAACACGTAGCCGGTGGCTTCGTTGGGCTGCAATTTGAGCGACTGCTGGGTCAGGCGCAGCGCTTCGTCGCTGTCGCCGCGGCCGCGCGCGGCCTGCGCCTGCTGCAGTTGCAGCCAGTAGCGCGCGCTGTCCAGCGCCGAACGCCACTTGCCGTTGCCGGCCGCGGCCGGACGCAGCAGTTCCTGCGCTTCGCCGAAGCGCTGCTGGCGCAGGCGCACCGAGCCCAGGCCGCCGAGCGCGTCGGCATCGCGCGGGCGCGCGCGCAGCACCTGGGTGAAGCGCTGCTCGGCCACGGCCAGGTTGCCGGCGTTGAGCGCCTTGAACGCCTCGCCGAGTTGTTCGCCGGCCGGATCGCCGGCCTGCGCGGCACGCTGTTCGCCCAGCTTGGTGGCCTTGGCGGCGACCTCGGCATCGTTCGGATTGGCCGCCAGGAACGCCTGGTACAGCGGCGCATCGGCGTTGCCGGCATTGAGCCACAGCAGCGCCTGGCGCCAGGCGGCGCGCGCCGGGCCGCCGACGTCGGGACGCTTGCTCATCGCGCCGAGCTGGGCGATGCCTTCGCGCCGCGACGGCTCGCGGTAGGTCAGCACCTGCGCCAGCGCCAGCGCCGCGGCGCCGTTGTTGGGCTGCGCGGCGACCAGCCGGCGCAGGCCGTCGCGGGCGCCGTCCCAGCCCTGCGGGGTGCCGGCCAGGGCCTGGTAGTACTCCAGCGCCAGGTGGTCCGGCGGCGCCTTGCCGTCGAACAGCGCCTGGTACTCGCGCACCGCTTCCACGTAGCGGCCGGCCGAGGCGGCGCGGCGCGCGTTGCGCAGGTTGACGCTGTCGCCGCTGCCGCCGATCGCCTGGCTCAGCCGCTGCGTCTGCGGCGCCTGCGGATGGGTCTTCTGCAACTGCTGCAGGCGCTTGCGCGCCTCGCCCTGGCGGCCTTGCGCCAGGTCGATCTGGGCCAGGCCGAGCAGCGCATCGGGCTGGTTCGGGTCGACCCGCAGCAGCTTGCGCCAGGTGTCGGCGGCGAGATCGTCGCGGCCCTGGTCGTGCCAGTAGTTGCCCTGGCTGACCAGTTGCTGGGTGGCGTTGCCGGCCTGCGCGTGCGCGTTGCCGGCGAGCAGGCACAGGTCGATCATGCCGGCCAGATAGAGAGGCTTGAGTTTCATGCGGAACATTGGGTTCTCCAGGCGGGCTGCAGCAGGCCGTCTGCGGAAAAGCGATAGCGGTTATCGAGCCAGCCGCGCCCGAACAGGACCAGCACCCGATCGTAATAGGGAAGTTTCGCCGCGGCGGCGTCGCCGGGCGCGGGAATCTGTTGCGCCTGCGCCTTCAGCAGCAGCGGTTGGCGCAGCGCGCTGAGGTACGGCAGCAGCGCGGCGGCGAAGCCGGGCGGCGCGGTGCCGCTGCCGACGCCCAACCGCGTGTCCACCTTCTCGCTGAAATGGCCCTGCGCCTGCAATTGCTGCAGCGGACCGGACAGGTCCTCGAGCAGCGCCTTGCGCAGCGGCTCGCCGGCATCGAGCATGCCGGCCCACAGGTACACGCGGACCGCGTCGTAGCTGCCCAGCGCGCCCTTGTCCGGATCGACCGCGAACGCGCGGCCGTCCCAGCCGATCCAGTCCGGGGCGAAGCCGACCGGCGCGCTGTCGCGCAGCAGGCGTGCGCTGCGCTGCGCCAGCCCGGCCCACGGTCCTTTCGGATCGGCGGCGGCGAAACGGCGCAGCAGCTGGATCGGCAGGTAGCTGGGATTGAGCGTCCAGCGCGGCGGCTTGGCGAAGCCCTTCACCGCCGGCAGCAGCATGCCGCCGAACCCGGGCAAGTCGGCCAGTTCCTGGCGTCGCACCAGCGCCAGCGTCTGCATGCCGGCCTGGGTGTAGCCGGGCCGCTTCCACAGGCGCCCGGCCTCCAGCAATGCGTAGGCGATCCACAGGTCGGCGTCGCTGGCGGTGTTGTCGTCGAGCACGCGCCAGCTGCCGTCGTCGGCGCGGCCCCACAGCCAGGCCGGCAGCACCTGTTGCGGGCGGCCGCCGCTGAGGTTGTGCCGGGTCCAGCCGAGCAGCCGGTCGAACAGCACCTGGTCGTTGGCCACCAGCGCGAAGAACAGCGCGTAGGACTGGCCTTCGGAGGTGCTGCGCTGATCGGCATTGCTGAAATCGATCACCCGCCCGCTGTCGTCGATATGCTTGGCGACGAAGCCGGTCCACTCGCGCCACGGCGCGCAGGCGGCCGCGGCGGCGGTGGCCGGCAGCGACGGCAGCAGCGCCGCCGCGCCCGCGGCGAGCGCGCCGCCGAGCACGCGGCGGCGCTGTCGCGCGTGCGGGGTCATTGCCCTTCCCGCAACCGTTGCGCCGAATGCCGGCGCAGCACCACGCGCGCGGCCAGCGCCAGCAGCAGGCTCAGCAGCACCACCGCCAGGCCGAGCAGCAGCGGATGCTGCGAAAAGTACCAGCGCGCCCAGGTCGGCAGCGGCAGGTGGCCGACGTAATAGGACTGGTTGCCGGCCAGGCTGCGGATCTTGCCCTGCTGCAGCAGCACCACGCTGCCCTGGAAATCCTTCAGCGTGGCCGGCTCGAACCAGGCGTCGAACAGCTGGCCGACGCTGGCCGGATCCTCGGCCAGCAGCGCGACCACGCTGCGCCCGGGCTTGAGCGGCGACTCGAAGCCCATCAGCACCACGTCGCCCGGGGCCGGCTTCACCGCCACTTCGGCGGTGGTCGGCAGGTCGGTGCGGCGCGCATCGAAGGACAGGAAGCCGGGCAGCTTGTCCATCACCCAGTCGGTCATCGAGAAGCGCCGGCCGGTGGCGCCGTCGCCGATCGGCAGGTGCTCGCTCCAGCGCTGGAACAGCGGCTGCGAGCGCGAGGAGCCGAACACCAGCAGGTCGCTGTCGGCGTGCTGCTCCACTTCGCCGGCATGGATCAGGGTGGCGCGCAACGCCGGATAGCCGGTGGAGGCGCCGAGCTTGCCGAGCAGGGTCAGCAGGTTGGACACGTCCTGGTTGCTGGCTTCGTCCGGCACCACGATGGTGGATTCGGACAGGTCGGCCAGGCGCGTGAACGGATAGCCGGCATTGCCGAACGCCGCCAGGTTCGGCATCGCCATGTAGTGGTGGAACGAACTCAGGTCCACGCTCGAATCGGCGTCGATCGCGCCGGACACGTCGGGGAAGGTGTTCTTGCATTCGCCGGCCTGCGGGCGGTCGAAGAAGAAGTGGAAGCGCAGCTGGCTGTTGGCCGAGAACGGGCCGGTCGGCAGCAGCAGTTTCTGCTCCACCGGCATCGCGCCCTTGGCCTTGAGGTCGTGCCACCACTGCAGCGGCAGCGATTCGGCGTACGGGCGCCCGCTCAGCGGCAGCGTGGTGACGAAGGCATCGTTGATGCTGACGTTGAGCGCGGACTTGTTGCGCACGTCCGGCACCGTGTAGCGGTAGCGCAGATTGACCGGGATGCCGTCGCGCTGCCACACGAACAGGTCCGGCGGCAGCTGCAGGCCGACCCGGATCAGGTCCGGGTGGTAGCCAGTGACATTGAGCTGCGAGGTCTGTGCGACCAGGTCGGCGAAGCGCACCGGGCCGTCGCTGGAAATCCAGTTCGGCGCGTCGTAGGGCTTGCGCGGCTGCGCCTGCTTGAGTTCGCCGATCCTGGCCACGGCGCCGTTGAACGGCGTGCCCAGCGCCAGCGCGGTGGCCGCCTGCTGCAGGTCGTTGTCGTTGCGGCCGAGCACCAGCAGCAGCTTGCCGGCCGGATCGCGCGGATTGGTGACCACCGCCAGGGTCGGGCCGGCGATCTCGCCCAGGCCGTTCTCGGCGGTCGCCAGTTCGGCCGGCAGCGTGTTCGGTGTGGCGAACAGCACCGCGTTGCCGGTCGCCGGCACGTCGCCGATGGAGACGTTGAACACCGCGCCGCGGTAACCGGCCTGCGCGCCGAACCACGAGGACACGATGCCGGCGCTGCGCAGCGTGGCCAGGTCCGGCCGCTGCGGGAACACGAACGGCAGTTCCAGCCGGCGCGTGTCGCGCTTGTCGTAGAACGGCACCGGCAGCAGCGCCAGGTCGTTGGCCAGCACCAGCGGCGTGGTGCTCAGCGACAGCCGCGTGGCCGGGTCGATGTTGGCCCACAGGCTGGTGTGGTCGGGATCCTCGCATTCGCGGGTGTAGTGCCCGATCAGCTGCAGGTTGAGCTGGTTGTAGTCGCTGACCAGGCGCGGATCGATCGGCACGTCGGTCTGCTGCAGCTTGCCGGCGTTCTCGCGGGTCACCGGCAGGGTCGCCACGGTGACGCCGTTGACGGTGACCTTCAGGTGCGACAGCTCCGGCAGCAGCGCCGGCGAGTAGCTGTAGCTCAGGTGCAGCGTCGCCGCCTCGACCACTTCGTCGGTGCGCGCGCTGAACGCCACGCCGGCGCTGCCCTGGATGCCGCGCAGGGTGATTTCGTAGTCCATGCCGAGCTGCTTCAGCGTCGCCGAGCGCTCCTGCACGCCCAGGGTCGGTGCGGCGGGCGCCGGCGCGGCCGGTTCTTGCACCGCGGCCGTCGCGGAGGCGGCGGGCGCCGCCGGAGTGGCGGGAAGCGTCGGTTCCTGCGCCAGCGCCAGGCCGGACAGGATGGTGAGACAGCACGCGGCCAAGGCAGGTAGGCGCATCGAGGGCAACCGGAAGAAAGAGGAAAGGAAAGACGGGGGAACGCGGCTCACGGCGCGGATTCCTCGCCAGCCGGACGCGAACGGAAGCCGCCGCGCACGCTGTCGCCGACATGCTGGCCCAGGCGCTGGAAGCCGCGCATGCTCGCCGCGAACACCTGGCCCATCGATTTCCAGAAATTGTCGCGGTCGTGGCGGCCCCACTGCGACACCCAGATGTCGGCGCGGGCGAAGGTGCAGGCGACCAGCCAGCGCTCCTGTTCGATCGACATGGCGCGGAACTGCACGCTGATGTGTCCGTCGCGGTCGTGGCGCACGATCGCCGGCAGGCGCCGTTCGACATTGCGGTGCGACAGGCCCACGTCGACCAGCGTATCCGGCTCCACCGGCGCCGTCTCGACCAGGTTCAGGGCCATGCCGCCGGTGGAGAAGTTGACCGTGCGGCAGGCCAGCTCCTGGCCATCGGGCAGGTACAGCGTGGCCGGGATGTCCAGCGGCACGCGGTGCGAGCGGCGCACCTGGCGCATTTCGCTGGCGGTGGCGATGGTGGCGCCGAGCAGCAGCACGTTGTAGACGGTCCAGGCCAGGTTGAACCAGATCGTCTGCGCTTCGCCGGTGGCGTCGGTGTAGACCAGGCGCATCGCGCCGGCGGCCAGGCCGGCCAGGTTCAGCACCAGCAGGAACAGGTAGGGCTTGGCGATCTGCCGGTCGAAATAGCTGCGCGTGACCAGGCCGCCCTTGGGGGTGACGTTGAACTTGCCGAGCTTGGGATTGAACAGCGCCACCAGGGTCGGGCGCAGGATGTACCAGGCCAGCGTGGTCTCGTAGACCTCGTTCCACAGCAGATGGCGGAACTTGCCCTGGGTGCGCAGGTTGGTCAGGTTGGCCTGCATGATGTGCGGCAACGCGTAGGCCAGGATCATCAGCGCCGACGCGTGGATCACGTGCGCGCCGAAGAACAGGAAGGCCAGCGGCGCGGTCAGGTAGATGATGCGCGGCAGCCCGTAGAAGAAGTGCAGCATCGCGTTGGCGTAGCACAGCCGCTGCGACAGGCGCAGGCCCTTGCCGAGCAGCGGGTTGTCCAGCCGCGCGATCTGCGCCATGCCGCGCGCCCAGCGGATGCGCTGGGCGACGTGGCCGGACAGGCTCTCGGTGGCCAGGCCGGCGGCCTGCGGCACGGTGATGTAGGCGCTGCGGTAACCGCGCCGGTGCAGCTTCAGCGCGGTGTGCGCATCCTCGGTGACCGTCTCCACCGCCACCCCGCCGACTTCCTCCAGCGGCTTGCGCTTGATCACCGCGCACGAGCCGCAGAAGAAGGTCGCGTCCCACTGGTCGTTGCCGTCCTGCAGCAGGCCGTAGAACAGCTCGCCCTCGTTGGGCACCTTGCCGTGGTTGCCGAGGTTGCGCTCGAACGGATCGGCGGAGAAGAAGTAATGCGGCATCTGCACCACCGCGAGCATGCGGTCGCGCAGGAACCAGCCCATCGCCACCTGCAGGAACGAGCGGGTCGGGATGTGGTCGCAGTCGAAGATCGCCACGTACTCGCCGCTGGACTTCTTCAGCGCGGCGTTGATGTTGCCGGCCTTGGCGTGGAAGTTGTTGGTGCGGGTGACGTAGTGGATGCCGGCCTGCACGCAGAACTCGCGGAACTCGTCGCGGCGGCCGTCGTCGAGCAGATAGATGTTGAGCTTGTCCGCCGGCCAGTCCATCACGCTGGCGGCCAGGATGGTGGAGCGCACCACCGACAGCGGCTCGTTGTAGGTGGGAATGAACAGGTCCACCGTCGGCCACTGGCTCTGGTCGGCAGGCAGCGGCACCGGGCGCCGGTTCAGCGGCCACAGCACCTGGAAATAGCCCAGCACCAGGATCGTGAAGGCATATACCTCGGCCAGCAGCAGGCCCAGGCCGAGGCTCAGATCGACCGCGCTGCTCACGCCCATGGTCTGGGTGATGCGCCACCAGATGTAGCGCGAGGACACCGCCAGCGACAGCGCCATCATGATCAGCACGGCGAGCCGACTGCCGCTGCGGCGCAGCAGCATCGCCGCGGCGAACACCACCAGCGAGAACAGCAGCTGCTGCGGCACGTCCATCGGAATGGCGACCACGAACACCAACAACAAGGCGCCCAGCGCCCACAGCGACCAGGTGGCCAGTGTGTGCATGGGTTGACCGGTACGCGATGCGGACGCAGCGCTCATCAGCGATTCCTAACGAAGGGGGCGAAGCCGGCGCGCGTTTTTCCCCTCCGCGCGGCGACAGGACGACGATGCGCGGCAGCAACGGCCGCGCGCGGGTCAGCGGTTCTGGAAACGCTTGAGCGGGCTATCGGGCGCCGGCACGCGCGCGCGGTCGCTGTCGAGCAGGCGCTGGAACAACCGGGTCAGCGGCGTGGCCGTGCTGGCCGGTGCCGGCTCGGGCAGCGCGGGCCTGGCCTGCGACGCGCGCACCGGCTCGGTCGCGACCGTCCGGGCGGCGGGCGGCGCCACCGCCAGCCTGGGCTCGGCCGGCGCACGCACCACCGACAGCGTCGGCGCCGGTGCCGCGGCAGGCGGCAGCGGTGCCGCCGCCGGCGGTTCGGCGGCGGCAGGCTCCGGCGCGCTCAGCCGCGCCCCGGAAAAATCCTGGTACGCGCTGGCGCCCTGGCTGCCGAGCTTGGCGAACAGGCTGGAAATGTCGTCGGCCGCATCGGCGCCCGCATGGTCGGTCTTGTTGGACATCGATCACCCCCTAAGATGATTTTTGTAGCCGGTGGAATCGGATGGCCCGCTCAGGCGACCCGGCACAGCACGAAACGACGGACATCCTCCTCGACGGCCGGCACCGCGCGGATCCCCAGACCCGCCAACATGCCGGCCTGCTCGAACCAGGCGTGGTACACCCCTTCCAGGAATCCATCCGCCCCGGCCGTCTCCCCGGCCAGGGCGATCTGCAACGGCGAGCCGACGTGGGCCAGGTCGACCCGGTCGGCCTGCTCCTCGAAGCGCGCATAGCCCCACTCCATCCCCTCCCAGACCCGGTTGACCCCGGCCTGCACCTCGTCCAGCGTCGCGCAGGCCCCGATCGGATGCTCGCCGGCGAAACGGCGCCCGATCCGCGCCATCAGCAGCGCCAGGTCCTCCGTCGACAGCTCCGCCGCGAACTCCTGGGCCAACGCGCGCAGGAAACCGCGCCACTGCCGCGAACAGGCCTGGGTGCGGAAATGCGTCTGCAGCTCGGGAGAGCTCATCGGTGCTGCCTCTGATGGAAAAATGGCACGGCGAGTGCCTCGCAAGGGTATCCAGCAAGCGCGATGCCAATATGGCGAACATTGCCACTAATGCGACACAGTTCTCACTTTCACCGCCAATGGTAGCCCACTGCTGCGCCACAGCAAAGTCCCTCCCAGCCCAATCTCCCGCCATTTTCGTCGCAACCGTCCCGAGGCAGGCAGGCACACGTCCCACTATGGGTGATCGGCGGCCACGTCAAAGACCTGACGCAGATAGGCCAGGTACGCCGGGTCGTCGCACAGGTTCTTGCCCGGCGAGTCGCTGAACTTGGCCACCGGCTGGCCGTTGCAGCGGACCATCTTGATCACGATCTGCAGCGGGGTCGGCCCCAGGTCGTTGGTGAGGTTGGTGCCGACGCCGAAGGCGAGCATGCAGCGACCGTGGAAATGCGCGTACAGCCGCATCACCTTGTCGATGTCCAGGCCGTCGCTGAACACCAGGACCTTGCCGCGCGGGTCCACCCGGTGCCGCTGCAGATGCGCCAGCACCCGCTCGCCCCACTCGAACGGGTCGCCGGAATCGTGGCGCATGCCGTCGAACAGCTTGCAGAAGTACGCGTCGAAATCGCGCAGGAAGGCGTCCAGCCCGACCACGTCGGACAGGGCGATGCCGAGGTCGCCGCGGTATTCGCGCGCCCACGATTCCAGCGCCGCGGCCTGCGAATCGCGCAGCCGCGGACCCAGCGCCTGGAACGCCTGCAGGTATTCGTGGGCCATCGTGCCCAGCGGGGTCAGCCCGTAGCGATGCGCGAAATACACGTTGCTGGTGCCGACGAACTGCGCGCCCAGGGTCTGCTGCAGCACCGGCAACAGCTCGCCGTGCCAGGCCCGCGAATAGCGGCGGCGGGTGCCGTAGTCGGCGATCGCGCAGCCGCCGTAGCCGCTGCTGTCGCGCAACAGCGCGATCTTGGCCCGCAGCCGGCGCAGGCCCTCGTCGTGGTGGTCGCCGCCGGTGTTGCGGAACCAGACCTCGTTGACGATCGCCAGCAGCGGCACTTCGAACAGGATGGTGTGCAGCCACGGCCCGCGGATGCTGAGCTCGATCTCGCCCGGCACCGTGGCCGAGGCCTGCAGCTGCAGGTACTTGCGGTCCAGATGGAACAGCCCGAGGAAATCGGCGAAGTCCGGCTTGATGAAGCGCAGGCCGCGCAGGTAGTCCAGCTCCTCGGCGCGGAAGCGCAGCGCGCACAGCGCGTCGATCTCGTCGGAGATCTGCCCGATGAACTGCGCCAGGTCGATGCCCGGCGTACGGCACTTGAAGCGGTACTCCACCTGCGCGCCGGGATGCTGATGCAGCACCGCCTGCATCATCGTGAACTTGTAGAGGTCGGTGTCGAGCAGCGAATCGATGATCATCGCGCGATTATGCGCCCAGCGTGTTGCCGGCTCCCGCCTTTTCCTTCCCTTGCAGCAGCGGCTTCAGCCGCGACGAACGAAGCAGGGAATCCCACCCGCTTCGGAAACTGTCGGGGCTCAAGCCCCTCCCACAGTGCACCCAGCCAGCACGCCGCTAGCCCCCTGTAGGAGCGGCTTCAGCCGCGACCGGGCGTTACCGGCAAGTCTCGGTCGCGGCTGAAGCCGCTCCTACAGGAAGCGTCAGTGCGCAGCGCTGCGCGCCAGCACCGCCTGCGCCGGCTTGTGCTGCACGGTGAAATCGCTGTCGTGCGCGCCGCCGGCATCCGGATCGGTATACCAGCACCACAGCGCGATGCCGGCGATGCGTTGCTCGCCCAACACCCGGCGCCAGTCCTGCAGCACCTGCGCCTGCAAGGCGGTGTCCACCGCGGCGCTGCGTTGCTCGGGACTCTCCCAGGGCGCGGCCAGGCTGCCGCGCGCCGAGCGCAGCCCCAGTTCCGCCACCCACACCGGGCGTCCGCTGCGCGTGCCCAGCGCCTGCACCCGCGCGGCCGCCGCGCGCATCTGCGTCAAGCGCTGCGCCGGCACCGCCGACAACGCCGGATACAGGCTGGTGCCGACGAAATCGAAGCGCTCCCAGTAGCCGAACCGCTCGGCCTGCTCCAGGCCGTCGGCCACATAGCCGAGCGGACCGCGGTAGACCTGGCGCACCGCCGCGACCAGCTCGGGCCATTGCGGCGCGTCCTGCAGGCCGCGCAATTCGGTGCCGACGATCAAGGCCTCGGCCCGCTCGTCGGCGGCGACCTGCGCCAGCTGCAGCAGCGCGCGCCGGTAGGCGCCGAACCAGGCCGCGCGATCGGCCGGCGCGGCGTCGCCGGCCCAATGGCCGGGGATCCACAGATGCACCTTCAGCACCGGCTGCAGGCCGGCCGCGCGCATCTGCCGCAGCCCGGCGCGCACCTGTTCCATGCTGCTGTCGCTGCCCAGCACCGGATCGTCGGACTGCGGCGTGGCCTGCCAGACGAAGGCGACCAGCAGCGCGCGCTGCGCGCCGGCATCGGCCAACTGCTGCAGCGAGCGCTGCGCCGCGTCGCTGCCCCACGGCGCCTGCGCCGACACCTTGACGTTGGCGCCCATCCACGGCGCGGCCGCGGGCGTGGCCGCGCCGCAGCCGCACACGCTCATCGCGAACAACATGCCCAGCAGCCACCTCAAGGCGATCGACGCCATACCCGGTAGGACCCTTGTCGGTAGACCAGACTGTAGCCCGGCAGGCCCTGTCGCCACAGCTGCGGCAGGCGCCGGTTGACGCTGTCCAGGACCCCGGCCTGGCTTGCCGGGTCGGCCACCACCACCTGCGCCGGCATCTGCCGCGGGTCGTCCAGCGCGCGCTTGAAGCGCGGGTCGAACGGCAGGATCAGGCCTTGCGCATCGCCGCGCGCCACGATCACCGCGTAGCCGGCGCGATCGTCGAGCAGGGTCGGCAGCCGCGCCTCGGCCAGCCAGGCGCCCAGCCGCGCTTCGTCCGGGTGCCGCGGCGGCACCGGCGCGCGCAGGGCCGTCGCCCAGTCGCGGGTGGTCGACGCGGCGGTCTGCGCGATGACCCAGCCGCTGGCGACGGCGCCCAGCAGCAGCAGCGCCAACGCCGGCCAGCGCAACTCGCGGCGCAGGTCGCCCAGCACCAGCGCCGCCGGCACCACCATCAGCGCCAGGAAATCCAGCGGCTGCGCGCTGAAGCGCGCCCATGCCGCCAGCGTGCCGGCGCCGATCACGGTGACCGTCGCCACCAGCACCCAGCGCCAGGTGTTGCTCAGGCGCGTGCGCCGCACCAGCAACAGCAGCGGCGTGGTGACCAGGCCGGCCAGCGCCAGGTACAGCGGCGGCCACCACGGCCGCGCCATGGCCTGCTGCAGCCACGGCTGCAGCGCGGCCTGCGCGTAGCTGCCGCGGAACGCCGAATGCTGGTCGCGCACGAACAGCAGCGCATCGCCGAAGAACAGATAGTTGAGGTACATCCAGGTCGCGACCGCGAACAGGAACGGCAGGTAGCACACCAGGTAGAACGACAGCGGCGCGCGCCGCAGCATGCCCTGCGGCGCGATCACGCCCAGCCACGGCGCCATCGCCACGGCCAGGAAGCAGGCGCGTTCGTCGACGAAGAACAGCAGGCACAGGCCCAGCGCCAGGCGCAGGTAGGCGAAGGCTTCCGGATCGTCGCGGAAATGGCGCAGCGCGCGGCAGGTCAGGTAGAACACCAGCAGGCCCAGGCCCTGGTTGTTGCCCGACAGCGTCGGCCACAGGAAGAACGGCTGCAGCACCAGCGCCGCGCACAGGCCCCAGGCCCAGGCGCGGCCCAGGCCCGCGGCGAGG
Source organism: Xanthomonas bonasiae (assembly GCF_017163705.1). Taxonomy (GTDB): domain Bacteria; phylum Pseudomonadota; class Gammaproteobacteria; order Xanthomonadales; family Xanthomonadaceae; genus Xanthomonas_A; species Xanthomonas_A bonasiae. The sequence continues at coordinate 46,918 of NZ_JAFIWB010000032.1, forward strand.
TCGCGCCACAGCAGGGTCACCATCGCCGCGCCGGCCAGCACGTCGGCCAGGTACGGCAGCAACGGCGTGGACAGCCCCGGCACGCCGCCGATCACCAGGCCCAGGTACAGCGAGGCCTGCGCGTACAGGAAGCCCAGGTATTCGGTGCGGAAACCGGCCGCGTCGCGCAACAGCAGCAGCTTGGCGTACTGCGCCATCGCGTCGTCGCTCATGTAGCCGTGCGCCAGCAAGCGCTGGCACAGCAGCGCCAGCAGCGCGGCGGTGACCACGAACACCGCGACGCCGCGCGGGCGCCGCGGCGTCTCAGTCGTCGAGTGCGGCGCGGCGCTCTTCGGCCATGTGCTTGCTGATGCCATGGGTGGTCTTTTCCCAGTAGAACGGATTGTGGATGAGCTGCCACAGGCCCTTGTAGGCGGCGACCGATTGCAGCAGCCAGTACAGCGGCACGGTCAGCGCGTACGGCGCCAGCCGGAAGTAGTCGCGCTTGAACGCCGCCAGCAAGGTCATGTAGATCAGGAAGCCGTTGCCCAGCAGCAGGTTGAGCAGGCTCAGGTACAGCAGCGCGGGCGGGAAGAACGGATTGAACGCATGCGTGTCGGTCAGCGCCCAGATCCCGTAGATCAGCCACATCGGCGGGGCGATCAGCGCGGTGAAGAAGGTGCCGCCGACGAAGAACTGGAAACCCCAGAAGCCGCGGAAGCCGACCGAGCGGTACAGCTGCACCGGATCGCGCATGTGCACCAGCCAGGTCTGCATGTAGCCCTTGAGCCAGCGCGAACGCTGCCGGATCCAGTTGGGAATGCTGACGTTGGCTTCCTCGAACGTGGTCGAGTTGACCACGCTGACCCGGTAGCCCTGCTGGGTCAGGCGCACGCCCAGGTCGGCGTCCTCGGTGACGTTGTACGGGTCCCAGGCGCGCACCTTGCGCAGGATGTCCAGGCGGAAGTGGTTGGAGGTGCCGCCCAGCGGGATCGGGATGCGCAGGGTTTCCAGCGCCGGCAGGTAGAAGTCGAACCACAGCGTGTATTCCAGCGTGAACATGCGCGTGAGCCAGTTCTCGTCGGCGTTGTAGTAGTTCAGCCGCGCCTGGATGCAGGCCACGTCGGCCGGCGACTTGCGGAACGCGGCGACCGCGCGCTTGAGCTGGTCCGGCTCCGGCTTGTCCTCGGCGTCGTAGATGGTGAGCATCTGCCCGCGCGCGAACTGCAGCGCGTAGTTGCACGCCTTCGGCTTGGTCTTGGGCTGCGACGGCGGCACCCGGATGATCTCGAAGAACGCCTCCAGGCCCAGCGCCTTGGCCGCCTCGATGGTCTCGGTGTCGTCGGCCTCCAGCACCAGCTTCACGTCCAGCTTGGAGGTCGGGTAGTCGAGCCGGCGCAGCGCGTTGGCCAGGATCGGCAACACGTCCGGCTCCTTGTACATCGGCACCAGCACCGTATACACCGGCAGGTCCTCGTCGCTGAGCGCGGCCACTTCCGCGTCGGTGACCTTGATCTCGATGCGGCGCCGCGCGCCCAGCCAGGCCAGCGCGAACTTCAGCGCGAACGTGGCCACGAAGGCGATCCCGACCACGCTGTTGATCGCGATCAGGCTCGGCACCGGCCAGATCGCCAGCGCCAGCAGCAACAGCGCCGCCACCGTGCACAGCGACACCACCTGCTTGCGGGTCACCACCTGCTTGGCCGAATGCTCCGGTGCGTGTTCGGCGAGCAGGTTCAGCGCATCGTGGGTGAGCTGCGCATCGGCCTGCTGCTGCAGGCCCCAGACCACATCGAACTTGGAGGTACCGACGAAGCGCACGTCCGCGCCGTACTGGCTGCGCGCCCAGGCGAAGGTCTCCGGGCCGGGATCGGCCACCGCCAGCACCAGCCGGCCCTCTTCCATCCGCCACGGCAGCACCAGGCGTTGCGCATAGTCGGCCAGGCGCTCCGGCTCGAACAGGGCGGAGTCGATCGGCTGCTGCAGCAGGTTGACGAAGTTCAGCCCGAAATGCGCCGACAGCACCGTGTAGAAGCGCAGCGCGGTGACCCCGCGCTGGGCCAGCACCACGTCACCCAGGCGCGAACGCCAACGCGCCTGCAACGCCAGCGCGTCCTGCAGCTGCGCCGCATCGATGACCCCGGCTTCGACCAGCGCGGTGCCGATCGGGGTCTGCCAGCCGCGCGGCTCGGGCACGCTGCCGAGCGGGCCGATCGCGTCGCCGGCGGTGCGGCTCGTCGCCGGATGGTTCACCGCGGCCACGTCAGAACCGCCACCAGGCGGCGACGAACGGGCCACCCGCGCCGCCGGTGTTGCGCCCGGCCACCGGCTGCTGGTAGCCGAGCTGCACCTGGGTGCCGCCGGGCAGCGTGTGCAGCAGCGAGGCCTGCAGCTTGGTCAGGTCGTAGTTGTTGCCGCGGATCGGGGTGCCGGGCGCGTAGACCGGATTGGGGCCGTTGCCGTTGCCCAGGCCCTGGATCACGTTGAGTTCGCCGATCAGCATCCAGCGCGGCGCCAGCGCCAGGCCGCTGCTGATGTCCAGGCGCGCCTCGTCGGCGGAGTCGCCGCCGCGCAGGCGCACCGCCGCGCCGAGGTCCACGTAGCCGTCGTGGTTGCCGGCCCGATAGCCGCGGCCGACGCTGTAGCGCAGTTCGGCGCCGTAGTCGCCCTGCCCCAGCGCCGGATGGTCGCGATCGTCGGCGCCCTGGCGGCTGTAGCCGGGGATCAGCGCCAGCACCTGCAGCGCGCCCTGCCACGGTCCGTCGCGGCCGTCCGGATCCAGGCGGTAGCGCAGGCCGATTTCCTGGTCGGCCCAGCCGGTGGTGTGCTGGTTGCCGTAGCCGCTGTCGTTGCGATAGCCGACCTTGCTGAAATAGAAGTTGCCGACCAGGGTCAGGTCCGCGCTCAGCCCGTACTCGGCATAGAGATTCAGCTGGTCCTGGCGGCTGCGCCCGGCATCGGGGAAATTCTGGTCCTGGCCGTGGCTGTTGTAGACCGCGCCGCCGTCGCTATGGCTGGCCTTGAGGATCGCCAGCGCGGCGCCGTCGTCCTGCACCCAGGCCCCGGCGAAACACGGTCCGGTCGCCAGTGCGGCCAGGCCCAGCGCCAGCGTCAACAGCCTGCGTGCGCGCCGGTCAGGTCGGTGCCGGGCGCGGCCATCGCCGGCCACGGAAGAGGGAGTCGCGCATACGCGCGACCACGAGCGCGGGCGCTCGCCGTACGACTGGTTCATCGCAATTGTTTCCTGGAGGGGGGGCCCCTGGAACAGGGAGCAGGAAACGATTCCGTAGCGGAACCGCGACAGGAACGTAGCACCTTTCCTGTGTGATTCAAATCACGCGATAAATGAATTGCTCATCACGCATACAGCCTGCGGCAGCGCACGCACCAGCCTGGTGCTGCGTTCAGCCAGGTCGGCGCCAACACAGCCTGGCGAAGGTCACCCAGGCGTGCAGCCAGATCACCGCCCACACCGCCGCACGCACCGGCGCGGTGCGCGCCGGCGCCTCGAACTTGCGGAAATAGCGCCACAGCCCGCGGTGCTTGTGCCATTCCACGAACCAGGGCCGCTTGCGGCTGGAAACGCCGCGCACGTGCAGCACGCGCAGGCGGTTGCACACCGCCACGGTGGCCCCGGCCTGGCGCGCGCGGCGGCACAGGTCCAGATCCTCGGCATGCAGGCGGTAGCCGGCGTCCCAGCCGCCGATGCGGTCGAACAGCGCGCGCGGCAGCAGCATCAGCGCGCCGGAGATCGCGTCCACGCGCTGCAACGGCTGCGCCGGATCGGCCGCCAGCGCCAACCGCGAACCGGCCAGCGGATGCCGCAGCATCGCCGCGAAGTCCGGATCGCGGCGGCGCACCGCGGCGTCGGCGCGGCCGTGTTCGTCGACCTGCTCGACCCCGAGCAGCGCGTCGCCGAGCGCGGCGACCTGCGCGCGCAGCAGCGCCAGCGTGTCGGCCTCCACCATCAGGTCCGGATTGACGAACGCCAGCCACGGCGCATCGCTGGCCGCCGCGCCCTGGTTGCAGGCGCTGGCGAACCCGGGATTGTCGGGGTTGGCGATGAAGCGCACGCGCCGATCCTCCAGCGCGTGGCGCTGCACGATCGCCAGGGTGTCGTCGCGCGAGGCGTTGTCGACCACGCGGATCTGGGCGACGTCCGCCGCCGCGCGCAGCCGCTGCAGACAGGCGTCGATGGTGCTGCCGCTCTCGTAGGTCACCACCACCACGGCCATCTGCTGTTCGCTCATGCGCCGATTATCCGGGCAAAGCCGCGCGCGCAGAAGGCGTCGCACCTGGCCGGCGTTCGCGCGCGGCGATTCGGCGGCGTGGGCGCCGCGCCGACGCGGTAGAATCTCCGGTTCCATGCCTTGCGCGGTGTAGATGACGGCTAGCGCCCACTACCGCGCGCTGCCGCCAGGATCGAGATGCATCGGCCGCCCAGTTCGCTGGCGGCCGTGCATGCCGATGGCCCGGCAGCGTCGCCGCTTTTCGACCGATGTCACCGTCGGCCGCAGCCGCAAACCTCCGCATCACTGGTCTAGACCAACGCCCGAAAGGCGCGAAGCGCCGCGCCATTGCGACGCCACGCCTGCGTTCCCGCCGCCGGGACAGGCCCGATGAGCGCGCACCAGATCCACGGCATGAGCCTGGCCCCGGCCGCGGCGGACTGGCCGCCCCTGCGCAGCGACGAGGTCGACGCGCTGTTGCGGCACATGGGCTTGCCCGACGCGGTCCACGCCTTGCGCTGGCACAGCCCGCGCCCGTTCTCCGCCGCGGCCGAGGTCGAGACTTCCGTGGGCACCCTGTTCGTCAAGCGCCATCACCGCAGGCTGCGCGATACGCGCACGCTGGACGAGGAGCACCGTTTCATCGAGCACCTGCGCGCACGCGGCATGCCGGTGCCGGGACTGCTGCGCGCGCCCGACGGCACCAGCGCGATCGCGCTCGGCGACTGGACCTACGAAGTGCAGCGCGCCGCCGCGGGCGAAGACCTGTACCGCGACACGGCGTCGTGGCGGCCGTTCGCCGACACCGCCCATGCGCAGGCCGCCGGGCGCGCACTCGCGCTGCTGCACCAGGCCGCCGCCGGCTACACGGCGCCGCCGCGCAGCACCACCCAGTTGGTCGCCAACCTGCGCCTGTTCGGCGGCGCCGATCCGCTGCAGGCGCTGCAGCAGGACCTGCGCGCGCGGCCGGCGCTGGCCGCCTGGCTGCAGCGGCGCGACTGGCGCGGCGACCTGCGCCGGCATCTGCTGCCCTGGCACGCGCGCGCCTGGCCGCTGCTGCGAACGCCAGCGCCGCCGCTGTGGACGCATGGCGACTGGCACGCCTCCAACCTGCTGTGGCGCGGCCACGGCGCGGCGAGCGAGGTCAGCGCGGTGTTCGATTTCGGCCTGGCCGACCGCAACTTCGCGCTGTTCGACCTGGCCACCGCGATCGAACGCAACCTGGTGCCGTGGCTGGACCTGGACATCGGCGGCCGCGCGCCCGCCGATCTCGACCAGCTCGGCGCGCTGCTGCACGGCTACGCGCAGCTGCTGCCGCTGGACGCGGCGCAGCTGCGCCTGCTGGCCGCGCTGTTGCCGATCGCGCATGCCGACTTCGCGCTCGCCGAGATCGACTATTTCGCCGGCATCACCGGCTCCGACGCGAACGCCGAGATCGCCTATCGCCGCTACCTGCTCGGCCATGCCGACTGGTTCGGCGGCGAGGAAGGCCAGCGCCTGCTGCGGCAATTGCAGCGGCACGCGGACGCCGCGCGATGAGCGTTTCGCGTTCGCTGCCGCGCGCGCCGGCGCGCCCGGTGCGCGCGCATGCCGCGCCGCGCTGCCGGCAGCGCGCCCGCCCACGTTTCCGCCGTTGCCCGCGCGCAGCGGCATCCGTCCTTTCCGTTCCGTCTCCCGCTTAGAGGTTCTCCCATGTCCCATGCCTTCCCCGCACTCGCGCCGCTCGCCCTGGCCTTGGCGCTGGCCGCGACCGCCGCACCGGCGCGCGCCGCCGATGCGGACACGCAGACGCCGGTCGAACTGGACGCGGTCAATGTGCAGGGCGAGCAGCCGCGCAACCGCTCCACGCTGGGCGGCTACGGCGACGCCGCGCTGCTGGACACGCCCGCCTCGATCGGGGTGATCGACCGCACGCAGCTGGACGACCGCCAGGTGCGCGTGCTCAGCGAGGTGCTGCGCGCCGACGCCTCGGTCGGCGACAGCTATGCGCCGATCGGCTACTACGAGAACTTCGTGGTGCGCGGCTATTCGCTCAACGCCGCCAACAGCTACCGCATCAACGGCCTGACCGTCACCGGCGAGCAGAACGTGGCGCTGGAGAACAAGCAGCAGGTGCAGGTGCTCAAGGGCCTGTCCGGGCTGCAGTCCGGCCTCACCGAGCCGGCCGGGGTGATCGACTACACGACCAAGCGCCCGCAGCAGGTGCGCACGCTGACGCTCGGTACCGACGACGACGGCGGCCGCTACGCCGCGCTGGACCTGGGCGACTGGTTCGGCCGCGACCGCCAGTTCGGGCTGCGCGTCAACGCCGCGCACGAGGACATCCGCAGCTACGTCGAGCATGCCGACGGCCACCGCAATTTCCTGTCGCTGGCCGCGGACTGGAACATCGATCCGCAATCGGCGCTGCAGCTGGACGTGGAATACCAGGACCGGCAACAGCGCTCGGTGCCCGGCTATCAACTGCTCGGCGGCGAGCGCGTGCCCGGCGACGTGTCGGTGCACCGGCTGCTGGCCTACCAGCCCTGGTCCAAGCCGGTCGGCATCGACTCGCTCAACGCGCAACTGCGCTATCACTACCGCTTCAACGACGCCTGGCGCGCGCAGTTGGCGGCAGCGCACAGCCGCGCGGTGATCGACGACTATTCCAGCTTCGCCTGGGGCTGCTACGGCGCGGCCAGCTGCGCCAGCGACGCGATCCCCAACTACTTCAGCCGCGAAGGCGACTACGACCTCTACGACTACCGCAGCCCCGACGACACGCGCCGCAACGACCAGGTGCAGGCGACCGTGTCCGGCACGTTCGCCACCGGCGCGCTGCAGCACCAGCTCAACATCGGCGTGGACTACCTGCAGCGCACCATCGACCAGCACGGCTCGATCAACGAATGGATCGGCAGCGGCACTATCGACGCCGATCCGCCGCTGCTGGCCCAGGCCGACGCCGAACTCGGCCCCAAGCGCCGGCGCCTGGACAGCACCCAGCAGTCGCTGCTGGCCAGCGACCGCATCGGCATCGGCGAGGCCTGGCAGTTGCTGCTGGGTGCGCGCCAGGTGCGCTACGACGAGCGCGCCTGGGATCGCGACGGCGCGCTGACCCGCCACACCCGCCGTTCGGAATTGCTGCCGCAGGCGGCGCTGCTGTTCAAGCCGCGGGACACGCTGTCGCTGTACGCCAGCTTCGCCAAGGGCCTGGCGCCGGGCGGCACCGCGTCGTGGTTCGCCAGCAACGCCGATGCGATCCTCGCCCCGACCAGCGCCTACCAGACCGAAGCCGGCCTGAAATACGAGCGCGACGGCCTGGCGCTGGGTGCGGCCGTGTTCGACATCCGCCAGGCCTATCAGTATGCGCAGCCGCAGGCCGACGGCAGCTTCCTGTATGTGCAGCAGGGCCGCCTGCACAACCGCGGCATCGAACTGTCGGCCGACGGCGCGATCGGCGAGCGGCTGCACCTGCAGGCCAGCGTCGCCGGCATCCGCGCGCGCGCCGAAGACACCGGCACGCCGGCCTACGAAGGCCACCAGGCCTTGAACGTGCCCAGGCTGCGCGCCAGCGCCCAGGCCAGTTGGGACGTGCCCGGGGCGAGCGGCCTGGCGCTGCTGGGCGGCGCGCAGTACAGCGGCGCCAAGTACGCCGACCGCAGCGGCCGCGTCGCCGTCGGCGGCTACACCGTCTACACCCTGGGCGCGCGCTACGCGACGCGGCTGGGCACGCTGCCGACCACGCTGCGGCTAAGCGTGGACAACCTCACCGACAAGCGCTACTGGCGCGACGTCGGCGACTACATGGGCGACGACTATCTGTTCCTGGGCGCGCCGCGCACGGCGCGGCTGGCGCTGCAGTTCGATTTTTGAGGGCCGGGAGTGGGGATGCGGGATTGGGGATTCGTAAAGGCCGGGAGCAGAACACGAATCGTCGCTGTCGCAGCAGCGGCTCTAGCCGCTACCCGACTTCCCTGGAATGCCTGTCGCGGCTGAAGCCGCTCCCACAAGGGCCGGGAGTGGGGAATCGGGATTGGGGATTCGTAAAAGCCAAGCGCAGGACACGGAGCGTCACTGTCTTAAGAGCGGCCTTGGCCGCGACAGGACTTCCTGGAAAGCCCGTCGCGGTTGAAGCGCTCCCACAAACGAGCGCATTGTTTCGCGCTCGCGGAACCTCTCCAATCCCTAATCTCCAATCCCCAATCCCGGCCTTCCAACAATGTCCCCTCTCGAACTCCTCGCTGTGCTGGTCAACGTGCTCGGCGTCTGGCTGACCGCACGCCGGGTGCGCTGGTGCTGGCCGGTCAACGTCGTCGCGGTGCTGCTGTACGCGTGGCTGTTCTACCAATGGAAGCTGTACTCGGACATGCTGCTGCAGGGCGTCTACGTGTTCCTGCAGGGCTACGGCTGGTGGCGCTGGAGCCAGGGCCGGCTGGAGCACGGCAAGGTCCAGGTCGGCCCGCTGCCGCGGCGCGAAGCGGCGCTGTCGCTGCTGGCGGGCGCCGCCGGCGCGCTGTCGCTGGGCTGGCTGATGCATCGCCATACCGATGCCGCGCTGCCCTGGCTGGACGCGGCGCTGTCCGCCTTCAGCCTGGTCGCCAGCTTCTGGGCGGCGCGCAAGCGCATCGCCAACTGGACCCTGTGGATCGTGCTGGACTGCGTCTACGTCGGCGTCTTCGTCTACAAGGGGCTGTATCCCACCGCGGCGCTGTACGCCGGTTTCGTGGTGCTGGCGATCTACGGCCTGCGGCTGTGGCGGGCGGACCTGCGGCGCGCCGTCGCCGCGCAGCCGTTGCCATGAGCCGGCGCATCCGCATGCGCTGCGATCCACGCAGGCCGGTGTCGGCGTGCAGGCCGGGACGATCGTCGTGACCGGCGCGCAAGAAGCGCAGACGATGCACGTCAGCCTGCCTTAGCCCGGCGTGCCGGTCGCGCCGCAGTGCCACGAGCGCGCGCGGCATCGCTATGCTGGAGCCTCTCGACTCTGCATTGCAGTGAGCGGAGCGTTGTGGGAGCGGCTGCGGATGGCCCGGGTCGTCCGCCGCGACGGGCTTTGCAAGCGAGGCCTGTCGAGACCGCAGCCGCTCCCACCAGCATCGTTGCCTGCGACCATGGGCAAGAACAGTGCAGCACCGCCACGGAGACCCCATGCCCACGCCGTTGAATCCCGCCGCCGGCTTCGGCCAGCGCATCGTCGATGCACTGCTCGCGCGCATCGTCGGCGGCGAATGGGCCGCGGACCAGCGCCTGCCGGTGGAACGCGAACTGGCCGCGCTGTTCGGCTGCACCCGCATCACCTTGCGCGAGGCGCTGCAGCAACTGGAATCGGAAGGCTACATCTACCGCGAGAACCGGCGTGGCTGGTTCGTCAGCGCAGCGCGCGTGCGCCACGATCCCACCAGCATCGCCGGCTTCATGCAGTACGTCGCCGCGCAAGGCGGCACGCCGCGTACCGAACTGCTCGGCGCGCGCCGCCAGCCGGCCGGCGCGACGCTGGCGCGGCACCTGGAACTGGACGATGCCGGGGCCGAGGTATTCGTGCTGCAGCGCCGGCGCTGGATCGGCCGCCGCGCGGTGCTGCTGGAGACCAATGCGATTCTCGCCGCATGGGCGCCGACCCTGCTCGATCACGACCTGGCCGGCTCGCTCAGCGCGGTGCTGGGACAACGGCTCGGGTTGCGCCAGGCGCGCAGCCGGCTGTCGATGTACCCGGCCACGCTGGTCGCCGAGCAGGCCGCGCTGCTGCAGTCCACCGCCGGCACGCCGTGCTTCCGGCTGCAGCGGGTGAGCTACGCCGCCGACGGCCGCGCGGTGGAATTCGACATCGAGTCCTGGCGCCACGACGTGCTGGAAGTGACAGTGGACGTGCAGGCCCCGCCTGAGTGAGGCCGGCGCGCGTCCGGCGGTGGCGGGCGGTTGCGGCCGCGTCCGCCCGCTCCGGCAATGGCATCGCGAATGCGCCGATCAAGCCGCGCGCGGCGGGTGTGCCCAAGCCAACGACCATTACGGACCTCTTGCACCTTGTGGGAGCGACTTCAGTCGCGACGGGCTTTACCGGTAGAGCCCGTCGCGACTGAAGGGCACCTCGAACAACCGGTCAGATCATCGCGATGGCCTCTCAGCATCCGGCGCCCCAGTCTGAGAGCAGCA
>NZ_JAFIWB010000033.1 GCF_017163705.1 Xanthomonas bonasiae
ATTTCGGTTGCGACGAACGCGGCGATGGGTCTTCCGGTTGCGCGAGCGGTCGCGGCTGAAGCCGCTCCTACAGTGCACCCGGCTGGCGATGCGCAAGCTGGTGTAGGAGCGGCTTCAGCCGCGACGAGCGAAGCGGTGGACGTTCCGAACTGGCATGCAGTCGGGACTTGAAGTCTCCCCCACAAGAGGCCTCGCACCTCGATTGCGCCGCGGAAACCCTTGTGGGAGCGACTTCAGTCGCGACGAGGGACGCGGTGGGAGTTCCGGCCTCGGACGCTGTCGCGGCTGAAGCCGCTCCTACAGTGAAGCTCAGCGGCGCTACTACGACGGCTGTCGTTGGAACGGCCTCACGCCGGTGTCTTGTCTTTGAACCGGCACAGGTCGCGGATCACGCAACGCGGGCACTCCGGCTTGCGCGCCTTGCACACGTAGCGGCCGTGCAGGATCAGCCAGTGGTGCGCATCGTGCATGAACTGCGCCGGCACCCGCTTGAGCAGGCCGTCCTCGACCGCGCGCACGTCCTTGCCCGGGGCCAGGCCGGTGCGGTTGGCGACGCGGAAGATGTGCGTGTCCACGGCGATGGTCGGCTCGCCGAAGGCGGTGTTGAGCACCACGTTGGCGGTCTTGCGGCCGACCCCGGGCAAGGCCTCCAGCGCCGCGCGGTCGCGTGGCACGTCGCCGGCGTACTGCTCGACCAGGATGCGGCAGGTGGCGATCACGTTCTTGGCCTTCGCGTTGAACAGGCCGATGGAGGAGATGTAGCGCTTCAGGCCATCCTCGCCCAGCGCCAGGATCGCCGCCGGCGTGTTCGCCACCGGATAGAGACGACGCGTGGCCTTGTTGACTCCGACATCGGTGGCCTGCGCCGACAGGATCACCGCGATCAGCAGCTCGAACGGCGTGCTGTAGTCCAGCTCGGTGGTCGGCGTGGGATTGAGCTCGGACAGGCGCGAGAACAGTTCGTGGATCTCGGCCTTGCTCAAGGTGGGTCCACGCCGCGGCGCGGCGACCGCTGCGCTCATTGCGGACCCCGCGCGGCGGCCCTGGCCTTGGCCCGCGCCAGGATCGCGGCCGCGGCCGGCGGCAGCGACGGCGCCGCGGCGGCGACGGTCGCCGGCGGCGCGCGCCGGGCTTCGCGCGCGGCGGCGCGACGCGCCAGGCGTGCACTGCGTGCGCGGTAGCGTTCGCGCGCGGCCCAGGCCTCGCGCAGGCGCTGTTGCGCCGCCAGCAGCTGCGCGTGCAGCTGCGGATACGCCGGATCGAGCAGGTCGTCGTCGGCGGTGCCGACGTAGTCCATCAGGCCGGCATCGATCGCCGCGTCGAGATCGTCGTCGAGCACCCAGCGCAACAGGTGCAGCGGCGATGCGGGGGAGGGCAGGTCGGGCATCGGGCGCGCGACTCAGCGATTGCGGAACAGCGGCGGGCGCCGCTCCAGGAATGCGCGCGTGCCTTCGCGCATGTCCTCGCTGGAGAACAGCAGGCCGAACTGCGCGGTCTCGTACTCGAGGCCTTGCTCGATCGCCGATTCGGCGCCGACCTGGATCGCGTCGAGGATGCCGCGCAACGCCAGCGGCGCAGCCGCGGCCAGTTGCCGTGCCAGCTGCAGCGTGGCCTCGCGCAACTCGGCCGCAGGGACCACGCGGTTGACCAGGCCCAACTGCAGCGCGCGCGCCGCATCGATCGGCGTGCCGAGCAGGCACAGTTCCAGCGCCGCGGCGCGGCCGGCCAGGCGCACCAGGCGCTGGGTGCCGCCGAAGCCGGGAATCAGCCCGAGGTTGATCTCCGGCTGGCCGAGCCGGGCGCTGTCGGCGGCCACGCGCAGGTGGCAGGCCATGGCCAGTTCCAGCCCGCCGCCGAGCGCGAACCCGTTGACCATCGCCAGCACCGGCTTGGACAGGCGCTCGATCCGGCGCATCAGGCGCTGGCCCAGCTGCGAGAAGTCGCGACCCTGAACCGGTGTGAGTTCGTTCATTTCGGCGATGTCGGCGCCGGCCACGAAGGCCTTCTCGCCGGCGCCGGTCAACACCACGACGCGGATGCCGGGGTCGGCCTCGGCCTCGGCGAAGGCCGCATCCAGCGCCTGTAATGTTTGGCGATTCAACGCGTTGAGCTTGTCAGCGCGGTTCACGGTGACGATGCGGATCGCATCCTGGGTCGTGGTGACGACCGGCGTGCCGGACATGGCCATTCCTGAGATGTAAAAAAAGAGTGAAGGGAACTCCGGCGGCGCTGGTTTGTCAGAGTTGCGTCGTCGGTAGCGGTTATGCGCCGCGGCGGCTATCCTAACGCGTCATCTCAGGCGGCACAGGCCGTCCTGTGCCACCACCCTGGAGAATTGTTTGATGAAGTTGCGTTCTATTGCGGTCGCCGTGGCGGCCCTAGCCCTGAGCGGCAATGCGTTCGCCCAGGACACCTCGTCCGAGAAGGGCAAGCTGAGCTATTACTTCGGTTACGACTACGGCAACAACCTTGCCGAACTGTCCGGCCGCGGCGAGCAGCTCGATATCAATGCGGTGGTGAAGGGCTTGCAGGATGCCTACGCCAAGAAGCAGCCGGCGGTCGCCGCCGACCAGCTGAAGCCGGCCGTCGAAGCGTTCCAGAAGCGCGAGCAGGCCCGTGCCCAGCAGGCCAAGGCCGACTACGAGAAGGCCGCTGCCGAGAACAAGACCAAGAGCGACCAGTTCATCGCGCAGAACAAGGCCAAGGCCGGCGTGCAGACGCTGCCCAGCGGCGTGCAGTACCGCGTGATCGAAGCCGGCAAGGGCGCCAAGCCGACCCAGGCCAGCACCGTGCAGCTGGAAGTGGCCGGTCCGTACCCGTTCGGCCAGCGCCCGGCGCAGGCGCGTCCGGCGCAGCAGATCCCGTCGATCAAGGTCAGCGAAGTCGAGATGCAGGCCATGCGCGACACGCTGCTGCAGATGCCGGCCGGTTCCAAGTGGGAAGTGACCCTGCCGCCGGACAAGGCCTATGGCGCCGACCCGCGCACGCCGTTCCCGCCGAACGTGGCGGTGCAGTTCGAGATCAAGCTGATCAGCGTCAAGTAAGCGCGCTGTCCAGTGCATGACGATTGCGCCGGCGGCAACGCCGGCGCAATTTTTTTTGCGGCGGGGAAAGTGCCGCTGCCCGCGAATCGCGCTAGTCTGAGCAGGTGTCGAATCCGATGGATCCCGTCCCCCATGCGTTGCTCACGCCCTGCATCGGTCTGTGCACGCTCGACGCGCAGGGCTACTGCGCGGGCTGCCTGCGCAGCGGCGACGAGATCGCGCGCTGGCGCGGCATGAGCGACGCCGAGCGCCAGCGCTACATGCAGGAGGTGCTGCCGGCACGCGGCTGGTCGCCGACGCCGGGCCAGCGCCTGGCCGAGCGCACGCGGCTGCTGCGCGCGCTGCATCCGCTGCAGCTGCCGCCCGACGGCCCCGGCTGGAACCACCACGAACTGCACGACCTGCTGCCCGACGGCGCACTGGCCGAAGCGGCGGTGCTGGTCGGGCTGCTGCCGCGTGCCGACGGCACCCACGTGCTGCTGACCCGGCGTACCGACAGCCTGCGCCACCATGGCGGCCAGGTCAGTTTTCCCGGCGGCCGCATCGAAGCCGACGACGCCGATGCGGTGGCCGCGGCGATCCGCGAGAGCGAGGAAGAAATCGCGCTGTCCGCGGCGCAGGTGGAACCGCTGGGCTACCTCGATCCGTTCGTGACCATCAGCGGTTTCCGGGTGATGCCGGTGGTGGCCGCGATCGATCCGGCGTTCGTGCCGCAGCCGCATCCCGACGAAGTGGCGGACGTGTTCGACGTGCCGCTGGCCTACCTGATGGCGCCCGACAATCTTCGCAGCATCGAGACCGACTACCGCGGACGGCCGCGGGTGGTGCTGGAATACGGCTGGCCGGGGCAGCGGATCTGGGGCGCGACCGCGGCGATCCTGCTCAACCTGCGCCGACGACTGGAGCAAACCGCATGAGCGAACCCTTCCCCGAGTGGAAGCACCTGGTCGATGCGCCGGCGCTGGCCGCCGCGCTCGGTCATCCCGACCTGCGCCTCGTGGATGCGCGTTTCGCCGCTGCCGCGCTCGCCGATCCGCAGGCCGCGCAGCTCGCGCGCCAGGCCTACACGCAGTCGCATCTGCCCGGTGCGGTGTACGCCGATCTCAACACGGATCTGTCCGACCTCGGCCGCCGCGGCCTGGGCCGGCATCCCTTGCCCGACGCCGAGGCGTTCGCGCAGACGCTGGGGCGCTGGGGCATCGCGCCGCACACCCAGGTGGTGGTCTACGACGCCGGCGACGGCAGCATGGCCGCGGCGCGGTTGTGGTGGATGCTGGGCCTGCTCGGGCATCGCCGCGTCGCCGTGCTCGACGGCGGCCTGGCCGAATGGCGCCGGCTCGGCCTGCCGGAAACCGATGCCGCCGCAACGCATGCGCCGCAGCCGCCGTATCCGCAACGCTTCGACGCCGGCCGTATCGCCGATGCCGAGGAAATCGCCGCGCGCCTGCACGAGGCGCCGGGCTGGCTGCTGGATGCGCGCGCCGGCGAGCGCTTCCGCGGCGAGGTCGAACCGATCGATCCGGTCGCCGGGCACGTGCCCGGCGCGATCAACCGCCCGCTGGGCCAGAACCTGCGCGATGGGCGCCTGCGTCCGCCGCAGGAGCTGCGCGCCGAGCTGGAGCCGCTGCTGCAGGGGCGCGATCCGCGCGAGGTGGTGCTGATGTGCGGGTCGGGCGTGACCGCCTGCCATCTGCTGCTGGCGCTGGAGCATGCCGGCCTGCACGGTGCGCGCGTGTATGCCGGATCGTGGAGCGGCTGGATCGCCGATCCGGCGCTGCCGCGCGCCAGCGGCTAGCCGCCACCGCGGGGGCGCCGTGGCGCGTCGGCGTGGCGTGGAGGAGACATGGGTGGCAACTACAGGGGCTGAGGCGATGCGCTGGCGTGGGATGTGGATGCTGACAGCGGCGCTGAGCCTGGCCGCCTGCGGCGAGCGGCCGCGCGCCGCAGGCGCCGATGCCTCGCCGCGCTCGCAGTCCGGCGCGCACTACCGGATGGCGGTGGAACAGCGCCGCGCGCAACGCGTGGCGCGGCTGCGCGCGCCGGGCGGCTGGCTCAGCTATACCGGTTCCGGCCGGCTGCGCAGCGGCGTGCACCAGGTGGGCAGCGCCGCAGGCAACGACGTGCAGCTGCCGGCCGGCCCCGCGCACCTGGGCAGCCTGCGCATCGATGCCGATGCCGGCGTGTCGTTCGAAGCTGCCGAAGGCGCCGCGCCGACGGTGCGCGGGCAACCGTTCCGCGCCGGCCGCCTCGGCACCGATGCGGCGCACGGCAGCGAGACGCGGCTGGCGCTGGGCGAGCAGGAGTTCTACGTGGTGCGCACCGGCAACCTGTTCGGTTGGCGCTTCCGCGATCCGCATGCGGCCGCGCGCGGCAGCTTCCGCGGCATCGACTATTTCCCGATCGATCCGCGCTGGCGCGTGGTCGCCGACTGGCATCCGGCCCCGCTGCCGCGCGCGATCGTACTGCTCACCTCGATCGGCACGCCGCAGCCGCTGGCGCTGGCGGGCAGCGCCGCGTTCACCCTGGACGGCCGCCGCTACCGCTTGCAGGCGCTGCGCGACGACGACGGCAAGCGGCTGTTCTTCCCGTTCACCGACCGCACCAGCGGCCGCGAGAGCTATGGCGGCGCGCGCTATCTGTTCGTGGAGCCGCCGCAGGGCGAGCGCATCGTGCTGGACTTCAACCTGGCGCAGAACCCGCCGTGCGCGTTCACCGTCCACGTGGTGTGCCCGTTGGCGCCGGTCGGCAATCGCCTGGAACTGGCGGTGACCGCAGGCGAGAAGAACTACGTCGGTCCGCGCTGAGCCTGCGGCGCTGGCGCAGTGGGGCGCGGCGTGGCTGCTGCCTTTGTAGGAGCGGCTTCAGCCGCGACACGCGCCATCAGGGTGCCTGTCGCGGCTGAAGCCGCTCCTACAGGGGGCGGTGTCAGCGGTCTGAAAGCTCATTTGCCGAGGGCGCATACGGCGCCAGCGCGACCGCCTCCAGCACCTGCGCCCACGGAAACAGCGGGCCGGGATCGAGCTTGCGCTGCACCTGCAGCGCCGGATCGTCGCTGGCGGTTTCGCGGCTGCGGTCCAGCGCGTCGTGGCCGGCGATGTGGCGCAGCTGCGGCAACTGCGCCTGCAACTGGTGCAGCAGCGCGATCAGCGCCTGGATCTGCGCCGGCGGATACGCTTCGTCCAGCGCCTGGTGGCGCGAATCCAGCCAATGCGGATAGCGGCCGCGGTTGACCAGTTCGATGCCCAGCGAGCGCGGGTTGTAGCCGCGCACGTGGTGCGCCACCCGCTGCAGCGGCACGTAGCGGTACACGCTGCCGTCGCGGTCGATGTAGAAGTGGCCGCTGTTGCCGGTGCCGGACGGATACAGCACGCGTTCGCCGTAGGCGCGCGCGCTGGCCAGGTCGGGCAGTTCGGTGCAATGGATCACCGCCAGATCGATCGCATCCAGGGTGCGCGCCTGCAGCCGTTCGACGTAGGGCAGGGGCGCATCGTGGATCGGCAACGGCGGGGTCTGCGACATGCACGGATGCTAGCATTCGCCGATGACTCTGAATCCCGATAGCCCGCTGGCGACGCTGCTCGCCACGTTGCCGCGCGCCGGACGCGTGGACTGGATAGGCCTGCGCCCGGCGCGCGACGTGCCGATGCTCGAAGTGGCGCAGGCGGTGGCGCGCGCCGATGGCGGCCTGTTCGGCGACCGCTACGCCGGCCGCAACGGCATGCGCGGGCTGACCCTGATCCAGGCCGAGCACCTGCCGGCGATCGCCGCGTTGGCCGGCCATGCGCAGGTGGCGCCGGCGACGCTGCGGCGCAACCTGGTCGTCTCCGGCATCCCGCTGATCGCGCTGAAAGGGCGCCGTTTCCGCATCGGCGAGGTCGAGCTGGAAGGCATCGCGCCATGCGATCCGTGCTCGCGCATGGAGGACGCGCTGGGCCCGGGCGGCTACAACGCGATGCGCGGCCATGGCGGCCTGTGCGCGCGGATCGTGCACGGCGGCACGCTGCGGCTCGGCGATGCGGTGGTGGCGCTGTGAGCCGCGGCCACTGCATCCTCGCGCACGGCTTCGAGAGCGGCCCGGACGCGATCAAGGTCGCGGCATTGGCCGAGGTCGCGCAGCGCCTGGGCTGGAGCCACGAGCGCCCGGACTTCACCGACCTGGATGCGCGCCGCGAGGTCAGCCAGCTCGGCGACGTGCCGGCGCGGCTGCAGCGTCTGCTCGGGTTGGCGCAGGCGGCCGCGCAGCGCGGGCCGGTGGTGCTGGCCGGCTCCAGCCTGGGCGCCTACATCGCCGCGCAGGTGTCGCTGCAGGTGCCGGTGCGCGGCCTGTTCCTGATGGTGCCGCCGACGCGGATGGGCTGGATGCCGGCGCTGGATGCGGCGCCGGTGCCGATCTCGATCGTGCATGCCTGGCACGACGAACTGATCCCCGCGGCCGAGGTGATCGCCTGGGCGCAGGCGCGCGCGGCGCGGTTGCTGCTGGTCGACGACCTGCACCGCCTGGGCGACCACGTCGAGACCTCGGCGCGCGCGTTCGCCGAATTGCTGGAAACGCTGTGAGCGGCGTGTCGCGCGCAGCAGGCCGCATCAACCGGAGCCCCCGATGGAACTGAACATCCGCGCCGAGACCCAGGCCGACCACGCCGCGATCGAGGCGCTGACCCTGGTCGCGTTCTTCCGCGTCGCGCACAGCCGCCACGACGAGCAGCAGATCATCGAACGGCTGCGCGCGGACGGCGCGCTGACCCTGTCGCTGGTGGTCGAGCACGACGGCTACATCGTCGGCCATGTGGCGGTGTCGCCGGTGCGGCTCTCCGATGGCAGCCGCGGCTGGTACGCGCTGGGGCCGCTGTCGGTGGGGCCGGGCCACCAGCGCCAGGGGCTGGGCACGCGGCTGGTGCGCGAGGCGCTGGCGCAGCTGCAGGCGCTGGATGCGGCCGGCTGCGTGGTGCTCGGCGAGCCTGCGTTCTACGCGCGTTTCGGCTTCGCGCCGGAACCGGGACTGGTGTTGCCCGGGGTGCCGGCCGGGTACTTCCAGGCGATCGGTTTCGGCGACCGCCTGCCGCCGGTGGCGGAAGCCGAATACCACGACGCGTTCCTGGCCGGCGGCTGAGCGCCGCCGCCGCGCCTTTGCCGGGCCGCGGACACGCGGGTTACCATCGCGCTTCAGATCCGCGAGCCGAGGATTCCGCCGATGCGCCATTGATGCCGCCGTCTTCGACGGCCTTGTCCGTTCCTGCCGACTGCGGCGGGCGTGACCGGCATCTGTGGAGTTCCCATGACGCATCCCTTGCTCGCGCTGGACAGCGCGTCGTATGTCCTGCCCGACGGCAGGACCCTGTTTTCCGATCTCGATTTCGCACTCGATGCGCGCCGCACCGGCCTGGTCGGCCGCAACGGCGTCGGCAAGAGCGTGTTCGCGCGCCTGCTCGCCGGCCAGCTGGCGCCGAGCGCCGGGCACTGCCAGCGCCACGGCCGCATCCATTACCTGCCGCAGCAGATCGTGCGCGCCGCCGACGCCACGGTGGCCTCGCTGGCCGGGGTGCGCCCGGCGCTGGACGCACTGGCGCGGATCGAGGCCGGCAGCGCCGATCCGGCCGACTTCGACGCGCTCGGCGAGCGCTGGGATATCGCCCAGCGCCTGCGCGCCGAACTGGAACTGTGCGGACTCGGCCATGTGACGCCGCAGCGGCCGGCGGCCGAACTCAGCGGCGGCGAGGCGATGCGCGTGGCGCTGCTCGGCGCCTGGCTGTCCGACGCCGATGTGCTGATCCTGGACGAACCGAGCAACCATCTCGACCGTGAGCAGCGCCGGCAACTGCAGCAGCAACTGCGGCGTTGGCCGCACGGGCTGCTGGTGGTCAGCCACGATCACGCGCTGCTGCAGGACATGCAGCGCATCGTGGAACTGTCGTCGCTGGGCCTGCGCGACTATGGCGGCGGTTACGCGTTCTACGCTCAGTGCAAGGCGCAGGAGCGACAGCAGGCGCTGGCCGAGCTGGAACGCTGCAAACACGAGCGCCGGCGCCAGGGCGATGCGCTGCGCGAGCAGCAGGCGCGCCAGCAGCGGCGCAGCGCGCATGGCCGCCGCCAGGCGCAGGACGCCAACCAGGCGCCGATCCTGCTCGGCCGGCAGAAGCAGCGCAGCGAACACAGCGCCGGCAGGCACCGGCAGCAAGCGGCCGCCGCGCACGCACGGCTGTCCGCGCAGGTGCGCGAGGCCGCGCACGCGGTCGAGGCCGCGGCGCCGGTCGCCTTGTTCGCGCCGATGCCGGCTGCGGCGGCCGGGCGCCGGGTCGCCGAACTGCGTGGCCTGCGGCTGCCGCACGCGCCGCCGGCGCGCGCCGCGCTGGAGCTGTGCATCGGCGGCCGCCAGCGGATCGGCGTGGTCGGGCCGAACGGCAGCGGCAAATCGACCCTGCTGCGGGTGCTGGACGGCCAACTGGCGCCGCTGGCCGGACGCTGCGAGGTGCATGTGCCCAGTGCCTACCTGGACCAGGGGTTGCAGCTGCTCGATCCGGCACAGCCGCCGCTGGCGCAGCTGCAGGCGGCCAATGCGGTGGCCGACGTGGCCGACCTGCGCACGCGGCTGGCCCTGCTCGGCCTGGACGCGCAGCGCATCGGCGTGCCCAGCGGCCGGCTCAGCGGCGGCGAGCGCCTGAAGGCGACGCTGGCCTGCGCGTTCTACCGCGATCCGCCGGCGCAGTTGTTGCTGCTCGACGAGCCGGACAACCACCTGGACCTGGACGCGCGCGAGGCGCTGCGGCAGGTGCTGTTGCAGTACCCGGGCGCGCTGCTGGTGGTGTCGCACGATGCCGCGTTCCTCGACGGCCTGCGCCTGGACGCGCGCCTGCAGGCCGATCCGGACGGCTGGCGGCTGGCGCCGTGGTGAGCGCGCGCCGCGCGCCGTGGGTGCCAAGCGCCGGGCGTGCACCGCGCCCCGGGCTGGTAATGGCGGGCGCGATGGCCGACCATTCGCGTCTTCCCGTCCGTTGCCGCCGCCCGCCCGCCGTGGGCCGCGCTGCCGCGATACGCGCGGGGCGGGCCTGGCGCCCGCCCGCGCATCCCTCCTTCTTCGTGTGGTCCGCATTCCCGTGAAATTCTTCGTCTCCTGCGCCAAGGGCCTGGAATACCTGCTCGTCGACGAGCTGCTCGCGCTCGGCGTTGCCAAAGCCACCGCCACCGTGTCCGGGGTCAATAGCGAAGGCACGCTGCGCGATGCACAGCGCGCGGTGCTGTGGTCGCGCCTGGCCAGCCGCGTGCTGTGGCCGCTGGACGAGTTCGACTGCCCCGACGAGACCGCGCTGTATGCCGGCGTGGCGGCGTTGCCGTGGCGCGAGCACCTGACCTCGCAGCACACCCTGGCGGTGGACGCGCACGTGTCCGGCACCGCGATCACGCATGCGCGCTATGCCGCGCAGCGGGTCAAGGACGCGGTGGTGGACACGCTGCGCGGCGAAGGCCTGGAGCGGCCGTCGGTGGACGTGGAGGATCCGGACCTGCGCCTGAACCTGTCGCTGCGCAAGGGCCGCGCGACGCTGTCGGTGGACCTGGGCGGCGGCTCGCTGCACCGGCGTGGCTGGCGCCAGGTGCAGAACGCCGCGCCGCTGAAGGAGAACCTGGCCGCGGCGGTGTTGCTGCGCGGGCAATGGCCGCAGCTGTACGCGCAGGGCGGCGGTCTGCTGGATCCGATGTGCGGCAGCGGCACGCTGCTGATCGAAGGTGCGCTGATGGCCGCCGACGTGGCCCCGGGGCTGCTGCGCGGCGATCTGGCCGCCGCACGCCGCGGCGACGCCGGCCCGCTGCAATTCAGTGCCGCGCCCAGCCGCTGGCTGGGCTTCGACCAGGAGGCCTGGCGCGCCCTGCTGGCCGAGGCGCGGCAGCGCGAGGCGGCCGGCCGCGCCGCGCTGCGGCCGGTGATCCATGGCAGCGACATCGATCCGCATGCGATCCGCGCCGCGCGCGAGAACGCGCAGGCGGCCGGGGTTGCCGCGGCGATCGTGTTCGAGGTGCGCGATGTCGCCGACCTGCGCACGCCGGCGCAGGCGCTGGGCACGGTGGTGTGCAATCCGCCGTACGACGAGCGTCTGGCCGCCGACACCGCGCTGTACCGGCGCCTGGGCGAGGCGCTCAAGCGCGCGGTGCCGCAGTGGCGCGCCAGCCTGCTGTGCGGCAATGCCGACCTGGCCTATGCCACCGGCCTGCGCGCGGCGAAGAAATACCAGATGTTCAATGGCGCGCTGGAATGTCCGTTGATCGTCTGCGACCCGATCGCGGTCGCGCAGCGCGAGCCGGCCGAGGCGCCGCGCGCGCTCAGCGACGGCGCGCAGATGGTCGCCAACCGGTTGCGCAAGAACCTGCGCAAGTTCAAGAACTGGCGCGCGCGCGAACAGGTCAGCTGCTTCCGCGCCTACGACGCCGACCTGCCCGAATACGCGGCGGCGATCGACGTGTACCAGGAAGACGGCGGCCAGGCCCGCACCTACCTGCACGTGCAGGAATACGCCGCGCCGGAGGAGATTCCCGATGCCGACGTGCGCCGCCGCCGCAACGAGTTGCTGGCCGCTGCGCGCGAGGTGTTCGAAGTGCCGGCCGAGCGGGTGGCGCTGAAGTCGCGCGAGCGCGGCAAGGGCGGCAGCAAATACGGGCGCTTCGAGCAGCGCGGCGAGTTCCTGGTAGTGCGCGAACACGACGCGTTGCTGCGGGTGAACCTGTTCGATTATCTGGACACCGGCCTGTTCCTGGACCACCGCCCGCTGCGCGGGGCGATGGCGCAGCAGGCGCGCGGCAAGCGCTTCCTCAACCTGTTCTGCTACACCGGCGTGGCCAGCGTGCAGGCGGCGGTGGCCGGCGCCGATTCCACCACCAGCGTGGACCTGTCCGGCACCTACCTGCAGTGGTGTGCGGACAATCTGGGCTTCAACGGCAAGGGCGGTGCCCAGCACCGGCTGGTGCAGGCCGACGCGCTGACCTGGCTGGAGGCGGAGAAGAACCGCTACGACGTGATCTTCTGCGATCCGCCGACCTTCTCCAATTCCGCGCGCGCCGAGGATTTCGATCTGCAGCGCGAGCACGTGCGGCTGCTGCGCGCCGCGGTGGCGCGGCTGATGCCGGAGGGCGTGCTGTACTTCTCCAACAATTTCCGCCGCTTCAAGCTGGACGAGGACGCGCTGGCCGACTTCGCGTCGTGCGAGGAGATCACCGCGCAGACCATCGCGCCGGATTTCGAGCGCAATCCGCGCATCCATCGCGCCTGGCGGTTGCAGCGGCGCTGAGGGGGCGACGCGCGCCGCGGCGCTCGTTGTAGGAGCGGCTTCAGCCGCGACAGGCTCTACGGATAGGCTCTGTCGCGGCTGAAGCCGCTCCTACATTGGTGCGGACAGCGTGCGGACGGCTCAACCATCGCGATGCCGCGTCGAGGCCTGCGCGCTGGCGCGGTGCGGCACGTCGTCGCCCGGTTCGCGTTCGCTCCAGTAGTCCTGGATCTGCAGGATCTGCGGCAGGATCTCGGTGAACAGGCCAACCAGGCGCGGCTCGAACTGGGTGCCGGCCTGCTGCTGGAACAGGTTCATCACCTTCGCCAGCGGCCATGCGTCCTTGTACGGGCGCTGCGTGGTCAGCGCATCGAACACGTCGGCCAGGGCCACGATCCGCGCCGACTCGGGAATGCGTTCGCCGGCCAGGCCGGCCGGGTAGCCGCTGCCGTCCCAATGCTCGTGGTGGTACAGCGCGACTTCGGCGGCGAGCCGGAACAGCGGCGCGCTGCTGCGGCTGAGAATGTCGTAGCCGATCTGCGGATGCCGCTTCATCACCGCCCATTCGTCCGCATCCAGCGGCCCCGGCTTCTTCAGGATCGCGTCGGGGATGCCGATCTTGCCGGTGTCGTGCATCGGCGCCGCCTGCTCGAGCAGGTTGGCGTCCTCGCGCGACCAGCCGGCGGCGATCGCCAGTGCGCGCGCATAGGCGGCCATGCGCCAGATGTGGGTGCCGGTGTCCGAGTCGCTGTAGTGGCCGGCCATGCCCAGCATCTGGATCGCGTCGCGGTGGCTGCTGGCCAGGCTGGCGGCGGTGACCAGCGACAGGTGGGTGCGCACCCGCGCGCGCAGGATGCTCGGCGAATACGGCTTGGTGATGTAGTCCACGCCGCCGGCCTCGAAGCCGATGCTCTCGTCGGCGTCCTTGTCCTTGCCGGTGACGAAGATGATCGGGATCGCCGCGGTGCGCGGGTCCTGTTTCAGGGTGCGGGCGATGGTGTAGCCGTCCAGGTCGGGCAGGTCGACATCGAGCAGGATCAGCGCCGGGCGATGCTTGACCACCGCGCGCAGCGCCTCGGCGCCGTTCTTGGCGAAGGCCAGGGCGTAGTCCTCGCGCAGGATCTGGCGGATCAGCGCCAGGTTGCTGGCTTCGTCGTCTACGCACAGGATGGGAGGCTGGACCATCGTGGTTCCTTGTCGGGTTCACCCGCGGCGGCCTCCAGGGCCGGCGCGGCGAATGCTATGGGGATGCATCGGCCTGCCAGCGCCTGACTTGAGCTTCGGCCTCGCGGAAGGAAAAACTCTCCACCAGTTGCCGCAGTTCCGTCGCCAGCGCCGGGGGCAGCGAGGGCGCCAGGTCGTGCAGCACCCGCTCCACGCGGTCGGGGTCGTCGCTGTCCAGGGCCTGCAGCAGGTGCTGCAGCCGTTGCTGCAGCGGGACCGCGGCCGCGGCGCCGGCGTCCGCGGCGGGGGCGGCCGGCGGCACCGCCGCGGGCAACGCCTCGGCCTCGGCCACGAAGCGCCGGATCGCCGTGGCGGTGGCGCTCATGGCCGTGCCCAAGGCCGCGATCGCGGCCTCGGCCTGGCCCGGCGCATCGCCGAGCCGTTCCTCCAGCGCGGCGCTGGCCGCGACCAGCGCCGGCAGCGCCAGCGAGCCGGCCGAACCGCGCAGCTTGTGCACGTAGGAGATCGCCGCCGCCGGCGCCTGCGCATCCAGCAGGGTCTGCAGCGTCGCCGCCGGGTCGGGGTTGTCCTGCAGCAGTTTCAGCAGGTAGCGCTGATAGGGCACGCGCTCGTTCCACAGGCGCTGCGCCTGCGCGGCGTCGAGCAACTGCGGATCGGCGTCGGGCCAGACCTCTCCGGCGAAGGCCGGCAGCGGCTCCAGCGGCAGCGGTAGGCGCAGCGGCAGGAACTGGCGGATGATCGCGATCAGTTCCTCGACCTGGAACGGTTTGGCGATGAAGCCGTTCATGCCGCTGGACAGCGCCAGCTCCTGTTGCTGGCGGTAGGCGCCGGCGGTCAGTGCGATCACCGGCAGGCCGGCCAGGCGCGGGTCCTCGCGCAGCAGGCGGGTGGCCTCGTAGCCGTCCAGGGTCGGCATCTGCACGTCCATCAGCACCAGGTGGAAGCGGCTGGGATCGCGCTGCAGCCGCTGCAGTGCCTGCTCGCCGTCGTGGGCCAGTTCCACCAGCGCGCCTTCGCCTTCGAGGATGCGCTGCGCGACCTCGCAATTGATCTCGCTGTCGTCCACCACCAGCAGCCGAGCGCCGGCCAGGCGCGGGGTGCCGTCGCCGCTGAGCAAGGGCGAGGGGCCGTCGCCGCGGCGTCGCGCCAGCAGCGTGGCGATGGTGCGGTACAGCGCCGAGGCGGTGACCGGCTTGGTCATCACCGCGTCCACGTCGCTGGGCGCGTAGTGCTGCTCTTCCAGCAGCCGCCGTTCGTAGGCGGTGACCATGACGATGATCGGTTGCCGGTCCGGCGCCGATTGCGCGCGGATGCGCTGCGCCACGCGCAGCCCGTCCAGGTCGGGCATGCGCCAGTCGAGCAGGATCACGTCGAAGCCCTCGCGTTCCGGGCCGGCCGCGGCGATCGCGTCGGTGCCGTTGGCCACCGCTTCCACCTGCCAGCCGAAGCCGCTGGCGATGCTGCTGAGGTTGCTGCGCACCAGGTCGTGGTCGTCGGCGATCAGCACCCGCCGCGCTTCGGGATGTTCGACCTCGGCGGCCGGCGCCGGCAACACCGGGAAGCTGATCGCGAAATAGAAATCGCTGCCGCGGCCCGGCGTGCTCTGCACCTCGAGCTGGCCGCCCATCAGTTCCACCAGGCGCCGGCTGATGGTCAGGCCCAGGCCGCTGCCGCCGTAGCGGCGGCTGGTGGAGGTGTCGGCCTGCAGGAACGGCGAGAAGATCAGGCTCTGCTTGTCGCGCGCGATGCCGATGCCGGTGTCGCGGACCGAGAAGAACAGCTTGATCTTGCCCGGTTCGCCGCTGGGGAAGCTGCGCACCGACAGCGCCACTTCGCCCTGTTCGGTGAACTTGATGGCATTGCCCACCAGGTTGATCAGCACCTGGTTCAGGCGCAGCGCATCGCCGCGCAGCCAGCGGCAGCCGGCCGGCAACGGTTCGACGATCATCTCCACCGGCTTGGCGCTGATCGCCGAGGTCATCAGCGCGGCGATGTTCTCCAGCAACTGGTTCAGGTCGAACGGTTCCGATTCCAGGTCGATGCGCCCGGATTCGATCTTGGAGAAGTCGAGGATGTCGTTGATGATCTCCAGCAACGCGCGCGCCGACGCGTCGCTCTTCTGGATCATGTCCTTGGCCGCCTGCGGCAGTTCGCTGTGCTGCAGCAGGTACAGCATGCCCAGGATCGCATTCATCGGCGTGCGGATCTCGTGGCTCATATTGGCCAGGAAATCGCTCTTGGACTGGTTGGCGGTTTCCGCCGCGTCGATCGCCAGGCGCAGCTCGCGCTCGTGGCGCTTCTGCTCGGTCAGATCCACCGCGATGCCGAGGTAGCCGATCACCTGGTCGTTGTCGTCGCGCAGCGTGCTCAGCGTCAGCAGCACCGGGAACGGGCGGCCGTCCTTGCTGATGTAGGTCCATTCGCGGGTGTCGCTGCGCCCCAGCGTGGACAGCGCTGCCACCGATTCGAACGCCGGCGCCACCGCCATGCCCGATTGCGCGGCCATGCTTTCGGCGCGGCTGGCCAGTTGCTCAGGATCCAGGAACAGGCCGGTGGCCTTGCGCCCGATCATCTCGTGCGCGGGATAGCCGAGCATGGTTTCGGCGGCGGGATTGAACAGGGTGATGGTGCCGTCCGGGTCGGTGGCCACGATCGCGTAGCCGGCGTTGGCCAGGATCGCGCGCTGCAGCGCCGAATAGGTGACCAGTTCGCTGGTGCGCTGCGCCACCTGCTGTTCCAGGGTGGCATTGAGTTCCAGCACCCGCGCTTCGGCGCGCACCCGTTCGGACACGTCGTGCAGCAGGTGCGAGTGGCCGACCATGTCGCCGTCGTTGTCCAGGATCGGCGAGGCGCTGGCCAGCACGCTGACGCGATGGCCGTCGCGATGGCGCAGTTCCCGCACCTGCGTGCCGTTGCCGGCCGCGTCGCGGATCTGGTTGCCGAGCAGCTCCTGCAACGGCTGGCCGATGGCCTGCGCCGCGGGGTAACCGAAGATGCGCTCGGCGGCCGGATTCCAGTGGGTGATGCGGCCATCCGGGTCCTCGGCCACGATCGCTTCGCTGGAGCCGCCGACCAGCGCGGCCAGCTGGCTCTGCTCGCGCAGGATCAGGTCGCGGCGGTGGCGGCCGGTCAGGTACAGGTACAGCAGTGCGGCGAGCAGCACGGAGATGCCGCCGGCCAGGCCGCCGGCCAGCAGCGGCGAGGTCTGGTTGAGCGAGCGCACGAAGCCCGGCGTCGCCTGCGCGTTGAGCAGCCAGCGGCGGCCGTAGATCGGCATGCTGCGTTCGGCGCGCAGCCCGGTGGCCGCCGCCTGGGCATTGCCGTCGCCGCGATAGAACGGCTGGGTGCTGTTTTCGCTGTCGGCCAGGGTCAGCAGCAGCTCGTGGGCGTGGTTGGGCGAGGCCACCAGCACTTCGGCGATGTTCAGCGGCGCATAGGCCCAGCCGGTGGTGGCCTGCCAGCGTTGCTCCGGGGTCTGCAGCGGCAGGTCTTCGCGGTAGATCGGCAGCAACAGCAGGAAACCGCTGTTGCCGACTCCCGGCGTCTGCACCAGGCGGATCGGTGCGGTGATGGTCGGGTTGCCGGAGCGCGCGGCGGCGATCGCCGCCGCGCGCCGCGCCGGCTCGGAGGCGATGTCGAATCCCAGCGCAGGATTGTTGAGCCGCCGCGGTTGGATATACAGGATCACGAAGCGTTCGCCGTCGTGCGGCGTCAGCTGGTGGATCTGCAGCGACGGCGCGCCGTCGCTGTGTGCCTGTTGCAGGAACGCGGCCTCGTCGGCCGGCGCCACCCGGCGGATATAGCCGAAGCCGCGCACGCCGGGGAATTCGCGCTTGTACTCGCGCGAAGCGCTGTAGCGGTCGAAGCGCTCGCGCGAGATATGGACGCCGCCGGCGGCGATGACCGCGCCGCGCGCGCCGCGCAGGCCGTGTTCGTAGACATTCAGGCGTTGCTGCAGCTCGCCGGTGACGTGCGTGGTCAGTTGCTGGAAGCGGTCGCTGGCCTGCTGGCGATTGCGCTCGTGCAGGCCGCGGGCGAGCAGCGCCGCGGCCAGCAACCCCAGCAGCAGCACCGCCAACGCGGCGCCGAGCGCCGACCGTGCAGGGCCGGCAGCGGGTGTCCAGCGGTTCTTCGACATGCGCCCCTTTCCTTTGGCGAACGCTGGCGATGCACCGGCATCGGCGTCCCTCCGGTCCGTACGGGATGGCTTTCACGATTGAAGCGACGGTCCTGCCCCGACCGCGCATCCCACGCTAGCGCGATCGTTGCGGCCGCACCAGCCCCCGCGGCGTATTGCGGGAGCGACCGTCTACGACCTTCATGGAATCAGCGTGACGGCTGCGTGCAGCGCGACCCCGATCAGGCCGCCGACCAGGGTGCCGTTGAAGCGGATGTACTGCAGGTCGCGGCCGACGCTCAATTCCAGTTGTTCCACCAGATGGCGTTCGTCCCAGCCCTTCACGGTCTGCGCGATGTGGTCGGTGACGCCGCTGCGCAGGCGCTGGGTCAGCTTCTCCGCGCCGCCCAGCAGGTGCTGGTTGAGCGCGTCGCGCAACGCGCTGTCCTGGGACAGCGATTCGCCGAGCGCGGCCAGCGAGCGCTGCAAATGCTGCACCAGCACACCGTCGCTGCGCGACAGGTCCTCGCGCAGGCTGGCGTGGATCTGGTCCCACAGGCCTTGCACGTAGTCCTGCACGCCGGGATGCTCGATCAGCCGCTGCTTCATCGCCTGCAGCTTGTCGGCGGTGGCCGGGTCGCTGCGCAGGCGTTGCACGTAGCCGCCGAGCCAGCGTTCGTAGTCCTGGCGCAGCGGGTGCTGCGGTTGCGACAGCACGTCCTGCAGTTCGTCCAGCAGTGCATGTGCCAGGCGCTCGGCCAGGGTGTCGGCGATGCCTTCCACCGGCTTGACCCATTCCACCGTGCCGACCAGCTTGGGCCATTCGCGGCGCGCGTACTTGACGATCATCGCCGACACGCGCTGCTTCACCGTCGCATCGTCCAGATGCCGCCCGAGCCGGGTCAGCGCTTCGTCGAGCAGGGCCTGGTGGCGGCCATCGGCGGTGAGCAGGCCGAGGATCTCGCCGGCGGTCGCGGCCGCGTTCCATTCGCGCAGGCGCGCCACCACGAAGCCATGGATGCGGCGCCGCACCGCGGCCTCGTCGAGCAGGTCCAGTGCCTGCAGCGCCCAGCCGCGCGCCAGCTCGGCCAGCTTGCCGGCCTGCGCCGGTTCGGCCAGCCACTGGCCCAGCCGCTTGGCCGGATCGAACGCGCTGAGCTTGGTCAGCAGCGCCGCCGGTTCCAGGAAATGATCGCGCACGAACACCGCCAGGCTGTCGGCGATGCGCGCCTTGCCGTGCGGGATGATCGCGGTGTGCGGAATCGGCAGCCCCAGCGGATGGCGGAACAGCGCCACCACCGCGAACCAGTCGGCCAGCGCGCCGACCGTGGCCGCCTCGCAGAACGCGCCGATCCAGGCCCAGGCGCCGTGCATGCCCATGACGTGGCTGAGCAGGAAGCCGGCCAGCATCGCCAGCAGCAGCAGCGCGGCCAGCAGTTTCATGCGCCGCAGCTGTGCGCGGCGCGGATCGGGCGGCATGGTCGGTTCGGGAGACGCGCTCATGTGGGCGAGTTTACGCAGCGCGCGGTTAGGACGGTTTCATCGGAGCGGCCGCCACCGGCGTGAGTGCGATCGTCCAACGCCGGCATGCCCAGCGCGCCGCTCCGACACGGCGCCGTCGCGCGGCATGGGCGGGAGCTGGACGGCATGCTAGGGTCGCCTCCGGGCCACTTGCCGGACGCGCGCCATGCTCGCCGATCACACCCCTGCCGGTTTCATCGCCGTCGACGACATCGACCGCGCGCGCGCCTTCTACGAGGGCATCCTGGGCCTGCGCTGCCAGGGCTTCGACGGCTTCGCCCTGAAATTCGCGGCCGGTCCGATCAACCTGCGCATCGTCAAGCCGCCGGCGCGCGTCGCCGCCGACTACACCGTGTTCGGTTGGGAGAGCGCCGATATCGGTGCCGATGTGGCCGCCCTTGCGGCCAAGGGCGTTGCGTTCATCCGCTACCCGTTCTTCGCCGACAGCCAGGACGCGCAAGGCATCTGGACCGCGCCGAACGGCGACAGGGTGGCCTGGTTCCGCGACCCGGACGGCAACACCCTGTCGCTTGCCCAGCACGCCTGAGGCGTGTCGGCACCGCGGCCTGCGCAACGGGCCGGATCGCGCGAGCTGCAGCGCCCGGATCAGCCCTGCAGCCGCGCGCGCAGGGCCGCCACTTCCTCGCGCAGCGCCTGGTTCTCGGCATCCAGCTCGGCCACGCGCTGGCGCAGTGCGGCCAGTTCGGTGTCGCCGCGCATGGCGTCGCCATCGCGGTCCTGCTCGGTGGCCGGTGTCTCGCGCGGTTTGCGTTTGGATTCGCGGGCGCGCTTGGCCGCCTGCTTGAGTTCGTCCTTGCCGGCGATCGCCGCGGCGCGCTGTTCGTCCTCGGGCAGGCTGGCCACCGCCGCGGCGGCGTTGATCGAGATCGCGCCGGATTTCACCGCTTCCACCACTTCGGCGGTGGCCTGTTTCTGGATCTTCTCGATCTGCAGTACCTGGCTGTTGCTGAGCCGTGCGGCACGCGCCAGGTCGGCGCGGCTCAGCGGCGCCGGCATCGCCTCGACGCTGGCGCCGTCCGCGCCGGCCGGCGCATCGGCCCAGGGCGCGGCATCGTCGTGCGCATCGCTCGCTGCGGCAGCGGCGCCGTCGGCGGATTCGGCGGATTCGGCGGCCGGCGCGGCGGCGCGGCTGCGGCGCTCGGCCAGGATCTCGCGCTTGCGCAGCGCCAGCACGCCGCGCTGGAAATCGGACACGCTGCGCCGGCCCAGGTGCTGGTCGATCATCCACAGGTGCACGTCCTGCAGCGACTGGAAACGGGTGTTCTGCACGGTCTGGAACGGCAGCCCGTGCTTCTGGCAGATGCCGTAGCGGTTGTGCCCGTCGACCAGGATGTCGCCCCACAGCACCAGCGCATCGCGGCAGCCTTCGGCGAGCAGGCTGCGCTCCAGCGCCGCGTATTCGTCGGCGGTGAGCGGATCGATGTAGGCCTTGAGGTCTTCTTTGACGACGATGTTCATCGGGGCGCGGCACGGTGTTGCGAGGGGGCCGGCATTGTAGAGACTTGCGCGCGGTCGCGCCTGGCAGCAGGCGTCGTTGACGCTGCCCCGGAGCGGGCACAGAATCCGCACGGCCTGGCGATCGGGGGATCGCGGCCCGGCCGATGGAGGCGCGACGATGATCTTGTGGGGCTGGGGCGAGCGCAACGTCGCCTGTGGCGTGGAAGAACGCGAGTTCTGCAGGAACTGCGAACAGGAGCAGGCGTTTGCGATGCGCCTGCACTACTCGTATGGGCACTTCTACCATCTGTTCGGCTGGGTGCGCGAAAAGCAGTACCAGTTGGTGTGTCCGGTGTGCCGTCACGGCTGGCTGCTGAACCAGGCCAGCGCCGAGAGCAAGCTGCAGGCCGTGCCGATCCCGTTCCACCAGCGCTGGGGGTGGCTGGTGATGTTGGTGCTGGCGGTGCTGATCGCTGTGGCGGTACTGCTGCACGGTAGCAGCGCCTAGCGGTCGCGCCAGGCTGCCGTCGTCAGCGCCACGCCAGTTCTGCTGTAATGCTCGGCCCTGCCGCCGACACTTCGCCATGCCCGTTTCCGCAACTGGACGCCGCCGTCTGTGGTTGAGCGCCGCCATCGTGGCGACGATCGCCGCCGGGTTGGCGTCGCGGCAGTTCCCATGGTTGCTGCCGTCGTGGCTGGGCAAGTTTCCCGGCGATACGCTGTGGGCGCTGATGGTCTACCTCGGCCTGGCGTGGCTCGCACCCCGCGCGCGGCCGTTGCGATTGGCGGCGCTGGCACTGGCCATATGCTGGCTGGTGGAAGCTTCGCAGCTGTACCGTGCGCCCTGGCTCGACGCGCTGCGCGCCACCACGCTGGGGCACCTGGCCTTGGGGTCCACGTTCGTGTGGATGGACCTGCTTGCCTACGCGGTGGGCGTCACCGCCGGCGCATGGCTCGACCTGCGCTGCACGCGCCGGTGAACGCGGGCCAGGATCCGCGGAAAGCCATCACCGACGCTGTGGCCGCCGGCTTCACAATGCATGGATACGCATCCCTGCCGCAACGCGCCGCAAACCCCAGGAAACTCGCGCTGTTCCACGAGTGCCTGAACCCCCGAGCGGTGACCGCAAGGGGAGGGCCGACGCGCCGGCGCGAAGCGGCCGCAGCGCTCAGTCGACCACTACTTCGCTGATCTGCATCACAGGGGTCAGGTCGGTGTAGTTCTTGATGTCGCCGAGGATCTCGTCGGCATGCGGGCCGAAGCCGGCCTGGAACGCTTCCACCGAGTCGCTGAAGATGTGGCACATGCCGACATAGGTCGGGTCGGTGCCGGGGGCGCCGCCGGACAGGCCCTTGTCCACGGTGTAGCGCTTGCAGGCCGCGCCCATGCGCGCCTGCAGCAGCGGCATGTGCGTGTCGCGGTAGTAGGCGTGGTCGAAACGGGCGCCGGGCGTATACGGGTACATCACGCTGACCTTGATCATGGAACGACTCCTGTGGCTGCGGCGGAAAGGGGGCATGCTCCGTAAGTCGCGCCAGGCTACACCGTCGCACTGTACGCCCGTGCTGCGCTGCGGGATTCGCCGCCTCGGCCGTCACCGTTGTCGCGTCCTCGCGTCAGGACGCTCAGGCCCGAATGGATGCATCGGGATGCCGCTGCCGGGCCACATCGGCATTGATCGGCAAAGAAAGTTCGTCTCCATTCGTGTAGAGCGCGGCATCCAACCGGTCCATCTGCGCCTCATGGCCAGCAGCTTCAGCGATGGCATGCTGCTGCGATCACCTGGCCCTGCGATCTGCCTCGACGATCGCATGTGTGCCATGTCGTCTTGCGGCTGCGCGTCGTCGAAACGAAGACTCGCCCAAAATTTCGCGCAGGATCGAATCCGGCCAAGGCGCCGCGCTGGCCCGAATGGTCAGGTGGCTGCGTAGTCGAACGAACCGATATGTCTCACCGAGGCGCCAGCGGGATGGTGCGGCTGGTTTGGCGCAAACACGCAGATCGCCGCATCCGCCAGGAGGGTGCCATCCACTTCGTGCCGCCATTGATCCCAGTACGAAGCGTCGGACAGCAGTTCGTTCAATGCTTCCGGACTTCCCGACGCGGAAATGACCGCCTCGATGCAAGCGGGTTCGCAACGGCTCAGCCCGATCTCACGCATGAATGGCGACGCTACGCCGTCGCCATCCTCGGTGTAGGTCCGATCGATGTAGCCTCGCAATTCTTCCATGGTGGCGAATCTGCCACTGGATACGAATACGTGAACGATGGACATAGGGGCAGTTTGGCGGGCGAACGAATCCGACCGTAGCACGATGCGCAGCCATCTGGCAGGGGAATGCGCCCGGTGATTCCGTCATGGCGTTCGTCGATAATTCCGGCGCCTTTAACGCGAACAAAAAAGTTCTTCGGCATGGGGTGCGCTGTTACCGCATCGTCGGCATCGCGAACTCGGCGTCGCGCGCGGCCGCCGGCCAGCGCGCGGTGACGGTCTTGAGCCGGGTGTAGAAGCGCACGCCGTCGGGGCCATGCACGTGCAGCGGGCCGAACAGCGAGCGTTTCCAGCCGCCGAAGCTGTGGAACGCCATCGGCACCGGGATCGGCACGTTGATCCCGACCATGCCGGCCTGCACGCGGCGGGCGAAGGCGCGCGCCGCGCCGCCATCGCGGGTGAACACCGCCGCGCCGTTGCCGTATTCGTGCGCGTCGATCAGGTGCAGCGCGGCCTCGGCATCGGCCACGCGGACCACGCACAGCACCGGGCCGAAGATCTCTTCGCGGTAGATGCGCATGTCGGCACGCACGTGGTCGAACAGGCTGCCGCCGAGGAAGAAGCCAGCGGCCGCGGCCGGCGTGTGCGCGGCGCGGCCGTCGACCACCAACGTGGCGCCGTCGGCCACGCCGCTGTCGATGTAGCCGCGCACGCGTTCGCGATGCGCGGCGCTGATCAGCGGGCCCATGTCCGGTTCGTCGGCGCCGGCGCCCAGGCGCAGCGCGGCCACGCGCGGCGCCAGCCTGGCGACCAGCGCATCGGCCACCGTATCGCCCACGCACACCGCCACCGAGATCGCCATGCAGCGTTCGCCGGCCGAACCGTAGCCGGCGCCGAGCAGGGCGGATACCACGTCGTCCAGGTCGGCGTCGGGCAGTACCACCAGGTGGTTCTTGGCCCCGCCCAGCGCCTGCACGCGCTTGCCCAGCGCGCTGCCGCGCGCATACAGGTCGGCCGCGACCGGGGTGGAGCCGACGAAGCTCAGCGCCTGCACCTGCGGGTGCGCGAGCAGCGCGTCCACCGCCGGTTTGGCGCCGTGCACCACGTTGAAGACGCCGTCCGGCAGGCCGGCCTCGTGCAGCCAGTCGGCCAGCAGCAGCGAGGCGGACGGATCGCGCTCGGACGGCTTGAGCACGAAGCTGTTGCCGCAGGCCAGCGCCACCGGCAGCATCCACAGCGGCACCATCGCCGGGAAGTTGAACGGGGTGACGCCGGCGACCACGCCCAGTGGCGCGTACTCGCTCCACGAATCCACGCCGCGGCCGACATCGACCGAGTGCTCGCCCTTGAGCAGGTGCGGGATGCCGCAGGCGAATTCCACCACCTCCATGCCGCGGGTGACCTCGCCGCGCGCGTCGGACACCACCTTGCCGTGTTCGGCGCTGATGCAGCGGGCGAGGGCGTCGGCATGCCGTTCGAGCAGTTCGCGGAAACGGAACATCACCCGCGCGCGCTGCAGCGGCGGGGTCGCCGCCCAGGCCGGGAACGCCTGTGCGGCGGCGGTCACCGCCATGTCGACCGCATGCGCGCCGCCCAGCGGCACGCGCCGCGCCACCGCGCCGCTGGCCGGGTCGAACACCTCGGCGTAGTCGCCGCCGCGGAAATCGACGCGGCGGCCGCCGATGTAGTGGGACAGGGAGTCGGTCATGGTCGGTGTTCCTCGAAGGAAAAGCTCAGCCCAGCGCATCCAGCGGCCGCACGAAATCCTCGCCCAGCGCCTGCGCCACCGCGCGGTGGGTGAGCTTGCCGGCGTGCACGTTGAGGCCGTTGCGCAGGTCCTGGTCGTCGCGCAGCGCCTGCAGGCCGTGTTCGGCCAGCTGCAGCACGAACGGCAAGGTGGCGTTGGTCAGGGCGAAGGTGGAGGTGCGCGCCACGCCGCCGGGCATGTTGGCCACG
The DNA here is from genome assembly GCF_017163705.1 of Xanthomonas bonasiae. Taxonomy (GTDB): domain Bacteria; phylum Pseudomonadota; class Gammaproteobacteria; order Xanthomonadales; family Xanthomonadaceae; genus Xanthomonas_A; species Xanthomonas_A bonasiae. The sequence continues at coordinate 24,746 of NZ_JAFIWB010000033.1, forward strand.
CAGTAGTGGACGATGCCGTCGACCTCGTAGGTCGGTTGCTGGTGGGTGGTGGCGTGGCTGGTCTCGAAGCAGCCACCCTGGTCGATCGCCACGTCCACCAGTACCGAGCCCGGCCGCAGCAGCGCCAGCTGCGCGCGCGACACCAGCTTGGGCGCGGCGGCGCCGGGGATCAGCACCGCGCCGATCACCAGGTCGGTGTGCGGCAGGCATTGCTCGATCGCATCGCGGGTGGAATACAGGGTGGTCAGCTGGTGCCCGTACAGTTCGTCGAGATACTTGAGCCGTTCCAGCGAGCGGTCCAGCACCGTCACCCGCGCATGCAGGCCCATCGCCATGCGCGCGGCGTTGATGCCGACCACGCCGCCGCCGATCACCAGCACTTCGGCCGGCTTGACCCCGGGCACGCCGCCGAGCAGCACGCCGGAACCGCCTTGCGCCTTTTCCAGCGCATGCGCGCCGGCCTGGATCGCCATGCGCCCGGCCACCTCGCTCATCGGCGCCAGCAGCGGCAAGCCGCCGTGGCCGTCGGTGACGGTCTCGTAGGCGATCGCGGTGCAGCCGGAGCGCAGCAGCGCGCCGGCCTGGGCCGGGTCCGGCGCCAGGTGCAGATAGGTGAACAGCAATTGCCCCGGGCGCAGCATCGCGCATTCGTCCGGCTGCGGTTCCTTGACCTTGACAATCATGTCGGCCTGCGCGAACACGCTGGCCGCGTCGTCGGCCAGGCGCGCGCCGGCGCGTGCGTAGTCGGCGTCGGTCAGGCCGATGGCCTGGCCGCCGTCGCGCTGCACCAGCACCTGGTGCCCGTGCAGCACCAGTTCGCGGACCCCGGCCGGGGTCAGCCCGATCCGGTATTCGTGGTTCTTGATCTCTTTCGGGACGCCGACCAGCATGAGCGGTTCTCCAGGCATGCGGCGCGCGTGGGGAGCGCGGAGCGGGTTGGGGTGAGGGCGGGGATCAGGGCGTGCTGCGGATCATGTCGGCGAGCACCGCGAAGATGCGGTCGATGTGCTCGCGCTCCACGATCAGCGGCGGCGACAGCGCGATGGTGTCGCCGGTGACGCGGATCAGCAGGCCGGCGTCGTGGAAGCAGCGTTCGAAGATCTCGTAGGCGCGGGCGCCGGGCGCATCCTTGCGCGGCGCCAGTTCGATCGCGCCGATCAGGCCGAAATTGCGGATGTCGACGACGTGCGGCAGGCCCTTCAGCGCATGGATCGCCTGCTGCCAGTAGTCGCCCAGTTCGATCGCCTTGTCGAACAGCTTCTCTTCGGCATAGGTGTCCAGCGTGGCCAGCGCGGCGGCGCAGGCCAGCGGATGGCCGGAATAGGTGTAGCCGTGGAACAGGTCGATGGCGCCGGCCGGGCCGTGCGCGAACGCATCGTGGATGGCGTGCGAGACGAACACCGCGCCCATCGGCACGCAGCCGTTGGTCAGGCCCTTGGCGGTCGTCATCAGGTCCGGGGTGACGCCGAAGCGCTGCGCGGCGAAGGCCTTGCCGACGCGGCCGAAGCCGGTGATCACCTCGTCGAAGATCAGCACGATGCCGTGCTTGTCGCACAGCTCGCGGATGCGCTGCAGGTAGCCGAGCGGCGGCAGCACCACGCCGGCCGAGCCGGAGATCGGCTCGATGATCACCGCGGCGATGGTCGAGGCGTCGTGCAGCGCGACCAGCCGCTCCAGGTCCTCGGCCAGCTCCACGCCGTGCGCCGGCAGCCCTTGCGAGAACGCGTTGCGCTCGATGTCCAGGGTATGCCGCAGATGGTCCACGCCCGGCAGCAGCGGGCCGAACCATTTGCGGTTGTTGGGCAGCCCGCCGACCGAGATGCCGCCGAAGCCGACGCCGTGGTAGCCCTTCTCGCGGCCGAGGAAGCGGGTGCGCTGGCCCTCGCCGCGGGCGCGGTGGTAGGCCAGCGCGATCTTCATCGCGGTGTCCACCGACTCGGAGCCGGAGTTGGTATAGAACACGCGGTCCAGGCCGGGCGGAGCCAGCGCGACCAGGCGTTCGGCGAGCACGAACGGCAGCGGCGAGCCCATCTGGAAGGTCGGCGCGAAATCCAGCGTGGCGATCTGCCTGGACACCGCCTCGACGATGCGCGGCCGTGCGTGTCCGGCGTTGCAGCACCACAGCCCCGCGGTGCCGTCGAGGATCTGGCGCCCGTCCACGCTGCGGTAGTACATGCCCTCGGCCGAGGCCAGCAGCCGCGGCCGCGCCTTGAACTGGCGGTTGGCGGTGAACGGCATCCAGAACGCGTCCATGCCGTCCGGCGCCTGCGTGGCCTGAGTGGCGTAGCGATCGGCCAGCGCCTGGGAGGAGGGGGGCGACTCGGTGCTCATCACAGGCTCCACGCGAGAGAAGTGTTGAAAAAACTTTACACCAACCGGGCGTGTGGTGGCGGGCGGGCCTCCGCCGCGGCGCCGGCGCCTCTCCGCCGTGCCGCCGCCGGCTGCACAGCGCCGGAACGCACGAAACGGCGCCACGACAGGCCCGTGCAGGCGCGCATGCCGGCCGCCTCGCGCGGCGACCGGCAAATTGACCGCGAGGGCCGGCTGTGTAAAGTATCCGGCAACACCGCCAAGGCCTTCCTGATCACGCGATGGATATCGGCGCCCGCCTGCATCGGGTTCGCACCGCCCACGGACTGAGCCAGCGCGAGCTGGCCAAGCGGGTGGGCGTGACCAACAGCACCATCTCGCTGATCGAACAGAACAAGGTCAGCCCCTCGGTGAGTTCGCTGAAAAAGGTGCTGGACGGCATTCCGATCTCGCTGGCCGATTTCTTCACCCAGGACCTGCAGATCGGGCCGGCCGACGCGCCGTTCTATGCCGCCGACGAACTGCCCGATGTCGGCAGCGACGGCATCCACTACTACCTGGTCGGGCAACACCGCCCGCAGCGGCAGATGTGCATCCTGCGCGAGGTGATGCCGCCGGGCAGCGACACCGGCACCGCGATGCTGGTGCACGAGGGCGAGGAAGGCGGCGTGGTGGTGGCGGGCGAAGTGGAGATCACCGTCGGCACGCAGGTGCGCGTGCTGCGCGCCGGCGAGGGGTACTATTTCGAGAGCCGGGTGCCGCACCGGTTCCGCAACGTCGGCAGCGAGGCGGTGGTGATCGTCAGCGCCAACACCCCGGCCACGTTCTGAGCGCCGCCTGCGCCGCGGCGCGCGCGCCCGCCTCGCCGCGACCGTACGACCCGCCGATCCGTTCCTTCCTCCCGACCCGGAGCTTCCGATGACCGCACCCCGCACCCGCGACGCCTGGCAGGCGATGGCCGACGCGCTGCACCTGCGCACCCAGGCCTTCATCGACGGCCGCTATGTCGCTGCGGCCAGCGGCAAGACCTTCGACTGCATCAGCCCGATCGACGGCCGCGTGCTCGGCCAGGTCGCCGAGGGCGAGGCCGAGGACATCGAGCGCGCGGTCGCCGCGGCGCGGCGCAGCTTCGATGCCGGGCACTGGTCGCAGGTCAAGCCGGCGCAGCGCAAGAAAACCCTGATCAAGCTGGCGCAGCTGGTCGAGCAGCATGCCGACGAGCTGGCGCTGCTGGAGTCGCTGGACATGGGCAAGCCGGTGCGCGATGCGCGCAGCGTGGACGTGGCGGCCACGGTGCGCTGCCTGGCCTGGACCGGCGAGGCGCTGGACAAGCTCTACGGCGAGGTGGCGCCGACCGGGCAGGACGAACTGGGCCTGATCACCCGCGAACCGCTGGGCGTGGTCGGCGCGATCGTGCCGTGGAACTTCCCGTTGCTGATGGCCGCGTGGAAGATCGCCCCGGCGCTGGCGGCGGGCAATTCGGTGGTGCTCAAGCCCTCGGAGAAATCGCCGCTGAGCGCGCTGCGCCTGGCCGAACTGGTGGCCGAGGCCGGCATCCCCGACGGCGTGTTCAACGTGGTGCCCGGCTTCGGCAAGGGCGCCGGCGAGCCGCTGGCGCTGCACATGGACGTGGACGGCCTGGTGTTCACCGGGTCCACCGCGGTCGGCAAGCGCCTGCTGCAATGCGCCGGGCTGTCGAACATGAAACGCGCCTACATGGAATGCGGCGGCAAGAGCCCGAACCTGGTGTTCGCCGACGCGCCGGACCTGGAGCAGGCGGCGCAGGCCGCGGCCGGCGCGATCTTCTACAACCAGGGCGAGGTCTGCACCGCGGCCTCGCGTTTGCTGGTGGAGCGCTCGATCAAGGACGAGTTCGTGGCCCGCGTGGTCGCCGCCGGGCGCGCGCTGCAGCCGCGGCATCCGTTCGACGACGACGCGGCGATGGGCGCGCTGGTGGACGAGGCGCAGACCCACCGCGTGCTCGACTACATCGCGCGCGGCAACGAGGAAGGCGCGCGGCTGCTGCTCGGCGGCAAGCGCGTGGAGGTGGTCGCCGGCGGCTGCTACGTGGAGCCGACCATCTTCGACGAGGTCGGCCACGAGCACACCATCGCCCGCGAGGAGATCTTCGGCCCGGTGCTGTCGGTGATCGCCTTCGACGACGAGGCGCACGCGCTGCGCATGGCCAACGACAGCGACTACGGCCTGGCCGCGGGCGTGTGGACCCGCGACATCGGCCGCGCGCACCGGGTGGCGCGCAAGCTGCGTGCCGGCAGCGTGTGGGTGAACTACTGGGACGGCGGCGACATGACCGCGCCGTTCGGCGGCTACAAGCAATCGGGCAACGGCCGCGACAAGTCGCTGCATGCCTTCGACAAGTACACCGAGATGAAGGCGACCTGGATCAATCTGGCGGTTTGAGCCGGGATTGGGGATTCGGGAGTGGGGATTGGCAAGTGCGCAGCATTGCGCTTTTCTGTAGGAGCGGCTTCAGCTCCGACGCCTTGCCGGTAACGCGTCGGGCTGAAGCCCCTCCTGCAGGACGCGGCCGGTCACATCCCGACTCCCGACTCCCGAAATCCCGGCTCGGAAACCCGCTCCACGCGGCAGGCGAAACAGCCCTGGCGCGCATTGTGCAGATGCAGATAACGCACGTGCGGATCGGCGAAGGCTTGCACGATCGCGGCTGCGATCGTTTCGCCGGCATGCACGTCGGCGGCGATCATCATGTCGGCCGCATCGTAGCCGCGCAGCGAGATCAGCCGCCTGCGGATCGCGTCCGGCACCTGGCCCGGTGCCACCGTCGCGGTCTGCACGTGGCGGCGTACGTAGATCGGCCCGGCGGCACGGTACGGCGTGTCGGCCGGCTGGTGCAGGTAGTGCAGCAGCAACAGGTCCTCGCCGGGCTGCGCGTCTTCCAGGCTGATCCGGCATGGGAAGCCCGGGGTCTGGTCGGCGCGGACGCGGCGCGCGCCGTGCGCGTGCAACTGCGCATCGTCGAGGTCGAACAGCGGTGCGAACGGTGCGGCGGGCAGGCCGACGCAGACGAAGCTGGACATATGCGCTCCAAGAGAAGATCGGGCGCATAGCGTGCGCGCCGCCGCGGCGCCGCGCCGGCCGGATTCGGACACGGCAGCGGCCGCCGCACGCGAGCGCCTCGATCGGGCACGATGCCGGTCGCAGCTGCGCCATCGCTGCGTCCCGAGCCGGTAGCGAAAGAGCGCGGACAGGGGCACGCGTGGCGGTCGCGTGCGGACTCAGTCCGGCACGTACTCGGCAAAGGTGAGCGGATGTTTGGGATCGGCGGCGTGCACCTTGTCCGCGGATTTCTTCAGCGCGTCGGCGTCCGGCGACGGATCCGAATTCAGCTGCCAGCTCTGCTGGATGCGCTTGTGGAACAGCCAGGTCTTGCGCTCGGGCACGTAGCGGAAGGTGATGAAGTCGGTCCAGTGCTGCCCGCAGGAGACGCCGTTCTGCACGGTGAAGTAGCGGCCCTTGGCCGCGAACGGATCGTCGCTGTCGGTGAACGGATCGCACTGGCCGCCATCGTCGCGCTTGAGCACCACGTGGTCGTTGCGCGCGGCCAGCCGGTAGTGGCCGTCGGCCTGCTGCACGAAGATCAGCAGCGGCCGTGCCGGCGCCGGTTCGCGCTCGGCTTCGCCGCGTTGCTGCAGTGCCACCAGGTAGTCGGTGCGGCCGTCTCCGTCCAGGTCGGTGCGCAGCTGTTCCAGCGGCAGGTAGCCGGCCGGCAACTGGCGCAGCAGGTCGGCGGGCAGGTCGGCGGCGCGGGCGCCGTGCGTGGCGAGAAGCAGGAGGCCGACAGCTGCGGCGACGCGGAGCGACATCGGCATTGGCATGGGAGCGTTTCGGATGTTGAGGGGCGCAAAGCCTAACCGACGCGGCACGCGAACGGCCGGATGGCGCCGCCAGCGCGCCGCTGCGCGATGTCGTTTCCTGCGCGGATCTGCCGCAGCGTCCTGGTGCCGAGCAGGCGTGGCCGGCAAGAGCGTCGGGACTGAAGTCCCTCCCCCAAGAAGCGCCGAACGGCCCGGGCGCAGGCGCCCCGCCGCCTGCTTCGCAATCCCGAATCCCGAATCACACCAGCCCGGCAAAGGCTTCCGCCACTCCCTGTACCCGCCCGCAATCGTGCGCGTCGTAGCCGGGCAGCAGGCCGAGTTCGTGCTGGAACGTGTCGCTGCGCAGCAGGTCCACGATCGGCGCCAGGCGGCCGCTGTCCAGCGCCTCGCGGCGGCACAGCAGGAAATAGCGCTCGCTGGCGAGCGGGATGAAGTCCAGGCCGTAGCGCCGCGCCGGCGGTTCCAGGCCGAAGCCGGCATCGGCCAGGCCGCTGGCGACGTAGGCGGCGACCGCGGCATGGGTCAGTTCCTCCATGTCGGCGCCATGCAGGGCGCTCAGCGGCAGGCCCTGTTGCGCCAGCAGGCATTCCAGCAGCAGGCGCGTGCCCGAGCCGGGTTGGCGATGGATGAAACGCACGTCGGCGCGCAACAGGTCGGGCAGGGCATGGATACGCTTGGGATTGCCGGGCGCCAGCACCAGGCCCTGGGTGCGCGTGGCCAGGTGCAGCACGCAATCGCCGTGCGGATCGAGCCGGTCGCGGTAGTGCGCGAGCAGTTCGTTCTCCAGTTCGCCGATCGGCAGGTGCAGGCTGGCCAGGTCGCAGGCGTCGTTGCGCAGCGCGGCCAGGGCATCGTCCGGGCTGCGGTATTTCAGTTCCAGCGGCGCGCCGGCCAGGACCATGCAGCGGCGCAGCGTCTCCACCCCGAAGCCATGCGAGGCGTGCAGGCGCAGCGGCGCCGCTTCCTGCCGGAACACGCGCTCCAGTTCGGTCTCCAGCTCGCTGGCCAGGCTCTGCAGGGTCGGCGCCAGGCGTGCGGCGATGCGCTGCTCGGCCCACACCAGGCGCTCGCCGATCGGCGCCAGGCTGGCGCCGCGGCCGCGGGTGGCGCGCAGCAGCGGCTGTCCGAACAGGCGCCGCGCCTCGCGCAGCGTGCCCCAGGCATAGCGGTAGGACAGCCCGGTCTGGCGGCAGGCCGCGGCCAGCGAGCCGGTGTCGCGGATCGCCAGCAGCAGTTCCGCCAGCCGCGGCGGCAGGCGCTGCCCATCCTCGGTGTGCAGTTCCCATTGCGGCTGGATGGTCACCTTGTACACGCGGGTTGCGGCTCGCAATAGGCTTTCTACAGCCGATTATTAGACCATCCGACGCTCGGCGCCATCGTGCTTTCGTACTACGCTCGCCGCGCGCCTTGCGCCGGCCGTGCCGCCGAAGAGGCCATGTCCGATCGCCGATATGCGCTCCATCACATAAGACGCCGCTGCACCGGAGGGGAATCGAATGAGCGACTCGAGGAGCGCGGCCGGCGCCGCGCACACGGCCCATACCGGCCTGCTGGCGAAGGAACGCATCGTCGCCGGGCCGGGCTTCAACCGCTGGCTGGTGCCGCCGGCCGCGCTGGCGATTCATCTGTGCATCGGCATGGCCTACGGCTTCAGCGTGTTCTGGTTGCCGTTGTCCAAGGCGCTGGGGATCACCGAAGCGGTGGCGTGCCCGGCGGACATGGGCTTCCTGGCGCGGATCGTGTCGGCCAGCTGCGACTGGAAGATCAGCGAGCTGCAGTGGATGTACACGCTGTTCTTCGTGCTGCTGGGCTGTTCGGCGGCGCTGTGGGGCGGGTGGCTGGAACGCGCCGGGCCGCGCAAGGCCGGCGTGGTCTCGGCGCTGTGCTGGTGCGGCGGGTTGGTGATCTCGGCGCTGGGCATCCACCTGCACCAGATCTGGCTGCTGTGGCTGGGCTCGGGCGTGATCGGCGGCATCGGCCTGGGGCTGGGTTACATCTCGCCGGTGTCGACCCTGATCAAGTGGTTCCCGGACCGCCGCGGCATGGCCACCGGCATGGCGATCATGGGCTTCGGCGGCGGTGCGATGATCGGCAGCCCGCTGGCCGATGCGCTGATGCGCCACTTCGCCGGCCCCGACTCGGTCGGGGTGAAGGAGACCTTCCTGGTCATGGCGGCGCTGTATTTCGTGTTCATGATGGCCGGTGCGTTCGGCTACCGGGTGCCGCCGAGCGGTTGGACGCCGGCCGGCTGGACCGCGCCGGCGGCCAGCGCCAACGCGATGATCACCGCCCACCACGTGCACGTGAAGAAGGTCTGGGGCATCCCGCAGTTCTGGCTGCTGTGGGGCGTGCTGTGCCTGAACGTGTCGGCCGGCATCGGCGTGATCGGCATGGCCTCGCCGATGCTGCAGGAAGTGTTCGGCGGACGCCTGATCGGCGTGGACGCCGGCTTCGGCAGCCTGGACACCGCGCAGCTGGCGGCCATCGCCGCGATCGCCGCCGGCTTCACCGGCCTGCTCAGCCTGTTCAACATCGGCGGGCGCTTCTTCTGGGCCAGCATGTCCGACAAGCTCGGCCGCAAGCACACCTACAGCGTGTTCTTCGTGCTCGGCATCGCCCTGTACGCGGCGGCGCCGTGGGCCGGCAAGGTCGGCGGCAGCGCGCTGTTCGTCGGCATCTTCTGCGTGATCCTGTCGATGTACGGCGGCGGCTTCGCCACCATCCCGGCCTACCTGGCCGACCTGTTCGGCACCCAGATGGTCGGCGCGATCCATGGCCGCCTGCTGACCGCCTGGGCCACCGCCGGCATCCTCGGCCCGGTGGTGGTGGGCTACATGCGCGAATACCAGCTGGGCCTGGGCGTGCCGCCGTCACAGGTGTACAACACCACCATGTACATCCTGGCCGGGATGCTGGTGCTGGGCCTGATCTGCAACCTGCTGGTGCGGCCGGTGGCCGCCAGGCACTTCATGACCGCGCAGGAACTGGCTGCGGAGAAGCAGCTGGCGCACGAGAAGGTCGGCAGCAACGGCGGCGCGGCGCTGGATGCGGCGCAGCTGGCGCAGGTCGGCCACGGCGGCAATCCGCTGCTGGTGGCGCTGGCCTGGCTGGCGGTCGGGGTGCCGATGCTGTGGGGCATCTGGGTCACCTTGCAGAAGGCGTTCGTGCTGTTCCACTGAATTTGCGGAAGGGAGGCGTCACCATGTACTCGCGTGCGTCTTCCCGGCCCGGCGCCGTCGCGCGCGGCGTGCGCCGCCATCGCGACGGGCGCACCGCGCTCACCCAGGACCTGGTGGCGGCCGAGGTGCCGGTGGCGTTCGCCTACAACGGCGAGCCGTTCGTGGTGATGATGGCCACTCCGGAAGACCTGCACGACTTCGCGCTGGGCTTTTCGCTCAGCGAGGGCATCGTCGAGGATCCGGCGCAGTTGCGGATCGCCAGCGTGGATACCTTCCTGGAAGGGGTTTCGCTGCAACTGCAGATCCCGCCCGCACATGCCGCGGCCCTGCAGTCGCGGCGCCGCAACCTGCAGGGCCGCAGCGGCTGCGGGGTGTGCGGCAGCGAATCGATCGAGGCGGTGCTGCGCGCGCCGCGGCCGTTGCCGGCCGGCGTCGCGATCGCGCCGGCGGCGCTGGCGCGGGCCTTGCGCGAGCTGCGCCAGCAGCAACCGCTCAACGCGATCACCGGCGCCACCCACGCCGCCGGATGGGCCGACGCCGACGGATGCGTGCAGCTGGCGCGCGAGGACGTGGGCCGGCACAACGCGCTGGACAAGCTGATCGGCGCGCTGGCCAGCGCCGGCCTGGACCCGGCCAGCGGTTTCGCCGTGGTCACCAGCCGCGCCAGCTACGAGATGGCGATGAAGGCCGCCCAGGCCGGCATCCCGCTGCTGGCCGCCATTTCCGCACCCACCGCGCTGGCGATCGCGCTGGCCGACAGCGCCGGCCTGACCCTGATCGGTTTCGCCCGCGACCACGATTACGTCGTCTACAGCCATCCGCAGCGCCTGCACCAGGCCGAGCACGCCGGAGAGCCCGCATGAGCAAGAAAACCATCCAACCCTATACGCAGCCGGCCGGCGGCTGGGGCGCGTTGCGCGCCGTCGCCACCCACCTGCTGCAGCAGGACGTGGCGGTGCAGGGAGCCAAGACCCTGTTGCATGCCAACCAGCCCGACGGCTTCGACTGCCCCGGCTGCGCCTGGCCCGACCGCGACCACACCTCGACCTTCGAGTTCTGCGAGAACGGCGCCAAGGCGGTGGCCGCCGAAGCCACCGCGCGCCGCGCCACGCCGGAACTGTTCGCGCAGCACAGCGTCGCGCAGCTGGCCAAGTACAGCGACTACTGGCTGGAAGGGCAGGGCCGGCTGACCCATCCGCTGCGCTACGACAGCGCCAGCGACCACTACGTGCCGGTGGGCTGGGACGAGGCGTTCGCGCTGATCGCCACGCACCTCAACGCCCTGGCCTCGCCGGACGAGGCGATCTTCTACACCTCCGGGCGCACCAGCAACGAGGCCGCGTTCCTGTACCAGCTGTTCGTGCGCGAGTTCGGCACCAACAACTTCCCCGACTGTTCGAACATGTGCCACGAGCCGTCGGGCACCGCGCTCAAGTCGCAGATCGGGGTCGGCAAGGGCACCGTGTCGCTGCACGACTTCGAGCTGGCCGACGCGATCTTCATCTTCGGCCAGAATCCCGGCACCAACCACCCGCGCATGCTCGGCGAGCTGCGCCAGGCGGCCAAGCGCGGCGCGGCGATCGTGTCGTTCAATCCGCTGCGCGAGCGCGGCCTGGAGAAGTTCGCCGATCCGCAGGACAAGCTGCAGATGCTGCACAACGGTTCGACGCGGATTTCGTCGGATTATTTCCAGCTGAAGATCGGCGGCGACCTGGCCGCGGTCAAGGGCATCATCAAGCACGTGCTCGAGCGCGATGCCGAGGCCGCGCGCGCGGCGCAACCGCGCCTGCTGGATCTGCAGTTCATCACCCAGCACACCGCCAACTTCGACGCCTTCGCCGCGGACGTGATCGCCGAACCGTGGGCGACCATCGTCGAGGAGTCCGGGCTGAGCGAGGCCGAGCTGCGCCGCGCCGGCGAGATCTACCTGAAATCCGAACGGCTGATCGCCTGCTGGGGCATGGGCATCACCCAGCACAAGCATTCGGTGGCCACGATCCACATGATCGCCAACCTGCTGCTGCTGCGCGGCCATCTGGGCCGCCCCGGCGCCGGCGCCTGCCCGGTGCGCGGCCACAGCAACGTGCAGGGCGATCGCACGATGATGATCTACGAAAAGCCGCCGGCCGCGTTCCTGGACCGGCTGCAGGCGGTGTTCGGGTTCGATCCGCCGCGCGCATCCGGTTTCGACACCGTTGGCGCGATCGAGGCCATGCTGGACGGCCGCGCCAGGACCTTCTTCGGCATGGGCGGCAACTTCGCCACCGCCACCCCCGACACCGACGCCACGCATCGCGCGCTGCGCCGCTGCGACCTCACCGTGCACGTGACCACCAAGCTCAACCGCAGCCACCTGGTGCACGGCCGCGACGCGCTGATCCTGCCGTGCCTGGGGCGCACCGAGATCGACATCCAGGAGGGCGGTCCGCAGAGCGTCAGCGTCGAGGATTCGATGAGCATGGTGCACCTGTCGGCCGGCATCAATCCGCCGGCGTCGCCGGAGCTGCTGTCGGAGCCGGCGATCGTCGCGCGCCTGGCCGAGGCCACGCTCGGCACGCGCAGCGCGATCCGCTGGCGCTGGCTGGTCGCCGACTACGACCGCATCCGCGACCTGATCGCGCAGGTGTTCGAGGATTTCGCCGACTTCAATACGCGGGTGCGGGTGCCCGGCGGTTTCCGCCTGTCCAACACCGCACGCGACCGCGTGTGGGAGACGCCGGAAGGGCGCGCAGTGTTCAAGGCGCACGCGGTGCCCACCGACAACCCGATCCACCGCGCGCGCCGCCAGCGTCCCGAGCAACCGGTGTTCACCCTGGCCACCACGCGCTCGCACGACCAGTACAACACCACCATCTACGGCCTGGACGACCGCTACCGCGGCGTGTTCGGCGAGCGCCGGGTGCTGTTCATCAACGCCGCCGACATCGCCGACCTGGGACTGCAGGCCGGCGCCTGGGTGGACCTGGAAAGCCTCGTCGAGGATGGCGTGCAGCGCCGGGCCAAGCGCTTCCTGCTGGTCGAGTACAACATCCCGCGCGGCTGCCTGGCCGCGTACTACCCGGAAACCAACGGCCTGGTGCCGTTGTCCAGCTTCGCCGACGAGGCGCGCACGCCGACCTCCAAGTCGATCCCGGTGGTGGTGACGCCGCACCTGGCCGAGGCCGCCGACGCGGCACCGCGCGACATCGGCGTGGCGCTTGTCCGCTGATCCGGCGCTGACCCGGGCGCTGTTCGAGGCATTGGCGCCGGAGCCGGAGGGGATCGCCCTGGCGCGGCTGTGCAAGCGCCTCGGCGTGCGCATGAGCGTGCTGCTGCGGACCCTGGCCTGGCTGGGCGAGGCCACCCTCGACGGGCACGCGGGGCCGGGCTGGATCCGGGTGGAGACGCGCGGCGAGCGCGAGGTGGCGGTGCTGACCGCCGCCGGTCGCGCGCAACTGCCGCGCTGAGCGCGAAGCGGCATGGCGCTGCGGCGCCGCGGCCGATCTGCCAGAATCGGGCGGTTTCCCGTCGATGCCGCTTCCATGACCGCTGCCGCGCTTCCCGCTTCGCCCGTCAATTCGCCGCGCCGCGTGCTGTTGGCCAGCCTGGTCGGCACCACCATCGAGTTCTTCGATTTCTACATCTACGCCACCGCCGCGGTGCTGGTGTTCCCGAAGCTGTTCTTCCCCGAGGGCGACGCCGACGCGGCGCGGCTGCAGTCGCTGGCCACGTTCGCGGTGGCGTTCGTGGCGCGGCCGGTCGGCTCGGCGCTGTTCGGCCATTTCGGCGACCGCATCGGGCGCAAGGCGACGCTGGTCGCGGCGCTGCTGACCATGGGCCTGTCCACGGTGGTGATCGGGCTGTTGCCCAGCTACGCCAGCATCGGCATGTGGGCGCCGGCGCTGCTGGCGCTGTGCCGCTTCGGCCAGGGCCTGGGCCTGGGCGGCGAATGGGGCGGGGCGGTGTTGCTGGCCACCGAGAACGCGCCGCCGGGCAAGCGCGCCTGGTACGGCATGTTCCCGCAGCTGGGCGCGCCGCTGGGCTTCCTGCTGTCCTCCGGGATCTTCCTGCTGCTGGATGCGGTGCTGGACGATGCGCAGTTCATGGGCTGGGGCTGGCGCATCCCGTTCGTGGCCAGCGCGCTGCTGGTGGTGACCGGGCTGTGGGTGCGCCTGCGCATCCACGAAACCCCGGATTTCCAGAAGGCGCTGGAACGCAAGGAGCGGGTGGCGTTGCCGATGTGGACGGTGCTGTCGCGGCATGCCGGCGCGCTGCTGCTCGGCACCTTCGGCGTGTTCGCGACCTTCATGCTGTTCTACCTGATGACGGTGTTCGCGCTGGGCTACGGCACCGCGGTGCTCGGCTACGGCCGCGAGCAGTTCCTGCTGTTGCAGATGGTCGGCATCCTGTTCTTCGCCGCCGGCATTCCGCTGTCGGCGCACTACGGCGACCGCTACGGCACGCACCGCGCGATGATCGCGGCCGGGCTCGTCATCGTCCTGTTCGGGCTCGGCTTCGCGCCGCTGTTCAGCGCTGCGCATCCGTGGCAGCTGCTGGCGTTCCTGTCGCTGGGGTCGTTGTTCATGGGCCTGACCTACGGGCCCTGCGGCACCTTGCTGGCCGAGCTGTATCCGGTGCCGGTGCGTTACACCGGCGCCTCGATGTCGTTCAACCTGGCCGGCATCATCGGTGCGGCGCCGGCGCCGTACGTGGCCAGCTGGCTGGCCAAGCACTACGGCCTGCCATGGGTCGGCTACTACCTCAGTGCCGGCGCGGCGCTGAGCCTGTTGGCGCTGCTGGTGATCGGCGCCAGGCGCCGCTGAGGCCGCACGCGCGCGCTCAGGCGGCGTGCTCGACCCGGTTGCGGCCGCCGGCCTTGGCCAGGTACAGGTGCTTGTCGGCCTCGGCCAAGAGCGGATGCAGCGCATCGCGGCGCTCGTCGCTGGTGCATACGCCGATGCTGATGGTGATGCGCAGGGCCTGCCCGCCCACCTGCACCTGCAGCGTATCGATGCGCTGGCGCAGGGTCTCGAAATAGGCGCCGGCCGCGGCCGCGTCCAGGCCCGGCACCAGCATGCAGAATTCCTCGCCGCCGAAGCGCGCCACCAGATCCTGCGGGCGCGCATGCGCGGCCACCGTCGCCGCCACCGCGCGCAGCGCGTCGTCGCCGGCCTCGTGGCCCCAGCTGTCGTTGATGTGCTTGAAGTGGTCGATGTCGAGCATCGCCACGCTGACCGTGTCGCTGCGCGCCAGCCATTGCGGCAGCAGGCGCTGGCTCTGTTCCAGGAAATGCCGGCGGTTGGGCAGGCCGGTGAGGAAGTCGCGCGTGGCCAGGTCCTGCAGCGTGCCGATCAGTTCCAGCTGGTCCACGTTCTGCGACACGCGGCAGAAGAACTCTTCGCGCGAGAAGGGCTTGCGCAGGAAATCGTTGGCGCCGTTCTTGAGGAAGCGCGGCACCAGCGACGGGTCGCTGTTGCCGGACAGGCCGATCACCGCCAGCTTGTCGCGGGCGCGGATCGCGCGCAGCCGGCGGGTGAATTCCACCCCTTCCATGCCCGGCATTTCCTGGTCCACCACCGCCAGGCGGATCGCCGGATTGGCCTCCACCGCCTTCAGCCCGGCGGCGCCATCGGCGGCTTCCACCACCTGGTAGCCGTACATCGCCAGCAGCCTCGCGGCGTAGGCGCGGGCCGAGCGCGAATCGTCCACCACCAGCGCGGCGATGCTGCGGTTGCGCGCCAGCCGCTGCACCAGCCAGGCCAGGTAGTCGATGCTGCCGGGCGCGTTCTTCAGCACGAAGTCGATGATCTGCTGGGTCAGCACGCGCTTGCGCAGGCTCTCGTCGTAGACCCCGCTGACCACCACCGTGGGCAGGCCGCGGGCGACGAAGAAATCCACCACCGTGTCGCGGTCGCCGTCGGCCAGCACCAGTCCGGTCAGGGCCAGGAACCAGGAGCCGCCGTCGTCCAGCGCGTGCGCCGCTTCGGCCAGGGTCGAGACCACGGTGACCGGCAGTTCCACCCGCTGCTCGATCGCTTCGCGCAGCAGGCCGGTGAACGTGCGCGAATTCTCCACCAGCAGGATGCGCTGCTGGACGGCCGCGCTTTCGCTGGCGATCGGGTAGGCCGGCAACGGTTGCAGCATGCGAGCCGCGCAAGGCGCCCTTGGGGAGTAGACCTCAGTTAGCGGCCGTGCCGCAGGCAACTTTAGGCCGTCCGGCGGCGCGGACATGCCGCCGCCGCGGCGCGCTCACCACAGCGCGTCGCGCAGCTTGTACCAGGACATCGCCGCCACCAGCAGCGGCGTGCGCAACGCACGGCCGCCGGGGAACGGCGCGTGCGGAATCCTGGCGAACAGGTCCAGGCGCTGCGACTGCCCGGCGATGGCCGCGGCGATGGCGTCGCCGGCCAGGCCGGTGGCGGCCACGCCATGGCCGGAAAAGCCCTGCGCGAAGTACACGTTCGGGGTCAGCCGGCCCCAGTGCGGGGCGCGGTTGCGGGTGATGTCGACATAGCCGCCCCACACGTAGTCCAGCGCGACCTCGCGCAGCTGCGGGAACACCCGGCGCATGCGCCGGGTCATGACCCCGCGCAGGCCCGGTGGCGGCAGCGAGGAATAGCTGGCGCGGCCGCCGAACAGCAGGCGGTGGTCGCGGCTGAGGCGGAAATAGTCCAGCGCCCAGTTCACGTCGGCCACCGCCATGTCGTTGCCGATCAGTTCGCGCGCCAGCGCCGCGCCCAGCGGCGCGCTGGCGCCGATGTAGGTGCCGACCGGCATGATCCGCGATTCCAGTTCCGGCGCGATGCCGCGCAGCCAGGCGTTGCCGGCCAGTACCGCGAAATCGGCCTGCACCTCGCCGTGCGCGCTGCGCAGGACCGGCTGCGCGCCGCGCACCAGCGCGGTCACCGGCGAGTGCTCGTAGATGCGCACGCCGGCGGCCAGCGCCGCGCGCGCCAGCCCGTGCGCGTATTCGAGCGGGTGCAGGTGGCCGCTGGCCGGGTCGTACATCGCGCCCAGGTAGCGCTCGCTGCGCAGGTGTGCGCGCAACTGGTCGCGGTCCCACCACTGCAGCGGATAGTCGTAGCGCTGCGCCATCTCGACGATGCCTGCCTGCAACGCGCGCACCTGGCGCGGCTTGATCGCCACGTGCGCATGGCCGTCGCGCCAGTCGCAGGCGATGGCGTGGCGCTGGATGCGGTCGCGCAGCAGCTGCATGCCGTCGCGCGAGAAATCGAACAGCAGCCGCGCCTCGGCGCTGCCGAGCAGCGTTTCCAGCGTGTGCTGCTCGCAGCCGTAGCCGACGATGGCCTGGCCGCCGTTGCGCCCGGACGCGCCCCAGCCCACACGCTGCGCTTCCACGATCGCGACCTGATAACCGGCCTCGGCCAGCGCCAGCGCCGCGCTCAACCCGGTATAGCCGGCGCCGAGAATGCACACGTCGGCCCGCACCTGGCCGCGCAGCGGCGGCTGCGGCGGCAGTGGCGTGGCGCTGTCGGTGTACCAGGAAGAGCCGGGAATCGGGAGTCGGGAATCGGGAAGCGTGGAAGAGCGGGTCATGGTGGCGAGTTGCTGGGAAGGGGGATCATGGGGGGCAGCCTCCGGATGCTTGGCGTTTGCTTTTTCGATTCCCCATTCCCGATTCCCCATTCCCGGCTTTTCACACCGTACGCAAATACCACCGGTAATCCAGATCGCTCACCTGCGCATGGAAATCCAGCATCTCGCGGCGTTTCTGCTGGCCGTAGACGTGACGGAAGCGGGCGCCGAACCGCTCGGCGACGAAGTCGCTGGCGAGGAATCCGGCGATCGCGCCGCGCCAGTCCGGATGGCGGATCTCGGTCTGTGCGTAGGCGTTGCCCTGTACCGGCGGACCCGGGTCGAAGCCATGCTGCAGGCCGTGCTCGATGCCGGCCAGCACCGCCGCGGCGACCAGGTATGGATTGGCGTCGGCGCCGGCGATGCGGTGCTCGATGCGGGTATTGGCCGGATCGCTGTACGGCACCCGCATCGCCACGGTGCGGTTGTTGAAGCCCCAGCTGTCGTTGAGCGGCACGAACGCATTGGGCACGAAGCGGCGGTAGCTGTTGGCGTGCGGGGCGAACAGCAGCAGGCAGTCGTCGGCGCTGCGCTGCAGGCCGCCGATGGCATGGCGCAATGCGTCGGCCGGCGCCTGCGGCGTGCCGGCGAAGACGTTGTCGCCGGCGTCGTCGAGCAGGCTCACGTGCAGGTGCAGGCCGCTGCCGGACTGCGCGGCGAACGGCTTGGCCATGAAGCTGGCGAGCAGGCCCTGCTGCTGCGCGATCGCCTTGATCGCGCGCTTGAGCATCAGCGCGTCGTCGCAGGCGGCCAGCGCGTCGCCGCGGTGCTTGAGGTTGATCTCGAACTGGCCGGGCGCGTACTCGGCGACCGCGGTATCGGCGGGGATGCCCTGCGCGCGGCAGGCCTGCGCGACCGCGTCGGTGAAGCCGCGCTGGTCGTCCAGCTCCTGCATGTAGTAGACCTGGGTGCTGTCGTTGCGCAGCCCGGTGTGCGCCTGCAGCGGCGGTTGCGGCCGGCCGTCGGCGTCGGCGCGCGGATCGAACAGGTAGAACTCCAGCTCCACCGCGATCACCGGGGTCAGCCCGCGCGCGCGCAGCCGCGCCAGCACCCGCGCCAGCACTTCGCGCGGGGCGATGTCCAGCGGGTCGCCGGCGCCGTCGCGCATCGCCAGCAGCAGCTGCGCCGAGGGCACCGGGGCCCACGGCACCGGCTGCAGCGTGCCGGGGACCGGGAAGCACAGCCGGTCCTCGTCGCCGATGTCGTAGCCCAGGCCGGTTTCCTCGACCGTATTGCCGGTGATGTCGGTGGCGATCAGCGACATCGGCAGGCATACGCCGTCGCGATAGACCTTTTCCAGCGCGTCGCGGGCGATGCGCTTGCCGCGCAGCAGGCCATTGCTGTCCGGCAGCAGCAGGTCGATCTGTTCGCAGCCGGGGACGCGTTGCAGGGCCTGGGCGGCGTCCGGGGGCAGGGGCGGAGCGTCGTGGGTGCGGGTCATGGTGGCGGCCTGCGGGAGTGCGACGAGCTTAGCAGAGCCGGGTTCGCGTCAAGAATACTCAACAGGCCGATGCGCCGGCAGCGTGGACGCGACGGGCGCCGCGTCTGCGCGCCCGCCGTCCCGATCCTGTAACAAAGCGCGCTGCGCCGGATACGGGCAGTGGCCGTGCGTCCGTGCTGGCTGCCGTGCGCCGCCGTGGCGTGTTGTAAAAATAAAACGCCCGGGGTAACTTGCGACGACGCCACACGAGTTCTTCGCATGGCTGTATCGCCCCTGGTCGGCCTGTCGACCGATCGCAAGCTCATCGGCCAGCATCCGTTCCTGGTCGCTGGAGAAAAGTATCTGCGTGCCGCGGTCGATGGCGCCGGCGTGACGCCGGTGCTGCTGCCGTCGCTGCAGCCGCCGGTCGCACCGCGCGACTGGCTGGCGCGGCTGGACGGCCTGTTGCTGACCGGCGCGGTCAGCAACATCGAACCGCATCACTACGGCGACGAACCCAGCTGGCTCGGCAATCCGCACGATCCGGCGCGCGACGCCAACACGCTGGACCTGATCCCGCAGGCGATCGCGCTCGGCCTGCCGATCCTGGCGATCTGCCGCGGCTTCCAGGAAGTCAACGTGGCCTTGGGCGGCAGCCTGCACCAGAAAGTACATGCGGTGCCCGGCCTGTCCGACCATCGCGAGGACACCCAGGCCGCGCTGGACCTGCAGTACGCGCCGGTGCACGAGGTGACCCTGAGCGAAGGCGGCTGGCTGGCGGACATCGCCGGCAGGGAGCGGGTGCGGGTCAATTCGCTGCACGGGCAGGGCGTGGCGCGGCTCGGCGGCGACCTGATCGTGGAGGCGCGCGCGCCGGACGGATTGATCGAGGCGTTCCGCGGTATCGGTCCCGGCTTCCTGCTGGGCGTACAGTGGCATCCGGAATGGCGCGTCCTCGACGACCCGTTCTACCTGGGCATCTTCCAATCCTTCGGCGATGCCTGTCGCCACTACGCGGCTCGCCGCACGCACTGAATCGAATTCCCCCATGGCCAGCCGACCGCGCTCCCGCAAGAACACCCCCGAACAGCAGGAAAGCTCGCTGCGCCGTTGGCTGAAGGATCGCCACATCACCGAAGTCGAGTGCCTGGTGCCGGACATCACCGGCAACGCGCGCGGCAAGATCATTCCCGCGGCCAAGTTCTCCCACGACTACGGCACGCGCCTGCCCGAGGGCATCTTCGCCACCACCGTCACCGGCGAGTATCCCGACGACTACTACGACCTGACCTCGCCGTCGGACTCGGACATGCAGCTGCGCCCGGACCCGGATACGGTGCGGATGGTGCCGTGGGCCACCGACCCGACCGCGCAGGTGATCCACGACTGCTACACCAAGGACGGCCAGCCGCACGACCTGGCGCCGCGCAACGTGCTGCGCGGCGTGTTGCAGGCGTATGCGGCGATCGGCTTCAAGCCGGTGGTGGCGCCGGAGCTGGAGTTCTTCCTGGTGCAGAAGAACACCGATCCGGACTTTCCGCTGCTGCCGCCGGCCGGCCGCTCGGGGCGGCCGGAGACGGCGCGGCAGTCGTACTCGATCGACGCGGTCAACGAGTTCGACCCCATCCTGGACCTGATGTACGACTACTGCGACGCGATGGAACTGGACGTGGACACCTTGATCCACGAATCCGGCGCGGCGCAGCTGGAGGTCAACTTCACCCATTCCGATGCGCTGTCGCGCGCCGACCAGGTGTTCCTGTTCAAGCGCACGATGCGCGAGGCGGCGATGCGCCACGGCGTCTACGCCACGTTCCTGGCCAAGCCGATGGAGAACGAGCCAGGCAGCGCGATGCACATCCACCAGAGCCTGGTCGACAAGCACGGCAAGAACGTGTTCAGCGGGCGCCGCGCCGGCGAGTACAGCCGCACCTTCGCGCATTATCTGGCCGGCCTGCAGAAGTACGTGCCGATGGCGATGGCGGTGCTGGCGCCGAACGTCAATTCCTACCGCCGGCTGATGTTCGGCGAGGTGTCGCCGAGCAACGTGCTGTGGGGTTTCGACAACCGCACCTGCGGGCTGCGGGTGCCGATCGACACGATCGAGAACATGCGGGTGGAGAGCCGTTTCGCCGGCTCCGACGCCAATCCGTACCTGGCGATGGCGGCGACGCTGGCCTGCGGGTTGCTGGGCATTCGCGAGAAGCTGGAGCCGACCGAGCCGATCAGCGGCAACGGCAAGGAGATGGGCTATCAGTTGCCGCGTTCGCTGGGCGAGGCGCTGGACGAGCTGGAGCGGTGTACGCCGCTGCAGGAGATGCTGGGGCCGCGTTTCGTGCGCGCCTACATTTCGGTCAAGCGCAAGGAATACGAGACGTTCTTCCGGGTGATCAGTTCGTGGGAGCGGGAGTTCCTGTTGTTGAACGTGTGAGTCAGCCCTTGTTTGCGATGGCGGATCGAGAAGGCTGCAGTCGCCAGCTGTTGCTGTTGCTTTGCGTTTGATCTGCCGGGCCCCCTCAGCGCGGCAGACCCGGCGGGCGAATACCCGAAGGGCGGCGCGCAGGATGCGCGACGTTTTTCGTT
>NZ_JAFIWB010000034.1 GCF_017163705.1 Xanthomonas bonasiae
TGCACCCAGCCGGCTCGCCGCAAGTCCCTGTAGGAGCGGCTTCAGCCGCGACAGGCAGCTTGGAGTGCCGACAAATCCTGGTCGGGGCTGAAGCCCCTCCTGCAGTGCATCCAGCCGGCTCGCCGCAAGTCCCTGTAGGAGCGGCTTCAGCCGCGACAGGCCGCATGAAGTGCCGACAAATCCCGGTCGAGGCTGAGGCCCCTCCCACAGTGCACCCAGCCGGCTCGTCGCAAGTCCCTGTAGGAGCGGCTTCAGCCGCGACAGGCAGCATGGGTGCCGACAATCCCGGTCCGGGCTGAAGCCCCTCCTACAGTGCACCCAGCCGGCTCGCCGCAAGTCCCTGTAGGAGCGGCTTCAGCCGCGACAGGCAGCTTGGAGTGCCGACAAATCTTGGTCGGGGCTGAAGCCCCTCCTACAGTGCATCCAGCCGGCTCGCCGCAAGTCCCTGTAGGAGCGGCTTCAGCCGCGACAGGCCGCATGAAGTGCCGACAAATCCCGGTCGAGGCTGAGGCCCCTCCCACAGTGCACCCAGCCGGCTCGTCGCAAGTCCCTGTAGGAGCGGCTTCAGCCGCGACAGGCAGCATGGGTGCCGACAATCCCGGTCCGGGCTGAAGCCCCTCCTACAGTGCACCCAGCCGGCTCGCCGCAAGTCCCTGTAGGAGCGGCTTCAGCCGCGACAGGCAGCTTGGAGTGCCGACAAATCTTGGTCGGGGCTGAAGCCCCTCCTACAGTGCATCCAGCCGGCTCGCCGCAAGTCCCTGTAGGAGCGGCTTCAGCCGCGACAGGCCGCATGAAGTGCCGACAAATCCCGGTCGAGGCTGAAGCCCCTCCTACAGTGCACCCAGCCGAATTACCGCAAGTCCCTGTGGGAGCGACTTCAGTCGCGACGAGCGAAGCGGTGCATTTGACGGCTGCCGATAGTGTCGGGGGCCGAAGCCCCTCCTACAGCGGTGTCTCGATTGGCTGGTGGGCATCATGTTGGATGCGATGCCGCATGCACCGCGCCGGCCCATACACGGCACAGCCAACCGACCCGCTAAGCTTGTCCGCGTTCTCGCCGATGTGTCTTCCAGCCAATGCCAAAACCGCCTGTTTCCACCGCCTCCGGTTTCGTCCGCGTCCGCGGCGCCCGCGAACACAACCTCAAGGATGTGGACGTGGAGTTGCCGCGCGATGCGCTGGTGGTGTTCACCGGCGTGTCCGGCTCCGGCAAGTCCTCGCTGGCGTTCGGCACGCTGTTCGCCGAGGCGCAGCGGCGCTATCTGGATTCGATCTCGCCCTACGCACGGCGCCTGATCGACCAGGCCGGCGTGCCGGACGTGGATGCCATCGAAGGTCTGCCGCCTGCGGTGGCGCTGCAGCAGCATCGCGGCGCGCCGAGCACGCGCTCGTCGGTCGGCAGCGTCACCACCATCTCCAATTCGCTGCGCATGCTGTATTCGCGCGCCGGCGACTATCCGCCGGGACAGGCCATCATCTATGCCGACGGCTTCTCGCCGAACACGCCGGCCGGCGCCTGTCCCACCTGCCACGGCCTGGGCCGCATCTACGACGCCACCGAGGCGTCGATGGTGCCGGACCGCTCGCTGAGCATCCGCGAGCGCGCCGTCGCCGCGTGGCCGCCGGCCTGGCACGGGCAGAACCTGCGCGACATCCTCACCACGCTCGGCCACGACGTCGACGTGCCGTGGGCGAAGCTGCCGAAGAAGACCCGCGACTGGATCCTGTACACCGACGAGCAGCCGACGGTGCCGGTGTATCCGGGCTTCACCCTCGCCGAGACCCAGCGCGCACTGCGGCGCAAGCAGGAACCGGCCTACATGGGCACCTTCAGCAGCGCGCGCCGCTACGTGCTGCACACCTTCGCCAGCACCCAGAGCGCGCTGATCAAGAAGCGCGTGTCGCAGTATCTGCTGAGCACGCCATGCCCGACCTGCGACGGCAAGCGCTTGCGCCGCGAGGCGCTGTCGGTGACCTTCGCCGGACTCGACATCGGCGCGCTGTCGCAGCGTCCGCTCACGCAGGTGGCCGAACTGCTGCGTCCTGCTGCAGAAGGCCGCACCCGCGACGCCAAGCGCCATCCCGAGCAGGCCATCGCCGCGCAGCGCATCGCCCAGGATCTGCTGGCGCGGATCCAGATCCTGCAGGAGCTGGGCCTGGGCTATCTCACGCTGGAACGCAGCACGCCGACGCTGTCGCCGGGCGAACTGCAGCGGCTGCGCCTGGCCACGCAGATCCGCTCGCAGCTGTTCGGCGTGGTCTACGTGATGGACGAGCCGTCCGCCGGCCTGCATCCGGCCGATGCGCAGGCGCTGCTGGCGGCGCTGGACCAGCTCAAGGCTGCGGGCAATTCGCTGTTCGTGGTCGAGCACGAGATCGATGTGATCCGCCATGCCGACTGGATCGTCGATGTCGGTCCCGGCGCCGGCGAGCAGGGCGGGCAGGTGCTGTACAGCGGGCCGCCGGCGGGACTGGCGCAGGTCGCCGCCTCGTCCACGCGCCGCTACCTGTTCGCCGAGCAGGCGCCGATCGCGCATGCGCCGCGCGCACCGGGCGCGTGGCTGCAGCTGCGCGGCATCACCCGCAACAACGTCGCCGCGCTGGACGTGGACATTCCGCTGGGCGTGTTCACCACGGTCACCGGCGTGTCCGGTTCGGGCAAGTCGTCGCTGGTCAGCCAGGCGCTGGTGGAATTGCTCGGCGCGCATCTTGGCCAGGAGCGCGTCGATCCGGAAGAAGGCGTGGATCCGTTGGAACGCAGTATGCAGGCGGCGACCGACGGACGCATCGCCGACGGCCTGCAGCACGTGCGGCGGCTGGTGCAGGTGGACCAGAAACCGATCGGCCGCACGCCGCGCTCGAACCTGGCCACCTATACCGGCTTGTTCGACCACGTGCGCAAGCGGTTCGCCGCGACGCCCGCGGCGCGCAAGCGCAAGTACGACGCCGGCCGCTTCTCGTTCAACGTTGCCAAGGGCCGTTGCGAGACCTGCGAAGGCGAGGGCGCGGTGTTCGTGGAATTGCTGTTCATGCCCAGCGTGTACGCGCCGTGCCCCACCTGCCATGGCGCGCGCTACAACGCCAAGACGCTGGAGATCGAATTGCGTGGGCACAACATCGCGCAAGTCTTGCGCATGACCGTGGCGCAGGCGGCGGACTTCTTCGCCGACGATGCGGCGATCGCGCGGCCGTTACAGGTGCTGGGCGAGGTGGGGCTCGGCTATCTGCGCCTGGGCCAGCCGGCCACCGAGCTGTCCGGCGGCGAGGCGCAGCGCATCAAGCTGGCCACCGAGCTGCAGCGCGCGCAACGCCGCGACACCGTCTACGTGCTCGACGAGCCGACCACGGGCCTGCATCCGGCCGACGTGGACACGTTGCTGCGTCAGCTGCATGGTCTGGTGGAGGCGGGCAATACGGTGGTGGCGGTCGAGCACGACATGCGCGTGGCCGCGGCCAGCGACTGGATCATCGACATGGGGCCTGGCGCTGGCGATGAAGGCGGCAAGGTGGTCGTCGCCGGCGAGCCGCAGGCGGTGGCGCGGCATGCGGGCAGCCGGACTGCGCCATTTCTCGCCGAGGCGATGCAAGGCTAGCGCGCCTTCTCTCCCACCTGTTGCAGGCAGTGAATCCTGTGGGAGCGACTTCAGGCGCGACGGGCTCTACCGGTGACGCCCGTCGCGACTGAAGTCGCTCCCACAATGATCTGTCTGCCGCGGATCGCTCCCGCAAGCGCATCGCATCGCCAATGGCGCCGCCTACATGCACAACCGATGCGGTTCGGGTCGCTGCCGGCAGCCGCACTGCGCGGTTCCTGACGCAGGTGCTGCGGGGCTGACACGTTGCACCCTGTAGGAGCGGCTTCAGCCGCGACGGGCTTTACGGATGGTGTCTGTCGCGGCTGAAGCCGCTCCTACAGGATTCGCTGTCGCGGAACGCTCCCGCTCAGCCCACCAAGTCGAAGCTCGCAGATAGGCCGGCCGCTTCGGCCGATGGCGCCACCCACACATCGAACACGCCCGGCTCCACCGTCGGTTTCAACGCCTGCCCGACGAACAGCAGATCCTCGCGGCGCAGCACGAACTCCACGCCGACGCTGCCGCCGGCCGCTACCGCAACTTTGCGGAAATCCTTCAGTTCGCGCACCGGGCGGGTGACGCTGGCGCTGCGGTCGCGCACGTACAGCTGCACCACTTCCTCCGCATCGCGGGTGCCGCGGTTGTGGATGCGCGCGCTGATCCGCAAGGTGCCGCCGGCGGCGAGCCGCGCATCGCTCAGCGCCAGTTCGCCGTATTCGATGCGGCCGTAGGTCAGGCCGTGGCCGAACGGGAACAGCGCGGCGTTGGGCACGGTGCGGTAGTGGGTCTTGTACGGCTGCAGCGCGTCCGGACGCGGGTCGGGGCGGCCGCTGGGCTTGTGCGCGTAGCTGTACGGCACTTGCCCGGCTTCGTGCGGGAAACTCACCGGCAGGCGCCCGGACGGACCGTGCGTGCCGAACAGGATGTCGGCCAGCGCCGCGCCGGAGGCCGAGCCCAGGAACCAGCTCACCAGGATCGCCGGCGCTTCCAGCACCGCGCCATCGAGCACCAGCGCGCGGCCGTTGCTGAGCACCACCACCACCGGCGTGCCGGTCGCCGCCACTGCGGCCAGCAGCGATTGCTGCGCCGGCGGAATGACGATCTCGGTGCGCGACTGCGCTTCGCCGGAATAGCGCAGCGGCTCGCCGATCGCCAGCACCGCCACGTCGGCGGCGACCGCGGCGGCGACCGCGGCCTGCACGCCGCCGGGCAGGCTGTGTTCGAACGCGCAGCCTTCCACCACCTGCAGCGTAGTGCGGTCGGCCAGTTGCGCGCGCATCGCCGTAGCCAGGTCGTTGCCGCTGTCGTCGCCGCCGAACAGCGTCCACGGGCCGGCGCTGTCCACCCAGTTGGCGGCCATCGGCCCGATCAGCGCGATGCGCTGGCCGCGGCGCTTGAGCGGCAGCAGCTCGCCGTCGTTCTTCAGCAGCACCACCGACTTGCGCGCCGCCTCGCGCGCCAGCGCCAGCGTTTCCGGGCGCCGCTGCCGCGCCTGCGCGCGCTCGGGCACGATGCGCAGGAACGGATTGTCGAACAGGCCCAGTTCGGCCTTGAACCGCAGCACGCGGCGCACCGCGGCATCGAGTTGCGCCATCGTCACCGCGCCGTCGGCGACCAGGCCGGGCAGGTGCTGCAGGTACAGCCCGCTCTGCATGCTGATGTCCACCCCGGCCAGGAACGCCAGCCGTGCCGCATCGCGCGCATCGGTGGCGAAACCGTGCGCGATCAGTTCCTGGTCGCCGGTGTAGTCGGACACCACCAGCCCGCGGTAATCCCACTCGCCGCGCAGCACCTCGCTCAACAGCCAGGTGTTGGCGGTGGCGGGAATGCCGGCGATCTCGTTGAACGCGGCCATCGTGGTCACCGCGCCGGCGTCGAACGCGGCCTGGAACGGCGGGAAATACACCTCGCGCAGCGTGCGCTCGGAAATGTCGACGGTGTTGTAGTCCAGCCCGGCCTCGGCTGCGCCGTAGGCGGCGAAATGCTTGGGGCAGGCGGCCAGCGCATCGGCGTGGCCGATGCCCTCGCCCTGGAAGCCGCGCACTCGCGCCTGGGCGAAGCGGCGGCCGAGCAGCACGTCCTCGCCGCTGCCTTCCACCCCGCGGCCCCAGCGTGCGTCGCGGGCGATGTCGACCATCGGCGCGAAGGTCCAGTCGATGCCGACCGCGCTGGCCTCCAGCGCCGCGGCGCGCGCGGTGCGCTGCGCCAGCTCGGGCTCGAAGCTGGCGGCCTCGGCCAGCGGCACCGGGAACACGGTGGTGAAGCCATGGATCACGTCGGCGGCGAACAGCAGCGGGATCCGCAGCCGGCTTTGCAGTGCCGCCTGTTGCAGCTGCTGGTGCCAGCGCACGTTGGAGCCGTTGAAGATGCCGGTCAGGCGCCCGGCGCGCGCCGCGGCCAACTGGCCCTCGGCGGTGGGCCGCACGTTGACCGGATTGGCCGCGGCGGCGGCGTCGGTCTGCTGCGCCGAGCCGGACAGGGTCAGCTGCCCGGCCTTCTCCTCGACCGTCATGCGTGCGATCAGCGCATCGATGAAGGCCGGGGTCTTCGCCGCGCCGCGCGGCAGGGCGAAGCCCACCGGCACCTGCGACAGCAACGCCAACGAACCGGCGCCGAGCAATAGCCCGCGCCGCGTGGTGCGAAACGCCATGTGCGACTCCCCGTCAGCCCAGACGTAACGCTAACGGATCGGCCAGGAAAAGTTGTGATGCGCTGCACGATCGGCTGCGGCGTCAGGCGGTCCCCAGGATGCTGCGCGATTGGCCCGGAAACGCCACGAGGATGCTGTCGTCACCGGCATGTGCGGCTCGGTCTTGCAGCAGCCCGCGTCGGGCGGGTTCAAGCCTGGTACCACTCCAACGCATCCAGAAACTGCGCGGCCTGCGCGGCGCTGCCCAGGTACGACGCCAGGGACGAGGCGACCGCCGCGCGCGCCGTTGAGCGCAACTCGTCGGTCTCGTCGAATGCGTCGTCGCCCAGTTCCGCCATGGCGTTGGCGATGGTGGCCAGGCCGCCGAATGCGCTGTCCAGGCTGGCCGCCAGCCGCTTCGGTTGCCACGCACCGGCACCGTGAAACGCGAAAAGCACCTCGCCGCTGGCGACGTCGAGAATGATGGGGTCCGCACCCTGGTCGGCGACCACCAGCCACTGCTCGCTCCAGTCCGCAAGGCGTTCGCCGCTGACGGCATTCCACCGGTATCCGGCTTGCAGTTGCCAGAGCTTGTGCAGCGGCGGAATGTCGACCGGGTTGCCGCCGATGTCGAGCGACACGCCGGTCGGGCCCACGTGCGCGTGGTAGGTCTCGCCCCACGGCCCCACCTGCGCGTAGAAATCGGCGAGCGTCGCCGGCAGCGGGATCGGCCCCTGCCAGTCGGACGCCGGTTGCGGGCGTAGCTCGCCCCAGGGAGCGAGCAGGGTGCGAAGTGCGGCGTAGGACATCGGTTTCCTGCGGCAGTCGGAATGGCCGACAGTATGCCCGCGCACGCCGGGTCCCACGTGCCGTGCGTGGTGCGCGGTCGTGCACCGCCACGCTGGCGTGCACGCGCGCCGCGCAGGGCGTGCGCCGTCGCTATCGGCGCCGCCTCAGAGGTCGAGGCCGACAGCGTGCGCGGCGGTCGCTTCGGGCAGGTAGACCTGTTCGTGCGGCACGCACAGCGACGCCTCGCCGTGGCGCAAACTGGCGGCCTGTGCGTGCACGAAGTCGGTGACGTCGGTGATCGCCATGGCCTGCTGCGCGCCGTAGCGGCGCAGCGCCTCGCCGCGCAGGCCCAGTTGCAACGCGCGACGTTCCAGGGCGGTGCCGTCGGGCGCATGGTCGGGATCCCATTGCAGGCGCACGTCGGAATGGCGGATCGCGGCCTGCCACTCGGCGTGGCTGGAAAAGCGCGACGGGTCGAACGCGGAAGGAACCGCCGCGCGCAACAGCGCGTCGAAGAACGCACGCGGCAGACGCACCGCCAGGATCCGTTCCTGTCCTTCCTTTTGCGCCCATCCCGAGCGATACATCATCCACAGGAAATTCGGCTTGATCCAGCTCATCCGCTCGTAGCTGAATTCTCCCCCGAAGCGTTGCTGCGCGACCGCGAACTGCGCGATCGACGGGCGGTACGCCTGGTAGACGATGATCGATTCGGCGTCGAAGTGCGCCAGGATGTGGCGGCCCTGCCGTGGCCAGGTGGCTTGCAGTGCCACGTACGATGCTTGTTTCATTACCGCGGAAGTGTACGCAGATGCGCTGCCGGGGTCGATTCCGCTGGTCGCGGGTGCGCGAACTCAGGGCGCGATCGCGTGCCACCGCGCAGGTGCCTCGCGCGACGACCGGGCGCGCTTGCGTGCACCACTGCCGGTGGTTTGCGGCAACTTGTGGATCGTGCGCAAGGAGGCGATCCTCGCGGCGATGCTGCTGCGCCAGCGCGACCAGTGCCTGGCCGAAGCTGCGCCATCAACTCGAGTTCAATGCGAACTCCATGCGGCTCCAATGAATCCCAGTGTCACCGCTGCGCTGTCGTTTCAGGGCCTGGTGAATTTCATGGCGCAAGGCATCGCCCAATGGCGTAAATCGCTTCGCCTCGTCGCGGACCCATCGATTCAGCTCCAGCTCCAGGACCTCGGCCATGGCATCGTCGCGCTGGTGATGCCATAGCAACAGCAGGGCCAGCCCGTTCCATTTGTCCAGCTCGTGCGTCGCGCGTATCAGCGCGTATTTGATCGGAGGGGTGGTGACCTGCGAATAGGCGTTCTGCAGCATTTCCCTGCTTAACCCGATGTCGCGTTTGGCAATGGTCACGGCTTGCCGGACGACCTTGGGCGAGCTGTCCATCAACGCCGAACTGACCAGCGACCGCAGATCCTCGGGTTTGGCGCGAGCCAAACCATTGAGCGCCGAGATCCGCAGCATAGCCCTGCGTGCCCGCATCCATGTACGCAGCCGGTCTGCGTCTTCTGCCGTCGCCAGGTCGGCGAGTGCAATCACTGCGACCTCGGCATTCACCGGCTCTTCGGTATCGATCGCTGCACGGTAGCGAGGCAGTGGCGCTTCGCCATAGCATGTCTTGGAGAGATGGATGGCGGCGTTGCGAAGCGAATGCGTTGCCGAGAACAGCGCCGCCTCGACCGCGGCATGGGCATCGGCCGCATCGTGTTCGACATGCAGTCGCAGCGCCTGGGCACGGATGGACGCAAGCGGATGCTGCGATGCGCGCTGGATGACGGCTAGCGCCGTGTCGGCTGAAGGCAGATGAGCCGCCATGGACAGGCCCCATGCGGCCACCGAAGGTGCCAGGTCGTCTACGGCTTGCAAGCTGGCCGCTTCGGTCGTGGCAGGTGCGGTGCGAACGAGTAAATGGTAGGCAAACAAGCGCGCGCGTGAGCTGCCTCTGACGGTGGCGGTCCAGCAGTGATCCAGGTTGGATGGCTGCTGCATGAGCGGAGCGATCAGCGGCTTCCACGCCTGTTCGGAAAAACGTTCGCGCTCGCGCAAAATCAACAAGAGGTCGATGAAATCGAACAGGCTTCCGCTGTTTTCGGCGACCATGGATCGCAGTAGCGCGATGGCCCGAGCCTGGACCTGCGGAACCCAGTCGTCGCAACGCAGCAGTGCCGCTGCGACTGCCAGGCGGCCGGGCCTGGCCGCGAAGTCGCGCAACGCCTGTTCGCGCCGGAATCCACTGCGGTCGCATGCCGCCATGAACAGGGCTGTGTCGCTTGAGGACGAGATGCTGTCGGATTCGCCGTTGTAAGCGTCGTGCCACCAGCAATGACGCAACTGTTGATCCAATAGGGGGAAATGCACGCTTTCCAATTCAAGCAGGACTTTTGTGCACGCGTCCTGCGTGATTGCGCGGTTGAGCGTCCTCGAAAGCGCAAGGCATAACGTGTGGCAGGAATAGCGGTGCGTCATTGTGGTGGCGGGTCGTTGCGCGCTTTGCCTGGTCGCTGCCAGCTTAGCTTCTCCAGCGATGCAAGGGCGTCGGCTCCTGCCGGATTGCCGCGATCGCGATCGCTACTGTTGTTCGGTGCTGGCGACAGTCTGCGTGTCACGCAAGTTGTCGCGTTGCGCCAGGTCCTTGCCGATGCCGTAGCCGAAGGCGACGAGCAGGAACACGAGCGCGAGCCCGGCGTACAGCAGCCCCTGGCGGGTGTCGTTGCGCATGGCCAGGATGGCGAGGCAGACCAGGGCCGCGCTGAAGTACAGCGGGCCGACGCATAGGCCTAGCACCACGAACAGGCTGATGGCGCCGGACAGCAGAGCGGGGGCGATGGTTCTGTTGGCGGACATCGGCATCTTCCTTGCTGGCGTGGTCCAGGGCGGTCTCGCAGCGTGGCCGACTGCGCGGGTGCGGTGCGGCGGTATCGGTCGCCGCGTCTAGCATCGCCTGCGTGGCGGGGGCGGTCAAGTCGGGCGTTGGCGTCCTGATTCCCCCGCGTTGGAGGGCCGTGCGGACCTTGTGGGTGCGCCGGGCCGCGACGATGTTTTGTCGTGCAACGTCGCCGCCGTAAGCCACCGCCGGTTACAGCGCCGAGCGCGCCATGTCGATCACGAAGCGATAGTGCACGTCGCCTTTCTGCAGGCGCGCGAAGGCCTCGTTGATCTGCTCCATCGCGATCACTTCCACGTCGGCGACGATGCCGTGCTGCTGGCAGAACGCCAGCATTTCGTGGGTGTCGGCGGTGCCGCCGGTGCCGGAACTGGCGATGCGGCGGCGGCCCATGGCCAGGGTCATCGGAGCGAAATCCAGCGTGTCGGGCAGGCCCAGCGAGCACAGGGTGCCGTCGAGTTTCAGCGCCTGCAGCATCGGGTCCAGCGGGTAGGTCGAGGACACCGTGTCGAGAATGAAGTCGAAGCGGTAGGCCTGCGCCTGCATCTGCTCGGGATCGGTGGACAGCACCACCTCGTGCGCGCCCAGGCGCTGCGCTTCGGCGGCTTTCTTCGGCGAGGTGGTGAAGGCCACCACGTGCGCACCGAGCGCGCGTGCGAACTTCACCGCCAGGTGGCCCAGGCCGCCGATGCCGACGATGCCCACGATCGTGCCCGGGCCGACCTTCCAGTGCCGCAGCGGCGAGTAGGTGGTGACGCCGGCGCACAGCAGCGGCGCCGCCGCGGCCGGATCCAGGCCGTCGGGCAGCGGATAGACGAAATGCGCGTCGGCCACGTAGTACTCGGCATAGCCGCCGCGGGTGCGGCTGCCGTCGATGCGATCGATGCCGTCGAAGGTGGTGGTCGGGAATTCGCGGCAGTACACCTCCATCTGCGCGCGGCAAGGTTCGCACACGCGGCAGGAATCGACGATGGTGCCGATCATCACCCGCTGGCCGACCGCGAACCCGGACACCGCCGCGCCCACTTCCACCACTTCGCCGACGATTTCGTGCCCGGGCACCAGCGGGAATTCGCCGCCCCAGCGGTTCACCGAGTGGATGTCGGAATGGCAGACGCCGGCGTACAGCACCTTCACCGCCACGTCGCGTTCGCGCACGGCGCGGCGCTCGAAATGCCAGGGCACCATCGCCCCGCCTTTTTCCAGGGCGGCGTAGGCGCGGGTCGGGCGGGGCTGGGCCGGCGGGGCGATGGCGTTCATGCGGGGCTCCGGTGCTTTACAATTTGGCTGGAAATGTAATGTTGACAACTTTACAAATTATGTCAAGTGTAAAATCCGCTGCACCTGTTGCGGCGTTGCCGAGCAAGGAGACGCGCATCATGGATGCCGCCTTCCAGCTGTTCCTGCGCCACGGCTACCGCAAGGTCGGCATCGGCGACATCGCCGCGGCGGCGCAGATGTCGCGGCCGTCGCTGTACGCGTCGTTCCCGAACAAGGAGGCGATCTTCGCGGCGATGGTGCTGCGCCAGCGCGACCAGTGCCTGGCCGAATCCGGCGTGCGGTTGCGTCCGGGGCAGGACCTGGCGACGCGGCTGCGGCATCTGTTCGACATCTGGGTGCTGGAACCGGTCGCCGCGGTGATCGATTCGGAAAACGCCACCGAGCTGCTGGCCAAGTGCGGCGACTACGCGCCGGAAGCGCTGGCTGCGCTGTACGCGCAGTTCGAGGCGCAACTGGTGGCGACGCTGCAGCCGGAAGTGCAAGCGCAGGCGCCGCTGTCGGCGGCCGATCTCGGCTACATCCTGCGCCTGGCCACCACCAGCCTGAAGGCCTCGGCCGACAACGAGGCCGACCTGCGGCGCCTGATCGGCGGACTGATCGCGATGACGCTGGCGACGGTGCGCGCGGGTGAGGGGGAAGGCAAGGCTGTGGTTGCGACGACGGCTGCGGCGTCGGCGGCGTCGGCGAAGCGGAAGCGCGGCAGCGGCTGAGTCGGTGGATCATCGTGATTCGCGCTGCGGATCTTTCCTCAAGCAAGGGCTTCGGCGCTGATCGAGTCCGACGCCGTGAAGTGCACCGCTTCGTTCGTCGCGACTGAAGTCGCTCCTACAGGGGGCATGCGGCGAACTGGCTGGGTGCATTGTGGGAGGGGCTTCAGCCCCGACTGCATGAGGCTGGAAGTCGCGCGGCTTCCTGCCTTTTGTGCTGTGGCGGAGGTTTGTGGTGGACTCGCGGTCGGTCGCTCAGCCATCACAGGCTGATAGGCGCATCGTTTGGCGTGTCGCGGCTGAAGCCGCTCCTACAGGGGCTTGCGGTGAGTTGGCTGGGTGCATTGTGGGAGGGGCTTCAGCCGCGACTGCATGAGGCTGGAAGTCGCGCGGCTTTTTGGCTTTTGTGTTGTGGCGAAGGTTTGTGGTGGACTTGCGGTCGGTCGCTCAGCCATCACAGGCTGATGGGCGCGTCGTTTGGCGTGTCGCGGCTGAAGCCGCTCCTACAGGGGCTTACGGTGGGCTGGCGGTGTGCATTGTGGGAGGGGCTTCAGCCGCGGCTGCATGGGGGTGGAAGTCGCATGGCTTCCTCGCTGAATCGCTCAGTCTCGCCACGGTCGCCGAATCGCGCGATGCGACGCGGGCTGGCTACGCTGGCGATCCGTTTTTCTCCGGAGTTCCGCGCATGAGCCGACGTTCCGGCAGCGCCGATCTGCCCCTGCACGGCGGCCGCGTGCCGCATTGGCTGGGTGAGCGCATGACCCGGCTCGGCGCGGTGATGTGCCAGGCCATCGTGCACAGCTATGGCCGCGACGAACTGCTGCGGCGCCTGGCGCATCCGTTCTGGTTCCAGTCGCTGGGCGCGGTGATGGGCATGGACTGGCATTCCTCGGGCATCACCACCAGCGTGCTGGGCGCGCTGAAGCGCGGGTTGACGCCGCTGTCCGCCGAATTGGGCATCCATGTCTGCGGTGGCCGCGGGCGGCATTCGCGCGCCACGCCCGACGAATTGTGTGCGGTGGGCGAGCGCACCGGGCTGGACGGCGCCGGCCTGGCGCGCGCCAGCCGGCTGGTGGCGAAGGTGGACAGCGCCGCGGTGCAGGACGGGTTCGATCTGTATCTGCACGGCTTCATCGTCAGCGACGACGGACAGTGGGTCGTGGTGCAGCAGGGCATGAACGGGGCCAGCAAGCAGGCGCGGCGCTATCACTGGCTGTCCGAGGGGCTGAACAGCTTCGTCGATGCGCCGCATGCGGCGATCGACGGGCCGGGGCAGGGCCGCATCGTCAATCTCGCCGACCATCGCGCGGCCGCCTCGCGGGCGGCGCAGGTGGAACTGCTGCAGGCGCTGGGGCCGGACCGGATCGCGCAGGAATACGGCGCGTTGCAAGCGTCTTCGGCGAACGCGGCGGCGTCCGCGCCGCGTGCGGCGACAGTCGCCGGCGCGAACTCGGTGCACGGCGCGATGGTCGCCGCGCACGCGGCGCCGGGCGCGCGCAACGTGGCGGCCGACGCGCTGTTCGCGCCGAGCGGCGACCTGTTCGCCGCCACGCCCGAGGCGATGCCGGCGCGCAGGCCGCCCGGTCTGCCGCACCTGTCGCTGCCCGACCACCACGACGTGCGTGGCAGCGACATCGTGACCCGGCGCCTGCACGGCAACCTGGCCGCGGCGGCCGAATGCGGGCCGCAGGATTTCACCGAACTGCTGCAGGTCCCGGGCGTCGGCGCGCGCACCGTGCGCGCACTGGCGCTGGTGGCCGAGGTGCTGCACGGCGCGCCGTGCCGGTTCACCGATCCGGCACGGTTCTCGATGGCGCATGGCGGCAAGGATGGGCATCCGTTCCCGGTGCCGACCCGCGTCTACGACCACACCATCGGTGTGCTCAAGACCGCGGTGGCGCAGGCCAAGCTGGGCCGCGAGGAAAAGCTGGAGGCGATCCGCCGGCTGGATGCGCAGGCGCGCCTGCTCGAGCCGCACGCGCGCGGGCCGTCGGTGGAGGCGTTGATCGCCGAGGAGCGGCGCGCGTCGCACGGGTACGGCGGGCGCAGCGTGTTCGGCTGGGAGCCTGCTCCGGCCGACGCGGCGAGTGCCGCCGGCGATGCGCCAACCCGACGCATGCGTCGCCAGTAGCTCGCTGCACCAGGAGCGGTGCGCGCGCCGGCAGCGGCGCGCGGGAGTCCGATCGTCAGGCAATGCCAGGCGCTTGGTGCGCTGGCCGACGTCCGGCGCGGACGAAGCGCGAGATCTGCCGGCAGCCAGGGATGACGACTTCGGGAACATCGCCCAGGAAACGTCGCGCGGCACCGGCAATGCGATGCGCGCGCAGCGTGGCCGCCGGATCTGACGAACCGCGCTGCGGTGGCGACATGGCGGCGTGTATCGCGTCTTGCCAGGGCGGGTGAGCGGCACGTTCGAACGCAAGTGCGGTCTGTCTTGCGTATCGTCCGGGCATGTCGAGCCGCGCGCGCACGTGTCGGCCGGCGTGTGCTCGCGGCATCGCACCGCTGCGCACCCGCAAAGCGCACCACGCGCAGTGCACATCGGCTTCGCATGGTTTATGCCGGTTCTTTACTTTTTGCTTGTTACACCTGTGGCGATGGCCAGTTCCGGCCGCATGCAGGAGAACGACATGCCGACGCAATCCACCACCGCCCGCGCCAAGCGCGCCAAGCGCGAAGGCAAGGCGGGCAGCACCCAGGCCGGCGAATTCGTCCGCGAGGAGATCGACCGGGTGCGCGAGGGCAAGACCACGGTGAAATCGACCAAGCAGGCGATCGCCATCGGCCTGTCCAAGGCGCGCCGCGCCGGGGTCAAGACCGGTGCGTCCAAGACCGCTTCCAAGTCCACCAAGAAGAAGGTCGCGCAGGAAGAGGCGAAGGGCGGCAAGGCCGGCGCGCCGTCGCCGACGCGTTCGCGCGGTGCCAAGAAAGCCCTGAAGACCGCCAGCAAGGGCAAGACCGCCACGCGGACCGTGGGCAAGAAGGCTTTGTCCACGCAGGCCAAGACGGCGGCCAAGAAGCGCACCGCCAGCAGCCGTTCGGCCGCGGCGAAGAAAGCCGCACAGACCAAGGGCGCCAGCGTGCGCAAGAGCGCGGCGAAGAAGGCGGCGCGGACGCGGGCGAAGAAGGCCGCGAGCGGTGCCTCCACTGCAAGGAAACCTGCGGCGAAGAAGACGGCGGCCACGAAGCGCGCGCCGCGCAAGCGTGCTGCGAAGAAGGCCGCTGCGCGGTAGGGGGCAAAGGCCTTGGCGGAGGCTTCTTTCAATTCCTCACTCTCTTGTAGGAGCGGCTTCAGCCGCGACAGACTCTACGGACAGAGCCTGTCGCGGCTGAAGCCGCTCCTACAACGGCGGGCGTGAGGCGGCGCCTACAATTCGGTGTATTTGGTGATGCGGCCCCTGGCGCGGTCCACCGGGTACTTGGCGGCATTGACCTGCATCTTCTGCCGCGCCGCTTCGATCGGGTCGATGCCCAGCTTGTCGCACAGCTGCAGCAGGTACAGCAGCACGTCGGCGACTTCGCTGCCGACCTGGGCCTTCTTGTCGTCCGACAGTTGCCGGCTCTGCTCGTCGGTGAGCCACTGGAAATGCTCGAGCAGTTCCGACGCCTCGACCGACAGCGCCGCGGCCAGATTGCGCGGGGTGTGGAACTGGCCCCAGTCGCGTGCGTCGGCGAACGCGCGCTGGGCGGCTTGCAGGTCGTGGAGGCTGTCGGGCATGGGCTGGATCCGCGGGCGGGAACGCGCATGGTAATGCACCGCCGGATCCGCTCGCGGCGGCCGCGGCGCGGCCTCAGTGGCCGCTTTCCTCGCGCCAGCGGGCGATGGCATCGGATACCGCTTCGCCGTGATCGCGCGACACATCGCGCGGGTGCCGCGGCGACGCGGTGTCGCGGATGCGCGTGGCCAGGGCGTCGCAGGCGGCGTGTCCGCCCTGCTGCACCTGTGCGCATTCGTCGGGGTCGAGCCGGATCAACAGCGAGTAGCCGAACGCGGACGCGCTGCAGTTCACGTCCAGAAAGCGGTCCGTGCCGGATTGCAGCAGGAACCAGGCATGCGCGGCGTGGTCCAGTACGCGGAAGTGCGCGGCGCTCATGACGCGGCTGCCTGGTGGCGCGTTCCGTTCGCGCAGGGGCCGTGACGACGCGGGAGGGGCGGGAGCGCGACGTGAGTGCGGCCGAGCGGGCAGGGCTGGGTGTGCATTGTCATGCGCATAGCCTATCCCGATCGCGTCGACGGGCCTCAGCGCTTGCTCGATCCAGATCGATGTCGTCTGTGCGGGCGTCTGCCGGTGATTTCGGGTCTTCGCTCGCGAAGGGCTTGGTCGGTCATGCCCGTCGCGACTGAAGTCGCTCCCACAGTGTCGGGGATCTCTGTAAAAAAACGCTTGCCGACAGGCCCCGGTCGCGGAAGCGGCGCCGCCGTCAGCGCACCTTGCAGCCGAACAGCGACAGGTCGATGGCGTTGGCCATGCGCGCGTAGCCGGCGTCGTTGGGATGCAGGTGGTCGCGGGTGATGGCGGCCGGCAGCGATTCGGGGTTGTCGGGCATGCGCAGGATCGCGTCGAAGTCGATCACCGCATCGAACGTCTTGCCGTCGCGGATGAAGGCGTTCAAGGCCTGGCGCGTGGCGGCGGACACGGGTTCGTAGCGTTCCGATGCGCCGAACGGGGTCAGCGTCGCCCCGATCGTGGCGATGCCGTGCTGGCGCAGGCGTTCGACCACTTGCCGGTAGCCCAGTTGCATGTCCGCCGCGGTGCGTCCGGGCGCGAACGCCGGCGGCCCGCTGTGGCGGATGTCGTTGATGCCTTCGAACAGCAGCACCTGGTCGACGCCGGGCAGCGCCAGCACGTCGCGGTCCAGGCGCGCGAGGGCGCTGGGGCTGCGGCCGGCGTCGAGCAGCTTGTTGCCGCTGATGCCGGCGTTGAGCACCACCACCTGGCCCGCGCAGGCCTGCTCCAGGCGCTTGCCCAGCAGCGCCGGCCAGTCGCTGTTGCTGCCGCGCGCAGCGGTGGCGCCTTCGGTGATCGAATCGCCCAGCGCCACCACCACCCGCGGCGCTGCGGTGGTCTGCGCATACACCGCCGACACCACGCTCTGCCGGTAGCTCAGCGCGGTGGCGTCGCTCACGTCGACATCGCCCTCGGCCACGCGCACCGCCGTGCGGCGCACCGCCGGCCGTGTGGCCTCCGGGAAATACAGGGTCAGCGCGATCTCGGCCAAGGCCGGCGCGCGCAGCGCCACCGGATCGCTGAGCAGGACGCCGCCGGGCGGCAGCACGATCTCGCGGCGGCCGTCGAACAGGACCGGCTGCGCCGGCCGGGCGGCACCGGCCAGGCGCACCGATGCCGCGCCGATCTTCAGCGGCGCGGTGCCCAGTTCGTTGCTGATGCGAAAGCGCAAGGCCTGCGCGGCGGTGCCCAGGCGCATGTCCTGGCGCACGCTCTGCCGCTCGAACTGCAAGGAACTGCCGGCCGGACCGTCGAGCCGGTCCGGCGTGGGCGAGGCGATCCACGCCGGCAGCCAATGCGCGGCCTGCTGCGCCGCCGCCGGCAGCGCCATGCACAGCGCGAGCGCGGCGGCGACCGTGCCCCTCCACAACAACGGCCGCAAGGGCGGGAATCGCAACGACATGAGCGTGGCTCCTACGCGTTCGGGTCAGGAAAAATACACGCCGCCGTTGACGTCGAGATTGGCGCCATTGATGAAGCTCGCGGCATCGGAGGCCAGGTACAGCGCCGCGTCGGCGGCTTCCTCGGCACGGCCTTCGCGGCGCAGCGGGGTGGCGTTGGCGACGAAGGCGCGCACTTCCGGCTTGGTGAAGTCGTCGTGGAAGCGGGTGGCGATCATGCCGCAGCACAGCGCATTGACGCGGATGCCGCGCGGGCCCAGTTCCTTGGCCATCGCCCGCGAGAAGGTCATCACCGCGGCCTTGGCGGTGGCGTAGATCGCCGCGCCGGGACCGCCGCCGTCGCGGCCGGCGAGCGAGGCGAAATTGACGATTGCCGCGCCGGCCTGCATGTGCGGCGCCACCGCCTGCGTGGTCAGGTACACCG
This sequence comes from Xanthomonas bonasiae, assembly GCF_017163705.1. Lineage (GTDB taxonomy): Bacteria > Pseudomonadota > Gammaproteobacteria > Xanthomonadales > Xanthomonadaceae > Xanthomonas_A > Xanthomonas_A bonasiae. The sequence continues at coordinate 17,934 of NZ_JAFIWB010000034.1, forward strand.
ACTTCAAGTTGAGGTCCATGACCTGATGGAAGAAGGCTTCGTCGATGTCGGCCAGCGGCTTGCGCGCGAGCATGCCGCCGGCGACGTTGACCAGCACGTCGATGCGCGGGCCGAACGCCTGCTGCGTCGCCGCGACCAGCCCGGCCACGGCCTGCGCGTCGGCGGCGTCGGCGCGGTGCACGATGGCCTGGCCGCCGGCGGCCTGGATCTGGCGCAGGGTTTCCTCGGCGCTGGCCGCGTCGTTGGCGTAGTTGATGCACACCTTGGCGCCGGCCGCGGCCAGCTTCAGCGAAACCTCGCGGCCGATGTCGCGGCCGCCGCCGGTGACGATGGCCACCTTGTCTTTGAATTGCATGCGCGATGAGTCCTTGCGTTGTGGGGAAAGGGGATGCGATCAGCCGCCGGTGGCGGGATCGTCGAGTTTTTCGATGCGGCCGGTCACCAGCCACAGCGCGGCCAGCGAGGCCGGCACCAGCGCGGCGACGAGAATGAACATCGGCGCATAGGAGTGGGCGGTCATCACCGGCACCAGCCAGGTGGTGATCAGGGTGCCGGCGACCGCGGCCATGCCGCCGATGCCGGCCAGCGAGCCGACCGACTTGCCGTCGAACAGGTCGCCGGGCAGGGTCTGGATGTTGCCGATCGCGATCTGGAAACCGAACAGCACCGCGGCGATGGTCAGCACCGCGATGGTCGGGTCGGCGGCGAGGACCGCGCCGAGCAGGGCCGGGGCCATGATCGCGCCGCCCAGGGTGATGGTCCATTTGCGCGCGCGGTCCACGCTCCAGCCGGCCGCGATCAGGCGCCCGGACAGCCAGCCGCCGGACAGGCTGCCGAGCATCGCGCCGACGAACGGCACCCAGGCGAACGCGCCGATCTGCTTGATGTCGAAATGGAAGGTCTCGGCCAGGTAGATCGGCAGCCACGACACGAACAGCCACCAGATCGGGTCGATGAAGAAGCGCGACAGCACGATGCCCCAGCTCTGCCGGTGCGACATGATCTGGCGCAGGCTCGGCAGGTAGGCCGGCTTGTCCGCTGCGCTGCCGTCGGCCGGCGCGTCCAGGATCAGCGCGCGTTCGGCGGCATCCACCCAGGGGTGTTTGTCGGGGCCGGCGCGGTAGATCACCAGCCACGGCAGCAGCCACACGAAGCCGAGCGCGCCGACCAGCACGAAGGTGCCTTTCCAGCCCAGCCACAGGAACAGCAGCGCGATCAGCGGCGCCGACACGATCGCGCCGATCGAGGCGCCGGCGTTGAAGATGCCCTGCGCCAGCGCGCGCTCGCGCGCCGGGAACCACTCGGCGTTGGCCTTCACCGCGCCCGGCCAGGCGCCGGCCTCGCTGATGCCGAGCATCGCCCGCACGATGCTGAAGGAGACGATCGAATGGGTCAGCGCATGCAGCGCGATCGAGATCGACCACACCGCGATCGACAGCGCGAAGCCCATGCGCGTGCCGATGATGTCGAACAGGCGCCCGAACACGAACTGGCCGGCGGCGTAGAACAGCATGAAGATGGTCACCAGCAGCGCGTAGTCTTCCTTGGTCGCGCCGATGTCCTGCGAGATCGCCGGCCACATCACCGCCAGCGCGTTGCGGTCGATGTAGTTGATCACCGTGGCCACCGCGATCAGGCCCACGATCATCCAGCGCACCGCGCTGCGCTTGGTCGGTCTTGCCGCGCCTGCACCGGACATGGGCGTGCTCATTTGCCGCCCGCCGCGCGGTCGAAGCGCGCATAGCCGCCGCGCCACGTGTAGCGCTGGCCCTGCGCCTGCACGCTGTGTTCGCGCTCGGCGGCGGCATCGTCGGCCACCGCCAGCGCCAGGGTCTTGCCCGAGGCCAGGGTCAGCACGATCACCTCGGCATCGTCGCCGCGCATGCGGGCGATGGCGCGGATGCGGCTGTCGGCGCCGTGCACGTATTCGGCAGTGCCGTTGTATTCGCCGTGCGGTTCCAGCACGCCGAAGAAGCTCACGTCGGCCTGGCCGTCCACACGCTGCAGCAGCATCGGTTCGCGGCGCAGGTTGAAGTCCGGGTCGTTGGCGCCGCTCTCGGCCAGGATCGCGCGCGACGGCGCGCTGCTGCCGAAGCGATACGTGTAGAAGCGCCCGTCCAGCAGCCAGCTCAGGCTGCGCGGCGCCGGCGACGCGTCGCTGCTCGCGTCCACCCACAGGTGCTGGTAGCCGTTGGCCTTGCCCAGCACCGCGCGTTCGGCCAGCGCACGCTTGGCATCGAAGCCGACCTGCATGATGTGGCCGTTGAAGTGCAGCGGCAGGTCGTAGCGCGCCGGCTTGGCGCCGTGCACGCGCAGCAGGTCGATCACGATCGGCAGGCCGAGATCCGGATGCGTCAGCAGCGCCTGGGTGCGGGTGAAGCTGACCCCGTCGTAGGCATGGTCCATGCGCGCGGACACGATCTGGGTGTCGGTGTCGCGGGCGAACAGCAGCGGCGTCGGCGCGTAGTCCTCGCCCACCCGCCAGTCGCCATCGAAGTGGCTGCGCTCGTTCACCACCAGCGTGTTGTGCGCCACCGTGGTCTTGGCCCAGCTGGTGTTCTCCGGCAGGTAGATGCCGCCGGACTTGGCTTCCACGTTGAGGAAGCGTGCCGCGCCGTAGTCGGTGACCACGCGCTGGCCGTTGTCGTAGAACAGCCAGTTCAACTTGTCGAAGTGGCCGTGGCCCATGCCCTGCGAGGTGTTCTTCATCACCAGGGTCTGGCCGTCCTCGCCGCCGGCGCGCAGGATCGCCAGCGCGCCGTGATCGCCGTCGGCGCCGTCGCGCAGCAGCGCGGAGCGGAACGCGAACGGCTTGGCCTTGTCCTGCGCCAGCGCCGCGGCCACGCCCAGGCCCTCGGGCGTCAGCAGCACGCGCTGCTGGCGTTGCGCGATCGACAGCAGCCGCGCGTCGTGGGTCTGCGCGTAGGCGATGCCGAGGCCGGCGACCAGTTCCTCGGTGTCCAGGCCCTTGTCCAGGATCGCGTCGTTGATCGGGAAGAAGTAGCCGGCGTAGCTACTCTGCACCAGCGTATCGACCGCCTTCAGCAGTACGCCGTCGCGGCGCTGGAAGATCTTCTGCTGCGGCTGGTTGCGTTCGATCGCGTTGGCGAACAGCACGAACGGCGCCAACGCGTAGCGCTGGTAGTAGGGGCCTTCGGCGTAGTAGCCGTCCGGCGAGAACAGTTGATCGATCTGCTTGAGGAAGCCGGCGTTGCCGTCCTGCCTGCTGCCGCGCAAGGCCTTGTCGACCAGCGTCCGGTCGCGCAGCACGTAGCCGGTCATGCCGACCGCGGCCACCGCCCAGGTGGCGTGGTTATGGATCTTGTCGAAGTTGTCCGCGCTCTCGTCGCACAGGAAGTGCGCCATGCGCCGGAACACCTGCTGGTCGATGGTGTCGCGATCGGCAGGGGTGAGGCTGTCGCGGATCGCGTCGTAGCCCTGCGCGGCGTAGACCAGCCACACCGAGTCGTTGAGCGATTGCCAGAACAGCCGGCCCGGCACCTGGCCGCGCCCGGCCGGATGCGCGCCCAGGGTCGGGTACAGCTTGGCGTAGGCCAGCAGCAGGTCGCGCGCGTAGTCGGCGTAGGCGCGCTCGCCGGTGAGCCGGTACAGCGCGCCGGCGGCCTGGATCGCCTGGTAGTTGCGCTTGTGCTGCTCGTGGCTGGCGCCGCCGCCGGGGTCCTTCGGCAGCGGCACGTCGATGCCGTCCTGCATCGCCTTGCGCAGGCTGGCTTCGGCGCGCGCCTGCTCGCGCGCGAACAGCGGATAGCGCGCGCCATCGCTGGCCATCTGCCGCCATTGCGCGGCGGTGACCAGCACCGGGGCGGCGTCGCTGGCGGCAGTGTCGCTCGCGGCCGGGGCCGCGGGCGTCGCGGCGGGCGCGGCCCAGGCGGCGGGCGCGCTGGCGGCGACGGCCAGCACCAGCAGCATCAGGCGAGTGGATCGGGTCATAGCAAGGGCTCCGCGCCGGCATCGGCCGGCAGGGCCGGGGTGCCGAGGAATTGGTTGCGGGTGGCGATCAGGTGCGGCGTGCCGGTGGTGCGCACGTCGCTGATCGCGGCGCTGTCGATGAAGCGGTTGTCGTGCAGGAAGGTGCGCTGCACGCCGTGCAGGCGCAGCGACGGCGCATCGGCGCCGCCGACGCGCTCGAAGCGCGAGCGGTCGATCGTCAATACCGGGCCGAAGGTGCTCTCGTCGCGGCCGCCGCGGTACAGATCGACCGCCGGCCCGCCGATGCGGCGGAACTGCGCATCGGCGATCTCCACGCGCTCGGCGTTGTAGGTGCCGCGGTCGTCGGTTTCCGCATGCGCCGACAGCACCGCGCCGGAGACGTCTTCCACCACCACCCGGCGCAGTGCGATGCGCTCGGCCAGGGTGCCCTTGCCCAGCGCGATCACGTCGAAGCCGCGGTTGACGGTGAGGCCGTGGATGCGGCTGTCCTCGACGATCAGGTCGTAGTTGGCGGCATTGGAACCGGGCGCGGTGCGGATCACCGCATTGCCCACTTCGTCCGGCGCGGCGCTGCCGTCGATCTGCAGTCGCGCCAGCTTCAGCGCGCCGCCGGCTTCGATCTGGAACAGGGTGGAGCGGGAGAACGCGATCTGCGCCCGGCCGCGGGCCGGGCCTTCGACGCTGAGCGGATGGCGCAGCGCCAGCACCTGATCGACCTGGTAACGGCCGGCGTCCAGTTGCAGGCGATCGCCGGCACCGGCGGCGGCCACCGCGTGCGCCAGCGTGTCGTTGCCGGGCCGCACGCGCTGGCGGCGGCCGCTGTCCAGCGCCACCGGCACCGTTTCCTTCGCATACCAGGCCACGCCGACGTCGTCGCGCGGCACATAGGTCAACGCCGGATCGGCACCGATGCCGCCGGCATCGGCGGCGACCAGCAGGCCGGTCGCGGCGCGCGTCATGTTCAGCGTGCGGCCGGTCACCCCGCCGGGCAGGCGCGGCGAGGCCGCCGGGCTTTGCAGGTTGCCGGCGAAGGCGATGCCGGACAGGTCGCCGAGCACGCGCACCGGGTCGTGCTCGGCGACGATCAGGTTGTCGGCGAAATCGCTGTCGATCGGCGCGGCGGTGCGTTCGTCGTCCTTGCCGGCGCCGAAGAACAGCTGCTTGCCGGCGACGAAGGTGTTGTGCTCGATCAGCGCTTGCTGCACCTGCACGTAGCGGTTGGCCGGCGAATCGGGCACGCCGTACATGATGCTCAGCGCCGCCGAATAGCCATCGCCGGCCAGCCCTTCCAGGTAGTTGTTGCGCACGGTCTGCCTGCGGTTGATGACACGGATGCCGCCGGTGTCGTCCTTGCCGTCGCCGAAGAACACGTTGTTCTCGACCAGGTTGCCGTCGCCGTGGCGCAGCACCAGCGCGCCGCGCGAGCGCTTGAACACGTTGCCGCGGTAGGTGTTGCCGCCGGACTTGTTGGAGACGATCTCCACTTCGCCGTCGCAGCCTTCGAACCAGTTGTTCTCGACCAGCGAGTTGGAAGCGGAGCTGGCGTCGTTGCTGGTGCCGATGCGCAGGGTCTCGCCGCCGTTGGCGCCCAGGTTCGGGCGCGGGCCGAACCAGTTGTGGTCGATGCGGTGGCGGTTGTCCAGGCCCTGCACCGTATCGCGGACCACGACCATGGTCGGGCCGGCGTTGTTCTTGCCGACCAGCTGGTTGTGGTCGAAGCGGTTGTGGCTGTCGTACATCGCCACCCAGTTGTCCGAGCGGCTGCGCTCGGGCTGGTTGAAGCGGTCGACCACGACCCGGGTGATACGGCTGTGGCGCGCCCGCTCCTTGCTGGAGACGCGGTAGGACAGCACCGCCTCGGTCGGGCTGTAGCCGTCGCGGAACACCAGGTCGCTGACCACCAGATAGGCGCCGGCCATGCGCAGATTGGACTGGCCAGTGATGATGACCTGGCCCGGGGTCTGCGCGCTCAGGCGGATCGGTTGCGCGGCGGTGCCGGTGCCGGCGAACACGATCTGGAAGTCGCGCCACTCGCCGTTGGCCAGGATCACGTGGTCGCCGGGCTGCAGGGCGCCGGTGGCGGCGCGGTACTCGGCCGGGGTGGCGACGAGGATGTCGGCGGCATCGGCCTGGCCGGCGGCCAGGGCGAGGAACAGCAGGGCGAAGCGGTTGCGCGCGGCGTTCGATGCCATGGTCTGCCTCCTCTCGATGCGTGCCGTGGCGGCGCCGCCGTGGGCCGGATGGTAGCAGAGGTCGAACGCTCGTCAACCAGATCTGCATACCAAAAATCATTTATCTGGAAAGGTAATTTGGCGCGGAATTCGTGCTGCAAGCGCACATAAAATAAGATCAATCGCACGTACCAATTGGCCTGGACGGATATTTCTACCAATTTGTTGACATTGGTCGGGGACCGGTGAAGGCTCCGCTCCCAAGTCGTAGCCCTTACGGCGTTCACTCGGGAGGAGAGACCATGCGGCACCCCTATGCGGCCCCGTCCGCCAAGCGCGCCGGCGCGCGTTCGTTGCGCAGCGTCCTGGCGTGCGCCATCGCGGCCTCGTTGACCAGCGGCGCGGCCTGGGCGCAGGAGCCGCCCGCCGCTGCGGCCACGACCGCCACGGCGCCGGCGAGCGGAGCGACGACGCTGGACCAGGTCCAGGTCACCGGCATCCGCGGCTCGATCCAGTCCTCGATCAACAAGAAGCGCGACGACACGGTGATCTCCGACGTACTCTCGGCCGAGGACATCGGCGACCTGCCGGCGCCGTCGCTGGCCGACGCGATCGAGACCCTGACCGGCGCGGCCTCCACCCGCGACAAGACCGGCGCCTCTGAGATCTCCATCCGCGGCCTTGGCGCGTTCCTCAGCAGCACCCAGTTCAACGGCCGCGAGATCACCAACGGCAGCGGCGACCGCTCGGTGAACTTCAACATGTTCCCGGCCGAGCTGATCAACACCGTGGCCATCTACAAGACCCAGCGCGCCGACCTGATCGAAGGCGGCGTCGCCGGCACCATCGGTCTGGAGACGGTCAAGCCGCTGGACTACGGCAAGCGCGCGATCCAGTTCGACGGGCGCGGCAGCTGGGCCGAGTACGACAGCAAGTACCGCGACAAGGACGGCATCGGCTGGCGCGGCACCGCCAGCTACATCGACCAGTTCGAATTCGCCAACGGCGGCAAGCTCGGCGTGTCGATCGGCCTGCAGGCGCTGGACGGCACCGATCCGGAGGAGAGCATGACCAGCGGCTCCACCTGGTACGCCTGCGACGGCACCCAGAACGTGCGCAACGCCAATTGCGCCGAGGTCGGCGCCAACGCCATCGCCAACGGCGCGCCGTACTACCTGGTGCCGAGCAGCCGCATCTACCGGCTCAAGCAGGAGCGCAACGACCGCCAGTCCGAGTTCGCCGCGGTGCAGTGGAAACCCAACGAGGTGCTCGAGGTCAACGTCGACTACGAACACACCGACCGCAACTGGCACGAGAAGCGCTCCGACCTGAGCCTGTCCAACACCCGCCGCGGCATCGTCGATCGGCAGGTCGACGACAACGGCGTGCTGCGCAGCTATTCGGGCAACACTTCGATCGATTCCACCTCGACCCTGTACGACCGCAACGAGGAATACACCGGCGGCGGCCTCAACATCGTGCTGCGCCCGAGCGTGGCCTGGGAGATCGCTACCGACCTGTCCTACTCGCACACCGTGCGCGAGGACACCCAGCGCATGACCCGCCTGCGCGCCAACGCCCGCGACGTCAACAACGCGGTGGTGTCGGGCATCAGCAGCGGCGCCACCGGCTACGTCAACTACGACTGGGACAACCGCGGCGACGTGCCGAGCATCGCGCTCGATCCGGCGTTCGACGTCAACGACTGGGACGCCTATACCGGCGCGGCACGGGTCACCTCCGAAGAGGAGAAGAACGACCACCGCATCCGTGCCGGGCGGTTCGACGTCAGCTACCTGCCCGAGGACGGTCTGCTGACCAAGCTCAGCTTCGGCCTGCGCGCCAGCCAGGCCGACTACCGCTACTTCGACAACACCATCACCACCGACATCGCCTCCAGCGGCGCCGGGCGCGCGCAGATCGTCGCCGCCAACCAGGCCTGCCGCGCGGCGTTCCCGCAGGACGATTTCCTGGACGCGGCCAGTGGCAACACCATCTCCAGCTGGGCCTACTTCGATCCGCGCTGCCTGTACGAAGCGTTCCGCGGCAGCAGCGCCACCGGCGTGGACCCGGACTACATGGATCCGAACAACGTCGACGTGGTGGAGAAGACCAAGGCGCTGTTCCTGATGGCCGACTTCCGCAGCACGCTGTTCGGGCTGCCGGTGTCGGGCAACATGGGCCTGCGCTGGGTCAAGACCGACGTGCGTTCGCAAGGCGTGCGCGCCGACCTGGACCTGATCGACAACGGCGCCGGCACCTTGCGCCTGCAGCCGACCGGCCGCTACCAGACCCTGGTCGCCAAGGCCGGCAACGACAAGCTGCTGCCCAGCGCCAATGCCTCCTTCGAACTGCGCGACAACCTGCTGCTGCGCCTGGCCGGCTACCGGGCGATGTCGCGTCCGGACATCGCCGCGCTGGGCTCGGGCCGCAACGTCAACCTCACCGGCACCGAGAACTTCACCAGCCTGGAAGAGGCGCTGGCCGGCATCACCGCCACCGGCAACCCGGAGGCGAAGCCGTTGATGTCGTGGAACGGCGACGTGTCGCTGGAGTGGTATCCGAACGAGGACAGCATGCTGGCCGGCGCGGTGTACTGGAAGCAGTTCAACGGCGGCACCGAGACCGCGCTGTTCGACGAGACCTTCGTGGTCGATGGACAGAGCGTTACCGTGCCGGTGCCGCGCCAGGTGACCACCGACAAGAAGAGCACGCTGACCGGCTTCGAGCTCAGCGCCGCGCACCGCTTCTCCTACCTGCCCAAGCCGCTGGACGGGCTCGGCTTCAAGCTCAGCTACAACTACGCCGACACCGACTACGAGACCCAGGATCCGCGCCTGGGCGAGCAGGTGGATGCGGTCACCGGCACGGTGATCCCGGCGATCGTGGCCCCGGCCGGGCTCAGCGGCTTCTCGCGGCATGTGCTGTCCGGCTCCCTGTACTGGGAACTGGGCCGCTTCGACATGCAGGCGATCGGCAAGTACCGCTCCAAGTACTACCAGGACTTCACCGGCAACACCGCGCAGCAGAACCGCTACTACGACGACAACACCAGCGTGGATTTCCGCGCGCGCTACCGGGTCACCAAGCAGCTGTCGCTGTCGCTGGAACTGATGAACCTGACCAACGAACCGCGCGTCGCATCCCAGCCTGTCTACGGCAACTTCCGTGAGTACGTGAGCTACGGGCGGCGCGCATATTTCGGTGTACGATACAAGTTCTGAACGCAGCGGCGCGGCTCCCGGGTCGCGCCGTTTTTCGAGCCGCAGCAGGCGCCGGCGCGTCGTCCCGGCACCGCTGTGGAATTCACCGACGGGTCCTTAGCGCGAATGTCCGAAAGCCGCCTCTACCAATCCATCGCCGCAAAGATCCTGTCGCTGATCGAATCGGGAGAATTCCCGACCGGTTCGCGGCTGCCGGGCGAGCGCGATCTGGCCGAGCGGTTCGGGGTGAGCCGGGTGACCATCCGCGAGGCGGAGATCGCGCTGGAAGCGCAGGGCTGGATCGCGATCAAGACCGGCTCGGGCGTGTACGTGCGGCCGCGTCCGATCGATGCGCAGGGCGCGCTGCCCGACGTCACCGCCTTCGACCTGACCGCCGCGCGCACGGTGATCGAGGCCGAAGCCGCGGCGCTGGCCGCCGGGCGCCTGACCGATGCCGACATCGAGGAACTGCAGACCCTGGTGACGGCGATGTCCGATCCGGCCACCACCGAGGAAATGGCCGGCGAATACGACCGCCGCTTCCACCTGGCGATCGCGCGCCTGTCCGGCAATCCGGTGGTGGAATACTGCATCCACCTGATCTGGCGCATGCGCAACGAACTGCCGCGGGTGCGCCAGGTGTATGCGCACGTCTGCCACCAGGACGATGCGACCCGCACCGACGAGCATGCCGCGATCCTGGAAGCGCTGAAGACGCGCGATCCGGCAGCCTCGCGCAACGCGATGCGCAATCACTTCCAGCGCCTGTTCGAGTCGATGCTGGAAGCCACCGAGAGCCAGGCCCTGGCCGAGATCCGCCGCCGCACCCAGCAGGACCGCGAGCGCTTCCTGGCCACCACGCGGATCTGAGCCGGGCGCTGCTGCCGGCGTAGCGCAGCCGGTGTCGGCGCTGTGGCGTGATGCGCTTCCGCGCATGCGTGCGCGGCGTGTCGTTGCCGCCGCCATCGGCCATCGTCGGGACGTGTTCGCCTCGCCTTGCGGCGTCCGCCTGTTGCGCAATCGCGCCGCAATCGCGGCCCATTGCGCCACGCGGCGACGGCGCAGACATCGGCACCTGAACGCCATCGGCGCGCCGTGCGCCGACCGCAGCGTCAACCGCAGCGCGGCTGTGCCTCGCGCAGCGACGCAAGCACGGCGGGCAATCGCGCGCACCGCGCTGTCCGCATTCACGCCTGGCGCTGCCGGCGCCTGTTAAGCATGAAGCCAAGCGGGCTCTTCGGCCCCTCTGGATCATCATGGCGTCCCCCTGGCGTGCGTTGCGTAGACGGCTGCTTCCTTATCGGCGCGGCCTCTCCGGCGTGCGCGCGATGTTCCTGCAGCATGGCCGCATGCGGCCGCCGACCGAGGAGCCGCTGCGCGCGCAACTGCTCAGCGCCGAACAGATGGCCGCGCACGGCGAAGCCCTGGCGCGTAGTCACCGGGTGCGCGGCGGACGCAGCCCCGAGGTGTTGCTGGCGCGGCTGAAACAGAACGAGGACGTGTTGCGCGACGCCTTGGCGATGCTCGCGGCGATGGTCCGCGACGACATCCGCGTCACGCCGGCCGGCGAGTGGCTGCTGGACAACTTCTACCTGGTCGAAGAACAGATCCTGATCGCGCGGCGCCATCTGCCCGCCGGCTACAGCCGCCAGCTGCCGGCGTTGGCGCAGGGCGCGTCGGCCGGGTTGCCGCGCGTCTATGCGTTGTCGATGGACGCGATCGCCCACGGCGACGGCCGTATCGATGCCGACATGGCCAGCCGCTTCATCGCCGCCTACCAGACGGTGACGCCGCTGAAGCTGGGCGAGCTGTGGGCGATTCCGATCATGCTGCGCCTGGGCCTGCTGGAAAACCTGCGCCGGGTCGCGGCGCGGGTGATGCGCGACGGCATCGACCACCGCCTGGCCAGCGACTGGGCCGACCGGCTCAATACCGCCGCCGTGCAGGACCCCAAGAGCGTGGTGCTGGTGGTCGCGGACATGGCGCGCTCGCAGCCGCCGCTGTCCGGCGCGTTCGTGGCCGAACTGGTGCGCGGGCTGCACGGGCGCGGCGGGGTGCTGGCGATGCCGGTGACCTGGGTCGAGCAGTGGCTGGCCGACGGCGGCCAGCGCATCGACCAGATGGTGCATGCGGAGAGCCAGCAGCAGGCGGCCGACCAGGTCTCGATCAGCAACAGCATCGCCAGCCTGCGTCTGCTGGCGACGCTGGACTGGCGCGAGTTCGTCGAGGAGCTGAGCGCGGTCGAAGCGCACCTGCGCCGCGATCCGCACGGCACCTACGCGCAGATGGACTTCCAGACCCGCGACAGCTACCGGCACAGCGTCGAACTGCTGGCACGGCGCAGCGGCGCCAGCGAGGACGCGGTGGCCGAGTGCGTGCTGCAGCTGGCGCAGGCGGCGGCCGTGGACGACCGGCGCCATGTCGGCTACTACCTGGTCGACGATGGCCAGCGCGACCTGCCGGCGGCGATCGCCGCGTTGCCGCGCGCACGTCGGCGGCCGCACGTGGCGCGGCGCACGCTGCCGCTGCCGGCGTACCTGCTGCCGATCGCGGCCATCGCCGCCTTCGGCAGCTGGACATTGCTGGCCCAGCTGCATGCGCTGGCCACCGTGCCGGTATGGCTATGGGCGACGACCGCGCTGCTGGGCGTGCTGGTGTTCAGCGAACTGGGCGTGGCGTTGGTCAACTGGGCGGCGACGCTGCTGGTGGCGCCGCGCACGCTGCCGCGGATGGACTTTTCCAAGGGCATTCCGGCGGGCGCGCGCACCCTGGTGGTGGTGCCGAGCATGCTCAGCGACGCGGCCACGATCGACGAACTGGCCGAAGCGCTGGAAGTGCGGTTCCTGGCCAATCGCGATGTGCAGCTGCATTTCGCGTTGCTGACCGATTTCCTGGACGCCGCGCAGGCGACGCTGCCCGGCGACGCGGCGCTGCTCGACCATGCCGCGCAGCACATCGCGCGGCTCAACCAGCGCTATGCGCCGGAACGCGGCGACCGCTTCTTCCTGCTGCACCGCCCGCGCCTGTGGAGCGCCGGCGAGCGCGCCTGGATCGGCCACGAGCGCAAGCGCGGCAAGCTGGCGGCGCTGAACCGGCTGTTGCGCGGCGGCGCGGCCGATGCCGATTTCAGCGCGGCGATCGGCGCGACCGCGCTGCTGGCGCAGGTGCGCTACGTGATCACCCTGGACGCGGACACGCGGCTGCCGCGCGACGCGGCGCGCGAGTTCGTCGCGACCCTGGCGCATCCGCTGAACCGCGCGCGCATCGATCCGGCGCTGGGCCGGGTGACCCGCGGCTACGGCATCCTGCAGCCGAGCGTGGGCAGCAGCATGAGCGGCCATCGCATCACCCGCTACGCGCGCCTGTTCGGCAGCGAACCGGGCATCGACCCGTATACGCGCACCGTGTCCGACGTGTACCAGGACCTGTTCGGCGAAGGCTCGTTCGTCGGCAAGGGCATCTACGACGTGGATGCGTTCGAGCAGGCGCTCGACGGCCGCCTGCCCGACAACCGCATCCTCAGCCACGACCTGCTGGAAGGCTGCTATGCGCGTGCCGGCCTGGTCAGCGATGTACGCCTGTTCGAGGACTACCCGGCGCGCTATGCGGCCGACGTGAAGCGCCGCGCGCGCTGGATCCGCGGCGACTGGCAGCTGTTGCCGTGGCTGTTGCCGTGGGTGCCCGACGCCGCCGGCCGTTACCGGCGCAATCCGCTCTCGGCGCTGTCGCGCGGCAAGCTGCTGGACAACCTGCGCCGCAGCCTGGTGCCGATCGCCGCCACCGCGTTGCTGGCGACCGGTTGGCTGTGGCTGCCGCGGCCGGCGGCGTGGACCGCCTGGCTGCTGGGCCTGTTCGTGCTGCCGATCGTGGTGCCGGCGCTGCATGACATCGTCGCCAAGCCGGTGGACATGGCCTGGCGCATGCACCTGGGCACGCTGGGCAAGGCCTGGGCGACGCAGCTGCAGCGCGCACTGGTGGCGCTGGCGTGCCTGCCCTACGAGGCCGGCTACGCGGCGTCGGCGATCGTGCGCACGCTGTGGCGCATGCTGGTCAGCCGGCGCCGCCTGCTGCAATGGCATGCATCCGGCGACGTGGCGCGCAGCCTCGGTCGCGGCAATGCGGCGGAGCTGGGCGGGATGGCGCCGGCGGCGCTGTGCGCGCTGGCGCTGCTGGCCGTGCTGGCCTGGCGGCAGCCGCATGCGCTGTGGGTCGCCGCGCCGATCGTGGCGCTGTGGATCGTCGCGCCGGCCGTGATGGCGTGGATGGGTCATGCCGCCGCGCCGCGCCGCGCGCAGCTGGCGCCGCCGCAGCGCGCCTTCCTCGGCCGGCTGTCGCGCCGCACCTGGGCGTTCTTCGAAGTGCACGTGCGCGCGCAGGACCATTGGCTGCCGCCGGACAACGTGCAGGAACATCCGCAACTGGTGGTGGCGCGGCGCACCTCGCCGACCAATATCGGCCTGGCCCTGCTCGGCAATCTGGCCGCCTACGACCTGGGCTACCTGCAGCCGGGCGGGGTGATCGAGCGCACCCGGCTGACCCTGGCGACGATGGAGACGCTGCCGCGTCATCGCGGCCATTTCTACAACTGGTACGACACCGAGACCCTGTTGCCGCTGCCGCCGGCCTATCTGTCGACGGTGGACAGCGGCAACCTGGCCGGGCATCTGCTGACCCTGCGCCAGGGGCTGCTGGCGCTGTGCGATGCGCCACTGCTGGCCACGGCCACCTTCGACGGGCTGGCCGACACGTTCGGCGTGCTGCGCGAGGCTGCGCACGACAATCCAGCCGCAGCGGCGGTGCCGCAGGCGGTGCTGCACGACGTCGATCAGCGCCTGCAGGCGCTGTGCGCGGCCCCGCCGCAGACGCTGCCGCAGACCTGGCACGCACTGGCTGCGCTGGCCGTGCAGGCGGCCGCGATCGCCGAGCGCTGGCCGCCGCCGGCCGCCGCTACGGAGCAGTCCGCCGACGCGTTGGCGCCGCACTGGCCGCAGGTCCTGCTGGACGCGTGCAACGCGGCGCAGCAGGAACTGCACGAATTCGCGCCGTGGGCGACGGCGCCGGATCGCGACGACGCGTGCCTGCCGGTGACCGAGGCGGCGTTGCCGTCGCTGCGCGCGCTGGCCGCGCAGACCTGCAACGCCGAGGCCGCCGAGCGCGCCCGCGCGCGCATCCACCAGCTCGAGCGCCTGGCGCATATCGCCGGGCAACTGTCGCTGATGGAATACGGCTTCCTCTACGATCCGGCGCGGCGCCTGCTGGCGATCGGCTACAACGTCGACGAGCGGCGCCTGGACCAGGGCTACTACGATCTGCTGGCGTCGGAGGCGCGGCTGTGCAGCTTCGTCGCCATCGCCCAGGGCCAGCTGCCGCAGGAAAGCTGGTTCGCGCTCGGGCGCCAGCTCACCGAGGTCGACGGCGAAGCGACGCTGCTGTCGTGGAGCGGCTCGATGTTCGAATACCTGATGCCGCAGCTGGTGATGCCCAGCTATGCCGACACCTTGCTCGACCAGACCGCCGTGCATGCGGTCAACGCGCAGATCGCGCACGGCGCGCGGAACGCGGTGCCGTGGGGCGTCTCCGAATCCGGCTACAACGCGGTCGATGCGCGGATGAACTACCAGTACCGCGCGTTCGGCGTGCCCGGGCTGGGCCTCAAACGCGGGCTCGGCGACGATCTGGTGATCGCCCCATACGCCAGCATGATGGCACTGATGGTGGCCCCGGAAGCGGCCTGCGCCAACCTGCAGCGGCTTTCCGAGTCCGGTTTCGGCGGCCGTTTCGGCCTGCACGAGGCGATCGACTACACCCCCAGCCGGGTGCCGCCCGGGCAGGACCATGCGCTGATCCGTTCGTACATGGCGCATCACCAGGGCATGGGCCTGCTGGCGCTGGACCATCTGCTGCGCGAGCAGCCGATGCAGAAGCGTTTCGCCGCCGATGCCGAGTTCCAGGCCACCTTGCTGTTGCTGCAGGAACGGATCCCGCGGGTGGGCGTGTTCCATCCGCAGGAGGCCGACGGCGCCGCACGCAGCCCCCAGGACGCGCGCGAGGACGAGACCCAGCTGCGCGTGTTCCGCGATCCGAGCGCGCCGCGGCCGGCGGTGCAACTGCTCTCCAACGGCCGCTACCACGGCCTGCTGACCAGCGCCGGCGGCGGCTACAGCCGCATGCGCGACATGGCCATCACCCGCTGGCGCGAGGACGCCACCCGCGACCATTGGGGCAGCTTCTGCTACCTGCGCGACGTGGACAGCGGCGACTACTGGTCGGCCGCCTACCAGCCCACCGCCGTGGCGGTGGACCACTACGAGGCGATCTTCTCCGATGCCAAGGCCGAGTTCCGCGGCCGCAAGCGCGGCTTCGACACGCACCTGGAAGTGGCGATCTCCGCCGAGGACGACATCGAGCTGCGCCGCCTGCGGGTCAGCAACCGTTCGCGGCAGCCGCGCACCATCGAGATCACCACCTATGCCGAAGTGGTGCTGGCGCCGGCCATCGCCGACGAACTGCACCCGGCCTTCAGCAACCTGTTCGTGCAGACCGAGATCGCCCGCGACACGCAGGCGCTGCTGTGCACGCGGCGCACCCGCGCGCACGACGAGGTGGCGCCGTGGATGTTCCATCTGGTGGCGGTACACGATGCGCACATCGGCGCGATTTCCTACGAGACCGACCGCGCGCGCTTCCTCGGCCGCGGCAATACGGCGCGCACCCCGCGCGCGCTGAGCCGGGATGCGGCGCTGTCCGACACCGCCGGTTCGGTGCTCGACCCGGTGGTCGCGATCCGCTGCCGGATCGAGCTGGCGCCGGAGCAGACCGCGATGATCGACATGGTCTACGGCGTCGGTGGCGACCGCGCCGCGTGCATGGCGCTGATCGACAAGTACCGCGACCGGCGCCTGGCCGACCGCGTGTTCGACCTGGCCTGGACCCACAGCCAGGTGGTGCGCCGCCAGATCAACGCCTCGCAGGCCGACGCGCAGCTGTACGAGCGCCTGGCCGGGCTGATGGTGTACGTGAACCCGGCGCTGCGCGCCGACAGCGAACTGCTGCTGCAGAACCGGCGCGGCCAGTCCGGGCTGTGGGGCCATGCGATCTCCGGCGACCTGCCGATCGCGCTGCTGCAGATCGGCGATGCCGACAACATCGAACTGGTGCGGCAGATGGTGCAGGCGCATGCGTACTGGCGGCTCAAGGGCCTGCATGCGGACCTGGTGATCTGGAACGAGAGCCAGAGCGGCTACCGGCAACAGCTGCAGGAACAGATCCTGGGCATGGTCGCGGCCGATCCGGACGCCAGCGTGCTGGAGCGCCCCGGCGGCATCTTCGTGCGCCCGGTGCAGAACATCTCGCAGGAGGACCGCATCCTGCTGCAGGTGGTGGCGCGGGTCATCGTCAGCGACCAGCGCGGCACGCTCGCCGCGCAGATCGGCCGGCACCTGCCGCCGCCGCGCGGCATGCCGGAACTGGTGCCGTTGCCGGCCGCCGCGCTGGCCGAGGCGCAGGAGCACGCACAGGCGCTGGCGCCGTTCGCGGCCGCCAGCGGCGACCCGCACGAGGATCCGTGGCCGTTCGCGCCGGCGCAGGGCGAGGTGCTGTTCGACAACGGCACCGGCGCCTTCGCCGCCGACGGCCGCGAATACCTGGTGGCGCTGCGCGAGGGCGCGCCGACGCCGGCACCGTGGTCCAACGTGCTGGCCAATGCGCAGCTGGGCACGGTGCTCAGCGAAAGCGCCGCCGGCTACACCTGGTTCGAGAACGCGCACGAGTTCCGCCTGTCGCCCTGGCACAACGACCCGGTCGCCGACACCTGCGGCGAAGCGTTCTACCTGCGCGACGAAGACAGCGGCCGGGTGTGGTCGCCGCAAGCGCTGCCGCGCCGCGGCGAGGGCGACTACCGTACCCGCCACGGCTTCGGCTACAGCGTCTACGAGCATGTGCAGGACGGCATCGCCAGCGAGCTGTGGGTGTACGTGGCGCTGCACGAAGCGGTGAAGTTCTCGGTGCTGAAGCTGCGCAACCTGTCCGGACGCAGCCGGCGCCTGTCGGCGACCGGCTATGTGGAATGGGTGCTGGGCGACCTGCGGATGAAATCGCAGATGCACGTGGTCAGCGAGCAGGACGGCACGCACGGCGCACTGCTGGCCTGCAATCCGTACAACGCCGAGTTCGCCGCGCGCACCGCGTTCTTCGACGTGGATGCGGCCGCGCGCAGTTGCACCGGCGACCGCAACGAATTCCTCGGCCGCAACGGCGACATGGCCCACCCGCAGGCGCTGCGCCGCGAACGCCTGTCCGGGCGCCTCGGCGCCGGGCTGGATCCGTGCGCGGCGATCCAGGTGCCGCTGACCCTGGCCGCCGGCGCCGAGTGCGAGACCGTGTTCCGGCTCGGGGCCGGCAAGGACCGCGATGCCGCGGTGGACCTGGCGCGGCGCATGCGCGGCCGCGACGCCGCGCACGACGCGCTGGATGCGGTGCGCATCCATTGGCGCCAGCTGCTCGGCGGGCTGCAGGTGAAGACGCCCGATCCCAGCGTGGACCTGCTGGTCAACGGCTGGCTGCCGTACCAGACCCTGGCCTGCCGCTACCTGGCGCGCAGCGGCTATTACCAGTCCGGTGGCGCGTTCGGTTTCCGCGACCAGCTGCAGGACATGATGGCGCTGGTCCACGCCACCCCGGAACTGGCGCGCGAGCACCTGATGGCCAGCGCCGCGCACCAGTTCCCGCAGGGCGACGTGCTGCACTGGTGGCATCCGCCGCAGGACCGCGGCGTGCGCACGCGCTGTTCGGACGACTACCTGTGGCTGCCGCTGGCGGCGTGCCGCTACCTGCAGGTCACCGGCGACCGCGGCGTGCTCGACGAAGAAGTGCGCTACATCGAAGGCCGCGCCGTCGGCGCCGACGAGGAGTCGTACTACGACCTGCCGGCGCCGTCGAGCCAGCGTGCGCCGCTGTATGCGCACTGCGTGCAGGCGTTGCGCCGCGGCATGGCCCTGCTCGGCGAGCGCGGCCTGCCGCTGATCGGCACCGGCGACTGGAACGACGGCATGAACCGGGTGGGCGAGGGCGGCAAGGGCGAGAGCGTGTGGCTGGGCTTCTTCCTGTACCACGTGCTGCAGCAGTTCGCGGCGCTGGCGCGCAGCCGCGAGGATGCGGCCTTCGCCGACGAGTGCGATGCGGCGGCGCATGCGCTGCGCGGCAATCTCGAGGCGCATGCCTGGGATGGCGGCTGGTACCGGCGCGCGTGGTTCGACGACGGCACTGCGCTGGGTTCGGCGCAAAACGCCGAATGCCGCATCGATTCGATCTCGCAGAGCTGGTCGGTGCTGTCCGGCGCGGCCGAACCGGCGCGCGCGCGGCAGGCGATGGCCGCGCTGGACCGGCATCTGGTCAAGCGCGACGCCGGCCTGATCCAGCTGCTGGAGCCGCCGTTCGACCGCATCGAGCACGATCCCGGTTACATCCGCGGCTACGTGCCGGGCGTGCGCGAGAACGGCGGGCAGTACACGCATGCGGCGGTGTGGGCGGCGATGGCCTTCGCCCGGCTCGGCGACGGCGAACGCGCCTGGGAACTGGCGCGGATGATCAACCCGATCCAGCACAGCCTGGATGCGGCGGCCAACGAGCGCTACAAGGTCGAACCCTACGTGCTCGCCGCCGACGTCTACGGCGTGGCGCCGCACGTGGGCCGCGGCGGCTGGACCTGGTACACCGGCTCGGCCGGGTGGATGTACCGGCTGCTGGTCGAATCGCTGCTCGGCCTGCAGCGCGAAGGCGACTGCCTGCAGCTGCGGCCATGCCTGCCGGCCGATTGGGAGCGCTGCGAACTGCAGTATCGCCATGGCGGCAGCACGTACCACATCGAACTGCTGCAGCACGCAGCGGAGCAGGCAGGCGATGCCACCGATCCTGCCGACAGCGCCGGCCTGTTCGTGGACGGCGTGCGCCAGCGCGATGGGCGCATCGCGCTGGCCGACGACGGCAAGGCGCATCGCGTGCAATGGCGGCAGCCGCGCGCGCCGGCATGAACACGCGTGCGCAAACGCAGGCGGCGTTGGCGCATATGGCGGCGATGCTGCCCGAATGGACCGCGCATCTGCGCCATCCGGACGAGTTCTGGCCGCAATTCAGCGCGCTCGCGCAGGAGCTGCTGGATGCGGCGGACCCGGACGATCGCGTGCAGGCACGCCAGGCACTGGCGGCGATGCTCGCCGAACACGCGATCGATACGCGGCTGCTGCCGCACTGAGTCGCGTTGTCGCTCGGTGAGCGCACGCCATCGTGCGGATCGCCCGGTAATCGGTGGCAGCCCTCAGCGCCGCGGCGTATGGCGCTGCGCCGATCCCGCCACACTGGCCTCACGGCATGGTCACCCTGGTTGCACGTCGCCTGCGGCAACACTGCGCTCCACGCCGTCGCAAGAGGACACCATCCGATGCAAGCTCTCACCTATCACGGCACCAAGGACGTGCGCGTGGAAACCGTTCCCGATCCGGTCCTGGTCGATGCCGACGACATCGTGCTGCGGGTCACCGCCACCGCGATCTGCGGCTCGGACCTGCACCTGTACCGCGGCAAGATTCCCGACCTGCACAGCGGCGACGTGCTCGGCCACGAGTTCATGGGCGTGGTCGAAGACGTGGGCCCCGGGGTGACGCGGGTGAAGAAGGGCGACCGCGTGGTGATCCCGTTCGTGATCGCCTGCGGCGAGTGCTTCCACTGCCGCCTGACCGAATACGCCGCCTGCGAGACCACCAATACCGGCAAGGGCGCCGCGCTGAACCAGAAAGGCATCCGCCCGCCGGCGGCGCTGTTCGGCTACAGCCATCTGTACGGCGGCGTCGCCGGCGGCCAGGCCGAATACGTGCGCGTGCCCAAGGCCAACGTCGGCCCGCTGGTGGTGCCGGACGCGCTGCACGACGAGCAGGTGCTGTTCCTGTCCGACATCCTGCCCACCGGCTACCAGGCTGCGCTCAATGCAGGGGTAGGGCAGGGCAGCACGGTGGCGATCTTCGGTGCCGGTCCTGTCGGGCTGATGACCGCCGCCTGCTGCCGCATGCTCGGCGCCGAGCGCATCTTCATGGTCGATCGCTATCAGTACCGGCTGGATTTCGCGCAGAAGACCTATGGCGTGATTCCGCTCAATTTCGAGGAGATCGACGATCCGGCCGACATCATCGTCGGCCAGACCGACGGCCGCGGCGTGGATGCCAGCATCGATGCGGTCGGCTTCGAGGCCAAGGGCAGCACCGTGGAAACGGTGATGGCCACGCTGAAGCTGGAAGGCAGCAGCGGCACCGCGTTGCGCCAGTGCATCGCCGCCACGCGCCGCGGCGGCACGGTCAGCGTGCCCGGCGTGTACGCCGGTTTCATCCATGGCTTCCTGTTCGGCGACGCCTTCGACAAGGGCCTGACCTTCAAGATGGGCCAGACCCACGTGCAGCGTTTCCTGCCGGAGCTGCTGGAGCATATCGGCGAAGGCCGGCTCAAGCCGAACGAGATCATCACCCATCGGATGGGCCTGGCGCAGGCCGCCGACGGCTATGCGATCTTCGACAAGAAGGAACAGGACTGCCGCAAGGTGATCCTGACGCCGTAACGCGACGCGTCGCTCCGCCGCCGTCGCGCTCCATCGAGTCGGCGGCGGCGGAGGCCAGCGGCGCCGTGCATGAACTCTTTATCGATGTGCACGCCGCCGCGCGGCGTGCACACGCTGCGTGGGCGCCGCGCCTGTTGTGATCGCGGCAACGCCTTCACCGCGCCTATCGCGCACCGCGTCGCGGCCATCGCCGTGCCATTGCCGAATTTCCAGAGAGACGTCCTTGACCGAACTGCTTTCCCCTGCCGCCCTGGGCGACGCCTGCGATCTGCGCAGTGCCGCCTTGCGCGTGCTCGAACGCTATCCGCAGCTGCCGCTGCCCGGCGCCGGCGACACCCTGGACCGCTGGCGGATCCTGGCCGGGATCGCCGCGACCGACGTGTGCCTGGCCAAGGTGCTGGAGGCGCATTACGACGCGCAGGCGATCCTGGCCGAGCTGGGCGCCGCACCGCCCGCGCCTGGGCAACTGTTCGCGGTGTGGGCCGCCGAAGCGCCGGATGCGCGTCTGGCCTATCGCATTGATGCCGGGCGTGGCGAAGTGCACGGCCGCAAGGCCTGGTGCTCCGGTGCCGGCCTGGTCGATTGCGCGCTGCTCACCGCGCACGACCAGGACCGCCAGCAACTGGCGCAGGTGCAACTGCGCCAGCCGGGCATCGCCATCGATACGCAGGCCTGGGCCGCGGTCGGCATGGCGCGCGTGGTCAGCGGGCCGGTGACGTTCGATGCGGTGCCGGCCAGCGCGATCGGTGCGCCGGGCGAGTATCTGACGCGTCCGGGGTTCTGGCATGGTGGCGCCGGCATCGCCGCTTGCTGGTTCGGCGCGGCGGCCGCGGTGGCCGAGCGCCTGCGCGCGCATCCCAAGCTGCAGCGCGATGCGCATGCGGCGATGCACCTGGGCGCGATCGACCAGCAGCTCGGCGCGGCGCGCGCGCTGTTGCGCGAACTGGCCGCAGAGATCGACGCGGCGCCCGAGCACGATCACCGGCACGCGGTGGTCCGCTTGCGTTCGTTCGTGGAGCGGGCGGCCAGCGACGTGCTCGATCGCGTCGGCCGCGCGCTGGGCCCGGCGCCGCTGTGCAGCGATCGCGAACACGCCATGCGCTGCGCCGACTTGGCGGTGTTCGTGCGCCAGAGCCATGCCGAACACGATTGGGCGGCGCTGGGCCAGGCGCTGGCCGAACAGGTGCAGCCATGGCGGCTGTGAGCGCGGCGCAGATCCACGGCGACGGCACGCCCGAGTCGGCGTGGCAGCGCTCGCCGTGGCTGGCGGGCTTGCCGCAGCGCCGGATCGAAGACCTGCTCGCCGGCGCACGCCGGCTGGTGGTGGTGTCGCCGCATCCGGACGACGAAGCGCTGGGCTGCGGCGGCGCGGTCGCCTGTGCGCGGCGGCTGCGCATGCCGGTGTGCCTGATCGCGGTGACCGATGGCGAAGCCTGCTATCCGGACGATCCGTACTGGACGCCGCAGCGCCTGCGCGACGTGCGCCGCGCCGAACTGGCCGCCGCCGCGCAGTGCCTGGGCCTGGACGCCGATGCGATCTGTCACCTGCGCATCGCCGACGGCCAGGTCGGCCAGCGCGAATTCGTGGTCGCCGAACAGATCCACGCGCACTTGCACGCCGGCGATCTGGTGCTGACGACGTGGCGCCACGACGGCCATCCCGACCACGAAGCCGCCGCGCGCGCGGTGCGGCGCGCCGTCGCCGCTTGCGATGCGCGCATGGCCGAATTCCCGGTCTGGGCCTGGCACTGGATGGACGCCGGCGCGCCGCAGCAGGCGCTGTCTGGCGCGGTCCGCTACGTGCTGGACGATGCCGACTGGCAAGCCAAGCAACAGGCGCTGCGGTGCTTCGCCTCGCAGCTGGGCACCGCGCAACCGGCGGTGCCGGCGCCGATCCTGCCGCCGCAGGTGCTGGAACGTTTCGCGCGCCGCTTCGAGGTCTTTGTCGCATGAGCGCGGTGCAGCAGTATTTCGGCGACATCTACCGCGACGACGACCCGTTCGGCTATCGCGAACGCTGGTACGAGGCGCGCAAGCGCGCGCTGTTGCTGGCCAGCCTGCCGCGCGCACGCTTCGCGCGCGCCTGGGAATTGGGCTGCTCCAATGGCGAACTGACCGCGGCGCTGGCGCCGCGCTGCGAGGCGCTGTTGGCCACCGACCTGTCCGAGCGTGCGGCGGCCCTGGCCGCACAGCGCAATGCGGATTTTGCGCACGTGCGCGTGCAGCAGGCCGAGCATCCGCGCAGCTGGCCGCCGGGCCGTTTCGACCTGATCGTGTTCAGCGAGGTCGGCTATTACCTGCCGTTGCCGCTGCTGCAGGACTGCATCCAGCGCCTGCGCGCCTCGTTGACCGAGCAGGGCGTGCTGGTCGCCTGCCATTGGCTGCATCCGTTCGCACAGGCGTGCATGGACGGACGCGCCGTGCACGCCTGCCTGGCGCAGACCCTGCAGTTGCCGCGCCTGCTGCATTACGAGGACGACGACGTGCTGCTTGAGGCCTGGAGCGCCACTCCATATTCGGTTGCGGCCGCGGAGCGGCTGCGGTGATCGCGGTCCTGATTCCGGCACACGACGAGGAACGGCTGATCGGCGCCTGCCTGCGCTCGGTGGCGACGGCGGCGCAATGCGCCGGCCTGCGCGGCGAGGCGGTGCAGGTGTTCGTCGCCCTGGACCGTTGCAGCGACGGCACCGCCGGGATCGTCGCCGCGCACGGCGCGCAGGCCATCGTGCTGCAGTCCGGCAATGTCGGCAGCGCGCGCGCGGCCGCCGCCGAGGCCGCGCTGGCCGCCGGCGCGCGCTGGCTGGCCTGTACCGACGCCGACTCGGTGGTGCCGGCGAACTGGCTGTCGGCGCAGCTGGACTGCGCCAGCGACGCGTTCTGCGGCATCGTCACGGTCGGCGACTGGGACGACTACGACAGCGCGATGCGCGACGCCTACCGCGCCGGCGAATGCCGCCGCGACGACCACCCGCACGTGCATGGCGCCAACCTGGGGCTCAGCGCCGACCTGTACCGGCGCTGCGGTGGCTTCCTGCCGCTGGCCGCGCACGAGGACGTGGCCCTGGTCGAGGCGATGGTGCGCGCGGATGCGCGGATCGCACGCCGCGCGCAGCCGGTGGTGGTCACCAGCGCCCGACGCGTGGCGCGCGCGCGCGGCGGCTTCAGCGATTACCTGAAGCAAATGGAGCGCAGCCTGGCCGAATCGCTGCTGCCCACGCCCGGTGGCGACGTGCTGGCTTGAGCCGAGGTGCATAGCCCCTCTCCCGTCGGGAGAGGGGTTGGGGTGAGGGTCCGGCGCGAAGCGACTCGCGGAGCTTGGGCGCACGAGGCTGCGCCCGTACTCTCATCCGCCCCTTCGGGGCACCTTCCCCCGAAAAGGGGGCCATGGTCCCGAGGGGAGAAGGGAGCAGCCTTAGCCCCTCTCCCGTCGGGAGAGGGGTTGGGGTGAGGGTACGGCGCGAAGCGACTCGCTGAGTTTGGGTACACGAGGCTTCGCCCGTACCCTCATCCGCCCCTTCGGGGCACCTTCTCCCGAGGGGAGAAGGGAGCGGCCGTAGCCCCTCTCCCCCCGGGAGAGGGGTTGGGGTGAGGGTCCGGCGCGAAGCGACTCGCGGAGTTTGGGCGCACGAGGCTTCGCGCGAACCCTCATCCGCCCCTGCGGGGCACCTTCTCCCGGTGGGAGAAGGGAACAGCGGCGGAGCATAGCCAGATCCGCCCCCATGTCCGTCTCATGACGGGGACCACCAACGGCCTGCACAGCGCACCACCACCTCCAGGGCAACGCGCATTCAGCCAGGAACGCGGAACCGCGCCCGCAGCGGACAGGCCTCGGGATAAGTTTTGTCTCGGGTTTGTTGCGGGACAGCAGCCGGCCCGGGCGTGGTTCCGTGTTTGTCAATAGGCGCCAAGTGGTTTCTTTTGTTTTTCAATCACTTGCTTCATGGCCTCCGCTGCGCCGGCGAGCGCGAGGTTGTCCACAAGGGGTGTGGATGACTTCTGCATAAGGGTGTGGATAAGCCCATCGCGGCCACGTGCCACAAGACTGTCAAGAGACATGGCGAAAAATTAGACAGGCCGATGTGCGGCGCCCGGCGTCGTCCCGATTTCGGATGCCGGCAACGCCGTTCGTCGGCTCCGGAGAGGACGGGGCCGGACCGCCGCTACGGCCATGACACCGATGGGGGGGCGGGTGTCGGGG
>NZ_JAFIWB010000035.1 GCF_017163705.1 Xanthomonas bonasiae
GAAGCCCCTCCTACAGTGCACCCGACCGACTCGCCGCAAGCCCCTGCAGGAGCGGCTTCAGCCGCGACGAACGAAGCGGCAGGCCTGACGGCTTCGCACACAGTCGGGGCTGAAGCCCCTCCTACAGTGCACCCGGCCGGCTCACCGCAAGCCCGTGTGGGAGCGACTTCAGTCGCGACAAGCGAAGTGGCGAGGCTAACGACTTCGGACAGGGTCGGAAACGAAGTTCCTCCCACAATCCACCCAGTTGCCTGACCGCGATTCCCGCTGGGAGCGACCGCCATCGGCTACCGCGCTCAGAACTCCAGATTGTCGATCAACCGGGTCCGCCCCAGGCGCGCGGCGATCAAGGCCACGCGCGGGCCGTCCTGGTCGTGCGGCTCGCTCAGGTCGGGCAGGCGCAGCACGGTGTAGTCGACCTCGAAGCCGACCTCCTGCAACTGCCTGGTCGCCGCCGCCTCGATCGCGGCGCGCGGCTGCCCGGCGACATGCCCGTCGCGCATCGCCAGCAGGGTCTGGCGGATCTGCGCCGCGCGCGGCCGCTCTTCGGCCGTCAGGTACTGGTTGCGCGAGCTCATCGCCAGGCCGTCGGCCTCGCGCACGATGCCGCCGCCCAGGATCTCGATCGGGAACGCCAGGTCGGCGACCATCTGCCGGATCACCGCCAGTTGCTGGTAGTCCTTCTTGCCGAACGCGGCCAGGTCCGGCTGCACCTGGTTGAACAGGCGCGCGACAACAGTGCACACGCCGTCGAAATGCCCCGGCCGGCAGGCGCCTTCCAGCACTTCGCTGACGCCGGGCGTGTGCATGCGCAGCGCCAGCTCCACGCCCAGCGGGTACATGCTCTCCACCGTCGGCAGCCACAGCACGTCGCAGCCGGCGCCTTCCAGGCCGCTGGTGTCGGCCTCGGGGGTGCGCGGGTAGCGGGTGAAGTCCTCGTTCGGGCCGAACTGGGTCGGGTTGACGAACACGCTGGACACCACCCGGTCGGCGTACTGCCGGGCCAGCATCACCAGCGAGAAATGCCCGGCATGCAGGTTGCCCATGGTCGGCACGAAGGCCACGCGCAGGCCCTGCCGCTTCCAGCCGGAAACGACGGCGCGCAGCCGGGCCAGGTCGGTGATGGTTTCGATCATTTGGCGTAGGCGTGTTCGGCGTCGGGGAAGGTACCGGCGCGCACGGCGTCGGCGTAGGCGCGCACGGCGCCGGCGATGGAGCCGCCTTCGGCCAGGAAATCCTTGACGAAGCGCGGCCGCCGGTGGCCGCTGTCCAGGCCCAGGAAGTCGTGCAGCACCAGCACCTGGCCGTCGCAGTCGGGGCCGGCGCCGATGCCGATGGTGGGGATGTCGATCGCCGCGGTGATCCGCGCGGCCAGCGGCGACGGCACGCATTCCAGCACCAGCAGCGCGGCGCCGGCCGCAGCCACCGCCTTGGCGTCGGCGAGCAGCTTGGCCGCGGCGGCTTCCTCGCGGCCCTGGATCTTGTAGCCGCCGAAGGTCAGCACCGACTGCGGGGTCAGGCCCAGGTGCGAACACACCGGGATGTCGCGCTCGCTGAGGAAGCGGATCACCTCCAGCTTGTGCCCGGCGCCCTCCAGCTTGACCATCTCCGCGCCGGCCTGCAGCAGCCGGGTCGATGCGTCCAGCGCGCGCTCGGGGGTGGCGTCGGACTGGAACGGCAGGTCGGCCACCAGCAGCGCGCGCTGCAGCACCCGTGCCACCGCGGCGGTGTGGTAGACGATGTCGTCCACGGTCACCGGCAGGGTCGAATCATGGCCCTGCACCACCATGCCCAGCGAATCGCCGATCAGGATCAGGTCCACGCCGTTGGCGTCGAACGCGCGCGCGAAGCCGGCATCGTAGGCGGTCAGCATCACCAGTTTCTGCTGGCGGCGCTTGGCCTCGGCCAGGGCGGGAACGGTCCAGGGCTTGCTGTCGGCGTGGCTGCTCATAAGCTCATGCGGTGCGGTGATAAGCCGGGCATTATCTACCGATTGCCACGATCCCGTCGGTTTCGATGCGGTCGCGTATGTCACGCACCGTTCCATGGCCGGGGATGCTCGCCTCGGCGGCGATCTCGGCCAACGGCAGCAAGGCGAAGCCGCGCTGGTGCAGGTGCGGGTGCGGCACCTGCAGCCCGGGCAGGTCGATCACCGCGTCGCCGTACAAAAGCAGGTCCAGGTCCAGGGTGCGCGGGCCCCAGCGCTCGCCGGGCGCGCGCTGGCGGCCGTGGCGGGCTTCCAGCGCCAGCAGCGCCTGCAGCAGCTCCAACGCCGGCAGCGCGGTGCTCAGCACGGCCGCGGCATTGATGAAGTCCGGCTGCGCCTGGTTGCCCCAGGCCGGGCTGCGGTACAGCTGCGAGGCGCGCAGCAGGCGCGTGTGCGGCAGGGTGTCCAGCTCGGCGATGGCCGCGCGCAGGGTCGCGACCGCATCGCCGAGGTTGCCGCCCAGGCCGATGCAGGCCTGCACCGGCGCCGGACCAGGCGAGGCGCTCACTCGGCCGGTGCGGCGGCATCCGGACGCCGGCGCCGGCGCCGGCGGCGCTTGGGGGTTTCCTCGCTGTCGGCCGGGGCCATCGCCACCTCGTCGCCGACGTAGTCGATCTCCGGATCGAAGCCGCGCGGCGGCGGCGCGTAGCCGGGCTGCTGCTGCAGCTCGCGCCAATAGGCGATGTCGGCCTCGTGCTCGGCCGAGGCCGACTGGCGCAGGATCAGGAAATCGAATGCGGCGCGGAAGCGCGGATGCGACAGCGTGCGCACCACCCGCTTCTTCTGGCGCGAGGTGAAGCGCGACTGCAGCAGCCAGATCTCCTGCATCGGCAGCGAGAAGCGCCGCGGCAGCGCGACCGTGCTCAGCTGGTGCAGGGTCACCCGGTCGGCGGCGCGGCGCTGCGCCTCCTCCAGCTGCATGCCCTGCTTCTGCAGCGCCATCAGCGCGCGGCAGTAGGCCGGCCACAGCAGCAGCGCGAACAGGAACGCCGGCGACACCGGCTCGTCGTTGGCCACCCGCGCATCGGTGTTGCGCAGGCCTTCGATCAGCATCCGCCGCAGCGCGCCGCTGCGGTTGGAATGGAGCGCCGCGGCGCTTTCCGGGAACAGCGCGGCGAGCAGGCCGTAGCGCTCCAGGCCTTCGAAGCTGGCCACGCCGTCGCCGGACAGGAACAGCTTGAGCACTTCCTCGAACAGCCGTGCCGGCGCCGCTTCGGCCAGCAGCCCGGCCAGGCGCGGGATCGGTTCGGCGGTGCTCGGCTCGATCTCGAAGTCCAGCTTGGCGGCCAGGCGCACCGCGCGCAGCATGCGCACCGGGTCTTCGCGATAGCGCTGCTCGGGGTCGCCGATCATGCGCATCAGCCGCGCCTGCACGTCGGCGAAGCCGCCGGTGTAGTCGCGCACCGAGAAATCCTCGATCGCGTAGTACAACGCGTTGCAGGTGAAGTCGCGGCGTACGGCGTCGTCCTCGATGCTGCCGTAGACGTTGTCGCGGACCAGCCGGCCGTTGTCGAGCTCGCGGTCGCCGCTGCCGTCGTCGACGTTGGCGCGGAACGTGGCCACTTCGATGATCTCGCGGCCGTAGACCACGTGCGCCAGACGGAAGCGGCGGCCGATCAGGCGGCAGTTGCGGAACAGCTGCTTGACCTGTTCGGGGGTGGCGTCGGTGGCGACGTCGAAGTCCTTGGGCTGCAGCTCGACCAGCAGGTCGCGGACCGCGCCGCCGACCAGGTACGCGCCGAAGCCGGCTTCGCGCAGCCGGTACAGCACGCGCAACGCATTGGGACTGATGTCCTTGCGCGAGACGTTGTGCTGATCGCGCGGGATCAGTTGCAGGGTGAACGGCACAGGAACTGGCGGATTGATGATGGCGCTTCCGTATCGAGTTGCGGGATTGCCGCCGGGCGGCTAGCCCCATATACTAGCGCCCTGCAATCGATGCGACCAACCTGCTCCCTTCGTCTAATGGTTAGGACGTGGCCCTCTCAAGGCTAAAACAGGGGTTCGAGCCCCCTAGGGAGCACCATGGCCGCCTCGCCTGCAGCGAAAACCACAAAAGCCCCGCCCTGGCGGGGCTTTTGCGTTGTGGGGCCGGCCCCGCACCGGGTGCGCTCACCACTGGTTGCGCAGGCGCCGGTAGCCCTCGACCAGGCGGATGTTGGTCGCGGCCACCTCCTCGGAGAATTCGCTGGCCGCGACGCTGACCCGCGCGATCTTCGACAGGTCGGTGCGCGGCCCGATGCGCTCGGTCGAGGGCACGTAGAACCCCGGCGGCAGATCGCAGCCGTCGACCACGGCGTTGTGCCGGACCACGCAGCCGTCGCCGACCTCGCAATTGAACAGCACGCTGTTGAAGCCGATGAACACGCGCTCGCCGACCGTGCACGGCCCGTGCACGATGGCGCGGTGCGCGATCGAGGTGCGCGCGCCGATCAGCACCGCCGCGCCGGCCTTGGAGTGGATCACCACCCCGTCCTGGATATTGGCGTAGGCGCCGATGTGGATCGGCTCGATATCGCCGTCGGCGGTGGTCTCGTCGGCGCGGATCACCGCATACGGGCCGATGAACACGTGCGCGGCGACCACGACCCGCCCGCACAGGATGGCGGTGGGATCGACGAACGCGCTCTCGTCGACCACCGGCAGGTCGCCGCGCGGATTGCAGCGGATCATCGGGCGCCCTCGCCCGCCGCGAACGGGTCCGGATCGCCATATCCGCGCTCGGGAGCCCCGGCCTCGGCCACCGCGTCGTGCGGGTGCAGGCTCTCCAGGTGCCGCACCTGCACCCGCACGCTCTGGTAGCGCGCACCCAGCGCCTGCTGCAGGCGCCGCGCGGCGTCCTCCACGTACATCAGGTTGGCGCCGTTGAGGCGGGCGAAGGCCTGTTCGTCGGCGCGCCGCACCGCGGCCTGCACCGGCGTGGCCAGGGCCTGCTCGGCCAGCGCGATCAGTGCGTCCAGGTCGAAGCGCACCGCGCGCGGCGACACCGCCACGCGCAGCGTGGCGATGCTGCGCTGGCTGTGCGGGGTGGCATGGCTGCCGTGCCGCAGCAGCCAGTCCGCCACGGCCTCGCGCTGCAGCGACGGCTGCCCGGCATGCTGCTGCAGGAACGCCGCACTGAGCAATTGCCGGGCCAGCGCCGCCGAACACGGGCAGGTGGAGGAATAGACCACCTCCACCCCGACCTCGATGCGCACGCTGGCGCCGCGCAGCAGCGCGTCGATCCGCAACGGATACGCCTTCCAGCCGGCCAGGCCTTCGCTGCGCAGCGCCGGGCTGCGCCGCAGCAGGGACAGGCGCAAGCCGACCCGCGCCGCGGTGGAGGCGCAGTCGGCATGGCTGTGCACCATCGCGTGCAGCAGTTGCGCCAGCCGCGACGGCGACAGCGGCTGCCGCGCATGCTCGTCCAGCAGCCGGTACAGCCGCGACATGTGGATGCCCTTGACCTGCGCCGCCGGCAGATCGACATGCAGCGCCGCCTGCGCCGGCAGCGGCTCGGTGTCGGCCGTGTCGCACAGGCGGACCGGCAAGGCGATGCCGTCCATGCCGACCCAGTGCAGCGGCGCGACGATCGTGGACGGTTCGCTGCTCGCGACGTCGGGCAACGGCGGTGGAATCGGCAGGTTCATCGGATTGGCAAGGCCAGCAAAGGGAAAGGAATGCAGCGGCGGCGCCATGCGCCGGCAGCGGCTCAGGCATGCACCGGAAACGCCTGGAAATAGTCGTCGATGCCCAACTGCAGCGACTGCGCCAGTTCCTCCTGGTGGCGGTCGCTGACCAGGCGGCGGCAATCGTCGGCGTTGCTCATGAAGCCGGTCTCCACCAGCAACGACGGAATGTCCGGCGATTTGAGCACCGCGAAGCCGGCCTGGCCGACATCGCCCTGGTGCAGCCGGGTGACCTGCTGCAGGCGCCCGAGCATGTGCTTGCCGAACTGCAGGCTGGTGGCGATGGTGCCGCTCATCGACAGGTCCACCAGCACCTTCGACAGCACCGGGTCCTTCTGCCGCAGATAGCGCTCGGCGACGTTGCCGTACTGGTCGGCGCTGTTCTCGCTGTCGGCGATCCAGCGCGCCAGCGCCGAGCTGGCGCCGGTCTCCGACAGCGCATACACCGAAGCGCCCTGCGCGCTGCGGTTGGGCGCCGCATCGGCATGGATCGACACGAACAGATCGGCCTTGCGCTGGTGCGCGATCACCACCCGCTCGTGCAGCGGCACGAAACGGTCGTCGCTGCGGATCAGGGTCGGCCGGTAGCGCGGGTCGGCCTGCAGCGCGTGGTACAGGCGCCCGGCCACGGCCATCGCCACGTGCTTTTCGTAGCGGGCATCGGCGCTGACCGCGCCCGGGTCCTTGCCGCCATGGCCGGCATCGATGGCGACCACGCGCGGCCGCGACGGCCTCGCGATCGCGGTGCGCGGCGACACGACGAGCGCGGCAACGGGCGCGGCAGCCGCGGCGTCGGCCGGTCCGAGATCGAGCAGCAACCGTGGCGACACCCCCGCATCGGTGTCCCAGTGCGCGCTGGCGGTGACCGGCCGGCGCAGGTCCAGCACGATGCGCAGGCCATCGGCCTGCGCCCCGCTGCGGATCGCGGCGACCACCGCGTCGGGTTCCGGCAGCAGGATCGGCGGCGCCGGCGCGGCGATCCCCGGCAGATCGATCACCAGCCGCTCCGGATCGGACAGCGCGAACACCCGGTAGTCCACCGTCGCGTCGAGCTGCAGGCGCAAACGCAGGCGCCCGTCATCGGTTTCCAGGTGGCCGCCGGTCAGCCTGGGCGGCGATCCGGCGCGTGCCCAGGCCGGCGCCAGCAGCAGTGCGGTGCCCGCCATCCCCAGCCATTCGCGCCGATTCATGCGCGGCCTCGCCTTGGCGCGGAGCGGAAATCGCGGATGTAGCCGGAGCCGAACCGAAAGTCGCGACCAGACACTGCAATGCTCCACGGCAAAATGTTACTAAGTAACATATCGCGGACGCAGTGCGACCGCCATCGCATTGCGACCGGCAGTCAGCTGGCAGACGGGATGGTGCTTGCCGGCACAGGCCTGCAACTGCGAGCGCGCTGCTGCCGGGCAAGTGCAGACGGTCTTTCCGGCGCGGCCACTAGGAGGGCGATGGCGCCGCGGCGTAACCGCAGGCGATGCCGCACTGCCGGCGATCGCGCCGGGCGCGGCGCCGCGTGCGCCGGCGCG
Source organism: Xanthomonas bonasiae (assembly GCF_017163705.1). GTDB lineage: Bacteria > Pseudomonadota > Gammaproteobacteria > Xanthomonadales > Xanthomonadaceae > Xanthomonas_A > Xanthomonas_A bonasiae. Next base: position 7,182 of record NZ_JAFIWB010000035.1, read on the forward strand.
GCCGCATGGGCCGCGCCGGCGACAGCGCTCAGCCCTGCATCTGCTCCAGTTCGCGGCCCTTGGTCTCGTACACGTACTTGAGCACGAAGAACACCGAGACGAACGCGGCCACGGTGTAGATGCCGTAGGCGCCTGCCAGGCCGATGCTGCCCAGCAGGATCGGGAACGAGACGGTGATGGCGAAGTTCGAGGTCCACTGCGCCGCGCCCGCCACCGCCAGGCCGGAGCCGCGGATCTGGTTGGGGAACATTTCGCCCAGCATCACCCACATCACCGGGCCCCAGGACATGTTGAAGAAGATCACGTAGACGTTGGCCGCGACCAGCGCCAGCCGGCCCATGCCCGGCGACATCGCCAGCTTGCCCGCCGCGTCCAGCGAGGCGCTGGCGAAGGCCAGGGTGACCAGCGCCAGCGACACCGCCATGCCGGCCGAACCGATCCAGAGCAAGGGTTTGCGCCCGATCTTGTCGATCAGCATCACCGTGATCAGGCAGGCGCCGATGCTCAGCGCGCCGGACAGCACGTTGATCAACAACGAATCGCTTTCGGAGAAGCCCACCGCCTGCCACAGCACCGCGCCGTAGTAGAACACCACGTTGATGCCGACCAGTTGCTGGAAGGTGGCCAAGCCGATGCCGATCCACACGATCGGACGCACCTTGCCGGTAACCTTGCTGACCAGGTCCGACAGCTTCGGCTTGTGCTGATCCGCGGCCAGCGAGGCGGAGATCTCGGTCAGCTTGGCCTGCGCCTCGCGCGGGCCGTAGAGCTTGGTCAGCACCGCCAGCGCGTCCTCGCGGCGGCCCTTGACCACCAGGTAGCGCGGGCTTTCCGGGATCGCCAGCAACAGCAGCAGGAACAGCAGCGACGGGAACGCCTGCATCCAGAACATCCAGCGCCACGCGGCCTGGCCCAGCCACAGCGGCTCGGTCGAGGCGCTGGCCAGCTTGACCAGCACGTAGTTGCTCAGGAACGCGGTGAACAGGCCGCTGATGATGGCGATCTGCTGCACCGTGGCCAGGCGCCCGCGATAGCGCGCCGGCGCGACCTCGGCGATGTAGGCCGGCGACATCACGCTGGCCGCGCCGACCGCGAAGCCGCCCATGACCCGCGCGAAGACGAAGAACGCGGAGCTGTGCGAAGCGCCGGCGCCGAGCGCCGACAGCAGGAACAGCACCGCGGAGATGATCAGCACCGCACGGCGACCGAGGCGATCGGCCAGCCAGCCGGCGAAGAACGCGCCGATCGCGCAGCCCAGCAGCATCGAGGCGACCTCGAAGCCGGTGCCGGCGGCGCTGGAATGGAAGGTCTGCTTGAGACCGTCGACGGTGCCGTTGATCACGCCGCTGTCGAAGCCGAACAGGAAGCCGCCGATGGTGGCGACGCAACTGATGAGGATGATGAGGCGCGTGTTCTCGCCTGCGCCATGGGCGCGGTCTAGGGATACGCTGGACATTGAGTCACCTGGTGTCGTGCAGAAAGGAAGCCGGCCATCGGGGGAGGACAGCACGGCCGGCGGCAAGGGTGCCGCCGGCCGTCGCGCGCATCAGCGGATCAGGTACTGGTTGATCAGGTTCTCGTAGGCTTCCTGGCGGCCGCTGACCTGCTTGGGCGCGCCGGCCTTGGCCGCGTGCGCCGCCAGGTCCGCCAGCGTGCTGCTGCCGGCCGCGAACGCCGCGCCGGCGCCGCTGTCGAAGCTGCTGTAGCGCTCGGCGCGCCACTGCTCCAGCGGCGAGGCCGTCAACAGCGCATGGGCCACTTCCAGCCCGCGCGCGAACGCGTCCATGCCGCCGATGTGCGCCAGGAACAGATCCTGCGGATCGGACGACTCGCGCCGCACCTTGGCGTCGAAGTTCAGCCCGCCCGGCGCCAGCCCGCCCTGGCGCAGCACCACCAGCATCGCCCCGACCGTGTCGTACAGGTCGGTCGGGAACTGGTCGGTGTCCCAGCCGTTCTGCGGGTTGCCGCGGTTGGCGTCGATGCTGCCCAGCAACCCGGCATCGCTGGCGACCTGCAGGTCGTGCTCGAAGCTGTGGCCCGACAGCGTGGCGTGGTTGGCCTCGATGTTGAGCTTGAAATCCTGGTCCAGGCCGTGCTGGCGCAGGAAGCCGATCACCGTGGCGCTGTCGAAGTCGTACTGGTGCTTCATCGGCTCCATCGGCTTGGGCTCGATCAGGAAATTGCCGGTGAAGCCGATGCTGCGGCCGTAGTCGCGGGCGATGGTCAGAAAGCGCGCCATGTTGTCCTGCTCGCGCTTCATCTGCGTGTTGTGCAGGCTGGCATAGCCTTCGCGGCCGCCCCAGAACACGTAGTTCTCCCCGCCCAGCTCGACCGTGGCCTCCAGCGCCGCCTTGACCTGCACCGCCGCGCGCGCGACCACGTCGAAGTCGGGATTGGTCGAGGCGCCGTTCATGTAGCGCGGATGCGAGAACAGGTTGGCGGTGCCCCACAACAGCTTGATGCCGGTGTCGGCCTGGCGCTGCTTGGCGATGCCGACCATGTGCTTGAGGTTCTTCTCGTACTGGCCGACCTCGTCGGCGTCCGGCGCCAGGTCGATATCGTGGAAGCAGTAGTACGGCACGCCGAGCTTGGTGAAGAACTCGAACGCCGCATCGGCCTTGGCCTCGGCGCGGCCCAACGCGTCGTTGCCGGCGTCCCACGGATAGGCGCGCGTGCCCGGGCCGAACGGATCGGCGCCGTTGCCGCAGAAGCTGTGCCAGTACGCCACCGCGAAGCGCAGGTGCTCGGCCATGGTCTTGTCGCCGATGCGCTTGTTCGCGTCGTAGACCTTGAAGGCGAGCGGGTTGTCCGAGGCCTTGCCTTCGAACGCGATGCGGCCGATGCCCGGGAAGTATTCCTTGGCGCCGATGTAGACGGAGTTGCTCATGACGAAGTCCTGGTGTGCGTTTGCGGGGGAAAAAGTGGATCAGCCGGCGTAGAGCGGGCCAATGGCGTGCAAGTGCTTCAAGAAGGTCTGGTAGTGCGCCTGGTACTGCGCGCCGCGTTGCGGATCGGGCTGCGCCGACAGCGTCGCCTCGTCCTGCTGGTGCTGCAGCACGACCTCGGCCAGGCTGGCCTGGTCGCCCTGCGCGTGGCCGTCGGCCCACAGCGCCTGCAGCGCGGCGCCGAACGCGGCCCCCTCCGCCTGCGCCGGCACGTGCACCGGCAAGCCGAACAGGTCGGCGATCAGCTGCCGCCAGCCGGCGCTCTTGCTGCCGCCGCCGGTGACGTAGATCGAATCGAACGCCAGCCCGGCATCGACGAAGGCGTCGAAGCCGTTGCGCAGGCTGTAGGTGGCGCCTTCCATCGCCGCGCGGTAGAAATGCGCCGGCGTGGTGTTGTGCAGGTCCATGCCGGTCATGCAGCCGCGCGCGGCCGGCAGGTTCGGGGTGCGCTCGCCGTTGAAGAACGGCAGCAACACCAGCCCGCCGGCGCCGGGCGCGGTGGCCTCGAGCAAGGCCTCGCCCTGCCCGGTCTTGATCCCGAACAGGCGCGAGATGGTCTCGGTGGCCACGGTGCAGTTCATCGTGCAGATCAACGGCAGCCAGCCGCCGCTGGACGAGCAGAACGCGGCCCAGCGCGCGGCATCGTCGACCACCGGACGATCGGCGTACGCGAACAGCGTGCCGGAGGTGCCCAGGCTCATCGTCAGCCGTCCCGGCACCACGTTGCCAGTGCCGATCGCGGCCATCATGTTGTCGCCGCCGCCGGTGGCCACGCGCACGTCGCGCGGCAGGCCCAGGGTCTGCGCCGCGGCCGCGGACAGAACGAAGGTGGTCTCGGTCGGCACCAGCGGCGGCAGCGCCGCAGCCAGGTCGCGCTGCGGATCGATCGCCTGCAGCAGCGGCGCCGACCACTGCCGGGTGCGCACGTCCAGCCAGCCGCTGCCGGAGGCGTCGCCGAACTCGGTGTAGCGCTCGCCGGTGAGCCAGAAATTGACGTAGTCGTGCGGCAGCAGCACCGAGGTCATCGCGGTGTAGGCGTCGCTGCGGTGCTTGCGCGTCCACGGCAGCTTGGAGGCGGTGTAGCCGGCCAGGATCGGGTTGCCGGCCAGCTCCACGCAGCGCTGTTCGCCGCCGGCGGCCTGCATGATCTCCTCGCACTCCAGCTGGGTGCTGGTGTCGCACCACAGCTTGACCGGTGCGGTGACCTGCCCTTGCGCATCCACCGGCACGAAGCCGTGCTGCTGCCCGGACACCGAAATCGCGCGCACCTGCGCACGCTGCTCGGCGGTCAGCGCGGCGAAGCAGGCGACGATGCCGTCGATCCACCACTGCGCCTGCTGCTCGCGGGTGCCGTCGTCGCGGCTGATCAGTTCCAGCGCATGGCCGTGCGTGGCGACCACGCGGCGGCTGTCCGCATCGTAGGCCAGCAGCTTGACGCTCTGCGTGCCCACGTCCAGGCCGATGTACAGACTCATTGCCGCACCAGCCGATCGTCGTGCAAACCCAGTTCCATCGTCGCTCCAGGAGAAAGATCGGCGGTCAGGGTCTGCCCGCCGTAAACCAAAGTGTAGTGCCCGCCACGCTCGCTGCTCAGTCGCGCATGCTGCAGGCGGCCATCGCGCCAGGCCAGATCGACGCCGGCCGCGCCGCGCACGCGCAACCCGCGCACCTGCCCCTGCGGCCAGGCCTGCGGCAGCGCCGGCAACAGCCAGATGCTGTCGCCCCAACTCTGCAGCAGCATTTCGGTGATGCCGGCGGTGCCGCCGAAGTTGCCGTCGATCTGGAACGGCGGATGCGCGTCGAACAGGTTCGGATAGGTACGCTCGGGCGCCAGCAGCATCGCCAGAATACGATGCGCGTGCTCGCCGTCGTGCAGTCGCGCCCACAGGTTCAGGCGCCAGCCGAGGCCCCAGCCGGTAGCGCTATCACCGCGGATCTGCAGCGAGCGCCGCGCCGCGGCGGCCAACTCGGGGGTGTCGCGCAGGTTGATCTGGCTGGACGGATGCAGCGCATACAGATGCGAGACGTGGCGATGGTGGATTTCCGGGGCCTGCATGTCCCAGTCCTGCTGCCACTCCTGCAGCTGCCCGGCGTCGCCGATGCGGTCCGGCGGCAGCTGCGCGCGCAACGCCGCCAGGCGCTCGCCGAAGGCCGCGTCCACGCCCAGCAAGCGGCCCATTTTGATGCACTGCGCAAAAAGATCGCGCAACAATTGCGCATCCATCGCCGGGCCGGCGCACAGCGCGGCGCCGAACGGATGCCGGTTCTCCGGCGACATCGATGGGTTGGTCACCATCGCGCCGGTCTGCGGATCGCGCACCAGGGTGGCGACGAAGAACTCGGCCGCGCCCTTGAACAGCGGATAGATGCGCTGCAGGTAGGCGCGATCGCGGCCGTAGTCCCAGCGGTCCCACAGCTGTTGCAGCAGCCAGACGCCGCCCATCGGCCACAGGCTCCACTTCACCCCGTCGACCGGCCCGGCCTGGCGCCACAGGTCGGTGTTGTTGTGCACCACCCAGCCTGGCGCGGCGTACATCGCCCGCGCGGTGCGGGCGCCGGTTTCGGCGAGATCGAACAGCATGGCTTCCAGCGGTTCCACGCATTCGTGCAGCGCGTTGGCCTCGCTGGGCCAGTAGTTCATCTCGGTGTTGATGTTGACCGTGTATTTGCTCTCCCACGGCGGCTGCATCAGGTCGTTCCAGACGCCTTGCAGGTTGGCCGGCTGGCTGCCCGGCCGCGAGCTGCTGATCAGCAGGTAACGGCCGTACTGGTGGTAGAGCGCGGCCAGTGCCGGATCGTTGCCGTCGGCGTAGCGTTGCACGCGCTCGTCGGTAGGCAGCTGCGCGGCAGCGCTGCCGCCCAGGTCGATCGCCACCCGGCGGAACAGGCGCCGGTGTTCGGCCAGATGCCGCTGCAGCAACTGCGCATAGGGCAGCGCCGCCGCCTTGCGCAGTTGCGCGGCGCTGAGCGCCAGCGGATCGCCGCCGACGTCGTCGTAGCGCCGGTAGCTGGTGGCCGCGGTCAGCAGCAGCACCACCTCGTCGGCGCCTTCGATGCGGATCCGCCCGCGCTCGATGCGGGTCTGGCCGCCAGTGGCCTGCGGCAGCACGCGCAACGCGAAGCGCAGTCCCCCCTCGATGCCGGCGAAACCGGCGTTGCGCCCGGCAAACAGCAACGCGCCCTGCTCTTCGGTGACCTCGCCGGCCTGCGGGCTGTCGATGCCGATGCGCAGCGAGATGCGGCCGGGGTGATCGCAGGACAGGCGCACCACGATGCACTGTTCGGTCGGCGAGACGAACACCTGGCGGACATGCGTGGCGTCGCCCGAGACAAAGCGGGTGCTGGCCACCGCCGTGTCCAGATCGAGTTCGCGCCGATAGCCGTCGATGCCGTCGGCACGGTCGTAGTCGAGCAGCAGGTCGGCCAGCGGCTGGTACGGCATCTGCTTGCGCGGGCGCGACAGCATCGTCGCGTCGGCCAATGCCTCGGCCTCGGCATAGCGGCCGGCGAAGATCAGTGCGCGCACCTGCGGCAACGCCGCCAACGCCTCCGGCGAGGTCGCATCGTAGGGCTGGCCCGCATACAGCGTGTCTTCGTTCAACTGCAGGCGCTCGTGGGCGATGCCGCCCCAGACCATCGCACCGAGCCGGCCGTTGCCGAGCGGCAGCGCCTCCACCCATTGCGTGGCCGGGCGCGGATACCACAGCTGCAGCGCGGCAGGTTCGGCGGCGGTCGCCGGTACCGGCACGCGCGCGGCACCGGCATCGGCAGCGAGCGCAGCGCCCGGCACGGCGAGACCGGCGACCAGGCCGCCGCCGATCGCCTTGCACAGCTCGCGGCGGGTCAGCGCGATGCTCACTTTGCGTCCCCGCCCGCATGCGGCGGACGCCAGCGCCGCCACGCGCTGCGGGTGCAGGCCGCCCGCGCGCACCGGACCCGGACCGAATCCGGGCGCGCAGCGGCACCGCTCGTGCCGCAAACGCGCCGCAGCGCCGCCCGCGTCACGCCGCCGCCCATGCCCGGGTTGCCGCGCACCTCGGCCATCACTTCGCCTTGCTGCCCTTGTTGCGCTTGGCGCCCTTCGCCGCCTTGCGCGCGACGCTCAGGCTCTTGCCGCTGTATTGCACGCTGGCGTCGGCCTTGGGCTCCAGCGCCCCGGTCTCCTCGCGCACGCCATCGACGAAGCGCACGTTGATGGTGCGCTTGGCCAGCATGCCCGGCCAGCTGCCCTCGCGCGCGCCGATGGTCAGCACGCCCTTGGCCTGGTTCCAGCTCAGCGGAATGCGGCTGAACTCGCCCTTCTCGTAGCCATAGCCCTTGCCGTCGTCCTCGTACAGCGAGAACTGGCCGTCGGCGCCGGTGTAGACGACCACGGTCAGCGGCGCGTTCGGCACCTCGTCCACGTATTGCTGCACGGTGGTGGTGGGCACGATGGCCCCGGCGCGCACGAACAGCGGCATGCGCTCCAGCGGCGCGGCGGCGTCGATGCTCTGGCCGCCGTCGTAGCGCTTGCCGCTGTTGAAGTCGATCCACGAGGTCCCGGCCGGCAGGTAGACCTGGCGCGAGGTGGCGCCGAAACGGGTCACCGGCGCGACCAGGAAGGCCGGCCCGAACAGGTACTCGTCGTTGATGTCGGCGACCTTGGGATCGTGCGGGAAGTCCATCGGCAGGCCGCGCATCATCACCCCGTCGTGGTGATAGGTATCGCCGGCGAGCGTGTAGATGTACGGCAACAGCGCATACCGCAGGCGGCTGTAGTACGCCATGCTCGCATAGTACGGCGTGCCTTCCGGGGCGATGTTCCAGATCTCGCGGAACGGGAACTGGCCGTGCGAGCGGAACAGCGGCACGAACGCGCCGAACTGGAACCAGCGCGTGTTGAGCTCGCGCCATTCGCTCTGGTGCGCCGGGTCCTGGTCCTCGTAGCGCTTCTCCACCGCGAAACCGCCGATGTCGAAGGTCCAGTTCGGCAGGCCGGACATGGAGACGTTGACGCCGGCGGAGATCTGGTCGCGCATGTCGTCCCAGCGCGAGACGATGTCGCCGCTCCACACCGCCACCGCATTGCGCTGGGTGCCGGCATAGCCCTTGCGCGAGAGGATGAACACGCGCTTGCCGTCGGCGGCGCGGTCGCCGGCATAGACGCCGTGGGTGTGCGGCAACGGGTAGGAATTGAAGAACTCGGTGGACGGGCCGAGCGCGGTCGGCGTGGTGCGCGCCTTGCGCTCGCCGATGTCCAGGTTGGAGTGCACGTCCGGCTCGTCGGCATCCATCCACCACGCATCGAAGCCCTTGCTGTTGAGCTTGTCGTTGATCTGCCGCCAGTAGATCGCCTGCGCGTCGGCCGAATACGGGTCGTAGAACGAGTTCTTGTAGCCCTTGCCGATCCAGTCCAGTTCGCCGACTTCGACGTTGCGCCTGTACATGTGCCCGGCGGCGTCGAGTTCCTTGTAGTTGGCGGTGGTCGGATAGAACTTCGGCCAGATCGAGATCATGATCTGCGCGTGCATGTCGTGCACCGACTTGACCATGCCATCCGGATCGGGGAAGTGGGCCTTGTCGAAGTCGTGCGAACCCCACGCGTTCTCCGGCCAGTACGACCAGTCGAGCACGATGTTGTCGATCGGCAGCTTGCGCTTGCGGTACTCGGCCAGCGCGGCGACCAGTTCGTCCTGGCTCTTGTAGCGCTCGCGGCTCTGCCAGAAACCGTAGGCCCACTTCGGCAGCAGCACCGCCTTGCCGGTCAGTTCGCGATAGCCGGCGATGACCTGGTCGGCGTCGGCGCCGGCGACGAAGTAGTAGTCGATCATCTGTCCGGCCTCGGACCACAGCGACAGGTCCTTGGCCTCGGCCGCCGGCAGCGGGTCGCGGTGCAGCAGCGCGATGTAGCTTGGATCGATCAGGTCCCACTCGACCTTGATCTTGTGGCGCTGGCCCGGCTGCAGCGCGAGGGTGAACTCGTTGTGCCACGGGTTCCAGTTCTGGCGCCAGCGGTCGACCACCAGCTTGCCGTCGACCCACAGCTTGGCGTACTCGCTGGAGTACAGCGAGAAGCTGTGCTCGCCGCCGCTCCTGGCCTCGATCTCGCCTTCCCAGCTGACCTGCATGCGGCTCTTGTCGCTGGGCTTGGCCTTGGCCGGGAACTTGGCCAGGTCCTTGATGTACTGGTAGTTGAGCTCCTTCTCGCGGCGCTCCAGCACCTGCTTGCCGTTGACCGAATAACGCGCGGTCAGCGCGCCCGGCTTGCCCTTGGCGTCGTACAGCTTCAGCGACGCCGGCAGCGGCTGCAGGCCGCGCGGGTCGCCCATGCGGGTGATCGAATTGTTGTCCCACAGGATGCCGTAGTTGCGGCTGGACACCAGGTACGGCACCGCCAGGTCGATATTGCTCTGCAGCAGTTCGACGTTGTGGCCCTTCTGGTTCATCCAGCCCTGCTGGTGCTGGCCGAAGCCGTAGAAGGCCTCGTCGTCGGGCGAGGCGAAGCGCTGGCGCGTGCTCAGATAGGATTTGCCCTCCACCTTCAGCGGCGCGAAGCTGCGCCCGCCCGCCACTTCCGCCAGCAGCGGCTTGCCGTCGGCATCGGCGAAACTGACATGGCCGTCGCGCGTGGACACCTGCGCGGTGACCTTGGCGGTCTTGATCCGCACCGTGTCGCCCTGCTCGTCGAACTGGTAGGCGGTGTCGCCCTGTACCGGCACCCGCATCAGGCTCGGGGTGCGCTTGAAATCGCCGTCCGGATCGGCGCTGACGCGGATGATGCCGCTGTCCACCACCTGCAGCCGTACCGGCGCGGCGCCCTTGGCGCTGGGACGCACGGTGACGCCATCGGCGTCCTTCTTCACTTCCTGCGCATTCGCGCCGGCGGCGAGCAGCGCCAGCGACAAGGCCAGCAGGCGCGGCAGCGGCTTCATCGCCAGGCGGACGGGACGGTTCGCGTTGTACATGTTCACTCCCTCTGTAGCGGGTGACGGCGCCGCACGCTGGCGGCGCCGAGGTGTCAGTAGGTGGCCAGCTTGATCTTCAGCAATTGCGGCACATCGGAGAAATTGACGCCGTAGTCGGTCTGATCGCCGTTCCAGTTGCGCTGGAACTTCCACTGCGTGTCATCGTAGAAGCCTTCCTCGACGCGGTCGTAGACCATGTTGGCGGTCGCTTCGCTGGCCGGGTGCAGGTTCACCCGCACGTGGTAGCCGGTGACCAGGAATTCGTCCGGGCCCAGTTCGGCGATCAGCGCCGCGCCGGTCGGCTCGGGATTGCCGGGCGGCGTGCCCTTGAACCAGAACTGCGGCACGCCGTAGGTGATGGTCGCGCTCCAGCGCGCGTTGAGCCGCAGCTCCTGCACCGGCTGGCCGGGTTCCTCGGCGGTGCCGTGCAGCTTGCCTTCGGAGGCGGCCTTGGCGAACGGGCGCATGCCCATGCCCACCGCCTTGAAGCCCAGCGCGAACGGCGCCATGGTCGGCTCGTCCACCTTCTTGGCGCCCAGCGGCCAGTTCGAATAACCGCTGTAGTCGATGCCGAAAGTCGACCAGCCGATGCCGTCGTGGCCGAGCGCGGCGTACAGGTAACGTGCGTATTCGGGCCGGTTGCCGGTCTCGGCGACGAACAGCGGGTTGTCCGGCCGCGCGTAGCGATCGAGCACGGTGATGTACGGCGTGTAGTCGGGCAGGTAGATGTCCGGCGCCAGCAGGTCGATGTGCGGCGCAGCGGCCTTCCACACGTCGAGCACGTTGTCGGTGGGACCGCCGCTGGCGTACTGGCCGGGCTGGCCGGGATTGAACGGACCGCGCAGTGCCGCGTTGACGTACATCGGCAACGGGTATTCGGCCTTGCCGGCCGCGGCCACCTGGTCGATGAAGTGGCCGATATGCCAGGCGTGGAAGAACTCGTCGGCGTCGGCGCCGAACACCTGGGCCCAGGTGCCGGGCTGCTTGCCCAGTTTCTGCAGCAGCGCCTCGGGCACCGGTCCGTCGAAGGCTTTCTGCGCCAGCGGCGAGAAATCGCGCACGCTGCCGTAGGTGCCCGGCTCGTTCTCCGGCTGCACCATCAGCACGGTGCGCTGCGGGTCGGCCTGCTTGAGGTGCTTCATGAACGCGACGAAGGCCTTGCGATCGGCGTCCAGCGTGGCCGGCGCCAGCGGCGACAGCGACCCCAGCGCCTTGCCGTCGCGGGTGACGACCCGCGGGAAACGCACGTTGTCGGTCTTGACCCAGTGCGGCGTATAGGCCGGCCCGTTGTTCTTCCAGGTGCCGAACCACAGCAGCACCAGCCGCACCTTGTGCGCGCGCGCCTGCGCCAGCAGCGTATCGACGAAGGAGAAATCGAACTTGCCCTCCTCCGGTTCCACCTGCTCCCAGGCGATCGGCACCTGCACGGTGTTGGGGCCAAGGAACTGCATCGCCGGCCACACCTTTTCCAGGGCGGCGGGATAGTTGCTGGAATTGTTGACCTGCGCGCCGAGAATCAGGAACGGCGCGCCATCCACCAGCAGCGCGTGCTTGCCGTCCTTGCTGACCAGCTGCGGGATCGGCGCCGGCGCCGCCGGTGCAACGCTGGCCTGGTCGGCAGCGGGCTTGGCCGCGCCAGGCTTGGCCGCAGCGGCGTCGGGCGGCGCCTGCTCGGGCGCGCACGCCGCCAGGCCAAGCGCGAACGTGGCGGCCAGCAGCGGGTGCCAGCGGCGGCGTGCGAGGAACGTGCGGGAAGCGAGGGAATGCATGCGGATAGGACTCCGTGTCACCAGGTATCGGTTCGGAAGGGGGAAACGGGCAACTGCTCGCGGTTGACCAGGTTGGCCTCGGCCGGGTTTTCGCTCCAGGCATAGCGCACCGCCTGCGGTTGCGCCACTTCGGCGCTTTCGACCACCACCACCCGGTCGCCGTCGATGCGCGCCTGCGCCGGATGGAAGCGGCGGTCGGCGCCGGCCACGCTGAAACCGTGCAGCTGCGCGGCACCACCGCGTATCGCCAGCGCACTGCCCATCGGATCGAAACGCAACGCGACCGCATGCCGGCCGAACTCGGCCTGCGCGAATACCGGCGCGCTGTAGACCAGCTGTTCGCCATAGGCCACATGCCGCGCCGCCAGCGCGAGGCGATGGCCGACGTCCTGCTTGTTGGTCGGATGGATGTCGCCGGGCGTGCCGATGTCGATGGTCACCGCCTGCGCGGTCGCCGGCAGCGCCAAGGTCCTGGACTGCGATTCGCGCAGCTGCGCCCACGGGCTGAGGTCGCCCTTGTCGGAGCCTGCCTGGAAGTTGGCCAGCTGCACCCACAGGAACGGCAACTGCGGCTGTGCGCGTTCCTCGCGCCAGCTGCGGATCAGGGTCGCGAACTGCTCGCGGTAGCGCAGCGCGCCGCCTTCGTAGGCATTGCTCTCGCCCTGGTACCAGATCACGCCCTTGAGCGGAAACGGCTGCAGTGGATGGATCATGCGGTTGTACAGCAGCGTCGGCTGCTGGTTCCTGCCGTCGTCCAGCGTCACGCTCACCTTGGCCGGACGGAATTTCCATTCCGGCAACGGGCGCTTCGTGCCGTCGCCGAGTTGCACGAAGCGTTCGCTGTCGTCGCCGTGCAGGCCGCCACCGCCGCTGAGGTCGGTCACCTGCACCGCGATGCGGTTGACTCCGGCGTGCAGCGCCGCCGCGGGCACGCGGTACACGCGCGGCAGGTTCCAGCGCTGCTCGGTATGCCCGACCGGCTGGCCGTTGACGTAGGTGATGTCCGAGTCGTCGACCTGGCCGACCCCCAGGGTGATGCCGGCCTCGGCCTCCTCCGCGCTGAGGGTGAAGGCGGTGCGGTACCAGGCGATGCCGTCCATGCCGTCGTAGCCGCTGGCCTCCCAGTTGCGATCGACCGCAATCCGGTCCCAGTCGCTGTCGTCCAGGTCGGCGGCGCGCCATTGTTCGGCGCCATCGGCCACCGCCGGCCAGCGCGCGATGCGCTGCCGCACCGCGGCCAGGGTCTGCGCGTCCTTGGCCTGCAGCGCGGCGATGCTGTGCTCGGTCTGCGCGGCATCCATGCCCAGCGCTGCGGCATCCATCCACGCCTCGATCGCGCTGCCGCCCCAGCTGCTGTCGACGATGCCGATCGGCACCCCGGTGCTCCTGCGCAACTCGCGCGCGAAGAAATAGCCGACCGCGGAAAACGCGCCGGCGTCCTGCGGCGTGGCGGCCTTCCATTCGCCGCCGGCCAGCTGTCGCTGCGGCTGCGGCGACCACGACTTGGGCACCTTGAAATGACGCAACTGCGGATCGTTCGCCGCGGCCACCTCGCGCGCGCCGTCGCGCGCCTGCGCCAGCGGCCACTCCATGTTGGACTGGCCGCTGGCCAGCCACACGTCGCCGACCAGCACGTCGCCGAGACGGCGTTGCGCACCGTCGCCCTGCACCTCCAAGACATACGGCCCTCCGGCCGCATGCGCCGGCAGCTGCGCCTGCCAGCGCCCGTCCGCGGCGGCGACGGCGGTCGCCGCGGCACCGTCCAGGCGCACCTGGATGCGCGCGCCCGGCGTGGCCCAGCCCCACACGCGCATCGGCACATCGCGTTGCAGCACCGCGCCGTCGGCGAACAGCAACGGCAGTTGCAACTCCGCCCAGGCCGATGCGGGCAGTGCCGCCAGCGCCAAGGCGGCCAGCCAGTACAGACAACGGGTCGAGCGTGCGTTCATCGGATCGTTCCTGCATCGGTCGTTGCCGCCGGCGGCGCGCACGGCAACAGGGAAGCCAGCGCAGCGCCCGCGCAGGCGCGCGCACGGCCGCATGCAACGCGCTGGCCGCGCGGACTACGGCGCATCGCCATAGAAGATGCCTCGGCCGCCGGTGGCGAAGTAGACGCGGCCGACCACGCGCGGGTCGCCGGTGACGGCGTAGGGGCGGCCGAACCGGTGCGCGTCGTCGTCGATGCGCTGCCAGCGGTGGCCTTCGTCCTCGGAGCGGAACAGCCCGCCGACGCCGTCCACGGTACCGGCAAGGAACAGCATCGGCGGCGCACCCTCGCGCGGCGCCCGGCCCAGGCCCAGCGAGCGCGCTTCCTGCACGTTCGACAGCACCTGCAGCCTGCCGTCCTGCCAGCGCAGCACCCCGTGGCTGGGGCTGGCCAGGTAGACCACGCCGGCGCGCAGCGGATCCGGGCGCAGCTGCGGGCGGGTGCGCTCGGCAGCGGACGGCGCGCCGACCTGGACGCCGCTGTCGCGAAACCGGCGGCCGCCGTCCTCGCTGAGAAAGAAACGGCCGCTGGCCGCATCCACCGCGTACCAGCGCTGCGGATCAACCCGGTCGGCCTCGATCAGCAAGCTGCCCGAGGAACCTTCCACACGCTGCCACTGCCGGCCCCAATCGTCGCTGGCCCAGGCGCTGCCGCCGTTGCGCGGCGACCAGATCACGCGGCTGCCGTCGGCGTTGATCGCGATATGCCCGGCGCCCTCGCCCACCGGCGGCTCGCTGGCGAATGCCGTCCAGTTGGCGCCGCCATCGCGCGACCATGCCGCGCGAGCCTCGCCGTTGCGCCGCTCGCGCAACGTACCGCTGCGCACCACCAACTGCGGCGCCTGGCCGGCGGCATCGATGCTCTCGCCGTTGGTCAGGCGCGGCCCGGCGAACTGCGACTGCGCGCGGTCCAGGGTGTCGTGGCGGAAGCCATCGATGTCGCCGAGCGCGCTCAGCAAGTGCGCGCCTTGCGCCGGGCTGAGCAGGTCCAGCGGCACCGTTTCCTCCAGCCCGGCGTCGGCGAACCACCACTGCACCACGCCATCGGCGGCATCGAACGCGCGCAGGTTGCGCGAGGCCCAGACGCCGTAGCCGGTGACGAACAGCGCGCGATCGCTGTCGAACGGATCGATCGCCAGCGACGCCATCCAGTGTGGGCGCGCCTGCGCGGTCCACGGCGCCGCGTCGTGCGCGAAGCGCGAGCGCGGGAACAGCGGTGCCCAGCTGCGTCCGCCATCGGTGCTGCGGTAGATGTCGTCGCCCGGCTGGTAGCGGCGGAACGTGCTGGCGATCAGCGTGTCCGGCCGGCGCGGGTCCACCGCCACCGCGCCCCAACCGAAGCCCGGCCCGCTGCGCGGTTGCGGCACCGGGGTGATGTCGGTCCAGCGCGCCGCGGCCGGCTCGTACTTCCAGACCGCGCCGTCGGCCATCAGGTCCGGACCCGGCTGGTCGCCGTAGCTGAGGTAGTAGATGCCGGCGCTGGAACGCACCATGTGGCTGGGGCGCAATCCGGTCGGCTGCCCCGGCACCGGCCGCCAGCTGCGCCCGCCGTCCGCGGACTCGAACAGGCTCTGTTCCGGCGTGGACACGCCAACGTAGATCCGCTGCGACGCGCCACCGCTGGCGGCGCTGGCCGGGTCGAACAGCACGAAGGCGATGCCCACCTGCTGGCGACGTCCGGCATGGTTCACCGCGCTGGCCGACGGCCCGGTGGCCACCGCCGGAAACGACTGCACCCGCTGCCAGTGCGCGCCGCGGTCGGCGCTGCGCCATAGGCCGGCATCGCGCGAACCGAGCAGCAACACGCGGCCGTCGTTGGGGTCGACGGCGAGCCGTTCGCCGTTGCCGCGGCCCAGTTCGTTGCCGCCCAGCCTGAACGGCAGATCGGTGCGCACGAAGCGGCGCCCCTGGTCGTGCGAACGCAGGATCGCGGCGTTGCCGGCGCGCTCGTGCAGATAGGTGCCCGCGGCCAGGTACAGCGCCTGCGGATCGTGCGGGTCGATCGCGAACGCATCGATGCCCATCAGGTTCTGGTCGGCCGGCCCGAGCCAGTCGGTCAAGGCGACCCAGTGCGCGGACGCGGCGTCCCAGCGGTAGGCGCCGCCGACGTCGGTGCGCGCATACAGCAGCCCCTGCTGCGCCGGGTGGAACAGCAGGCCGCTGACGAAACCGCCGCCGCCGATGGCGACGCTGCGGAACTGGTAAGGCACTGGCGGCGCCGCGAGCACCGGAACCGCGCCGCACAGCAAGACCAGCAGCAGCGCCAGCCAGGCCGAACGCAGCCGCCCGGCACGCTGCGACATGCCGGGCAGTGCGTCGGATCCTAGCAAGCGATGTTGCCGCATCGTGCGCCCTACTCCGAGTGCAACCGACGGCCACGCCGTCGGCAGGAAAACCCCCGCTCCGGCCACGCTGCGCGCGCCGGAGCGGATCGACCGCGCCGTGCTCAGAAGCTGGCGCGCAGGGTCAGGCCGTAACGACGGTCGTTGATCACGAAGTCGCGGTAACGCGATTCCACGCCCAGGTAGCTCTCGTTGCGGGTATCCAGCAGATTGACCCCATCCACCGACACCGACCATACGTCGTCGATGTTGTAGCGCACCGACGCGTCCAGCTGACCGAAGCCCTTGTTGTACACCGGCAGATTGCCGGTGCCGTTGCCGGCCGTGGTCACCAGCCAGTCGCTGCGCCAGTTGTAGGCCACGCGCGCCTGGAAGCGCGACATCTCGTAGCTGAGGATCAGGTTGTAGCTGTTCTTGGACAGGCCCTGCAACGGCACCGTCAGCGCCTGGCCGTTGGTGTCGGTGGCGGTCGGGCTCGGCGCCTCGCTGTCCACGTAGGTGTAGTTGGCCTGCAGGCCGAAGCCGCTCAGCCAGCCCGGCAGGAAGTCGAAGAACTGGGTATAGCCCAGCTCCGCGCCCTTGATCCGGCCGTCCTTGCCGTTGACCGGGCGGGTGATCTCCCAGGTCTGGCCGCCATAGACCTCCTCGAACACGGCATCGGCGATGAAACCGTCGACCTTCTTGTAGAACACCGTGCCGTACATCATCGAACCCTTGCCGAAGTACCACTCCAGCGCGGTATCGAACTGGTCGGCCTTCATCGGCCGCAGGTCCGGATTGCCGGCCGAACCGGTGCGGCGGGTGGTGCCGTCGTTGCCGGTGGCGGTGCCCAGGCTCAGGTTCGGATTGAGTTCGTTGAGATCCGGACGCGAGATGCCGCGCGAGGCGGCGAAGCGCCACTGCAGCGTGTCGGTGAGCATCCACCGCAGATTCAGGCTCGGCAGCACGTCGGTGTAGGTCTGCTGCACGTCCACCGGCAGCAGGCCGCCGCCCTCGGCGTCGGTGCCGGTGCGCACGCCCTGCGAATCGACCTTGGTGCGCACGATGCGCAGGCCGATGTTGCCGTCGAACGGGATCGCGCCGCTGTCCACGCCGAAGCGCAGCACGCCGTAGGCGGCGTAGGTCTTCTCGCCCTGGCCGTTGATGTTGTTCGGCGCGAAGGTCAGCGGCGAGGCGCCGAACACCGACAACGCCTGCGCGTAGTTGTCGACCAGCGCGTCGGACGGAGTCAGCCTGGGGCCGAAGGTCTGCGAATCGCCGCGGAAGAAATCGGTGATCGGATTCTGCATCACCTGCGCGTCCGGGTACTGCGAGAACGGCGCGCCCAGGTACATGTAGCGCCACACGTTGCCCTTGTTCTGCGCATCGCGGTCGGTATAGCGCACGCCGGCCTTGAAGCTGCGCGCGAAACTGTCGTCGAACGCCAGGTCCATGTCGCTGCGCCAGGCGAACTCGGTTGCCTCGTTGTCGTCCTTGTTGTCCAGGTGGAACTTCCAGCCGCTGTAGTTGGCCTGGTCGGCCAGGTAGCCCGGGTTGCCGGCGGCATCGGTCACCGACAGGCGCGGCAGGTCGCCGCTAAAGTCGATGGTGTAGCGCGGCGTGGTGTCCATGCCGGTGCCGAGGATGTAGCGCGTGCCCTTGGTGGTGGCATCGATGTACTGGAAATCGGTGCTCAGGGTCAGGTTCGGCGATACCGTCCACTTGGCGCCCAGCGAGTAGTCGGTGGTCACCGAATGGCGCTCGGTCAGGCTGGTGTTGGAATCGGCCGGGGTGTTCTGGAACGTGCCGCTGACGAACTCGTTGCGGTCGTTGACCACGATATCGTCGTAGCCCTGCATCGGGTTCTGCCCGCTGTAGGCGAAGAACGAATAGTCGTGCCAGCGGAAATCGTAGTCCGAGCGCAGCACCTGCGCGGTGACCTCGACGTCGTCGTTCGGCCGCCACTGCAGCGCGAACGCGCCGGTCTTGCGCTTGCGCTCGCCGACCGTGGTGTTGGTGCCGGCGCCATGCGGCACCGAGATCTCCTGGCCTTCATAGCCCGGCAGATCGGTCTGCGTGTACCACGGCTCGATGGAGATGGTGTCCTGGCGGAACGGACTGGTCTGCTGCGAGTAGTTCACCAGCAGGCCGATCTCGCCGATGCCGGTCTGCCAGCGGTCGCTGTACATGCCCGAGAACGCCGGCTTGCTGTCGTCGGCCAGGTCGTAGTGGTTGTACTGCACGCTGCCGGCGATCTTGCGCCCGTCGTAGTCGAACGGCAGGCGCGTGCGCAGGTCGACGGTGCCGCCCAGGCCGCCTTCGATCATGTCCGCGGACGGATTCTTGTAGACGTTGACGCCGGCCAGCAGTTCGGCCGACACGTCTTCGAAGCTCAGGCCGCGGCCGTCGTTGGCGGTGAAGATGTCGCGGCCGTTGAGCTCGGTGCGGACCTGGGTCAGGCCGCGGATCGCGATGCTGCTGCCCTCGCCGTAGTTGCGCGCGATCTGCACGCCGGAAATGCGCTGCAGCGCCTCGGCGACGTTGTTGTCGGGCAGCTTGCCGATGTCCTCGGCCACGATCGAGTCGACGATCTGCTCGGAATTCTGCTTGACCAGCTGCGCCTTGGTCACACTGCTGCGGGTGCCGCTGACCTGCACCGTATCCAGCTGCGTGGTGGCGTCGTCGGCCTGCGCAGGCGCGGCCTGCTCGGCTTGCTGGGCCTGCGCGGCGGACGCGGCGACCAGCGCGGCGACGGCCAGGGCGATGGCGGAGCGGCGGACGCCGCGGCCGGAAATCGAACGGGTAGAACGGAGCGCCACGGTCCGCGCAGGCGGACAATGGCTATGGGGCGCTGACATGGTGCTTCCCTCCCAGGACACATGTACAAACGATTCGGCGATCGTGCCAAGGGCAACGTCGCCGTTTCTAAGTTGTCCGGCCGCACCTGCCGAAATGGGATGCTGGCCGCAAGTCGGACACGAGCGGGGTTGCCGCAGCGCGCACGCGATCGGAGACGATCACGACTCGGGCCTGAGAATAGGTTGCAGTCACCATGCCATCCAATGAAATATTTACAGTTAGCTATATGTTTTCCACATACGAAAAGCGAGTCCGCCTGTAAACAGCCGCATACCGCCGTTGCGCAGGCTGTTTCGTTTCGGCGCGACGCCGACCGCATCCGCAACGCCATAAAAAAAGCCCGCATGCGTCGCGCATGCGGGCCGAGGACAGCGTCCTGGCGAACGTCGCTTACCAGTTGGCGCGCAGCACCAGCGAATAGCGGCGGTCGTTGACGAACCAGCTGCGCGTGTACAGGTGGTTGTCGACCTCGCCGTCGGCATAGGAGGTCGGCCCCATCAACACCTTGGTCACGGTATTGGTCAGGTTGTTGGCCTGGACACCGAGCTGCAGATGCGGGGTGAAGCGATAGAACACCGAAGCGTCGAGCTGGCCGTAGTCGTCCGACCAGGTCGGCAGCTTGGTCGCCACGTCGCTGGCGGTCAGCAGGTAGCGCGAACGCCAGTTGTAGGCCAGGCGTACCGACAACGGCCCCTTCTCGTAGATGCCGGCGAGGTTGTAGCTGCGCCGCGACAGGCCTTCCAGCGGCAGGCTCACACCGGTGACGGTGGTCTGCGTGTAGGGATCGGTCGCGGAATTGACGCCGCCGCTGCTGTCCACGAAGGTGAAGTTGGCATTGACGCCGAAGCCGCTCAGCCAGCCCGGCCACGAGTCGAAGAACTGCGTGTAGCCGTACTCGAAACCGCGGATGCGGCCCTTGGACATGTTGTACGGCCGCGTCACCAGCCAGTCCTGGCCACCGTAGGTCTCGGTGGTGGTCTGGGTGGAGAAGTAGTCCTTGACGCTCTTGTAGAACAGGGTCAGGTACATCATGTCGCTGGTGTCGAAATACCATTCCAGCGCGGTGTCGTACTGGTTGGCCTTCATCGGCTTGAGGTTCGGATTGCCCGCGGTGCCGGTCCACTTGGACACGGTGCCGTCCTCCTCGGTGGTCGCCGCCAGCAGCAGGTACGGCTGCAGCTGGGTGTAGTCCGGCCGCGCCATCGCCTTGGACGCGGCGATGCGCCACTGCAGCGCATCGGAGAACTTGAAGCGCATGTTGAAGCTCGGCAGCACGTTGGTATAACTGCCTTGCGCGTTGTTGGCGAAGAACTGCCCGGTGTACTGCGCCTTGAGCGCATCGGAGGCGGCGGTGGCCGACAGGTCGGGGAACTGGCCGTAGCCGGTGGCCTCGGTCTTGGTCTGCACGATGCGCACGCCGATGTTGCCGTCCACCGGCACGCCCAGCGCCTCGTCGTTGCCGAAGTACAGCACCGCGTAGGCCGCCTGGGTACGCTCGAACTGGCGGTTGGTGTCCTGCAACTGGTACTGGTCCGGCGCCCAGCCCCAGCCGCGCAGCGCCACAATCTGCTCGATCAGCTTGGAGGTGCCGGCATAGTCCTTGACCGCGGCATTGCTCGGGAAATACAGACTATTGGGCACGCTGATCTTGCCGCGGAACAGGTTCGAGTACGAATACAGCTGCGAGGACGAGGTCATGTAGCTGGCCAGGTCCGCCAGGCCGGTGCTGGTTTCGGGAATCGTCGCCCAGTTGTCGCTGATCACGCCCCAGTTGTAGCCGGAATTCTTGTTGGTCTGGGTGCGGTCGGTGGCGCGGATACCGGCGCGGAAGGTGCGCAGCCACGGGTTGTCGTCGTAGGTGTATTCCAGGTCGAAGCGCGTGGCCAGTTCGCGGCCGCGATTCTTCGCCAGGTGGTCCATCGCCGCGCTCCAGAAATAATTGGAGGGGTCGGAGGTATAGCTGGTATCGGCGATCGACACCGCCGGGTACTTGCCGCTCAGGTCGAAGGTCAGGCCCGGCAGGTAGACCGAACTGAACAGGGTGAAGTCCAGCGAATCGCTTTCCGACTGCACCAGTTGCATGTCGCCGCGCACGGTGAGGTTGCTGGTGAGCTTGTGGGTGAAACCGCCGGACAGGTCGGAGGTGGTGGTGCTCTGCTGCGCGTAGCGGTTGTCGGTGTAGAAGCGCACGCCATCGTTGCCAGTGACGTTGCCGCGCCAGGAACTGGACACCGGCGAGCCGCTGACGAAACGGCCGTCGGCGTCGTAGGTGAAGGTGGTGCCGGGGGCGGGACTGATCGCGTTGGTGTCGTCGTTGAAGAACGCCGCGCGCTCCTGCCAGTTCATGTCGTAGGTGGAGCGCATGTACTGCACGTAGATTTCGGTGTCGTCGCTGGGCCGCCACTGGAACGCCCCGGCCACGCCCTTGCGCTTGCGTTCGAAATCCAGCTGCCGCCAGTTGACGCCGCCGGGCACGTAGACCTTGTCGAAATCGGTGCCGGCCAGCAACGCCGCATCGGTGCGGCGCACGAACGGCTCCACCTGGATGCCGTCGCTGCGGGTGGCCAGTTCCGAATAGGCCACGTCCAGCATCAGCCCCATCTCGCCGACGCCGGTGTTCCAGCGATCGCTGAACAGGAACGAGCCGGACGGCTTGTAGGTCTTGCTGAAGTCGCCGTAGTTCTCGTCGGCGGTGAAGCCGATCACCCGGCCGGGCTGGTCGAACGGCATGCGCGTGCGCAGGTTGACCGTGCCGCCGAGGCCGCCTTCGATGATCTCAGCCGACGGGTTCTTGTACACGTCCACGCCGGCCATCAGTTCGGCCGGCACGTCCTCGAAGCTGAGTCCGCGGCCGCTGGCGGCGCTGAAGCTGTCGCGCCCGTTGAGCTCGCCGCGCACCTGGGTCATGCCGCGGATCATCACGCCGCTGCCTTCGGCGGAGAAATGGTCGGGGTCGTTGCGCGCCATGAAGTGGTCGATGGTCACGCCGCTGACCCGCTGCAGGGTCTCGGTGACGCTGCGGTCGGGCAGCGCGCCGATGTCCTCGGCGCTGACCGAATCGACGATCTGCTCGGCATCGTGCTTGATCGTCTGCGACTTGATCAGGCTGGCGCGCACGCCTTTGACCTCGATCGCGTCGAGCTGGGTCACCGGATCGGCGCTCTTCTTCTTGCTGCTGTCCTCGGCGTCCTGTGCCATCGCCTGCGCGCTCAACAACAGGCCGATGCTCAGCGCCATGGCCGAACGACGCAAAAGACAGGTAGTACGAACCGCTGCGGTCGGCGAGGCCGGACCACGGTAATGACGCGATGACATGATGTTTCCCTCCCAGGACACATGCACACACGGGTGACGGTCGCGCGTGCGCGCCGCCTTGCTGGTTGTGACGGCGGCAAGCCATGGCCCGCTGCCGTATCGCTAGGCGTGGCGGGCGTCGCAACCGAGCGACGCGCCGCGACATCGGTCACGATCGGCTGAGCCTAGAAGTGAATTTCGCGTTAAGCAAATGAAAAATTCACGCCAATCTATGTGCTTTTCGACTACCTGGACGGCACCACAAAACCACCTGGCGGACCAGGCAAAACGTAACCAGAACGTGACAATGCATGCCGCCAGATTCCACTCAACGGCACGTGTTCCATCGAGTCACCCTGCCCCGCACCAGCAGACGGTGTCCCTCGGACTTCGCTCAGCCCGGCGCCCGATCCGGATACAGGCGCTTGGCGGCGTTGCGCAGCGCCAGCAGGATGCGTTCGGCGCCCGGCGGCAGCATGTAGTCGCGGCGGCGGATGATGCCGAACGATTCCATCCGTACCCCCAGCGCGATCGGCAGCACGGTCAGCAGCTTGGCCTGCACGTACGGCGCCACCGCGTCGGCCGGCAGCGCCGCCAGCAGGTCGCTGCCGCGCAGCAGGCTGGTCATCACCGGCAACGACGAGGTCTCGATGACGTTCTGCGGGGTCGGCACGCCGTGCTCCATGAACATCGCGTCCAGCCGCGCGCGCAGCACGCTGTCCACCGGCGGCAGCACCCAGCCGTAGCGCGCCAGGTCGGCGTGGCGCAGGTCGGCGCGCGCCGACAGCGGATGCCCGGCGCGCGCCACCACCGAATGCGGCTCGTCGGCCAGCGGCTCGAACTCCAGCTCGTCGCCGCCATACGGGCCGAGGATGCGGCCGATGACGATGTCGAGCTGGCCGTCCAGCAGCCTGGCCACCAGCGGCCGGCTGTAGTCCATCTCCACCCGCACCAGGATGCCGGGGAACTCGCGCTTGACCTCGGCGATCGCCTGCGGCACCAGGTTGGTGCCCGGATTGACCACGGTGCCGATCGAGACCTGGCCCATGCGCCCCTCGCGCAGCGCGGCGATCTCCTCCTGCGCGCGGCCGATCTCCGACATCGCCGAACGCGCGCGGCGGATCAGCACCTGCCCGTACCAGGTCGGCTCCACCCCGCGCGCATGCCGCTCGAACAGCTTGACCCCGAGCAGGTCCTCCATTTCCGCCAGCAGCTTGGACGCCGCCGGCTGGGTCATGCTCGCCGCCTCGGCCGCGCGCAGCACCGAGCGATGCTCGTGCAATTGCAACAGCAGCAACAGATGCCGGGTCTTGAGGCGGGCGGCGTTGAACCAGGGATTGGCGGTAGCGGTCATAAGCGGAAAGCGTCCTGAGCGAGAAGATGCGTATTCACCACCGGAATAGCATATGTCTAAAATTTCATTTGCCGAGCATATCTTCACGCGCGCAGGCTATCGGCCAGTCGCGACTCCGGCCGCGACGCCGTCCCACCGCCACACCCGCCTCGTGAAGGCGCCGGCGCACCGCGCCAGCGTAGATGAGCAGGACGATCAGCCAGCGCACCGGTCGATGGCGCCCGCCCGTTCGTCGCCAACGGGACGGTCGCTCACCTGCGCGCCACTGCGGCCGCGCGATGACGACGTCGCAGTGGACGCCTTCCGCTCCACGCACGTTGCCAGGTAAGCCGATGTCCGCCGTCTCCCCGTTCCAGTTTCCCCTGATCGCGATCCTGCGCGGCCTCACCCCCGACGACGCGCTGGACCATGTCGGCGCGCTGGCCGAGGCCGGTTACGACGCGATCGAGATCCCGCTCAACTCGCCGCGCTGGGCCGACAGCATCGGCGCGGCGGTGCAGGCGTTCGGCCAGCGCTGCTGGATCGGCGGCGGCACCGTGCTGAAGATCGCCGACGTCGATGTCCTCGCCGATCTCGGCGCGCGCTTCATCGTCACCCCGAACACGCGGCCGCCGGTGATCCGCCACGCGGTCGCGCGCGGCCTGCAGGTGGTGGCCGGCTTCGCCACCGCCACCGAAGCCTTCGACGCCCTCGACGCCGGCGCGCAGATGCTCAAGCTGTTCCCGGCCGCCACCTACGGTCCCGGCCACCTGCGCGCGTTGCGCGCGGTGCTGCCGCCGACGGTGCCGCTGTTCGTGGTCGGCGGGGTCAGCACCGACACGCTGCACGACTACCTGGCCGCCGGCGCGACCGGCGCCGGCATCGGCGGCGAACTGTACCGGCCCGGCCAGGCGCTCGCGCAGACCCGGGCGCAGGCCGCCGCCTTCCGCCAAGCCTACTTGGACCACGCATGAAGATCGTTCGCCTCACCACCTATCACGCCGCGCCGCGCTGGCTGTTCCTGAAGATCGAAACCGACGAAGGCATCACCGGGTGGGGCGAACCGGTGATCGAGGGCCGCGCGCGCAGCGTCGACGCCGCGGTGCACGAACTGAGCGGCTACCTGATCGGCAAGGATCCGGCGCGGATCAACGACCTCTGGCAACTGCTGTACCGCAGCGGCTTCTACCGCGGCGGGCCGATCCTGATGAGCGCCATCGCCGGCATCGACCAGGCGCTGTGGGACATCAAGGGCAAGGCGCTGGGTGTGCCGGTGTACGAACTGCTCGGCGGGCTGGTGCGCGACCGCATGAAGACCTACCGCTGGGTCGGCGGCGACCGCCCGTCGGCGACCATCGCGCAGATCCAGGGCTACCGTGAGCTGGGTTTCGACACCTTCAAGTTCAACGGCACCGAGGAGATGAAGCTGATCGACGGGCCGCGCGCGGTGGACGCGGCGGTGGCCAAGGTCGCGCAGATCCGCGAGGCGTTCGGCACCAGCATCGACTTCGGCATCGACTTCCACGGCCGTGTCGCCGCGCCGATGGCGCGCGTGCTGCTGCGCGAACTGGAGCCGTTCAAGCCGCTGTTCGTCGAGGAACCGGTGCTGCCGGAACTGGCCGAATACTATCCGCGCCTGGCCGCGTCCACACCGATCCCGCTGGCGGCCGGCGAACGCATGTTCTCGCGCTTCGACTTCAAGCCGGTGCTGCAGGCCGGCGGCCTGTCGCTGCTGCAGCCCGACCTGTCGCATGCCGGTGGCATCACCGAATGCCTGAAGATCGCCAGCATGGCCGACGCCTACGATGTCGGCCTGGCCCCGCACTGCCCGCTCGGCCCGGTCGCGCTGGCCGCCTGCCTGCAGGTGGATTTCGTCTCGCACAACGCGGTGTTGCAGGAACAGAGCATCGGCATCCACTACAACGAAGGCGCCGACCTGCTCGACTACGTGATCAACAAGGAAGACTTCGCGTGCGACGATAGCGGCAGCATCGCCGCATTGCCCAAGCCCGGCCTCGGCGTGGAAATCGACGAGGAGCGCCTGCGCCATGCCAACGAAAATCCGCCCGACTGGCACAACCCGGTCTGGCGCCACGCCGACGGCAGCATCGCCGAATGGTGAGTGAGCCCATGAGCACCGAATCCGCACACACCGCCACGCTGGCGGTGGACAGCCGCTGCACCCACGGCGAAGGCGTGGTCTGGTGCGAACGCCGGCAAGTGCTGTTCTGGGTCGACATCGACGGACGCCAGCTGTGGCGGCACGACCCGGCCAGCGGCGCCACGCGTCACTGGGCCCTGCCCGACCGCCCCGGCTGCCTGGGTCTGTTCGACGACGGCCGCCTGCTGCTGGCGCTGGCCAAGGGCGTGTACGCCGCCGATCCCGATGCCAGCGCCGCCGACGCGACCGACTTGCCGCTGCACAGGCTGGCCGACCTGGAGCCGGAGCGCGACGACACCCGCGCCAACGACGGCCGCGCCGACCGCCACGGCAATTTCGTGTTCGGCACCATGAGCGAACGCGCCGACCAGGCCCCGGTCGGCAGCTTCTACCAGTGGTCCGCGCGCCACGGCCTGCGCCGCCTGCCGTTGCCCGGCGTGGCCATCCCCAACGCGATCTGCTTCAGCGCCGACGGCCGCACTCTGTACTACTGCGACTCGGTGCGCCCGCAGATCCTGTGCTGCGACTACGACGCCGCCAACGCCCAGACCGGCAACAGCCGCGTGTTCGCCGAACTCGATCACCCCAGCGCCGAACCCGACGGCGCCATCGTCGATGCCGAAGGCCACCTGTGGAACGCGCAATGGCGCGCCTGGCGCGTGGTCCGCTACCGGCCCGACGGCAGCGTCGAGCGTAGCGTCGCGCTGCCGGTCAAGCATCCCACCTGCCCTGCTTTGGGCGGCGCCGACGGCCGCACGCTGTACCTGAGCACCTCGCGCATGGACCACGCCGACGCCGAACTGGCGTGCACGCCGCAGGCCGGCGGCCTGTTCGTCGCCGCGGTCGGCATCGCCGGCCTGCCCGAAGGACGCATCGCCAGCGCATGATCGCCATCGATTGGGGCACCAGCAGCCTGCGCGGCTACCGGCTCGCCGCCGACGGCCGCGTCCTCGAGCAGCGCCGCAGCGACCAGGGCATCGGCGCCTGCCAGGGCCGCTTCGCCGCGACCCTGGCGGCGCTGATCGACGGCTGGCCCGGCGACGTGGTGCTGTGCGGCATGATCGGCAGCCGCAACGGCTGGATCGAACTGCCTTACGCGCCCTGCCCGGCCGACGCCGACGCGCTGGCCGCGGCGATGCAGCCGCTGCAGGACCCGGCCCTGCCCGGGCGCACGCTGTGGTTCGTGCCCGGCGTGGCCAGCGGCGCCGAGGCGGTGCCGGACGTGATGCGCGGCGAGGAGACCCAACTGATCGGGCTGCTCGACGTCCTCGCGCAGGACGCCCGGGACGCGGGCCGCCACAGCGTGTGCCTGCCCGGCACCCACAGCAAATGGGTCGATCTGGAACACGGTCGCATCGCCGCCCTGGCCACGATGATGACCGGCGAGCTGTACGCGCTGCTGCGCCAGCACAGCCTGCTGGCGCGCCTGATGGATGCCGACGACGCGCAGTTCGACGGCACCGGCTTCGACGCCGGCCTGCAGCGCAGCGGCGAGCCCGGCGGCCTGCTGCACCACCTGTTCGGCGTGCGCAGCCTGGGCCTGTTCGAGCGGCTGAGCGCGGCGGCCGCGCCGTCCTACCTGTCCGGCCTGCTGATCGGCCACGAACTGCGCGCGCGCCTGCCGCTGGCGCCGCGCGTGCACCTGATCGGCGGCAGCGGCCTGCTGAACCGCTACGCGCACGCGCTGCGCGCGCTGGGCAGCGCGGTCCACAGCCACCCGGAAGACCTCGCCGCACGCGGCCTGTACCGCCTGGCGCAACGCCGCGGCGGCATCGGCGTCTGATCCCCGCACCGTCCCCGGCGCCGCCTGCAAGCCGCGCCGCAAGACCCGCCTGCCGCGGCGCGGCGGGACCCGCGCCGGCACCGCCACGCGCATTCTCCACGCGCCGGCGCCGACTGCTTTAGAATTGCGCGCTTAACCGCCGGATCGAACCATGCCTTTTGTCGTCACCGAAAACTGCATCAAGTGCAAATACACCGACTGCGTGGAAGTGTGTCCCGTGGATTGTTTCCACGCGGGTCCCAATTTCCTGGTGATCGATCCGGACGAGTGCATCGACTGCACCCTGTGCGAGCCGGAGTGCCCGGCCAACGCGATCTATCCCGAGGACGACGTGCCGGCCGGACAGGAAGGCTTCGTCGCGCTCAACGCGGAGCTGGCCAAGGCCTGGCCGGTGCTGACCACGCGCCAGGAACCGCTGCCCGACGCCGCCGAGTGGGACGGCAAGCCGAACAAGCTGCCGCTGCTGCTGAAGTAACCGGCGCGCAGCGCCGTCGAGGCAACCCAAGCTGCGCGAGCGGTTTTGTAGGAGCGGCTTCAGCCGCGACAGGCTCCATCGGTAAAGCCTGTCGCGGCTGAAGCCGCTCCTACAGGGGATTCCTGGAACCTCAGCATCCGGGCGCAATCCGCATCTTCCCCAAAACGAAACGGGCGCCCTGCGGCGCCCGTCTCTGTCCATCGCCACAGCCGGCGCGCACGCCGGCCGGCGACGCCGGCTCAATGGCCGAGCTTGGCCTTCAGCGCCGCGATCAGCTTGACCGGGGCATCGCCGTTGGCCGGCATGCCGCGCGGATCGACCGCCGACACGTACACGCCGGCATCCACCGCCACCACGCGAACCAGGAAGTTGCTGCCTTCGTAGGCCACGTCGTAGGAGCCCAGCACCTGCGCACGGCTGGCGATGGTGACGCCCTCGATGCCGCCCAGCGCGTCGCCGACCTGGCCGAACACCTGGTCGCGCGCGCCCGGCACCACGAAACCGCTGTTCGACGCCGCCGGCGCCTGGGCCGGCGCGCTGCCGGCGCCGGGGCGCTGCGTGGCCGAGGCCAGCGCCGGCACCTTCATCGCCGCCGAGGTATCCGGCGCGGTCAGATCCGGCGGCACTTCCAGCGGACGCATTTCGGGAGCCAGCGCATAGTCGCCACGCGGCTTGCCCTTGTGGAACCAGCTGCAACCGCTGGTGGCCGCGACCATGGTGGTCGCCAGCACGGCGGCCGACAGCACGCGGACGTAGGGAACGGAAGCACGCATCGATAAATCTCCTGAGGGTCAGGCCGCGAGCGTTTCGCGGCTGGATAGTTCTTCCAACGCGGCTGCGTCGGTGGCGAGACGGTCGGCCGTGGCGTGGTGCGCCGCGGACAGCGGCAGCAGCGGCAGCCGCAGCCCCTGGCCGATACCGGCGCGCTGCAGCAGCGCCTTGACCGGGATCGGGTTGGATTCGATGCCGCAGAAGGCGTGGAACGGCTGCAGGCGCGCGTCCCAGGCCTGCGCCGGCTCGGCCTGGCGCGCACGCGCCAGGTCGCACAGGCGGCGGTAGGCGGCCGGCAAGGCGTTGGACGCGACCGAGATCAGCCCGTCGTAGCCGCCGAGCATGGCCTGCGCGGCGCTGCCGTCGTCGCCGCTGAGCACGGCGAAGCCGTCGCTGCGCAGCGCCAGCAGCGCGGCGATGCGTTGCGGATCGCTGCTGGCTTCCTTGATGCCGACGATGTTCGGATGCTGCGCCAGCTGCGCCACCGTCTCCGGCAGCAGGTCGCAGCCGGTGCGCCCGGGCACGTTGTACAGCACCACCGGCAGGCCGCCGTGCTCGGCCACCTGCAGGTAATGCGCGAGCAGGCCGGCCTGGGTCGGGCGCACGTACGGCGGCGTCACCACCAGCGCGTACTGGGCGCCGTTGGCGGCGGCGCGGCGGGTCAGCGCGACGGTCTTGGCGGTGCCGGACAGGCCGGTGCCGGCCAGCAGCGGCACGCGCCCGCCGATCGCCTGCGCCGCCTCGCGCAGGATCAGGTCGTACTCCTCGTCCAGCAGGGTGGCCGCCTCGCCGGTCGATCCCGCCACCACCACGCCCTGCACGCCGCCGTCCAGCTGCCGTTTGAGCAGCCGCTGCCAGGCGTCGAGGTCGAGGTCGCCATTGCCCTGGAAGGGCGTGGCCAGGGCGGTGATGATGCCGGAGAGGGACAAGATGCGTGATGCTCGCTGTGATTTGGAGAGGGCCGCGTGCAGCCCGCACGGACGGGATTCGTCCCGCATGTTACTTGCGGCCCGAAAGCGCGGGCAAGTATGCTGCATACTGCGCCGAGCGACCGCCCGGACGCCGTTCAGCCTTACGCAATCCTACGCAATGCCGGAAGCCCCTTTGACAGACACCACGCCCCGGCCCGCGCCGACCGAAAACCACCTCCTGATCAACGCCTATACGACGCATCCGGAGTCGCCGCTGTTGCCGGTGACGCGCCGTATCGCCGACAGCGGCTGTAATCTCGTCGATGCGCGCCTGGCCACGGTCGGCCGCGACGTGTCGGTGACCGCGCTGGCGACCGGCTCGTGGGATTCGGTCGCCAAGCTCGAAGCCATGCTGACCCGGCTCGACCGCGAGGAAGGCATGAAGCTGGTGTGGTACCGCACCGGCGCCAAGCAGGCGCAGTCCAACCTGCTGCCCTACATCGTCGAGGTCATCGCCGCCGACAAGCCGGGCATCCTGTTCCAGCTGGCGGACTTCTTCGACCGCCAGGGCATCACCATCGAGAACCTGCAGAGCACCCGCTACCGCGCGATGCAGACCGGCGCGGAGATGTTCTCGGCGCAGGTGACGATCGGGGTGCCGGCGAACATGCACATCGCCGCGCTGCGCGACGACTTCCTCGAGTTCTGCGACCACCTGAACCTGGACGCGATCATGGACCCGATGAAGTTCTGATCCGCGCTGGACATCGATGCATTCGAACGCAGATGATGGCGATGCACGCGGAGGACACCCCATGAAGGACGGCGACACCCTGGACCGCACCACGCTGGCACTGCCGCTGGCGTTGTCCGGCGGCGCCAGCGCCACGCTCGGCGATTACGCCGGCCGCTGGCTGGTGCTGTATTTCTATCCGAAGGACAGCACCCCCGGCTGCACCACCGAGGGCATCGACTTCAACGCGCTGCTGCCGCAGTTCGAGCAGGCCAACGCCGCCGTGCTCGGCGTCTCGCGCGATTCGCTGAAGTCGCACGACAACTTCTGCGCCAAGCAGGGCTTCCGCTTCCCGTTGGTCAGCGACGCCGACGAGGCCCTGTGCCGCGCGTTCGACGTGATCAAGGAAAAGAACATGTACGGCCGCCAGGTGCTCGGCATCGAGCGCAGCACCTTCCTCATCTCGCCCTCGGGCCGGCTGCTGCGCAGCTGGCGCAAGGTCAAGGTTCCCGGCCACGCCCAGGCCGTGTTCGACGCACTGCAGGCCGCCGCCCAGCAGTGATCATTCGCGTTTCCCGCACGTCGCATCACCCTGCCCTGCGCAGGCCGTGATGGTCTTTCCCTGTCCCACTCCCAGGAATCCACGATGACCCGAGGCAAGCGCATCTACGTGCTGGATACCAACGTGCTGATGCACGACCCGACCGCGCTGTTCAAGTTCGAGGAACACGACGTGTTCCTGCCGATGCAGGTGATCGAGGAGCTGGACAACGCCAAGAAGGGCATGTCCGAAGTCAGCCGCAACGCGCGCCAGGTCAGCCGTTTCCTCAACGAGCTGATCGAGGGCGCCGGCGCCGAGCAGATCGAGTCGGGCATCCCGCTCAGCCATCCGCAGGGCATCCAGCTCAAGAGCAGCGGCAGCATCGGCCGGCTGTACTTCCAGACCCGCCCGGTCGAGCCCGGGCGCAGCTTCGGCACCGTGGCGCCGGACAACAAGATCCTGGCCGCGGTGCTGGCGCTGCGCGAGGACGGCCCGGAAACGCCGGTGATCCTGGTGTCCAAGGACATCAACCTGCGGATCAAGGCGGCGATCAGCGGCCTGATCGCCGAGGACTACGAGAACGACCGCGCGCTCGACGATTTCAGCCTGCTGTACACCGGCGCGATCGAGCTGCCGGAGGATTTCTGGCAGAAGCACAACCAGGACCTGCGCAGCTGGAGCGACAAGGGCCGCACCTGCTACGAGATCGCGCTGGCCGACGACGAGGACTGGTATCCGAACCAGTACCTGTACCTGCCCGGCGACGACGAAGTGGAACTGCGCGTGGTCAAGGTCAGCGGCGAGCGCAAGGCGACGCTGGCCTTGGTCGACGACTTCCGCAGCGGCCAGCACGCGGTGTGGGGCATCGCCGCGCGCAACCGCGAACAGAACTTCGCGCTCAACGCGCTGATGGATCCGGAAATCGACTTCGTCACCCTGCTCGGCACCGCCGGCACCGGCAAGACCCTGCTGGCGCTGGCGGCGGGCCTGGCGCAGACCATGGACCAGCAGCGCTACCGCGAGATCATCATGACCCGCGCCACGGTCAGCGTCGGCGAGGACATCGGGTTCCTGCCCGGCACCGAGGAAGAGAAGATGACGCCGTGGATGGGCGCGCTGACCGACAACCTGGAAGTGCTGACCCACAACCAGGAAGGCGGCGCCTGGGGCCGCGCGGCGACCAACGACCTGCTCGCCAGCCGGATCAAGATCCGCTCGATGAACTTCATGCGCGGACGCACCTTCCTGTCGCGCTACCTGATCCTGGACGAAGCGCAGAACCTGACCCCGAAGCAGATGAAGACGCTGATCACCCGCGCCGGCCCCGGCACCAAGATCGTGTGCCTGGGCAATGTCGAGCAGATCGACACGCCGTACCTGACCGAGACCACCTCGGGCCTGACCTATGCGGTGGACCGGTTCAAGGCCTGGCCGCACAGCGCGCACGTCACCCTGCGCCGCGGCGAGCGCTCGCGCCTGGCCGACTACGCCTCGGAGGTCCTGTGAACGCCGCCGGCGCGTGCCGTCTCGGCGGCGCGGCGCTGGCCCTGGCCCTGCTCGGCGCGTGCACCACCACGCGCGGGCCGGCCAGCGTGCCGACCGCGATCAAGGCCGGGCAATCGTGGATCGTCACCCGCAACAGCACCGCCGCGCAGGTGCTCGATACCTGCTCGCGCGACAGCCCGGCGCGCCACGACGGCGCGGTGAGCGGCTATTGGGTGCCGAGCGTGGAGCAGATCGCACAGCTGGAAACCCGGCTGGCGCAACTGCAGCCGGACATCGCCGATCCGGCCGGCGCCGACCGCCAGTACGTCGGCATCCTCTACCGCGGCAAGCAGGCGATCTACGTCAACGCGTTCAAGCCGCACGACGACAGCGACCTGGATCCCAGCGTCGACGCGGTGCGCGTGTGCGGCGGCGGCGGCGGCTTCTGGGGCGCGGTGTTCGACCCGGACACCGGCACGTTCTCCGAGATCGCCGTCAACGGCGCGAAGTAGGCCGCGACGCATGCGCCGCCAGCCCCCGCCCAGCCTGTCGCGCGCCGCGCCGCGGCGCCGCACCGGCGCATGAACTTCGAGTTGCCGCGCTGGGCCTGGGCGTTCGCCGGCGCGCTGGCCTGCGTCGCCGGCATGGTCAACGTGGTCGGCTATCTGGGCTTCGAGCACCAGGCGGTGACCCACCTGACCGGCACCACCACCCTGCTCGGCGCGGCGCTGGCCGATGGCGACATGCGCGTGATCGGCAACCTGCTGGGCGTGGTGCTGGCCTTCCTCGGCGGCGCCGTGCTCAGCGGCATCGTGGTGCAGGACAGCCGGCTGCGCCTGGGCCGCCGCTATGGCGTGGCGCTTGCCTTGGAAGCATTGCTGCTGCTGGCGGCGATGCAGGCGTTCAAGCAGCAACAGCTCGTCGGCGCGCTGTTCGCCGCCACCGCCTGCGGCCTGCAGAACGCGATGACCACCACCTACAGCGGCGCGGTGGTGCGCACCACCCACCTGACCGGCATGTTCACCGACCTGGGCATCGGCCTGGGCCAGGCCCTGCGCGGCCTGCCGCTGCCGCGGCGGCGCATCCGCCTGAGCCTGCTGATCATCGGCGGCTTCCTGCTCGGCGGCGTGCTCGGCGCCTGGGCCTACCGCCATGTCGGCTTCGATGCGCTGCTGGCGCCGGCGCTGCTGACCGGCCTGGTCGGCACCATCTACGCGCTGCAGGCCCACTACCGCCGCCAGCAGCGCTGACCCCGCGGTCGCCAAGCCGCGGCGGGCGCTGCACAATCGGCGCATGAGCGAACCCACCGTCGTATCCGCACTGAGCATCGCCGGCACCGACTCGGGCGGCGGCGCCGGCATCCAGGCCGACCTGAAGACCTTCGCCGCGCACCGCGTGCACGGGCTGTCGGCGATCGCCGCGCTGACCGCGCAGCACACCCGCGGGGTCAGCGCCGTGCACGTGCCGCCTCTGGCGTTCCTGCGCGCGCAACTCGACGCCTGCTTCGCCGATTTCGACATCGGCGCGGTCAAGCTCGGCATGCTCGCCAACGCCGCGGTGATCCACTTGGTCGCCGACGCGCTGGAACAGCACCGCCCGCCGTTCGTGGTGCTGGACCCGGTGATGGTCGCGACCAGCGGCGCCAAGCTGCTCGAAGACGACGCGCTCGATGCGCTGCGCGGCCGCCTGCTGCCGCTGGCGACCCTGGTCACGCCGAACACGCCGGAAGCGCAGCTGCTGCTGGGCCGCACGATCGAGAACGCCGACGATGCCGAGCACGCCACCGCCGCGCTGCTCGAGGCCGGCGCGCAGGCGGTGCTGCTCAAGGGCGGCCACCTGGCCGAAGGCCATCGGGTGATCGACCGCTACGACGACGGGGTCAGCCGCAGCGAATTCAGCCATGCGCGGCTGGACTTGCAGGCGCACGGCACCGGCTGCACCCTCGCCGCGGCGATCGCCGCGCAGCTGTGCCAGGGACTGGCGCTGCCGGTGGCCTGCGAGGCAGCGATCGACTACGTCGCCCGCGCGCTGCAGGGCGGCTACCGTCCCGGCCGCAGCGAGGTGGTGGTGCTGGACCACTTCGGCGCCGCGCGCAACGCATGAGCACGCACGCGCCGGCGAGCGGGGCGCTGCCGGCCGTCGCCGGCGACGGCCACCGCTGGACGCTGCTCGCACGCGTCCCCGCGGCGCCGCGCCAGGCGCTGCTGTGGCTGCCCGCGCTCGGCGTGGCCGCGCGCCACTATCTGCCGCTGGCCGAAGCGCTGGCCGCGCAGGGCGTGGCGGTGTTCCTGCACGAATGGCGCGGCAACGGCAGCAGCGCGCTGCGTCCGTCGCGCGCGCAGGACTGGGGCTATCGGCAACTGCTGTGCGAGGATCTGCCGGCCAGCCACGCGGCGATCGCGCAGCACGCCGCGTTGCCGCTGACCATCGGCGGCCACAGCCTCGGCGGGCAAATCGCCTGCTGCTACGCCGCGCTGCATCCGCAGGCCTTCGCCCAGCTGTGGCTGGTCGCCAGCGGCACGCCGTACTGGCGCCAGTTCGCCGCGCCGCGTCGCTATCTGCTGCCGCTGGCGTACCGCTTCCTGCCGTGGCTGGCGCAGCGCCAGGGCGTGCTGCACGGGCGCAGGCTCGGCTTCGGCGGGACCGAGGCGCGCTCGCTGATCGCGGACTGGGCGCGAGTGGGCCTGAGCAATCGCTATGCGGCGGCCGGCATGGCCGCGGATCTGGAAGCGCTGCTGGCGCAGGTGACCGCACCGGTGCGCGGCGTGGTGCTGCAGGACGACTGGCTGGCGCCGGCCACCTCGCTGCACGCCCTGCTGCGCAAACTGGCGCCGCGCACGCTCGAGCTGCGCTCGCTGGATGCGGCGCAGCTGGGCGCTGCGGCCGACCATTTCGCCTGGATGAAGCGGCCGGCGGCCGTGGCGCAGGCCCTGCTCGGCAGCGCAGACTGAATTTTTTCCGCGAAGGGCATTGACGGGTCCGGGGGACTCGGTAATAATCCCGCTCCTGACGACGCGCCCGTAGCTCAGTTGGATAGAGTACCTGGCTACGAACCAGGCGGTCGGGAGTTCGAATCTCTCCGGGCGCACCAGTCAGATGAAAAACGACAAACTCGGTTTGTCGTTTTTTTTTGCGCGTTCGCCGGCTATTGCGGGCATGCGACCGCGACGTTGCGCAGCGCAACGACGCATCGGCACACGCCGCTGTAGACGAATCGGCAGAACTCGGGAATAATCCCGC
Source organism: Xanthomonas bonasiae (assembly GCF_017163705.1). GTDB lineage: Bacteria > Pseudomonadota > Gammaproteobacteria > Xanthomonadales > Xanthomonadaceae > Xanthomonas_A > Xanthomonas_A bonasiae. Next base: position 42,733 of record NZ_JAFIWB010000035.1, read on the forward strand.
GCCTGACAACGCGCCCGTAGCTCAGTTGGATAGAGTACCTGGCTACGAACCAGGCGGTCGGGAGTTCGAATCTCTCCGGGCGCAC
>NZ_JAFIWB010000036.1 GCF_017163705.1 Xanthomonas bonasiae
GGGGATTGGGGATTGGGGATTCGGGATGAACGGCCGGCGGCGGCGGTGAAGCGCTCCGGGATTCGACGAATGACGGCTGACGCGTAGTCGCGCGTGGCGCTGGCGCCCTTTCGGGCCACGCCCAGCCGCGGGGCCTGGGCGCGGCACCCTCGGCCCGCTCAACCCTGCGCGCGCAGGGTCTCGATCACCGGCGCGACCTGGTCGCCGCGCTGCAACTGCGCGCCGACCGTCTGCAGCGCCTGCGCCAAGGCGGCCGGCGTGTCCTCGCGCAGCGTGGCGTGGCCGACCTTGCGGCCCTCGCGCGCGTCCTTGCCGTAGTCGTGCCAATGCCCGCCAGGCTGCGCCAGCACCGGCACGGCGTCGGGCATCTGCCCGATCCAGTTGAGCATGCAGGCATGGCCGAGCATGTGCGTGGACCCCAGCGGCAGGCCCAGCACCGCGCGCAGGTGGTTCTCGAACTGCGAGGTCTCCGCGCCTTCGATGGTCCAGTGGCCGGAGTTGTGCACCCGCGGCGCCATCTCGTTGGCGAGCAGTTCGCCGTCGCGGCAGAACAGTTCCAGCGCGAACACGCCCACGTACTGCAGGCGCTCGGCCAACGCCTGCGCGTGGGCGATGGCGGCCCGCTCCAGCGCGGCATCGGCCTGCGCCGGGGCCAGGCTGGCCGACAGCACCCCCTGCACATGCCAGTTCTCGGTCAGCGGCCAGGTGCGGAACTCGCCGTCGCGGCCGCGCACCGCGACCACGCTGATCTCGCGCTGGAACGGCACGAAGGCTTCCACGATCAGGCCCACGCTGGCCGCCTGCGCGCCCAGCGCGGCCCACGCCGCATCGGCATCGGCCGCGGACTTGATCCGGAACTGGCCCTTGCCGTCGTAGCCCAGGCGCCGGGTCTTGAGAATGCACGGGGTGCCGACCTGCGCCAGCGCCGCGTCCAGTTCGGCGCGGCTTCCGATCGCGGCGAAATCGGGCACCGGGATGCCCAGTTCGCGGAACAGGGTCTTTTCGGCCAGGCGATCCTGCGCCACCGCAAGCGCGCGCGGGTTCGGGAAGACCGGCACCTGCCCGGCCAGCCATTCGGCACTGGCCGCCGGCACGTTCTCGAAATCGAAGGTGGCCACGTCGACCCTGGCCGCGAACGCGGCCAGCGCCGCCTCGTCGCGGTAGTCGCCGACCTGCAGCGGCGCGACCTGCCCGGCGCAGGCGTCGGCCACCGTATCCAGCATCACGAAGCGCAGCCCCAGCGGCGCACCGGCCACGGCCATCATCCGCGCCAACTGGCCGCCGCCCAGGATTCCGACAGTGGTGCTCATTGGCGCGGGTCGTCCTTGGCCATCACCTCGTCGGTCTGGCGCTGGCGGAAATCGTCCAGCGCAGCAGCGATGTCTGCGTGTTCGGCGGCGAGCATCGCCGCGGCGAACAGCGCGGCATTGGCCGCACCGGCGTTGCCGATCGCGAACGTGGCCACCGGGATGCCGGCCGGCATCTGCACGATCGACAGCAGCGAATCCAGGCCGTTCAGCGCCTTGGACTGCACCGGCACGCCGAGCACCGGCACCGCGGTCTTGGCCGCGAGCATGCCCGGCAGGTGCGCCGCGCCGCCGGCGCCGGCCACGATCGCGCGCAGGCCGCGCGTGGAGGCCGCTTCGGCATAGGCGAACAGCACGTCCGGGGTGCGGTGCGCGGACACCACCTTCACTTCATAGGGCACGCCCAGCGCATCGAGTTTCTGCGCCGCATGCTGCATGGTCTCCCAGTCGGAGCGGGAACCCATCACGATGCCGACGAGCGGCGCGGTTTGCTTGGAGGTCATGGCCGTCCCCTGCCTTAAAGACGTATTCTAGCCGTCTTCCACGCAAGACGAAGACCGGATGGATCGCAAACTGCTCGACCTGCTGTGCTCGCCCGACACCCGCCAACCGCTGGCCCTGCTGGATGCGCGCGGCCTGGAGGCGCTGAACCGCGCCATCGCCGCCGGCGGCGTGCAGCGCGCCGACGGCAGCCCGCAGGCGCAAGCGCTGCGCGAGGCGCTGATCACCCGCGACCGCAAGCAGCTGTTCCGCGTCGACGACGGCATCCCGGTGCTGTTGGCCGAAGAAGCGATCGGCACCGCCCAGCTCGCCGACTTCCCCGGCAAATGAGCGGCGCCGCGGCGCCGCTGCAGCCGCCGGCGCAGGCATCGATCGACGCCGACGTGGCACGCGCGTTGGCCGAGGACATCGGCAGCGGCGACGTCACCGCCGCGCTGCTGCCCGACCGCGCCGACAGCGCCTACCTGCTGTGCAAGCAGGACGCGGTGATCGCCGGCCGGCCCTGGTTCGACGCCTGCCACCGCGCGCTCGACCCGCAGGTGCGGATCGACTGGCGCATCGCCGAAGGCGAACGCGTCGCCGCGGGCACCGTGCTGGCGCTGCTGCACGGGCGCAGCCGCGCGCTGGTCAGCGCCGAGCGCGCCTCGCTGAACTTCCTGCAGACCCTGTCCGCGACCGCGACCGCCACCGCCGCCTACGTGGCCGCGGTCGCCGGCACCGGCGCGCGCATCCTCGACACGCGCAAGACCCTGCCCGGCCTGCGCCTGGCGCAGAAGTACGCGGTGCGTTGCGGCGGCGGCAGCAACCACCGCTTCGGCCTGTACGACACGGTGATGCTGAAGGAAAACCACATCCACGCCGCCGGCTCGCTGAGTGCGGCGGTGCAGGCCGCGCGCGCGCAATGGCCGGACCTGCCGCTGGTGGTCGAGGTGGAGACGCTGGCGCAACTGCGCGAAGCCTTGACGGTGGGCTGCGACCGCATCCTGATCGACGACTTCGATGCGGCGCAGCGCCGCGAAGCGGTGGCGATCGCCGCGGCCGCGCCGTTCCACCGCGCGATCCCGCTGGAGGTGTCCGGCGGCGTCGACCTGGACGGCGTGCGCGCGATCGCCGCCGACGGCGTGGACTGCATCTCCATCGGCGCGCTGACCAAGCACGTGCAGGCGGTGGATCTGTCACTGAAGCTGGGACCGCCGCCGCACTGACTTCACGGCCACGGCCACGCCGCTCTGCGACGCTGCACGCATCCCCCTATTCACCGAGTTCGCCGATGGCCCGCCCCTGGTTCGCGTTGTTGTGTGCCGCCGCCCTGTTTCCCGCCGGCCGCGCGGCTGCCGCGGAGGTGTGCGACCTGCCGCCGCGCTTCGGCCTGACGCCCGCCGCCGTCGCCATCGTGCGCACCGCCTGCAACGAGCACCGCCTGTGGTGGCGGCCGTTCATCGATCGCGACGGCCGACTCGCCGGCCTGCGCGTGACCGAGGCCGAGCGCAGCTATCTCGCCGATCACGGCATCGAAGCCTGGCAGCGCGTGGCCGCCTATTGGCGCGACAGCGGCACGCTGGGCGCGATGGGCGGCAGCGACGGCGCCGCCAGCTGCCAGCAACTGGACGGCTCGCGCTACCGGCAGGCGGACTGCCGCGCGTTCATCGTCGACAACCCGTGGTCGGCGGCGTTCGTGTCCTGGGTGATGGTGCGCGCCGGCGTCGGCGGCTTCCGCACCTCGGTGCGGCACATCGACTACATCCGCGCCGCCTACCAGGCCGGTGCCGACGGCCTGCCCTACCGTTACGCCGACCCGCAGCAGGACAAGCCCGCGCCGGGCGACCTGCTGTGCTTCCTGCGCGGGCGCAAGCAACCGCTGGGCGCGGCCGGGCTGCGCGAGGCGCTGGCGCGCGGCGGCGCGCTGCCGTGGGAATCGCATTGCGACATCGTGGTCGCGGCCAACGTCGGCGGCGACCACACGCTGTACCTGATCGGCGGCAACGTGCTCAACGCGGTGACCATGCGCAAGCTGCCGCTGGACCGCGCCGGCCGCCTGCAGCTGGAGGCGCCGCTGGCGCAGGACCAGGCCGGCGACGACGGCGCCGGCCTGGAGTGCACGCCCGGCCGCGAAGAGCTGTGCGACTTCAATCGCCAGGACTGGGCGGCGCTGCTGCAGCTGCAACCGCAGGCGCAGTTGCAGCCGCCGGTGACGCCGGGCGTCGTTCCCGCCGTGGATCCGGCCGCGCCGCCGGCCACCGCGCCGATGGTGCCACCGCCGGCATCCGGCACGGCGCCAGCCGCACCGGCCGTACCGACCGCACCGTCCCCCGCAGCGGCGACACCGGGGGCACAACCGTCGGCGACCGAACCGCTGCCGGAACGCTAGCGTTCTATCGAATGCTTGCGGCCTTCAGGATCCGTACCGGCTCGCCTCGATCCATCGGTCGCAGCAGGCTTTGTCGGTGAGGCCTGTCGCGACTGAAGTCGCTCCCACAAGAGGCCTTGAGTCGCACACGAAAACGTCGCGCTCGCGATCGGCGCTCCTTCGAACGAATCCCAGCCACGGCCCCAGCTCCAGCCCAGCCCCGATTCCCGATTCCCGATTCCCGATTCCCGAGTCCCGATTCCCGAGTCCCGAGTCCCGAGTCCCGAGTCCCGAGTCCCGAGTCCCGATTCCCGAGTCCCGAGTCCCGAGTCCCGAGTCCCGAGTCCCGAGTCCCGAGTCCCCAACCAAGCATTGCCGCTCCACCCCGCGTCTCGCTACAGTGACGCATGCCTAGCCTGATCCTGTTGATGATTGCCGGCGCCGCGGTGTTCGCGTTCTGGAACGCGTCGCGCGCCGCCGCCGAACGCGCCGAGAGCCTCGGCCGCAATGCCTGCAAGGCCGCCGATGTGCAGTGGCTGGACCAGAGCGTGCACGGCACCGGCCTGCGCCTGCGGCGCCTGCCCAGCGGCTGGCTCGGCTTCGAGCGGACCTTCCGCTTCGACTATTCCTACGATGGCATCGATCGCCACAGCGGTCGCCTGGTGCTGCTCGGCGATCAGCTGATCGCCTTCACCGGGCCCTCGGTGGCCACGGTGACGGCGCTGCACGAAGGCCGTGCGCCGCGCGAGTGAGGCGCTGCCTCGTCGTTCGCGAAGTCGTTCCGCAAGGGCTCCCGCAGGACAGACAAGATGTTCTGCACGCATGTCGGTCGCGCCTGAAGGCGCTCCTACAGGGCCTCGATCCAACCTGGCCTTGGCGCGCGCGAACCGTGGCGAATGGTGCGCAGCGCCTGGCGATGCGCGCGATCCGCCGGGCATCGATGCCGCCAGCGGATCGGACGATCGCTCCGGCCACATGCGCGCCGGCGCGGGTCCGACGTCGCCGTTACTTCACCACGCGCAGATGCGGGCGCTTGCCGCCGGTGCCGTCGTCGGAACCGCTGGGGCGCGGCGGCGGGGTGTCGTCGCCCGGCGGCTCGGTGGCGCCGTGGATATCGTCCGGCAGCGCCATGCCCTGCCCGGTTTCGCGCGCGTACACCGCCAGCACTGCGGCCATCGGCACCTGCACCGGATAGCTGACGCCGCCGAAGCGCGCAGTGAAGCTGACCCCGTCGTTGTCGATCTGCAACCGCACCACCGCGCGTTCGGCGATGTTGAGCACCACCCGGCCGTCCTTGACCGCGCTCGGCGGCACCTGCACGTTGGGCAGGCCCGCATCCACCAGGATGTGCGGGGTCATGCCGTTGTCGTTGATCCACTCCACCAGCGCCCGCAACAGGTACGGGCGATGGCTGGTCATGCGGGAAATATCGTCGGTCATGCGCCAATTCTACGCGTCGGCACGCAATGGCGCCGGCGCAACGCGGGAAAAACCGGATGCGCCACGCGCGGCCGGAACATCAGGCCGGCAGGTCGCGCAGCTTCTTTTCCTGATCCGTCAGGCTGCGGATGAAACCGGGATTGCGGAAGATGCGGTTGCCGTAGTCCTCGATCGCCTTGCCGTCCTTGGGCAGCGGAATGTCCAGCGCCTGCAGGCGCCAGATGATCGGCGCCATCGCGCAATCGGCCAGGCTCATTTCCGGATTGAGGAAGAACTTGCTGGCCTTGAACAGCGGCACCGACGCGGTCAGCAGCTCCTTGAGCCGCTTGCGCCCGGCCTCGGCCTGGGCCTTGTTGCCGAGCTGGATCGCCTGCACCTGCGGCACCCAGTCGTGCTCGATGCGCAGCATGGCCAGGCGCAGGCGCGCGCGCGACAACGGATCGACCGGCATCAGCGGCGGATGCGGATAGCGCTCGTCCAGGTATTCGCTGACCACGGAGGCGGCGTACAGCACCAGCTCGCGCTCCACCAGGGTCGGCACCGAGTGGTAGGGATTGAGATCGATCAGGTCTTCGGGAGGATTCTGCGGATCCACCGCCACGAAATCGTAGGTCACGCCCTTTGCGGCGAGCACCAGACGGACGCGGTGGCACAGCACATCATCCGTGGAAGAAAACAACGTCAAGGTATTTCGCATACGCACACTCGCCGCCATTCAAGGCTCTCCGACGACCGGAATCCGCCGGCCGCATCGATGCCGCCAACACCCTGCTGACGGTCATCACGGCCCCTGAGTGTGCAACCCTCGCTCGCAAAAGCCAATAGGATGAACAGGGGATCGGGTCAGCAACGATGCAGACAACGCGCCGGCACTGCGGCCGACGCTCAATGCACGTCCTTCCAGTATTCCTTCTTCAGCAGATAGGCCAGGAAGGTCAGCAGCGCCAGGAACAGCACCACCCACACGCCCAGGCTCTGCCGCTTCAGCGCGGCCGGTTCGCCGGCGTATTCGAGGAAGTTGCTGATGTCGCGGACCGTCTGGTCGAACTGCGCCGGCGTCTCCCTGCCCGGCGAGGCCAGTTGCAGCCGCTCCACCGGCTTGTCCACGCCGGGCTGCTCGGCCTTGCCGTAGATCGGCTGCTGCAGGCCCTGCAGCTCCCACAGCGGATTGGGCATCGAGGCGTTGGCGAACAGCTTGTTGTTCCAGCCCAACGGGCGCGACTGGTCCAGATAGAACGACTTCAGGTAGGTATAGACCCAGTCGGTGCCGCGCACGCGCGCGATCAGGCTCAGGTCCGGCGGCGCCTTGCCGAACCACTTGGTCGCCGCATCGTGCGGCATCGCCGCCTCGATGTGCTCGCCGACCTTGGCGCCGGTGAAGTTGAGGTTGGCCATCACCTCGTCCTCGCTCAGGCCCAGGTCCTCGGCCATGCGCGAGTAGCGCAGGTATTTCAGCGAATGGCAGCCGGAACAGTAGTTCATGAACAGCTTGGCGCCGCGCTGCAGCGAGGCACGGTCGCCGAGATCGTTGCCGGCCTGCTGGGTGGCGCCGCCCTCGGCGGCCAGCGCCGAGGCGGACAACAGCAGCGCGGAGGCGAAGCAGGCCAGAACGGACATCAGGCGCTTGCTCATAGGGATCCCTCCGCCATCGCACCGAACAGGGAGCCGAGCGCCTGCCGGCCCCAGAACACGATCTGCCCCAACGGCAGCAGGTAGCTCATGGCGGACAACAACGCGACGCTCGCGGAGCAGGCCAGGACGGCAATCACGGGCTTAGTCATGGGTGGTCACCCGCTCCGGCACCGGCTTGGTCCGGTCCAACGTGGTCCAGACCGGCATGGTCAGGAAGAATCCGAAGTACAGCACGGTCAGCACGCGCCCGATGATGGTCTCGCTGGCATCGGTGCCGGGACCGGAACCGATCACCCCGAGCCAGACGAAGCACACCGCCAGCACGCCCAGCATCACCCTGGAGATCCAGCCGCGGTAGCGGATCGACTTGACCTTGGCGCGGTCCAGCCACGGCACCAGGAACAGGATCGCGATCGCCGAGAACATCACCAGCACGCCGCCCAGCTTGTTCGGCACCACCCGCAACATCGCGTAGTACGGCGTGTAGTACCACACCGGCTTGATGTGCTCGGGCGTGACCAGGCGGTTGGCCTCGGTGAAGTTGTCGTGCTCCAGGAACAGGCCGCCGAACGCGGGCACGAAGAAGATGATGAAGGCGCCGATCAGCAGCAGGAAGCCGACCCCGACCAGGTCCTTGACCGTGTAGTACGGGTGGAACGGAATGCCGTCGGCCGGCTTGTTCGGATCCCAGCGGTTGCCCTTCGGCCCCTTCTTGATCTCCACGCCGTCGGGGTTGTTGGAACCGACCTCGTGCAGCGCGCCCAGGTGCAGCACCACCAGCAACAGCAGTACCAGCGGCAGCGCGATCACGTGCAGCGCGAAGAAGCGGTTGAGGGTGGCGTCGGACGGCAGGTAGTCGCCCATGATCCACTCGGTCAGGCCGTTGCCGATCACCGGGATCGCGCCGAACAGCGAGATGATCACCTTGGCGCCCCAGAACGACATCTGCCCCCACGGCAGCACGTAGCCCATGAAGGCCTCGGCCATCAGCACCAGGTAGATCAGCATGCCGAGGATCCACACCAGCTCGCGCGGCTTCTTGTAGCTGCCGTAGAGCAGCCCGCGGAACATGTGCAGGTACACCACGATGAAGAACAGCGAGGCGCCGGTGGAGTGCATGTAGCGGATCAGCCAGCCCCACTCCACGTCGCGCATGATGTACTCGACCGAGTTGAACGCCTCGGCCGCGCTGGTCTTGTAGTGCATCGTCAGGAAGATGCCGGTGACGATCTGGTTGACCAGCACCACCATCGCCAGCGAACCGAAGTAGTACCAGAGGTTGAAGTTCTTCGGCGCGTAGTACTCGCTGACGTGCTTGCGGTAGAACGGCATCAGCCCCGGCGCGCGCTCGTTGACCCAGTCGAACACGTTGCCCGCGGTGCGGGTAAGGAGATTGTCGGCCATGGCTTACGCTGCCCCCTTCGCGGACGAACTGGGATCGACGCCGATGATCAGCGTGTTGTCGTCCTGATAGTGATGCGGGGGCACCAGCAGGTTGATCGGCGCAGGCACGCCCTGGAACACGCGGCCGGCCATGTCGAAGCGCGACTTGTGGCAGGGGCAGAAATAGCCGCCCTTCCATTCCGGATCGTAGGGTTCGGGGCGGATCTCGGCGACCATCTCCGGCGAGCAGCCCAGGTGCGTGCACAGCCCGACCAGCACCGAGATGTCGGGCTTGATCGAACGGCCCTCGCCCTTGATGTAGGCCGGCTGCTGGTCGGTGACCTCGGACTTGGGGTCCTTGAGCCGCCCATCCAGCGTCGGCAACGCATCCAGGATCGCCTTGGAACGCTTGACGATCCAGATCGGCTGACCGCGCCACTCCAGGATCAGGCGCTGGCCTTCCTGCAACGCGCTGATGTCGGCGGTGACCGGCGCACCGGCCAGTTTGGCCTTGGCGCTGGGGTTCCAGGACTTGATGAAAGGAACCGCGACGAAACCCGCACCCACCGCGCCCACCACCGCCGTGGTGGCGGTGAGAAAGCGGCGGCGTCCTGCATTAACAGAATCGTTGACCCCATCGTTGGCCATCCGGCACTCCGATTTTTTGATTGGGTAGCATTAGGCTGCCAGCGGTTCGGTGGGGGTCGAACCGCATAAAATCCACTGCAGTGTAGCGGAACCCTTAACGCGCAGACAATGCATCGTCGCGACGGCAACGAGAATGCCTCAATGCGCCGTCGCCAGCACGCCGCGGTAGCGATCGGCGAGCACGCCGACGCGCTGCACGTAGCGCTGGGTCTCGCTGTACGGCGGCACCCCGCCGTGTTTGTCTACCGCGCCTTCGCCGGCGTTGTAGCCGGCGGCGGCCAGGGTCAGGTTGCCGTTGAAGCGCTTCAGCAGCCAGGCCAGGTACTGCACGCCGCCGCGGATGTTCTGCGATGCATCGAACGAATCGCTGACCCCGAAGCGGCGCGCGGTCGGCGGCATCAGCTGCATCAGGCCCTGCGCGCCGGCACGGCTCAGCGCCATCGGGTTGTAGGCCGACTCGGCATGGATGATCGCGCGCACCACCGCCTCGTCGACCCCGTACTCGCGCGCGGCGGCGGCGATCTCGCTCTGGTAGGCGGTGGTGTTCAGCCGCACCGCACCGAAGTTCAGGCCGGGGTTGGCGCAGGCGTAGCAGGTCTCGATGAAGCTGTAGCGGATGGTGCGCACCGCGCCGAGGCTGGCGACCTGGGTCGGCCGTGCGCTGGTGTAGTGGCGCACGCCGTCCTTCATATAGGAATAGACCTGGCCGCTGACCACCCGCCGCGGCGCGGTACCGGTCATGGCAGGCACGGGGGCCACACTCTTCGGCGCCACGCTGGCGGCGACCGGCGTCGGCGCCGCGGCCGGCGTGCTGATGATGGTGGCCGGGGCGCCGGACTGCGGCGCGGCCAGGGTGACGACACCGCGATTGGACGCACGCTCGGTGGAGACTGCGGCAACCGCGGGCGCAGCACGTGCGGCGCGGCGGTCGGGCACATAGCTGCCAACCACGCTGCAACTGGCGCCGGCCACGCGCTTGCTGACGTAGCTGGGTACGCCGTCGCCACCGATGCATTTGTATAGGGTGCCCGCGCTGGCCGGCATTGCCGACAGCGTTGCGATTGCCAGCCCCAGAAGCCCCACCATCCCCTTCATGGCGGCGAGTGTCCCAACTTCGCCGGCGCTTGCCAAGTGCGCGGCGACGGCAGCGGGACCGGCCGCCCGTTTCCATGCGAGCCGCGCGGCGCGCCCGGCCGGCTCGATCGGCCCGCTCACTCGGCCGCGCCCGGCAACTGCGCCAGCAGCTCGCCCAGCATGGCACGCAGCCCGGCGGTCACCGCCGCGTCGGCCTGCAGCGACACGAAGGGCACGCCCAGGGTCAGCAACTGCGCCGCCAGCCACGGCAATCCGTCGGCCAGCATCGACAGCCGGCAATAGCCGTCCTGCTCGGCCTCCAGGGTTCCGCACCAGGACGGAATGCGCGGCCCCAGGTCGCCCATGCTGCCGCGCAGGCGCACGCTCAGCCCGCACTGCAGCGGCAGCGGGCTGTGCCGGATCGCGTCGCGCACCATCGCGGCCGGATCGCGCGGCGGCAGGCGCAGCGCGATCGTCTCGCCCGGCTGCAGCGGCGGCACGATGCGTTCGGCGCGGAACGTCCGCCAGTCGGCACGCTCGCGGTCCCAGCCCAGCAGGTACCAGCGGCGCCCGTAGTTGACCAGGCGCAGCGGCTCGATCAGGCGCTGGCTGCGGCGCCCGGCATGGTCGCAGTAGCCGAAGCCGAGCAGGCGCCGATCGCGGCAGGCGCTGGCGATGCCGGTCAGCACCTGGGTGTCCGCCGCCGGCTCCTCACCCAGCGACAGGGTGACCGCCTGCAAGGCCCCGGCGCGCTGCCGCACCCGCGCCGGCAGCAGCGGGTCGAGCTTGGCCAGCACCCGCAGCGCGGTGTCCTCCAGGCCGCCCATGCTGGCGGCGGCCGCACGCAGTGCCACCGCGACCGTCACCGCCTCGTCGTCCTCGAACAGCAGCGGCAGCATCTGCGCACCGGCCGCCAATCGGTAGCCACCGCCAACGCCTGACGAGGCCTGCACCGCATAGCCCAGGGCGCGCAGGCGCTCGATGTCGCGGCGCAGGCTGCGCCGGTCCACGCCCAGGCGCTCGGCCAGCTCCGCGCCGGCCCAGACCCGGCGGGTCTGCAGCAGGCCGATCAGGCGCAAGGTGCGGGAGGCAGGGGAAGCCATGGCGCACGGTATTGCGGACAGAATCCGTCCGCAATAGCGCCTAGCATGGCCGCTCGATCACCGAGGAGAGCCGCCATGCCCATCGCCGACCGCCATGTGACCCTGTACCACAACCCCAAATCCCGCTCCAAAGGCGTGCTGATCCTGCTCGAGGAACTGGGCGCCGACTACACGCTGGACCGCATCGACTTCGCCAGCGGCGCGCAGCTGGAACCGGCGTACCTGGCGATCAACCCGATGGGCAAGGTGCCGGCGATCGACCACGCCGGCGCGGTGGTCACCGAACAGGTGGCGATCTACCAATACCTGGCCGATCTGTACCCCGAAGCCGGGCTGGCGCCGGCGATGGGCGATCCGCGCCGCGGCCCCTACCTGCGCTGGCTGGCGTTCTACGGCTCGGCGTTCGAGCCGGCGGTGATCGACCGCGCGCTCAAGCGCGAGGCGCCGCCCCGGGCGATCTCGCCGTATGCCGACTGCGACACGGTGATGGGCGTGGTCGACGACCAGCTGGCGCGCGGCGACTACCTGCTCGGCGACCGCTGCACCGCGGCCGACGTGCTGTGGGGCAGCGCGCTGGGCTGGATGATCGGCTTCGGCCTGGTCGATCCGCCGGCGCCGACCCGCGCCTATGTCGAACGCATGGCGGCGCGGCCGGCGGTGCAGCGCGCGCAGGCGATCGATGCCGGAAGCGCCTGACGCAGCGGCATCTTCCCAGCGGGCAATCGGCACCGTACCATCTCGCCGCAGCTCAGCCGGGAAGCGCCGGCCGCCACCGTCACCAAGGAAGGAAACGCATGCAAAAGACTCTCATCGCGATCTTGATCGTGGCGCTGTGCGCCGTAGGCGGCGGTTGGGCCTACACCGCATGGAAGGGGCAACAGACCGCCGCCGTCGTGCCCGCGACGCTGCCCCCGCCGGCCAAGCCCGCGGCCAAGGGCGCCTCCGCCGATGCGGTCGCCGATGCCGCCGCCGGCAATGCGGTCGATGCGCAGCAGGGTCCGCAGCCGGAGGCGGCCAAGGACGCGACGACCGAGGAACCGAAGGCCGAGGGCGTCAAGTTCACCTACGAATACGTGCCGCCGCGCGATCCGGCGCTGCAGGAAGCGTACGACTTCTCGGTCAAGATCGACATCCTGCATCGCCTGCCCGAGGTCAACGCGATGGACGGGCTGCTGATGCTGCCCGGCCCGCTGCACCTGATCACCGCCGAGTGCAAGCAGACCAACGCCTTCTATTCGCCGACCAAGCACGAGCTGGTGCTGTGCTACGAAATGGTGGAGATGCTGATCAAGATCGGCGCCAGCCTGGGCGAGCAGAACCAGGACGACAGCTTCAGCGCGCGCTTCCTGCTGGCGAACACCCGCTTCATCATGCTGCACGAATTCGGCCATGCGCTGATCGACATGCTGAGCCTGCCCAGCACCGGCCGCGAGGAGGATTCGGCCGACCAGCTCGCCTCGTCGCTGATGCTGATGTTCATGGCCCCCAACGAGTCGCCCGGCGACCTGGCCGAGAACCTGCGGCTGGCCGGCCTGTTCTTCGTGCTCAACACCAAGGAGCAGTATGGCGCGGCCGACTTCGCCGACGAGCACTCGCTCGGCCAGCAGCGCTTCTACAACCTGATGTGCATGCTGTACGGACGCGACCCGGGCAAGTACCTGCGCCTGGTGACCAGCGGCATGCTGCCCGAGGATCGCGCCCAGCGCTGCCCCACCGAGAGCAGCCGCATCACCACCGCCTGGGCCAAGCTGCTGCTGCCGCACATCGCGCCCAAGTACCAGATGAGCGGCGAAGAAGCGCAGAAGCGCTACGAAGAGGCGAAGCGCAAGCAGGAAGAGAACGCCGAGTCGCCTTACGTGCGCTGAGGCGCCTTCCGCGGCAGCGCGCCGCTCGCGGTGCCGGCGCGGCGCGGGGACGGCGGCGGGCCGTCCCGCCGCGAAACGCCTTGCGCGGCGCCGGTTCGCCGCCGCCCGCCGCGGCAGTGCCGGTTCCCGATACAATGATCGGCTGATCGCAGCCATCGCCGGCCGCGCCCGCAACCCGTCTGGAGTAAGCGCCATGCCCGGGACGCCAGCCCCCGTTTCGCCGATCGCGGCTCCCGCCGCGAGCGCCCCTGCCCTGTTGCCGCTGCCTGCCGCCCGGCCCGCGGCGCCTGCGGTGGTACGCGGCAAGCTGTACATCAAGACCCACGGTTGCCAGATGAACGAGTACGACTCGGCCAAGATGGCCGACGTGCTCGCCGCCGCCGAGGGCCTGGAACTGACCGACAACCCCGAAGAAGCCGACGTGGTGCTGGTCAACACCTGCTCGATCCGCGAGAAGGCGCAGGAGAAGGTGTTCAGCCAGCTCGGCCGCTGGAAGGCGCTGAAGGCCGGCGGCAAGCCGGTGATCATCGGCGTCGGCGGCTGCGTGGCGTCGCAGGAGGGCGAGGCGATCGTCAAGCGCGCGCCGTACGTGGACCTGGTGTTCGGCCCGCAGACCCTGCACCGGCTGCCGGAGCTGATCCGCGCGCGGCGCGAGTCGGGCAAGTCGCAGGTGGACATCAGCTTCCCCGAGGTCGAGAAGTTCGACCGCCTGCCGGAACCGCGCGCCGAAGGCCCGTCGGCGTTCGTGTCGATCATGGAAGGCTGCTCCAAGTACTGCTCGTTCTGCGTGGTGCCCTACACCCGCGGCGAGGAGATCAGCCGGCCGTTCGAGGACGTGCTGGTGGAAGTGGCGCAGCTGGCCGCGCAGGGCGTGCGCGAGATCAACCTGCTCGGCCAGAACGTCAACGCCTACCGTGGGCCCTACGCCGACGCCGAGGCCGGCGAGGAGCCGCAGTACGCCGACCTGGGCCTGCTGATCCGCAGCATCGCGCAGATCGACGGCATCGGCCGCATCCGCTTCACCACCTCGCATCCGCTGGAGTTCAGCGATTCGCTGGTGGACGCGTATCGCGACGTGCCGCAGCTGGCCAACTACCTGCATCTGCCGGTGCAGGCCGGCAGCGACCGCATCCTCAGCGCGATGAAGCGCGGCTATACCGCGCTGGAATTCAAGCAGAAGATCCGCAAGCTGCGCGCGGTGCGCCCGGACATCTCGATCAGTTCGGACTTCATCGTCGGCTTCCCCGGCGAGACCGACGCCGACTTCGACAAGACCATGAAGCTGATCGAGGACGTGGGTTTCGACCAGAGCTTCTCCTTCATCTACTCGCGCCGCCCGGGCACGCCCGCGGCGGACCTGGAAGACGACACTCCCGACGCGGTCAAGCACGCGCGGCTGGCGCGGCTGCAGGCGCACATCAACGCGCACTCGCTGCAACTCTCGCGCGACATGGTCGGCAGCGTGCAGACAGTGCTGGTCGAAGGCCCGTCGAAGAAGAACCCGGCCGAACTCACCGGTAAGACCGAGAACATGCGCTCGGTGAACTTCCCCGGACACCCGCGCCTGGTCGGCCAGTTCGTCGAGGTGGCGATCACCGAGGCGCTGAGCAACTCGCTGCGCGGGCGCCTGGTGACTGCCGAGCAGGCCCCCGGCGCGTAGCGCGCAGGTGCGCGCCGCGGCGGCCGGCGCGCGTGACGCTGCCAGGCCTGCGCGACGCCAGGCCCGGCAACGGCGCTATGACGCCCGGCCGCGCCGGTTGCCGCCGGCGCGCGACGACGCGCCGGCCACCGGCGCATCCGCCACACGCAGGCTGTCGGCGATCGAGAACACCCATGGCCGCATCGCCGCCAGCATGCCGACGCTGCGCCGGCGTTCGCGCGGCAGGCTGACGTCCGCGTCGGCCGCCTCGCGGAACTCGACCACCAGCCGCTCCAGCTTGCGCCGCAACGCGGCGATCGACGCATCGCCCAGTTCGCGCACTTCCAGCGCCAGTAGCGCCTCCTGCGCGGCGAATGCGTCCTGCATGAATTCGCGGCTGGCCGCGCCCAGGTACCGCGCCCGCACCGGGCCGTCGTCGCGCCAGGAGAAGTCGCGCGCGACCCGCAGCCGCACGCGATCGCCCGGCAGCAGCTCGATCAGGCCGACGCCGTCCAGGCGCGCCAGCAACTGCAGCAGTTCGGCAGGCGCCATCGCGTAGTCCGCCGCGATCGCCTCGCTGCGCCAGCCCTGGCACAACAGGTGGAACACCATCATCAGGCGCGGCGCATCGGCCAGCGCTTGTTCCTGGCGCAGGGTCAGCAGGCGGCGCGATTCGCGGGTGGCGCTGGCGGCGCGCGCCAGTTCGAAGAAATCGATCTCCAGCACCTCGCAGATTCGCTCCAGGCGATCCAGGTCCATGCGGCCGGTCGACAGGATGCGCTTGATCGTCGGTTCCGACACGCCGACCGCGGCCGCCAGGTCGGCATAGCGCCAGCCGCGCTCCTTCAGCAGTTGCTTCAGCGCAACGAGCAAACGTTCGCGTTCGAGCATGGACGCGGCATCCTGTGGAATGCGACGCAAGGTATCACAAAGCAATACTTCGATTTTCATAGTTGCGCAAGGCGATACCGGACGGCATGGTCGCCCGGCCTTCACCTTGATCGCCGCCCATCCTCCCCGACACGCTCCCGTGCGAACACCTGCTCAACGACGTGCATTCGCGGCTCAATGCCACGCCGGTACGCCTGATGACGCCGACGACGGTGCCCGACGCCGCCGAGATGGTGCGCGCCTGCGCCCGCGCCGGCCGCAGCCTCATCGCCGCCGGCGCGCGCCACGCGATGGGCGGGCAACAGTTCCTGTCGCACGGCCAGGTCCTGGACACCTCGGCGCTGGACCGGGTGCTGGCCTTCGATGCCGAGCGCGGTCTGCTGACCGTCGAGGCCGGCATCCGCTGGCCGGCGCTGCTGGACTGGCTGCGCCGACACCCGGGCAACACGCGCGGCTGGACCATCCGGCAGAAACAGACCGGCGCCGACGACTTCAGCCTGGGCGGCGCCTTCGCCGCGAACGTGCATGGCCGCGGCCTGCGCTATGCGCCGTTCGTCGAGGATGTCGAGTCGGTGCGGCTGATCGATGCGGCGGGGCGCAGCGTCGACGCAAGCCGCGAGCGGAATCCACGCCTGTTCGCCCTTGCTGCCGGCGGCTATGGACTGTTCGGCCTGGTGGTGCAGCTCACCCTGCGTCTGACCCCGCGCCAGGTGCTGCAGCGCCGCGTCCGCCTGCTGCGCGTGGCCGGCCTCGCCCAGGCCTTCGAGCAAGCGATCGCGGCCGGTGCATGCCATGGCGATTTCCAATTCGCCATCGATCCGGCCAGCGACGACTTCCTCGATCTGGGCGTGCTGTCGTGCTATTACCCGGCGCCGGGGCAGCCGATCGACGCGCCATCGCACCTGAACTCCGCCGACTTCGCCGCCCTGCTGCTGTTGGCGCATACCGCCCCGTCGCGCGCCTTCGACGCCTACGCCGCGTTCTACCTGGGCACCGATGGCCAGCGCTACCACTGCGACAGCCAACAGAGCGGCGTCCATCTCGGCGACTACCACGGCGCGGTCGACCGGGCGCTGGGCCATCGCGGCTCGGAGATGATCACCGAGCTCTATGTGCCGCGCGCCTGCCTGGCCGGGTTCATGGCGCGCGCCGCCGCAAGCCTGCGCCGCTGCGCCGCGCAGCCGATCTACGGCACGGTGCGACTGGTCGAGGCGGACCCCACCAGCGTGCTGTGCTGGGCACGGCAGAATTGGGCCTGCATCGTGTTCAACCTGCATGTCCACCACGATCCGGTGGGCATTGCCGCCGCGAGCGAGGCATTCCGCGCGCTGATCGACGATGCGCTGCACTTCGGCGGCAGCTATTACCTGACCTATCACCGCTGGGCCACGGTCGACCAGTTGCAGGCCGCGCATCCGCGCATCGACGCATTCCTCGCCGCCCAGCGCGAATGCGATCCGCACGGCCTGTGGCGCAGCGACTGGTACCGCCACATCGCCGCGCTGCGCAGCTGACATGGCGCGCCTCTCCACCGCACAGGTGCTCGCCGCGGCGGCCGTGCTACAAGCGCGCACTGGCGCCGATGGCTCGGCGTGGAATGCGCGCGTGGCCGAGGCGTGCCTGCGGCACGGCGGCGGGACCGGCGCGCGCCTGCTGCATGCGCTCGGCACGCGCAAGGGACGCGGCCTGCTGCGGCTGCTGGAAGACGCCATGCTGCCGGGGATCACCGCACACTATGCATGGCGCAAGCGCCGCATCCGCGCCTGGGCCGAACAGGCCTGCGCCGATGGAACGCGACAGGTCGTGATCCTCGGCGCGGGCTTCGATGGGCTGGGCACGGAACTGGCTGGCGGCGCCGCGCAGCCACGGGTCTATGAAGTCGATCTGGCGCCCACGATCGCGCTGAAACGCCGCGCCCTGGCGTCGTTGAGGTTCGACCGGCCGCGCCTGCACTTCGTCGCGTGCGATCTGGCGCAGGCGGCGTTGCCAGTCGCGCTCGTCGGCGCGCCGCAGTTCGATCCCGACGCGGCCACGCTGGTGATCGCCGAAGGCGTTGTGATGTACCTGCCCATCCCGGCGGCGCTCAGGCTGCTGCACGGACTGGCCGGGTTGCTGCGGCAGGCGCGCTGCATCGCCACCGCGATGCAGACGCGCGCCGACGGCCGCGCGGATTTCGTCCTGGCACGCCCCTGGCTGCGCCATTGGCTGCGCTGGAACGGCGAGCCGTTCCGTTGGGGATGCAGCAGCGCGGCGTTGCCGGGGGCGTTGCGGCGCGCCGGACTTGCGATGGACACATTGGCGGACCCCGACGACCAGGCCGACCCGGATCCGTGTCCGGGAGAATGGCTGTTCGCCGGCGCCATCCTGCCCGGCCCACGGCCTGCCCTTGGCCGCTGACGCACGTGTTCGCCAGCGCCTGCATGCCTGCCCTCGTCTGGCCCTTCACAGCCCCGCGCGCTACGCTTCTCTCCCCTGTCCAACGACGCAGGCGTCGCCTCGCGCGCCGCGTACGACCTTCGATGACCATCCCCGCACAACGCGATTTCACCCTGGAACCCGCCGACACCGAACGCCTGGCCAACCTGGCCGGGCCGTTCGACGCGCACCTGCGCCAGATCGAACTGCGCCTGGGCGTGGAGATCTCCAACCGCGGCAACGTGTTCCGGATCACCGGCCCGTCCGCCGCGGTCGCCGCCGCCGAGGTGCTGCTGCAAGCCCTGTATGCCGAGGCCGACAGCGTCGTGTTCGACGACCAGGCCATCCACCTGCGCCTGAACCAGGCCAATGTCGACCGCGTCGCGCAGCGCGCCTACGAACCGCAGGAAGTAGCGATCAAGGTCAAGCGCGGCACCGTGCGCGGCCGCGGCGCCAACCAGGCCAAGTACCTGCACCAGATCGCCAGCCACGACATCAATTTCGGCGTCGGCCCGGCCGGCACCGGCAAGACCTTCCTGGCGGTGGCCAGCGCGGTCGAGGCGCTGAACGAATCGCGCGTGCAGCGGCTGATCCTGGTGCGCCCGGCGGTGGAAGCCGGCGAGAAGCTCGGCTTCCTGCCCGGCGACCTGAGCCAGAAGGTGGATCCCTATCTGCGCCCGCTGTACGACGCGCTGTACGAGATGCTCGGCGTGGAGAAGGTGATCAAGCTGCTGGAAAAGAACGTCATCGAGATCGCACCGCTCGCCTACATGCGCGGGCGCACGCTCAACGACGCCTACGTGATCCTGGACGAGGCGCAGAACACCACCATCGAACAGATGAAGATGTTCCTGACCCGGCTGGGCTTCGGCTCCACCGCGGTGGTCACCGGGGACCTGACCCAGATCGACCTGCCCAAGCACGTCAAGTCCGGCCTGCGCGACGCGATCGAGGTGCTGCACGAGGTCGAAGGCGTCAGCTTCACCTTTTTCGAGGCGCGCGACGTGGTGCGCCACCCGCTGGTGGCGCGCATCGTCACCGCCTACGAAAAGCGCGACCTCATCGACAAGGCGACCGGCCCGGCCGCGTGACCCGGCGCTGGCCCGGCGTTGCACTGACCGCCCTGCTCGGCACGGCCTGCAGCCCTTGCGGCCTGGCCCAGACCCGAGCGGCGATTCCGGCGACGCCACAGCGTATCGCCCTCGCCCAGGCCATGGCGCCCCCATGCCTGTCGGTCAGGGTCGAGCAGGCGACCATCAGCCTGCCCGGCGCGGAACTCGAACGCGTCGCCGATGCGCGGCACACCTCTGCCGCCATGCCGAAAGACGAAGAGCGACAGCGGCTGGCCTGGATCGCCGGAGGGCGTGCACAGGCGCTGTTGGCCGCCACCAGCGACGCACGCGACCGCTTCGGCTGCGCCGTGGTCGAAAAGGCACGGGTGCCTTCCGATGCCTTGTATCTGGTGGGCCAACTGCTCGAACGCGGGCAGGCTGCCGTTTGGACGAACGCGCCGCCGGGCCTGGCGCCGGCGATCGAGGTCGAGCGCAGCGACCCGCACTGCCAGCAGGGCCCGATGGGCAGCGTTCTCTACCGCGTCGCCGGCGGCGGACCGCCATTGCTGATGCTGATCGAATGCGTCACCTGATCCCGCGGTAGCGGCGACCGCCGACAGCGTCCTGGAACCGCGGCATCGGTCGCCAACTGGACCGCGTCCTGCATCCGCTCAAGCCTGGGCGCAACCGGCTTACACTGCCGCCACGTATGCACTGGGGGAGTGCCATGTTCCGTTGCCGTTCGCTGCTGTTCGCCTGCCTGCTGGTCGTGTTCGCAAGCGCGGCGCCCGCCAAACCGAAAGCACCGCCGGCGCGCGCCTACGTCGAGACCAGCTATCTGGTCGCGCCGAAAACGGTGGGCGATTTCGCCCTTATCCGCAGCAAGTACGATCCCGCCGCCAAGTTGGCTGGCGCCGGCTTCCACTACGCATTGGCGGACCAGCCGGCACTGGTGATCGATGTCTTCGTGTATCCGGCTGGACGGCTGGATCCTGCCAAGGCCATCGCTGACGGCATGGTGGCGTTCCGCGCCGACCTGGCAGCGGCAGTGTCCCAAGGCGCCTATACGCAATTGCGCGAACTGGGCGATGAGCCGTTCGCGCTGAACGGCGACGCCGCACCGTCGCCCCAGGCGGACAACGACGCCGATGCGGCGGTGCTCGCGGCCATCGCCCAGTCTGAACGGGTCCACGGCCAGAAGCTGCGGCTGGACATGCATCGGACCTCGACGGACATGCCGTTGTTCTCCAACGGCTACCTGTTCTACAAGCAGCTTTACTATTTCAAGGTCCGCGTGTCCGCAGCACAGGAACGCATCGCGCGGGACAGCTTCGACGCGCTCGCCGACCAGGCCGCGCGCGCGCTCGTGCCGGCCATCCACGTGGCCAACGTCGGCGGCTGCGCGGACGCGACCATCCACATCGACGTGAACGATACGCCCGAGCAGAGCGCCGTGGCACTGGTCCGCCAGGCCACGACGCACATGGGCTTCAACTGCCATGGCTCGGTCAAGGACGCGGGCATCGATGGGCAAGCTGGCACCGCCGAGGTGATCGAAATCGCCTACACCGCCGACGACTGGAAGTCGCGGTGACGCGCCGCACGCGCGATACTGTCGGCTCCTGTCCGCTCTGAAATGCCGGTATCGCCATGACCAAAGGTCCGGTCCACCTCGACGTCGGCGTCAGCTACGCCCTGCCCCGCGCCGGATTGCCGGCGGCGGCGAGCTTCCGCAAGTGGGTGGCGGCGGCGCTGAAGGGCCGCATCCGCGAGGCCGACCTGGCGATCCGCCTGGTCGACGACAAGGAAGGCCGCTCGCTCAACCACCACTACCGCGGCAAGGACTACGCCACCAACGTGCTCAGCTTCCCGGCCGAGCTGCCCGAAGGCCTGCCCAAGGGCGTCAAGCTGCCGCTGCTCGGCGACCTGGTGATCTGCGCGCCGGTGGTGGCGCGCGAGGCCGCCGAACAGGGCAAGCCGCTCAACGCCCACTACGCGCACCTGACCGTGCACGGCGTGCTGCACCTGCTCGGCTGGGACCACGAGGACGACAAGGAGGCCGATGCGATGGAGCAGCTGGAGCGCGAGATCCTGGCCGACCTGGGCGTGGGCGACCCCTACGCCGGGGAACGCTGACGCCTGTCGCGCGCGGCGCGTTTTTCGACAGCTGACGAGCAAGGGGGACACGGATGTTCGAACCAGCACCAGCCACACAGGTGGAAACCCGCCCAGGCCCAGCGCGATGGCATGGCCTCGCCGCGGCCCTGTGGGGCATCGGCCTGACCGCCTCCGTCTATCTGGGCCTGATCCGTCCGGCACCGCTGTTCGCCGGCAGCGGCAGCCTGCCCGAACCGTTGCTGCCCTGGTTGGGCGCACTCGCGCTGCTGGTGCTGGCGACCACGCCCAGCGCCTGGCGCTGGTTCTACCTGCGCCGGCGGCAAGCGCGGGTCGGCGGCCCGGTGCGCGTCGCCGCCCACACCGGACGGGTCGCGCTGCTGTGTCCGCTGTCGATCGGCGCGTGGCTATGCTGCCGCCACTTGAACACCCAGCTCGACAGCGGCGGCACGCTCGCTGCGCTGTCCGTGCTGTACCTGGCCAGCGCGCTGCTGACCCTGTCCAGCGCGCGGCACTGGCTGGTCAAGCGCTGGCGCGGGCGCTAACGTTGCCGCGCGGCCGCTGCGCCGCAACTCCCCCGCTTTCCGGCCCGAGGTCCAGCGCGTTGATCCGTCCATCGTTGCTTCTGTTCGCACTCGCGGCCGCGCTGCCCGCTGCGGCCGCTCCCGCACCCGCCCCTGCACCCGCCATCGACCTGCCGGCGCTGCTCGAATGCCGCCAGCGCGTGGCCGATTTCGCCGCGCTGGGGCCGCTGCTGGCCGATCCGCTGAAAGCCGTCGCGCAGGGCTGGCGGCCGCTGCCGCAGTCCAACCTGTTCATGCGCGAATACGAACTGGTGCGGCCGATCCAGGTGTTCGGCCACAGCACCACGCGCATCGCCGTCGCCGGCGCCAGCGTGATGGCGATCCTGGACCTGCCCGATCCGCGCCCGCTGGCCAAGCAACTGCAGCTGGAAGCGGCGGTGGACACGCCGGACAAGGCGATGTTCGGCCGCGAGCTGGTCAGCCGCGACGTGACCGATCCCAAGACCGGCGAGCCGATGATCGAATCGATCATCCTCAGCCTGTCCACGGTGAAGTCGCACCCCGGCCAGACCCTGGCCGGTTGCAGCTACAGCCTGGACCTGCCGGAGGACCCGGACGCGCCGCCGGCGCCGGACCCGCTGCACACGCCCGCCAGCGGCGGCTGAACCCGCCCCCGCGCGCGCCGCCGCGGCCGCCGCCGGCGTCGCGGCTCTGTCCCATTGGCCCTGCTAGACTTGTGCACATCGCCCGGCAGACCGGGTGCCGTATCCATAGAACATGTCAGAAGACGACTCTAGTAGCTCCCCTCAGGAAACCCACGAAAAACGCCGCGGCTGGCTGGAACGCCTGAGCTCGGTTTTCTCCGGCGACCCGCACACCCGCGACGACCTGGTCGAGGTGCTGCGCGACGCCCAGCACGACGGGCTGATCGCCGCCGACACCTTGCGCATGATGGAAGGCGCGCTGTCGGTGTCCGAACTCACCGTCGGCGATGTGATGGTCTCGCGCTCGCAGATGGTGTCGCTGTCGGCGGAGGCGCGCTTTCTCGACCTGATGAAGCAGGTGGTCGAATCCGGCCATTCGCGCTTCCCGGTGCATGGCGAGAACAAGGACGACATCCTCGGCATCCTGCTGGCCAAGGACCTGCTGCGCGGCGTGGTCGCCGACCACGGTCCGGGCACGGTGCGCGAGCTGCTGCGCCCGGCGGTGCTGATCCCCGAGTCGAAGAAGCTCAACGTGCTGCTCAAGGAGTTCCGGCTCTCGCGCAACCACATGGCGATCGTGGTCGACGAGTACGGCGGCGTCGCCGGCCTGGTCACCATCGAGGACGTGCTGGAGCAGATCGTCGGCGAGATCGACGACGAGCACGACGATGCCGAGGACGAAGCCTCGCTGATCGCCGCGCAGGCCGACGGCCAGTACGTGGTCGACGCGCTGACCCCGATCGAGGATTTCAACGAACGCTTCGGTGCCGACTTCTCCGACGACGACTACGACACCGTCGGCGGCCTGGTCACCGAGGCCATCGGCCACCTGCCGGAAACCGGCGAGGAGCTGACCCTGGGACGCTTCGCGTTCCGCGTGGCGCGCGCCGACGCGCGCCGGGTGCAGGCCTTCCACGTCACCATCCTGCCGCCCGACCCGCAGGAAGACGCTTGATCGCCCGCCCGCTGTCGCGCTGGCCGGCACGCGGCTGGCCGCAATGGCTGCTGGGCACGCTGCTGGCCTGCTACGCGGCGTTCGCGTTCGCGCAGGCCAGCGACGCGGACCTCGCGGCACCGCCCGCGCTGGTGCCCGCCGCCGCCGCAGCGCCCGTCGCCGGTCTGCCCAGCGACGATGCGTCGGCACCTGCGCCGCGCATCGGCGTGGCCACGATGCAGCCGGGCGAGGTGTTCTTCGAACGCTTCGGCCACGATGCGATCGTGGTGGTGGATCCGCGCAGCGGCCAGGCCACCTCGTACAACTTCGGCTTCTTCGATCCCAGCGAGCCCGACTTCGTCAGCCGCTTCGCCGCCGGCGACATGATGTATTACCTGGTCGCCCTGCCGCTGCAGGACGACCTGGCGCAGTACCGCGACGCCGGCCGCGGCGTGGACATCCAGTGGCTGGACATGGAACCGGCGCAGGCACGCGCGCTGCAGCAGGCGCTGGCCTGGCGCGCGCGGCCGGAAAACGCGCGCTACCGCTACGACTACTACACCGCCAACTGCGCCACGATGGTCCGCGACGCGCTGGACCGTGCGCTGGGCGGCACGCTGCATGCGCAGCTGTCGGGGCGTTCGCGCGGCAACACCTATCGCAGCGAATCGGTGCGGCTGGCCTCGCCGGCGCCATGGATGTGGCTGGGCTTCGACCTGGGCCTGGGCCCGTTCGCCGACAAGCCGCTGTCGCGCTGGGAAGAGGCGTTCGTGCCGATGCGCCTGGCCGAGAGCCTGGGCGAGGTACGCAACAGCGCCGGGCGCCCGCTGGTGCAGTCGCGCCAGCAGGTGCTGCCGCAGCGGCTGGCGCCGGAACCGCAGGAACAGGCGCGGCACTGGTGGCCGTGGCTGCTGGCCGGGCTGCTGGTCGCCGTCGGGGTGGTCGCGCTGGCGCGGCGGCCGCGCTGGCTGGCGGCGCTGGCGCTGCCGTTCTGGCTGCTGTGCGCGCTCGGCGGCGGCGTGCTGCTGTACCTGTGGGGCTTCAGCGACCACCGTGCGGCCTGGGCCAATCGCAACCTGCTGCTGCTCGACCCGCTGTGCCTGCTGCTGGTCGGCGGCGCCATCGCGCAGCTGCGCGGTCGCCCGCCCGGACGCTGGTTCGGCCTGGTGTTGTGGCTGGTGGTCGCCCTGGCCGGCGCGGCCTTGCTGATCCATTGGCTGTCGATGCTGCAGCCGCAATTCAACCTGCAGTGGATCGCCCTGCTGCTGCCGGTGCACGCCGCGCTGGCCTGGACGTTCACGCGGCGCCGCTTGCAGCGCTGATCCCGCCCGCACACCATTGCTGCCCATGGCCACCGTCCCCGCCAATCCCGCCTGCGTCATCAACTGCGTGCACTACGACGGCCACGGCCGCCGCCACGACATCGCCTTGGAGCAGATCAGCGACGTGCTGGCCGGCGACGACGGCTTCGTCTGGGTCGGCATGTACGAACCCGCCGACCACGTGCTGCAGCAGCTGCAGGACGAATTCCAGTTGCACGACCTGGCGATCGAGGACACCCGCAAGGCGCACCAGCGGCCCAAGGTCGAGGCCTACGGCAATTCGCTGTTCCTGGCCGTGCACACCGCGCAGGTGATCGACGAGCGCATCGTCTACGGCGAGACCCACGCCTTCCTCGGCGCGCGCTTCCTGCTGACCGTGCGCCACGGCGCCTCGCTGCCGTACGCGCCGGTGCGCGAACGCCTGGAGCGCGAGGCGGCGCTGATGCAGCTCGGCCCGTCCTACGCGCTGTACGCGGTGCTGGACTACATCGTCGACAACTACCAGCCGATCCTGGACGAATTCCGGCAGAGCCTGGAGCGGCTGGAGAAGGACATCTTCGCCGAGGCCTACCGGCGCGACACCGCGATCCGCCTGTACGAACTCAAGCGCGAGCTCAACCAGATGCGCCTGGGCGTGGCGCCGCTGCAGGACGTGCTCGCCCACCTCAAGCGCAACCCCGGCCCGCTGATTCCCGACGAAGTGCGGCTGTACGTGCGCGACGTGCTCGACCACGCGGTGCGTACCAACGAGGCGATCGACACCCTGCGCGAGATGCTCGGCACCGCGCTGAGCGTGAACCTGTCGCTGGTGACCCTGGCCCAGGGCGAGACGGTCAAGCGCCTCGGCGCCTGGGCCGCGCTATTGGCCGCCCCGACCCTGATCACCAGCTGGTACGGCATGAATTTCAAGCAGATGCCGGAACTGGAATGGCCCTGGGCCTACCCGCTGATGATCGGCGGCGTCGGCGTCGTCTGCCTGGGGCTGTATCTGGCGTTCAAGCGGGCGCGGTGGCTGTGAGCCGCCGCGGTGCGGCGGCGGGAATGGGGAAACGGGAATCGGGAATGGGAAGAGCGTTGCGTCGCTGACCCACGCTCGCCGGCCTATTCCGAGTCACAGGCGCAAAGCCGTGAACTCATCGCAGAAGGGAAAGGCGCGTAGCGCTGCTTTTCCGATTCCCTACTCCCCATTCCCGATTCCCAGCCTCACCCAACATATACCGACTTGATATTCATGAACTCATGAATCCCATGCTCGGCCAGTTCGCGGCCGAAGCCGGAGCGCTTGATGCCGCCGAACGGCAGGCGTACGTCGCTCTTGACGATGGCGTTGACGAAGGCCGCGCCGCACTGCAATTGGCGGGCGACGCGCTCGCCACGGGCGCGGTCGGCGCTCCACACGCTGCCGCCCAGGCCGAAGCTGGTGTCGTTGGCCACGCGCACCGCCTCGGCTTCGTCGGCCACGCGCAGGATCGCGGCGACCGGGCCGAACAGTTCCTCGTCGTAGGCGGGCATGCCCGGCACCACGTGATCCAGGATCGAGGCCGGATAGCCGGCGTGGGTGCCGGTGTCAGGGGCGCCGCCTAGCAGCGCCGTGGCGCCCTTGGCGATGCTGGCCTGCACCTGCTTGTGCAGTTCGTCGCGCAGGTCCTGCCGGGCCATCGGCGCCAGCGTGGTCGCCTCGTCCTGCGGATCGCCGAGGCGGCGCTCGGCCGCCGCGGCGACGAAACGGCGCACGAAGTCGTCGGCGATCGCCTCCACCACCACGAAGCGCTTGGCCGCGATGCAGGTCTGCCCGGCGTTGTCGAAACGCGACTTCACCGCCGCAGCCACGGTGATGTCCAGATCCGCGTCGTCCAGCACCACGAAGGCGTCGCTGCCGCCGAGTTCCATCACGCACTTCTTCAGCTGATCGCCGGCGTTGGCGGCGATGGAACGGCCGGCGCGCTCGCTGCCGGTCAGCGTCACCGCGGCGATGCGCGCGTCGCGCAGCACCTCGGCGGCCTGGTCGTTGTCGATGTGCAGCACGTCGAACACGCCATCGGGCACGCCCGCCGCGGCGAGTGCCGCATGGATCGCATCGGCGCAGCGCGGCACGTTGCTGGCGTGCTTGAGCAGCGCCACGTTGCCGGCCATCAGCGCCGGCGCCAGGAAGCGGAACACCTGCCAGATCGGGAAGTTCCACGGCATCACCGCCAGCACGCAGCCCAGCGGCTCGTAGCGCACGTAGCTGCGCTGCGCATCGGTGGCGATCGGCTGCTCGCGCAGGTAGTCGGCGGCGTGCTCGGCGTAGTAGTCGCAGGCATCGGCGCACTTGTCGACCTCGGCCAGCGCCTCCTTGCGCAGCTTGCCCATCTCCGCGGTCATCAGCCGCTGGATCTCCTCGCGGCGCGCGCGCAACTGCACGCCAACCTGCCGCAACAGCGCGCCGCGCTTTTCCAGCGGCGTCTGCGCCCATGCGGGAAAGGCCTGCGCGGACGCGGCAAGGCGCCGCTCGACGGCGGCGGCATCCATCAGCTCCAGGCTGTATTCGACCTGGCCGGTGGCGGGATTGACGGTGTCGTAAGGCATCGCGACGGACTCCTGGAAAAAGTCCACCCAGCCTAGCGCCGCGAAGGTTGCGGCGGCGTGGCGATGCGGCGACCGCGATGGACCGCAGCGTTCTGCGGCGACGGCGGCTCTGGTAGGAGCGGCTTCAGCCGCGACCGGACGTCACCGGTAACGCCCGGTCGCGGCTGAAGCCGCTCCTACAGAAAAGCAGCACTCCGCTAACCGCCCTGCTGCAGCGCCAACTGGATGTCGCGCTGGCGGCGCTTCTCGCTGCGCGCCATCAGCCACCAGCCGACGAAGGCGGCGATCGACACCGCCAGCACCATCAGCGTGGCCAGCGCGTTGATCTTCGGCTTCAGCCCCATCCGCACCGAGGAGAACACGGTCATCGGCAGCGTGGTCGAGTTGGGCCCGGCGACGAAGTTGGCGATCACCACATCGTCCAGCGACAGGGTGAACGCCAGCAGCCAGCCGGACACCAGCGCCGGGGCGATGATCGGCAAGGTGATCAGGAAGAACACCTTGAGCCGGTTCGCGCCCAGGTCCATCGCCGCCTCTTCCAGCGAGCGGTCCAGCTCCTGCAGGCGCGAGGACACCACCACGGTGACGAAGGACAGGGTGAAGGTGACGTGCGCGGCCCAGATCGCGGTCACGCCCTTGGGCGGGATGCCGATCAACCCGCCCATCGATACCAGCATCATCATGATCGACAGGCCGATGATCACCTCCGGCATCACCAGCGGTGCGGTCACCAGCGCGCCGAACAGGCTCTTGCTGGGAAAACGGCGGAAGCGGGTCATCACCATCGCCGCCAGCGTGCCGATCACCATCGACCCGGTGGCGGTCCAGAACGCCACCTTCAGGCTGATCCACGCCGCCTGCAGGATCTGCCGGTCGCGCAGCAGCTCGCCGTACCACTTGGTGGAGAACCCGGCCCACACCGTCGCCAGCTTGGAGGCATTGAACGAGTACACCATCAACAGCAGGATCGGCAGGTACAGGAAGGCGAAGCCGCCGGTCAGCACCGTCCAGCGCAGCACGCGCCCGCCGCGCAGCGCGCTCATGCCTGGCCGCCCTCGAGCTGGCGTTGCTGGTAGCGGTTGAAGATCAGGATCGGCACCATCAACAGCGCCAGCATCGCGATCGCCACCGCCGAGGCCGCCGGCCAGTCGCGGTTGTTGAAGAACTCGCCCCACAGCACCCGGCCGATCATCAGCGTGTCCGGCCCGCCGAGCATTTCCGGGATCACGAACTCGCCCACCGCCGGGATCATCACCAGCATGCAGCCGGCGACGATGCCCGGGCGCGACATCGGCAAGGTGATGGTCGCGAACGCCTTCCACGGCCGCGCCCCCAGATCGTAGGCGGCCTCGAGCAGGCGGTGGTCCTGCTTGACCAGCGTGGCGTACAGCGGCAGCACCATGAACGGCAGATAGCAGTAGACGATGCCGATGTAGGCGGCGATCGGCGTGTACAGGATGCGCAGCGGCTGCTCGATCAGCCCCAGCGCCAGCAGCGCGCGGTTGAGCACGCCGTTGCTGTCGAGGATGCCGATCCAGGCATAGACGCGGATCAGGAACGAGGTCCACGACGGCAGCACCACCAGCATCATCGCGATGTTGCGTGCCGACGGCGACATGCGCGCGATCACGTAGGCCATCGGATAGCCGATCAACAGGGTCAACAGGGTGGAGATCCCGGCGATCTTGATTGAGCCCCAGTAGGCTTCGATGTACTGGTTGTCGCGCACCAGCGCCAAATAGTTCTGCAGGGTGAACTTCAGCGTCAGCACGCCGTCCTTGTAGTCCAGCAGATCGCTGTACGGCGGGCTGCTGATCGCCTGTTCGGCGAAGGAGATGCGCAGCACGATCAGGAACGGGATCGCGAAGAACAACAGCAGCCACAGGTACGGAGCGGCGATCACCAGCCAGCGCGCGCCGGGCAGGCGCCGCTTGCGCAGGCGCTGCAGCAGCGTGCGCGGCGACGCCGCGGGTTGCGCGGCAGGTGCGGCGGCGGCGGGCGCGCTCATGCGGTCAGCACCACGCCGTCGTTGTCGCCCCACCACACCCACACCGCATCGCCCCAGGTGAGGTTGTCGCTGGCCCAGCGCTGCCGGTTGGCGAAGTTGGCCATCAGCTTGAAGCCGCTGGGCAGGCGCACGTGGTAGACCGAATGGCTGCCGAAGTAGGCGATGTCCTCGATCGTGCCCTGCGCCTTGTTGTGCGCCTGCGCCGGCGCGTCCTTGCCGATGCCCAGCTTCTCCGGGCGCACCGCGAACGAGACCGGCTGCCCGGTGATGCCGGTGATGCCGTGGCCGACGTAGATGCTGTCGGGAAACGCGCCGGTGCGCAGGGTCACGTAGTCCGGCAGGTCCTCGTCGATGACCGCGTCGATCAGGTTCACCGAGCCGATGAACTCGGCGGCGAAGCGATTGGCCGGCTGCTCGTAGATCTCGTCCGGAGTACCGACCTGCTGGATCCAGCCGGCATCCATCAGCGCGATGCGGGTGGCCATGGTCATCGCCTCCTCCTGGTCGTGGGTGACCATCACGCAGGTCACCCCGGAGGTTTCGATGATGCCGACCAGCTCCAGCTGCATCTGCGAGCGCAGCTTCTTGTCCAGCGCGCCCATCGGTTCATCCAGCAGCAGCAGTTTCGGCCCCTTGGCCAGCGAACGCGCCAGCGCCACGCGCTGCTGCTGGCCGCCGGACAGCTGGTGCGGCTTGCGCTTGCCGAGCTTGCCCAGCTGCACCAGTTCCAGCATCTCGCCGACGCGCTTGGCGATGGCCGCGCGCGACAGGCCGTCCTGCTTCAGCCCAAACGCGATGTTCTGCTCCACCGTCATGTGCGGGAACAGCGCATAGGACTGGAACATCATGTTGAGCGGGCGCTCGTACGGCGGCAGGCCGTCCAGCGGCTGGCCGTCGAGCACGATGCGGCCGCGGCTGGGTTGCTCGAATCCGCCCAGGCAGCGCAGCAACGTGGACTTGCCGCTGCCGGAGCCGCCGAGCAGCGCGAAGATCTCGCCCTTGCGGATGTCCAGGTCGACATCGTCGAGCGCGACGAAACCGTCGAACTCCTTGCGCAAGCCGGCGATGGACAGGTAACCGCTGCCCTTGGCCGGCGGCGCCGCGGCCGCCGCGATCGCCATCGGCGGAAGATCGGATCTCGCTTCGCTCAACGCCATCTGTTGCTCCCCGTGGAAGACACCGCGGCGCGCGTTCGCCGATGCTGCCGGGATTGCGCGGCCGACCCCAGTGTAGCCGCGGCCACCGCATCGGCGATACCGCGGCGCAGGCGTCTATTGCGCCGCTGGCGGCCTCTGCGCGGGCGGCGGCGCCCAGCCCAGGCCCAGGCTCTTCTGCAGCGCCACGTAGCGCAACAGCACCTGGGTCCGCGCCTGCACTGCACTGTCCTGCGCCGAGGCCTGCTGGCGCTGCACGTCCAGCGCATCGATCAGCGACGAGGCGCCGGCCGCATAGCGCTGCTGCAGCAGCGCCGCGGAACGGTCCGCCGAGGCTTCGGCCTTGGCCGCGGCCAGCGCCTGCTGGCGCGCGGCGCCGAACCGGGCGAGCGCGCTGTTGGCATCCTGCAGCGCCGCCAGCACGGTGCCTTCGTAGGCGGCCAGGCGCGCGGCGTTGCCGGCGCGTGCCTGTTCGACCTTGGCCCTGGTCGCGCCGAAATCGAAGATCGACCAGCGCAGGAACGGCGCGACCACGCTGTTGATCGCATCGCTGCCGAGGTCGCCCGGCGAGGTCGCGGCCATGCCGATGTTGCCGAGCAGGGTGACCTGCGGGAAGTACGCGCTCAGCGCCTGTCCGATCTGCGCCGACGAAGACGCCAGCTGGCGTTCGGCGCGGCGCACGTCCGGGCGGCGGCGGATCAACGCACCCGCATCGTCCACCGGCACCACCGCCGGCAGCGTCGGCAACGGCCGGTCCGCGGCCAGCGCGGCGTCGAGCGCGCCCGGCTCGCGGCCGATCATCAGCGCCAGTTGGTCCAGCGCCTCCTTCGCCTGCGCCTGCAGGTCCGGCAACACCGCTTCCTGCTGCTGCAGCTGCGCCTGCGCGCGCTCTACCTGCAGGTCGGCATCGGCGCCGCGCTCGCGGCGCTGCCGGGTCAGTTGCAGGGTCTGCCGCGCCGCGTCCAGATTGCGCTCGGCAATGGCGATGCGCTCGCGGGTGCCGCGATAGCCCAGGTAGGCCTGGCCCACTTCGGCGGCGAGCTGCACCTGGGTATCGGCCAGTTCGGCCTCGTCGGCCTGCGCATCGGCCAGCGCGCCTTCGCTGGCGCGGCGGCGGCGGCCGAAGAAATCCAGTTCCCAGCTGGCATCGAAGCCGACGCTGTACAGCTGCGCATGCGGATCGATGGACAACGGCTGGCCGCTGACGGCGGCCACGCTGCCCAGACCGTCGACCAGCGCGTCCGGCGCCCTGGCGTTGAGATAGGCGGCATTGGCGCCGACGCTGGGCAGCTGTTCGGCATGGCGCTGCTGCACCAGCGCGCGCGAGGCGCGCAGCTTGGCCTGCGCGGCGCGCAGGTTCGGGCTGTTCTGCAGCGCCTGTTCGACCAGCGCGTTCAACTGCGGGTCCTGCAACGCCTCCCACCAGCGCTGCGGCGGCGGCGCCGGCACCACCCCGGCCGCCGCGGCGACCGCGTCGGCGCGATGCAGCTGCGGCTGTGCCTGCGCCGCCTCGGCCACCGGCGGCGGCTTCACGTAGTTCGGGCCGAGCACGCAGGCCGACAGCAGCAGCGGCAGCGCGGCGGGGACGAGCACACGGGAAAAACGCTGAGCCATGGAATCCTCAATGCATCGCAAGCGGAGCGCCGCCCTTGGGCAGCGGTTTGAGCAGCAGCCCCAGCGGAATCGTGCACACCACGATCACCCCGAAGATCCAGAACAGGTCGTTGTAGGTCATCACCAGCGCCTGCTGCTGCACCATGCGCGCCAGCTGCGCCACCGACTGCATCGCCGCGCCGGCGCCGGAAGCGGACTGCAGCTGCGCGGCCAGGCCGTGCAGGTAATCCTGCGCCAGCGGCGAATTGGCACTGGTGCCGCTGCCGATCATCTGCGTGTGGAACACCATGCGCCGCTCCTGGAAGGTGGAGATCAGCGCCAGCCCGATCGAGCCGCCCATGTTGCGCGCGGCGTTGAACAGCCCGGACGCATCGCCGGCCAGTTCCGGCGGGACCGACGAGATGGCGGCCTGGTTCAGCGACATCATCGCCAGCGCCAGGCCGCAGCCCTGCAGCAGCTGGCCGATCACGAAATGCATGCCCACAGAATCGGCGCTGAGGCGCATGTTGACGAAGCAGGCGATGGCGAAGCAGCTCAGCCCGCCGATCACCAGGATGCGCACGTCCACGCGCATCAGCATCTTCGGCATCAACGGCATCAGCAGCACCGTCGGCACGCCGGACAGCAGCACCACGTAGCCGGACTGCTCGGTGTTGTAGCCGGAGATCGTGGCCAGGAACTGCGGGATCATGTACATGACCCCGAACAGGATCATGCCCACCGCCATCACCATCACGAACACCGCGCTGAAACTGCGCTGCAGCAGGATCGACAGGCGGATCACCGGCTGCCGGCTGACGAACTGCGAGGCGACCAGGGCGACGAAGCCGACCAGCGAGAGCAGGCTCAGCAGCACGATCTCCGAGGATTCGAACCAGCGCTCGCGCTGGCCTTCCTCCAGCACCACGGTCAGCGCGCCGAGCCCGGCGGTCAGCCCGAAGATGCCGAGCCAGTCGGCGTCGAGCAGCCCGCGCAGGTTCATGCGCTCGTGCGGCAGGCCGAGCAGCAACAGCGCCACCAGCCCGGCGCAGATCGGCACGTTGATGAAGAACGCGTAGTGCCAGCTGACGTTCTCGGTCAGCCAGCCGCCGAGCAGCGGCCCGATCACCGGACCCAGGATCACGGTCATGCCGAACAGCGCGGTGCCCATGGTCTGCTGCGCCGGCGGCAGCCGCGTGGCGACGATGGTCAGCGCGGTGGGGATCAACGCACCGCCGGCGAAGCCCTGGCCGACGCGGCCGAGGATCATCATGGTCAGGCTGTTGGACAGCCCGCAGACCACCGAGAAGAAGGTGAACAGCAGCGCGCAGATCAGCAGGAAGTTGCGCAGCCCCAGGGTGCGCACGAACCAGCCGGTCAGCGGGATCATCACGATCTCGGCGACCAGGTAGGCGGTGGAGATCCAGGTGCCTTCGGTGCCGCTGGCGCCGACCTCGCCCTGGATGGTCGGCAACGCCGCGTTGACGATGGAGATGTCCAGTGTCGCCATGAACGAGCCGATGGTGCCGGCCGCGACCGCCAGCCACGCGCCGGCGTCGGCTTTCTGCTGTGCGCCGGCACCCGCCGCCGGCGCAGCGGCGGCCTCGTTCACGGCGTGCCCTCGCCCTGCTTGCCTTCCTGCTCGACCCGTTCCTTGGCGTCCTTGGCCGCGCGCGTATCCACCGTGACCGTCGCCGACATGCCCGGCACCAGCACCTTGCGCGCCTCGGCGCCGGCCTTGAGCCGGATCCGCACCGGCACCCGCTGCACCACCTTGGTGAAGTTGCCGGTGGCGTTCTCCGGCGGCAACAGCGCGAACTGCGAGCCGGTGCCCGGCGCGATGCTCTCAACCACGCCGTCCAGCGCGACCCCGGACAGCGCATCGACCTCGATCCGCGCCGGCTGCCCGGGCCGCATCAGCCCGACCTGGGTTTCCTTGAAGTTGGCGCTCAGGTACAGCGCATCGACCGGCACCACGCTCATCAGCCGGGTGCCGGCGGCGACGAACTGGCCGACCTGCACGGTCTTGTCGCCGATGCGGCCGTCGATGCGCGCGGTCAGCCGCGTATCGTCCATCGCCACCTGCGCCTGGTCGGCGTCGGCCTGCGCCTGCTGCAGCCCGGCGCGGGCCTGGTCGAGCTGCGCGCTGGCGCCCTGCACCTGGCTCTCGGCAGCGACGACCTGGGCCTTGGCCGCGTCGTATTGGGCCTGGGCGCGGTCGCGATCGTGGACGATGCTCTCGTAGTGCTCGTGGGTGTCGGCGCCGGACGCGGCTAGTGGCGCGAAGCGCTTGGCCTCGCCCTGGGCGAAGCGCAGGCTGGCCGCGGCCGCGGTGACCTGGGTGCGCGCCTGCAACAGCGTGGCGCGCTGCGCCTGCAGCCCGGCCTCGGCGGCGGCGATGTCGGCCTGGCGGACCGCGACCACGGCCTGCGCCTGCTGCTGCGTGGCGCGGTAGCTGCGCTCGTCGATCTGCAGCAGCGGCTGCCCGGCCTTGACCGTCTGGTTGTCGCCGACGAACACGCCGGTCACGTAGCCGTTGACCCGCGGCGCCACCGCCACCGCATCGGCCTGCAGATAGGCATTGTTGGTTTCCTGCAGGTAGCGGCCGGTGGTCAGGTAATAGACCAGCCACGCCACCAGGCCGATCGCCACCACAAGGCCGATCAGCAGCAGCGTCCATTTCACCTTGGGATTCTTCAGCGGCGCCGGCTTGTCGGGCTGCTTGGCGTCGTGCTGGGCCGGCGCGGCCCGCGCCTCGTCCGAAGCCGCCTGTGGTCGCGTCTGCGCGGGATCTGGGTCGTGGGTGCTCAAAGTCGCAGGTTCCTGGGGGTTGGGACCATCGTCGCCGGTGCGCTTGACGGTGCGGGGACAGCAACGCACTGCGCGCGGCGCGCTCACCACACGGTGGCGTACGGCGGACTGTACAAGTGTCTGTACCGGCGAGTCGAGATCGTGTGAGTGCGACTGGCGGTGGCGTTCAGGCGCCCTGCAAGCGGCTCCTCGGCACGATCCTCGCCCGCTGCAACGATGGCCAATGGGGGTGGCCAGGCGCATCGCGTGCAGGGTGCTGTCAGGCCTTCCGCTTGCGCCGCACCCTCGCCCCTCCCCGTCTCCCGTGGGAGAGGGGCTAAGGCACAGCACCGGCTGTTCCTTCTCCCACCGGGAGAAGGTGGCCCGCAGGGCCGGATGAGGGTACGGGCGCCGCCTCGTACGCCCAATTCGGCGAGGCGCTTCGCGCCGTACCCTCACCCCTACCCCTCTCCCGTGGGGAGAGGGACATCATTTTGCTGCGACGTCGCTCAGCGCCCGGTCTTCAGCTCGGTCCACAACCGCGTGTACTGGCGGTCCACTTCCGGCGGCATCACCGCCAGTGCGAACAGCTTGGCCTGCACCTCCGCCGGCGGGTAGATGGTGCGGTCGCCGCTGATCGCCGCATCGATCAGCGGGATCGACTTGGGCACCGCGTTCGGATAGCTGACGAAGTTGGTGTTGGCCGCGGCCACTTCCGGGGTCAGCAGGTAATTGATGAACTGGTAGGCCTGCTCCGGATGCTTGGCGTCCTTGGGGATGGCCAGCATGTCGAAGAACTGCAGCGCGCCTTCCTTCGGAATCGAATAGGCGATGTGCACGCCATTCTTGGCCTCCTCGGCACGGTCGCGCGCCTGCAGGATGTCGCCCGACCAGCCCACCACCAGGCAGGTGCTGCCCTTGGCCAGCGCGTCGATGTACTGCGAGGAATGGAAATTCTGGATGTAGGGGCGGATTTCCTTGAGCTTGGCCGCGGCCTTTTCGATCACCTTCGGGTCGGTGCTGTTCGGGTCCTCGCCCAGGTAGTGCAGCACCGTCGGCACGATCTCCGAGGCGGTGTCGAGGAAGGTCACCCCGCAGTCCTTGAGCTTGGCCAGGTTCTCCGGCTTGAACACCAGGTCCCAGCTGTCGACGACGTCGGTGCTGCCGAACGCGGCCTGGATCTTGTCCACGTTGTAGCCGATGCCGGTGGTGCCCCACAGGTACGGCACCGCGTAGGTGTTGCCCGGATCCTGCTGCGCGATGCGCTGCATCATCGCCGGGTCCAGATTGGCCAGGTTGGGGATCTTGCTCTTGTCCAGCGGCAGGAACACGCCGGCCTGGATCTGCCGGCCGAGGAAACTCAGCGACGGCACCACCACGTCGTAGCCGCTGCCGCCGGCCAGCAGCTTGGCTTCCAGCACCTCGTTGCTGTCGAACACGTCGTAGGTGACGTGGATACCGCTATGCCGCTCGAAGCCGGGCACGGTGCCTTCGGCGATGTAGTCCGACCAGTTGTAGACGTTCAGTTGCTTCGCATCGCCGCCGCCCGCCGCTTCCGCCGCGCCGTCCTGCCGGCCCGATCCGCCACAGCCCGCCAGGCACAGCACCGCCACCATCCCCGCTATCGCTCGCCGCTTCATCGTCGTCTCCATGCCGCCCGTTGCGGGCAGCGGTTGGCGGGACGCCGCGCTGGCGCGCGTCCCGGTGGTCCTCCCCTTTGGCGGCCGCGCGCGCGGCGCGGCCGTACTGCGTGCAGGCGCCGCGCCGAAGCGCGGCACCATGGACCACGGACGCGACCGGCTCAGCGGCCGGTCTTGATCTCCGTCCACAGGCGGGTATACAGCTTGTCCACCTCGGGCGGGTTGATCGAATAGGTGAACATCTTCGCCGCCACCTCCGGCGGCGGATAGATGGTCGGGTCGTTGCGGATCGCCGCATCCACCAGCGGCGTCGCCTTGGGCACCGGATTGGCGTAGTGGATGAAGTTGGAGTTGGCCGCGGCCACCTCCGGCGTCAGCAGGTAGTTGATGAATTTGTAGGCGTTCTCCGGATGCTTGGCATCCTTCGGGATCGCCAGCATGTCGAACCACTGCGGCGCGCCTTCCTTGGGGATCGAATAGGCCACTTTCACGCCGTTCTTGGCTTCCTCGGCGCGGTCGCGCGCCTGGATGATGTCGCCGGACCAGCCCACCGCCAGGCAGGTGCTGCCGTTGGCCAGCGAGGTCACGTACTGCGAGGAGTGGAAGTTCTGCACGTACGGGCGGATGCTCTTGATCAGCGCGGCGGCCTTCTCGATCTTGGCGCTGTCGGTGGTGTGCGGATCCTCGCCCTGGTAGTGCAGCGCGATCGGGATCAGGTCCGACGGCGTGTCGAGGATGGTGACGCCGCAATCCTTGAGCTTGGCGATGTTTTCCGGCTTGAACACCAGGTCCCAGCTGTTGGCGATGTCGGTGCTGCCGAACGCGGCCTTGACCTTGTCCACGTTGTAGCCGATGCCGGTGGTGCCGACCATGTACGGCACGCCGTACTTGTTGCCCGGATCCTGCTGCGCGATGCGCTGCATGATCTCCGGATCCAGATTGGCCAGGTTCGGGATCTTGCTCTTGTCCAGCGGCAGGAACACGCCGGCCTGGATCTGCCGGCCGAAGAAGTTCAGCGTCGGCACCACCACGTCGTAGCCGCTGCCGCCGGCCAGCAACTTGGTCTCGACCATCTCGTCGCTGTCGAACACGTCGTAGGTGACCTTGACCCCGCTGGCCTTCTCGAACGCGGGCACGGTGTTCTCGGCGATGTAGTCCGAATAGTTGTAGACGTTGAGGACCTGGTCCTCGCCCGCCGCGGGCTTGCCGCCTTCGCCGCCGCCGGAACCGCCACAGGAGGCGAGCAGCGCCGCAGAGAGGGAAAGGGTGAGCAGTCGCAGCTTCATTGCAGGTCTCCGCAGGTCCATGGGGAAGATCGGAAGATACACGCCGCGGCGTCGCGCGGACGGGTCCAGGCCAACCGGCCCAGACTAACCAGCGCCGGCCTATTTGCCCAGCGCCTGGGCGGTGTCCTCCAGCGCCAGCCAGGCCTTGTCGAACAGCTCGTCGACCTGGGCGCGGCTGAGGATCAGCGGCGGCGACAGCAGCATCGCATCGTTGGTCGCGCGCAGGATCAGGCCGCGGCGCAGCGCATGGTCGCGGCACAGCGCGCCGACCTTGCCGCGGTCGGGGAAATAGTGCCGGCGCGGCTTGTCCGGGACCAGTTCCAGCGCGCCGATCATGCCGACGATGCGCGCCTCGCCGACCAGCCTGTGCTCGCCCAGCTCGGCCCAGCGCTGCGCCAGGTACGGCGCGATCTCGCTGCGCGCGCGTTCGACGATGCCCTCGTCCTGCAGCAGGCGCAGGTTCTCCAGCGCCACCGCGGCGCACACCGGATGCCCCGAATAGGTGCAACCGTGCGCCAGCTCGCCACCCTGCTCCTTCAGCACCGTGGCCACGCGCTTGCCGAACATCGCCGCGCCGAGCGGGATGTAGCCAGAGGTGATGCCCTTGGCGATGGTCATCACGTCCGGCTGGAACCCGAAGTGCTGCGCGCCGAACCATTCGCCGGTGCGGCCGAAGCCGCAGATCACTTCGTCGGCGACCAGCAGCACGTCGTAGCGGCGGCAGATGCGCTCGATCTCCGGCCAGTAGCTGCGCGGCGGGATGTAGACGCCGATCGCGCCCATGATCGGCTCGCCGATGAACGCGGCCACGCGTTCCGGCCCCAGTTCCAGGATCTTGTCCTCCAGCCGGCGCGCGGCCAGCAGGCCGTATTCCTCCGGATCCAGGTCGCCGCCGTCGCCGAACGGGTATGGCGGGTCGATATGGTGGATGTCGGGAATGGGCAGTCCGCCCTGGCGGTGCATGCCCTTCATCCCGCCGAGGCTGGCGCCGGCCATGGTGGTGCCGTGGTAGCCGTCGTGGCGGCCGATGAAGATGCTCTTCTGCGGCTGGTCCTGCACGGCCCAGAAGTGCCGCACCAGGCGCAGGATGGTGTCGTTGGCCTCGGAGCCGGAGTTGGTGAAGAAGGCATGGTCGAGGTCGCCGGGGGTGAGTTCGGCGAGCTTGGCGGCGAGGCGGATGGTCGGCTCGGTGGTGCACTGGAAGAAGCTGTTGTAGTACGCCAGCTGTTCCATCTGCCGCGCGGCGGCCTGACCGAGTTCCTTGCGCCCGTAGCCGACGTTGACGCACCACAGCCCGGCGAAGGCGTCGAGCAGCTGGTTGCCGTCGGCATCCCAGACATAGGCGCCGGCGCCGCGGGTGAGGATGCGCGTGCCTTTCTGGGCCAGCGCGGCGTTGTCGTTGAACGGGTGCAGGTGATGCGCCGCATCCAGGTCCTGCAGGGCCCGCGTTTCTATCCGATCCATGTCGACTCCATGCTCTGGTGCTGTGTCTGGTGGTGCTGTGCTGTTGCTGTGTTCCTGCTGCCGCTCTTGCTGTCGCCTTCGCCTTGGCTTTCGCTGTCGCTTTGCCCTTCGCTTTTGCTGCGGCTGTTGCTTCCGCCTTTGCCTTTCGCTGTTGCTGTTGCTTTCGCCTTTGACTTACCGGGTTCCCTTCCGAAGCGGCGGCCATGGCGGGGAAAAACCCCGCAGGGGCGGCGCACATGGATGTGCGCCGTTCGCGGCAGGGGCAGGATGCCCCTTCCGCGAATCCCCGTCATGGACGCG
>NZ_JAFIWB010000037.1 GCF_017163705.1 Xanthomonas bonasiae
GGAGGGCGTCCTCGGGGGGCGGTGCCACGTCGCCGGCGTCGGCCACGGATTCGGACAGAGTGCTCATCGGACCTGCGCTGCGTACGGTGGCCCCGGCACGCGTCGGCTGGACGCGCGCCGTTCGGCGCAAAAAGGGGAAGCGGAGTGTAGGCCGATCCTGGCCTGCGCGGTATGAAGGCGGTGTGGCGACCGCGGCGGGTCGCTAGGCGCTCAGCGTTCGGAGACGTCGGTGGCCGCTTCGGCCGCGCGCGGCGGTGCCTGCGGCGACGCGGCGAACGGCGCATCGACCGGCGCCGTGGCCACCGTGGGCGCAACGGGCGGCCGCGGCACGCCTGCGGCCGCGGGCGTCTCGACCGCCTCGGCCGCATCCTGCGCGGTGTCCGCCGCGCGTTCGGCCTGGTCCGAGGCTTCCTTGACCTTGGTCGCGGTCAGCAGGCTGGAGACCGCGCTAAGCATCTGCAGCCAGCGCGCACCGCCGAGCTTGCCGATCGCCGCCGCCGGCTCGGCGCGTCCGGCCAGAAAGCCGGCGCCCAGGCCCACCGCGACGATGCGCAGCGGCGTCCAGCCTTCGCGCCAGACGCGCTGCAGCGTGGTCCACTGCGTCTGCATCTGCTGCTGGCGGCCTTCCAGCACCGTCTCGGCGCGGGCGATGCGGTGCTGCAGTTGATCGAATTTCATCGGCCCGCTCCGGCGGCCTTGGACGCATGGTCCTCGGCGGTGTCCTCGTCGTCGCCCCCGATCCCCAGCTTCGCCAGCTGGCGGCGGGTGGCGTCGAGCTTGCTCATTTCGAAATAGCGCAGCGCCTGCCAGGCGCCCAGGGCGGTGACCACCAGACTGAACGCGGCGGTCGCCGAGATCGACGCCAGCCACGACCAGCCCAGCCGCTGCAGCACCGCGATCAGCGCGCCCATCAGCAGCATCCATGCCGACGCGCCGAACGACACCGCGATGGTCAGCCACACCAGCGCACGGGCCATCGCCGCGCGCGCCAGCGCCAGGTCCGCCACCACCAGCTTGCGCAGCGCGCGGCCGGCTTCCAGGGTGGCGGTCAGGCCGTCGCGGCCGGCCGTGCTGAATTCGCGGAACGATTCCTCCAGCGACGGCCGTTCCGCCGCCGCCGGATCCGGCGCGGCAGCGGCGCCGTCGCGGGCCTGCTCGTCGCTCACGTGGCTTACTTGTCGCTGCTGCGCGCCAGCTTGGCGATGATCCAGCCGGTGGCGAAGGCGACGCCGAACGAGGCCAGCGGGCGCTCGCGGATCAGCTCGGCGGCGCTGTCGATCAGGTCGCGGCCCTTGTCCAGCAGCACATCGACCTGCTCCTTCGCCGCGGCACCGCCGAACTCGGCAGCGGCCAGCCCGGACAGCGCGCTGTCGGACAGCTCGGCCTTGACGTTGGCCTTGCCCAGCTTCAACTCGTCGCCCGCGGCACCGGCGGCGCCCTTGATCGCTTCGCCGGCGTAGCTGGCGGCCGACTTCAGGTGCGAACCGGCTTCGCTGAGGTTGTCCTTGAGGTTTTCGGTATTGGTGGGGTTGGCATTCATCGCGTGTCTCCTGACGGTGGTAGGGGCATACCTGCGCGCGGCAGGCGGTTCGCGGATCGCGATCCAGAGGAATAGCATCGACGCGGTGTAGAGCTTGTTAGGCCCGGCCGCACGGGTACATCCAGTCCGGCATTATGTCCAAGGACAGCGCCGCGCGCGCCGCAGGCTTTCTGTAGGAGCGGCTTCAGCCGCGACAAGCGAAGCCGCAATCCTGTCCCGTCTCGGATCCTGTCGGGGCTGAAGCCCCTCCTACAGTGCACCCAGCCAGACGGCCGAAGGCGTTGTGTAGGAGCGGCTTCAGCCGCGACGAGCGAAGCCGCAATCTCGGCCGCGGTCGAAATCTGTCGGGGCTGAAGCCCCTCCTACAGTGCACCTGGCCAGATTGCCGCAGACTTTCTGTAGGAGCGGCTTCAGCCGCGACGAGCGAAGCCAGGAAACCTGGCCGACCCCGGAACCGTTCGCCGCCGCCGCGCCCCACCTCACTGCATCAACAAATCCGCCTGCGCCCCGCCCCGCACCACGCGCAGCACCAACTGCGCCGGCTTGCGCGCGAAGTTGGCGCGGAAGCTGGCCAGGTCGGCGAACTCGCCGGTGGAGGCGGCCATCACGATGTCGCCGCTGGCCAGGCCATTGCGCGCCGCGCGGCTGCCGCGCGCCACGGTGCCGACCAGCACCCCGTTGATTCCGGACTGGCGCAGCGACTCGGGCAGGTCGGTGAAGCTGGCACCGCCCAGCCGCGGGTCCAGCGATTCGCCGCTCACCGCGCGCGGCTGCTCCTTCAAGGTGGCCTTGATCTGCAGCGGCTTGCCGTCGCGGCGCACGTCCAGCGTCACCGTGCTGCCCACAGGCTGCAGGCCTTCGTAGTTGTGCAGCGCCTCGGCGCTGTCCAGCCGCTCGCCGTTGGCGCCGACCACCACGTCGCCGGGCTGCAGGCCCGCGCCGGCCGCCGCCGAACCGGTCAGCACCCGCGTCACCAGCGCGCCGCGCGGCGCGTCCAGGCCCAGGCCCTGCGCCATCTGCGCGGTCAGGTTCTGGGTCTCGATGCCGAAGGTGCCGCGGATCATCACCCCGTTGTTCTTCAGCAACTGCTCGACCACCGCCCGCGCCAGGTTCGACGGGATCGCCAGGCCCAGGCCGATGTTGCCGGCCATGCTGCCCTGCGGATTGAAGCTGGCGGTGTTGATGCCGACCAGTTCGCCGTGCAGGTCCACCAGCGCGCCGCCGGAGTTGCCCGGGTTGATCGAGGCGTCGGTCTGGATGAAGTTCTGGTAGCCCAGGCCGCGGATGCCGTTGCGGCCCATCGCCGAGACGATGCCCGAGGTCACCGTCTGGGTGAAGCCGAACGGGTTGCCGATCGCCACCACGAAATCGCCCACGCGCAGCTTGCTGCTGTCGCCCAGGCGGATCTCGGTGAGCTTGTCGGCCTTGATCCGGATCAGCGCCACGTCGGTGTCCGCGTCCGAACCCATGAACTCGGCCTTGAAGCTGCGCCCGTCGGCCAGGGTCACCTGCACGTCGTCGGCGTTCTCCACCACGTGGTGGTTGGTCAGCACGTAGCCGTTCTTGGCGTCGATGATCACGCCCGAGCCCAGCGACTCGTTGATCCGCTCCTGCGGGATGTCCGGGAACAGGCGGCGGAAGAACGGGTCGTTGAAGTACGGATTGCGCACCCGCACCACCTGCTTGGTGTTGATGCTGACCACCGCCGGCATGGTCTGCTGCAGCATCGGCGCCAGCGACGGCAGCGGCTGGCCGGCCACCGAGGCCGGCAAGGCGGCGCTGCCGGCCACCGTCTGCGCCACCGGCGCGGCGGGGGCGGGCGCGGCCTCGGCGCGGTTGTCCAGGTGCGCGTTGATCGCGGTGGCGGCGAAACCGCCGAAGGCGGCGGCGGCGGTCAGGGTCAGCAGCGTGGGCAGCGGTCGCATGGGTCGGGTTCCGGATGACGCGGCGGGAGACGCAAGGCAGATGGGCGCCGGGG
Organism: Xanthomonas bonasiae; assembly: GCF_017163705.1. Taxonomy (GTDB): domain Bacteria; phylum Pseudomonadota; class Gammaproteobacteria; order Xanthomonadales; family Xanthomonadaceae; genus Xanthomonas_A; species Xanthomonas_A bonasiae. The sequence continues at coordinate 3,519 of NZ_JAFIWB010000037.1, forward strand.
CGCATAAATCAAGATGAACGAGCGGCGTTTAACCGCCAGTGAAAGCCCGGCGCAAGCGAAACCTGCAGCGGCGTACGGAGGCGCCGAACCGCCCGGTTTCGGCGTTGACAGCAGGCCCGCCCAGGGTTAGCTTGGGCACTTCGTTTTGCCACTACATGTAGCGGTAAGACGTCAAAGCAACCCAACTACTGGGGTTTTCGCTGGGGTCGATACCCCAGGGGGCGCACGCAGTGACGCATGGCGTGAACGTGAGACGGGCGGTCGAACGCCCTACGCATTCCCATTCGGCCGAAGGGCGGCGCCGCGCGCGCTGCCGCGGCTGTCGTCGTCGCGCAGCGCAAACCGCATACAAATAAGAGACACGGCGGACGGCCACCCCCATCCGCCCCATCGGGACAGGTTCGAGGAGAACAGAAAAGAATGAGCACGGTGCGCCTGGAAGTCGTCCAGACCGAGTCCAAGCAGAACCCCATCCCGATGCAGCCTGCGTCGCAGGATATCTGGGACAAGAAGTACCGCCTGAAGACCAAGCAGGGCGAGCCGCTGGATGCCGACATCGACGGCACCTACCAGCGCGTGGCGCGCGCGCTGGCCGATGCCGAGGCCACCGAGGAAAAGCGCGCCTACTGGTTCGAGCGCTTCGCCTGGGCGCTGCGCCGCGGCGCGATCCCGGCCGGGCGCATCACCTCCAACGCCGGCGCGCTGGAACATAAGCCGGCCACCAGCACCATCAACTGCACCGTGTCGGGCACCGTCACCGACTCGATGGACGGCATCCTGGAGAAGGTCCACGAAGCCGGGCTGACCCTCAAGGCCGGCTGCGGCATCGGCTACGAGTTCAGCACGCTGCGCCCGCGCGGCGCGTTCGTGGCCGGCGCCGGCGCCTACACCTCCGGGCCGATGTCGTTCATGGATATCTTCGACAAGATGTGCTTCACCGTGTCCTCGGCCGGCGGCCGCCGCGGCGCGCAGATGGGCACCTTCGACGTGTCGCACCCGGACGTGAAGGACTTCATCCGCGCCAAGCGCGAGGACGGGCGCCTGCGCCAGTTCAACCTGTCGCTGCTGATCACCGACGGCTTCATGCAGGCGGTGGAGACCGACGCCGACTGGCCGCTGGTGTTCCCGGTGAACCGCAAGGAAGAGGCCGACATCGACCTGGCCGACGCCAGCGCCGTGGTCTGGCGCGACTGGCCCACCCACAGCAACTACATCGTGCGCGACGACGGCCTGGTCGCGTGCAAGGTGTACGGGCAGATCCGCGCCCGCCACCTGTGGGACATGATCATGGTCTCCACCTACGACTACGCCGAGCCGGGCTTCATCCTGATCGACCGCGTCAACGAAATGAACAACAACTGGTGGTGCGAGAACATCCGCGCCACCAACCCGTGCGGCGAGCAGCCGCTGCCGCCCTACGGCGCCTGCCTGCTCGGCTCGATCAACCTCACCAACTTCGTGCGCGACCCGTTCACCGCGCAGGCGCGCTTCGACTGGGAGGAATACAAGGAAGTGGTGCGCGTGTTCACCCGCATGCTCGACAACGTGGTCGAGGTCAACGGCCTGCCGCTGCAGCAGCAGCGCGACGAGATCCTGCGCAAGCGCCGCCACGGCATGGGCTTCCTCGGCCTGGGCTCGACCATGACCATGCTGCAGATGAAGTACGGCAGCGCCGCCTCCTGCGAATTCACCGAAGCCATCGCCCGCGAGATGGCCGTGGCCGGCTGGGAAACCGCGCTGACCCTGGCCAAGGAAAAGGGCCCGGCCCCGATCATGCAGGAGACCTTCGCCGTCACCGCCGCGATGCTGCGCCAGCGCCCGGAAATGGCGAAGGACGGCTGGCGCGTGGGCCAGCAGATCGAGGGCAAGCTGCTGCACGCCAAGTACAGCCGCTACATGCAGCGCATCGCCGAAGTGGCGCCGGAACTGGTGGACGAACTGGCCGAAGTGGGCGCGCGCTTCACCCACCACAGCTCCATCGCCCCCACCGGCACCATCTCGCTGAGCCTGGCCAACAACGCCTCCAACGGCATCGAGCCCAGCTTCGCCCACCACTACAGCCGCAACGTGATCCGCGAAGGCAAGAAGTCCAAGGAGAAGGTGGACGTGTTCTCCTTCGAACTGCTGGCCTACCGCCACCTGGTCAACGCCAAGGCGATGCCGTTCGCCGAGGCCGCCGACGCGCAGCTGCCGGACTACTTCATCTCCGCCGACGACATCCACCCCAAGGAACACGTGGACGTGCAGGCCGCGGCGCAGAAGTGGGTGGACAGCTCCATCTCCAAGACCGCCAACGTCCCCACCGACTACCCCTACGAGCAGTTCAAGGACATCTACCGCTACGCCCACCAGCAGGGGTTGAAGGGCTGCACCACGTTCCGTTTCAACCCGGCCGCCTTCCAGGGCGTGCTGGTCAAGGAAGCGGACCTGGAGAACACCACCTACCGCTTCGAACTGGAAGACGGCAGCGTGGTGGAAGTGAAGGGCAACGAGCAGATCGAATACGACGGCGAAATGCACACCGCCGCCAACCTGTTCGACGCCCTGAAAGAAGGGTATTACGGCAAGTTCTAAGCCGAGTGTTTGCTCCCTTCGCCGGCAACGAAGGGAGCGGCGGCGGCGGGGAAATCGGGACGGCGCCATGCCGGCTTTCCCGAACGCTTCCCTACCGCGCGTCGATTGCCGTCGCATCCGGTTCCACGCTTCACCTCAATCGGTATAGCATCGCCCGCGTTACATAAACACTGACACCCTGAGGAGGGTTTTTTATGAGCAACGGTAATGGTGTGACGGCGACGCTGACGCAAGTCGCCGAAAACGTAAAAGAGACCGCCAGCAACATGGGCGAAGCGATCGCCGCCACCGCCAGCGACGCCGTCGCCAGCGTCAAGCAGACCGCCGAGAACGTGCAGAAGCGCGTGCAGGACCAGGTCGCCAAGACCCGCAAGGCGGTCAAGAAGGCCGAGAAGGCCGTCGCCAAGCGGGCGGAGAAGGCCGGCAAGTCGGTGAAGAAGACCGTCGCCAACGCGCGCAAGAAGCTGGAAGCGGCCAAGGCCAGCGCCCAGTCCGAAGCCGCCACGCTGAAGAAGGCCGGCAAGAAGACCGCCAAGAAGGCGGCGGCGAAGAAGGCGCCGGCCAAGAAAGCCGCTGCCAAGAAGACGGCCACCAAGAAGGCCGCAGTGAAGAAGGCCCCGGCCAAGAAGGCGGTCGCGAAGAAGGCCGCGCCGAAGAAGGCGGTCAAGAAGGTCGCCGCGAAGAAGGCTGTCGCCAAGAAGTCGGTGGCCGCCAAGAAGACCGCGGTCAAGAAGAGCGTCGGCGCCAAGAAGGCCGTCGCCAAGAAGGCCGTGAAGAAGGTCGCCAAGGCCGCCAAGAAGAGCACCGCCAAGGTCGCCAAGAAGACCGCCGCAGTGAAGAAGACCGCCGTGCGCAAGAGCGCCGGCAAGAAGGCCGCGGCCACCCGCGCCAAGAAGTAAGCCGTCCCAGCTGCACCCTCTCTCCCGTCCGCGGGAGAGAGGCAGCGCGCGGGACGCGCGCCCAACACGACACGCACATCAGGAACGCATCATGGCCGTCAAGATCGACAAGAAAATCAAGGGCTACGCCGTCGTCACCGCCGAAGACAAGGCGCGCGACGCCGCACCGCCCGTGCCCGCCGCGTCGATCGACCGCGCCACCGCCGAGGCCGAAGTGCCGGTGGACAACATCATCCACATGCACGAGCGCATCGAGCGCCCGGACGTGCTGATCGGCAGCACCTACAAGATCAAATCGCCGTTGGTGGAACACGCCATGTACGTGACCCTCAACGACATCGTGCTCAACGCCGGCACCGAGCACGAACTGCGCCGCCCGTTCGAGATCTTCGTCAACTCCAAGTCCATGGAACATTTCCAGTGGATCGTGGCGCTGACCCGCATCATGTCCGCCGTGTTCCGCAAGGGCGGCGACGTCACCTTCCTGGTCGACGAGATGAAGGCCGTGTTCGACCCCAAGGGCGGCTACTTCAAGGCCGGCGGCGTGTACATGCCCTCGCTGGTCGCCGAACTGGGCAGCATCGTCGAAGAGCACATGAAGTCCATCGGCCTGCTGCACGACCCGGAGATGAGCGACCACCAGCGCGCGCTGATCAACGAAAAGCGCAAGCAGTACGAAGACCGCTCAAAAAAAAACAGTGAAGTAGGCAAGGCTGTTCCTTCTCCTGCGGGAGAAGGTGCCCGCAGGGCGGATGAGGGTACGGGTTCGACCGACTCCACCGCCGACCACGAAGAAGACATCGCCGTCACCGGCGACGGCGCGAGTTTCCCGCCGTCGGCCACGATGTGCCACAAGTGCAACACCAAGGCCCTGGTCATCATGGACGGGTGTGCTACTTGTTTGAATTGTGGGTATTCGAAGTGCGGTTAAAGAGTTCGCATAAAGGATAGTGCGATGCACATGGAATCAACTATGGCGGTGCGAGCAAAGACTGGCCCACTTCTGCGATGGGCCGGTAGTAAGCAGAGGCTAGTGCCTAGACTTGCTGAATATTGGGGCCAAAATCATAAACGCTATATCGAGCCGTTCAGTGGCTCGGCAGCACTATTCTTTCATCTAAGACCCGGTGTTGCTCGGCTAAATGACATAAACACTCAGCTGATTGAGTGCTATGAAGTGCTTGCTAAAGATCCGGATGATTTGTATAGGCGAGTAATATCTATTTCATCAGATGAAGAGAACTATTATTTAGTCCGGTCTCAAGATCCCAGTTCGTTGAGCGCAGAGGAGCGGGCTGCTCGCTTTATTTATCTTAATCGGCATTGTTTCAATGGGATATATAGGACTAATCAAAAGGGGCAGTTCAATGTTCCGTATGGTGCTGCAAAAGCGGGCGCGGTTCCTTCTCGAGAAAAATTTAATGAGTGTGCGGCAGCCATTAGATGTGCTGAACTGACTTGTTTAGATTTCGATGAATTTATAAGCAAGACAGTTCAGTCGGGAGACTTTGTTTACTTGGATCCTCCTTATGCTGTTGCAAACAGAAGAATTTTTAGACAGTATGACAAGCATTCTTTTGGCTTGGAAGATATCGAGCGGCTTTCGGAATGTTTGGAGTACATAGATTCAGTGGGGGCAAGTTTTGTTGTTTCTTATGCGCTCAGTGCCGAAATTAAGAAAATAACAAAGCGATGGACTGCGAGGCGCGTTATAGCGCAGCGAAATGTTGCGGGTTTTGCTGAGCACCGTAGAAAAGCGGTAGAGGTTATCGTCACCAACATCAAGGAGTGATCAGTGGCCGAGTCAGTTCGCCTTATTTCGCCGCGGCTTATTGAGCCGAATCCTGAAAATCCAAGGCTGATTTTCAGGCAGGAGGAACTCGATGCTTTGGCTGAGAGTATTAAGCGTCAAGGTATTCTTGTCCCGCTAACTCTGTATGCGGATGGGAAAGGTTACAAGATATTGGACGGCGAGCGCCGCTGGCGATGCTCAATTAAGCTGGCGCTAGAAAATGTCCCGGCGATCTTGGTTGATAAACCAGATCGCATGACTAATTTGATGATGATGTTTGCGATTCATCATCGGAGGGATGAGTGGGACCCTCTCCCCACTGCTGAGAAACTGGCTGTCCTTGAAAAGCTCTACATGCAGCGCTATGGAAAGGCTGTAACTGAGCGGGAACTTGCTGAGCTTGCCTCATTAAAAGTGGGAGAGGTGAGACGCCTCAAGAAGCTTCTAGCACTTCCTGAAAGTTATCGCGAAATGCTCATGGCTGAATTGCAGAAGCCTAGATCCGAGCAAAAGATAACAGTGGATCACGTATTGGAGGCCCAGGCAGGTGCAAGCGCGCTAAGGAAGCGTGGTGTTCTGCATAATGAAAAAGAAGAAGATTCTTTGCGGGAATCTATTATCGAGAAATTCCGCACGGGAGTTATAGATAACACAGTGGCGCCACGAAAGTTGGCGAAAGTTGCGCGAGCTGTTGAGCGTGGGGATATACCATTGGATGTTGCTCGATCAGCCGCATTGAAAGTAAAAAATGTTAAATCTTATTCTATTGATGCCGCTTTTGAAGACAGTGCGGCATCTCAAGATGAGCAGCACGCGGCAGAAATGCTTGCAAATAGGCTCATTGAGAAAATTGAATCATTGCTTGCTCGATCAACAGTTATTAATAGTTCTTTGCGTTCTTCTTTAGCTCGCCTGCACAAGGCTATGGCTAAGGTGAAATGATATGGCAGTTGCCTTTCGAACTGTAGGGACAGAGTTGGAGGGGGCTGCGTTGGCTGCAGTTGATTATTTTAGGGCCGGAGGATATAGAGTTGCAACAGAACCTTCTGAATTCGAGTACCCACGCACGCCAACGATAAGGTGTACTAGGTCGAATGAAACATTGTTTATTGAAGCTGTCGTAAACGTAGATCTTGAGGCTGTAGATGCTTGGGTTGCTTTCGCTAAATCAAGATCAAAGAACACTGCATTTGCGCTTCTTGTGGTGAGTCCCCCTGGTGTGGGCCACGAAACGACTGTTCAACTTAGGCAGAGGAACGTGGGCATTTTTTCGTACGGACAAGGTAGTCTGACAGAAATAATAGCTCCTCGCGATTTAACCCTTTCCGTAAGTCTTCCTTCATTAGAAGGTATTGACCCGGCTATTTTAAAAAAAATTAGCCCATGTTTCCAGAAAATTGATCGAGGTGAATGGCTCGATGGATTTCGTGATGCTTGCCAAGTCCTTGAAGCGCTTGCGGTGAGGCATCTTTTGGATGGAGTAAAGAGGGGGAGGATCTCATTTAGAAAAAGTAATGGCGCCGTCCAAACTTATACAAATAAGCAAATAAAGAAAATGCCGCAGGGTTCTTTGGTTAAGGCATTTGGTGAAATTGTTTCCCCGAATCATTTGGATCAGGTATATCAAAAGGCTTTGGCAAGCACTAATAAAGATCGAGTGAGTGCGGTTCATAAGACCCCAAGGGCAAAAAATAGCTCTCGCCTCAGGGCCACTATTGGGCAGCATCTTTGGACAATAATTTCTGCAGTAAAACAAATTGCGTGATCTTCAAAGATAAGAAATCTGGGGGCGTAGGAAATGTGGGGTCAGAGTAGACTTTCGATAGGCGCATAGCCTGTATTTCTGTCTACAAAGTTTGTTGACCACGACTTTGGCAAAGGGCATTATCAAATCGCTGCGTCAAATCACGTAGCCGGGATTGGCGTCCCGTGTTCGAAGGCGCAACCAGCGCCCATCCTCCGATGTCCGGCGCTTTTTTGTTGGCCGCATCGACGGCGCGAATGCTTGCCGATTTACGGCGGGCGGTGCGCGGGAGCCTTCGGGCTCGCCGGAGCCTTTGACCGGTACGCCAATCGTGCACCGTCCGCCACCCCGATTGGCGTCGGGGAGCGGACTTCCTTCTCAAAGGAGTTCCGTATGTCCCGCAAAGCAACCGCACTCAAGAGTAACCCGTCTCCTCGTCGCCATATCCGCGATGCCACGCCGTCGCCAGCCGCGCCTTTCGTCCCTTCCCCGATGCCGCGCGTCCCGCTCGGCGATCTGACGTACACCACGCTGTTCAATCCGGTCCTGACGGAAGACGAACTGCCGCCCAAGCGCGCGCCGCGTTCGCACCATCCCACGCAGTGCACCATTGGCTACACCTGCCACGACGTGCGGGTGGACGGCCACCGGCAGAGCCAGCGCATTCCGACCTTGCGCCTGAGCGGCCAGTGGCTGGAAGTGTTGGGATTCGCGCCGGGTAGCAAGCCGCACATCGCCATCGTCGATGGCGCGCTGATGATCACGCCCGCTACCGAGCCCAACGCGTCCTGAGCGAGCCGTCGCGCCGGCTGGCTTTCTGTCAGTCGGCGCACCGGCCAGTGTGGCTGTGGGCTGCAGAATCATGTGGTAGAACGTTGATTTTTGGGGGCGCCGATAAATGATGATGAGTGTCTTGTTGGTAATCGGCGCGCTTGCCGGTGCTCAGGCTCCATTCCACGTGTCAAACACGGAAGAATATTCCAATGTCTGCAGCGTCGAAGATGGAGATGTGGTTGGTACCACGATCCGCATCGTGCCGGCTATAAACGGACCTCATTTGTCGATTCAGCGGTACGAAGGTGGGCCTTTGGCGCCAAACGTGTTCTACCCGGCAGTTGAACGCGACAGGCTTGTCGTGAAATCCGCTCGGAATGAGGTGCTCTACACCATACGCCGGGATGGAAGCGACGTTTTGATCAAGTACCTCAACGGCGAGGCGGGGCGTGACGGGAATTCGACAGAAGAGAGACTTTCTCCAACTATCCAGAATGGCAACGCATTTCCCTCATGCCGCTGACTTTGGGTCTGTACGCAGCTGCCCAGTGAGTGCCGGGGAGAGTAGACTTTCCATCGGTGTAAATTCTGCATTTCTTTCTAAAACGATCGTTGACGCAGGGCTTGTCAAAGAGCACGATTGAATCGTTGCGTTAAATCACGCAGCCGGGCTTGGCAGCCCGATCACTCAGGCGCACCCGCGCCCATCTTCGATGCCCGGCGCTTTTTTTGTTGCCCGGCATTCTCGTGGGAGATAGCTCGCATGTTTCATGGCGGGCGGTACGTGGAGGCCGCAAGGCCTGCCGGTCCCTGAGTCCGGTCTGCCAACCCGTACCGTACGCCACCCTGCTTGGCAGCAGTGGGCGGACTTCTTTCAACTCAGGAGAAGTCGTCTATGTCCCGCAAGGCAACCGCACCCACGAGCAACCCGTCCCTCCGTCGCCGCACCCGCGATGCCGCGCCGTCGCCCGCCGCGCCTCTCGTCCCTGCCCCGATGCCACACATCCCGCTCGGCGACCTGACATACACCACGCTGTTCAATCCGGTCCTGACGGAAGACGAACTGCCGCCCAAGCGCGCGCCGCGTCCGCACCAACCCGCGCAGTGCACCATTGGCTACACCTGCCACGACGTGCTGGTGGAAGGCCACCGGCAGAGCCAGCGCATTCCCACCTTGCGCCTGAGCGGTCAGTGGCTGGAAGTGTTGGGATTCGCGCCTGGCAGCAAGCCGCACATCGCCATCGTCGATGGTGCACTGGTCATCACGGCTGCGCCGCAAGCGTAGGAGCCGCGTAATCGCGCCGAGCGAGTTGTCCCGCCGATCGGCGCTTGCGCGGTCCACAGCCTGCGCGGGCGAGCCGCATCCCGACGCCGATCCACTACATTACGAGTGGATCCAGGCGTTGGGGCAACGACAGGACGCCAGTCGATATCTTTCCAGGGCGGCGCAAGCGCCTGCCGGCAAGGGTGTGTCGCGCGGCACTATCCACCAGGGCTGAGGCGCGGCCCTAAGTAAGCGTCCCTTCCTGGCTGGGCCGGCCTGCAAGCAAAAGAGTTGCGGTCGTCTCAGAATTTGCAACAAAGGAGCGATACGCTCTTTTGGGCACCGGGCGATGCCTGTGCACCGCGGTTGCCCTCTACAACTCTATCCAAGCTCAAGGATGACGCTATGTCGAACCGCCACGTTCGCCTCTCTCGCCGTATTGGCATGATCTGCCTGTTGTTTCTTGCCGGATCGGCACTGAACCTGGCAGCAGCAAAGACCTACTACGGCCCCCCGTATTCGGCGGGCTCGAAATCGTTCCAGTCCGTGTCTCAGGCGGTCCAATACCTCATTGATGGCGTCTACGACCTGTGCGCGAGTACGCAGGGTTGTCAAAAAACTCCGGTCATCACGACCTCCTACACCAACGATGAAGCTGCACCTGCATCCGTCTACTGGAACGGAAATCTTTGGGGCACCGTCTACGCCAGCGACGGTTACGTGGGCTATCCGACAAAGAACACGGGCAGCTGCAACACGATGTGCACAGGCGGCTTGGGCCAAGAGGGCGACAACACCGGCCCCCATGGCAGTAGCGGCGATGCGGCTCTGAAGCAGGCGGGTGCGCATCGCGGCAGCGCGTTCGAGGGCGATCCGATCAACACCGCCACCGGCAACATGTTTCGCCAGGACACCGATTACGACTCGCCGACCTGGCTGACCTTGCGCCGCTTCTACAACAGCAAAACCTCCGTCACGTCGGTCACGCTGGGCAAGCAGTGGCGGCACTCTTTCGAGCGCACGCTGGATGTCATGCTGTCCAGCGCCGCCAATGGCGGCAATCAGGTCGAGGCCCGACGCCCCGATGGCGGTGTGGAGCGGTTCCGCCTGAGCAACGGGGTGTGGACGACGGATCCAGACATGCCTGACATCCTGACCGAACGCCGGGATGGTGCCGGCCTGTTGCAGGGGTTCGCGTTGGATGTGAGGGCCACGCAGCAGACGGAGATCTACGACAGCGCTGGCCTGTTGCGCTCGGTCTTCGACCGCATGGGCCAGACCGTGCTGACCCTGGACTACAGCGATCCGCCGACGGTGCCTGGCACCAAGACCCCGCCCAACCTGCTACAGCGGGTTACCGACGCGAGTGGCCGCTCGCTGAGCTTCGCATATGACAGCAATAGCCGCCTGAGCACGGTCACGTTACCGGATGGTGGCAAGCTCACCTACGGCTACGACACCACCGGCAACCTGACCTCCGTGCAGTATCCGGACGGCAAGACCCGCCAATACGTCTACAACGAGCAAACGCTCACCTCCAAGGCCAACCTGCCCACGGCCCTGACTGGCGTGATCGACGAGAAGGGCGTGCGTTTCGAAAGCACCGGCTACGCCACCAATGGCAAGGCAATCTCTTCCAGCTTTGCCGGCAACGTCGATACGACGAAGGTTGATTATGAAATCGCCATGTCAAACGGCGGAATTCCTGCGACGGTCACTTCCCCGCTGGGAACCAATGTTTTTCTGAGTTATGCAGACACCGGCTATGGGGCGTTGAAGCCATCCGGCGCCAATGTGGCATGCGGTAACCAGTGCAACCAGCCGTGGAAGTCGCTGACCTATGACGCCAACGGCTATCCAGCGTCGGTGACCGACTTCAGGGGCACGGTCACCAAGACGACCTATGCGGCTGGCGGCCTGCTGACTCAGCAGATTGATGCGTCCGGCACAACGCAGCAGCGCACCACGAACACCACGTGGAATACCAGCCTGCGCGTGCCGCTGACCCGCACCGTGCTCGATGCTGCCGGCAAGACCGCCGCCAAGTCGGCCTGGGCATACAACGCACGCGGCCAGCAAACGGCACGTTGTGAGGTCGATCCAGCCGTGTCCGCTGCGATGAGCTACAGCTGCGGCAGCGCCGCCAACGCGCCGGCTGGTGTGCGCCAATGGCGGACGAGCTATTGCGATACCGTCGACGGCACGCAGTGCCCGCAAATCGGACTGGTGCTGAGCCAGGACGGCCCGCGCACCGACGTCGCGGATACGACCACGTATCGCTACTACCTGACCGCCGATGAATCCGGCTGCGCCAATGTCGGCGGCGCCTGCCATCGCGCCGGGGACCTGTCTCAAGTGGTTGATGCGCTAGGTCGGGCCACGACCTATGTGGCCTACGACCGCAACGGCCGGCCGACGCGCACCCAGGATGCCAACGGCCTGATCCGCGATCTCACCTACACCCCGCGCGGTTGGGCGGCATCGAGCACGCTGCGCGCGAATGCCGACGGCACGTCGTCGGACCAGGACCAGGCCACGCTCGTCGCCTACGATGAGGTTGGCAACGTCAGCAAGGTCACCGATCCGGACGGCACGTTCGTCGTCTACGGCTACGACGCCGCGCATCGCCTGACCGACGTGACCGATGGTGCCGGCAACACGATCCACTACTCGCTGGACCCGTCCGGCAACCGGTTCAAGGAAGACACCAAGGACGCGTCCGGCACGCTCAAGCACACGCTGTCGCGGATCTACAACAAGCTCGGCCAGCTGGCCACCCAGGCCACCGCCGAGGCCGATCCCACCGACTTCAGCTACGACCTCAACGGCAACGTGCAGCTGGTCACCGACGCACTCAAGCGGAAGACGCAGACCGACTACGACCCGCTGGACCGGGTCAAGCAGACCCTGCAGGACGTCGGCGGCATCGCCGCGAAGACCCAATTCGACTACGACGCCCTGGACCGCACCACCAAGGTCACCGATCCCAAGGGCCTGACCACGAGCTACCAATACAACGGCCTGGGCGACCTGCTCAAGCTGACCAGCCCCGACACCGGCGTGACCAGCTACACCTACAACAGCACCGGCAACCTGGCCACCCAGACCGATGCGCGCAGCACCAAGACCAGTTACGTCTACGACGCGCTCGGCCGCCTGGCCAAGGCGACCTACGCCGACAAGGCGCTGATCGCCACCTACACCTACGACGCGAGCCAGACCGTCTGTGCGGCGGGCGAGACCTTCGCGCTGGGACGCCTGAGCAAGCTGCAGGACGGCAGCGGCCTGACCCAGTATTGCTACGACCGCTTCGGCCGCGTGGTGCGCAAGGTGCAGACGACCAACAGCAAGGCGTTCACCGTGCGCTACGCCTACACCAAGGGTGGCCGCCTGAGCCGGGTGACCTACCCGGACGGCGCGGTGGTGGACTACGTGCGCAATGCGCTGGGCCAGGCGACGGAAGTGGGCGTCACCGCAGCCGGCGGCACCCGGCAGAAGCTACTCGGCGGCGCCACCTACTACCCGTTCGGCCCCAGCGCCGGCTGGTCCTACGGCAACGGGCGGCCGATGCAGCGTGTGCTGGACCAGGACTACCGCCCGCAAGCGATCCAGGACAGCCGCAGCGACGGCCTCAACATCGGCTTCGCCTTCGACCCGGTCGGCAACCTCACCGCGCTGACCGCGCCGGGCAACACCGCTCCGGTCGTGAGCCTGGGCTACGACAACCTGGACCGCTTGACCGCGTTCAAGGACGGCCCGACCGGCACCGTGATCGACGGCTACAGCTACGACGCCACCGGCAACCGGCTCAGCGCCCAGGTCAATGGCAGCACCCAGACCTACAGCTACCCGACCGACAGCCACCGCCTGGCGAGCGTAGCTGGCGCTGCACGCAGCTACGACGCCGCCGGCAACACCACGGCCATCGACGGGACGGCGCGCGAGTTCGCCTACGATGCGACCGGGCGCATGAGCCAGGCCAAGCGCAGCGGCACGCTGGCAATGGAGTATCGCTACAACGACCGCGGTGAGCAGGTACGCCGCTTCCTCGGCACGACCAACACCTACACGCTCTACGACGAAGCCGGGCACTGGCTGGGCGACTACGACACGGACGGCAAGGCGCTCCAACAAGCCATCTGGCTCGACGACCTACCGGTGGGTGTGCTGGCCGGCACCTCGTTGAACTACATCCAGCCAGACCACCTCGGCGCACCGCGGACAGTCATCGACCCGGTGCGCGACGTGGCAATCTGGAAGTGGGACATCAAGGGCGAGGCCTTCGGCAATACGCCGCCGGACCAGGACGCGGATCGCGATGGCACGGCGTTCGTGTTCGGCATGCGCTTCCCGGGGCAGCGTTACGACAGTGCGACGGGGCTTAACCAGAACTATTTCAGAGACTACGATGCGAGCACGGGGCGGTATGGTCAGAGTGATCCATTGGGTTTGGGCGGTGGCATTAATACATATTCTTACGTTGAGCTGAGTCCGGCACTTTATAGTGATTATCTTGGTTTGGCTGTTTACTTGTGTTCTCGTCCGATAAGTGTTGATTGGGTACCAAAATCTGTTCGACCCTACTTGAAGCATATGTGGGTTAAAACATCTACGCAGGAAGCTGGGATGGGTGGGGAGTGTCCTGTTCCTGGTCAGGGCTGCGCTGATATCCCCTACACATCGACAGCTACAAAATCGCATGCAGGCCAATCTAGCCAGGTTGGGGCCGTGTGCACTCTGCAAAAAAATGTGGATGAGGAGTGTGTTAATAAGAAAATAAGTCCTGGGCAGCCAACTGGAACCTGGAGCATGATTAACCAATGCCAAAGTTTCTCAAATGCTGTCATAGGACAGTGTCGCTACGGTCCTCAGGAAGGGCCTGTTCTTCCCAATACATTAGATGAGCATGGTTCACTGGGTTCCAGTTACTCGCCTGGCCCATAAAGGAGATGAAAGTGAAATACAAAAAGAGTTTATTTATTTCTTTATTAATAATGGCCTTTGGGCTGTTGGTATTTACGTGCGCCATATATTATGCGTGGATCGCGGTGACACCGGGGTGTGTTAGTCAGTGCAAAGAGCATTTTGGTTTTATGTCTAGGGCTTTCGGGTACTCTTCCTATTTATTTTTTTTTGGCGGGCTATTTTATTTAATTTATATATGTGTGAGATACACGAAAGAGCGGAGATCTTCTAGGAAATACCATCATTAATGAAGTCGTAGACTTAAGCACGCTGGCGATCCAGGACAGCCGCAGCGATGGCCTCACCATCGGCTTCGGCTTCGGCAACCTCACCGCGTTGACTGCGCCGGGTAACACCGCTCCGGTCGTGAGCTTGGGCTATGACAACCTGGACCGACTGACCGCGTTCAAGGACGGCCCGACCGGCACGGTGATCGACGGCTACAGCTACGACGCCACCGGCAACCGGCTCAGCGCCCAGGTCAACGGCGGCACCCAGACCTACAACTACCCGACCGACAGCCACCGCCTGGCGAGCATGGCCGGCGCAACCCGCAGCTACGACGCGGCAGGCAACACCACCGCGATCGACGGCACGGCGCGCGAGTTCGCCTACGACGCGACCGGGCGCATGAGCCAAGCCAAGCGCAGCGGCACGCTAGCGATGGAGTATCGCTACAACGACCGTGGCGAGCAGGTGCGCCGTTTCCTGGGCACGACCAACACCTACACGCTCTACGACGAAGCCGGGCATTGGCTGGGTGACTACGACACCAACGGCAAGGCGCTCCAGCAGGCCATCTGGCTCGACGACCTACCGGTGGGCGTGCTGGCCGGCTCCGCGTTGAGCTACATCCAGCCGGACCACCTCGGCGCACCGCGGACGGTCATCGACCCGGTGCGCGACGTGGCGATCTGGACGTGGGACATCAAGGGCGAGGCGTTCGGCAACACGCCCCCGGACCAAGACGCGGATCGCGACGGCACGGCCTTTGTGTTCGGCATGCGTTTCCCGGGGCAGCGCTATGACAGTGCCACGGGGCTTAACCAGAACTATTTCCGAGACTATGATGCCAGCACTGGTCGATATGGACAGAGTGACCCCATCGGTTTGATGGGAGGAGCTAACACCTTTGCCTATGCAGGAGGTGTTCCTCTCTGGAAGATTGATTCATTAGGTTTGGTAGAGGGAAGCCTCGCCAATTTACAAAAGCGGGGGCGGATATCGAGTTGGGCGATGCAAAAGGTTGGGTCAACTGCATATGGCTTTTATGAAGCCAGGTCCATGCAATATCCTGCTGGATCTTGGAAGTGCTCCTCCTTTGTCTGCGATGCCGTGTCATCCGCTGGTGCATCAACCATGGTTTCTGTAAAAGGGAAAAGCAAGGTCTCCATTGACCGATGTGCAACCGCTGCGGAACTTGCAAAAGGCAATATTCCCAATTGGCGACGGCTAGGAAACTACGAAGAAAGAATGCCGGGGGATATCGTGGCTAATAGGAACATCGGAGCAAACTCGACTGGGCACACAGCGATTGTGGTTCCAGATGTGAATGGCGGCGTGACAACTTTAGGCGCTCATGCAGTCTATGTAGGTCCGGTGGGAAGTGACGAGTTTCCTGAGGGGATGACTATTCTTCGCTATACGGGTGAATAAAATGAAATTATTTTTCGCAGTAGTTTTAACCTTGTCCGTAATCCTGAGCTTCCCATCTGCCTTAGCTACTTCAACTTGCGAGGAAAAGGATCTGGTTGTTGTTGAATTGGATGTTGCGAAAGGGCATGAGGTTGTTAAGATAAACGACGTTCTGGTCAGGAATGGGGAGGTATTTGACAAATTTTTCAAGAGCTGCGCAAGGAAGACGGTGATATTAGCCAGTCCGAATGCGAGGATTTATCAAATTCTAAACGTGCAAACATTTCTTGGAAAAATTGGAATAAAGCCTAGTGCTGAGAACCTTTTTATTTTCTCTGCTGTGCCTGATTCAAGAGTGATGACCTATATGGGCACGTTCTCCACTATTAAGTATACAAAAAATCATAAGGAGCTCTTGAGGATTACAGAGAATCCGCCGAAAGAAAGCAATTGGCTCTAGCCTTCTAGCTTGCTGAATTGGAAAAAGCCATTGCCGCTGATCTGGAGACGGAACAGGGATGCGGGGTTCTCCGACATTGAAACGGCAGGCCGCTGCAACGCGTTCTGGACCAGGACTACCGCCCGTTGGCGATCCAGGACAGCCGCAGCGACGGCCTCAACGTTGGCTTCGCCTTCGACCCGGTCGGCACCTCACTGCGCTGACTGCGCCGGGCAACACGGTACCCGTGGTTACCTTGGGCTATGACAATCTGGACCGACTGACCGCGTTCAAGGACGGCCCGACCGGCACGGTGATCGACGGTTACAGCTACGACGCCACTGGCAACCGGCTCAGCGCCCAGGTCAACGGCAGCACCCAGACCTACAGCTACCCGACCGACAGCCACCGCCTGGCGAGCGTGGCCGGCGCCACGCGCAGCTACGACGCGGCGGGCAACACGACCGTCATAGACGCGGCACGACACGCACGTTCGCCCACGACGTGACCGGGCGCATGAGCCAGGCCAAGCGCAGCGGCGCTCTGGCAATGGAGTATCGCTACAACGACCGCGGCGAACAGGTGCGCCGCTTCCTGGGCACGACCAACACCTACACGGTCTACGACGAAGCCGGCCACTGGCTGGGCGACTACGACGGCAACAGCAAGGCGCTCCAGCAAGCGATCTGGCTCGACGACCTGCCGGTCGGTGTGCTGGCCGGCACCGCGTTGAACTACGTGCAGCCGGACCGTCTCGGCGCGCCACGCACGGTCATCGACCCGGCGCGCGACGTGGCGATCTGGACCTGGGACATCAAGGGCGAAGCGTTCGGCAACACCCTGCCGGACCAGGACGCGGATCGCGATGGCACGGCGTTCGTGTTCGGGATGCGCTTCCCGGGGCAGCGCTATGACAGTGCGACGGGGCTTAACCAGAACTATTTCCGAGACTATGATGCGACCGGTGGCCGCTACACGCAGAGTGATCCGATAGGACTCGGCGGTGGCGCTAGTACATATGGCTATGCCGGAGGAACGCCCCTGGCTGCCGTGGACCGGTTTGGGCTGATTGTAAAAGTTGTCGAGAACGATCCTGCGGTAGCAAGACTATTGATGAGTGCCTATGCAGAACTGAATGCAGGTTCCGAAGTTGCAAGGTTCATGAATGGCGAGTTAGAACGATCATCGGATGTGTACGAAATTAGAGCTTCAAGAGATGGCCGTAACCTGTATTGCCCACTGGGCTCGGGTTCATTGTCGTCTTGTGGAGGACGCGAAAGAACGGTGTTCGTCGATCCATGTCACATGCCCCAAGTTAAAACTACAGCAGGCCTACAGACTATTCCATTGCCAATAGCAATTGCACACGAATTGGGTCATGCATGGCTTGGCTATCAAGACAATCCAGGGCGGGGTGATCCCGTGGGAGATAATGTTAGAATGATCGAAAATCCGATAAGGGCGGAAATGAACATTCCGCTCAGAACCGAATATTAGCAAATTGCAGGGGGTTGCGATGAAAGGGTTAAATTCATTGGTTGCTTTCTTGGCTCTATTGATGTTTTGCCAAGGAGTTGATTCGCGGGAAATGAGCCCGAAAGGATCTTCGGTTTCCACTAGCGGATCTGTGTGTTTTACAGGGTTTGAAGTTCAGTTTCTTGTCGGGAAAACAGAGGAGAGCATAAACAACCCCCAGTACTGCCGATACTCGATAGAAAAGGCGGAATTCATTGAGATGATTTCCTCTAGGCCGAGTTCTGAATTCTATCTGCCTTCTCACGTTAGAGCAAAAGTATACTTCTCTGAAAGGGATGTCTACTTTATAGACAATAACGGCATTGTAAGATCGGGGAATAAGAAATTCTTCATAGATAAAGAGCAATTTTCTAAGGTGCTTAAACTCAGGTGAGGCTTTGGCTTTTTCACGTTTTGCCTGTAACGCGCAAAAAAAGGGGCGCTTCTTTGTATGCGCCCGCCTGGCCGACACCGATGACTGTTCTGCGATAAAATGAAAGAATAAAATAAATATAATTTCACTTTTTAGGTGTAAAGGGGCCGGGAGAAGTATTTCGTGGACCACGTGCACAATGCGCTGGACTAGGCGACGGAAGTCGGTGTCACGGTCGCAGGCGGCACCCGGCAGAAGCTGCTCGGCGGCGCCACTTATTACCCGTTCGGCCCTAGCGCTGGCTGGTCCTACGGCAGCGGCCAGCCGCTGCAGCGTGTGCTGGACCAGGACTACCGGCCGCAGGCGATCCAGGACAGCCGCAGCGACGGCCTCAACATCGGCTTCGCCTTCGACCCGGTCGGCAACCTCACTGCGCTGACCGCGCCGGGCAACACCGCTCCGGTCGTGAGCCTGGGCTATGACAACCTGGACCGATTGACCGCGTTCAAGGACGGCCCGACCGGCACCGTGATCGACGGCTACAGCTACGACGCCACCGGCAACCGGCTCAGCGCCCAGGTCAACGGCGCCACCCAGGCCTACACCTATCCGACCGACAGCCACCGGCTGGCAAGCGTGGCCGGCGCCATGCGCAGCTACGACGCCGCGGGCAACACCACGGCCATCGACGGCACCGCACGCGAGTTCGCCTACGACGCGACCGGACGCCTGAGCCAGGCCAAGCGCAGCGGCACGCTGGCGATGGAGTATCGCTACAACGACCGCGGCGAACAGGTGCGCCGCTTCCTGGGCACGACCAACACCTACACGCTCTACGACGAAGCCGGGCACTGGCTGGGTGACTACGACGGCAACGGCAAGGCGCTCCAGCAAGTCATCTGGCTCGACGACCTGCCGGTCGGCGTACTGGCCGGCACCGCCTTGAACTACGTGCAGCCGGACCACCTCGGCGCGCCACGCACGGTCATCGACCCGGCGCGCGACGTGGCGATCTGGACCTGGGACATCAAGGGCGAAGCGTTCGGCAACACGCCGCCGGACCAGGATCCGGATCGCGATGGCACCGCGTTCGTGTTCGGCATGCGCTTCCCGGGGCAGCGCTATGACAGTGCGACGGGGCTTAACCAGAACTATTTCCGGGACTACGATACGGGCAGTGGGCGGTATGTGCAGAGCGATCCGATTGGATTGCATGGAAATATCTCTTCATATCTGTATTCGAGCGGATACCCTCTGCACTCCGTGGACCCATTGGGACTGCGCACGGAGGTTGTCTACTGGCATGGCGTCGGCGTCGGCGAATCGCAGTTCGGACACATCTCCACTAACATCAATGGGCGCAACTTCTCATGGGGGCCGCCCGGTCAGTGGGATAGTAAGTATCCACGTGCGTCGGACTACAATGCTCTTCAAAAGAACTTCCGCGATGGGAATGGTGTCATTCTAAATCTGACGCCTTTCCAGGAAAGCCAGCTTTCTGCTTGCATGAGCGGAACTGGTGGGAAATACAGCATTACGTAAAATAATTGCGGGACATCGGTACAGGATTGTTTGAAAAAGGTTGGTGTTCAATTCGAAAAAGCATTGCGACCCAAGGCGATCTTTGACAGCCTCAGTCGCTCGCCATCAGCTGCTGGAAGCACTTTTTATCCGGGTCCGCCTAGAGATGGCGAACCTCTTGATAATCCTTTCTTGTGGGGTTTTTGATGAAGAAATTTATTGGGGTCTTGCTGGTGTTGGTAGTGGCGATTGCTGCTATTGCAGGCCTTGCAGCTCGGCGGTTTGTGCTGTTGGCGAAAAGCGATGTGGCTGTAGATAGCTACCCCGTTCCTGGGCCGGCCCCAATAGCTAAAATGCGAGCAGGTGAGCGCGCTAAGGTTTTAAGCTGCGATGACTTGAAGTCTTATCAAGCTTTGCATGTGCGCTTGAAAAATGGCATTGAGGGGTATGTCATTGACGGAAGCTACGAGTTGATTCCCGTATCGATATGGGACAGCTCTAGTGGAAGTTCCGTAGTTTTCTTCTGCCCAAAGTATTGAAGCCAGAGCATTGGTGGCAATGCATGCCAATCTGCGATACATGGGTGAATGAAAAATGAAATCACTTGCGAGATGTTTAATGGTGCTGATCGGCTTCCTAGTCTTCGCTCCTGCGAACGCTGGCAGTTCCTGTGATACCCGGGATTTGGTCGTCGTGGGGCTTGATGTGGTTAAAGGGAAGGAGGTGATGAAAGTCAATGACGTTGTGCCCAAGTCGGGAGCTGCGTTCGATGAATTTTTCAGTGCCTGTGCGCGCAAGACAGTCGTCTTGGCCAACCCCGACACCAAAATTTCTCAGCTGCTAAACATACGGTTCTTTCTAGGTAAGATTGGATTGACAGCCGACAAGGACAATTTCTTTGTTTTCTTCGCAGTCCCTGGTGGAAGAACCATGATCTACATGGAAACCTTTGCGACGATCAAGTACACCAATGACAAAGAAGAGCTCCTGAAGATCACGGAAAATCCACCTCAGGAGAGCAATTGCTTATAGCCATGCCTGAATATCGCTAGCTACTACCCGTTCGGCCCCAACGCTGGTCCTACGGCAGTGGCCGGTCGTTGCGGCTCGCGGCTAAAAAAGAACCTGGTCGCCAGTGCGGTCTACTTGCGGCTGGCTTACCTGTTGGGGGATGCAAGGGCGTCGGCAGGCATGGCGTTGCAGGGCCTGAGCGGTGTCGAACGCGTCGCGGCCGATGAGCGGGCGGCTTCGCTCTACCAGGCATTCGCAAAGAGTCGGACGCCTTCGCCCAGGCCGCTATAGTGATGCCCGCATCACCAACAACGTCAGGACATCAGCATGCCCCATCGCATCGCCACCCTTGAGGCACTCGAAGCGCTGTATGGCCAGCCTGCCGAGCGCTCGCTGCGCAAGGAGATCGATCATCTGAACGCCGACTACCAGGCGTTCGTGTGCGCCTCGCCGTTCGTGGTGCTGGCGTCGGCCGGGGACGACGGACTGGACTGCTCGCCCAAGGGCGACTCGGCCGGCTTCGTGCAGATCCTGGATGCGCGCACGCTGGCGGTGCCGGACCGCCCGGGCAACAACCGCATCGACAATCTGCGCAATCTGCTGCACGACCCGCGCATGTCGCTGCTGTTCCTGGTGCCCGGCATCGGCGAGAGCCTGCGGGTGAACGGGCGTGCCGAGATCAGCGTCGATCCAGCCTTGCTGGCCCGCTTCGAGATCCGCGGCAGGCAGCCGCGCAGCGTGATCGTGGTGCATGTCGACGCCGCGTACTTCCACTGTTCCAAGGCGATCGTGCGCTCGGCCCTGTGGGATCCGGCGCGGCACGTGCCCCGCGAGCAGTTGCCCAGTGCCGGCACCATGCACGCGCACCTGGCGGACGGCGATTTCGATGCCGCCGCCTACGACCTCGAATTGCCAAAGCGCACGCAGGACATGCTGTACTAGCGCGTCAGCCGCGCCAGCCACCTTCGCGGCGGACAACCGGACCACAAAGGGGATCGATGCAAGGACGCGACACGATATCTGCGGGATGGGGCGAGCTACTGGCCGTCGTTGCGATCGCACTCGGACTGCCCATCTACTGGAGCTTCTCGGCCGTGCTGGCGCCCACGGGCGAGCCGTCGTTTTCCGAGGCGAGCCTGTGGGGCATGGTCCTCTACGAGCTGCTGGTCCTGGCCTTGCTCGTCCCGGTGCTGTGGTTCCGCGGATGGACGCCGCAGGTCTTGGGGCTGCATTGGCAGGGGCGCGATATCCGACCGGCGATCGGCCTGCTGATCGCGTGCATCGTGGCCTGCTATCCCCTGAACTGGCTGGGCGCGGGCATGGCCGAGGAGGTGAATCCTTCGATGGATGCCATGGTGGCAGGGAAGCTATCGCTGACGGCGGTGGTGGCAGTTTCGCTGCTCAATCCGATCTTCGAGGAAGTGTTCGTCTGCGCCTACGTGATCCGCGTGCTGCAGCGCAGCCACAGCCCGGCATTCGCGGTGAACGTCAGCGTGGCGATCCGCGCCTCGTACCACCTGTACCAGGGACCCATCGGCGCGATCTCGCTGGTCGTCGTGGGGCTGATACTCGGCTGGTGGTTCGCGCGGACCGGCCGGCTGTGGCCAGCGATCATCGCGCACGGCCTGATGGACCTGCTCGCACTGATGGCCTATGCATAATGTGTCCGATTGAATGAAAGACATGGCGCTCAATGCGCCACGTCGAAGCATTCTTCCGATCGCGTAGCAGACAGGGTGATGGGAGATCGCTACTCGCAGAGATTCCCCGGCGGGGAATCGGTCCAGGTCACTCAGTCGCCGCCGGCATCACGATGAACCTCCCTGCCGCCGGAAGCTTGCGGTCGTCGATCCAGTCCGCGGTCACGTCGAACAGGTACGCGGAATAGGTCTTCGCCACGCCGTCGGCGGTCTTGATCGACTCGATCAGGCCATGATCCGCATTCGGGAACACCACCACGGCCAGGTCCGCCCGGCGTTGCTGGAGCTGCCGAAGAATGGCTTGGGTGGCGGCATTCGGGGCCTGGCGGTCGCTCCCGCCCAGCAGCCACAGTTGGCGGGGCTTGATCGCTTCGATCACCGGTTGCGGCTCGTAGTCGAAACTCAGCCCCTGTGCGAGGGCGGGTCCGTTGGCCTGGAGTTCCGCGCTCGAGAATTTCAGGAACAGGCCGGTGTACGAGCGGGGCTGGATGGCGGCCAGCCACGGTGCGTCGGCATGGCTGGACTTGAAGGCGTCCAGCTCGGCAAAGCCGTCGCGCATGTCGGAACGCACGATCCGTTCGGTGATGGCAGTCAGTTTCCTGGCTTCGGCCAGCGCGGTCTCGTCGAACCCAGCGCGCTGCAGCTGTTGCTCCACCAGTTCGCGGTCTTGCGCGATCGGCCCTTCCGCCATCGCGAAGGCGGCCACGACGAAATCCACTGGCACCAGCGTGGCGGTCAGCGGCGCGACCCATCCGCCCTGGCTGCCGCCGATCACGCCGATCCGGCGCACGCCCGGCGCGAGCCGCCGGGCTTCCTTGACCGCGGCCGCCGTGTCGCGTGCACGCGCCTGGAAATCGGAGGAGAGGGCGCCGGCGGACGCGCCGGTGCCGCGCTTGTCGTAGACGAAGACGGCGATGCCCCTGCGCGCGAGTTCGTATTGCCAGACGGTGTCGTCGGTGCTGGGATCGTTGTTCGAACCTTCGACCCATACGGCCGCCGCCGTCGCGCGGCCAGTGGCGGGCAGCACGAGCTTGCCGTGCAGCGCGATGCCGTCGCTGCTGAAGGTGGTTTCCTTCTCGACCAGGCGCAGGCGGGTGCCGGTCTCGGTGGCCTCGCCCCGTGTCAGTTGCAGCGTACCGGTCCGGCAGGGGGCGAAACGGATGTACACGGTGTCTGCGCCGTATCCGCCGCTGGCGTCCACCCGCAAGCGGCCGAACCGGCCGTTCGACAGGGTGTAGTGGAGTTCGCGCTGCTTCCCGCCGTCGCCGGTGATGGTCACCGACTGCCCTTCGGGCAGCGCATACACCCCCAACAGGCAGCGCAGGTCGGGGTCCAGGCGGGTTTGCGGGACGGCATCCAGTGGCGCAGCCGCGGAAAGCGCGGCAGCGACGAGCGTCGCAGTCAGGAACGCCAGCATGGTCAGCCCTTGTCGTGTCGAAGCCGCACACTCGCAGCTTCGGGTGCTGCCGACAACGTGCCTAAGGTAGGGGGGACGGTTGGGCGCCTCTCGCATCGGCGATGGGGACGATGCAACGCGACCGCGCCCGTTGCGCTGCATCGCATCGTTCGGCATCCATCATCTGGCTGCGCCGCGTGCGCCACAACAAGGTAGACGCCGGTGATGGACAGCATCGCCACGACCAGGCCGCTCAGGGCGACCAGCAGGCGCCGCGGGATGCCGAGAAGGTGATCGAAGTGCAGCGAGAATTGCGACTGCACGAATGCGTCGCCTGCCGTGCCCCGGCCTATCGGATCCGGTGCCACGACGCGGCCATCGGATGCGGCGACGTACAGCCGGGACGGCCCCATGCTCTCGAGCGGATGGCCGTCGCGGTTGGCGTCGGTGAACGCGACGCCGTACAGGTCCGGCGGCGTAGAGCACGCAGGGCGCGACCGGCGCGGGGAAGACGTCCTTGGCATGGGCGGTCGCGCATTCCACCGCCGCTGCTAAGCCCAGGTGGCGATTGCCGCACGCCGATGCTTTCAGGGATGGCGGCAGCCGCAGCTCCCGCACCCGTTCAACACCGCGCCTGCCGCCCCGCCGCGTAGCGCACGCCTGCACGCAGCTGCGCGAGGAAATGCGGATCGGCATACACCGCCGCGTCGTGGCCCAGGCCGGTGTACCAGGCACGGCCGCCGTCGAAGGCGTGGCACCAGGCGATCGGGTGATCCGCGCCCATGGTGCCGCCTGTGTAGAGGCGTTCGTCCACGGTGGCGATGACCTGCACCTGCGCGCGCGGGTTGCTGCGGTAGTTGTAGATCTCGTCGTGGATCGGCCAGGGCGTGCCGTCGGCGCGACCGTCGCGTTCGGGCTGCACTTGGGTGGATTGCAGCCCGGGCGGGTGGCCCTGGAACCAGGCGCCGACCAGGCGCCCGTACCACGGCCAGGCGTAGCCGGTGTCGGCCGCCGAATGCACGCCGACGAAGCCGCCGCCGTTGCGCACGAAGCTTTCGAATGCCTGTTGCTGCGCGGGGTCGAGGATCTCGCCGGTGGTGCTGGCGAACACCACCACGCGGTAGCGGGCCAGGTTGTCGGCGGTGAAGGCGTTCGCGTCTTCGCTATGGTCCGCGGCCAGGCCTTCCTCGCTGGCCAGCTGGCGCAGCGTCGCCACCGCGGTGGGAATCGAGTCGTGGCGGAAGCCGGCGGTCTTGCTGAAGATCAGCATGCGCTCCGGCGCCGGGGCGGTTGCGGCGACGCCGGCCAGCATGGCGGCGAGCGAGAAGGCGAGTGGCGTCATGGGGGAATTCTGCCCCGGATGCCGGCTGGCGGGTAGCGCAATTGCGGTTTGGACGTCGGCGCGGGCCTGCCGGCACCGCGCATGGCGCGCCAGGTGCGCGGAGCCGGCGTTGCCGCTGTCCATGCAGCACCGGGGCCGCGGCTGCGGAAGATGTCTGCCGCACTGGTCGACGGCCCGCGAGATGGGGGAAAATTGCACTCCCTTGCCGAATTTGGAGCCGCCATGTCAGGACGATGGAGTTGGAGTTTGCTGCTGGGGTGCGGTGCGGCGTTCGCTGCCGCCGCGGCTGCGCCGGCGCCCGGCGAGTACGGCACCAAGGACGGCTGGGGTAGCCTGCAGATCAGCGGGCAGGGTGACGTGCGCCAGTTCACGATCGACGCGATGGGCGCCAACGGCCACAGCTGCGGGCTGTCGGGCACGCTGCGCGGCGAGATCGCCGAGGTCACCGAAGGCAGCGACACGCCGTGCCGCGTGTCGTTCAAGCGCACGCCCGGCGGGTTCGAGGTGAAGGCGCTGACCGAGGAGAGCTGCCGCGACTATTGCGGCGCGCGCGCCGGCTTCGAGGGCGAGTATCTGGCGTTGCCGGCGGGCTGCACTGCGGCGGCGAGCACGCGGCGGCGCGCGGCGTATCTGGCCGACTATCGCGGCAAGCGCTATGCGGCCGCGCTCGCGGGGATGGATGCGTTCGGCAAGGAGTGCGGCACGTTCTTCAATTGGCTGGAGCGCGACCGCTTCGCCAACGACCGCGCCATCGCCCTGCTGCGCCTGGGCCGTCCGAAAGAGTGCCTGGCCGCGCTGGACACCACCATCGCCGGCGCCAGCCGCGACGAGGACTCCTTGCAGGAGGAATTGGACAAGAACGGCAGCATGCTGCCGCCGACCGATTGGGACAGCTATCTGCCGATCGCCAAGTCCACCTGGTTCAACCGCAAGCTGTGCGAGGCGGCGAAGCCGTAACGGCGCGCGTCGGCGCGGCTACAGCCGTGCCGAACGCAGCACTGCGTGTTTCGGCGCGGATGCTGTCGGGGCTAAAGCCCCTCCCACAGTTCACCCGGCGGCCTAGCCGCAAGTCCCTGCGGGAGCGACTTCAGTCGCGACGAGCGAAGCCGTGAGTGTTCCGGCTGCGGATACCGTCGGGGCTGAAGCCCCTCCTACAGTGCATCCGGCGGGCTAGCCGCAAGCTCCTGTAGGAGCGGCTTCAGCCGCGACGAGCGCAGCGGCGGGTGTTCCAGTTTCGGATACCGTCGGGGCTGAAGCCCCCTCCTGCAGTGCATCCGGTGGGCTAGCCGCAAGCTCCTGTAGGAGCGGCTTCAGCCGCGACGAGCGCAGCGGTGGATGTTCCGGCTTCGGATACTGTCGGGGCTGAAGCCCCCCCTGCGGGGAGCGGTATCCCGGGGAAATCCTGCATCCTGCGCAGAGCCGCCATCAACCGCCTGCGCGTGGAATCTCCAGCGGCGACCGCGCGCGGTCCACTGCCAGGATCGAGGCGTCGTCCGGATCGCGCAGCACATGCACGCGGGTGCCGGCGATGCAGAACTGCGGCAACAGGGCTTCGTCGATCAGCGTGCGCAGCGTAGCCATGGACACGCCGCCCGCGCCGTCGAAAACGTCCAGCGTCAACTCGACCGCATGCACGGTCTGGCCCTGGCTGCCGCCGCGCGACAGCCCGTGCTCGGAGCGCTTGAGCGCGCGAATCTCGGCCTCGGCAGGGACGCCGCTGTGCTTCAGGCGTTGCCAGGTCTTCTCTTCAGCGGAGTAGAGGCCATTTTCGCGGGTGGCGACGATCACCACCGAGACGCCCAACAGCAGAACGGCGCTCATCACCACGGCGAACACGGTCCACAGCAGGATTTCGATGGCGACCGTCCTTGGCGGCGCCGGCCGCCAGCCCTGGGCGCAGGCTAGGAAGTCGCGATGTCATCTGCGTGACATGCGGCCGCGCGCGCCGATGGCGTGCACTCGTGCAGCGGTTTGGGGGAGACAGCCGCTAACCTGCCCGGATGGCGATGACCGCTCCGCCCTGCAGCTCGATCGCGAACCTGCCGGGCGCTTGCGCCGGTGGCGGGGCGCGCCGTTCGGCCAGCGCGGTCAGTAGCGGCACCGGGTCGCGGTCGAAGGCGACGACGCGCGCGTCGCCCTGCAGCGCGGAGTGGATCACGGCGCTTTCGAACATCGCCACCTGCGCCAGCTGCGGAATCGCCGGCGCCGCGAGTTGCACGTGCTCCAGGAAGCCCAGCGCCTCGCTGCTGGCGAACTGGCGCGGTGGCTGCGCGGCGGCGTAGTCCTCGAACAAGCTGCGGAAGGCCGCTTCGCCACCATGCGCCAGCAGCATGCGCGTGGTCAGCCGCGCCGCGCTGGCGATCTGTCCGGCGCGCGCATTGCTGGCCAATTCCCGCAGCAGGGCGACGCCGGGATCCGCCAGCAGTGCGGCGATGGGATGCGCGCCCGGCGCGTCGCCGCGGACCAGGGCGCCCAGGGTCCGTTCCCAGTCGGCGGGCGACGGTGCGACGCCGCCATCGCCGCGCGCGAGGCCCGCTGCGGCCTGCGGCGCGCGCGCGCCGGGCCGGCGCAGCGCCCATAGCGTGTGCAGCCTGTCGATCTGCCTGCGTACGTCGGCGATGCCGACGTGCGCCAGAGCGGTCGGCAGCATCTCGAAGACGATCGCGTGCAGGTTGGGCAGCGCGGGCATCAGCTCGGCGGCCAGTCGCATCAATTCTTCGTCGACGAGTCCGGAATGCGCATCGAGCCAGTAGCCGCGGTGCGCGAAGCCGCCGGCCAGGTGCAGTTCGCAGACGCGCTCGAGCGGCAGCGCGGCGAGCGCCTCGCGCACCGGCTGGCGGCCGTTCTTCTGGTTGGTCCACAGGTTGTGCAGGTCGAGCAGGATGCCGCAGTCGGCCTGGGTCGCCACTTCGGCGATGAACGCGCCGTCGCTGAGTTCGCCAGCGACCGGGCGCAGATAGTTGACGTTGTTCTCCACCGCGAACGGTACCCGCAGGCCCTGTGCCATTGTGCGAATATTGGCCGCGGCCTGTTGCGCGCTCGCCACGGTCTGCAGCGGCGGCAGCAGGAAACCGGAATCGACCGGGCCGCCGGCCACCGGCACCGCATTGAAGCTCAGGTGTTCGCTGGCCCACGGCGCCCCCAGCGCCTGCACCACCTCGCGCATCAGTTGCAGACGTTGCGGTTCCGGCGCCAGCGAGCCGCCCACCGGGGAGGCCACGCCGTGCACGAGTTTGTGCTGCGGCAGCTCGGCGAGCTGCCGCACCATGCCGGTGTCGATGCGCATCGGCGCCTGCGCGTTGCCGGTCTCGAACCAGAAGAATTCCGGTTCGATCTCGACCACCCCGATCGCGCCGTCGTCCTCGGCCAGCACCGGCATCAACTCCGGCCACAGCACCAGGCCGACGCCAAGATCGGGCAGGGCATGCATCGCCGATGCCTCCGGTCAGGGGCCGATCCGCGGCGCGAAACCCTCGATCTCCAGCGCCGGATTGACCCGGAAGTCGCGTTCGATCACGAAGCGCAGGTCGAAGCCGGAATGGCAGGCCGCGCAGCCAAGCCGGCCGAGGATTTCCCGGGTGATCTTGTGCATCTTCTCGATGTCGTTGCCGACCTCCACCGGCACCGCGACGGTGACCGCGTGCGGGGACCGGAACGACGATACTGCCCTTGTGCTCTTCATTTGCGTTCTCCATGAACTGTTGGGATGGACCTGTGCGGACACCGTCCGTGTGCGGACGCGCGCTGCGACAGGCAGGCAGCCGCGCCGGAAATCCTGTGCGGGTCGGGAAGACGCCGCGCCGGTCGCTGTTGCCTGCCGATAACAACGCGGGGAGTGCCGCATAGCGGCCACAGCGTTGGACGGACGCGGCTGCCGACGGGATGCAAGCGCTGCCGCCACGGGCGCCGTCAGTGCGCCACTACGACTTCCGGCAGGGGGGCGCCGGCGGGGCAGGGCGTAGCATCGGCGGATTACGCGCAAGGATCGCTTCCCGTCGTCCGCACCTGTCCGCTCCGGAACCCCCACGCCATGCCTTCCCCGCTCCTTGCCCCACGCGCGCTCGGCGCCTTCCTCCTTGCCATGCTCCTGCCGGCCGCCGCCGCCGCGCAGGCGCCGGCTGTCACCGCCGCCGACTATGCGCGGGCCGAGCGCGCGCTCGGCCATCTGACGCAACCGTTGCTGGACCATGCGGTCCAGCGCGTGGACTGGCTGGACGCCACCCATTTCGCCTATGTCGACCACGACGCCGGCGGCGACCACTTCATGCGGATGGACGCGGTCAGCGGCCAGCGCGCGCCGCTGTTCGACCAGGCCGCGCTGACCGCGTCGCTCAATACCTTGCTGGCGCTCACCGAGCGGCCGCTGGCCGCGACCGACCTGCCGATCAAGTCGCTGAGCCTGGCCGCCGATGGCCGCTACCGTTTCAGCGTGCGCGACACCCAGGTGTTCTGCGATGCCGACGCGCATTGCAGCAAGGTCTACGCCAAGGACAAGCCCGAGCCGGGCATGGTGTCGCCGGACAAGAAGACCGAGGCGTTCGTCCGCGACTGGAACCTGTGGCTGCGCGACCTGGCCTCCGGCAAGGAAACCCAGCTCACCACCGATGGCGTGCGCGACTTCGGCTACGCCACCGACAACGCCGGCTGGAAGCACAGCGACAAGGCGATCCTGGAGTGGTCGCCGGACTCGCGCAGGATCGCCACGTTCCAGCAGGACCAGCGCAAGAGCGGCGACATGTACCTGGTCAGGAGCAAGGTCGGGCATCCGGAGCTGCTGCAGTGGAAGTACCCGATGCCCGGCGACAAGGACGTGACCATGATCGAACGGGTGATCGTGGACGTGCCCGCGCGCAAGGTGGTGCGGCTGCAGATGCCGCCGGACCAGCACCGCTCGACCCTGTGCGACGACGTCAGCTGCGGCCCGGACGGCGGCTGGGACGACGTGAAGTGGGCGCCGGACAGCAAGACCCTGGCGTTCGTCTCCACCTCGCGCTATCACAAGGACGCCTGGTTCCGCATCGCCGACGCGACCACCGGCGCGGTCCGCACCGCGTTCCGCGAAACCGCCAAGACCTACTACGAAAGCGGCCAGGTCGCGGCGAACTGGGCCTACCTGCCGGAGCGCAACGAAGCGGTGTGGTTTTCCGAACGCAGCAACTGGGGCCAGCTGTACCTGTACGACCTGGCCACCGGCAAGCCCAAGCGCGCCATCACCACCGGCGAGGGCAATGTCACCGAGTTGCTGAAGGTCGATGCCAAGACCCGCACCGCCTGGTTCCGCGCCGTCGGCCGCACCCGCGGGCTGGATCCGTACGACCAGCAGCTGTGGAAGGTCAGCCTGGACGGCGGCGCGCCGCAGCTGCTGACGCCCGAGCCGGCCGACCACGACATCGCCCTGTCGCCGGACGGCCAGCGCTTCGTCGACAGCTACTCCACCACCACGCAGCCGCCGGTGACGCTACTGCGTCGGGCCGGCGACGGCCGCACCCTCGCCACCGTGGCCAAGGCCGACATCGGCCGCCTGCAGGCCGCCGGCTGGGTCCCGCCGGTACCGATCACGGTGAAAGCGCGCGACGGCAAGACCGTGCTGTACGGGGTGATGTTCAAGCCCTCGCAGTTCGACCCGGCCAAGAAGTACCCGATCATCGACTACATCTACCCGGGCCCGCAGACCGGCTCGGTGCGCGGGCGCAGTTTCCTGCCCAGCCATGGCGACAACCAGGCGCTGGCCGAACTGGGCTTCATCGTCGTGGCCATCGACGGCATGGGCACGCCATGGCGCTCCAAGGCCTTCCACGACACCTGGTACGCCGACATGGGCGACAACACCTTGCCCGACCAGGTGGCCGGGTTGAAGGAGCTGGGGCAGCGCTATCCATGGATCGACCTGCAGCGCGTGGGCATCTGGGGCCACTCCGGCGGCGGCAACGCCTCCACCGACGCGATGCTGCGCTACCCGGATTTCTTCAAGGTGGCCTGGTCGGAGAGCGGCAACCACGACAACCGCAACTACGAGGACGACTGGGGCGAGAAGTACCAGGGCCCTCTCACCGTCGACAAGGAGGGCAAGGGCAGCTACGACAACCAGGCCAATCCGCTGCTCGCCGCCAACCTCAAGGGCCGGCTGATGCTGGTGCACGGCAGCCTGGACGACAACGTCCCGCCCTACGAATCGCTGTTGATGGCCGACGCGCTGATCAAGGCCAACAAGACCTTCGACATGCTGGTGCTGCCCAACGCCAAGCACGCCTATGGCGACGACGACATGCCCTACGTGACCCGCCGCCGCTGGGACTATTTCGTGCACTACCTGCTTGGCAGCACGCCGCCGGACAACTACCGGATGCAGCCGTTGCCGAAGCACTGACCCGGCGGCGCGGCGCGAGCAGTGCCGCGCTGCCTCGGGTGCGCTGCCGCAGCGCGTGCGGCCTATGCCGGGCGGGCGTCGCTGCGCGGCGCAGGCAGCGCCGATGCCACGATCGCGTGCAGCCGCTGCGCCAGTGCCTTGCGGTCGGTGCCCTGGTCGAGCGCGATCGGCGCATGGAAGGTGACCCTGACCACGGCGCCGGAGGAGCGCAGGAAGCGCTCGACGTGGGCGCCGGCCTGCATGCTGCCGTAGAACGCGTAGGCGTCGCGCTCGCCGCCGTGCGCCAGGCGGCGGCCATCGACGGACAGGATGTCGATAGTGAACGGTTGCAGCGTCCATGGCCGGGCGTTGGCGTCGCCGCCGAGGAACAGCGAGAACAGGCTGGACTTGAACGGGGCGACGCGCTCGCCGGACGAGGTGGTGCCTTCGGCGAACAGCACCACGTCGTGGTCGGGGCGGATCTGCGCGGCGACGGCGGCGGCCACGTTGGCTGCGTCGATCCGCCGGCGGCTGATGAACAGGGTCTGCGCCAGCGCGCCGAGCCGGCGCATGCCCGGCCAGCGTTCCATGTCGTTCTTGGCGATGAAGCGCGCGTGCAGCAGGCTGCCCAGCACCACGATGTCGAAGTGCGAGATGTGGTTGCCGACGAACAGCGTGCCGCCGCCGCGGCGCGGCGTACCCACCACCTCGACGCGGATGCCCATCGCCTTGCGCAGGCAGGCGAACCACAGCCGCGGCAGCACGAAGGCGCCGCGGCCGCGGGTGACGCGCATCAGCAGCCATTGCAGCGGCAGCAGGGGCACGCTGATCAGGACGAATGCGGCGAGCTTGGCGGCCACGCGCAGCGCAGCGAGGGCAGTGCCCGCGACAGGGCGGGGCGGGGCGGCGTGGTTCATGGG
>NZ_JAFIWB010000038.1 GCF_017163705.1 Xanthomonas bonasiae
GGGACTCGGGACTCGGGACTCGGGACTCGGGACTCGGGACTCGGGACTCGGGACTCGGGACTCGGGACTCGGGACTCCAGGATGCTGTCCGGCGGCAAATCGCTGTCAAGCGATTTGAGGAAAAAGCAGCCGTGCTGCGAAGAGAAGCGGCAGCCGTATTCCGGCTCAGCGGTTTTTGTGGGAAGGGCTTCAGCCCCGACGCGTTATCGGTAAGGCGTCGGGGCTGAAGCCCTTCCTACAGAAAAGCGGAAATGCGGTGCACTTGCGAAAATCCCGAATCCCGAATCCCGAATCCCGAGTCCCCAGTCCCGAGTCCCGGCCTTACTCCCCGTACCCGAACGCCTTCAACGCGGCCTCGTCGTCCGACCAGCCCTCGCGCACGCGCACCCAGGTCTCCAGGAACACCTTGGCGCCGAACAGGCGCTCCATCTGCTGCCGGGCCTTGGCGCCGATGTCCTTCAGGCGGGTGCCGCCCTTGCCGATCACGATCGCCTTCTGGCCCTCGCGCTCGACCCAGATCACCGCGCCGATGCGCAGCAGCGCGCCGTCCTCGGCGAAGCGCTCGATCTCCACCGTGGTCGCGTACGGCAGCTCTTCGCCGAGCTGGCGCATCAGCTGCTCGCGCACCAGTTCGCCGGCCAGGAAGCGCTGGCTGCGGTCGGTGATCTCGTCCTCGCCGAACATCGCCGGCGCTTCCGGCACCAGCGCCAGCAGGTCGCGCACCAACGCTTCCAGGCCCTTGCGCTTGAGCGCGGAGATCGGATGCACCGCGGCGAAGCTGCGGCCGTCGCTGACCTGCTGCAGGAACGGCAGCAGCGCGGTCTTGTCCTTGAGCCGGTCGACCTTGTTCACCACCAGCACCACCGGGATGCCGGAATCGCTGAGTACGTTGAACGCCAGCGTGTCCTCGTCGTCCCAGCGCCCGGCCTCGATCACCAGCAAGCCGGCGTCCACGCCTTCCAGCGAGCCGCGCGCGGCGCGGTTCATGACCCGGTTCATCGCGCGCTTCTGCTCGCGGTGCAGGCCGGGGGTGTCGACCAGCACCAACTGCCCTTCCGGGAAGCTGGCGATGCCCAGCAAGCGGTGCCGGGTGGTCTGCGGGCGGTTGGAGACGATGCTGACCTTGGCGCCCACCAGGGCGTTGGTCAGGGTGGACTTGCCCACGTTGGGGCGGCCGATCACGGCCACGCTGCCGCTGCGGTAAGGGGACGCTTGCTCGTTCACTTGCTGGAATCCAGTTGCTCGATGGCGGCGGCGGCGGCCTGTTGTTCGGCCAGCCGTCGCGAGGTGCCCTCGCCCTCGGTGGTGAGGGCAGGCTCGGCGAGTACGCAGCGTACCCGGAATAGCTTGGCGTGTTCGTCGCCGGTTTCGCTGATCAGCTCGTACGCCGGCAGGGCCCGCTGCCGGGCCTGCAGCCATTCCTGCAGGCGGGTCTTGGCGTCCTTCTCCGGCTTGCCGACCGGCAGTGCGGCCAGCGCCGTCTCGAACCAGGGCAGGATCACCGCACGGCAGGCCTCGAATCCGGCGTCCAGGTAGATCGCCGCGACCACCGCCTCGACCGCGTCGGCCAGGATCGAATCGCGGCGATGCCCGCCGGACTTCATCTCGCCCGGCCCCAGGGTCAGCCGCTCGCCCAGTTCCAGCTGGCGGCCGATGGTGGCCAGCGAGGCCTCGCGCACCAGTTCGGCGCGGGCGCGGGTCAGCGCGCCTTCGTCGGCCTTGGGCCAGCGCCGGTACAGCGCCTCGGCGATCAGCTGGTTGACGATGCTGTCGCCGAGGAATTCCAGCCGCTCGTTGTGCGGCGCGCCGGCGCTGCGATGCGTCAGCGCCTGCGCCAGCAGCTGCGGGTCGGCGAAGCGGTGACCGATGCGGTCGCCGCGCAGGATCGTTTTACTCGCCACCGCGCGTCGTCAGGTCCTGGGTGATGTCGAACTTGCCGACCACGTCCAGGTTGGCGACCAGCGGCTTGCGCACTTCGTAGGCCACATGCATCTTCCAGCCCGAATCCATGCGATCGAACTTGACGTCGTCCGGCTTCACGTTGTCCGAATTGTTGATGTCCAGGCGGCGGAACAGCAGCATCTTCGCCTGCGCCGGATCCATGTCGGCGCTGCCCGGCTCGGCGGCCAGGCCCTTCATCGCCGAGCGCACCGCGTAGTACTCCATGTACATCGGGAACAGCTTCATGCCGATGTAGGCGAAGAAACCGACCACCGCCAGCACGATCACGAACGACGTCAACGTCATGCCACTTTGCTTGTGCTTCATCGCGCTTCCCCTTACGCCAGAAATCACTGGATGCCGGTCCCGATCCGCGAGGGATCGAAACTGCCGCTGCAGAACCAGCCTTCGCAATTGAGCCAGACCAGGAACGCCTTGCCGCGCAGGTTCTCTTCGGGCAGGAAGTGGGTCTGGGTCCAGAAGCGGCTGTCCTCGCTATTATCCCGATTGTCGCCCATCACGAAATACTGGCCCGGCGGCACCACCCAATCGCCCTGGCCGGCCGGATTGTTGCGGTCCAGCCACTCCAGTTCGGTGTGGGTGCGGCCCGGCAGGTATTCGGTGAGCAGCGTGGACCCGGTCATCTCCGCGCCCTTGCCCTTGCCGAC
Organism: Xanthomonas bonasiae; assembly: GCF_017163705.1. GTDB lineage: Bacteria > Pseudomonadota > Gammaproteobacteria > Xanthomonadales > Xanthomonadaceae > Xanthomonas_A > Xanthomonas_A bonasiae. The sequence goes on from NZ_JAFIWB010000038.1 coordinate 2,610, forward strand.
GTACTCGCCGCGCACCTGGTACTTCATCGGCGTGCCGTTGATGTACAGGGTATCGCCGTGGAAGCCGATGCGGTCGCCGGGCAGGCCGATGACGCGCTTGATCCAGTTCTCGTCCGGCTTGTGCGGCGGCTTGAACACCACCACGTCGCCGCGCTTGGGCTCGCTGGTCGGGATCACCTTCTGGTTGGTGATCGGCAGGCGGAAGCCGTAGGCGAACTTGTTGACCAGGATGAAATCGCCGACCAGCAGGTTCGGCATCATCGAGCTGGACGGAATCTTGTACGGCTCGGCGATGAAGCTGCGCAGGATCAGCACCACCGCCAGCACCGGGAAGAACGCCCGCGAATAATCGACCAGCACCGGCTCGGTATCCAGCAGGCCGGCGCGCGCGGCGCGGCGCTTGGCGAAGAACAGCTTGTCCAGCAACCAGACGATGCCGGTGGCGAAGGTCAGGACCACCAGCGCGATTTCAAACCATTTCATTCGTATTCCTTCGGAATGGGAATCGGGAATCGGGAACGGGGAATCGGAAAGGCAAGAGCGCCGCTCTTCCCATTCCCGATTCCCTACTCACCATTCCCAGCTACTTATCCATCTGCAGCACAGCCAGGAAGGCTTCCTGCGGGATCTCCACGCGGCCGACCTGCTTCATGCGCTTCTTGCCTTCCTTCTGTTTTTCCAGAAGTTTCTTCTTGCGCGACACGTCGCCACCATAACATTTGGCCAGCACGTTCTTGCGCATCGCCTTGACCGTGCTGCGCGAGATGATCTGCGAGCCGACCGCGGCCTGGATCGCCACGTCGAACATCTGCCGCGGGATCAGGTCCTTCATCTTTTCGCACAGTTCGCGGCCGCGCCGGTCGGCATGGCTGCGGTGCACGATGATCGACAGCGCATCGACCTTGTCGCCGTTGATCAGCGTGTCCACGCGCACGAACGGGCCGGCGTCGAAACGCAGGAAGTGGTAGTCCAGCGAGGCGTAGCCGCGCGACACCGACTTGAGCTTGTCGAAGAAATCCAGCACCACCTCGGCCATCGGCAGTTCGTAGCTGATCTGCACCTGGCTGCCCAGGTAGTTGATGCCGATCTGGCTGCCGCGCTTTTCCTCGCACAGGGTGATGATGTTGCCGACGTAGTCCGGCGGGGTCAGGATGTTGGCGCGGATGATCGGCTCGCGGATCTCCTCCACGTTGTTCAGCGGCGGCAGCTTGGACGGGTTGTCCATCGGGATCACGCTGCCGTCGGTCTTGAGCACCTCGTAGACCACGGTCGGCGCGGTCGAGATCAGGTTGAGGTCGTACTCGCGCTCCAGCCGTTCCTGCACGATTTCCATGTGCAGCATGCCGAGGAAGCCGCAGCGGAAGCCGAAGCCCATCGCCTCGGAGCTTTCCGGCTCGAAGCGCAGCGCCGCGTCGTTGAGGCGCAGCTTGTCCAGCGCCTCGCGCAGGTCCGGGTAGTCCTCGGCATCGACCGGGAACAGGCCGGCGAACACGCGCGGCTGCATTTCCTGGAAACCGGGCAGCGCATGCGGCGCCGGGTCGGCGGCCAGGGTCAGGGTGTCGCCGACCGGCGCGCCGTGCACGTCCTTGATCGAGGCGTTGATCCAGCCCACTTCGCCGGCGCCCAGCGCGGGCAGTTCCTTGCGCTTGGGGGTGAACACGCCGACCTTGTCGACCAGGTGGGTGCGGCCGGTGGACATCACCAGGATCTTGCTGCCCGGCTTGATCTCGCCCTGCATCACCCGCACCAGCGAGACCACGCCCAGGTAGTTGTCGAACCACGAGTCGATGATCAGCGCCTGCAGCTTGTCGGTATCGCGCGGCTTGGGCGGCGGGATGCGATGCACGATCGCTTCCAGCACCAGGTCCACGTTGAACCCGGTCTTGGCGCTGACCGCCACCGCGTCCTCGGCGTCGATGCCGATCACCGCCTCGATCTCGGCCTTGGCGCGGGCGATGTCGGCGGTGGGCAGGTCGATCTTGTTGAGCACCGGCACCACTTCCAGGCCCTGCTCCACCGCGGTGTAGCAGTTGGCCACCGACTGCGCTTCCACGCCCTGCGCGGCGTCGACCACCAGCAGCGCGCCCTCGCAGGCGGCCAGCGAGCGGCTGACTTCGTAGGAGAAGTCCACGTGGCCAGGCGTGTCGATGAAGTTCAGGTGGTAGACCTGCCCGTCCTTGGCCGTATACGGCAAGGACACGGACTGGGCCTTGATGGTGATGCCGCGCTCGCGCTCGATCGGGTTGGAGTCGAGCACCTGCGCTTCCATCTCGCGCGCCTGCAGGCCGCCACAGAGCTGGATGATGCGATCGGCCAGGGTCGATTTGCCGTGGTCGACGTGGGCGATGATGGAGAAATTGCGGATGTTCCGCATCGAATCAGAGGACATGAGGTGGGCGGCGGCCAGGACCGTCGTCAGGATAACGGGCCATTATCGCATGGCCGGAGGGAGCCAGGCGCCCCGGCGGCGGCGCGCGGGCGCCCGCGGCGGCGCGGGCACGGTTTCGGGACACAAACCCCAATGAAATCAATGGCGGCCAGCGAACCGGGGTTCGCTGACCGCCATGGGCACTAGCGCGATCGGCCGCTCAGTCGACGCTGATCGCGATGAACTGGCTGGCCGGGCTGCCCGGCGCGCGCACCAGCAGCATCACCACGTCGCCCTTCTTCGCGCCGGCGGTGAGCTTGCGGAACTGCGCCGCATTGGACACCGGAGTGCGCCCGACCTGCAGCACGATCATGCCCGGACGCAGCTGCGACTTGCTCGCCACCGCGCGGCTGACCTGCGCCACCTGCACGCCCTCGTCGGCGCGCAGCCCGAGCTTCTGCCGCACCGGCGCCGGGATCTCCTCCACGCTGATGCCCAGCGCGCTGCTCTCGGCGGCCTGCGGCGCCGGCGCCGCGCCACCGCGGCCCGGCTGCTGCTGGCCCATGGCCACGCCGTCGTCGCTGAGCTCGCTCAGGGTCACGCTGATGTCGCGCGGCTTGCCGTCGCGGATCACGGTGACCCGCGCCTTGCTGCCCGGCGGCAGCATGCCCACCAGCGGCGGCAGGTCCTCGCGCGTGTTGATCTTCTGCCCGTTGAAGGCAACGATGAAGTCGCCCGGCTCGATCCCGGCCTTGGCCGCGCCGCTGCCCGGCTGCACGCCGTTGACCAGCGCGCCGCGCGTATCGGTCAGGCCCAGGCCCTTGGCCTCCACATCGCTGATGTTCGGCTGCATGGTCACGCCGAGCATGCCGCGGCTGACCTTGCCGGTCTTCTTGATCTGCTCGACCGCGCTCATCGCCAGGTCGATCGGGATCGCGAAGCTGATGCCCATGTAGCCGCCGGACGCGGAGAAGATCTGCGAGTTGATGCCGACCACCTCGCCGCGGGTATTGAGCAGCGGACCGCCGGAATTGCCCTGGTTGATTGCCACGTCGGTCTGGATGAACGGCACGTAGCGCTGGTCGGCGTACGGGTTGCTGCGGCCGGTGGCGCTGACGATGCCGGCGGTGACCGAGTGGTCCAGGCCGAACGGCGAACCGATCGCGACCACCCACTGGCCGGGCTTGAGCATGTTGGAATCGCCCACGCGCACCGTCGGCAGGTTCTTGCCGTCGATCTTCAGCAGCGCCACGTCGTACTGCTGGTCGCTGCCGACCACCTTGGCGGTGAACTCGCGGCGGTCGGTCAGCTTGACCTTGACCTCGCTGGCGCCATCGACCACGTGGTGGTTGGTCAGCACGTAGCCGTCGGGCGAGATGATGAAGCCCGAGCCCATCGAGCGGCCGCCGGGGGTCGCGTCGTCTTCGTCCGGCCCTTGCTGGCCAGGCATGCCCGGCTGGCCCGGGATCCCGTCCGGCCCGAAGAAGCGGCGGAAGAATTCCGGGATCTGCGCATCGTCGGGCATGCCGCCGGCGCCGGCGCGCGTGGCCGCGGCCTTGCGGCTGATCGTGGTCTCGACGTTGACCACGCCGGGGCCGACCTGTTCGACCAGGTTGGTGAAATCGGGCAAGCCGGCGACCAGCTGCGGCGCAGGCGCCGCGCGCGCGGCCGGCGCGGCGGCAGCGGGCGCGGCCGACTCGGGCTGCTGCGCGCAGGCGGCCAGCGGCAGGGTCAGGGCCAACACGCCCAGCAGATGGTTGCGGATACGGTGAGTCATCGGACGCGAGCCTCCGGTTCGGGAAAGGGATGGAAAACAACGGCGGTGCCGCGGGCACCGCGCGCCGGAGCGAAGCACGCGCTTCGACCGACGCCTGGGTTCAAGGCTGCTGCGGCAACGGCGCGGGCGCCGCGTCGGCCGGCAGCCGCGGCTCGAACGGATAGAACGCCGCCGACGCGCCCTGGCGCGGGAAACTGGCGGTGAACTCGCCGCTGGACGCCGCCGGCGCCAGTGCCGAGCGCGGCCATGGCCGCGCCTGCAGCGGTGCGGGCTGGTGCGCGAACGGATCGCCGGCATGTTGCTGCGCGAGCGCCTGGCCGGTCGCCGTGGCCGGCAGCGGCAGCGCGGTCGCCGCTGGCCGCGACGGGGCCGCGGCGGCGATCGCGCGTACCGGCTCGGCGGCCCGCGCCGCGCTGCTGCGCGCGGCCTGCTGGGTTCGGGTCGCGCCGCGGCGGGTGGCGGCGTCCTGGCGCCGGTGCGCGGCGATGGCCACTGCCGGCGCCGCGGCGACCGCCGCGCCGAGGTCGCCCTGCGGATCTGCCGGTGCCGGTGCCGGCACCTGCGGCACGGCCGCCGGAACCGCAGGCGCGGCGGCAGGAGCGCTTGAGCTGGCGACCTGCACGGGCGCTGCCGCCGGCGCCGCATCGGGCAGGCGCTCGCGGGTCATGAACAAGGCGATCGCGGCGACCGAGGCCGCCAGCGCCGCGCTTCCGCCCCAGCGCCAGGTGCGGCGGCTGCCGGCGGCATCGCTGGCGCGCGCCACCTCGGCGCGTTGCGCCTTGGCCGCCACCGCCTGGCGCACGCGCTCGCCGAAATCGGCGGGTGCCGGCATGCAGACGCGGCCGCGCAGGATGTCGCCGCACAGCTGCCAGCGTTCGTGGCAACCGGCAAGCTCCTCGTCGTGCTGCAGCCGGCGCACCACGAAGCGCGCCTCGTCGGCCGGCAGCTCGCCGTCGATCAACGCCGACAGCTGCTGCCGGTAGTGCAGTTCGAACTTGTCCGGCGGCGTGGCGCCGGGCGTCGGCTCGGGCTGGGAAATGGGCGTGCTATCGGTCATACGCGGTGTCGCTCACGAGTGGCGCTGTCGGTATCCAGCAGGGGACGGAGTTCGGCGTCGATGGCGTCCCGCGCACGGAAGATGCGCGAGCGCACCGTGCCGATCGGGCAACCCATCTTCTGCGCGATGTCCTCGTAACTCATCCCGTCCACCTCGCGCAGGGTGATGGCGGTTCGCAATTCCTCCGGCAACGCATTCACCGCCTTCATCACCGTCTGTTCCAGCTCCTGGCGCATCAGTTCGCGCTCGGGCGTGTCGGTGTCGCGCAAGCGCGTGCCGCTGTCGAACTGCTCGGCATCGAGCACGTCGACGTCGTCGGTCGGAGGCCTGCGGTTGTGCGCAACCAGGTAGTTCTTGGCGGTGTTCACGGCGATACGGTGCAACCATGTAGAGAACTGGGCGTCGCCACGGAAGTTCCCTATCGCGCGGTAGGCGCGGATGAAGGTGTCCTGTGCCACGTCCTGACATTCGCTCCAGTCGGCGATGTAGCGCCCGATCAGGCCGACGATCCGGTGTTGGTACTTGCGCACCAGCACATCGAACGCCGCGCTTTCGCCGCGCTGCACACGCCGGACCAGTTCCAGGTCCAGCTCCTGAGGTGTTTCGACATCGGCCATAACGGGCCGCACTCCTGTCAGCCCAACCTACGTCGGACCATCTGACCGCCAATTCGGAAAAAAGTTCAGCGTCCCTGCGGACCGCCGCCCCACGACGTTAACCCGCATTCCGTTAGGCTGGCGGCATGCCAGCGGTCGCGGGACCCGCGTCACTCCCCTGTGGATTGGGATTTGACGCAACGGAAACAACCTCTGGATGATAACGATCTTCTCCATACATAAGCGGATGGTCCTCCCCATGCTTTCAGGCTTCGACGGGCTCCGATTCAGTCACTGGCAAGCGGATATCCGCGACGACGGCGTCGTCGTGCTCAGCCTCGACCGCCAGGACGCGCCCGTCAACGCGCTGTCGCAGGACGTGCTGCTGGAGCTGGGCGATCTGCTCGAACGCATCGCCATCGACCCGCCCAAGGGCGTGGTGATCCGCTCGGCCAAGGCCAATGGCTTCATCGCCGGCGCGGACCTGAAGGAATTCCAGGAATTCGACCGCCGCGGCACCGTCAACGACGCGATCCGCCGCGGCCAGGCCACCTTCCAGAAACTGGCCGAACTGCCCTGCCCGACCGTGGCCGCGATCCACGGTTTCTGCATGGGCGGCGGCACCGAGATCGCGCTGGCCTGCCGCTACCGGGTCGCCTCCAGCGACGGTTCCACCCGCATCGGCCTGCCCGAGACCAAGCTCGGCATCTTTCCCGGCTGGGGCGGCAGCGCGCGCCTGCCGCGGCTGATCGGCGCGCCCGCGGCGATGGACCTGATGCTGACCGGGCGCACCGTATCGGCATCGGCGGCCCGCGCGATGGGCCTGGTCGACAAGGTCGCCGCACCGGCGGTGCTGGTCGATACCGCGGTCGCGCTGGCCTTGACCGGCAGCGCGCGCCCGTTCAAGCAGCGCGCCACCGCCTGGGCCACCAACACCTGGCCGGCGCGCAAGCTGCTGGCGCCGCAGATGCGCAAGCAGGTCGCGCGCAAGGCGCGCAAGGAACACTACCCGGCGCCGTACGCGCTGATCGGCGTCTGGGAGCGCAGCGGCGGCGGCGGCATCCAGGCGCGGCTGGACGCCGAGCGCAAGGCCGTGGTCAAGCTGGCGAGCACGCCGACCGCGCGCAACCTGATCCGCATCTTCTTCCTCACCGAGCGGCTCAAGGCGCTGGGCGGGAAAGACCATGGCATCCGCCACGTGCACGTGGTCGGCGCCGGGGTGATGGGCGGCGACATCGCCGCCTGGTCGGCCTACAAGGGTTTCGAGGTGACGCTGCAGGATCGCGAGCAGCGCTTCATCGATGGCGCGCTGAGCCGCGCCGGCGAGCTGTTCGCCAAGCGGGTCAAGGACGACAGCAAGCGCCCGGCGGTGGCGGCGCGGCTGAAGGGCGACCTGGCCGGCGACGGCGTGCCGGTGGCCGACCTGGTGATCGAGGCGATCGTGGAGAATCCGCAGGCCAAGCGCGAGCTGTACCAGTCGCTGGAGCCGCGGATGCAGCCCGATGCGCTGCTCAGCACCAACACCTCCTCGATCCCGCTGACCGAACTGCGCGAGCACATCCAGCGCCCGGCGCAGTTCGCCGGCCTGCACTACTTCAACCCGGTGGCGCAGATGCCGCTGGTGGAGATCGTCTGCCACGACGGCCTGGCCGCGGACAACCAGAAGCGGCTGGCCGCGTTCTGCAAGGCGATCGACAAGCTGCCGGTGCCGGTCGCCGGCACGCCCGGCTTCCTGGTCAACCGGGTGCTGTTCCCGTACCTGCTGGAAGCGGCCACCGCGTACGCCGAGGGCATCCCCGGCCCAGCGCTCGACAAGGCCGCGGTGAAGTTCGGCATGCCGATGGGGCCGATCGAACTGATCGACACCGTGGGCCTGGACGTGGCCGCCGGGGTCGGCGCGGAACTGGCGCCGTTCCTGGGCCTGCCGATCCCCGCCGCGCTGCAGACGGTGGAACCGGGCAAGCGCGGCAAGAAGGATGGCCAGGGCCTGTACGCCTGGGAAAACGGCCGCGCGAAAAAGCCGGAAGTGGACAAGGACTACCAGGCGCCGGCCGATCTGGAAGACCGCCTGATCCTGCCGCTGCTCAACGAGGCGGTGGCCTGCCTGCACGACGGCGTGGTCGCCGATGCGGACCTGCTCGACGCCGGGGTGATCTTCGGCACCGGCTTCGCCCCGTTCCGCGGCGGTCCGATCCAGTACATCCGTGCGGCCGGCGCCGACGCGCTGCTGGAGCGCCTGCGCGCCCTGCAGGCGCGCTACGGCGAGCGCTTCGCGCCGCGCCCGGGCTGGGATTCGCCGGTGCTGCGCGAGCCGGTGGCCTGAATCCGCCGTGCGTCCTCTGCGCTCCCTGTAGGAGCGGCTTCAGCCGCGACAAGCGTTACCGAGAGATCCTGTCGCGGCTGAAGCCGCTCCTACAGGAAGGGGAAGACGCCTGATCCCGTGTCACGGATGCGAATGCCCATGCGCGCCGTGCGCATGGCCGTGCCGATGCCCATGATCGTCGTGCTGGCCGTGCCCGTGATCCGCATGCTCGTCGCGCGCTCCCTGCGCAGCGCGCGCCGGCGTGCCGCACGGCTCTGCGCCGCAGTGCCCGGCTTCCATCTGCAGGGTGATGTGGTCGATGTCGAAGCGCGCATGCAGGCCATCGCACAGGGCCGCGCGCAACGCGTCGGCATCGGCGCCGTCGGCGATCACCACGTGCGCGGTCAGCGCCGGCGTGCTGGAGGCCAGCGCCCACACGTGCAGGTCGTGCACGTCCTCCACGCCGGGAACGCCGCGCAGATAGCCGCGCACCGCGGCCATGTCCACGCCCTTGGGCACGCCTTCCAGCAGCACGTTGATCGCCTCGCGCAGCAGCACCCAGGTGCGCGGCAGCACCCACAGGCCGATCAGCACCGCCAGGATCGGATCGATCACCTTCCAGCCGGTGAGGCGGATCGCCAGCGCGCCGGCGATCACCGCCACCGAGCCGAGCATGTCGCTCCACACTTCCAGGTAGGCACCCTTCATGTTGAGGCTCTCGCCGCTGCCGGCCTTGAGCAGGCGCATCGAGATCAGGTTGATCAGCAGGCCGAACGCGGCGATGCCGAGCATGCCGACCGTGGCCACGTCCTGCGGCTGGCGGAACCGTTGCACCGCTTCCCACAGGATGTAGGCGGCGACCACGAACAGCATGCCGCCATTGAACAGCGCGCCCAGCGCCTCCAGCCGCGCGTAGCCGTAGGTACGCTTGGCATCGGGCGGGCGCCGGCTCAGCCGCACCGCGACCAGCGCGATCATCAGCGCCAGGGTGTCGGTGGCCATGTGCGCGGCGTCGGACAGCAGCGCCAGGCTGTTGGTCAGGAACGCGCCGGCGATCTCCACCAGCAGGAACGTGGCGGTCAGCCCCAGCGCCCACCACAGGGGTTTCTCGTGGCGGATCTCGGTCGGTGCGTGGCTGTGGTCGTGTCCCATGAGCTGGCCTGGCGGTGCGTGCGAAGAAGATGCGCCACCTTAGATCGGCCCTGCGGCGGAGACTATTACACCGCGGCTGCATGCGGCTGGCCCATTGAGCCACTGCGCGGATGCAACGCTGGAGCCGCTACCGGCGACGCAGCGTGAAGTGATCGATCCAGCGGCAGCCGCACCGTCGCCAGGAGTCGCTGCCGCACGCGAACGCAGCGGCGCGATGCGTTCCGGGGATCGGTTCGCTCCTGCTGGCTGCGACAGCGCGCAGCATGCGCACAGCATCTGCGGCCATCCCGCGCGTCACGGCAGCCACCACACCAGCAGCGCGCTGATGCCGGCCAGCGCCAGCAGCGACAGCGTGCCCGCGGCCAGCACGCGGCCGCCGGAGGCCAGCACCGAGCGCAGGTTCACCGACAGGCCCAGCGCCGCCATCGCCACCAGGGTCAGCAGCGCCGACACGCGCTGCGCCGCGTCCGCCAACGCCAGCGGCAACAGGCCCGAGGAGCGCAGCAGCAGCATGCCGACGAAGCCCAGCACGAACCACGGCAGCAGGCGGTGCAGCGGCAACCGCGCGGCGCCCGGCCGGCCGGCGGTCAGCCCGAGCAGCAGCATCACCGGCCCCAGCATCACCACCCGCATCAGCTTGACCAAGGCGCCGACCTGCGCGCTGATGGCACCCACCGGCAGCGTCGCCGCCAGCACCTGCGGCACCGCGTACACGGTCATGCCGGCGAGGATGCCGTAGTGGCGCTGATCCAGGCCGAACAGCGGCACCGCCAGCGGCAAGGCCAGCACCACCACGATGCCCAGCGCCGCAGTGAACGCGATCGAGGCGGCCACCTCGTCCGAATCGGCGTCGATCACCGGCGCCGCGGCGACGATCGCCGAGTTGCCGCAGATCGCATTGCCGCAGGCCACCAGCGTGGCCAGCCGTGCCGGCAGCCCCAGCAGGCGGCCGATGCCGTAGCCGATGCCGATCGCCAGCAGCACGGTGGCCGCGATCAGTCCCAGCAGCAGGCCGCCAGCCGCGCCGACCGCACTGAAGCTGACCGATGCGCCGAGCAGCACGATCGCCACTTCCAGCGGCAGCTTGGCGGCGAACGCGATGCCGGCGTCAGCGCGTGCCGGCAGATGCGACGCGGTGCGCAGCAGCGTGCCGAGCGCGATCGCGAACACCAGCGCATCGATCCACGGCCGGCCCAGCCAGCGCAGTTGCGCCTGCTCCGTCAGCGACGCCAGCGCGGCGACCGCGATCGCCAACAGCAGCCCCGGCAACAGTGCCGCGCCCTTGTCCCGTGCCTTGTACATTGCCGCCACCCTGTCGAAGTGGCCGCAGGATGCGCCCGGCTATCCTGTCATTCCATCGCATAATGCCGGATAGTTCGTTCGTCCCAATCGAACGATCCCGCCGTGACCCTGGAACAACTCGCCCTGTTCGTCGCCGTCGCCGAACGCCAGCACCTGACCCTGGGTGCGCAGGCCGCGCATCGCACGCCGTCGGCGGCCAGCGCCGCGATCAAGGCGCTGGAAACCCGGTACGGCGTGCCGCTGTTCGACCGGGTCGGGCGCGGCATCGCGCTGACCGCCGCCGGCGCGGCATTCTTCGAGGAAGCCAAGGCGATCCTGGCGCGCACCCGCGCCGCGGAACTGGCCTTGAGCGAATGGCGCGGCGTGCTGCGCGGCACCCTGGACCTGCACGCCAGCCAGACCGTGGCCAGCTACTGGCTGCCGACGCGGCTGATGGCCTTCCACGCGCGCTTCCCGCAGATCCAGATCCGCCTGAGCGTCGGCAACACCGAAAGCGTGGCGCGCGCGGTGCTCGAGGGACGTGCGGAACTGGGTTTCGTCGAAGGCGGCGTGCACGATCCGCAGTTGCAGCTGTCCGCGCTCGGCCACGATCGCCTGCTGGTGGTCGCCGCGCCGGCCCATCCGCTGGCCGGACGCCTGCGCCTGGGCCTGCCGCGGCTGGCCGAGGCCAGCACCTGGATCATGCGCGAAGCCGGCTCGGGCACGCGTTCGGAGTTCGAAGCGGCGCTGCGCGCGGCCGGGGTCGCACCGGAACGCCTGCGCGTGGCGCTGACCCTGCCCTCGAACGAGGCGGTGCTGTCGGCGGTGCACGCCGGCCACAGCCTGGCGGCGATCTCGCAGCTGGCGGCCGCGCCGTGGCTGGAGAGCGGCCGCCTGCAGCGCGTCGGCACGGCGCTGGGCGCGCGCACGTTCCACGCGTTGCGCCATCGCGAACGCAGCCTGGGGGCGGCGGCGGCGGCACTGCTCGACAGCGGTGACGCCACGGATGCACCTGGCTGAGGCCGACACCCGCCGGCACAATCGCGGCGATCGGCGCGCCGCGCGCAGCCGCGTCGGCACACACACTTCGGTCTTGCGCAGGCGCCACAGCGAAGGCGCCGCGCCGCCCTGCCCCGCCGCGGCGGGCGCCGTGCGCAGCCGCCGACAGCGCCGCAGCGCTTGCTGCCATGCCGCTTTGCAACATGGCGATCAATTCCAAAACAAGATAGCCGACGCAAAATGCTTCATTGGAATGGAATGGCTACGCCTCCTATGCTCGCCCCAGTTCCAGGCAATCGCAGCGGCGGCAAGGGGCCACGTCCGCCACCGACGGCGACCGGAACGCAACAAGCCTCGCGCAGCGAGGCCGCGATGCACCACACGTTCGCAATGTCCGCATGGCTACAGGCCCTGCGACCCTGCCAGCGCGGCCAGGATCGGATTGCCCGGTCCCATTTCAACTTGCTCGGTAACTTTCGTCCTGGGAGGGAACAAAGATGCCTTTTCAACACCAGTGTCGCCCGGCTTGCCGGCGCGCGCAGCACCAGGCCGCCCGCACGCTGCTCGGCTCGGCCATCGTCCTGGCCCTGGCCAGCAGCTTCGGCGCCCACGCGCAGAGCGTCGCCGCCGATCCGGCGCCGCCGGCCGGCACCGCGAGCGGCGATGCCGGGCAGGCACCGGTCACCCTGGACAACGTGATGGTGATCGGCCAGCGCGCCAGCCTCGACCAGGCGGTGCAGGCCAAGCAGCTCGACGACCACGTGGTCGAGGTGATCTCTGCCGACAACATGGGGCAGATGCCCAACGTCACCGTGGCCGAGGCGCTGGTGCGCCTGCCCGGCGTCAACGGCACCCGCGACCGCGGCAACGAAAGCCTGGCCACGGTGCGCGGCCTGGGTCCGCGCATGACCATGGGCACCGTCAACGGCCGCGAGATCGCCTCCTCCGAACCCAACCGCGCGGTGCGCTGGGAAGTGTTCCCCACCGAGATCGTCTCCACGGTCAAGGTCTACAAGACCCAGTCGGCGGACCTGGTGGCCGGCGGCATCGCCGCCACGGTGGACATCTCCACGATCAGCCCGCTCGACCATACCGGCCCCACGTTCGTCGGCACCGCCGGCCCGATCTACTACGACGAGGCCAAGGACGTGGACGGCTATTCGCCATGGGGCAGCCGCCTCGGCGCCAGCTGGATCCACCGCTTCAACGACAACCTGGCCATTGCGCTCGGCGCCACCTACCAGAAGCAGAAGAACGCTGGCGTCTCGATCGGCAGCTGGGGCTACACCGACGACAGCAACGCGCGCGACGTCGATGGCGACGGCAAGGTCGATTACACGCCGTGGGGCGCGGCCGACCAGCTCAAGCTGACCGAACAGACCCGGACCGGCGCGATGGGCACCGTGCAGTGGCGCTCGGGCAACTTCGAACTCAAGCTCGACGGCCTGTATTCGCGGATCAAGATCGACGAGGACCAGCGCCAGAACTGGTTCAACAACCTCGGCTACAGCATCTTTTCCGCCAGCAACCCTTACACCACGCCGGGTTCGTCCTACACCATCGTCGACGGCGACGTGGTCGCCGCCACGCTGGCCGATTCCAACCTGCAGGTGGACCACGTCATCAGCCACTACAGCGAGGTCAAGACGCTCGCCGCCGGCGGCCTCAACGCGAAGTGGAGCGGCGACGTGTGGACCCTGGGCGGCGACCTGTCGTTCTCGCAGGCCAAGCGCGACAACGACTGGCGCGCGGTGCGCTTCGGCAGCAATCCGGACACCGTGTCCTTCGACTTCCGCCACGGCGTCACCCCCACCATCAGCACCAGCTCCGACACGCCGGAATGGGGCATCAGCGGGCAGACCGAGCCGCAGGCGCTGCGCGACCGGATCGCGGCGCTGGCGCTCAGCGCCAGCCGCACGATCGCCGATTCGCCGATCACCGCGCTGCAGTTCGGCGCGCGCGCGGCGCGGCGCGAGAAGGAGAACCGCCACTTCACCAGCTTCCAGTCCGGCTACGACCAGCCGATCTCCGCCTACCAGGACCTGATCCATCCGGTGCAGATGCCCGACCTCAACGTGCCGACGCTGACCGGCGGCGATCTGGACGCGATCGCCAGGCTCGGCTTCGGCGGCTTCGATCCGGGCCTGAACACCGAACAGCTGCTGGACCACTGGAACGTCAAGGAAAACGTGCGCGAAGCCTTCGCCAAGGCGGTGTTCAGTTCGCAATGGTTCGGCATCGACGTCACCGGCAACATCGGCGTGCGCGCGGTCCACACCGACACCACCAGCGACGGCTACGACACGGTCGGCGGCGTGGTCCAGCCCAGCAGCGCCAGCAACGACTACACCGACGTGCTGCCCAGCGCCACGCTCAACTTCCTGCTCGACGACGAGCGCATCCTGCGCTTCTCGGTGGCCAAGGTGATCGCGCGGCCCCCGCTGGACGAACTGCGCACCGGCCGAGCGCTCGACGACCCCAACACCACCGTCGGCCAGCTCACCGGCAGCGGCGGCAACCCGCAACTGAATCCGTTCCGCGCCACCCAGCTCGACCTGTCCTACGAGTGGTACTTCCACAAGGAAGCGCTGGCCGCGCTGGCGCTGTACCGCAAGTGGGTGGACTCGAGCATCGGCTACAAGACCCAGCACGAGACCATCGACGGCCGCGACTACCTGATCAGCGGCCCGTTCAACGGCGGCGGCGGCTACATCAACGGCGCCGAACTGACCTTCCAGACGCCGTTCTTCTTCATCCCGCACATGGAGAACTTCGGCGTCTACTCGAACTATTCCTACGTCGAGTCCAACCTGCACGAGTTCTCGCCGGCCGACGATCCGCTGCCGCTCAGCGGCCTGGCGCGCAACACCGGCACCTTCGACCTGTGGTACAGCAACAGCAAGTTCGAAGCGCGCGTGGGTTACAAGTACCACAGCCCCTACACCGTGGTGTACGGCTGGAACGCCGCGCGCCTGGCGCGGCTGGAAAGCGAAGGCACGGTGGACCTGAGCCTGGCCTGGCGCTTCAGCGAGCACCTAGGGCTGAAGTTCCAGGTCGGCAACCTGACCAACGAGCCGTTGCGCGCCTACAGCGACAACAAGCGCAACCGCCTGGCCAACCAGGACGACGGTGGCTATCAGCTGTTCGGCCGCCGCTTCGCGCTGGAAGCCACCTACACGTTCTGAGCCCTTCTGCCGCAGGTACCGCATGCCGCACACACGCCGTCACTGGATGCCAGCGCTCGCGCTGGCCCTCGCCGCCGCCCTCGTCTCCGCCGCCGCAGGCGCCGGTCCGCTGTACCTGGGCGCCGACCTGTCCTACGTCAACGAAATGGAGGACTGCGGCGTGCAGTACCGCGAGCACGGCGCGGTGCAGGACCCGTTCGTCCTGTTCCATGCGCACGGCGCCAATCTGGTGCGCGTGCGCCTGTGGAACGATGCGCGCTGGACCCGCTACAGCGACCTCAGCGACGTCAAGAAGACCATCCGCCGCGCGCGTGCGCAGGGCATGCAGGTGCTGCTGGACTTCCACTACTCCGACGACTGGGCCGATGGCGAGAAGCAACTGATCCCCAAGGCCTGGGCCGCGATCACCGACCAGGACGAACTGGCGCGCACGCTGTACGGCTACACCTACGACACGCTGAGCGCGCTCGATCGCGCGGGGCTGATGCCGGAGCTGGTGCAGGTCGGCAACGAGAGCAACTCGGACCTGATGGACAGCCAGCCGTGGGACAAGCGGCGGCCGATCGACTGGGCGCGCAACGCCAAGCTGCTGCGCGCCGGCATCCAGGCGGTGCGCGACGCCGGCGCACGTTCGGCGATCAAGCCGAAGGTGATGCTGCACATCGCCCAGCCGGAAAACGTGGAGCCGTGGTTCGCCGCGGCCAGCAAGGCCGGCGTGCGCGACTTCGACTTCATCGGCATCAGCTACTACCGCAAGTGGTCCAGCGAATCGATGGCCGGGCTCGGCGCCACCATCAAGCGCCTGCGTAACCGCTACCCCGCCGAAGTGATGGTGGTGGAGACCGCCTACCCGTGGACGCTGGCCAGCGGCGACGCCTCGCACAACCTGCTGGGCGAGGACTCGCTCATCGCCGGCTACCCGGCCACCCCGCAGGGGCAACTGGACTACCTGGTCGATCTCACCCAGCTGGTGATCGACAACGGCGGCAGCGGCGTCGTGTACTGGGAGCCGGCCTGGACCAGCAGCAGCTGCAAGACCCGCTGGGGCACCGGCTCGTCGTGGGAGAACGCCAGCTTCTTCGATTTCGCGCACGGCAACGAGCTGCTGCCCGGCATCGGCTTCATGCGCCACGCCTACCGGCCTGCGCCGCAGGCCAGGACAGACGCGGCGGCGACGCCGCAGGTAAAGGACCCGCAACCATGATCGAACTGAGCCGACGCGACCTGCTGCGCTCGCTGGTCGCCGGCGGCGTCCAGGTGGCCGTTCCCGGCGCGGCGGCGGCCTTGGCGCCGGCAGCGCTGGCCGCGAGCGCCACCGGCGCAGGTCCGGCGCTGACCTGGGACGAGGATGCGCCGGCACCGCGCGAACGCCTGCTGTGCGACGTCGGCTGGCGCTTCCACTTCGGCCATGCCGACGATCCGGCGCGCGACTTCAACTTCGGGACGTTCCAGCGCACCTACGCCAAGGCCGGCAAGGACACCGCCGACGCGGCCCTGCCCGGTTTCGACGACAGCCGCTGGGACGCGATCGATCTGCCGCACGACTGGGCGGTGGCGTTGCCGCCGCGCCAGGATCCCGCCTCCGCCAGCATCCTGGTCGACGATCCCGCAGCGGCGCACGGCTACAAGCCGCTCGGCCGCAACGACCCGCAGACCAGCATCGGTTGGTACCGGCGCGAACTGGAGATTCCGGCCG
The DNA here is from genome assembly GCF_017163705.1 of Xanthomonas bonasiae. Taxonomy (GTDB): domain Bacteria; phylum Pseudomonadota; class Gammaproteobacteria; order Xanthomonadales; family Xanthomonadaceae; genus Xanthomonas_A; species Xanthomonas_A bonasiae. The sequence continues at coordinate 19,023 of NZ_JAFIWB010000038.1, forward strand.
ACGATCTGGGCAAGCGGATCTGCCTGGAATTCGACGGCGTGTTCCGCGACTGCATCGTGTTCTGCAATGGCCATATCGTCGGCCGCAACGGCAGCGGCTACTGCGGCTTCGAGGTCGATCTCAGCGACGTGCTCGACTACGGCAAGCGCAACGTCATCGCCGTGCGCGTGGACGCCACCCTGGGCGAAGGCTGGTTCTATGAGGGCGCGGGCATCTATCGCCACGTGTGGCTGCGCAAGACCGATGCGCTGCACGTGCCGCTGGACGGCGTGTTCGTGCGCAGCCCGTGGCAAGGCGGCGCCGCGCAGGCGCTGGTCAGCACCGAACTCGGCAACAGCGGCGCCGAAGCGCGCAATTGCAGCGTCACCTCGGTGATCCGCGCGCCGGACGGGCGCATCGTCGCGCGCGCGACCAGCGCGCAGGTCACCGTGGCGCCGGGCGTGGTGCAGCGCGTCGAACAGGCGCTCGATCTCGGCACGCCCGCGCTGTGGTCGCCGGACACGCCGCAGCGCTACACCCTGACCACCCACCTGCACAGCGACGGCCGCGCCTGCGACGCGCTGCGCACGCGCTTCGGTGTGCGCAGCCTGCAGTTCGACCCGCAGCGCGGCCTGCTGCTCAACGGCGCGCCGTTCAAACTGCACGGCACCAACAACCACCAGGACCACGCCGGCGTCGGCACCGCCATCCCCGAACGCCTGCACGAATGGCGCCTGCGCCAGCTCAAGTCGATGGGCTGCAACGCGTACCGCAGTTCGCACAACCCGGCCGCACCGGAAGTGCTGGAGCTGTGCGACCGCCTCGGCCTGCTGGTCATCGACGAGACCCGGCGCATGTCTTCCGACAGCGAGGCGCTGGCGGAACTGGAAACGATGGTGCGGCGCGGCCGCAATCATCCCTGCGTGATGCTGTGGTCGCTCGGCAACGAGGAACCGCAGATGGTCACCGCGCGCGGCGCACGCATCGTCGCGCGCATGCAACAACTGGTGCGGCGCCTGGATCCGACCCGCCCCACCACCTTCGCAATGGACAAGGGCTTCGACGACGGCGTCGGCCAGGTGGTGGACGTGGTCGGCTTCAACTACCGCACCCCGCAGATGGATGCCTTCCACGCGCGCCATCCCGGCATCCCGATCTATGGCAGCGAAACCGGCAGCACCGTCGGCGTGCGCGGCAATTACCGCACCGACGACGCGCGCGGCTACGCCCGCGCCTACGACCTCGACTACCCGTGGTGGGCGAGCAGCGCCGAAGCCTGGTGGAGCTACGTCGCGCAACGGCCGTACATCGCCGGCGGCTTCGTCTGGACCGGCTTCGACTATCGCGGCGAACCCACTCCGTACAACCGCTGGCCGAACGTGGCCTCGCAGTTCGGCATCCTCGACAGCTGCGGCTTCCCCAAGGACAACTACTGGTACTACCGCGCGCAATGGACGCGCGAGCCGGTACTGCACCTGTTCCCGCACTGGAACTGGGACGGCCTGCTGGACGAACGCGACAACGGCATGGTCGACGTCTGGTGCCACAGCAACCTGGACGCGGTGGAACTACTGGTCAACGGCGCCAGCCAGGGCCTGCAGCAGGTGCCCGCCTACGGCCACGTCGAATGGCGGGTCAAGTACGCGCCCGGCACCATCGAGGCGCGCGGCTATCGCGACGGCAAGCAGGTGCTGGTGCAGACCCGCGCGACCGTCGGCGCAGCTGCCGCGATACGCCTGCGCAGCGACCGCCCCGAGTTGCTGGCCGACGCCGAGGACGTCGCCGTGGTCGTGGTCGAGATCGTCGATGCGCAAGGCCGCGTGGTCCCCACCGCCGACACCGCTGTGCGCTTCGCCGTACGCGGTGCGGGTCGGCTGATCGGCCTGGGCAACGGCGATCCGGCCAGCCACGAGAACGACAAGGGTGACAGCCGCCGCGCGTTCAACGGACTGTGCATGGCGCTGCTGCAGACCACGCGCACGGCGGGCACGCTGGTGCTGGAAGCGACCGCGCCTGGGCTGGCGCCAGCGCGGCTGGCGCTGAAGAGCGTGCGAACCAAGGTGCGGCCGTTCGTGGCCTGACGCGGGCGCGTCTTTTTTAAGAATCCACGCCGGCGCGCGCACAGCGGGCGCCGGGCGCTCCCGACGTCCCTCCTGCGCAGACGCCCAGGCGCACCACCCAAGGCCCACCCATGCCGTGGTCGGCGCGATGGCGACGCACGCTGGGGTGACGTCGCCGACGCTTCACTCCGAAGCCGATCCTCACCGCCCCAGGCATCTCCAAGCCCGTGAAGCTGCGTCGCCCCAGCGATCCGCTACCCCCACCGCGCATGCGGTGAGGGAGCGCGAGCCGTCACCGCAAGCGCGAGAATGCACCGATCCCGGCGATCGCCAGCCGCTCGGCGGGCACCGCCGTTTCGGCGAAGGACAGCCGCAGGTAGCGGATCTGGCGGACCTCGGGGAAATTCAGGCGCTGGGTCGAGAGCGCATAGGCGATATTGGACAACTCGCCGGCGCCGGCCGGCTGCCAGTGCTGGCCATCCTCGCTGCTTTCGGCGCGATAGCCTTTCGGTGGCGCCGCGCCGTTCAGCACCGCGCGCGAAGGCGTGAGGCTGAAGCCGGCGACCTGGCGCAGCGCGCCGAGGTCGATGGTCACCTGCGCGGGATGGCCCGGCTTGGGCGCGGGCACGATCCAGATCGTGCCGGCATCGTCGTCGAGCAACTTCTCCGCCCCCGGCGCGCTGGCCTCGACGATTCGCCAACCCGCGGTGGACAGCACGTCCGGCGCGTTCGCCGTCGGCCGCGCGACCGCAACCGGCGCAACCGCGCGGAACAGCGCGAATTCGCTGATCGCCGGGCAGACCGGCGCCTCGAGCACGAGCAGACGCACGCGGCGCGCAGTGACCGGGGCATCGAGCCGCAGGATCCGTTGTGCACCGATGCACTGCGCTTCGGCCAACCGCCGCCATTGCCCATCGACCTCGGCTTCGATCGCGAAGCGGGTGACGCGCACGCCCAGCGGCAGGTATTCGCGCAGCCGGATCAAATCGAAGCTGCGCAGCGCCGACAGCTCCAGCGTCAGCGTCGGCGTGGTGACGTCGTCCGGCGTGGACCAGTAGCTGTCCGGCTGGCGGTCGAGCACGCGCGCCGGCTCGAAGCCGGGACCGCGCGACGCGCTGGCGCTGGCCTTGGCGCCCTTGGCCAGATCGATGGCGAAGCTGGCGCGGATCGCGTCGCCGAAGCTCTGCAGCACCGCGACGTCGTGGTCGGCGATGCGGCCGCGCCGGTCGGGCGGAAGATTGAGGTTCATGTTGGTGCCGCGCGCGACCGAGGTGTCGAAATAGCGCACCAGGTTCTCCGGACTGCGCACCTTGCCGTCTTCGTCGGCATGGTAGAACCAGCCCGGACGGATCGAGGTGTTGGTTTCGGCCGGCCACCACAGCGCCGCCCCGCGCACGCCGGCATTGCCGTTTTCCTGGGTGTAAGGCGCATTGGGCATGGTCGGCCAGCACGGATCGCCGGCGACGCCGTCCTCGTTGCCGACCCAACGGATATCGGCGCCGAGCGGGTCGAAGGTGCAGGCCATCGGCTGGTGCTGGTGGACCAGCTCGATCATCCGCGGCCAGTTGTAATAAGCGGGCGCATCGATCTTGCGCGTTTCGCGCGCTCCACCGTAGTAGCCGTCGCCGCCATTGGCGCCGTCGAACCAGAACTCGAACAAGTCGCCGTAGCCCGTGCACAGTTCGACGATCTGCTTGCGGAAATAGTCGAGATAGCCGGGGCGGCCATATTCGGCGTGGTTGCGGTCCCAGGGCGACAGGTAGATGCCGAAGGCCAGGCCGGCGCGCCGACACGCCGCGGCCATTTCGCCGACGATGTCGCCCTTGCCGTTCTTGTAGGGCGAATTGCGAATGCAATGCTCGGTCAGGCGTGTCGGCCAGAGGCAGAACCCGTCGTGGTGCTTGGCGGTAAAGATGATCCCTTTCAGATTGCCGGCCTTGGCCGCGGCGACGATTTGATCGGCGGAGAAATCGCTGGGATCGAATTTGCGCGGATCTTCGTCGCCGTAGCCCCATTCCTTGTCGGTAAAGGTGTTCATCGCAAAATGCACGAAGGCGTATTGCTCCCACCGATGCCACCGCAGCTGCCGCGCGCTGGGTACGGCGCCCCACGGCGCCGGCCCCTTCGGGCGCGGCGCAGCCGCGAGCTGCGCGGCGGACGCGCTGAAACCTGCGGCGACGGCCACAACACCCGTGGCAAGAAAGGTACGACGATCGATCATTAGCGCCTCCGACTCTGCACAAGTTTCGATCTTAGCTTTTCCAATAGCGAAAGAGTCCGCCCCACGAAGCTGCGGAAGAGCGTGCAATGAGGAAAAGGTCAATCCGTGTGGCGATCCTTTGCCGCATGATTGGAGATTGACTGCGCGCTGTCGCCGATCCCCATTTCCACGGACACTTGCAGCTGACGCCCAGACGACTCGACCGCACTTGGCATGGACTCGGCATTGCACGTACTGCATACCGACCGGACATTCCTTGCCTCCCGATTGGCCTTCCTGCAAGTCTCCATGGAAACGGAGCGGCACCCGGCGTTCCACAGTGGATCGGCAGGTGGCGCGTGGGGCCATGGAGCCAGGCTGAAGCCGCGCCGCCCTGTCCTTTGCTGGCTTCACACGTCCATACTTGCCCACAGCCCGCCGACCTGAAATTCCTTAAACCATTGAATCAGATGCAAAATCGAGAAAAAACCCAAGCTCCCGGAAGCGCAGCGGAGCACACCCCGCTGATGAAGCAGTTCTTCGCCGCCAAGTCCGAGTACCCGGACCTGCTGCTGTTCTTCCGCATGGGCGATTTCTACGAACTGTTCTACGACGACGCGCGCAAGGCCGCGCGCCTGCTGGACATCACCCTGACCCAGCGCGGCAGTTCCGGCGGCGCGCCGATCCCGATGGCCGGGGTGCCGGTGCATGCCTACGAGGGCTATCTGGCGCGGCTGGTGGCGTTGGGCGAGTCGGTGGCGATCTGCGAGCAGATCGGCGATCCGGCGCTGGCCAAGGGCCTGGTCGAGCGCAAGGTGGTGCGCGTGGTCACGCCGGGCACGGTCACCGACGAGGCGCTGCTCGACGAGCGCCGCGACACCTTGCTGATGGCGATCGCGCGCAACAAGCACGGCTACGGCCTGGCCTGGGCCGACCTGGCCGGCGGCCGTTTCCTGGTCAACGAGGTCGACAGCGAGGACGCGCTGGAAGCGGAGCTGGCGCGGCTGGAGCCGGCCGAACTGCTGGTGCCCGACGAGGACCAGTGGCCGGAGTTCCTGCGCGAGCGCCGCGGCGTGCGCCGCCGCGCACCGTGGCTGTTCGACGCCGACAGCGGCCGCCGCCAGCTGTTGAACTTCTTCCAGTTGCACGACCTCACCGGCTTCGGCATCGACGACAAGCCGCGCGCCACCGCCGCTGCCGGCGCCCTGCTCGGCTACGTGGAGGAAACGCAGAAGCAGCGCCTGCCGCACCTGACCGCGATCGCGATGGAAACCGCGGCCGAGGCGATCGCGATGAACGCGGCCACGCGCCGCCATCTGGAGCTGGATACGCGGGTGGATGGCGACACCCGCAACACCTTGCTCGGCGTTCTGGACAGCACGGTCACGCCGATGGGTGGTCGCCTGCTGCGGCGCTGGCTGCACCGCCCGCTGCGCCTGCGCGAGGTGCTGGTGCAGCGCCACCACGCGGTCGGCACGCTGATCGACCGCGGCGCCGATGCCGATCTGCGCGACGCGTTCCGCGCGCTCGGCGACATCGAACGCATCCTCACCCGCGTGGCGCTGCGCTCGGCGCGTCCGCGCGATTTCTCCACGCTGCGCGACGGCCTGGGCCTGCTGCCGACGGTGCGCACGATCCTGGCGCCGCTGGATTCGCCGCGGCTGGCCGCGCTGGCCGCGGAACTGGGCCAGCACGACGAGATCGCGCACCTGCTGGCCTCGGCGATCGCCGAGCAGCCGCCGCTCAAGCTCAGCGACGGCGGCGTCATGGCCGCCGACTACGACGCCGAGCTGGACGAACTGCGCCGGCTCAGCACCCATGCCGACCAGTTCCTGATCGACCTGGAAGCGCGCGAGCGCGCCAGCAGCGGCATCGCCACGCTGAAGGTCGGCTACAACCGCGTGCACGGCTACTACATCGAGATCAGCAAGGGCCAGGCGGAAAAGGCGCCGGTGCACTACACGCGGCGGCAGACCCTGACCAACGCCGAGCGCTACATCACCGAGGAACTGAAGAACTTCGAGGACAAGGTGCTGTCGGCGCGCGAACGCGCGCTGTCGCGCGAGAAGCTGCTCTACGAAGCCTTGCTGGACACCTTGGGCGATCGCCTGGAACCGCTCAAGCGCGCCGCCGCCGCACTCAGCGAACTGGACGTGCTCGCCGGCTTCGCCGAACGCGCGCAGGCGCTGGACTGGGCGCAACCGGAACTGGAGACCGCGCCGTGCCTGCGCATCGAACGCGGCCGCCACCCGGTGGTGGAAGCGGTGCGCGAGCAGCCGTTCGAACCCAACGACCTGGACCTGCATCCGGACCGGCGCATGCTGGTGATCACCGGCCCGAACATGGGCGGCAAGTCCACCTACATGCGCCAGAACGCGTTGATCGTGCTGCTGGCGCACATCGGCAGCTACGTGCCGGCGACGCGTGCGGTGATCGGCCCGATCGACCGCATTCTGACCCGCATCGGCGCCGGCGACGACCTGGCGCGCGGCCAGTCCACCTTCATGGTCGAGATGGCCGAGACCAGCTACATCCTGCATCACGCCAGCGCGCAGTCGCTGGTGCTGATGGACGAGATCGGCCGCGGCACCTCCACCTACGACGGCCTGGCCCTGGCCGACGCGGTGGCGCGCCACCTGGCCCACCACAATCGCTGCTACACCCTGTTCGCCACGCACTATTTCGAGCTGACCGCACTCGCCGACGAATCGGTGGAAGGCGGCGCCAGCGGCATCGCCAACGTGCACCTGGACGCAGTCGAGCACGGCGACAAACTGGTGTTCATGCATGCGGTCAAGGATGGCCCGGCCAACCGCAGTTTCGGCCTGCAGGTGGCGGCGCTGGCCGGCCTGCCCAAGGCCACCGTCGCGCAGGCGCGGCGGCGGCTGGCGGAACTGGAGCAGCGCGGCGGCGAGAGCCACGCCTCGCAGATGGCGCCGCAGGCGCTGGACGCGCCGCAGCAGTTCGGCCTGTTCGCGGCCGCCCCGTCGGCGGCGCAGGACGCGCTGGCCGCGCTGGATCCGGACGAGCTGACGCCCAAGCAGGCGCTGGAAGCCTTGTACCGGCTCAAGTCGCTGCTGTAGCGCGTGCGTGCGGCCTCAGCCCCTCTCCCACCGGGAGAGGAGTTGGGGTGAGGGTACGGCGCGAAGCGTCTCGCGGTGTTTGGATGCACGAAGCTGGCCCGTACCCTCACCCGCCCCTGCGGGGCACCTTCCCCCGAAAAGGGGGCCATGGTCCCGACGGGAGAAGGAACCGCGTCAGCCCCTCTCCCACCGGGAGAGGGGTTGGGGTGAGGGTACGGCGCGAAGCGTCTCGCGGAGTTTGGGTGCACGAGGCTGCACCCGTACCCTCATCCGCCCCTGCTTGGCACCTTCCCCCGAAAGGGAGCCCATGGTCCCGATGGGAGAGAAGGAACAGCCGCTAGGCGGTCGCCGGCGCCACGCTTGCCGGCATGTCCGGATGTGGATGCGCCGCGATCAACGCAGCATCGATCGCACTGGCACGCAGCAATGCAGGACGATCGCCATGGCGCTGCGCGAACGCGGCGAATGCCGGGCGCGGCTCAAGCTGGCCGATGCGCAGGTAGTACCCCAGACATGCGGCGGCATACAGGTCGGCCGCGCTGAAGCGGTCGCCGGCCAGGTAGTCGCGGTCCGCGACCGCCTGTTCCAGGGTCTGCAGCAGGTCGGCCTCGCGGCCATAGCCGGCGCTGCGTGCCGGTGCCAGCATCCCACCCTCCTTCGCGGTCAACAGCGCCTCGAACGGCCCGGCCAGGAAGAACAGCCAGCGGTAGTAGTCGGCGCGCGCCGGCGATCCCGGCGGCGGCGCCAGCTGCCGCTCCGGCACCAGATCGGCCAGGTAGGCGCAGATCGCCGCATTCTCGGTGACCACGGTGTCGCCATGGCGCAGCGCCGGTACCTTGCCCATCGGGTTGATCGCCAGATAGGCCGGCGCCTTCATCGTGGTGCCGTAATCGAGAATGACCGCCTGATACGGCAGGCCGGTTTCCTCCAGCATCCAGCGGGCGACGCGGCCGCGCGACATGGGGTGGGTGTAAAGCACGATCTCGGTGGACATGGGCAGACTTCCGTTGTGAACAGCCTGCAGTCTGGTCCTGCCCTGCTGACAGGTGCTGTCAGTAGTCGGCGCCGTAGCCGGTGGCCGCGCGCCAGCGCTTGATCAGCAGGTGCCGGCGCGAGGGATAGCGTTCGCCGTCGTCGGCCAGGGCCAGCACCCGGTCGGCGCGGAAGTGGCGGAAATCGCGGCGCAGTTCGCACCACGCGGCGATCATGCCGTAGCTGCCGAAGAAGGCCATCGCGAACGGCCAGATCAACCGTTGCGAGACCGCGCCATTGGCATCGCTGTAGTCCATCCGCAGCACGTGCTCGAGGCGGATGCCACGGCGCAGCACCGGCAGCCACGGCGCCGGCGGCGGCACGTCTGCGGCGGCGGGCACCAGCAGTCCGCTGGTCTCGATCGACAGGCGCAGGTTGCCGGGCAGCGTGGCCGCGATCCGCGCCACCGCGCGCTGCGCCGCCTGCGCCAGTTCCGGATCGGCCTGGCGCGCCACCCAGCGTGCGCCCAGGGTCAAGGCCTCCAGTTCGTCCTCGCTGAAATTCAGCGCCGGCAGCAGGAAGCCCGGACGCAGCACGTAGCCGACGCCGGGATCGCCGAGAATGTCGGCGCCTTGCACGCGCAAGGTCGCGATATCGCGGTACAGCGTGCGCAGGCTGACGCCCAGCGCAGTGGCGAGCTGGGCACCGGCCACCGGCCGGCGCCGGCCGCGCAGGGCGTCGAGCAGATGCAGCAGACGGGTCGCACGGATGGCCATCGCGACAGGATAGTGGGCTTTGCCGTGTGCTGGTCGCTGCCGGGAAGGATCCGCTCCCGCTTCCAGGCATGTCGTGCGAGCGCGCGCAGGCCATCGAACCGGTGCGGGGTGACACGCCGGCGTGCGCAAGCCGGCCGCTGCCGGGTGGCGGCTCGCGTCGCGGCTGTAGCCCGCCCGAAACACGCGCCCCTATACTCGCAAGGCCGTCGCTGGCCGCATTGCCGGCGCATGCGCCGGCGAGGGATCAGCCGCGCGGGTGGACGCGCTCAGCACAAGGAAGCAAGGCAACGCATGTCGATACGCCCGCAAGCCACGGCACCGCAACCGGCGCGACCAGGCATGGCGCTCGACGCAGCCGCGTCCGGCACCCCGGCCGCCATCCAGCACCGCGACGTGGCCGCTTCCAACCGCATCGGTAGGCACTGAAGGAGCCTCGCTTGGAGATCTACCTGTTCGTGATCGGCGTCGTCGTGGGCGGTTTGCTGTTGCACGTCTTCAGACACGCGGGATCGGCCGCTCCGCGCACGCCGCAGTCGGCACCCGAACCCGACCCCAAGCCGGAAGCGCCCGAAGCGCTGGCCGGGGAAACCCCGGCCCAGCACCTGCAGCGATTGCGCCAGCAGGTGGAAGCGCTGGACGACCAGATCCAGAGCCCGGCCGATCTGTTGCGGATCGCGCAGTTCCAGCAAGGCGCGACCCTGCTGGCCAGCGCGGAGTTCTCCGACCAGGCGGTGCTCGAAGCGCTCGGCAGCCCCGGCTACGCGCTGCCGTCGATGGCCGCGGTGGCGCTGCCGCAGCGACGCCGCAGCGATCCGGACGCGGTGCTGGAACTGCTGCCGCACCTGGGCTCGTATCCGCTCAACTTCGTGCTCGACTACCTGCAGACGCTGCCGGACGCCGATCACCTGCATCTGCTGCTGCGCCAGGCGCGCGACTGGTGGTGGGGCTTCGTGCCGTTCCGGCAGCGCCTGCGCGGCTATCTGCACTGGGCGGCGGGCAAGGCGCCGGCGGACCGCGCGGTGGAGTTCGACGGACTGGACGACGAGGCGCTGGCCAAGCTGGCCGACACCCTCGGCCAGTTCAAGGAGCCGGTGCTGGAGCCGTTCCTGCAGCGCCTGCAGGACGCGCGCAGCCTGCGCCGCGAGCAGCGCGTGCTCGGCGGTTTCGGCCGCGTCGTCGCCACGCTGCCGCCGCGCCTGCGCCTGCGCCACCCCGCGCTGGACGCAGCGCTGCAGCGCGCCTACGAGCAGTTGGTGGCCACGCCGCCGCAGCCGGTGCTGCTGGTCGGCGAGCACGGCGTCGGCAAGAGCGTGCTGATCGATCTGCTCAGCGAACGCCTGCTGGCCGAAGGCTGGCGCGTATTCGAAGCGTCGGCGGCGGAGATCCTCGCCGGGCAGAGCTACATCGGCGAGCTGGAAGGCCGCATCCGCGAGATGCTGGCGGTGCTGCACCGCGAACGCGCGTTGTGGCGCGCGCCCGACTTCTACGACCTGCTGCACAAGGGCTCGCACTCGCGCGACCCGCGCGGCATCCTCGACCTGGTGCTGCCGGCGCTGGAGCGCGGCGAACTGCGCCTGATCGGCGAGATCACGCCGCGGCAGCTGGCGCAGCTGCAGGTGGCGCGGCCGGCGACGCGCTCGCGCTTCGAAGTGGTCACGCTGGCGCCGGCCGCCCCCGCCGCACTGGCGCAGATCGGCGAACGGTGGGCGCAGGCGCAGCGGCAGACGCTGCAGGCGGAGGTGATCGACGCGCGCACCCTGGCCGAGGCCGAACGCATGGCCGCACAGTACTTCCCCGAGCAGCACGAGCCGGGGCGGCTGCTGCAGTTGCTGGACGAGACCTTGCAGGCCGCGACCGGCGCCGAGACGCCGCGCCTGCCGCTCGACGACGATGCGCTGCTGCAGGCCGTGGCCAAGCGCAGCGGCCTGCCGCTGGACGTGATCGACGATCGCCAGCGGCTGGAACTGGACGCGCTGCGCCGGTTTTTCCGCCAGCGCGTGCTCGGCCAGGACGAAGCGGTGGAGACCCTGCTCGATCGCATCGCCATGCTCAAGGCCGGCCTGGTCGACAGCCATCGCCCGATCGGCGTGTTCCTGTTCGCCGGCCCCACCGGCACCGGCAAGACCGAACTGGCCAAGGCGCTGGGCGAACTGCTGTTCGGCAACGCCGAGCGCCTGCTGCGCCTGGACATGAGCGAATTCCAGGGCGAGGACGCGCTGTCGCGGCTCACCGGCGACGACAGCGCCGGCCAGCGCACGCTGATCGCGCGGATCCGCGAGCAGCCGTTCTCGGTGGTGTTGCTGGACGAGTTCGAGAAGGCCCACCCCAAGGTCTGGGACCTGTTCCTGCAGGTGTTCGACGACGCGCGGCTGAGCGATCGCAACGGCAACACCGCCGACTTCCGCCACAGCATCATCATCCTGACCAGCAACGTCGGCGCCACCCTCGCCCGCGGCGCCGGCCCCGGCTTCGCCACCGTCGCCGGCGGCTACTCGCGCAGCGCGGTGGAGAAGGCGGTGTACGACACCTTCCGCCGCGAGTTCATCAACCGGCTCGATCGGGTGGTGCTGTTCAACCCGCTGGACCGCGCGCTGATGCGCGAGATCCTGCACAAGGAGCTCGATCGCACGCTGACCCGGCGCGGCCTGCGCAACCGCGCCTGGGCGGTGGAATGGGAGCCGTCGGCGATCGAATTCCTGCTCGATCGCGGCTTCACCCCGGACCTGGGCGCACGCCCGCTGCGCCGCGCGATCGAGCAGCACCTGCTCGCGCCGCTGGCGCGCAGCATCGTCGAACAGCGCGCGCCGGAAGGCGACCAGTTCCTGTTCGTGCGCGGCGCCGGCGATCGCCTCGACGTGCGCTTCATCGCCCCCGATGCACCCGCGCCCATGCCCGCAGCGGGCACCGTCGCCGACCCGGCGGCGCCGGCGGACCTGCGCGACATCGTCTACGCGCCGGTCACCGGCGGCGCGGCGCTGACGCGCCTGGACACGGCCCTGCACGTCCTGCACGAGGCCCACGCCGCAAGCGCATGGCGGCTGGCGCGGGAAGCGGATTTCGCCAGCATGGGCGAACCCGATTTCTGGTCGCAGCCCACCCGCTTCCAGGTGCTGGACCGGATCGAACGCCGCGACCGCATCGAAAGCGCGCTGGACAGTGCCGGACGCATGCGCGCGCGGCTGGACGGCGCGCAGCGCGACGGCGAATTCGTCGCCCGCCTGGCGCAATTGCTGTGGCTGCTGCAACTGGCCAGCGACGCGCTGCAGGAGCAACGCCCGCAGGACGCGCTGCTGGACCTGCGCATCGGCGCCAGCGAACTGCACCGCCATCCCGCCGACGCGCGGCGCTGGTGGCAGCAGTTGCTGCAGATGTATCTGGCGTGGGCCGCGCAACGCAACATGCGCGTGGAGGTGCTGCAGCAGGATCCGGAGCAGGGCCGCGCCTGGCTGGCGATCGCCGGCTTCGGCGCGCTGGATCTGCTGCAACCGGAGACCGGCCTGCACGTGCAGGAACAGGACGCCGACGAACCGGCGCTGCGCCGGCTCAGCGCACAGGTGCGGGTCGCGCCGGACCTGCCCGGACAGGCCCGGCGCGCGTCGGATGCCGACGACGAACTGCGCGTGTGCCGCCGCTACCGCATCGCGCCGGCGCCGCTGGTGCGCGACAGCATGCGCGGTTGGCGCAGCGGCCGGCTGGAGCGCGTGCTGGGCGGCGATTTCGACGTGATGCCCAGCGCCTGAACCGCGCTGGCGGCTGCGCACGCCGCTCCCAGACAGCGCGCGCGGCATGCGCCACGATCGCCGCGCCCCCGCCTTGCGATTGCCGTTCCCTATCGAATCATTTCGATCAATCAATTTTATAAAGAATTCAGCCACCGATAGTCTGCACCTACCGAATCAGCCCGAGCCCGCCATGCGCCAGCCCAATGATCGCCTCTTCCGCATTGCGCCGACGCATCGCTAACGCGCCCCCGCGCTTTCCGACACCCGCCCCCATCCCCAGCGACCGCCAGGCCCACAGGCGCGTCCCTTGCGCACGAAGGTAGAGACCGATGAACACCGAAGCCAAATGCCCGTTCAACCACAGCGCCGCCGCCGAAGGCACCACCAACAAGGACTGGTGGCCCAAGCAATTGCGCGTGGACCTGCTCAGCCAGCATTCGTCCAGATCCAACCCGCTGGGCGAGACGTTCGATTACGCCAAGGCCTTCAACGCGCTCGACCTGCAGGCGCTGAAGCGAGACCTGCACGCGTTGATGACCGATTCGCAGGACTGGTGGCCGGCCGATTTCGGCCATTACGGCCCGTTGTTCATCCGCATGGCCTGGCATAGCGCCGGCACCTATCGCACCGGCGACGGCCGTGGCGGCGGCGGCCGCGGCCAGCAACGCTTCGCTCCGCTCAACAGCTGGCCGGACAACGTCAGCCTGGACAAGGCGCGGCGCCTGCTGTGGCCGATCAAGCAGAAGTACGGGCAGGCGATTTCCTGGGCCGACCTGATGATCCTCACCGGCAACGTCGCGCTGGAATCGATGGGCTTCAAGACCTTCGGTTTCGCCGGCGGCCGCGAAGACACCTGGGAGCCGGACCAGGACGTGTACTGGGGCCGCGAGACCACCTGGCTGGGCGGCGACGTGCGCTATGCGCACGGCTCGGACGGCGTGGACAAGGCCGGCGGCGTGCTGGTCTCCGACGACGACGCCGATGGCGACGTGCACACGCGCAATCTGGAGAACCCGCTGGCCGCGGTGCAGATGGGCCTGATCTACGTCAATCCGGAAGGCCCGGACGGCAATCCGGATCCGCTGCTCGCCGCCAAGGACATCCGCGACACCTTCGCGCGCATGGCGATGAACGACGAAGAGACGGTCGCATTGATCGCCGGCGGCCACACCTTCGGCAAGACCCACGGCGCCGGCCCGGCCGACCACGTCGGCGCCGAACCGGAAGCCAGCGACCTGGGCGCGCAGGGCCTGGGCTGGCACAACAGTTTCGGCAGCGGCAAGGGCGGCGACACCATCACCAGCGGCCTGGAGGTCACCTGGACCACCACCCCGGCGCAGTGGAGCCACGATTTCTTCGAACACCTGTTCAAGTTCGAGTGGGAGCTGAGCAAGAGCCCGGCCGGCGCGCACCAGTGGGTGGCGAAGAATGCCGAGGCGCTGATCCCGGACGCGCACGATGCGTCGAAGAAGCATCTGCCGACCATGCTCACCACCGATCTGGCGCTGCGCTTCGATCCGGCCTACGCCGCTATCTCGCGCCGCTTCCTGGAACACCCAGAGCAGTTCGCCGATGCCTTCGCCCGCGCCTGGTTCAAGCTGACCCACCGCGACATGGGTCCGCGTGCGCGCTACCTGGGTCCCGAGGTGCCGGCCGAAGAACTGGTCTGGCAGGATCCGATTCCCGCGCTGGACCACGCGCTGGTCGATGCGCAGGACATCGCCGCCCTGAAGCAGACGCTGCTCGGTTCGGGCCTGAGCATCGCCCAACTGGTGTCCACTGCATGGGCCTCGGCCTCCACCTTCCGCGGCTCGGACAAGCGCGGCGGCGCCAACGGCGCGCGCATCCGCCTGGCGCCGCAGAAGGACTGGGAGGTCAACCAGCCGGAACAGCTGGCGCAGGTCCTGTCCGTGATGGAGCGCATCCAGGCGCAGTTCAACGGCGCGCAGAGCGGCGGCAAGAAGATCTCGCTGGCCGACCTGATCGTGCTTGGCGGCGCGGCCGCGGTCGAGCAGGCCGCGAAGAACGCGGGGCAGACCCTGACCGTGCCGTTCGTACCGGGGCGCATGGATGCCACGCAGGCGCAGACCGACGTCGAATCGTTCGCCGTGCTCGAACCGGCGGCCGACGGCTTCCGCAACTACAGCAAGCGCCGCTACGCGGTCTCCGCCGAAGCGCTGCTGATCGACAAGGCGCAACTGCTGACCTTGACCGCGCCGGAGATGACCGTGCTGGTCGGCGGCCTGCGCGTGCTCGGCGCCAATGTCGGGCAGTCGACGCACGGCGTGTTCACCAAGCGCACCGACACGCTGAGCAACGACTTCTTCGCCAACCTGCTGGACATGGGAATCGAGTGGAAGGCGACTTCGGACACCAAGGAACTGTACGCAGGCCGCGACCGCGCCACCGGCGAGCAGACGTGGACCGGCACGCGCGTGGACCTGGTGTTCGGTTCCAACTCGATCCTGCGTGCGCTGGCCGAGGTGTACGCCAGCGCCGATGCGCAGGAGAAGTTCGTGCGGGACTTCGTCGCGGCCTGGAGCAAGGTGATGCAGCTGGACCGTTTCGATCTGGCGGCATGAGGTCGAGGGCCTGCCCGGTGCATTGGGCAGGCTGCTGATCGATCGGACCTGCCCGGATGATCCGGGCCAGGTCGGCGGTTGCAGTTGCTGCACTGCGCGGCCTATGTAAAAAACCGCCCCGGCTTGCCGGGGCGTTTGCGTGAGCGTCATGACATAGGCATCGCGACGCCAAGGCTGATGCAAGTCGGTCGTTGAAAGTGACTCGGGGTCTCGGGTCCTCAATCCCACGCTACCCGACACCGACAGGTCACCGCTTCGTTCGTCGCGACTGAAGTCGCTCCCACAGGGACTCGCGGCACGTGGGCTGTTGCGCTGATGTGAGACTTCGAGTGGCCTTGGGCCATCTGCCCCGCGCTGCCTGACCAATCGGGTTCACCACGTTGTTTGTCGCGGCTGAAGCCGCTCCTACAGGGACTTGCGGCACGCCGGCTGGATGCACTGTAGGAGGGGCTTCAGCCCCGACACTCTCCAACACCGATCGGTCCCCACTTCGTTCGTCGCGGCTGAAGCCGCTCCTACAGGAACTCCGCGGCGCGCCGGCTGGGTGCACTGTAGGAGGGACTTCAGTCCCGACACTCTCCGACACCGATCGGTCCACCGCTTCGCTCGTCGCGGCTGAAGCCGCTCCTACAGGAACTCCGCGGCGCGCCGGCTGGGTGCACTATAGGAGGGGCTTTAGCCCCGACATTCTCCAACACCGATCGGTCCACCGCTCCGCTCGTCGCGGCTGAAGCCGCTCCTACAGGAACTCCGCGGCGCACCGGCTGGGTGCACTGTAGGAGGGGCTTCAGCCCCGACACTTTCCAACACCGATCGGTCCACCGCTCCGCTCGTCGCGGCTGAAGCCGCTCCTACAGGAACTCCGCGGCGCGCCGGCTGGGTGCACTGTAGGAGGGACTTCAGTCCC
>NZ_JAFIWB010000039.1 GCF_017163705.1 Xanthomonas bonasiae
TGATCATCGCAAGGCCTCGGCTGTCTTCTCAGACCATATGATGCCAAAGCAGGCAGGTTTTTAGAGGTGCCCTGAAGCCGCTCCTACACAGGCGGGCGCGACGGTGCAGCCCGTCAACCGACAGGCTGCGCCATCGCGGCGCTGGCCACCCGAGGCCAGCCGGAGCCGCTACAGGACTACCGGCCTTTTGCGCATCAATGCCAATGGACGTCGACCGACAGGCCCACGATGCGCGGCTCGTTGTACACCGCCGCCATGTAGTTCTCGATCACGCCCTTGAGGTTCTTCTCGTTGGTGATGTTGCGCGCGAACGCCGCCACTTCCCACGCGCCGTAGTCGCCGCTGTAGCCCAGCTTCAGGCCGCCTTCGAAGCTGCCCTTGGAATTGAACTCGGTCGAGTCGTACAGCACGAAGCTGGTCTTGCCCTGCTTGTTCCAGTCGGTGGCGACGAAGAACGCGCCGCCGTCGGCGACCGGGATGTCGTAGCGCGCGGCCAGGTTGACGTTGTAGGTGGGCGCGTTCGGCAGCGGATTGCCGTCGATCTGGGCGAAGGTGTTGGCGCCGACCTTGATCGTCGGATCGTTCACCGTGCACACCACCACGCCGTTCAGCGCGCACACCTGCGCGTACACCCGCTTGTCCTGGATCTCGCTGTGCAGCAGGCTCAGGCCGGCGCTCAGCGACAGGTTCGGGATCGGGCGCCAGTCCAGATCGGCTTCCATGCCGTAGGCCTTGGCCTTGTCGGCGTTGAACAGCACGCCGTTGCCGTTGGAGTCGTTGCCGTTGAGCTGGATGTCGTCGACCGTGTAGGTGAAGCCGGTGACGTTCAGGCGCAGGCGGTTGTCGAACAGGCTGCTCTTGATGCCCGCTTCCCAGGACAGGATCGTCTCCGAATCGGCGGTGGTGAAGTCGGAGTTGAACACCGCCGAACGGCCCTGGATGGTCGGGCCGCGGAAGCCGCGCGCCACCTTCGCGTACACGCTGACGTTGTCGTCGATCGCGTACATCGCGCTGAAATCCCAGCTCGGCTGCGTATCGGCCATGCGCACGTCGCGGCGGCCACGGTAGGTGACCACGCCGGCGGTGGTATCGGCGGTCTTGAGCAGCTTGGTTTCCTTGCTGTCGCGGGTCTGGCGCACGCCCGCGGTCAGGGTCAGCGCATCGGTGGCCTTGTAGGTCAACTGGCCGAAACCGGCCCACGAGGTGTTGCTGTTGCGCAGGCGCACCCAGTTGTTCGGGTTGCGCGCCGCGGTCTGCAGGAAGTACGCGCGCTGGTAGAAATCGGTGGTGTCCTTGCCGTCGAAGTAGAACGCGCCGGCCTGCCACTGCAGCGCCGCGTCGCCTTCGCTGGCCAGGCGCAGCTCCTGCGTGTACTGGTCCAGGTCGCGCACCTGGCCCATCGACTGGCCGTAGCCATTGGCCACGCCGTTGACCGGATAGTTCGCCGCCGCGCCGCCGTCGGTGTCGCCGCGGCTGTAGCCGGAGGTAGTTTCGTAGGCGCTGATCGAGGTCAGCGACACGCCGCCGAAGTCGTACACCCCCTTGAGCGAACCGCCGTGGGTCTTGTAGGCCTGCGGATTGTCGTGCGCCTCGTCGTAGGCCACTTGGTCGCGCGGCACGTCCACCTTATTGGAACCCTTGGTGACGGCATTACGCAGGAACAGCGTGGAGGTGCCGTCGTAGTCGCGGGTATGCGCCGAAGCCAGCAGCGAGAAGTCCTCGCTCGGCTTGAGCAGCAGCTGCAGGCGCGCGTTGCGGTCGTCGTAGCCGCCCATCGCGTCCTTCTTCGGCGTCACCGTGCCGTCGGCGCTGGGGCCGCTGTAGGTGTTGTCCACCCAATCGTCGCGGTGCTGGTACAACGCCGACACGCGGAACGACAGCACGTCGTTGATCGGGCCGCCGAAACCGCCGTCGAGCGAGGTGGTGCCGTAGCTGCCGTAGCTGGCGCTGAGCCGGCCGCTGTAGTCGTCGCTGGGCTTGATGCTGTCGAACTTGACGATGCCGGCGGTGGTGTTGCGGCCGAACAGCGAGCCCTGCGGACCGCGCAGCACTTCCACCTGGTCCAGGTCGTAGACCGGATTGGACTTCAGCACCACATGCTCCAGCACCACGTCGTCCTGGATGATCGACACCGGCTGCGAGGCGCCGAGATAGAAGTCGATGTTGCCCAGGCCGCGGATGTAGAAGCGCGGGAAGATGCGGCCGGTGGTGGTCTCGGCGTAGAAGCTGGGCACCCGGCCGGACAGCGCCAGCAACGTGTCGTCGCCGCCGGCGGTGTAGTTGCGCATCGCATCGCCCTGCACCACGCCCACCGACACGGGCACTTCCTGCAGGTTCTGCTCGCGGTGCTCGGCGGTGACGGTGATGGTGTCCAGCGAGGTCGCCGCATCGCCGGTCGCGGTGCCGCGCGTGGCCTGCTGCTCGCTACCGGCCAGCGACGGCGCCATGTCCTGGGCGGCGGCCGCGGTGACGATCGACGCCAGCAGCAGGCCGGCGCAGGCCTGGGCCAGGCGGTTACGGACCGGGGCAGCGGACAGGCGCGACGAACGCGTGGCCGAGCGGCACGCGGAAAGATCGGGATGCAGCAACATGGCGATTCCTTTGGGCTGGATGACGATTCCGTTCGGCTTGCGCAGCAGCCCGCGACGGCGCGCCAGACGATGGCGTAGCGCGGCACGATATGTCATCCATGTTGCAACTCCGTGGCATCGCCGGCATGCGCGTGACGGCATGCAACGAAAGCGCGGTCCTCGCCAGGAGGCCGGCCTGCGCCTGCAACTCGGTGCGTGCCGCGCCGCGTCAGTCGCTATCGATCCCGATCGCCGTCAACAGCAGGTTGGGTGAGTCATCACTCCCCGCCACTTCCGACAGCATGCCGGTGACGCGCACGATCTGCCCGGCGCCTTCTTCTTCCAGATGCGCTGCCTGGTCCTTGGTCACCGCCAGGCGCAGGCGCCGCACAGCGTCGTGGCGTGGCGCCTGACCGGCGGGCGTCGCCGCCACGCACACCGGCTTCGGCAGCACCAGCACCTCGCTGTCGGCATCGGCTGCAACAGCTTCACTGGCCGGCGCTGTTTTTGCGTGCGGCTCCAACTTGCCGGACAGCGTGACCTTGATCGGGCCATAGGGCAGGCAGTGCGGCTGCGCTGCCCGCGCGATCGGCGCGGCCGCCAGCGACGACCACAACAGCAACAGCGGCAACATCCGGATCGACATCGGCAGCACACACGCAGGGAAGACCGGCGCGAGGATACGCCAGCTTGATGGCCGTGGCGCGTCAGCTGTCCAGGCCTCATCACGCGGTTCCCGTCCGGGTTTCACCGGCACCAGCCATTGCAGGTCTTGGCGATCTCACAGCCGCAAGGAACTGCAGCCATGCCGTGCGCGATCCCGCTTTGCACATCCATGGCCGCGGCGAGCGGTTGCCTGCGGACCTCGCCGGATTCGATATCCGGTCGCATTGCCTCCTTGGACGCATGCCTGGCCGCGTAGTACCGTGCCGTGTCCACACGCGAAGGAGAGAGCAAGGATGCGGATCGGGATGATGACCGTGCTGCTGGCGCTGGCTCCCGCGGCGGAAGCGGAGGCGGAGGGAGGAAAGCTGGGATGGCTGCGGGCGCACGAGATCGTGGACCTGTGGCAAGACTTCTCCGTCAACGACGACATCATCGCCGAGGACTATGCGGGTTTCGTCCGCGCCGTCGATCTCGATGGCGACGGCACCGACGAGATCGTCTACCTCAACTCGTCGTACTGCATCGGATCCAGCAGCGACTGCCCCAACAGCATCGACGTCCTGCGCAAGCGCGTTCCGGGCAAGACCCCGTCCATCGGCCGGCGCGTCGACGAATGGGAAGCCAGGGCACGCAAGACCGGGTACGTCCCGGACGCCGGCGAGCAGATTCCCGGAGAGGTAATGGAACTGCAGACCAAGGGCAATCGCATCGACGTCACCTTCGTCGTCCGCGAGACCTCGCCGATCTGCCTGCGGCACCAGCGCGCGCCCGACGGCAGCGATCGCTGCCCGCCACCGGGACGCTACACCTGGGCCTATGCCTGGGCGCCCGGCAAACTGACGCGCCTGCCCGACAGCCGCTACGAGAAGAACGTGGCCAAGTCCCACTTCCCCGCACAGCTCCAAGGCAAATGGGTGATCGCAGGTGGCTCGTGCGAAAAAGCCGACGACCCTAGCCATTACCTCACGTTCGGCAACGAGCGAATGACCGGCATGGGCGAGGACATCTGGCCCAACCTCGTTACCCTGCTCGCACGGACGCCGTGGACCTGGCAGATCCTCACCGCCTCGGCGAGCGATCCCGACAAGGAAGTTGCCGCCGTCTTCATGCTGGGCCAGCGCGGGGATCGCCTGGTCGTCGCCGAAGAGTCGCGGGTGCGCACCTTCGATCGCTGCAGTTTCTAGACGAAGATCCTGACGGCAATCATGCGCAAGCGCCGCGCGATATGCCGCTGGATGGCCCCAATGCCCGCTTCCATCCGCGTGCGGGCAGCCGGGTTCGCGGAGAGCACGCGACCTACCGGGGATACGAAACCGCGCGTGACGACGGCCTCCTCTATACGAGGCCTCGAGCTGGCTAGCCCGCGTTCGCGCGAGCGCCCGCCACGGAAACTCCGAGCATGCGCATGATGGGACCGGTCACGAGCACGCCGAGGATCGAGCTCGGCGTCCCCCAGAAGAGGACAGAGACATAGATCATGGACGCCCCACCACCGGTGTATGGGCGTACGCAATCGGTGTAGTACGCCAGTCCCAGCCAGGGCGCGAACAGCAGGCAGCCGCCGACGGCGCGCAACGGGTTGGCCGTCGCCAGCGCGATGATTGGCGGCAGCAAGGGAACGAGCAGGAACATCCCCAACGCGGCAAGGAATTCCCGCAACCCGTGCTGGTAGCAGGCAAAGCTATTGAATGCTTGCAGGGCCACGACGCCAAGAATGGCGACAAGGCCATATGTCACTGCGCGACCGCGATTGATCAGCATGGACGTTGCGCCTGATGCGGGCCGATCCGCAAAGTGGGAGCGGCTTGTGGTGAAGCGTCGACAACATGCAGCGATGGCACATCTCTTTAGCGGATCGAACGAACTTCTAAATCACCACTTCCCGAAGTACGACGAAATGTCGAAATAGACGTCTCGCTCTTCGCCGGATGGCCGCGAGATCGTAATCAGGTCCATGACCGGTGGTCCGGACAGAAGCGACTGCGATTTTACCTGCGCACCGGGGTAGTGCTGATTGAGCCAGTCCCTTTCCGCTCGTATTCCCTGTCCTTCGCTGTGCGCAGCGGATAGATCGACTGCATGCTCCGGGGAAGAACCGTCGCCGTGGGCGATGTTCGCCCGCGGAGGCGACGCGGATTGGCAAGCCGAGAGACTTGTCGAAAGAACGACAGCCAACATTACACGCCGCATACGATTCCCCCTAGGTGATCCCGACATCCCTGGACCGCTCAGAACCGGCTGTCCCCCGCGGCCGGACAAGGCTGTCGCCTCGCGTCACTCGGCCACTACGGGCCGCTGGATCTTTTTACCACAGGTGGAACAGAACGCGTCGCTGCCCGCCACCTCATGGCCATCGGCGCATCGCTGTCGCGAGAGCAGGCGCGGTGTACGGTACGCCGAGTAGAGAATGGCGAAGGCGGCACCATAGAACACCAACCAATGCCCGGAGAATGCACGGATGACCGAAGCGTCACCGATCCTCTTGAGATCCTGCGCTTCGCTAGTCGCCATGATCCAGAAGAAGTTGGCGGCGGCATAGACGAATAGCGCGTATCCCGTGTAGCGCATCCATGGCGGGCATCCGGACAGCACCGTCTTCCAGTAGTCGCGGTGCGGCCTGCCCCGAGTGATACGGGTGGCGATCAGCACTGCGGGAAGCCACACCACGAAGATGCCGATGTGCAGCGACCAGACCAATGCACCGCCTGGAACCCGGAGTCCGAGCAGGGAGGCGACGTGGACGCAGAGGCTCAGCAGCAGCCCGACCGCCGCCAATGCCATGAAAGGGAGGAGTAGTGCGGCCATCGTTGCCCCTGATTGATACATGACGCCTGAGTCGGCGGAATCTCAAGACAGCTTGGAACGAATGCGTTGCCATAGAGCGCCACGGCCGCAGCGCGAACCGGCGCGGGCGTGACGAAGTGTCAGGTCGCGCGGGCGCGAACCTGCACGACATTGCCTTCCGGATCATGCCCATCCAAATGCAGTTGATCGCGCCAGCGCCACGCCGAGGCGAGCGGCTTGAAGGCACCGCCGCAGGATTCGGCCGCGGACCGGGCATGCTCCAGGCTCTCCACCAGGAACGAGCATTTGATTGGCGTCCCCGCTCTCACGTGGAGCGGCCCAGGTGCGGGAGCAGGCGCCCTGTCGCCCGCCATGCGAACCACGGCGATTTCGTAGTGGGCATTCCCCACCACCACGAAAGCGTCGTCCTGCTCCACAAGGTCGAGCGAAAGCGTCTTCCTGTAGAACTCGGCGACCCACTCGATGTTCCGGGCGTAGATCACGCTGAGGGCATGGACGGGATGCGAGGTGCTCATGCAATCGGCTCCGGTTCGAAGGCTTGGTTGGGCAGCTGCTGGCCGCACCATGGACAGAATCGCGCAAACGCATAGTGCTCGTTGATCGACCAGCACGCATCCTCCCCCCTGAACAGTCCGAACGCGAATCGGACCTCGGCGTCGGGATGCGTCGCAGCGGCGAGCATGTGGATGCAGCAGTACTTGCTCAACCGTTCGCGATGCGTCACACGCTCGGGAAACTGGGCGTCCAGCCAGCTGGCGCTCCACCGCTGGCACGCTGCGCACTCTTCGATATGCGTCATTGCCTCGTACGTCGTCCGGTCGGGGAAATGCGCTTCTTCGACGGCGATCATCCCTTCCAGCGTCAGCTTGAGCGCGGCATCCCCGTCGATGCGGTCGCGCATGCTCGCCATCGTCTGTCGGGCGGCAAGGCAGGTCTCGTCGGTCGTCATGTGCTGTTCGTTCGCTGCGATGCGTGAGATCGACCGAGCCGCAAGCGGCCTAGGTCGGCATAGCGTCAGGCAACATCCAGCGCTGCCTGCAGCCGCGAAAGCTTGTGGAGGTATTCGTCCGTGTACGCCCAATCGGGCTGAAGCCTTGCCCACACCGCTTGGCGCTTGAGCGCGCGTGCCGCGTAAGGCTTGGCCGAAGCATCGATCGCGCCCTCATCGGCGAGCTGGCCGAATGCCGTCGCCAGCACCGAGACGTCCGTGGTGAAGATGTACTGCTGATCGTCGAAATCGGGATCTTCGATCTGCTCGCGCACCGTGGACTCGTTGAAGATCGCGTCGGAATACTCGGACACCTCCATCTCTCCAACCGACTCGATCGTCCAGACGATGCAGTCCTCGAGCGGTTCACCTGGATGGTGCTTGCGCCATTCGCGGTACTCGTGAAGGGCGGTGTCTCCTTCGTCGGATCCGAACGGGGCAAGCTCGTCCGTGCAATCCCAGAAGAATTCATCCGGAATGATCTGGAGCGCGCGGGGATGGCCGTGTTCCTTGTCGATACCGCCGAGATCTTCTTCCATGATGTTCCCTCCTGCCTGTGCGGACTGAATGGGCGGGATTGTAGGGGCTTCGGTTGCCGAACGGGAGCAGGCGCTCAGACCTTTCGACAGGCTTGCGAGCCTCTTGCCTGACGACACCGAGGTCGGCGTACCGCTGGAACGTCTTAGCGCGTCCGGGCCGCCGCTGACATCAGGTTGTCCCCATCCTTGCCGAAGCAGGCGCTGGGGAGCGGGCGCGCTGCAATCGGTGCTCGTTCGCGGATAGCCACGCATTCGACCGCGAGGTGGTGCGCGGGCGCCTGCGTGTCCGCCTCGCGCTTCCCGAATAGCGGTGAAGCCGCAAATGGATGACGCCGGATCGCCTCGGGTCGCTTGACGCCAACTCGCTGCCATTGGCCCACACTATTGCCCCCACCCCTGGAGTGATCGAGATGCAGAAAGCTTGGCTGTTCGCCCTGTTGGCGATACCGGCGATGGCGCATGCCGCGCCGGACGATGCCGATGCGGCCACCTGCCGCAATGGCCTGTTCACCAACAGCCCGGCCGGGTTCGCGCTCGCCAAGGTCGCGGTACCGCGGTTATACCTGCTCGACGACAGCGACGGTTGCCCGGGCAAGGGCGAGGCCGCCTGCCGGCAGCGCGCCTACGTGGTCAAGGGCGATGTGGTGGTGCTGGCGCAGCGGCGCGACGGGTTTGCCTGCGCGTTCTATCCCAACAAGGTCGGCGGCAGTGCCGGCTGGGTCGCACAGGCCAGCGTGCAGCCGTTGCCGAGCATGGCCCAGCCGACGCCGCAGGCCTGGAACGGCCGCTGGCACGATGGCGACAATGAGCTGCAGTTGACCGCCAATGGCGACGGCAGCGTCACCGTCAACGGCGATGCCTACTGGCCCAGCGCCGCCCCGGATCCGGAGCAGGTGCCTGGCGGCCCGCACATAGGCGCCGTCACCGCGCGCGGCTATCCGGAAGGCAACCGGGTCGAGGTCAGCGACGACGAGTGCAAGGTCCGCCTGCACCTGCTCGGCGACCTGCTGGTGGTCGCGGACAACCTGCAGTGTGGCGGGGCGAACGTGAGCTTCGGTGGAGTGTATCGGCGAGAGGCGGCGGCGCGGCGGTGAGGTTGCGGCCAAGTAGCGACCACGGCCGTGCCGCCTACACTCGCTGTCAGGCCACCGTCGTTACGTGCACCGCGCGACGAAGCTTCGCGCGGTAGCTCCAGGCGAAGCACAGCGCCACGGGATAACCCAGCACCCGCAGGGGGTTGAGGAAGTGGACCCAGTAAGGGCGGCCATACCAGCGGGCGATGCGGTTTCGCAGGTACTTGTCGCTGTAGCCCCAGTCTGGCATCAGCATCCACAGCATCAATGGAAAGACAAGAAAGGCGTCCACCGCAAAGGATGCGCAGATGTCCCTGTAGAACAGCCGGTCGACCTCGTCCAGATCACCCATGCCGATACCACCCTTTTGCACCAGCGCCTGGCATTCGGTCTCGTCGATCCCGATCTCGGTCCAAGCGTAGGAGATGATTTCCCAAACGGTGCGTACGTCCATGAATGCGTCCCCCGTGAGGCGCCTGACCCTCTATCGGCCGTGCAAGCGCGGCATGGCACGATCCTCGCCGAGGCCCCGACGGCCGTCAATCATCGAAATGCCCAGGGCTGCCTCATGACCGGTCGCAAGACATATCGGCCTGGGCATGGTGGTCGAGCGCAGCGCCTCCGTTGCGGCAGTCCCCGTGCAGCGACCAAAAGGAACACAGCGAAGCGCGCCTATGGGATCGAGGCGATGTCGGCTCGTCCGGGGGGATGACTGGCTGCAGTGAAGCTCCGCTTACTTTTAACCACCGCCCGGCTCGTCCCCATCCGCGTCTGCCCAGGCAATTTCTGCGCGCTGCCGATCCGACAGCGGCAGAATGTTGCCTTGCGCGATGGTGAGGACAGTGCCAGCCATCAGCGCATCCGTGAAGATGCAATTCTCAAACGAGGAGCGGCGAAGATCTGATGCTCTCAGGTCTGCAGATTCAAACGACGTGTTGGAAAAGACGGATCCGCGCATGTCACTCTGCGTAAGCAGTGCAGATGAAAAATCCACGTGGGTGAATTCGTTCAAAGAGAGATTCGACTCCGAAAAATCCGTGTTCTGAAAAGAGACTTTACTGATCTCGGAGCGGCCAAAGAATGTGCGCGGCAAGGTCAGATTGCTGAGGTCTTCCCCGTCTATCGCCGTTCGAAAGAAGTTGACGCCCAATGGCTCCTCGTCATCGTATTGCGGGAGATGGTCGGGAACGGGCGGAACATCGCCAGGTTCCAAGTAGCTCGGCTGCAGGCGTAGGCAAGATGCTTCATAGCTTTGTCTAGTGCCCATGGATCCTCAGTGTCGGCTGACAAGACGTAAATCGCTCTGGATAGTATCCAGACGAATCGATTGCGGGAAGCGTACCGAGTCAGTCTTCGGTACGGCAGCCGCCAGGCTCACCACTTGTTCGCCGTCGCGCACAGGCATCTACAGCGTTCGGCCGACGACAACGCTCAGTTCTTCCGAAGCCGAAGTCAGATTGTCTTTTTTGTGAAGCTGAATCCGTTACCAGCAAACAAGCGTCGGTTTGGACGGATCGTTAGCCCGTCTTCCCACGTACCGGCGTCAACATGAGCGGCGTGTGGTGGTGTCCGGTTTCGGCCGGCCACAGTTCGCCCGGCAGGGTGATGCGCTTGCCGAGCTGAGGCCGGAATAGAGCGTATTGCCCAGGCTCCAAGAACAGTTGCAGGCGGCTGGCCGAGATGACGCCTTGCTCGGAATCGTGCACACAGACCGGCGCCGGCAGTCGCAGGACGAAATAGGTCTCGGCCTCGTCGCCGTCCTGGACGCTCTCGTAGTTGGGCGGGCCTGGGAAGGTGACGCGCTCGAGTACCCCAGTGAGCCCAACCACCGCCGGCTGACCGGGCAGGCACTGGGCGTTCGCAGCACTCGATGCCGCGGTGAGCAAGCTCAGCAAAAAGACGATATGTCGGAGCATGGGCGCTAACCGCTATTGGACCGCTTAAACACGGCATGCGATCCTCGCCGAGTCGTTGACTACCGTCAATCGACCCAAGAACTCGAAGGTTCCTAGCCTTTGCCAGCCAGGGGTGTAAGAACTGGGTCCGAGTCCAACCTTAAGGTGTTGCGTACAGAGAAGTGCGCTCTGACGCCATTTCCTCAAGTCCCACCGCATTCAACACGATTCGCCGCGAGTCACCAACAGATCTACGCTCATGTCAAGTGACGCATCCTCGCTAGGCAGTGCGACCGGGCTGTTGATGCCGGCTGCTATGACTGATTTGATCTGGCAAGCGGGAATTCCCTGCTCCAGAAGATAGTCATATACAAGTTGAGCGCGACGCCCAGACAACGCCATGCAATCTGCAGGGCTACACTCGATCTTGTTTGCTCTGCCCATCAAGTCGTAAGGAACAGCTGGATACTCCTTCAAGATCGAAACGTTCACGCGTAAGTTCTCGATTTGACTTCTAGCCGAGTTATCCAATGATTGCTCAAGGCTCTCCCCTACAAGCGGATGCCCTTGCTTGAAGTCGATCGTTCGCCAGTCAAGCGACGTCGACTGAACAGGACTTGCGGCTAGCGCCGCAGCGAAGACCGTCAGGATCCTAATTGAAGTAAGACGGATACTTGGCATGACACTTCACCCCTGATTGATCCGACGCACGAAGCGGCTTGTGCCTGACCGAACTGTTAGGCCTTTGCTAATCGAGAGGAGTCTAACGCTTGGGCGAGCCGCACTGCGAAGCGCTCTCAGCGTACGCCACGGCCACCGGCGCGGCGAGCAGAGCAGTGGCGCAGCCAGTGCCGAGTCAGTCCTCGGCGGCCAGGCTCACTACCAGCTCGCCGTCGCGCACGCGCAACTTCTTGCCGATGGCGAAGCCAACTCCTCCAGCCAGCGGCCGGACAGGTACACGGCGGCCCGCATGCGGGCCGGGCGTGACTGCTAGGTGCCGCCCGACTACGGCACATAGACCAGGTGAACCCCAACCGAGAAGCATAGGCCGATCGGTGACGACATTACCGTCCTATACTCGCAGGCCCGCAGACTATGAACTGAAGGGCCTGATCATGACCGATCGCACGCGCCGAGATCTCATCGTTGCCGCCACCGCGTTGGCGGCCGGCGTGGTTGCCGCCGGCTCCCGCGCGGCCACGTCCACGTCCGCCAACAAGGCATCGTTCCCGCCGGTCGTGCACCACGTGTTCTTCTGGCTGAAGAATCCGGATTCCAAAGAGGATCTAGCCAAGCTGCTCGCCGGTTTGCGAACGTTGGCCGGCATCGACACCGTGCGCGGCATCCACATCGGCGTGCCGGCGGAGACCGAGCAGCGCGGCGTCGTCGATGGTAGCTACAGCGCCTCGGAACTCCTGTTCTTCGACGATGTGGCCGGACAGAACGCCTATCAGGTCCATCCCATTCACAAGCAGTTCGTCGCCGATTGCGAGCACCTGTGGCAGCGCGTGGTCGTGTATGACGTCAAGGCCGCCGCGCCGTAACGCATTTGCAGCTAGAAGTGCACGCTGACTCCATCCTTTGGAAGTCTGCTCAGATTGACTTCTTAAGTGAACTTGACCCTGAGGTTCTGCAAAATCCTATAAGGAAGCCTATGAAAGCCTCGACAATTTCCTTAGTCGTGGTAGCAAGTGCCGTAAGTGCGATCGTCGGCGGCGTGGTGGGCGGTAGTTATGCGCTTTCCCGTACCGAAGCGTCTGCCGCCGCATGGCACTGGTTGGATGCATCGGCCATGCTCGCCAATGCCAACGGATCGCCGAAGAACGCAGAGCAGCAGCGGGATTCGCTCAACGCGAACTTCGTGGCGCAAACCCGCTTGTTGGCAAGCACCTTGGGTGAGGTGAAGGACGATGCTCTGCACGCCCGCGTAATCGAGCGTGCCAAGTCGCTCTCTGCCCATCCCGATGCGATTGCCGAAACATCGCTGACCTTGGAGCAACGAAAAGAAGCGTTGACGGCGCTCTCCTGCCTTGCCGGCGCCGCCGATGGTGAGTCCCTGCAGCGGTGTGCAAAGGGCTGACTACATTGCAAGCAAAGAAGGAGCGAAGAATCGCTCCTTCTTTGCTTAGCTACATCGCGAGACACAGGTAGCCTCTGCACACCCAAGAAGACCGGCTGCGCTTATCGATCACCTCGCCATGGCCCCGACTGTCAGCATTAACTGACCACATACCCATTGCGCCCGATGCACGGCAGTCGGTTCAGTCCTTGGTGGCCAGGCTTACCACCAGTTCGCCGTCGCGTACGCGCACGTGCAGCTTCTTGCCGATGGCGAAGCCCAGTTCCTCCATCCAGCGGCCGGCCAGGCGCAATGCGGGCATGCGCTTGCCGTTGGCGGCATGGCCGCAGCCGACGGTGCAGTGCTGCGGTGGGCGCGTGCGGCGCGGGGCGCGTTGCTGGCGGGCGAGATCGGCGGCGTCGGACGCGGCGATCTGCTCGGGCGTCAGCATGGGGATGAGCTCGGACTCGACGATGGTCCAGTTCGGGCAGCAGGTTGCCTTGCGCGTGGCACGCTTGCGCGTAGGGGCGGGACGGGATGACGGTGGATGCATGGCGAAGCCCTCCTTGACGGCCAGAAACCCGCCGCCGATCGGCATCGGGATGTCGGGAGGTTAGAAACCGCTAGTAGACGGCGGGCGTATTTCCCCGAAGGGTGTTGTATTAGCCGCCCTCCCGACGCAGGCTACGCGTCGTCTTGCACCTGAGGATCAGGCACAAAAAACCCACCGGTTTGTCGGAGGTGGGTACCGCTACTAGAGGAGTTTCTACGCTCCTTGGGATGCAGATTGCTACTAGCTACCGTGGATGTCAAGTAGTGGAAAAGCACTAGCACAGAAGTAAAAGTAAACCTGGCCCCGTTACCTCAACCTTTCTCGATACTAAGCAGAACAATGTCTTTGTCTTTCTTTGTGATGAAGGCCCGGAAATTGCTGCTTATACGCATTACATAGATTTCTTCGGTTGCGCCTGTTACTCGCCGAATTGATGAGTTGCTCTCAAGATTTGTTGCGTTTAGAGACTCAAGCCTCGACAGTAGCTGTTGTAGCGGGAGCTGTTCGCGGACTTCAGTTCTCTGTAATGTTTCTTGCGCGGGCTTAGAGAGAAGTATGCTCATTTTACCCCCAAATTCTTTAGAAACATCTTGGAATCTACCAAAGATGCCTGTTCTGGATTTTTCTGTATCAACGCAGCAAGCCCTTCAAGCTTTGCTTTTCGCATAAGGGCAATGCAGTGCAAATCATCTGCATATTTCATAACATTCTCATCGTAATTTAAAAATCTTACATGGATGAAAATCCAGATTCCGGAACTTAATGCCAGCAACCAGAAAGAAGAGACTTGGGTTAATAGCGACCACGTCAATATACCTTTAGGCATTATCTGGCTTGCCATGATGCTTGATAAGACACCAATAACTACGGTCAGAATTAGTGTTACTGATAGCCGTAGACGCGGTGATTTTGCTATGTATTCCACACGGCCCCCATGCATAGCTCTTGTGGCTAACTAATCAAGCCGACCCGCGAAGCGGGCTCGGCTTGAATGAATTTTAGATGCGCGGCTAAATCCCGTCAGCAATTCGTTGGATTTCTGGCCTGAGGGATCCATAATTAAACTCAAAGCCAAGCACTACAAAAATCTCGTTTTTTGGATCAACAAGCTTGAAAATATGGCCGTATTGGATCTTTGCCACTTGGTATGCGCCGATTATTGGGTCGGGAAATATCGTTCCCGAATCCAGCCCGAGGAAGTAACGATCCAAGCGCTCGTCAAAGTGCTCTAGTGAATCTCTCAATGCCCTATCTTTGAGAGGCGACTCATCCGTCACACCAAATGCTTCACGCAACTTGGAGCCTCGCGCTTCAGCCAAGGTGGCAAAAGGGGAATTCCTCTTGCTGTTTTGCTTAGACGGCCAAAAGTAGCGAGATAGGTTTCCACAATGCCCGAGAGCCTCATGCACAGAACTCACGGCCTCAGCGTCGTCCTTCGCCTTACACGCGACGTCAAACCGCTCAAAGGCATGCAATGCTCGGCTAGCGCTGTGGTAAAGGGCGCGGCCATAGATTTCCCGAAAGTACGGAACAACTCCGCCCCATTCACGTGCAACCAAAGTGGCTCTGCGTTCAAGTTCCTGATTGTCTAGATCATTGGGTCGCAATGCACTGCCTCCGCACATCTAATACCTGAATTAAGCCGCGCCGCGAAGCGGCGTCGGCTTGAATGAATTGTTAGACCAATGGCTCAATATGCGACTTTCTGAGATCAGCTGTATGACCGTGCGTGCCTTTGTAAGTGCGGCCCGCCGTTACAAATCCGATGCAACAAAGAAGTGTCCCCGAAACAAGAACTAGGTGCTCAAGGTCAAGCGGCGCATGGAGGCTGAATGGGCGGAGAGACTCGAGCAGCAGGACTGTCCACATAAAAACAACGAAGATGCTGATTATTTGATTGATGCCGGACACAGAAACCGCCCAAGGGCCGGTGGCGATCTCCAGTGCCTGCTCTGCTATGCCGATGGGTTTACGGCGGCGTAGCACGGTCTTGAATAGAGGGCCGACGACCTCAGACTCAAGCATGTCTACGTGGTTTTCCCAGTTCTCTTGCCACTGCTTGCTGCCTCGATTAACGCAGTGCCAGCCAAACGAAAAGAGAAGACCCAGGCAAGAAAGCATTACCGAAAGATCCGTCTTGTCCGAAACTGATGACGATAGTTGGATGGCAGAGTATCCCGCCAATGTCGCAGCGATGAATGTCCAAAAATAGGTCGCGCGCTTCCAATAAAGCTCAATTTCGAACTTTCGGGTGTCAATGGCGTACTTGAATGTCTCGGAACGCTTATCAAGCGGAAAAGACGCTAGATATTCTCTCTCAGATATCTTCATTGTCGATCCATTGGCTCAACTACTATTGAACTGCCTAAACGCGGAATAATGTGATACTCGCTGAGTCATTGAACTTCGTCAACCGGGCCAAAAAATCTATAGCTCCTTGCCGTGATCACGTTTTACCCAAGCGTTTCTTGATTCCCGCTGCTAGAGCAGGCGCAACGTAAAGTACGTGTAGGAACTGCTCTGCCAGATGCAATACGTCCGCTGCATCATCTTGAGCGACTTGTACTCCATTGGGATGCGCCGCGTCGTTTCCGACCCATCGCACCGCATCTGCCCACTCTTTCAGGTCGGTTGTGATCTTTCCGCTCTGCTGAAGATCGGCTACTTGCGAAACTAGCTTTTCGCCCTTTGCTCCCTTATCGATCGAAGCAACCTGCATTGCGCGACGCGCCATAACAGCAGAAGCGCGATAAGCGCCGGCGCTGAAGCAGATCTTTGCCTCGTCGAGATCCGCACGAATCAAATCTGGGATGTCTTGCTCAGTTGGCTTTGGCAATGGCCTCGGATATATTCTATCGCCTTTGTTCAGTACCAGAACTGGCTCTTCGCAGGCATTACAGACGCCGATCCACCACACTTTTCCGTTGCTCTTCTGCCAGAAAGCGCGAGTGGTGTACTCATCGTAGTCGTGCTTGTATTTGACGGGCGCCGGCGTAAGGGCCGTGTGCTTATGACAATGAGGGCAGTATATTGAGAGTGCTTCAGCCATGGAATCTCACTAGCGGCTAACGCCTGATTAATCCGACCCACAACGCGGGTTCAGCTTGAATGAATATGCAAAAATTTGGGTCAGAGTAAAACTTCGAAGCTGCCACGTACGAGAGTAGTGCATTCTGACCCCATTTGCGCCGAGGGCACTTCCTAGAATGCCAATTTATACATTCAGAAAGCTGTTACCGATCTTGTTGACGAGCGCAACTTCGAACCACCCTTCAATTCCCAACTCCGCCTTTGTGAAACAAATTCTCACCACGTTACGCCTCATCTTTCCAAAATCCGGCCTAATTCGCAACACAGTTATCGCAACAGGTGATTGGCCGGTGAAACCAGTGTTGACGTCAATTTGGAAATCTTCTTTTTTTGTATATCCAGTAGACGTGACGAAAAGTTCGATGGCATCATCCGTGATATTTATGCCATGCAGCACCTCTACTACTTCTTGCATTTTCTCGTCATTAGACATGACATTCCTCTCCAGATATAATTACCGGCTTAGAAAATAATCACCCGGACTTTGACTAGCCGAGAGCGGCCAAGCTTTTGATTAACGGTTGAAACTATTGCCTATTTGTTTTCTTTGGCATTGCTGGATAGCCTGGGTCAGAGTACACCTTCAGATTGACGGACACGGAGAAAATTCAGTCCGACCTCGACAATTCCACTGAACTGGTCTCCTTGCCATTAATCTCTTAGCTTAAAAACTAAGGCTTGTGCCGACGGTATTGATTGTTGGTGCTTGGACTACGGTAGCTACCGCCCTTATGCGAAGAGCCGTGGCCCGACGAGTAGTGACCGCCATGACTGGAGGTGTGATGTGCGCCGGACGCGCGGACTCGGGCGTCCGCAGATGCGGCGGCCAGGCACATGGCGAATCCAGCCAGCGCCGTGATGATCGAAACTCTGGTGAACATCGATTCCCCCTGAGAAATGTCGAGTTCTAGCTTTCCTGACGCATACTGAGGCGAGCGCCGCACAGCGCAAGCACGCGCAACCGTTCAATAAAGCCCGATGGGAGTCCCCCTCCCAGATAGACGATTCGTTGTAGCACGACGCGATGCGGCGCGTGGAGACAAATGTAAATTCTGTCCCGAAGTCGCTTCCTTGCGACGACGTCTCCCGCTATCGAAGGTGGTGCTGCTGGCTTACCCTGCTGGATCAGGGCAACTCCATCGCGTTATTGCGCTGCGTCACCTCGTCCACCTCGCTCTCGCTGACTACCCGCAACCGGCCACCCTTGGTACTGGCGCCCGCCGGCACCGCCAGCCGAACGTTCGCAGTCCTAGGCTCCAAATCCCGCGGCGCCTCCAACGCAGCAAACGCCGCCCGCGCCACTTCCCGGCCACGCGCGTCTTCCAGCACCACGTATCCCGCCGGCGCATCCGCATGGCCAAGGCTGTGCACGGTGACCTCGATGGCCTCCGCACTCACCCGCACATCGCCACGCCCGATTCCCAGGTCCGGGCGCTGCTCGACCGGCACCGCGGCAGGCGCGATGAGTTCAAACTCCATCACCACCGTCTTGCCGGCGGGGAATTCCACGTCCACCGCCCCGCTCTTCTCGAACGCGAACTCGCGCGTCGCAGCCTTGCCATCGATGCGCCCACCGCCATCGCGATCGACGCCCGAACGCATGCGCCACTGCCCGGCCGCCACGTTCCACCCCGTCATCTGCGCCCGCTGCAGCTTGCCGCCGCTGTTATAGCCGATGACAGTAAAACGATCCTGCCGCGGCTTGGGCAGCAGCAGGGCGACCTGCACCGCACCTTCGGGGTCGGCGAAGCGCCAGCTGACGGTGTGGCCCGGGTAGGTCTGGTTGCGCTTGAGCGCCACGCCGCCCAGGCGGGCGCGCTGCAGGTTCACGGTGGGCGATTCGACGCGGTCGCTCCACCAGTGGCCTTCGGTGTTCATGTAGAAGCTCTGCAACTTGTCGCGGGTCTCGGCGCGGTACAGGGCTTCCAGCCAGGCGGTGTCGCCGCTGGCTTCCCAGGCGGCGTGGTGGGCGAAGTCGGGGACGGCATCCGGTTTGGCGGCGGCCTTGGCCAGGTCGTCGCCCCAGCTGTCGCGCTTGCCGAGCAGGTCGAGGACGTTTTCGTTGAGCAGCGACAGGCCGTTGGGGCCGGCGTTGGCGACGCGGTAGTCGATGGGCTTGAGGTAGCGCGCCTCGCCGGTCCAGCGCCAGGCGGCCCAGAAGGTGTGCAGGGTGTCGGCGCCGCCGCTGCCTTCGAACAGTTCGCCGCCGCGGGTCTTGCCCGTCTTCCAGTTGATCTCGTTGGGCAGCGCCCATTGGCCCTTGGCATTGGTGTAGGCGTGGGCGAGGTAGCCGTCGGCCAGGCCGGTGACGATGCGGCGGCTGTTGGGGTCGGCGTTGTAGCCGCCGAGCAGCATGGCCGGGTGCAGCACCGGGAACGAGTAGGGTTTCTGCCACTGCCAGTTCGGTTCGCGGTAGACCTTGCGCCCGCCGAACCAGTTGCTGGCGAACAGCAGGTGGCCCTGCGGGTTGACCTGGATGATGCGGTCGAAGGCCTTCACCGTGCGCATCAGCCGTTCCACCGTCAGCGGGTCGCCCCAGTTGAGGTAGAGCATGGCGCTGTTGATGTTGATGCCTTCTTCGTAGGAATGCAGTTCGTCGGTCTCGATGGTGGAGAGGCCGTCGGTGAACATGCCGTTGCGGTAGTTGGCGTCGGACAGCGCGGTGAGTGAGGCGTTGAGCTTGTCCGGGTCCACGCCCATCAGGGCGACGCCGGGCCATTGCTGGGTGAGGTCGGAATCGTCGGAGATGCCGCCGCCGAAATCGCCGTAGGCTACCTGGCGCTGGTCGATCCACCAGTTGATGTAGCGGCGCGTGGCCTTGAGGTCTTCCAGTTGCCAGAACGCCCAGGCCGGCACGCCCTTGGGCGGGGTGGGCAGGTCCACCGGCAGCGCGCCCTGGTTGCCGTAGCTGATGTCGTTCCAGTATTCGCGGCCGAGGGCGTTGTCCGGGTCCACGCGCAGCAGGTCGTTGATGTCCGCATCCAGGCGCGCGTACAGCAACTGGCGCTTGGAGGTGGTGTGTTCCTCGACCAGGAAACCCCAGTTGTCCTTGACCTGGTTGAAGCGGTCGGCGATGTGTTCGGCCTTGGCCTGGGCGCGCGGCTTGAACAGCAGGCGGATCTGCGCGCCGTCCAGCGCGCGCGCGTCGAAGCCGGGCGCGGCGGAGGCGATGCTGAGCATCAGGCTGTCGTTGGTGAGGATGCGGTCGCGCAGGTCCAGCCACAGCGTGCGCGCCTGGCCGGGCTTGACCGACACCGACACGTCGAGCATGTCGCGCGCCGGCCAGATCGGATCCTTCACCCGGATGTTGAGCGGGATCAGGCCGTCGTGGGTAGCCGGCAGGTTCAGCGCCGGCAGGTCGATGGCGATGCCGTCCAGGCCGTCGTGCATGTTCTCCCAGCCGTAGGACCAGCTGCGCATCAGCGGCTGGTCCGGCGGGGCGTCGCCGAGGCTGGAGGGAATCAGGACGTGCACGATCGGCAGCGACGGCGCGGCGGATTTTTCGTCGCCGCGCTTGCGCGCCGGCGCCTTGCTCGGCAGCGCGACCACGGTGCTGCGTTCGGCCTGCGGATAGCGGCCGGCGATGTAGCTGCGCAGCGTGGCGAGGTTGGCGTAGTCGGGCGCGATGTCGCTGCGCACGGTGTAGCTGAGCGTGGCGCTGGGGTCGGACGGCGGCGCGCCGGCGCTGACGTCGTAGGCCCAGATTTCCTGGATCGGGGTTTCCTGCGCGGTGTTGGCGAAGCGCAGGTGGCCGCCGCGGCGACGCTCGAACTGGTCGACGCTGCGCACGGTGCCTTGGCTGCGCTGGAACAGCGGCGCGGGCGTGGCGCCGGCGGCGGCGTAGCTGGCCTGGCCGTAGGCGGCGCCGCGCAGTTCGATGCGGTTGAACGGTTCGTCCGGTAGCGTGAGGTCCAGCGCCTTGCCGCCTTCGACGTAGACGTTCCAGTCGGGCAGCTGGAAGTAGTCGTCGCGGCCGGGCAGGCGCGAGCGGTTGTAGACGCCGGGCCAGGTGGTCTCGGCGATGCCGTCGGTGGCCTTCCACATCCACTGCTTGAGGTCCTTGGCGTCGGCGAATTCGACCTTGCGGATGCGGGTGGACGGTGCGTCCAGCGCGGGTGGGGCGTGGCCGTGGTCCCAGCCGAAGCGATGCAGCCAGGCGTTGCGTGCCGCGTCGGCGCGCGGCGGTTCGGCAGTGCGCGGTTCCTGCTGGCGCGCCAGGGCGGCGGCGCCGGCGGCGTCGAGCATGCGGTCGTAGACGCGGATCTCGTCGAAATCGCTGCCGCGCAGGAAGTTGTAGCGGCTCTGCACCTGGTGCGGCGCCATCACCCGCCCGGCCAGGCCGAGCTGGTCGAGTGCGGCATCGAAGTCGAGCGAGCCGCCGTTGGCGCAGGCCTGCGCGCAGTCGGCGCGCGCGGCTTCCTTGCCGTCCACGTACAGGCGTACGCCGCGGGTTTCGTCCCAGGCGAAGGCGAGGTGGGTCCAGACGCTGGCGGCGGGATTCTTGTCGAGGGTGAACGACACGCGGGTGCGCGCCAGGTTGGCGTCGGTGACGAAGGCGTCGAAGCCGTGGCCGTTCCAGTCGATGCGCAGCCAGGCCATGTCCCAGCTGCTGTGGTCGGCGTAGCCGACGCGGAAGATCACGAACGG
The DNA here is from genome assembly GCF_017163705.1 of Xanthomonas bonasiae. GTDB lineage: Bacteria > Pseudomonadota > Gammaproteobacteria > Xanthomonadales > Xanthomonadaceae > Xanthomonas_A > Xanthomonas_A bonasiae. The sequence continues at coordinate 20,886 of NZ_JAFIWB010000039.1, forward strand.
CGCTTCGCCGACCGGATAGCGCGAGCGCCAGAAGAAGGAGAGCGTGCCGCGTTGGGTGTAGAGGTTGCCGGGCGCGTTCCAGGCGAGGACGCCGTCGTCGGCCCATTCGATGGCGTTGCCCTTCACGCCGGTGGGGACCAGGGCGACCTTGTCGCGGAAGTTGGGTTTGGCGTCGCCTTGGGCGATGTCGGCGTCGAAGCCTTTGTCGGCGGAAACGCGGAACAGGAGGTCGGGGGCGGTGGTGGTGGGTGCGGGGGCGGCGAAGGCCGGGAGTGCCAGGCAGGACAGCATGGCCAGGCAGTGGGCCAAGAGGCGGTTGCCGGTGGTGGGGGGTGTTTGGCCTGTCCGTGCGGAGCAGCGCGCGTGCGGGGCGGGGTCGCGCGATGGTGGGTGCCTGTCGCGGCTGAAGCCGCTCCTACAGGGGAACATCGTAGCGGCAGCGCGCTCGGCGCTGCGGCGGATTTCGTCTTCCATATCGCTCCTTTGCGATCGCCGTGCGCGCGTGCCACCGCATGGCGATCCTCCCTACCCCCGATCCGGCGAGTATGCAGGCAGCGGCGCGCTGCCGGTGCCGCGCACGAGGCGCGACACCGGCGGGCGCAGACTTCAGAACTTGTAGCGCAGGCCGAGCAGGTACTGGCGGCCGGTCTCGCTGTACTGCAACGGCAGCTGCGAGGTGGAGCCGACCCATTCGTCGGACGGTTCGTTGGTCAGGTTGATGCCTTCCAGGCTCAGCTCCAGGTGATCGTCGATCTTCCAGCTGATCGAGGCGTCCACCGTGTTGACCGCGGTCATGCCGTGCACGTCGAAGCCGGTTTCGGTGGCCGGCACCTGGGTCAGGTACTCGTCGCGGTGGGTGTAGGACACCCGCGCGCTGAGCTGCTCGCCCTGGTAGAACAGGGTGCCGTTGTACGAGTTCTTCGACAGGCCGGTCAGGTCGGTTTCCAGCGAGGCCGCACCGGTCGAGGTCAGGTACTGGATCTTCGAATCGACGTAGGTGTAGTTCAACTGCACGCCGAGGTTGCTCCACTTGCCCGGCAGGAACGCGAAGGGCTGCGTGTAATTCAACTCGACGCCCTTCAGGTCGCCGCCGGGGGTGTTGAGCGGCACGCTGAACACGAAGTCGTCGTTGACGCTGGCACCGGTGCCGTCGAGCAGGCTGGCCGGCAGGCCGCTGGCCGAATACGGCTGGGTCACGCGGGTGGTCTGCACGAAGCTCTCGATGTCCTTGTAGAACACCGCCGCGCCCAGCATCGCGCCGTCCTGGAAGTACCACTCGAAGCCCAGGTCGGCGGTCTTGGCGCGGATCGGTTCCAGATCCGGATTGCCGCCGCTGACGGTGCGCGCGCCGCCGGACACATTGACGGTGACGCCCGGGGTCAGGCTGCCCAGACCCGGACGCGACATCACCTTGGCCGCGCCGAAGCGCACCAGGAAGTCCGGCGAGAGTTCGGCGACCAGGTTCAGCGACGGCAGCGTGTCGTTGTACTCGCGGTTGACCGTGGTCTGCACCACTCCGGTACCGACCGTGGCATAGCCGGTGGATTCCTGCTTGGTCTTGACGTAACGCACGCCGAGGTTGCCGTTGACCGGCACCGAGCCGATGTCGAAGCCGAACTGGCCCATCAACCAGGCGCCGCGGTCCTTCTCTTCGACGCTGCGCGTGTTCACCGCACGCTCGGCCAGGGCGAAGGTGCCGGTGCCGCTGTAGATGTCCAGCGCATTGGCCACCGCATCGAGGTCCGGCACCACCCAGCTGCCCGGGCTGCCGCTGACGCCGCCGAGATTGGCCAGCTCGGTCATGTTGACCGGCACGATGCGGGTGCCGCCGGCGAAGGTGGGGACCGACACTTCCGAGGCGCGACGCAGTTCCTTGGTCTTGAACGTGTAGTCCTTGGCCAGCACGCCGCCGCGCAGGCTGAAGCCCGGGCCCAGGGTCCACTCGAAGTTCAGGCTGCCGGTGTCGAAGGTGTTTTCTACGTACTGCGGACGCAGGCGGATTTCCGCCAGGGTCCAGCCGCTGCCGTCGGTGGGATCGACACCGTAGTTGAAGACCGGCGAACGGCTGTTGCCGCGGTAGTCGTACGAATAACCATCGACGTTGAGCTTGTCCATGATGATCGTGGTCTGGATCGGGTTCTCGTGCTTGGAGCTGGAGGTACCGATCTGGCCGTCGATCTTGAACGAATCGCTGAACTTGTGCTCGCCGTTGAGGGTGAGCTGCTTGAACACGGTATTCCACTCGTCGTAGCGCTGCTCGGAGCGGATGTCGACGTCGTCGAACTCGCCGTACAGCAAGGCGCCGGTGTTCGGATCGATGTAGCCGTTCTTGACGATGGTCTGCGGCTTGCCGCCCTGCGAGGCGCCACGGCTGAAGGAGATCGCCTCGATGTACTTCTCGGTGCGCTTGGCGTCGATCTTGGAGTACAGGCCGTCCAGCGAGAACTCGGTGTTCTTGCTCGGCTTCCACTGCAGCGAGCCGGTCACGCCGGTGCGCTTCTGCTCGTGCTCCATCAGCGTGTAGCGCGGGAAACGCGGGTGGAACACGTCGGCGCTGCGCGCGGCGGCGAACGGCGAGGCGGCGCTGAAGTTGCCGTTGCTCGGGCCGTTGGCCCAGCGCCCGCTGTTGCTGCCTTCTTCCAGGATCTGCCGCTCCGAGTACGCCACCGACAGCAATGCGCCGAAGGTGCCGTCGGCCCAGGTGTTGGCGATCAGCCCGGCCACGCGCGGGTCGGCCTTGTCGGACATGTCGTTGTAGCCGGCCTGGCCGTTGAGGGCCAGGGTGAAGCCGTCGTAGTCGAACGGGCGCGCGGTCTTCAGGTCCACGGTGGCGCCGAGCGAGCCTTCCTCGACGTCGGCCGAGGCGGTCTTGCGCACCACCAGCTGGGTGAACAGGTCCGAGGCGAACACGTTGAAGTCGAAGCCGCGACTGCGGTTGGAGCCGCCGGACTGGTCGGAGCCGCCGACCGTGGTCAGCGCTTCCATGCCGTTGACCCGCACGCGGGTGAAGTCCGGGCCCAGGCCGCGCACCGAGATGCTGCGGCCTTCGCCGGCATCGCGGGTGATGACCACGCCGGGGATGCGCTGCAGCGATTCGGCCAGGTTGAGGTCGGGGAAGTCGGCGATGTCCTCGGCCACGATGGCGTCGACCATGCCGGTCTCGCCACGCTTGAGGTCCAGCGCCTTCTCCACGCTGGCGCGGTAGCCGGTGACGGTGACCGTGTCGAGCTGGGTGGCCGGCTCGGTGGAGCCGGTGGCGGGCGCAGGATCCTGCGCGGGAACGTCCTGCGCCTGAACCACGCCGGCCTGCAGAGCCAGACCGATCGAGAATGCGAGCAAGGTAACCGGTGTCTTCCGGCGTTCGGTACGAGATTGCATGTCCTCCCCTCCCAAGGGTTACATGAACTGCGTGATATTTCGGGCTGTTGCCGCGGATGACACCGCTGGTCAAAACCGACGTTAACAGTTGCGAAACATTGCGGCATCTTGCAGCGCAACAGAAAATCCGGCGAATTTGCAGGCTTTCGGCACAAAGCCTTGCCTGGCTTGGCGCGGCCGCTGCGACCGCTCGGCATAGGTCGCCGCAAAAAATGACACCGATAGCCAATGGACTTGGCCGGGGCCGCCGTTCCCGGCATGCTGGGCCCCCTCTTCGACCGATCAGGATCTTCCCTGCCATGACCGCCTCCCGCATCGTCTGCTTCGGCGAACTGTTGCTGCGCCTCGGCGCCCCTGGCCACGAACGCCTGCTGCAATCGCCGCGACTGGACGTGCATGTCGGCGGCGCCGAGGCCAACGTCGGCGTGTCGCTGGCGCATTTCGGCCACGACGTGGCGATGGTCAGCGTGCTGCCGGACAACCCGTTGGGCGAAGCGGCCGCCGGCGAATTGCGCCGGCACGGCGTGGATACCCGCGGCGTGCGCTTCGTGCCCGGGCGCATGGGCCTGTATTTCCTGACCACCGGCGCCGGGCACCGCCCCAGCGAGGTCACCTACGACCGCGCCGGCTCGGCCTTCGCGCAGGCAGAAGCGGACGCCTACGATTGGCCGGCGCTGCTGCAGGGTGCGGACTGGCTGCACCTGTCCGGGGTGACCCCGGCGCTGGGCGAACGCGGCGCGGCCGCGGCGCTGGCGGCGGCGCGCAGCGCGCGCGCGCTCGGCGTGCGCGTGTCGTTCGACGGCAACTACCGGCCCAAGCTGTGGGAGGCCTGGAACGGCGACGCGCCGGGCATCCTGCGCCAACTGCTGGCGCAGGCCGACGTGCTGTTCGCCGACTACCGCGACCTGGGCGTGGTGCTCGGCCACCAGTATCCGCAGGACAGCGCGCAGGCGCGGGTGGAAGCGGGCGCGCGCGACGCCTTCGCTGCGTTCCCGCAGCTGCAGGCGATGGCCTGCACCCAGCGCGTGGCGCACAGCGTGGACCACCACAGCCTGGGCGCGATGCTGCTGCGCCGCGACGGCCGCGTGGCGCAGGCGCCGAGCGAGGAGCTGACCGGCATCGTCGACCGCATCGGCGGCGGCGATGCGTTCGCCGCGGGCGTGCTGCACGGCCTGAGCCAGGGCTGGGACGACACCGCCACGATCCGCTTCGGCCTGGCCGCCGGCTGCCTGAAGCACTCGGTGCCGGGCGATTTCCATCCGCTGGGCGAAGCCGATGTGCAGGCTTGCGTGGGGACGTCGCGGTTCGATGTGAAGCGGTGAGGGGCTGGGATTGGGGAGTGGGGATTGGGGATTCGTAAGAGCGTTGGCTGCGGCGTTTTTGCGTGTGGGTTGGCGTTGCTGGCCATTCGTTTTTCTGTCGCGGCTGAAGCCGCTCCTACAGGGGCGGCGCGCACGGTTCTTTTGTAGGAGCGGCTTCAGCCGCGACAGGAAAATGAGGCGGTCGCGATGCCAGGCCCCCATGGGAATCGCGACATCGACGCCACCACGAATCCCCAATCCCCCATCCCCAATCCCGGCCTTTGCAGAAGCGGCTTCACCCGCAAGCTGCGACACGCTTCAGCCGCCGGGCGGCGTCCATTGAGGCGTGGTGCGGACCTTCCTGCAGTGCTCGGCACCGCGGCGGCTCTGGTTTCCCGCGTCGCGACTGAAGTCGCTCCCACAGTGGCGACCTGCACCATCTCCGCGGCGGCCAGCGGCGCTCCTTGTGGGAGCGACTTCAGTCGCGACGCAGGACGCCATCGAACGCGCCGGGCTCCAGGCCTCGGCCGGACCTTCGATCCGATGCGCGCCGCGGTAGTTTCATCGGTCCGGTCGCGGCTGAAGCCGCTCCTACAGAAGCGCGCATCTCCCCCTGTAGGAGCGGCTTCAGCCGCGACAGACACCCAACGCAAAACGGCCGGCATCGCTGCCGGCCGCCTCTCCAATCCCGAATCCCGGCTCTTCCAATCCCGAATCCCGAATCCCCAATCCCGGCTGTTCCTACAGCTCGATGCAATCGAACTTCACATCCGGATCGACCTCGGCGTCGTAGTCCACGTCCTTGCGCTCGAAGCCGAACAGCTTGAGGAATTCGTGCTTGTAGCCGGCGTAGTCGGTGAGCTGGAACAGGTTCTCGGTGGTGACCTGCGGCCACAGCGCCTTGCACGCGTCCTGCACGTCGTCGCGCAGTTCCCAGTCGTCCAGGCGCAGGCGGTTCTGCTCGTCGGTGGCCGGCGCCTGGCCGTCTGCGCGGTACATGCGCTCGCGGAACAGGCGGTCGAGCTGGTCGATGGTGCCTTCGTGCAGGCCCTTTTCCTTCATGATCTTGTAGACCATGGAGATGTACAGCGGCATCACCGGGATCGCCGCGCTGGCCTGGGTCACCACCGACTTGAGCACCGCCACGTTGGCGCTGCCGCCGCTTTGCTGCAGGCGCGCGTGCAGGCGCTGCGCGGTCTGGTCCAGGTCCACCTTGGCCTTGCCCAGCGCGCCGTGCCAGTAGATCGGCCAGGTGATCTCGGTGCCGATGTAGCTGAAGGCCACGCTGCGCGCGCCCGGCGCGAGCACGCCGGCGGCAGCCAGCGCGTCGATCCACAGTTCCCAGTCCTGGCCGCCCATCACGGTGACGGTGTCTTCGATCTCCTGCTCGGTGGCCGGCTCGATCGAGGCCTCGATGATCGCGTCCTTGTTGGTGTCGATCGCGGTGGCGGTGTAGGTCTGGCCGATCGGCTTGAGCGCCGAGCGCTTCACTTCGCCCGTGCCGGGCAGCTTGCGCACCGGCGAGGCCAGCGAATACACGACGAGATCGACCTGGCCGCCCATCTCGGTCTTGATCAGTTCGATCACCTGCGCGCGCGCTTCGTCGGAGAAGGCGTCGCCGTTGATCGACTTGCTGTACAGGCCCTGCGCCTTGGCGAATTTGTCGAACGCGGCCGAGTTGTACCAGCCGGCGGTGCCGGCCTTCTTGTCGCTGCCCGGCTTTTCGAAGAACACGCCCAGCGTGTCGGCGCCGAAGCCGAACGCGGCGGTGATGCGCGAGGCCAGGCCGTAGCCGCTGGAGGCGCCGATCACCAGCACCTTCTTTGGCCCATCGCTGCGCACGCCGCGCGCACGCGTGGCCTCGATCTGTTCGAACACGTTGCGCTCGCAGCCGAGCGGATGCGTGGTGGTGCAGATGAAACCGCGAACTTTCGGGTGGATGATCAACGTGGTGTCCTCTCGGCAAGATGCCCCGCGGCATCTTAATGTCTGCGCGGCGCGCGCAGAAGGGCCGGGTGCAGCAGACGGCATGGTATGGAGGTGTGATGCGGCGGCGGTGCCGGTGCATGCCTGCGACGAGGCGCAGGGCTGGCTGGAGTTGGCGGTGCGTGTCGCGCGGTGGGCCGGCTTGAATGCGTTCGTTTGGTCTGTGTCGCGGCTGAAGCCGCTCCTACAGTGGCGACAGAAGCCGCGGTGTGCTCGCGGCACGCACCGCATCGTGTAGGAGCGGCTTCAGCCGCGACCGGCATCCACAGCCGCTCAGATGATCCGCAGCGTGATCGCCTTGAGCACCGCGCGCGTGCGGTCGCGGGTGCCGAGCTTGTCCAGGATCGTGGAGACGTAATTCTTCACCGTGCCCTCGGCCAGGAACAGGCTGCGCGCGATCTCCTTGTTCGAATAGCCGCCGGCGAGCAGGCGCAGGATCGCCACTTCGCGTTCGTTGAAGGTGTCGCGCGGCGCGTCCTCGTCGCGGTAGCGGTAGCGCGCGCGGACCGGGTCGGTGCTGACCGGCTGCAGCAGGGTCTCGCCCGCGGCCACGCGCACGATCGCATCGCGCAGGTCCTCCGGTGCGGCGTCCTTGAGCAGGAAGCCCTGCGCGCCGGCGTCGGTGGCGCGCAGCAGCAGGTCGGCGTCGTCGAAGGTGGTCAGCAGCAGCACCGGGGTGGCGTCGCCGCGCGCGCGCAGCCGTTGCAGCGCCTGGATGCCGTCCAGGCCGGGCATGCGGATGTCGCTGAGCACCACGTCCACCGGCGTGGCCGCCAGCGCGGCCAGCAGCGCTTCGCCGTCGTCGGCCTCGCAGGCCACGACGATGCCCTGGGTCTGCAGCAATGCGCGCAGGCCGGCGCGCACCAGGATCTGGTCGTCGGCCAGGGCGATGCGCAAGGCGCTCACAGCGGCAGCCGCGCGGTCAGTTGCATGCCGCCCAGCGGCGTGCGGCCCAGCTCGAGCCGGCCGCGCAACGCGGCCAGGCGCTCGCGCATGCCGGCGATGCCATTGCCTTCCTGGATACGCTCGGCACGGCGGCCGTCGTCCTCGATGTCCACGCGCAATTGCCCATCCTCATGATGCAGACGTATCTGTACCTCATCGGCATCGGCATGCCGGGCGGCGTTGGTCAGCGCTTCCTGCACCAGCCGCAGCAGGGCCTCGGCCAGCTGCGGATCGGTGATGCGCACGTCCGGTGCGATCTGCAGCCGCAATTGCGGCCGCGGGAACGGCGCGGCCAGCGCGCGCAGCGCGGTCTCCAGATCCAGGCCGCGGTCGTCGCGCAGCGACTGCACCACGTTGCGGATATCGGCCAGCAGCTCGCCGGACAGGCGCTCGACCACGCCGAGTTCCTCGCGCCGCGCCAGGTCCGGATCGGCCAGCAGCAGGCGCAGGTTGATCCGCATCGCGGTCAGCTTGTGCCCGGCCACGTCGTGCAGCTCGCGCGCCAGGCGCAGGCGTTCGGCATCGCGCGCGCTGTCGGCCAGCAGCGCGCGCGTGGCCAGCAGGTCGGCGTTGACCCGGGCCAGCGCTTCGCGGGCGAGTTCGGTGGTGCGCGCGTAGTGCGCGGACAGCGTGGCGAAGGCGTGGAAGCCGGCGTAGATCAGGGTGGTCAGCAGCGCGCGCTTGAAACCGGCCGTGGACAGCAACAGGAACGTGCCCAGGTTGACCAGCAGCGCCAGCATCAGCACCCGGCGCGGCTCCCACAGCAAGGCCACCTGCGTCACCACCACCACCAGCAGCACCGGCGCGGTGCCGACGCCCGGTTCCAGCCACACCAGGGCCAGCGCCGCGGCGGCTTGCAGCCATAGCGCGGCATCGCGCAGACGCGGGGCGGGCAGATATCGGTAGCCAAGCAACAGCAGCACGAACAGGCCGGCCACCGGCCAACGCAAGACGGCCGGCGCTTGCGGCTGCAACTGAAACGACCACAGCACGGTGGCCACGGTGGCCAGCCCGGCCAGGCGCTTGGGTTCGATCAGATCGTGCAGGAAGCGGTGCATGCCGCGGATGCTGACCGCGCGGCGCGGCGCCGGCAATGGGGCCGGCGCAGAAAGTGACTTCCGGCAGGTCGGATCGATGACCAGCGGCCCCTGTCCGCGCGCGCCGACACGGCCACACTGGCGGCACGCCATGGATGACGCGGCGGCCCGTTCACCAGGCGTCCAGCGCGATGGCGTACACCGACACTGCTCCCCATGAGGAAACGACGATGCACCTGACCCTGCGACATCCCGATCTGTGGTTCACCGTGCTGGGCGTGTGCTGGGGCGTCTACGAGATGCTGCTCAGCCACCGCCGCCGCGCGGCCGATGGCGGCGCGCGCGACCAGTGCACGCTGCAGTTGCTGTGGCGCGTGCTGTACGCGGCGGTGGCGCTGGGTGTGCTGCTGGCCTTCGTCGGCGTGTGGCGCTATGCGCCGGCGCTGCAGGAGCCGGCGCGCTGGCTGGGCTGCGCACTGCTGGCCGGCGGCCTGGCGCTGCGGCTGTGGGCGATCCGGGTGCTGGCGCGCTGGTTCACGGTGGACGTGACCATCCAGGACGACCACCGGCTGATCCGCCATGGGCCGTACCGCTATCTGCGCCACCCTTCCTACACCGGCGCGCTGCTGGCGTTCTATGGACTGGCGGTCGGCCTGGGCAACGTGCTGTCGCTGCTGGTGATCGTGCTGCCGGTGACCTGGGCGTTCCTGCGCCGCATCCGTGTGGAGGAAGCCGCGCTGACCCAGGCGTTCCCGCGCGAGTACCCCGACTACGCCGCGCACAGCTGGCGGCTGCTGCCGTTCGTCTGGTGAGGGACGGCCGATGGGCGCGCTCGACCTGACCCTCGCCGTCCTCCACCACCTCGCGTTCCTGCTGCTGACCGCCGCACTGGTGGTCGAGTGGACGCTGCTGCGCGAACCGCCGCACGCGCTGCGGCTGGCGCGGCTGCTGCGCGCGGACGCCGTGTACGGGGCGGCGGCGCTGCTGATCCTGGTCGTCGGCGGCCTGCGCGTGCACTACGCACTCAAGGGCCAGGACTACTACCTGCACAACCCGTGGTTCTGGGCCAAGCTGGGCGTGTTCGCGGCGATCGGCCTGCTGTCGCTGCTGCCCACGCTGCGGCTGCTGCGCTGGCGCCGCCAGGCCCGCCAGCAGCCGGGGTTCGTGCCGCCGCCGGTGCAGGTGGCCGCGCTGCATCGCATCGTCAGCGCCGAACTGGCGCTGCTGGCGCTGCTGTTCGTGCTGGCCGCGACGATGGCGCGTTATGGCATGCTATGATTGGTATGACCAAATTTTGAGGAAAAGTCCCTTCCGCAGTTGACTTTGCGGAATGCGCGGCGATCTAATGGCTGCCCCGGTACGCCATCGGCAGTTATTGGTATGACCAATCCATCAGCACCCGCGACAACAGGCGGGACGACCCCGCCAGCGGCAGGTCGCGGCTCGCGCGATGCGGCGCCGCCGGATGCTGAGTCGGCTCCCGGCGGCGCCCGCCTCAGCGATCGCGTTGCCGCGCAGCTGCGGGCGCTAATCGCAGAACGCGGGCTGCAGCCCGAGCAACGCCTGCCGGCCGAACGTGCGCTGGCGCTGGAACTGGGGGTGTCGCGCACCGCGTTGCGCGAGGCGATCGCCCAGCTCGCCAGCCAGGGCCTGCTGCGCGCGCGCGCCGGCGGCGGCACCTACGTGCAGCGCCCGCACACCCCCGAAGAGCGGGTGGTGGCGCCGCTGCAACCGTTCCTGCCGCTGCTGCAGGGCGACCCGGAATACCGTTTCGACGTGCTGGAGACCCGCCACGCGCTGGAAGGCGCCACCGCCTGGCACGCCGCGCTGCGCGCGACCGACGCCGACCGCGCGCGCATCGCCGCTGCGTTCGAGGCGATGCTGCAGGCGCATGCGCAGGGCGATGCGGCCGCCGAGGCGCGCGCCGATGCCGACTTCCACCTGGCCATCGCCGAGGCCGCGCACAACCGCGTGCTGCTGCAGGTGATGCGCGGGCTGTTCGACCTGCTGCAGACCAATATCTCGCAGAGCCGGCACAAGCTGTTCCAGTCGCCGCGCACCTTCGCCCCGCTGCTGGCGCAGCACCGCGCGCTGCGCGACGCGATCCTGGCCGGCGAGCCGGAACAGGCGCGCGACGCCGCACACGCGCACCTGGCCTTCGTGCACACCTCGCTGCGCAGCCTCGACGAAGACGACGCGCGACGCGCGCGCGCCTCGCGCCTCCCCTCCTCTCCCGACGACCCGCGCCGATGATCATTTCCGCCGCTTCCGACTACCGTGCCGCCGCCGAAGCGCGGCTGCCGCCGTTCCTGTTCCACTACATCGACGGCGGCGCCTACGCCGAGCACACGCTGCGGCGCAACGTCGCCGACCTGGCCGACATCGCGCTGCGCCAGCGGGTGCTGCGCGACATGGCCGCGCTGAGCCTGGAGACCGAGCTGTTCGGCGAGCGCCTGGCGCTGCCGCTGGCGCTGGCCCCGGTCGGGCTGACCGGCATGTACGCGCGCCGCGGCGAGGTGCAGGCCGCGCGCGCGGCGGCGGCCAAGGGTGTGCCGTTCACCCTGTCCACGGTGTCGGTGTGCCCGATCGAGGAAGTGGCGCCGGCGATCGACCGGCCGATGTGGTTCCAGCTGTACGTGCTCAAGGACCGCGGCTTCATGCGCAACGCGCTGGAGCGGGCCAAGGCCGCCGGCGTGACCACGCTGGTGTTCACCGTGGACATGCCCACGCCCGGCGCGCGCTACCGCGATGCGCACTCGGGCATGAGCGGGCCGCACGCGCCGTTGCGGCGCATGCTGCAGGCCGTGACCCATCCGCGCTGGGCCTGGGACGTGGGCCTGCTGGGGCGCCCGCACGACCTGGGCAACATCTCCGCCTACCGCGGCAGCCCGACCGGGCTGGCCGACTACATCGGCTGGCTCGGCGCGAACTTCGACCCGTCGATTTCGTGGAAGGACCTGGAATGGATCCGCGAGTTCTGGACCGGGCCGATGGTCATCAAGGGCATCCTCGACCCCGACGATGCGCGCGACGCGGTGCGCTTCGGCGCCGACGGCATCGTGGTCTCCAACCATGGCGGGCGCCAGCTCGACGGCGTGCTGTCCAGTGCGCGCGCGCTGCCGGCGATCGCCGATGCGGTGAAGGGCGAGCTGAAGATCCTGGCCGACTCCGGCATCCGCAGCGGGCTGGACGTGGTGCGCATGCTGGCGCTGGGCGCCGACGCGGTGCTGCTCGGCCGCGCCTTCGTCTACGCGCTGGCCGCGGCCGGCCAGGCCGGGGTGGAGAACCTGCTGACCCTGGTGGAGAAGGAGATGCGGGTGGCGATGACGCTGACCGGCGCCAAGTCCATCGGCGCGATTTCGCGCGACTCGCTGGCGCGGGTCACCCGCGAAAGCACCGTGTCGCCGTAGCACCGATGTCCGACACGCGCGTCCCGGTGGCCGAAGCAGGCCTGCTGCGCCAGCTGCGCGACGCGGTGGGCCGCCGCCACGTGCTGGTCGGCGACCGCGCGACGCGGCGCTTCCGCAAGGGCTACCGCTTCGGCGAGGGCCGGGTGCTGGCGGTGGTGCGGCCCGGCACGCTGCTGGAACTGTGGCGGGTGCTGCAGGCGGTGGTCGCCGCCGGGCGCATCGTCATCGTGCAGGCCGCCAACACCGGCCTCACCGGCGGCTCCACCCCGGACGGCGACGGCTACGACCGGCAGATCGTACTGATCAGCACGCTGCGCCTGCGTGGCGTGCAGCCGCTGCACGACGGCTGCCAGGTCGTCTGCCTGCCCGGCGCCACCCTGGATGCACTGGAACGGCAGCTGCGGCCGCTGCAGCGCGAGCCGCATTCGGTGATCGGCTCCTCGTGCATCGGCGCCTCGGTGCTGGGCGGGGTATGCAACAACTCCGGCGGCGCGCTGGTGCGGCGCGGCCCGGCCTATACCCAGCTGGCGCTGTTCGCGCAGCTCGGTGCGGACGGCCAGTTGCGCCTGGTGAACCATCTCGGCATCGCGCTGGGCGACACGCCCGAGCAGATCCTGGCCCGGCTGCAGGCGGGCGACTACGGCACCGCCGACATCCACGACGACCCTGCCCTCGCCGCCTCCGACCCGGACTACGCCGCGCACGTGCGCGACGTAGACGCGGACACGCCGGCCCGCTTCAACGCCGACCCGGCGCGGCACTACGAGGCCTCCGGCTCGGCCGGGCGGCTGTGCGTGTTCGCGGTGCGGCTGGACACGTTCCCGCGCGAGGACAGTACGGTCTTCTACATCGGCAGCAACGCCACCGACGACCTGACCGCGCTGCGCCGCGGCCTGCTCACCGCTTTCGCGCAACCGCCGATCAGCGGCGAATACCTACACCGCGACGCGTTCGACATCGGCGCGCGCTACGGCAAGGACACCTTCCTGCTGATCGACCGCTTCGGCACCGGCGCGGTGCCCAAGGCGTTCGCGCTGAAGAGCCGCGTGGACGGCTGGTGCGAGGCGCTGGGCCTGCCTGGGCTGGCCGATCGCGCATTGCAGGCGCTGACCGACCGGCTGCCCGACCATCTGCCGCCGCGCCTGCGCGCCTACCGCGACCGCTTCGAGCACCACCTGCTGCTGCGCGTGTCCGCGCAGGACGCCGCCGCGACCGACGCCTTCCTCGCCGGCCACTTCGCCGGCAGCGACCGCGGTGCCTTTTTCCGCTGCGACGCCGACGAGGGCCGCAAGGCGTTCCTGCACCGTTTCGCCGTGGCCGGCGCGGCGGTGCGCTACCGCCAGGTGCATCGCGACACGGTCGAGGACATCGTCGCGCTGGACGTGGCGTTGCGTCGCAACGACCGCCAGTGGCAGGAGACGCTGCCGCCGGAACTGGAGGATGCGCTGCTGGGCAAGCTCTACTACGGCCACTTCTTCTGCCACGTGTTCCACCAGGACTACCTGGTGCGCAAGGGCCACGATCCGCTGGCGATCGAGCATGCGATGTGGGCGCTGCTGGACCGGCGCGGGGCCGAATATCCGGCCGAGCACAACGTCGGCCATCTATACCGCGCCAAGCCGGCGCTGGCGGCGTTCTATCGCGCGCTGGACCCGACCAACAGCTTCAACCCCGGGATCGGGCACACGCCGAAGGGCAGGCATTGGCGCGCGTGCGATGGCCGGCATGAGGAAGCGGAGGCGCGGTGAGCGCGCGCGTCATGCATGGCGTTGGCGCAGTGCGCCGCGGATGGCGTTGCGGTGTTGGCATGGAGTGGCTTGTACCGGCGTTGAGATGCGGCCTCCGTTCGTCGCGACTGAAGTCGCTCCTACAGTGGAGACGCGAGGACCAACCCGTCCGTAGCAAGCGGCGCTTCCTGTAGGAGCGACTTCAGTCGCGAAGGCATCCGCAGCCCGGAACAGGCTGTACCTGCAGATTGCGTGTCGCGGTGGACGCGGTCGGCATGTGACGGTTCGCGCCAACTGATGGATCGGGGCTCCGCTCGTCGCGACTGAAGTCGCTCCTACAGTGGAGACGCGAGGACCAACCCGTCCGTAGCAAGCGGTGCTTCCTGTAGGA
>NZ_JAFIWB010000003.1 GCF_017163705.1 Xanthomonas bonasiae
GTCCCCATCGTCTAGAGGCCTAGGACATCACCCTTTCACGGTGGCGACCGGGGTTCGAATCCCCGTGGGGACGCCATCTACACCAAGACACCCGGCACTGCCGGGTGTTTTTTTGTCTGCGTTTCGCGCGCCGCCGGCACCCGGTCGGCGGCGTTGTCGCTCGCCGCTGCGGTTCAGCGCAGCAGCTTGCGGATCTGCAGGATGGCCTGCGGGGTTTCCTGCACGCTGTGGCCGGAGGCGATCACGGTTTCCGACGCCGCACCGTCCAGGTGCGCGCTCCAGTAGGGCACGAAGCCGTCGTCCGATTGTGCCAGCGGCACGCGCGGATCGCGGCGGGCGATGATCGAGTGATAGCTCACCTTCGGCGAGATCTTCAGCTGCGCCGCGGCTTCGACGAAGTCATCGTGGTCGTCGAGGTTGTCCATGCTGGTCGGCAGCTTGCCGACCAGGCCGGCGCAGGTGATGTCCTTGAACTGGTCGAGAACGCGCGCGGGCAGGCCGATCAGGCGTCCCACCAGGCTGCCGAGCATGCCGGTGGCATACGGGGTGCCGCGATGCGGCGAGGCCAGGAAGATGGCCTCGGAGACTGCCGGCATCGGCTCGAAATGCAGCATCGGCGACAGTGTGTCGCGCAGCGTCCGCATCGCCTGCGGCGCGAGCGTCGCGTTGCCGAACAGGCGCTGCCAGAGCCGGTCGCCGTCGCTGGAGGACACCATCAAGCGTGCCAGCACGCCGCCCATGCTGTGCCCGACCAGCACCATGTCGTGCGCCGAGGCGCTGCGCCGTTGCGGATCGAAATGGTCCAGCGCCTGCTCCAGGCCGTTGCGGATTTCCATCTGGTTGTAGGCGATCGGCAGGTTGGTCGGGTAGTAGACCAGCCAGATCTGATAGCGGGCGCGCAGCTGTTCGTCGCCGAGCAGTTCGTTGGCCAGGTTCACCCAGGCCTCGGGACTGCTGGCCAGGCCGTGCAGCAGCACCAGCACCCGGCGGTCGGGATCGTAGGGTTGGGTCAGGAAGATGTGCGGCCGGTCGATGCCATGGGCCATGCCGAACAGCGTGCGCAGCGATTGCTCGGCGAAACCCGAGCGCGCCATCCACACCCCGTAGCCGGCACTGAAGTCGCCGGCCAGCGGTACCGCGTAGCCGCCCAGCGTGGCGCGGGCGCTCAGGTACGGATCGTAGGCTTCCACCCGCACCGCGCGGCTGGCCAGCACCTCGGCCAGCGTGTCGCCATCGAAGCGCAGCAGCACGGTCAGGCTCGGCGTCGGCATTTCGCTGTAGGCCGGGCTCGTCGCGTCCGACTCGCTCGCCTCGTTCCGCAGCGACGTCGCGTCCGGCAACACCGCGACCATCTCCGCGCCGAA
Source organism: Xanthomonas bonasiae (assembly GCF_017163705.1). Classification (GTDB taxonomy): domain Bacteria; phylum Pseudomonadota; class Gammaproteobacteria; order Xanthomonadales; family Xanthomonadaceae; genus Xanthomonas_A; species Xanthomonas_A bonasiae. The sequence continues at coordinate 1,365 of NZ_JAFIWB010000003.1, forward strand.
TCCGTCGCGCCGGTAGACGCTGCGCAGCCCGGTGAAGCGCAGGCCGCTCGCCGGCAACATCGCATCGGGCATCGGCATGTCCTGCAAGGCGCCCAACCGGCTCACGTCCAGCGCGATCCTCCAGCCGGGCAGGGCCGACAGTTCGGCTGCGCTGTCGGCCCGCTGGCCCTGTTGCTGGAAGCGCACGAACAACGCCGACACCGCCTGTTGCACCGCATAGTTGTAGTAGTCGCGGACCTGGGTCTGGCGGTCCTCGAAGGTGCGCTCGCCAGGCGCGCGCTCGCTGAAGAACAGGTAGGCATAGGCATAACGCGCGGTCTCCAGCCAGGCGCTCAGTGCCGCCTCGCTGCGCGGCTGGCGCTTGGCCAACCGCAGCGAGGCCTGCAGCCACAGCTCGGCGACGGCCGCCAGCTTGCGTTCCTGGACCACGCCGTCGTTGTCGAGCAACTGCTCGGCGCATTGCCGGGTTCGGGTGCTGCATGCGCTTTCGCTCAGGCCGATCACCGCGAGCGTCTCGATCGCCGGGATGCTGAGGTGGCCGTTGCCGAGCGGGTCGCCGCGCCTGGCCTGGATGTACTCCGCCGCGCTCACCGGTTTCAGTGTGACCATGGCGCAGCCGCTGGCGCCCGACGCCAGGCACAGCGCGGCGAACATGCGCCAGGCCAGGCGGCGGCTGCGCTGGCCGATCATGCCGCGGCCGTCCGCAGTGCGCTGCGGCCGGTGCGCAGCGAGAACAGCAGGTCGTACAGCACCGGGATCACGCCCAGCGTGACCAGCGTGCCCAGCGCCAGCCCGCCGATCATGGTGATCGCCATGCCGGTCCACAGCGGGCCGGCGAACAGCATCAGCGGGACCAGGCCGACGATGCAGGTCAGCTTGGTCATCACGATCGGGCGCAGGCGCTTGACCGCGGCCGCGACCACCGCGTCGTGCCGGTCCAGGCCGTCGGCCAGTTCGGCATCGATGCGCTCCAGCAGCAATACCGCGTTGTTGACGATGATGCCGGCCAGCGCGAGCAGGCCGAAGGTGGCCATGAAGCCGAACGGGTAGCCGGTGACGAGCAGCGCCAGCGCCGCGCCGATCAGCACGAACGGAACGCTGGCGACGACGATGAACAGCTTGCGGAACGAGTTGAATTGCCAGATGAACAACAGCAGGATCGCGCCCAGCGCATGCGGCATGTACTGCAGCAAGGCCTGGTTGGCCTCGGCCGAATCCTCCAGTTCCCCGCCCATCTCGATGCGGTAGCCCGGCGGCAGGCGCAGCGCGGCGACCTTGCCGGCCAGCGCGGTCACCACTTCGTCGGTGGTCATGCTCGGGTTGTGCCCGGTGACGGTGATGGCGCGGCTCAGGTTGCGGCGCTGGATCGCCGACGGCTCGGAGGACAGGGCGATCTCGGCGATCGCCGACAGCGGCACGGCGGCGGCGCCGGACGCCGGATAGAGCAGGGTGCTGCCCGGATCGCTGGTCGCGACGCGTTCGTCGGCGCCGCCGCGCAGCACGATCGGGACGTTGACGCTGTCGTCGCGGATCACCGAGGCGTCGATGCCGCTGTAGCGCAGTTGCAGGGCCTGGGCGATGTCGTCGCTGCCGACCCCGGCGCGGCGCGCCTTGACCTGGTCGACGCGGACCTCGTAGCGGGGAATGCGGATCTCCCAGTCGTCGCTGACATCGATCGTGCCCGGCAGCTGGCGCAGCGCCTGGGCGATCCCGGCGGCGATGCGGCGCAACTGCGCTTCGTCCGAGCCGACCACCCGATAGATCGCCACGCCGGATTCGGTCGAGCCCATCGAGAAGCGCTTGGGCTCGGCGCGCACGGCGGGATAGCCCTGGCAGATGTGCTGGCGGACGCGCGCGATGACCGCGTCGAGGTCGGTGCCGGGGCGCACGCTGACGGTGAAGTAGGCGATGTTGGCCGCGGCCTGCGGCGGATTCAGGCCGAGCACGATGCGCGGTCCGCCGTCGGCGACGTAGCCGATGCTGTCCACGATCTCGGGATTGCGCTTGCGATCGGCCAGCCAGCGGCTGATCGATTGCACGGTGCGCAGGGTTTCGCGCGAATCGCTGCCCGGCTGCAGGGTCACCGGCATCTGGAACTGCAGGCGATCGGACTTGGGCAGGAAGCTGTAGGGAATCGAGCCCAGGATGGTGGCCGCCACCGCCAGCAACAGCAGCATGCTGCCCAGGAACAGCGCCTTGTGCCGGAGCAGGGTTTCGATGATGCGCCGGTAGCCGCGGTACAGCCTGGAATCGTAGTGGTCGGCGCCATCGGCACCTTCGGCATGCGCGCTGCGGTGCGCGCGCGCGAAGTACATGCACAGCAGCGGGGTCACGGTGACGCTGAGCAGCCACGAGCCGAGCAGGGTCACCGCCAGCACGATCGCCAGCGAACGCATGTACTCGTTGGTGCTGGTCTGGCCGAAGAAGAACGGCGAGAACGCGAGCACGATGACCAGCGAGGAGGTCAGCAACGGCAGCGCCAGCGTGCGCCCGGCGGCTTCGCAGGCCTGCCGGCGTTCCTCGCCGGCGGCCAGGCGGCGCTCGATGTCCTCGGCGATGACGATGCCGTTGTCCACCAGCAGCCCGAGCGCCAGGATGATCGCGGCGATGGAGACGGTCTGCAGTTCCACGTCCAGCGCCCGCATCACGATCAGCGTGCCGAGGATGGTCAGCGGCACGATCGCGCCGACGATCAGGCCGGTGCGCCAGCCCAGGAACAGCATCACCACCGCCATCACGATGAGCACGGTCTCGCCCATGACGTGATGCATCTTGCCCATTTCGCGTTCGACCACGTCGGCCTGGAAGGTGACCACGTGCTGGGAAAAGCCGACCGGCAGCATCCGCGCGGTCTCGCCGAGCTTCTGCCGCAGCGCCTGGCCGACTTGCGCGATGTTGTAGCCGGGCGCCATCGACACCGCCACCACGACGGCCGGTTGGCCCTGGTAGATCGCGGCGCTCTCCGGCGGATCGGCCGGCATCAGCGCGATGCGCGCCAGCTGCGACAGCGGGATCTGGCGCGCGCCATCGGCGCCGGAAACCGAGATCGGCGTATTGCGCAGCTCGTCCAGGGTGCGGATTTCGCCGGAGGTGGTGACGGTCATCGCCAGCCCGGACGCGGCGATCTGGCCGCCGCTGGCGACCACGTTCTGGGTGCGCAGCTGTTGCGCCACGGCACTCGGGGTCAGGCCGGCCTCGCTGAGCCGGGTCCGCTCGAAGGCGACGTAGATGCGGTCCTCGCGCAGTCCGTGGAAGCTGACGCGTTCCACCCCGGGCACGGTGTACAGCTGTTCGCGCATCTGCCGCAGCGGCGCGCGCATCTCGCTGGTGGCGAAGCCGGGCGCGGTCACCGCGATCGAGGCGATCGCGACACGGCCGAAATCGTCGTCGACGAACGGCCCCTGCGTGCCCGGCGGCAACTCGGCGCTGGCATCGGCCGCCTTGGTGCGCACCCGTTGCCACAGTGCGGGCAGATCGGCGACGTCGTCGCGCGCGGTCAGCTGTACGATCGCGCTGCCGGGCCGCACGGTGGTGACGATCTTCTTGATGCCGGTCAGTTCGCGCAGGTGTTCCTCGAGCGGGCGCGCGATCAGGTTCTCGAAGCGCTCGCTGGGCATGCCGGGAAACGCGACCTGCACCACCGCATCGCGGACAGTGACGCTGGGTTCCTCCTGCGACGGAAAACCCAGGAAGGTGACGATGCCGCCGATCAGGATCAGCGCGGCGGTGAACAGCGCGAAGCGGCTGGAAGCGAGGGTGGCGCGGGTCAGGTTCATGGCGAGGCGGTGCCGGTCAGGCGCGTAGCGGGATGGAAGGGGACGACGGTCTGTCCGTCGCTGAGGAAGGCCGCGCCGGCGGCGACGATGCGTTCGCCGGCGCGCAGTCCCTGGCGGACCTGCACGCGGTCGCCTTCGGCATTCCCGGTCACGATCTGGCGCCGGCGCACGCTGGCGTTGCTGTCCTGGTAGACGAACACCATCGGCTTGCCATTGCCCATGCTCGGCACCAGCGCGCTGAGCGGGACGCTCAATGGCTGCGTTTCGGCGTGGGGCAGGGCCAGGAGCAGGTTCTCGCCGCTGCGCAAGCCAGCGGCGGGGTCCGCGGTACTTTCGAACAGCGCCTGCACGGTGGCGCCGCCGTCGAGGCGATCGGACACGCTGCGCAGCCGCAGCGGCAGCGCCTGCTCGGGCGCGCCGGCCCGATACGCCGTCGCCGCCTGGCCGGGATGCAGCGTCGCTGCCAATGCCGAGGGCAGCGCGACCGTCACCTGCGCACGCCCGCGGCCTTCCAGTTGCAGCACCGGCTGGCCCGCTGCCACGTTGGCGTCGGGCTGCTGCAGCCGCGCCACCACGCTGCCGTCGAACGGCGCACGCAGCTCGACCTGGCGCAGGCCGCGGCGCGCCAGCGCCAGGTCCGACTGCGCGCTGCGCACGCGCGCCTGCGCGCTGGCGAAGGCGGTCTTGGCGGCGGTCAAGGTGGCCGCGGATGCGGCGCCGTCCTCGAACATGGCCTGCTGCTGGGCGAGCTGGGTCTGCTGCTGTTGCAGATCCGCCGCCGCGATACGCACGTTGGCCTCGGCCTGCTCGGCACGCAGGCGGTTCGGTTCCGGATCCAGCCGCGCCAGGACCTGGCCCTGGCGCACGCTGTCGCCGACATCCACCGCGACCGAGGCGATGCGGCCGCCGCCTTCGAAGCCCAGTTCGGCGCGCTGCTCCTGGCGCACCTGGGCCACGAGGCGATCGTCGGCGCCGCCGCTGCTGCCGACGGCCTCCAGCTTCACCGCGCGCGGGGCTTCCGCAGGCGGCGTCGGGTCGCGGCTGCAGGCGGTCAACGCCACTGCCGCCAGCGGCACGCAGACGCAGAGAAACATCGCAAGACTCGGTTTCATGGGCATTCTATGGGCGGGTCAGAAGGTGTAGGTCACGGCGCCGATGGCGCTGGCGAAGGCGCGGCGCTGCACGATCGGGCTGCCGTCGGCGTTGTCGACATAGCGCGTGCCGGCGACCGTCAGCGAGGTGCTCCAGTGCTTGGACAGCGCGTGGTCCCAGTTGGCGCCGACCGAATAGGCGTACAGGCCGGAGCCGGCGCTGTAGGCGGCAAACCCGCTACGCGCGCTCTGCGCATCGGTGACCCCGAAATAGGCCTGGTTGTAGCGGCGGTCGCCCCAGTGCGCGTCCAGGTTCATGGTCAGCGTGTCGCGGTCGTTCTGCAGCAGGGTGAACTTGGCCCCGGCGCGATAGTTGTTGCGGCGCGCACCGTCCTTCAGGGCGAATTCGGCTTCGGCATCCAGCATCAGATACGAGGTGAACTGCTGCGCGATCATGGTGCGGCTGGTGATCGAACCGGGCACGTCGCCCATGCCGGCCAGGGTTCTGGAGCCCGGGCGCCAGCTGCTGTTGCGGTCCAGCCGGCCCAGGTCGTAGCCGAACGACTGGCTGACGTAGAAGCCGCCCTCGCTCTGGAATTGCGCGCCGAGGCCGCGCACGCTGTCGAAGAACAGCAGGCCGCTCTGTGCCGCCAGCACCGGGGCGAATTGCACGCGGTCGTCCCTGGAGCCGAAGTAGCGCGGCGCCGCCACTGCGGCGGCGCCGAGGCTGAGTTCGGTCTGGTGGCCGAACAGGCGGAAGCCGGATGCGTCCGCATCGGCGGCGTTGGCCACCAGCGGCGATACGGCGCAGGCCAGGAGCGGGAACAAGGCGATCATTTTCATGGACGTTCTCTTCGACGTGGAGGGATCAGGAGGCGTGCGGCAGTTGCACGCCATAGAACGCGCGGAACAGCGCGATACGGTTGAGGATCAGGTCCTGGCGGGCCTGCAGGTGATCCAGGGCGGCCTGCTCGGCGGCGATGCGTTCGCCGAGCAGCGCGGGGCGATCCTGCAGGCCCTGCGCGACGCGGCGCTGCATGCGTTGGATGCGTTGCCGTTCGCGATCGCGGTTGGCCCGCTCGCGCTGTTCGCGTTGCTGCAGGGCAGGGCCGGCATCGAGCGCATCGGCCACTTCGCGGAACGCCGATTCGATCGCCTTCTCGTAGTCGGCGACGCCGGCCTGCTTGCGCAGCTGCGCGATGTCCAGGTTGGCGCGGTTGCGGCCGAAGTCGAAGATCGGCATGGTCAGTTGCGGAACGAAACTCCAGGTGCGGCTGCCGGCGGCGAACAGGCCGCTGAGCACATCGCTGGCGGTTCCCAGCGAGGTGCTGAGCTTGATCGACGGGAAGAATGCGGCGCGCGCGGCGCCGATGTCGGCATTGCGCGCGCGCAACTCGGCTTCGGCCTGCTGGATGTCCGGACGCTGCAGCAAGACCGCCGAGTCCAGGTCGCGCAGCGCCATGCTGCCCGCGTCGGTCGGCAGCACGTCCTCGAGATCGCCGGCGCTGGCCGGTGCGTCGTAGCCGGCGACCAGTTGCAGCGCGCGGCGCGCGGCGGCGTGGTCGCTGGCCGCCTGCATCGCGCGGACTTGGGCCTGGTCGGTCTGATGGCGCTGGCGGTCGAGCGCGTCGGTGGAGATCAGCCCGACATCGTGCTGGTCGTCGGCGACTGCCAACAGCGCGTTGCTGTCGTCGGCGATGGCCTGGAAACGCGCCTGCGCCTGGGCGGCGGCGCGTTCCAGCGTGTAGGTGCGCAACACCTCGGCGACCAGCGCGCCGCGCGCGGCCTGCTGGCCGGCGCTGGACGCCAGATAGCGCTGCTGCGCGGCAGCGGACAACGCGGCCAGCTTGCCGAACAGATCCAGTTCGAAATCGTCGACGCCGACCGCGGCGGTGACCAGCTTCTGCCCGTAACGCTCCTGCTGCCGCGGATCGTCGTAGCTCTGCCGGGCCTGCTGCGCATCGATGCCGAGCTGCGGCAGCTGCTGCGACCGCTCGATCCGGTATTGCGCGCGGGCCTGCTGCACTTGCAGGACGGTGTTGCGGAAGTCCGGATTGTGCGCCAGCGCCTGCTGCACCAGCGGCGCGAGGTCGTGGGCCGGCGAGAATGCGCGCAGGAACCGCCGTTCCTGCTCCGACAGCGCGACCGCGGGCGCCGCGCTCGCCTGCGGCAGCGGTGCCGCCGCTGCGCCGCCCAGCGTGCTCGGCACGGCGGCCTGCGGGCGCTGGTAGACCGGCGCCAGCGAGCAGCCGCCGAGCAGCACCGCCAGCGCGGCGACGAGGAGGCGAGGGCGGTACGGACGCTTGCCTGCGGGCGATACAATCATGGGGGTCAGTCGGGGTGGCCAATCTCGAGTGATAGAGTCGGCCGGCAAGTTCAAGCTGGCTTCTAGGAATCTTCAAGATTCCGTCAAGACGCGCGACCAGGGCGGCACAGGGCATGAGTTCCAAGAAGATTCTTGTCGTCGAGGACGACGCCGACAGCGCCAGCATCCTCGAGGCGTATCTGCGCCGCGACGGATTCGACGTCGCCATCGCCGGCGACGGCGCGCGCGCGATCCAGCTGCATGCGCAGTGGAAACCGGACCTGGTCCTGCTGGACGTGATGCTGCCCAGGCTGAGCGGCACCGAAGTGCTGTCGACGATCCGCCGCAGCGGCGACACGCCGGTGATCATGGTGACCGCGATGGGCGACGAGCCGGAGAAGCTCGGCGCGCTGCGCTACGGCGCCGACGACTACGTGGTCAAGCCCTACAGCCCGAAGGAGGTGGTCGCGCGCGTGTACGCGGTGCTGCGCCGCGCCGGGCCGGCCAGGACGAGCGAGGAACCGCTGAAGTACGAGCGGCTCACCGTCGACACCAACGCGGTGCTGGCCACGGTGCAGGATGCCGACGGCCACGACGTACCGCTGGACCTGACCCCGACCGAATTCAACATCCTGGCCACCTTGCTGAAGACGCCGTTCAAGGCCTATACGCGCAGCGAACTGCTGGAAATCTGCCTGCCGGAAAGCGACGCGCTGGAGCGGGTGGTGGACGCTCACGTGCACAACCTGCGCAAGAAGCTGGAGAGCGAGCGCATCACCGATGTGCTGGTGACAGTGCGCGCGATCGGCTATCGCTTCCGATGAAATGGCCGTTCGCCCGGCGCAAGGCACACACGCCGCTGTGGCGATGGGCGGGCCTGCGCATGAGCGCGCTGGCGGTGGTCGCCATCCTGGCGATCGTGTTCGGCATGTGGCTGCGCTTCGCGATCTGGGACATCCTGACCCTGCGCCAGATGCCGCCGGCGGCGCGCCAGGAGATGATGGAACTGCGCGAGGATCCGCACAGCAACGAGCAGCGCCTGTGGCAGCTGTTCGCACGCTACTACGACGTCGCCGATTTCCTGCCTGGCTTGGCCAGCCGCGACTGGCTGCTGCTGGCGGTGCTGGTCATCGCGTCGATTCCGGTCATCGTGGTGTGCGGGTTGCTCGCGTCGCGGCCGTTGTCGCGCCAGTTCTCCAATGTGGCCGAGGCCGCCCGGCGCATCAGCGAGGGCGACTTTTCCGCGCGCGCCAAGGTGATCCCCTCGGCGCCGGACGAACTGGCCAGCTTCGCGATGGACTTCAACGGCATGACCGCGCAGCTGCAGCAGTACGAGCGCGAGGTGCGCGATTCCAGCGCGATGCTGGCGCACGAACTGCGCACGCCGTTGAACGCGGCGATGGGCCGGGTGCAGGGCATGCTGGACCAGGTCTTCCCGTGCAGCGACGAACAGCTGCAGATGGTCCATCGCCAGCTGGAGCAGATCAATCGCCTGGTCGGCGACCTGCATCTGCTGTCGATGGCGCGGGCCAATCAGCTGATGCTGGAGCCGCACACCTTTCCGCTCGACGTGCTGATCCGCGAGCGCCTGGCCTGGCTGGCGCAGCCGCTGCAGGCGGCGCAGATGGAGGTGGAGGTGCGCGTGCCGGGCGGCGTGTCGATCAGCGCCGACCGCGACCGCATCGGCCAGGTGCTGTCGGTGCTGATCGACAACGCGCTGCGCTATGCCGCGGCCGGCAAGCATCTGCTGATCGAAGTGAGCGCCGGCGCCAACGACATGCTGATCTGCGTCTGCGACCGCGGCCCGGGCGTGACGCCGGAACTGTTGCCGCGGATGGTCGATCGCTTCTGGCGCGCCGAGGATTCGCGTGCCCGGCACTCGGGCGGCAGCGGCCTGGGCCTGTCCATCGCCGCGGCGATCTGCCATGCCCACGGCGGCGCGCTGGAATTCGGCAACCGCGACGGCGGCGGCTTGTGCGCGCGGGTGCGATTGCCGCGAGTGGCGTAAATCCGACTCGGCAACCCCGGACACTGCGGTCGTGCCGTGCTGCAGCAGCCCTTGTTCGTGTCCCCTAACACTGTTAGATTTCGCCAACTAACAGCGTTAGGCTAGGCATGCGCAAGACCCTCGGGCGCGAACAGATCGTCGACGCGGCCTTCCAACTCCTGGACGCAGCCGGCATCGAAGGCGTGAGCCTGCGCAAGGTGGCCTGCCAGTTGGGCATCCGCGCGCCGTCGCTGTATTGGCACTTCAAGAGCAAGCAGGCGCTGATCGATGCCATGGCCGATGCCTTGATCGAGGACGTGGCCCGCGACATCCCGGCCGGCCAACCCTGGCGGGCGACCCTGCGCCAGGTCGCGCATGAATTCCGGCTCGGATTGAAGGCGCACCGCGACGGCGCGCGCGTCTATGCGGGCACCTACATCGCAAGCGATAACGTGCTGCGCCTGGGCGAAGCCATGATCAAGGCACTGGCCGAGGCCGGTGCGCCGGTCGGCTTCGCCGCCACTGCGGCGATGGACCTGGCCTATTACGTCATGGGCTTCGTCATCGAGGAACAGGCAATGCCCGACTATCGCCACCTCGAGGACGTGGGCAAGGCGTTCCTGGCGTTGTCCCAGGCGCGCTTTCCCTACTGCTGGCAGGCCAGGCATCTGCTGACCGAGCCGGATTTCGATCGGCGCTTCGAACAGGGCCTGGGATTGATGCTGGACGGCATCGAACACTGGCTGGCCCAGGCCGACGCGCAACCCGGCCAGCACGGCGACCTCCCTGCCCAGGCACGGGCCGCCGTTGCGCCATGACCGCCATCGCGTCCCGCTTCCCCTCCCGCCAGCCATCGCCAGCGTCCACTCTTCCAGCGCCCTTCCACTGTGGGCTACAGGCGTCCTCCATGCGTATCCAGATTCTGCGTTGTGCTTCCCTGATCCTGATCGGCGTGCTGCTGTCGGCCTGCGGCGGCACGGACAAGAAGGCCGATGAGGCGGGCGCTGCGTCCGCGCTTGCGGTCACCGTGGCGGCCGCGCAGACGCAGACGCTGGCACGCACGGTGGTCGTGTCCGGCCCGGTCTCGGCCTACGAGGAAATGCAGCTCGGGGTCGAACTGTCGGGCCAGCGGGTGACGGCGTTGAAGGTGGACGTGGGCGAATGGGTCAAGCAGGACCAGGTGCTGCTGGAACTGGACCACCGCACGCTGGACAGCGAGCTGGCGCAGGCGGACGCCGCGCTGCACCAGGCGCAGACCGCGCAGGAGCTGGCGCGGCTCAACTACGAACGCGGCGCGAAGCTGGCGGCCGAGCGGCTGGTCAGCGCCAGCAGCCTGGACGAACTGCGCGCCACGCGCGTGGACGCCGAGGCGCAGACCGCCACCGCCCGCGCCAGGCGCCAGGCGGCGCAACTGCAGCGCGACTTCGCGCAATTGCGCGCGCCCGCCGACGGCGTGATCTCCAAACGGCTGGTGCAGGCGGGGCAGGTGGTCGCGGCGGGCAACGAACTGCTGCGCTTGATCCGCGATGGCCGGCTGGAATGGCGCGCGGAACTGTCCGAGGCGCAGCTTGCCGGCGTGGCCGTCGGCAACAGCGTCGAACTGCCGTATGCCGGGCAGACCATCGCCGGCCGCATTCGCGCGGTCAGCCCCGGCGTGGACGCGCAGACGCGCACCGGCACCATCTATGCGGATCTGCCCGCGCCCGGCCCGCTCAAGCAGGGCATCTACGTGGAAGGACGCATCGTCACCGGCGATGGCCGGGCGCTGACCATTCCCAGCGCCGCGATCGTGCAACGCGACGGGCACAGCTACGTGTTCACCGTGGATGCCAGGCAGCACGTGCAACGCCTGCGCGTGCACAGCGGGCAGACCGTGCAGGGGCGTACCGAGATCGTGGAAGGCTTGAAGGAAGGCGACCGGGTGGTGGTGGACGGCGCCGGTTTCCTGGGCGAGGGCGACCGCGTGCGCGTGGTGGCCGAGGCGAAGGCGGCCGCGCGATGAATATCTCCGCCTGGGCGATCAACCGCCCGCTGCCTGCGATCCTGGTCTTCTTCGTGCTGTGCGTGGCCGGCCTGTGGGGCTTCCACCAATTGCCGGTGGCGCGCTTCCCGGACATCGCCTTTCCGATGACCACGGTCACGGTCACCCAGCCGGGCGCCTCGCCCAGCCAGCTGGAGGCCGAGGTCACGCGCAAGATCGAGGATTCCGTGGCCACGGTGACCAACGTCAAGCGGGTGATGTCCACCGTCAGCGAAGGCGTCAGCACCACCACCATCGAATTCCAGCTCGAGGCCGACCTGGCCACGGCGCTGGACGACACCCGCGATGCGGTGACGCGCATCCGCACCGACCTGCCGCAGGACATCCAGGAACCGGTGATCTCCAAGGTCGACATCGGCGGCTCGCTGATGACCTATGCGCTGGTGGCGCCGCGGATGACGCCCGACGAGGCCAGCTGGTTCGTCGATCGCGAGATCGCGCGCGCCATGTACGGCGTCCCGGGCGTGGCCCGGGTCACCCGGGTGGGCGGCGTGCAGCGCCAGGTGCGGGTGGACCTGGACCCCAACGCCTTGCTCGCCTTCGGCATCACCGCCGGCGACGTGTCCAAGCAGCTGGCGCAGATCCAGGTGGAGCGGGCAGGGGGCAAGGCCGAACTCGGCGGCGCGCAGCAGACCATCCGCACCCTGGGCACCGTGGGCGACGCGCAGGCCCTGCGCGATTTCTCGATCAGCCTGCCCGACGGGCGCGCGGCGCGCTTGTCCACGCTGGCGCGGATCACCGATGCCGCCGCCGATCCCAGCGAAGCCGCCTTGCTGGACGGGCGCGACGTGGTCGCCTTCTCGATGTCGCGCACCCGCGGCTCCAGCGAGGTCGAGGTGGAGGCGGGCGTGCACAAGGCGCTGGACGCCATCAAGGCCGCGCACCCGGGGATCGACTTCCGCCTGGTCACCACCGCCATCGACGAGACCCACCGCTCCTACGAATCGTCGATGACCATGCTCTACGAAGGCGCCGCGCTGGCGCTGCTGGTGGTGTGGCTGTTCCTGCGCAACTGGCGCGCGACCTGGGTCTCCGCGCTGGCGCTGCCGCTGTCGATCATTCCGACCTTCGCGGTGATGCACCTGTTCGGCTTCACCCTGAACATGATCACCTTGCTGGCGCTGTCGGTGGTGGTCGGCATCCTGGTCGACGACGCCATCGTGGAAATCGAGAACATCGTGCGCCATCTGCGCATGGGCAAACCGCCGTTGCAAGCGGCGCGCGACGCCGCCGGCGAGATCGGCAACGCGGTGATCGCCACCTCGCTGACCCTGGCCGCGGTGTTCGTGCCGGTGGCGTTCATGCCCGGCATCGCCGGCAAGTTCTTCCGCGAATTCGGCTGGACCGCGGCCACCGCGGTGCTGTTCTCGCTGCTGGTGGCGCGCCTGCTGACGCCGATGATGGCCGCCTACCTGCTCAAGCCACATGGCGAAGAGCAGGCCGATTCGCGGCTGATGCGCTGGTACCTGGGCTGGGTCGACGCGGCGTTGCGCCATCGTGCGCGCACCTTGTGGATCGCCACCGGCCTGTTCGCCGCCTCGCTGGCGCTGGTGCCGCTGATCCCGGCCACCTTCATCCCGCAATCGGACCTGGGACGCAGCAATTTGAACCTGGAACTGCCGCCCGGTACCCGGCTGCAGGAAACCGTCGCCGTCGCCGAGCGCGCGCGCGCGTTGCTCAAGGACATTCCCGAACTGAAGCAGGTCTACACCGCGGTCGGCAGCGTGCTCGACCTCGGCGATCCGAACGCCACCGGCGTGGGCGAGGCGCGCAAGGCCACGCTGGTGCTGGACTGGGGCGTTGCCGACCACCGCGAGCGCGACCAGCGCGTGCTCGAGCGCGAGGCGCGCGCGCGCCTGGCGGACATGCCCGGCGTGCGCGTGAGCTACGTGAGCTCGGAACCGGGCAATCTGTTGCAGCTGGTCCTGGCCGGCGACGACCCGCAGCACCTGCAGGACGCCTCCACCGCCCTGGAGCGCGACCTGCGCGGCATCTCCGGACTGGGCAGCGTCACCTCCACCGCGTCGCTGCTGCGGCCGGAGATCCAGATCGTCCCCGATCCCGCGCGGGCCGCGGACATGGGCGTGGCCACGGCCACCATCGCCGAGGCCGCGCGCATCGCCACCGCCGGCGATTACGAGCAGCGCCTGGCCAAGCTCAACCTGCCCGACCGCCAGGTCCCGATCCGGGTCGGCTTCGCCGAATCCACCCTCGCCAACCCGGCCCTGATCGGCCAGTTGCGCGTGCCGGGCCGCTATGGGCCGGTGCCGCTGGCCGCGGTGGCGGAGATCCGCATGGGCAGCGGCCCGTCGCAGATCTCGCGCTACCAGCGCCAGCGCAACGTCACGCTCACCGCCGAACTCAACGGCCGGCCGCTGGGCGAGGTGATGGAACAGGTGCAGCAGCTGCCCAGCGTGAAGCAACTGCCGCCGGGGGTGAGCTTCCTCAACACCGGCGATGCCGAAGTGTTCGTGGAACTGTTCGTCGGCTTCATGCTGGCGATGGCCGCCGGCCTGGTCTGCATCTACATGGTGCTGTTGCTGCTGTTCAACCATGCGCTGATGCCGATCACCATCCTGGTCGCGGTACCGCTGTGCGCCGGCGGCGCGTTCGGGGCCTTGCTGCTGACCCAGAACATGCTCTCGCTGCCGGCGCTGATCGGCTTGCTGATGCTGATCGGCATCGCCACCAAGAATTCCATCCTGCTGGTGGACTACGCGGTGATGGCCGAGGACGAGCACGGCATGAGCCAGCACGACGCACTGATCGACGCCTGCCGCAAGCGCGCCCAGCCCATCGTCATGACCACCCTGGCGATGGGCGCCGGCATGATGCCGATTGCGCTGGGCTTCTCCGGCGATTCCAGCTTCCGCGCGCCGATGGCGATCGCGGTGATCGGCGGCCTGATCACGTCCACGCTGCTGAGCCTGATCGTGATCCCGGCCGCGTTCACCCTGGTCGACGATCTCGGCGAGTGGATGTCGCGGCGCTTCCGCCACCGGTCGTCGCATTCGGCTGCCGGTTGAGCAAGGCTGCCCAGGTGCGCGCGACGTGCGCGCGTGCTCGTGTGGCCGCAACGGCGGTGCGCGACGCGGGCGTCGACGGCGGCCCGATCGTGGCGGATTTGGCGGTAAAGTTGTGCCTGGCCGTTGCAACCGGCCAACCTGGATCTCCATGACCGGACAAACGCATTGACTGCAAAGCGCCCAGCCGGCCCGACCGGCACGACCCGTTCACAGTGGCAGGCGATCGAGCAAGCTGCGGAAGAGGAACTGCAGCGCCGCACGCGCGAGGCGCATGCGGCGATCCTCGCATTGCTTCAGCGCCATGCCCAGGACTTCAGTCCGCGGCAGATCGCGGGGCTTCGGCGACGCTTGCGCAAAGGGCGTTGAGCGCAGGAACGGGCGTGCGAACCGATCGGCGCGGAAGCATCGCGCCATGGATGGATCGTCGCGTCGAAGCGGTGCATCTCGGGCCTGCCCGCTGCCCGACCCCTTGGTCGGGCATGGAGCTGGACAGCGCCTCAGCCAGTCTCCCGCTGCACGCGCGCCCGGTAGGCGCGCACGTTGTCGCCGCGGATGCGCCGGTCCTGCGTACCCGTCACCGTGCCGACCTTGCTGTCCGAGCCGGTCACCGGCTTGGCCTCCACGCTCGTCTCCCGCTCGAAGGCGTGCGATTTGTCGGTGTTGCGGTAGTACCGGTACAGGGCCCAGTACAACGCGCTCGCGCCGGCCGGGCCGGCCAGCAGCAACCAGAGTCCACTGTCGTCGCTCATGAGGTGGTCACCACGATCCAGAGGGCGATGGCTTCGATGACGCTGCCGGCGGTGAGCGCGGCCAGCAGCAGCTTCCACTGCTGCACCGGCACGCTGCCCATGGTCTCGCCGGTGCGCCCGTTCACCGCGATGTAGTGCAGCATGCCGCCGTTGCGGCCGGGCTGGTGGTACGAATACAGCCACACCGGCAGGTACATCGACACCCAGCGCGTGCCGTGGACCTCGAGCCGCTCCTGCTCCCAGCGCACGCCGCGGTCGTAGCGGTCGACGGAGTCCTCGACCTGGGCGCGGGCGATCGACAGCAACTGGTCTTCCAGCCGCGGCCGCAGGTGTTCGACGTCGCGGTTGCGCTTTTCCGAGGTGAAGCCCGCCAGGTACGACGCGTTCCACTGCACCGCGTTCTTGGTATCGAACGGCAGGATGGTGTTGATGATGTTGTTGGTATTGGCCTGCGCATCCAGGTTGCCGCGTTCGGAAGACGATTCCAGCGGCAGGTCGTCCACGGTGAAATCCACGTGCCGTTGCACCTGGTACACGTCGGCGTCGTAGTACGTGGTCTTGTTCTTCTCGGTGCCGCGCGTGTATTCGCGGGTCTTGATCTCGCCCTTGCCGGCCACGCTGGCGCTCACGTTGCCGTCGACGATCATGTACGGCAGGTACACGCCGACCACGTTCTCGGGCGTGAACTGCTCCTTGAAGGCCTTCAGCGCGAACAGGCGCCGCTTGTCCACGAACTGGCGGATGCGCGCGACCGCATCCTCCTTCTTGATGTGGAAGGGCAGCACCGCGTCGGGCACCGCGCCGTTGGCGACCTGCTCGTTGACGCCGAACACGTGCCGGCACCAGTGGCAGCGTGCGGTCATCGTGCTCTCGGTATTGACCGTGACCTCGGCACCGCAGCCGCTGCACTTGAAGCTCATCAGGCTGGCCGCGTCGGCGGCGATATCGCGCGCGCCGGAGGCGATGACGGTGCCGCGCAGCTCGCCGATGCCGGCGCCGAACCCGAAGACCTCCTCGACCCGCGCGCCATGCCATTCGTTGCGGCAGTACTGGCAGACCAGCAGGTCGGTGCCGAGCTTGGGACGGATGTCGGTGGCGCCGCATTTCGGGCAGCGGTTGAGGCCGTCCTTCAGCTCGTTGGCGGCGGTGTCGATGGCGAGCGGATCGGGCGCCTGCAGTTCGTCGCGGATCGGCGCGGGCAGGGTGGCCGGATCGAGCGGAAAGCTGCCGGGCAGGGGCGGCACGTCCTGCGGCGAGCCGGGACCGGTCACGGCCGCCGCAGGCAAGGGCGGCGGCACCGGCGGCAACGGCGGCGGGGTTCTGGAGTCGGACATGATCGCGGCGTCCGGCGGCTTACAGGCCCAGCGCCTTGGCCTTGGCCGCGTCGTAGTCGCTTTGGGTGATCAGGCCCAGGTCCAGCATCTCCTTGGCCTTCTTCAGCTTGGCCACCGCATCGTCGGCGGCGGGCGCGGCGGGCGCGACCGGCTGCTGCAGACTGCCCACGCCGCCGACCATGCCCGTGGCCATGCCGACCCCGACCAGCCCCGCGGCGCCGCCATGCTCGCCCGCCGACTGGATGCCCTGGGCGACGCTCGCCTGCAGGTTGGAGTTGCCGCGCGCGCCGGCCAGCGCGTCGGCGCGCTGCACGGTCTTGAGCAGTTCCCGCGTGTTCGCGTCGTACTCGATCGACACGATCGCGGTCTTGACGATGGCCAGGCCGCGCTCGGAGCGCCACTGGTACGCCTGCTCGACCGCATCGGACAGGCTCTTGGCGAAGCCGAGCGAATCCTGCTGCAGCTTGGTGATGCGGTTGCCCTTGCCCGGGTCGTTCGTGTACAGGCTGAAGGCCGGCGCCAGCGACCCCACCACCTCGTTGAACAACTGGTTGGCGGCGGCGTTGTCGAGGTCGGTGAAGTCGAACACCTGGCCCGGCTGCAGATAGCGCGCCGGCACGAAGTTCTTCACGAACAGGATCGGATCGACGATCTTCAGCGTATACGCGCCACGCGTCACCGCGCCGACCTGGGTGCCGAGGAAACCGTCGTCCCAGTAGATCTCGGACTGCGTGCCGAAGCGATTGTCGGGTAGCTCCTTCAGCGAGACGAAGAACGCGGCCTGTTGCGACCCCGGCTGGCCACCGAACTTGAAGCGCTCCCAGCTCTGCCGGATGAGCGGCGCGACCAGGCCGTCGCCGGCGAAGATCGACTGCGAATTCGGATCGTCGGAGCGCCACTCGTAGCCGCCCGGCTCGGCGACGAAACCGGTGATCGCACCGTCCTGGATCAGCAGCAGCCCGTAGCCCTCGGGCACCACGATCTTCGACCCGTTGCTGATGATGTTCGACGACGCGCCGGTGTTGGAACCGCGCCCGGCATTGGTGCCGTGCGGCACCGCGGCGAACAGCGCCGCCGTCGCCGGCAGGCCGGCCGGCACGGTGTAGAAGTCCTTCCACTGATCGGCGAGAACGCCGCCGACCGCACCTGACACTGCCTGGACGAGACCCATGACAACTCCGTTTGATTCGTGGACGGGCACCATGCCCATCGTTCTCGCCGGACTATATCAGCAGCGGGTGCCGGGCGAGGGAGGGCGCGGGTCTGGCGCCGGGGTGTCGCTGGCTTTGTGCCGAAGAGGCCATCGCGGTACGCGGCACGCCAAAAACAAGGCCCCGCGCGAGCGGGGCCTTGTTCGAGGAACGGGGCTTCAAGGCGCGGATCGGTGCAGCGCCGGTATCGGCCTTACGGCAGATTGCACTTGAGCTTGCCGTCCACGTAGTAGGGCTTGGGAACATCCGGGTTCTGACTGGTCTTCTCGAACACCACCTCGAACGAGTCGAGATCCGCGGTCCCTTTGCGCGACGTGCAGGCGTCCTGCAGCTTCTTCTTCACCGCGGCGATGCCGGCGTCGCGATTGGCCCCATCCGCGCTGTTGGTCAGATTGACGACCTCCGCGGATGCCAGCGGGCTCAAGCCGAGCAGGCATCCGGCGAACATGAGTACGTGCAGCTTCTTCATAGAGTCTCCTTTGCGATGTCGATGTCCGTTGGTGGCCGGCGACGTGGTGTGTGCTCCACGATCCACGCGAGGGCGTGGCGGGCGTCGTCCGGCGCGTCGGTAGGATAGGGGGAGGGGGTTAAGGCTTCGTGGGGATGGGAAGGCGCCGTGGGATTTACGCTTGCGTCACACGCCAGGTATGCGTATCGGATCAATGAGCGGGATCTGGTGATCGTGTGTGTGGTCGGTCGGATAGATGCGACTGGGGAGGTCTATCGGGGGTAGATGGATCCGGGCAAACAGACTGGAACTAGGGATCATTGTCGGAGTAGCGGTGTGTCTGCTTTGCTCGGAAGCGAACAGATCGCGCGAATGACATTTTTTCCTGGCAACTCTGCCGCGAAAACGTTGCAACTCGCTGAGGGGGGCATCTTCACCAGCACCCTCAACAACCATGATTTCTGCAGCTGTCCAACCTCGGCTATCATCCTCCGCAATCTGATGTGAGTACGGATATGGAAGTGCGACTCACGCGCGAGCAGGTGCTCGCGCTTGCGCCTGATGCATCGTCAAGCAAGGCGGCCGGTGGTCTGGCCACAGACGGAAAGTGGGGCCTGCTCGGCGCCGACGCCGAAGCCCTGTGGGGTGAATGCCAAGGCAGCGGCGCCAAGCCATACCAGACCCAGGTGGAGCTGACCACGCTGGTGAGCCGTTGCTCGTGTCCCAGCCGCAAGTTCCCTTGCAAGCATGGCCTGGCCTTGATGCTGCTGTATGCCGCCGGCAACCCGCGCTGCGTGCCGAGCGAGCGCCCGGCCTGGGTGGACGAGTGGATGCAGGGCCGCCGTGCCCGTGCGGTCCGGAAGGAGGAAGCCGCCGCCAGCGTGTCCCCGCCGGATCCGCAGGCGCAGGCGGCCGCTGCCGCCAAGCGCGAACAGGCACGCTGGTCGCGCATGGAAGCCGGCGCGGCAGAACTGCAGCGCTGGGTGGCCGACCAGTTCCGCCAGGGGCTGGCCAACCTGGGCGCGGGCTTCGAGCAGGAAGCGCAGCGCATGATGGCGCGCATGGTGGATGCCCAGGCCCCGGGACTGGCCAGCCAACTGGAACGAGCGCTGGGCGAGGGCGGGCGCGACCTCGCCCAGCTGGCCGAACTGGGCGAATGCCTGGGGCTGTTGCAGCTGCTCACCCAGGCGGTGCCCCGCATGGAAACCTTCAGCGCTGCGCGTCAGGCGGACCTGCGCACTGCACTGGGCTGGCCGATGGAGCGCGAAGCGGTGCAGCGGCAGGGCGAGACCGTGCGCGATCGTTGGCACGTGCAGGGTCAACACATGATCGAACATCCGGGCAACTTGATGGAACGCCGCGTGTGGCTGCACGGGCTGGAAAGCGGGCGGGCCGCGCTGCTGCAGGACTACAGCCACGGTGGGCGCGGTTGGGAACAGCACTGGCGCAACGGCCACGTTCATGCGGGCACTCTGCATTTCCACGCCGGCACGGTACCGCTGCGCGCGGTGCCGGGCGAAGTGGAAGCGGGGATGGACGCCGCTACGGCGCCGCCGCGCGAAGACACGCTGGACGCCGCCGCGCAGGCGTACGCCACCAACCCATGGCTGCCGCAGGTGCCCATGCGCCTGGGAGTGGCGCATGTGGCACACGATGGCCGCAACGCCTGGGTACAGCACGCCGAAGGCACGCTGCCGCTTCGGCTGTCGCCGATGCAGGGCTGGGCGCTGATGGCATTTGCCGGTGGCCACCCGCTGTGCCTGATGGGCGAGTGGGATGGCCAGGCGTTGCTGCCACTTGCCGCATGGAACGCGCCGGGCGAGCGCTGGGAAAGGAGCGGGGCATGAACGAGGCATGGTTGAAGCCGGCCCTGCTGGGCATAGACCGCGCGCAGGCCATCCCCGCCGAAGGCGCGCTGGGCGAAGTGCTCGCCGCCGTGGCCACGCAGGAAGACGCCGCACTGGGCTACAGCCGGCAGGTGGGCGTCCTGGCGGCCTGCCGGCGCGCCGCCTTGCGCATGGCCGCGCCGGTGGCCCTGCCGCCGCCTGCGGAGGTCGATCCTCTGGTGCTGCCCGCCGGTCACGCCTGGGCACCGCTGTTGAAGGGACTATTCAGCGCTGCACAGCCGTCGCCGTGGATGAAGCGCACCCGTTACGAGGCCTGCGCGCAGCTGGCCGCACACAATCTGCACCTGCCGGTGGCGGTGTTGCCGCAGGCGCTGGAAGCCGGTGTGCGCCTGAGCGCGCTGCGTCCCGGCCTGCGCCCGGTGCTGGGTGTGCGCGGCCGCTGGCTGGCGGCCTGCAATACAGACTGGGCCTACGCGGCAGAGACGGCGGTCGAAGCGGATGCACCGGCGGACCTGGAGCAGATGTGGAACGAAGGCGCGTTTGATGCGCGCCTGTTGGCCTTCCGGCGACTGCGTGCGCACAACCCCGAGGACGCCCGCGCGCGCCTGCAGGGCACGTTGAAAGACCTCTCCGCGCGCGAGCGGGTGGACTTCGTCGCTGCGCTGCAGCCGCAGCTGAGCGAGGCCGACGCGCCGCTGCTGCAGCCCCTGTTGAAGGACCGCAGCCGCGAGGTGCGCCTGCTGGCGGGCCCGATGCTGGCCCGGCTGCCGTCCACGCCGCACGCGCAGTACGTGCAGGCGCAGATGCGCGCTTTGCTGCGGCACCAGCCCGCCGGGCTGATGCGCCGTACGACCTGGACGCTGGAAGCCCCCGCGGCGGCCGATGCCGGCTGGGCCGACGCCGCCATCGACAGCAAGCGCCCCAACAACGACATGCTGGGTGAGCGTGCCTGGTGGCTCTATCAGCTGGCGCGCCAGCTGCCGCTGGCCTGGTGGTGCCATACCCTGGAAAAAGCGCCAGCGCAGGTACTGGCCTGGGCGCGCAGCACGGACTGGTACGACGCGCTGTTGCGCGCCTGCCTGGAGCGTGTGGACGCCAGCGAACCAGAATGGGTGGAAGCCCTCATCGGTGTGGAGCAACGGCATATGAGCCTGGGCGACCTGCTGGCCATGCTCCCGCCGACGCAACGCGAACGGCATTGGCCCACCAGTGCGACCGAGCTTCAACAAAAGCGCCTGTTCGGCGAAGTGCTGGACAGCACGGGCCTTGGCCAGACTCTCAGCGCGGCCTACTCGCGGCAATTGGCTGCCGGGCTGGGCGCGCTGTTT
Organism: Xanthomonas bonasiae; assembly: GCF_017163705.1. Lineage (GTDB taxonomy): Bacteria > Pseudomonadota > Gammaproteobacteria > Xanthomonadales > Xanthomonadaceae > Xanthomonas_A > Xanthomonas_A bonasiae. The sequence continues at coordinate 22,508 of NZ_JAFIWB010000003.1, forward strand.
GGCGAAGAGTCCCTGCGTCATGACTACACCCTGCGCGACGCGCTGCTGGAACTGTTGGCGGTGCTTCACCCCTCCGCACTGTCGCAGGTGCAGGTGGCCGACGCACCGGCCGACGCCACCGAGGCCATGCGCGACTGCGTGCACCAGGCACGCCAACTTCTGGCCTTGCGCCAGGCCCTGCATTCCGCTTTCTAATCATCACGACCTTTCATTGGAGCCAACATGAGCACTGCCGTCCTGCGCCAGCACGCCGAACAGCAATACGCGGAAGAATTGGAAGAACTGCGTCGCCAGGACACCCGCCAGCGCCCGGCCAACTGGATCCTCTCGCCGTGGGCGGTGGTGACCTATCTGTTGGGCGGCACGCTGGAAAACGGCTTTGTGGTCAGCCCCAAGTACATCGGCGACCGGCGCCTGATGGAAGTGGCCGTGGCCACCATCGCCACCGACCGCGCCCTGTTGCTGTTCGGGGTGCCGGGCACGGCCAAGTCGTGGGTGTCCGAGCACATGACCGCGGCCATCAGCGGCGATTCCACCCTGCTGGTGCAAGGCACAGCCGGTACCAGCGAAGAGCAGATCCGCTACGGCTGGAACTACGCGCAACTGTTGGCCAATGGCCCCAGCGAGAAAGCGCTGGTGCCCAGCCCGCTGATGAACGCCATGCGCCTGGGCAAGATCGCGCGCATCGAAGAACTCACCCGGATTCCGGCGGATGTGCAGGACGCGCTGATCACCGTGCTTTCCGAAAAGACCCTGCCGGTGCCGGAGCTGGGCAGCGAAGTGCAGGCCGTGCGCGGCTTCAGCGTGATTGCCACGGCCAACAACCGCGACAAGGGCGTGAACGAGCTTTCCAGCGCGCTCAAGCGCCGCTTCAACACGGTGATCCTGCCGGTGCCGTCCAGCGAGGAGGACGAAGTGGCCATCGTGGTCAAGCGCGTGGCCGAAATGGGCGTGGCGCTGGAGCTGCCGGCCGAACCGCCGGCGCTGCAGGAAGTCGCCCGGGTGGTACGCATTTTCCGCGAGCTGCGCAACGGCGTTACCGAAGACGGCAAGGCCAAGCTGAAGAGTCCCACCGCCACGCTTTCGACCGCCGAGGTCATTTCGGTGATCAACAACGGCATGGCCCTGGCCGGCCACTTCGGCGACGGCGTGCTGCGCCCGGGCGACATGGCCGCCGGCATGATCGGTGCCATCGTCAAGGATCCGGTGCAGGACGCGCTGGTGTGGAAGGAATATCTGGAAACCGTGGTGAAGGAACGCGACGACTGGAAAGACCTGTACCGCGCGTTCCGCGAGCACGTCTGAGCGGCCCGCGCCAATGAGCGAAGGCATCTCCCTTTTCGGCATCCGCCACCACGGCCCGGGCTGCGCACGCAGCCTGCTGGCGGCGCTGGCGGCGCTGCAGCCGGACTGCGTGTTGATTGAAGGCCCGGCGGGGACCGAGGCGCTGCTGCCGCACGTGTTGGAGGCGGGCATGCAGCCGCCGGTGGCGTTGCTTTCCTATAGCGTGGACGACCCGCAGCTGGCTGTGTTCCATCCCTATGCGCTGTACTCGCCGGAATGGCAGGCCATGCGCTGGGCGCTGCGCAACGGCGTGCCGGTGCGCTTCATCGACGTGCCCCCGGCGCTGACACTGGAATGGCAGGCGCAGGCCCGCGCGGACCGCACGGTGCCGGAGGCGGCCGAGGCGCTGGACGCAGCGGATGGAGCAGCGGTGCAGCCCCACGGCGACGCCGGATCTGCCGCTGAAGAAGACGCCGAAGCGCGCCCGACCGATCCACTGGACTGGCTGGCGCGCGCCGCCGGCCACGCCGACGGCGAGGCCTGGTGGAACCACATGGTGGAAGAGCGGGGCAACGGGCAGGGGCTGTTCGACGCCATTGCCGAGGCCATGGCCGCCGTGCGCGAGCACGCGCCGGAACACCCCGGCCTGCGCGGCGAGCACGAGGCCGTGCGCGAGGCGCACATGCGCACCGCACTACGCAGCGCCAGCAAGGAATTCGCGCGCGTTGCCGTCGTGTGCGGGGCCTGGCACGTGCCGGCCCTGCAGCCGGCCGCCCTGCGCGCCAACAGCGCCACCGCAGACAACCGCCTGCTCAAGGGCATGCCCAAGCGCAAGACGCAGAGCACCTGGGTGCCGTGGACCTACCGCCATCTGAGTGCCGAAAGCGGCTACGGTGCCGGCGTGGACGCGCCAGGTTGGTACGACTACCTGTGGCGCAACGCCGGCGCGCACGACCAGCGCAGCGTGGGCTGGTACGCCCGCGTGGGCCGGTTGCTGCGCGAGCACGGGCTGGATTGCTCCCCGGCCCATCTCATTGAAGCCACGCGCCTGGCCGACACCCTGGCCGCGCTTCGCGGCCATCCTTCGCCGGGGCTGGAAGACATTGCCGAAGCCAGCCGCGCCGTCATCTGCAATGGCGACGACGCGCCCATGCGGCTCATCCGCGAACGCCTCATGGTGGGCGACGCGCTGGGCCAGGTGCCCGAAAGCGTGCCGGTGGTACCGCTGCAGCGCGACCTGGAAGCCCAGCAGAAACGCTTGCGCCTGAAACCCGAGGCGCTGGAAAAGACCCTGGATCTGGACCTGCGCAAGGAGAACGACCTGGCGCGAAGCCACCTGCTGCACCGCTTGCGGCTGATCGGCGTCGAATGGGGCAGGCTTGCGCGCACGGGGCATTCCGTACGCGGCACCTTCCACGAGGTCTGGCAGTTGGCATGGCAGCCGCACTTCCTGGTCGATCTGGTGGAGGCGAGCCGCCACGGGCAGACCCTGCGGGACGCCGCTTCCAGCAAGGCCATCGCGCAGGCGCGCAAGGCCGAAGCGTTGCCGGAACTTTCCGGACTGGTGGACCAGGTGCTGCTGGCCGATCTGCCGCAGGCGGTGCGCGCCATTGCCGCCGAGCTGGAGGCGCGCGCAGCCACGGATGCCGATCCGCTGGCCCTGCTCGGCGCACTGCCGCCGCTGGCCAACATCCACCGCTACGGCAATGTGCGTCAGACCGAGGGCGTGCAGGTGGCGCACCTGTTCGACAGCATGCTGGAACGTGCGGTCATCGGCCTGACGCTGGCCCTTTCCAGCCTGGACGAAGTGCGCGCCGAACAGGCGCGCACCGTGGTGCTGGACGCCGACCGCGCCATTGGACTGCGTGACGACGCAGACGGCAGCGCCGGTTGGCAGCATGCGTTGCAGCGGGTGGCGCTGTCGTCTTCGTGCAGCGCGCTGCTGCGCGGCGTTGCGCTGCGCTTGCTGTTCGACACCCAGGCGGTGGAGGCCGAACTGGTGCACGTGCAGCTGCAGCAGCAGCTGTCGCCGGGTGCCGAGCCGCTGCAAGCCGCGCAGTGGCTGGATGGCTTCCTCAACCGAAACGCCACCGTGCTGCTGCACGATGATGCGGTGTGGCGGATGATCGACGCATGGGTGGTGGCGCTGGACGAGGCGCAGCTGGTGCGCGTGCTGCCGCTGGTACGGCGTACCTTCGCGGCCTTCGAGGCCGCCGATCGCCGTGACCTGGGCACCCGCGTGAAGCGGGCCCCTGTGCAGAAACCCGTGGCCGTGCTGGCCCCGGATTGGGATGCGGCACGCGCCGAACGCGCGTTGCCGATGCTGCGTGAACTGCTCGGGCTGCCCGCATGACCGATACCACCGACGCATTGGACACCCCCACCTCGCGCGAGCAGCGCTGGCGATTGATTCTGGGCCAGGAGGCCGATCGCAGCTGCGGCGCGTTGCCCCAGAGCCTGCAGGGCATCGACCAGGCCCTGGCCGCGCTGTACGAGCCCGATGGCCCCGGCGGCCTGGGTCGCCGCGGTGGGCGTGGGGCGTCCTCCCCGAATGTGGCCCGCTGGCTGGGCGACATCCGCCGCTATTTCCCGTCATCCGTGGTCCAGGTGATGCAGCGCGACGCCCTGCAGCGGCTGGACCTCACCCAGATGCTGCTGGAAAAGGAAATGCTGGAGCAGGTGCAGCCGGACGTGCACATGGTGGCCAACCTGATCGGCCTGAGCCGGGTGATTCCGACAGAGACCAGGGAAACCGCACGCATGGTGGTGCGCAAGGTGGTGGACGACCTGCTGCGCCAACTCGAGGAACCCATGCGCTCTGCAGTGACCGGTGCACTGGACCGCGCCCGCCGCAACCGCCGCCCGCGCCTGGCCGAGATCGACTGGCACCGCACCATCCGCAGCAACCTGCGCCACTGGCAGCCGGAACTGCGCACCGTGGTACCGCAGGAGTTGGTGGGCTATGGCCGCAAGGCCAGAAAGCCGCAGCGGGAAGTGCTGCTGTGCATCGACCAGAGCGGTTCCATGGCGGCATCGGTGGTGTATTCGAGCATCTTCGGCGCGGTGATGGCCTCGTTGCCGGCGGTGGCCACCCGCCTGGTGGTGTTCGACACCGAAGTGGTGGACATGAGCGAGCAGCTGGACGATCCGGTGGATCTGCTGTTCGGCGTGCAACTGGGCGGCGGCACCGATATCCACCGCGCGGTGAGCTACTGCCAGGGCATCATCCGTGAACCGCACAACGCCATCCTGGTGCTCATCTCCGACCTGTACGAGGGCGGGGTGGAAGACAACCTGCTGGCCCGCGCACGCGAGCTGCTGGAGGCAGGCGTGCAGTTCATCGTGCTGCTGGCACTCAGCGACGAAGGTGCGCCGTCCTACGATCGAACCTTGGCCGGCAAGCTGGCGGCACTGGGCGTACCGTCGTTCGCCTGCACGCCGGATGCATTTCCGGGGCTGATGGCCGCTGCGATCCGCCGCGATGACATCAACCAATGGGCAGGCGGGCAGGGGCTGTTGACGACGCGTTGAGATCTGCACTGGATCGCGCAGCGAGGCATGGCGCACAGACGGAGCAGGGCAGCGCGAACGCAGTACGATTAGGAAGGTCTATCGGGGTAATGAGGAGCCAGATGCCGGATGCCAGTCATGAGCGATTGCGCCGCTTGGCTATGTAGCGGCCCGGCGAGACGCCCAGCGCCTTGCCGAACGTCGTGACGCAGCTGCCTGCGCTTGCGTAGCCGAAGTCATCGACGATCTGCTGTGCCCAGCCCCCGTGCTCAACGATTTGACGGCGAGCATCAGGTCAAGTTGCTGGCGCCAACGCCGAAGCTCATGCCGGTCTGGTGCATGAGCAGGTATGCCAGAGTATGCTCGCTCATGCCCGCGCGTCGCGCCCAAGTCTCATCGTTCCGCGTCCCCTGCACGATCTTGCGAAGCCGGGTATCGGCCGGCATCGGCAAGCGCAGGAGGAATGGGGTTGGAACTACTGTTTCTGAAAGGTCTCCGGAGAGATAGAGATGCCAGTCAGAGGCGTTGGCGCCAAAGCGCTGGAGTTGGCGCACCAGGAATGCTCGGACATCGTTGCAGCGCTGATCCCGGGGACCGACGTCCACGAAGGAGTGCATACCGCGCGCAAAGGCATCCGGCGCCTGCGGGCTCTGTTGCGGCTTTTCGATGGTACCGCTCTGGATTTGGCGACAGAGGACCAACGCCTCCGTAGGATTGGAAAGGGCCTTTCGGCGTTGCGGGACAGCCACGTGGTGGTCGATTCGGCGCGATGGATGGAGAAGAAGCGTCAAGGCTTGCCGTGGGGAGCGCTGTTGCGGCGGCTGGAGGTTCGACGTGAGCACGTGCTTGCCGCTGAACTTCTCAAGGATCCGGGCTTCTTACGTCGTCGGACTGCGGTTCAGAAGGTGGCTGAGCTGCTGAGGATGCAACCTTGGGCCGAGGTTAAAGCCGATGCGATCTGGGCTGGTTACAAGCGCAGTGCACGACGGCTGGTGAAGGCGCAAAAGAAAGCAGCTGGCTCGGAGGACGCGGAAGTCCTCCATCGATGGCGAAGGACGGTTCGCCGGCTGCGCATGCAGATAGAAGCGATGCAACGCCTCGGCATGGATGTGTCCTCGGCTGGCAAGGCCAAGAAGGCCGTCGGCAATGCCAAAGTGCTTCGTCAGCTGAGCGACAGCCTGGGACGACGCCAGGATCTGCGGATGCTACGCAACCTGGTCAGAGGGATGACCGGCATTGAGCAGCGAAAGCTGCTCCTCGCTGCCATTGACGAAGAACTGGACCGCGCTCTGCCCAAGTGAGTTCCAGCCCAGCTCTTCGATGTTTCCACTCAATCCATGCCAGCAGTACCTGGAGCGCTCCGCCGAGCGCTAGGCGTTCGGGTTTTTGGGGACTTGAAGCGGCGTTATGGCGTGAAGCAAGCGCCTTGGACTGCCGAGCAACAGGGCGTCCGGCTCGCCTACATCCAGTATCTCCTCGCTGGCAAGACGTCCGGCCACTGGCTACTGAATCCACTGGACTGCACGTCAGCGCGCATGGTGTCGCGTGCCTGGATTACTACAGGGCCTGCACAGACGGGGCAGGGTAGAGCGAACGCAGATGTTTACCGAGGGCAGGCCGGTCCGCGCGAATAGGCGCGGATTCCGGATGTCTATTGCAGGTAAGAGATTCTGAAGAGCGTTTCGGATGACGCACACCCCTTCGGACCACACTGGATGCGCGGCAGGTCGCAGCGCTGCCGACACTGCGCGCCGCAGCGCGCTCGCCTTGATCGACACGTTGACTGCGTGGAAGCAGGCGCTCGACCCGCCCATGACGTGATGGAACGCGGACCTTCCGAAAAACTCTTCTCGAGCCCTGAAGGCACGCGCCTTCCGGGCGATTCCAGGGCGCAAGGGACTACTCGGTGCGCGGCGCCTTGTAGTCCTGGCCCGGCTGCAGCGTGGTGACGTAGGGGCCGTTCCAGTCGCGGTCGAAGATGTGCGTCAGCGTCTCGGCCGGGCCCTTGCCCTTGACGAACACCGAGGCGTCCACGGCGGTGTTGAAGTAGCTCCATTCCCAGTTGCCGGTGCCGATGAAGCTGCTGCGGTCGTCGGCCACCGCGTACTTGGCGTGCTCGACGCGCGCATACGCAATGAAGCCTTCCGGCGCCGGCGGCAGGCTGCTGAACTTCACCGTGATGTTCGGGAGTACCGCCAGGCTTTTCAGATATGCCTGCATCGGTTCGCGCAGCGCCCAGTCGGCGACGATGATGTGCACCTGCACGCCGCGCGCGGCGGCATCGCGCATGGCGCTGTCGACCGGCGCCCACCAGCCCTCGGGCCCGAAGCTGCGGATCGCCGAGAGCGTCATCACCTGGATGCGCAGCGCATGCCGGCTGGAGCGGATCATGTCGACCAGGGCCGGCTCTTCGGCAGTGACCCATGCGGGCTGCAGCGTCGGCGGGCTGAAGGCAGGGAAAGCGATCAGCGGCGCGTCGCTGCCGGCATCCAGCAGCACCGGATCGCTGGCGGTGGCCGGGGCGAAGTCCGGCGGCTGCACGCCGCGCGCCTGCGCCTTGGCCAGCTTGCCTTCGTCGGCCAGGCGCCAGCTGAAATCGAAGCTGGCGGCGAAGGTTTTGGCGAAGCGTGCATCGTCGATGCGCGCACCGATCTCGTGGATCTGCTCCAGCGCACGCCAGTCCCAGTTCTGGCTGCCGACGAACACGCTGGCGTCGTCGACGACCATGTACTTGGCGTGCAGCACGCCGCCGGTCAGCGTATCGACCGGCAGCACACGCACCGTGATGCCCGGCACCTTGCCCAGCCAGGCGACGCTGTCCGGGTTCTTGGCCAGGAAGCTGTGGTCGACCAGCAGGTGCACCGTCACCCCGGCGCGGGCGCGGGCGGCCAGTGCGTCGAGCACCGGGGTCAGGCCGGTACCGGGTTTTTCGGAGAGATAGAACGCGGCGATGTCGATGCGGCGCTTGGCACCGTTGATCATCGCCAGCCAGGTCTGCTGGGTGCGCGGCACCCCGGGCTCGCCGTAGAGGCTGGCTTCGGGCACGCTTTCGACGATCTGGAACTGCGAGGGCTGCGGCCGGGCCTCGATGCCGGTCGTTGCCGACAGCAGCAGGCAGGCCAGGGCGGCGTGCAGGGAGCGGCGCGCGGGACGCGCGCGAACAGGGGACGGAAGAGGCACGTTGGGAGTCCTTGCGATGACTGGGGAAGTGGACGCCATGCGGCTGTGCGCTCGCACGCTGCCGGCGTCGTGGGGACTGGCCTAGCGCACCGGTGGCTGCAGCGCGTCGGCCAGTGCGGTGGCGTTGTAACGCATGAGTTCCAGATAGGTCGGTGCGGGCCCGTCCCCGGCCGACAGCGCATCCGAGTACAGCGTGCCGCCGATGCGCGCACCGGTCTCGGCGGCAATGCGGTCGAGCAGGCGCGGATCGCTGATGTTCTCCAGGAACAGGGCGTCCACGTGCTGCTCGCGCGCCAGGGTGATCAGCGCGGCCACGTCGCGTGCCGAGGGCTCGGATTGCGTGGACAGCCCGCGCGGGGACAGGAAGCTCAGTCCATAGGCCTGGCCGAGATAGGCGAAGGCATCGTGTGCGCAGATCACGGTGCGGCGATCGCGCGGCACTGCGTCCATGCGCGCGGCAAGCTGCCGCTGCAGCGCGTCCAAGCGTTGCTGGTAGGCGCGGGCGTTGGCGGCGTACACGGCGCCGCCGGCCGGGTCGGCGGCGGCGAAGGCGCGGGCGATGTTGCCGACATAGATGCGGGCGTTGTCCAGGCGCTGCCAGGCGTGCGGGTCGGGCGTGTCTGCGGCGTGGTCATGCGTGGCATGGCCGTCGTCGTCGTGTGCGTGCGCATGCGCGCTTACGTTGGCCGCCAGCGGCGTGATGCCGGCCGTGGCGACGACCACCGGGCCGCGGTAGCCGGAGGCCTCGATCAGGCGGTCGATCCACCCCTCGAAGCCGAGGCCGTTGACCAGCACCACGTCGGCGGCGGCGACTGCGCGCGCATCGGCCGGCGTGGGCTCGTAGGCATGGCTGTCGCCGCCGGGGCCGACCAGCGTGGTCAGCGCGATGCGTTCGCCGCCGACATTGGCGGCGATGTCGGCGAGGATCGAGAAGCTGGCGACCACCTTCAGCCGCGCGGGTACGGCGTTGGCCGGCGGCGGGGCGTCTTCGTGGCAGGCCGAGACGGAAAACAGCAGCAACAGCGCCAGCACGGCTGCGGCGCCCTTGGAGAGGAGACGGAAAGCCGACATGGGAGCGATCAGCAGGAAGCGTAGTGGAAACGCCGCAGGGCCAGCCCACCGACCGGGCCGATTACCAACGAGGCCAGGTAGCACAGGCCTGCGGCCAGGATGATGGCTGGGCCGGATGGCAGACCTAGCCGATAGGAAACGAGCAGCCCGGCGACCGAGGCGAGCACCGCGATGACCATCGCCAGCACCAGCTGCGCGGCCAACCGGCGCACCCAGAAGCGCGCCGCCGCCGCCGGCAGGATCATGATGCCGACCGCCATCAGCGTCCCAAGCGCCTGGAAGCCGCCGACCAGGTTCAACACCACCAGGGCGAGGAACACCAGGTGCACCGGCATGCTCCAGCGGCTCACCGTGCGCAGGAACATCGGGTCCACGCATTCGAGCACCAGTGGGCGGTACAGCAGCGCCAAGGTCAGCAGGGTGATCGCGCTGATCGCGCACAGCAGCGCCAGCGCGGCATCGTCCAGCGCCAGGACCGAGCCGAACAGCACGTGCATCAGGTCGATGTTGGAGCCTTTCGACGAGACCAGCAGCACGCCCAGCGCCAGCGAGATCAGGTAGAACGCGGCTAACGCCGAATCCTCGCGCTGGCGTGTCGCGCGCGACACCGCACCGGTGAGCAGCGCCACGGTCATGCCGGCCACCATGCCGCCGAGGGTCATCGCGCCCAGCGAAAGGCCGCAGACCAGGAAGCCGACCGCCGCGCCGGGCAGGATCGCGTGCGCCATCGCATCGCCGGTCAGGCTCATCCGCCGCAGCTGCAGGAACACGCCGACCGGCGTGGCGCCCAGGCTGATCGCCAGGCAGCCGAGCAGGGCACGCTGCATGAAGGCGAATTCGGCGAACGGGTGCCACAGCGCGCTCATGCCGGCGCTCCATCCGCGGCGAGTGCGTTGTCCGGATCGCGGGCCATGCCGGCGCGCTGCAGCTGCGGTGCCGCCAGCACCTCGGCGGTGGGGCCGTAGAGGACGAGGTCGCCGGACAGCAGCAGCGTGCGCGGGAAGTGGCGACGCACCAGCCGCAGGTCGTGCAGCACCACCAGTTGGGTGCGGCCGTCGGCATGCCAACCGTCGATCAGCGCAAGCAGGTCGGCCGCGGTGCTGGCATCGATCGCCGTGAACGGCTCGTCCATCAGGATCAGCGCGGCGTCCTGCAGCCACAGCCGCGCGAACAGCACGCGCTGCATCTGCCCGCCGGACAGCGCACCGATCGGCTGGCGCCCGAGCGCACGCAGTCCGACCACATCCAGTGCGCGGTCCACGCGCGCCCTGTCGTCACGATCGAGGCGGCGGAAGGCGCCGATGCGCGACCACAGCCCCATCGCCACGAACGTCTGCACATCGATCGGAAAACTGCGGTCGACCGCAGCCAGCTGCGGCAACCAGGCCAGCCCGGCGGCACGCACCACTTGCCCCGCCTGCGGCCGCAGTTCGCCGGCGATGGTGCGCAGCAGCGTGGTCTTGCCCGCACCGTTGGGGCCGACCACCGCGACCAGGCTGCCGCGCGCGATGTCCAGGTCCAGCGCGGACAGCACCGCGCGCCGGTCGTAGCAGACGCTGACACCTTGCAGACTGAGCGCGGTCATCGGATCAGGGCGTAGCCCATCCACAGCAGCAGCGACACCGCCGCGGCCAGCGCGACCCGCGGCACGGAGCCCAGCAGCAGCGGGTCGCCGGCGTTCGACGGCTCAGGCGGCGTGGCGACGGGCACGGCGGCCGCGGGCGGCGAGGGATGGCTCACGCGCGACCGTCGGCGCGTTCGGCGTGCGCCTGCGCGAACCACTGCAGCACCTGCTGGCGAAGCGGTTCCCCCCAGCAGCGCACGAACTGCTGGGTGTGGTGGTCATTGTGGTCGTTCAGCGCGGCGATGCGTTGCTCGATATAGGCCTGGTGCAGGCTCAGGCCGCATTCGACCTCGATGCAGTGGCGCCAGGCGGCGTAGCTGTCCGGGATGATGAGAAGAGACATGGGATGTCCTGTGCTTGCGGCGCGCCAAACGAGGCGCATGCGCCCGCCGTGCGGTGGGGTCTGGTGGTGGCCGGAGGCGAACCGCGGCTGACTGAGGGCAGCGTCAGGCTTGCATCGTCGGCCTGTTTTTCAATAGTGTAATATTATAACTTAACTCGCGTGGTCCGTATGCGACATCCCATTCCGTTGTTCCTGCTGGTCGCCTCGGCCAGCCTGCCCGTCGCTGCCAACGCGGTCCGTCATCACGGCCCGCACGTGCACGGCCAGGCCAACCTGGATGTCGCCGTGGACGGCACGGCCTTGGAGGTTCAGCTCAGCGCGCCGGGCATCGGCATCCTCGATTTCGAGCATCCGGCGCGCGATGCCGACGAGCGCCAGCGCCTGGATGCCGCAGTCGCCACGCTGCGCGGTGCCCGCTGGCTGCAGTTCCCGGTCGCTGCGGCCTGTTCCTTGCGCAGTGCGCAGGTGAACACCGAGGGCTATGACGCGGCGATGGCGGATCCGGACGAACCCGGCCATAGCCATGCCGAGTTCCACGCCCACTACGCGTTCCAGTGCGCGCATCCGGCCCGGCTCGATCACCTGCAGGTGCTGCTGCCGCAGCGCTTCGCGGGGCTGCACAAGGTGGTGGTAAACGTCGCCACCGCGGCGGGCCAGGACCGCACCGAGGCGGTGGCCGGGCAGACCCGGGTGAACCTGCCGGGATGAGCCAGCACCACGTCGTCGAACTGAGTGATGTGCGCTTCGGCTATCCCGGCGCCGCCGCCCCGGTGCTGGAGATTGCCGCGTTCGCGCTGCCGCGCGGGCAGCAGTTGTTGCTGCGCGGCGCCAGCGGATCGGGCAAGAGCACCTTGCTGGCGCTGATCGCCGGTGTGCTGCAGCCCGATGCCGGTTGGGTGCGTGTCGCCGGGCAGGACCTGGCGGCGTTGCGCAAGGCGGCGCGCGACCGTTTCCGTGCCGACCACTGCGGCGTGGTGTTCCAGCAATTCAACCTGCTGCCGTTCCTGAGCACGCGCGACAACATCGCACTGGGCCTGCAGTTCTCCGCGCGCCGCGGCCGGCTGGCGACCGGCACGCAGGCGCTGGACGCGGAGATCGAACGGCTGATGGTCGCGCTGGGGCTGGACGTGGCGGCGCTGTGGTCGCGGCCGGCCAGCCGCCTCAGCGTCGGCCAGCAGCAGCGGGTGGCCGCCGCGCGCGCGTTGATCGCGCGGCCGCCGTTGCTGCTCGCCGACGAGCCGACCTCGGCGCTCGATCCGGTCGCGGCGCAGGCGTTCCTGCAGCTGCTGTTCGCCGAATGCCGGCATGGCGGCACCAGTTCGATCGTGGTCAGCCACGATCCGTCGATCGCGCCGCTGTTCGACGTCCAGGCCGACCTGGCCACGCTCAACCGCGCCAGCGCCGGAGGTGCGCGATGACCCTGTTGAAGCTGGCCCTGGCCAGCCTGCGCAGCCGGCGCCTGGGCGTGGCGTTGACCGTGCTGGTGATCACCCTGAGCATGACGCTGCTGCTGGGCGTGGAGCGCATCCGCGCCCAGGCGCACGAGGGGTTCGCCAGCACGGTGTCGGGCACCGACCTGATCGTCGGCGCGCGCTCGGGGCCGGTGAACCTGTTGCTGTATTCGGTGTTCCACATCGGCGACGCCACCAACAACGTGTCGTGGAAGAGCTACCAGGACCTGGCCGCGATGCCCGAAGTGAAGTGGGCGGTGCCGCTGTCGCTGGGCGATTCCTACCGGGGCTACCGGGTGGTCGGCACCAGCACCGGCTTCTTCGCGCACTACCACTACGGCGCGCGGCATGCGCTGGCGTTCGCGCAGGGCAGGGGGTTCGACGATCTCTACGATGCGGTGATCGGCGCCGACGTGGCGGCCGCGCTCGGCCGCCACGTCGGCGACAAGATCGTGCTGACACATGGCACCGGACGGATCAGCCTGGCCACCCACGCCGACAAGCCGTTCCGGATAGTCGGCCTCCTGCGCCGCACGGGCACGCCCGTTGACTCCAGCGTGCTGGTGTCGCTGCAGGCGATCGAGGCGATCCATATCGACTGGCATTCCGGCGTGCGCCTGCCAGGCCGGCACGTCAGCGCCGAGCAGGCGCGGACGATGAACCTGACCCCGGACAACATCACCGCCTTCATGCTCGGCCTGAACACCCGTATCGCTACCTTCTCGGTGCAGCGGCAGATCAACGAATACCCGGAGGAGGCGATGCTGGCGATCATGCCGGGCGTGACCCTGCAGCAGCTGTGGAGCACGCTGGGCACCGCCGAAGGCGCGCTGCGCATGATCGCCTCGCTGGTCGTGCTGCTCGGCCTGGTGTCGATGGTCGCGCTGCTGGTGGCCACGCTGCAGGAGCGCCGGCGCGAGATGGCGATCCTGCGCGCGGTCGGCGCGCGGCCGCGCGACATCGCCGGGCTGCTGCTGTTCGAGGCCGGCCTGGTCACCGTGGTGTCGTGCGCACTGGCGTTGCTGGTGGTGAGCGCGGCCAGCTGGCTGGCGCGCGGCTGGGTGCTCGACCATTTCGGCCTGGCGATCAACCGCATCGCGCCCAGCGCGGTGGAATGGGGCTGGCTTGGCTGCGTGTTGCTGGCCGGCGTGCTCGCCGGCATCGTGCCGGCCCTGCTGGCCTATCGCCGCACCTTGGCCGATGGCCTGTCGCCGGAGCTGTGACCATGCGCCGCTGGATGCTTCCGTTGCTGGCGCTCGCGCTGCTATGCGGCTGCGGCCGTCAACCCGCCACCGCAAAGGTGCAGCAGGCACCGGCGGCGCAGCCGGCGCCGGTTGCCGACGCGCCGATCGACCCGCCGCTGGGCGAGTCCGACGCCGACGGCTACCGCGAGCTGGACTGGACCGCGATGCTGCCGCCCGTCGACCTGCAGGCACTGGAAAACACCGGTGAACCGCAGGTCGACCACAGCGGCAATCATGCGATGCCGCAGACCGGCACCTACCACACGGTGGCGGCGGTGCTGGCGCGCAAGGTGCGGCTGCCGGGCTACGTGGTGCCGCTGGACAGCGACGATGCCGGCCGCGTGCGCGAGTTCCTGTTCGTGCCGTACTACGGCGCCTGCATCCACGTGCCGCCGCCGCCGCCGAACCAGATCGTGCATGTGCGCCTGGACACCCCGATCGACCCGCCCGACATGTACAGCCCGTTCTATCTGTCCGGCCAGTTGCGCGCCGAGACCCTGCACGGCGAACTCGCCGGCACCGCCTACACGATGGAGCAGGCCCGTCTGCATCCCTATGAAAAAGATTGATCGCCATCTGCCGCTGGCCGCGGTGCTGTGCCTGCTGGCGGCCTGCCACGGTCACGACGGGCAGACCGGCACGAGATCCAAAGCGTCGACGGCAGCGGCGAACGCGACCGCGGCGACCGCGGCGGACACCGGTGTCGCCGACACGGTGGAGCGCTGGGAACAACTGGCGCCGGCCAACGACATCTACCAGCGCCCACCGCCGCGCATCAGTGCCGGCTGGGGAGGGGACAGCACCGCGATGGACCAGGCGGCCGGCGACGATGGCCCCTCGATGGTCAACGGCATGCCGATCGACCACTCCGGCACCCAGCGCGCCGCGCAGTTCGGTTCGTCGGAAGTGGTGAAGGCGTTGGAAGGCAAACGCTTCGCCCTGGACGGCTACGTGGTGCCGCTGGAAAGCGACGACCAGGGCAAGGTCAGCGAACTGCTGTTCGTGCCGTTCTATGGCGCCTGCATCCACGTGCCGCCGCCGCCACCGAACCAGATCCTGCACGTCGTGCTGCGCACGCCGATCGACGTGCCGGAGTTGTGGGACCCGTTCCATCTGCAGGGGCGGCTGCATCTGGCCAGCTTCAAGGCGCATATCGCCAACGCGACCTATGACGCCGAGGACGCGTCGATCACCCCAGTGAAGGGCTGAGGGCGCGGATCGATGCAGCCTACATCGCCAAGCATGCGCTGGATCGCGCTCGCCGCATGCGCGCTCGCCGTCGCTGGCGGTGTGTTGCTGGCGCTGCGCGCACACCGGCAAACGGAACCGACGTCGGGCGCGGCGACCGCGGCGGTCCGCACGCCGGTCGCCCCCGCATTCCATGTCGCGCCATTGCCCGACGATGCGGCCGGCAAGCGCATCGCCACGTTGTTGCACAGCGATGCCGCATTCGCCCGCGACGTGGCGTTCCTGCTGGCGGCCAGCGTGCGCGAACGCTGCGCGCCGGCACATGCCGGGGAACTGGCGAAAATGGCCAACCGCGCGCGCCTGCCAGTGCTGGCCGCGACGTCCGAGGTGACTGCGCGCGAGCAGGACCTGGACCAGCCGATCTACCAGGCGATCCAGCGCATCGCCGCAGCCGCACCGTGCGGGCGCGCGCTCGACCTGGCAGCGACCGGCCTGCCGCTGCAACTGGACCCGGAGCGCTATTCGGCGGCGTTCCCCGACAGCTATTACCAGCCGACGCTGGACACGGTACCGCACGAGTATGCCGGCCAGCCGCTGGGCGCACGCGCCGCACAGGAATGCCAGTCGATCGCCTATACGGTGCTGCCGCTGGGCCGCAGTGGCTGGCAGTGCAGCGCGCTCTGGGCCGGCACGCGCGCGCGGATCGTCAGGGCCTGCGAACAGGCCCGCAGCGAAAGCGGGCTGCGCGCTGGCGACGCGATTCCGCCCGAGGTCGCCAACCGGCTGACGCCGGTGGTGGCCGGCATGCTGGACAAGTTGCCCGACTCCTGCCGCTGAGTGCTGTTGCTTCTTCTGTTGCTGTGGTTGCTGGATCTGGGCAGATCGCGGTGGCCCCGAAGAGTTGGCGTTCGCGGCGCCGTACCTGAGCCCGACAAGCGAGCCGGCTTTGCAGCGGAAGTGCCCGCTGCCGTAGCATTTGCCGTGGCCGTGGCTAACAATGCATCCAAGCCGGCACCGCTTCGCGGCGCGGCTAAACTCAGGTACGACTCGCCGATGCAACTTTCAGCGTTTCTAGTGGCATTGCTTTCCGGCGTTTCGGCGCTCGCCGGCGTTGCATTGGGTCATATATTTGCGGCCAAGCGCGCACGCCAAGATGAGCTCGCGGCAATGAGGATGGCTGCCTATGTAGACTTCCTGAGATCGACCTCACTTTTGTTCACCGCACGCCGTGCGGGACGCACTAAAGATGAAGTCGAAGAACTGGCCCATCTCAATGACGCCAAGACGCGTATCTTGCTGACGGCGGATCTTCCTGTGGTCAAAAGCTTGCAGCAATTCTGGCTACAAGGCGGCACTTTGGAAAAAGAGCAAGAGATACTCGCTTTCCGCAACCTCTGTAATGACATGCGCGAAAGCCTTGGCAAGGAACAGTTGGCGCTGCAAATGGATCTTGCCGGGGTTCTGTTTAAACTTGAACCATCAACGTATTCGTTCAAGGTCAGTGATTGACGGCTAACCGTTCTTCAAAGCAAGCGCCGCTCGCCATGCGGGTTAATGCATTTCTAAAGCAGGCATGTCCCGCTCCCGTCCGGGAGCGCACCAAATCGGGCAGAGAGATTAGGGAGCGTTATCGGGGGTAGGGCACATGGCAGCTACCGACCCGAAGCGGACATGACGGCCTCCACCAAAGGTTGCTGGCCGGCACCTACTGCGCCTGGAGGTCGACCGGAAGCAGTTGTGGGCTGTAATCAACGTGACGGTAGCGGGCCATAACATTCCCTTGCCGTGATGGATCGGGTGTAGCAGCATGGGCAAGGTCTTCTTCAGCTTCGTTCGGCGCAATCCTCCCAATTTAGTCGGCCCTGGGAGTTCTGCCAGCGCTCAGCCAAAGAAGGCCGCGTAGCCGGCGCGGCTGTGAGGTAGATTGACGGCATCCCAGTATCCGGGTCTTGTCGACGCCGGCGGCCGCAGCGACGCGCTCATGGCGCTGAATCCGCCCGCACACCACCACGCCGACAGGCGCAAAAAACACGGCGCTAATGCCGCGACGCGGCATCACCCACGCTACCGGCTTCGGGCCTGTTCAGCCTCCGCCCCGGCCGCTGCGAGCGCCGGTGGGCGCTGGCGAATGCCGCCGTAGCTCAATCGCCGCCACAGCCACTCCACCGGGCCGATGCTGAAGCGCGCCAACCACCAGCGGCTGCTGATCACCTGCAGAGCGAACAGCAGCACGCCCAGCGCCAGCGCCAGGTCGAGCGGCATCCGCCCGTACTGGCCCAGACCGAAGCCGTAGAAGATCCATGTGCAGACCAGCGACTGCAGCAGGTATTGGGTCAGCGCCATGCGACCGAGCGGCGCGAACACACCCAGCCACACGCGCCAGCGCGATCGCTGCAGCAGCAACAGGATGCCGGCCGCGTAGCCCAGGGTCAGCGCGAACTTTGCGAAGAAGAAGGTCGCCTTAATCAAGACCCGCAGCGGCTGCAGCGCAAGCTGATTCACCCAGGCATGCAGCGCCTCCTGCGGCACCGCGTTGGCCACCAGCCCGAAGCTGAAGCAGAGCACGAAGACCTGCCGCAGCCGGCGCCGATGCGCGTCCGGTGCCGAAAGCCATCCGCCCTTCCAGGCCGCAACGCCGACGATGAAGAACGGCGCCAGGATGACGAAGCGATTGGCGATACGCATCGGGCCGATCACATGCAGCGTTTCCCACCATCGGTATTGCAGGGCGTCGAGCCACCCACCTTGCCCGTAGTGCTGGAGACCAAGGGCGTAGGTTTGCGCCGGCGGCAGATCCGTTGCAAGCGCCTCCATCGGACCGGCAATCACCGCCGAGACGATCAGCACCACCGGGATCGCCCACAACACCCGGCCGGCCGACAGCCGCAGGAAGGGCAGAACCATCAAGCTGATCAGTGCGTAGTCGAGCAGGATGTCGACGTTCCACAACAAGAACGTGTGCACGCTGCCCAGCAGGGCGAGCACCGCGCTGCGACGCAGCGCAAATGGCCAGCGCGACTGACCCTTGTCGGACGCACGATCGGCCTGGATGGCGAGGCCAGCACCGAACAGGATCGACAGCAGCGCCGCCGCTTTGTTCTCCAACAGCACCCTAACGAGGTCGCCGGCCAAGCCACCGAAGTCTCCCAGCGGATAGGCGACCCCGGCTTCCCGCGCCAAATCGGCACCGCAGAAGTAACCGATATTGACCAGCAGCACGCCGAACAAGGCCAGACCGCGCAGCACATCCAATTGCAACAACCGTTCGCCGCGAGCGACCGGGCCTTGCGACACAACTTCCGCAGACATAACTACTCTCTCAGTAAGACACTGACTCAGTTCGCCTGCGCGATGCCGAGCACCCGCGCCGCCATGTTTTTTGCCCGCGTGGCGGGGGTCGGGTTTCCTTCGCGAACCGCGGTGACCACGGCCCCGTCGAACAGCAGCATGAGATCGCCGGCCGCGCTTTCGTCCAGCCCGGCCGCTCGCAACAAACGGGCGAAGTAGGCCTCGAAGCGGTGCTTGTGCGCAGCCGCAGCCCGATGCAGTGCGTGGCTGGGCAGCGGCGTCTCGGCGATGGTGTTGAGGAAGGCGCAACCGCGGTAGTCGGGGCTGGCCAGGCGCATCGCCAAGGCGTCGAACACTGCCAGCGGCCGCAGATTTGCATCGGGCGCCAAGCGCTCGACCTCCTGCTCGAACCAGGCGCAGAGTCGTTCGTCGCGCCGCTCCAGCACCGCCAACGCCAGACCTTCCTTCGACCGAAAGTGCCGATAGAAGCTCATGCGGGCGACTTCCGCGGTGCTGATGATGGCGTCCACGCCGACCGCCTGAATCCCCTGCCGATAGAACAGATTGGTGGCGACATCCAGGATGCGCTCGCGAACCTTGCTCATGATCACTCCGGCGGTGGATTCCCGGCGGATGATATAGACCGATCGGTATCATTTCAAGTCAAGCGCAGGCGGACCCTACCCACGACATCGCCGGGAGCAGGCGTGGCATCGCGTTTGGCTTGGCTGGCCCGGCGCTTGAACTCAGGCGTGTTCGGTGCTGGCGGCAAAGGTCCAGGCCTTGCCGTGGATCGTGCTGATCCTAGCCATCACGGAGTAGGCGGGGCGGGGCCAAACGTTCGATCGATGTGCTACTCCCCATGGTGGCCGGAAGGGATGCTCAGGGTTGCGAAGCGATCAGTAGGAACCTCCTGAAGTTCCCTCTTTCGGGCGAGGTCTCGCAGCACTTTCTGAACTTCTTCTTCTGGCCGGAAGCTTACATCGGCGGGGCGGCGGATTAGGGAGATTTATCGGGGTAGGCAGAGCCATGCAAACAGACGGGGATTAGGAGGTGTTACCGAGGCTAGGGGAGAGGTCCCCTCTCACCTCAAAAGTAGATTTGGCGCTATCGCGGGTGCCCGCTGTGTGGCCGCCAAGCCTGGTCGTTCGAGTACGGGTTCTGAACTCACTTCGACGACGCGGCATCGCGGTCGTATTGCGTTTGCGCTTGCCCCATGCGACATTCTTACCATGCTCCGGGGTAGTTCAGCGGCAGAACACTCGGCTGTTAACCGGGAGGGCGCTGGTTCGAATCCAGCCCCCGGACCCACCGCTTCGCAATATCGACAGCACGCATGACTTCAGATCGAAGCAGCGGTTCGAGCACATCGCCCGGATTCAACTACGCGCGCTTCCAGTTGGCGAAGGCGCTGGACACCACGGAACATCACCCGGATTCGCAGGCGCGGTTACGCGCTGGCGTCCGTGCGGAACGCTGGATGCATGTACTTGAGCATGTGCTGATGGAAACAGCGCACTATGGTTCCCGCACGCCGTTCGCGGATGTCCCCGCATGGGCGACACTGGAGGTTAACACCGGTGGTTTCGCCACTGGTCGTCTGCTCGCCGGCGGTGAATTAACCGCGTACGAACGCGAGCTGTCCAAGAGGGTGGTGCACGTCAGCGCCGATCAGGTACGGTTTGACTTGAATCTCTGGCATCTGACCGAGGCCGGCCTCGATCACCTGCAGCGCATGCTCACGGAAGGTAGCTACAGTATCGATCTGCCCGAAGAGGCGGCGCTGCCGATGGTCGCGTGGCTCGTCGGCCAGGGCCGCATCGAGCAGGCGCAAACGATCATTGAAGCGATCGCGCCGTTTTTCGACAGATTGCGGTTCTTTCCGGCGCGTATCGATGGCACATCCCCTTTGTCCGCCGAAGTCAGCATCTTCACCGCTAGCGATGTTCGGCAATGTCTGTCGGAACTGGGTGCACAACGCAGGCTAGCGGCGCAGAAGTGGTCGATCGAGATCCGTTTGCCTCTTTACGACGCGACGATCTCGCTGTTTCTCGATACCTACGTCGATGGCTGGCCGTGCCGCCGTTTTCCGGAAGACTGGCAAGCGTCGGCCAAGGCATTGTTGACGCGGATCAGTGACGCTCGGGCCGATGGTCATGGTGACCTCACGAGGCGGAGAGACCGGGTGACTGAGGCGTTCGCGCTCTTGGCCGCGTGTGCTGACGATCCGGCCACGCTTACCGGGCGCCAAGTCGGCCGGATTCGCAGGATCGTCGACGATTTCGTTGAGGCACACGGCAGGCCCGATTCGTCAGGGCACCTTGCCTTCCGGCAGCAGCAACAGCGCGACGTGGCCTCGGCGGCACACCACCGTATCGGTCATGCCGTCGCTGCGAGACTGGCGGCATATCCCCCATCAGAAGGCATCGCCGACTTCTCTGCGTTGTCAGCCCCGATCAACGAAGACGAGGCTGCGACGTTCGGTATCGAACCGGACCAGCAGTTGCCGGATCCGGTTCGATACCGTCTGGAACGGTGCCGTCGCGGCACGATCGCCGAATTGGTCGATGCCGGCATCGTCACGTCGGGCGACACGATCGCTCGCGTGCTTCCGGTGTTGATTGCCGAGATCCGTAGCAGCGAATTGGCCAACCCGACACTGCGTTGTCTGTACGCTGCGACCTATCGCGCTTTCCGGAGGCGGCGGTCGCTGCTGCTGCTCAACCTCGAAGGCCAGGTGCGCCTGAACGAGTTGCCTTGGATCTCAGTGGTCGATGGCGATCGTAATGCCGACACCGTTACCGCGGGTGCCGCACGCGCGGCCCTGATCGAATCGGCTTCGATGGTGATCTCGGCCTTTCCGCACGCTATTACTCCCAACAAGCTGGTCAGAGAGTTCCGCGTCCTCGCTGATGGCGCGAAGTTGAAGCTGCCTTTCGTCGATGAGATCGCGACCGATATCTTCACGGGCGAGTTCACCAACACATATATCGAAGCCGCGCGATTCGCAGCCCAGGTCATTGCGGGAACGCTGTATGCCGACTATTACAATATCGACACCGATGCACTGGCCGTTCTCCCTGACAGGCTCAAGGCCGAGACCAAGCGAAATGGGTGGAGCAGGGCAAACGATTCCACAGATGCGCTATCGACCTTGGCTGCGCGGCGCGCCAACGCTTCATCGGGTGGATGGAGTCCAGCGATCAACGGCACCATCCTTGAGCAGGTCCAGATCCTGACGACGCACAACCTTGCGGTCCTGTTCGACGGCGCCGGACTTCGCGCCATGTTGCGTCCAACGCTGGATGCGATCGCGCTCCAGAGCTTCCAGTGGATATGCAGACGCCAGCAGATGCAGATCCCACATTGGCATGCCCAACTGATCATGGTCAAGAACACGGCGTATGCGTGGAGACAGATGCTTTTCTTTCTATCGATGCTCGACGATGCCCGTAGGCGGGTGGCGATCGCGCGCATTGAAGCGCATTTCTACGAACAACCTAACACGTTCAGGTCGCGCTTCGAGCCCGTTATGTGTGGCCTTCGGCTGGCCGCAGAAGGACGGCGGCTGCCTCAACACGAGACTGGACCCAATGGCGCAAGGGTCTTCAAAGGCTGGACGACCGAACGACACTGGCTGGCTTCCTGAGCGCTGTAGCCAGGAACTTGGACAAACCAAGTGCTCACTGGATGAACAACAAGATGTACCGGCGTTTTGGTCACCGGCCTTACCTGGGCAGGGAGTACCGCTGCGGCTCAGCTTGGCTGAGGAGAATTCAGCAGGCCCACATGGTGGGCATACCGTGTGATCTGACTGCATTGAAGCGGACGTCAATATGACAGACCTTCTGAGTTCAACAATTCGATCTTCGCCCATTACCATCTACGTGCTGGCGCTTGAGAACGGTTGCTACTACGTTGGACAATCATGCAAGTTCGTCGAACGAATTGCTGCTCACTTCCAGGGAAAGGGATCTGCCTGGACGCAGCGACATTCACCCGTTGCTGTGTTGTGCGCCAAGACGGTTAGAACGCGCGATTGGAAGGTTGCTGAGCAATTTGAGAACAGGCTTACTCTGTTCTTGATGTCTAAGCACGGTTGGCAGAAGGTGCGTGGTGGCTTCTGGTCGAATGTGTGCGAGCGATCCACCAGTGGCGGCCTAGTGCACCACCGGAAGGCGTACATCCTCAACCAAAACCCCCAGTGCAAAAAAAGGCATGTAGAGCTTCTGGATTAGGGGTGTTTATCGGGGGTAGGGTAGATCGCCTCACAACCGGCCTTAACGCCATGTGTCTGGCAAACTTGAAAGTTGCGTCTGGAGGACGCGTGTCATTTGATCGCGCGACTGAGCTCTCTTTTGATCGGGCGCAAGTGTTCTGACGAGTTGTACCACCCACTCTTCTGTTGGTTTATCTCGTCAAAAGCTTGCCTTAGTTTACAAATAACTTGAGGATTATTCAGTTGGAGCGTCAGGGTCGCGTGCTGGCTAAGGATTGCCGGCGACTCGAAGTCGCTTCTTGGACCCATCGGCAGGGCCTCAAAAGCTCGCTGAACTAGGTCGCCAGAGCCGGCCCCTTGCGTTCCGTCAGCACAAAATCCAGCACCGGCCGCGAAAACAATGAGACGTAGACAGCGAGGGAGGTACAGACTTTGGTCGTGATCCGAATCACTCAAGACCGATACTAACTGCAAGAAGCCATAGGCACACATGGAAGGCTTCTCGTCAGCTCTGATCTGGCACAACGCTGCGATCTCTTCATCATCGAGCCAAGTCCAGAGAAGTGTTCCGCCAACGTAATCCGCATGCGTTTCTTGGCCAAGCGAGGATGGCATCTTCAAGTGTCCAGCAAAGACGTGAATAATCTCATGGCCATACGCAGCCAGCACGGCGACGATAGTCGACGAAAGGAGATAGTCGGAAGCTTCTTTCGGCGGCATACCTCCTCGAGTCGGCGTGATCTCAAGCAGCCTGCCAACAAAGGATATTGGAATTGAGATGCGATATGCCTCGCCATCGCCTACCTGGGTAGCCATCGGTAGCGCTGATCTGTCGGCGGTCAGTCTGGGGATGAAGTTATATTTCAAGGACTCCGCAACTTGAGAAAGAGCCTTGCGTGCAGCCAAACGCATGGCCCTGTCGGCCGCCTTGCAGATTGTCTGAATGACCTCAAACTCGAGATCGCTCAAGTGCGAGCCTGCCTCTACCCGATACTGTTTAAGATTCGACTCAAGTTCGTCTTTCGATGGCTTTAAGTTCGAAGTACTCATCCGGATATCAACCGTTTGTGGGTGCAGTCGTTGCTATGGAGCTGATCCAGCTAGTCACTAGCGTATCAAAAAATGCCAATAAAAGGCGCATGAGTAGTTGGAGGAAGATCGAATCACCGCCGATGATTACCACTCAAGACCAGTCATTGGTATGCGGTAGCTGGCAGCCGAGCACGGCCTCAAACGTGAAGAAGCAGATTAAGAGGATTTATCGGGGGTGGGTTAGGGCGGCTTCCGACCCATAGCGGCCATTGATGCGGCCGCCGAGCCTGCCGCTGGGTCCGGTTATACGGCTGGGTTGTTAGCCGGACCCAGGCGCCATAAGATTGATGTGTCCCAACGGGAAGTCCGGTACAAGGGGCTTTATGGGTAATTCGTATAACTGGACCCACGGGTTCGTCTATTAAGTAGTTAGGCGCAAGATTGTCATGACAGACTCTCAAGAGCAGAAGTACAAAGAGACGGTGACTTGCGAGCCGCGCCAAGATGAGGGGCTCATTTTCATCAAGGTAGTGGCAATGCCTCATGAGGATGCAGTGGAGTTCGACGTGGCTCAGGCCCGTTCATTTGCACAGCAAATTCTATAGGCAGTCGAGGTTGTTGAGGCTGGTTGGGTAGGCAAATCAATGGGCCCACAGGATGCTTGCGGCGCCTAACATTTCATTCAAGCCGAACTCGCTACGTGGGTCGGCTTAATTCCAGAGTTAGATGCGCCTGGGAGCAAACATGCATCGGAAAATTGCAGTCGCCATTTTGCTCCTCGCTGCTGGCTCCGCAGCGGCCACAACGCCGCTGGCGGTGCGGCCCAACTGTCATGCAGGGACCAAGGTTCACTGTCACGGTAATTGATAAAACAACTAAGCTTCCGAACGGCACCTTCAATGGTTACACCCGTAGCGTAATCTCCGCTCCAGGCAAGGCTCCCCTCACACTCCAAGATCGAAGTAGTGAATCGCCCAGGCTTTTGTAGACACTCTTCAGCCGTTTAGTGCGTACTGCCGTTCAAACTCTGTCGGGGACAGCCGCCACCCCTACAAACATCGCCCCGGCTACAAGGGCGCAGGGAACGAGCCGAAATAGCCGGCAGTTTCATGATTAACACCCTTCCCGTGCGCTATCACGACTGGCCCCAGAGGCTATCGCGCATGTGCCGACACCTTGATCTCAGTCGTCTGAAGTAGCGCAGGAAAGACGAAGCGTCTCAAGCTCAGCCCGATTTCGAATAACAATCTGCCGGCGAGCCGCAGGAAGGCACTCCACAGGAATGTCCAAGCCATAGTGACGCTCGAAGTACCAGGTCATGCACAGGCGCATTCGTATTCCGATCACTCCGTCCTCCATTCCGTAGTCCATCTCGATGGCCTGACGTTGCCATTCGGACAGGTCTGGATGAGGCGATAGCTCAATGGTGAAGAATTCTTCCCACTCACGGTCCAGGCTGGGGTCCATCGGCGACACGCGGCTATCACCGATCTGAAGAATTCGGGCTAGGACGAAATCGGTGAAGCGGGACTTGTTGAAGCACCAGCCCCGGATATGCCAGCGGGCGCCGTCGTAGACCAGGGCATGAGGAGCAATCCATCGAAGCACGGGATCCGGTGTCGACATCGACTGGTAGCGAATCTCAATAGCTCGCCGGTGCCTGATGGCAGACACAACTGGCCTCAGCGTTTCTATGTCCAGCCGCCTGCGCACTCGAGGCATGACGGCATGGATGGGTACATCGCCAAGCCAAGAGTCACCTGAGGCAATCGCGTCATCGGCCAGCAGGAGCAACTGGGTCAGGTACTGACGTGCATCAGGAGCGGTAACCCGTGGCTGGAAGTGGCGAGTAGGGATGTACGCCTTCCGGACCCGATCGTACTCAATGCTCTGGGGAGACAACTCGAGATATCGCGCGACATCGTCGGAGGCTTGGGGGCCTGATATGCCAAAGCGTTCCATCAGGGCCGAACGGGTTAGCTCTCCCTCCCAGTACAGCCGATTCTCGATAAACGCGTAGCGCTGCCGCTGACTCCATGTCTTTGAGCTGAATGGGGGTGGTGCTTGTTCAGACATGCTCGTCTTTCCAGTCAAAGGACTAGTATCCCCCAAATTGCAGAGAAAAGTTTCTTGCTTCTGATTCATCTCAGTGTTAGCTTGCCCATCACGTCGGCAATTTCCCTGAAGCCACTACCCATAGGGGTGGGGGGCGCCGAAAACTTCCACATATTGTGTCCTAGGGGACATCGGAGGACGCAATGAAGCCATTTCGAGTTTTGTGCCTGGACGGTGGTGGGATGCGGGGGGTCTACCAGGCGGCCTACCTGCGCACCTTTGCCGCGCGCGTTTGCGGCCAGGTCGGTGAGGACTTGGACGTAGGGCGTTGCTTCGACCTAATCGTTGGCACC
Organism: Xanthomonas bonasiae; assembly: GCF_017163705.1. Taxonomy (GTDB): domain Bacteria; phylum Pseudomonadota; class Gammaproteobacteria; order Xanthomonadales; family Xanthomonadaceae; genus Xanthomonas_A; species Xanthomonas_A bonasiae. The sequence goes on from NZ_JAFIWB010000003.1 coordinate 48,350, forward strand.
AGCACCGGCGGGATCGTGGCGTCCGCTTTGGCAGCAGGTGAGTCGCTGTCCAAGGTTGACCAGCTCTACCAGGAGCACGGCGGGAAAATCTTTCCGCTTCAGTGGCTGAGGCGCATTCCCGTCCTGGGGCAGGCTGTCCCGCTGTTTGGTCTTGGCATCCGCCGGGGTGAAGCCGCACTCCGGGTGGCGCTGGAGCACACCTTTGGCCAGAAGACCTTCCGGGACGTGCATGACGAGCGCGGCATCCGGCTGGCGCTGACGTCCATCGATATGGCGCGACACGCCGCCGTGGTGTTCAAAACACGACACTTGGCCCGGCTCAATGGACGCGATGACAAACGGACGCTTGTCGATGCCTGCATGGCGACCACGGCAGCCCCTATCCTGCGAGCCCTCGCACAGCTGGATGAGCCAGATGGGCAGGCGCGGGTCGTGTACACGGACGGGGGGCTGTGGGCCAACAACCCTGGAGCGCTTGGCGCATTAGAGGCTGTGGAAATTCTGGATGACCTTGGCGAGAACCGTCCCGTCCACCTGTTCATGCTCGGGGCGCTGCCCGCGCAAGGCGGTGAAGAAATTACCGACCGCCAGCGCTATCGAGGTGCCTTGGGCTGGCGCGGGGGCGTCCGCGCGATATCGGCAAGCCTGAACTCGCAGGCGGTGGGCTACGACTACATCAGCAAGAAGATCCTGCAGTTGCGCAAGGACGGAAGCATGGCATTCCGCATGCCGGCGCAATGCCCCTCAGAGAAGCTGCTGAAGTATATCCAGAACATGGATGACGCTCGCCCCAAGGTGCTGAATGCCCTCAGGCGCCAAGCGGTTTCCGATGTGGACTACGCGTGGGCTCACGCGTTCACGCAAGACAGCGAAATGGCGCGTTTTCGCGCCGCCCTGACCGATGGCCTCTGTGAGCAGCAAGGAGAAGGAAAATGAGCGTGTTTGACTGCGGTAGCGATATGAGCAAGTTTCATGCAGACGAAGTAACGCTCAGCAATGACGAGCGTACGGAGATGCGGGAGCGCCGGGATACTGGGCGTCATCGCCTTGAGATCGGCTTGGATGAAGAGGAGCATGCCCAGCCGAAGATGGTGTGCACGCAAGGCTCCTACGCGATGCACACGATGGTCCAAGACCCCGACTTTGATTACGACATCGACGACGGGGTGTACTTCGACGAGGCGGCACTTGTCGATCAGCACGGCTTCGCTCTGACACCGCTGGAGGCCAAGGAGCGCGTCTGCACGGCACTCTCACGCGACAAGCGGTTTGCCAATCCGGCAGAGGTGTTTCCCAAGTGCGTCCGGCAGGCTTATCACCAGGGCTACCACATCGACATGCCGGTCTATCGCATCCGCAAGGAAGACAATGGCTGTGGCGGCACGCGCGAGGTGTTCGAACTGGCAGGCGATGGCAGCTGGGATCCTTCGGATGCGCGCGCCACCACGCGCTGGTTCAAGCAGCAGGTTGCCGATCGAAATGGTGAGAGTGCAGGGGCCGGCGATCAGATGCGTCGGGTCATCCGACTCACCAAGTTGTATGCGCGCAGCCGGTCTGATTGGAAGGATGAGACCACCAGCGGCATTGTCATCACCAAACTCGTTTCCGATCACTTTGTGGGTTTCGATGGCCGTGACGACGAGGCGCTACTTGAAACCTGGAAGGCGATCAAGGCCCAGCTGGACTGGTCCACCGAGGTGGCGCATCCCGTAAACGCGTCCAAGCTTGCCGAGGCTGGCAATGCCAAGGTGCGGTTCTTCCGGGACAAGTTGGGCTCGGCAATTGAGCAACTGGCGGTGCTTGAGGATGACTGCACGCGAAGCGAGGCCCGCGAAGCGTGGGATGAGGTCTATGCCAGCAGCTACTTCCAGGCGCTTCCTGAGCCCGTGCAGAAAGCGGAGGCCAGCCGCGGCTTCTTCATTGCGGCTGAGGCGCGCTCTGACGTAAGGAACGACGGCAATGGTCGGTTCGGCTAAGGTCAGCGGCTTGGACTTTTCTGCCAACTTCGTCGAGCAAATCGAATCCGCCCTTGCAGCGGCAAGGGCGGACGAATGGCGCCGGGTCAAGCCGAGCGAAGAGGCTGCCTTGGCGCATTTTGGCCTGGTTGCCGCGTGGCGAGTGAATGTGCCGAAGGCCTGGCACTCTCATCCGACGATCGATCATTTGATTGTCGGAATCACCGCACAGTTCCCTTTTGCTGATCCTGTCGCAGTTGCACTGCAGGGAACTCTTCCTGCGGCGCCGTATTGGCCCCACATCGACCCCAGGGGCGCTCTGTGCTTGGGCCGACTTCGCTACTCGTCCAGTGCTGCGGCGCGGATCCTGACCACCCTTCAGGATGCGCTGCAGGTCTTGGGCATGGGTGAGGAGGAGCGCGACGCCGAGCACCGGCGAGAGTTCATCGCCTACTGGTCCCAGCTCGGTAAGGAGTCATCAATGCCTTACCGATCCCTCCTGGAAGACGCGCCGACGTCGCGGGACATTGTCTACTATGGCGATACGAAGCGCGGCTTGGTATTCGCTGACTCGCCAGAGCAGCTGCGCACGTGGCTGTCACGCACAGGCACGTCAGCGCCGGATATGGTGGCCACCACCCGTCTGATCTGGCTGAACGAGCCGATGGTACCTACAGCGTTTCCGGCGGCGGGCAGGGATGTCATTGCGCTGGATGCGGCCGGCGCGCTAGCCCCTCATATGCGAGCTGGCAGCGTGCTTCCTGTGGTACTGGGTTGCGAGATTGGAGGCGAGCCGGTCTACGTATGTGCGGAGATCGAAGGGATCAGCGCGGCGGCCGCCAAGAACGGCTTCCGTCCGTCCCGGCCCCGACCTCCCGCGTGGCTGGCGAGGAGCTTCAATGCCAAGCCTGCAGTTCGCAGGAGCATCCAGCGTGCGGACTACCGCGCAGTACACGGTCGCGGAAAGCGGGCGGATGCTGAAGCCCTGCGTGGCAAGACCGTAGCCGTCGTAGGCTGTGGCGCACTGGGCGGCTATCTGGCGCGAGACCTGGTCCAGGCGGGCGTCGGTTCATTGCATCTGGTCGATATGGATCGCTTGAGTTCAAGCAATACTGGGCGTCACATCCTGGGCATGCAAGCGGTAGGTCAGTACAAGTCGGTTGCGCTGGCCAAGCAGTTGCTCAGGGACTTTCCTAGCGCGGCGGCTGTTGACCCGTGGGTGGGCGCAATCGAGCACGCCAATGCTGAGCATTTGGAGGCCCTGTCACGTTGCGATCTGGTCATCGCGGCCGGCATCGGGATCGCGGGCGAACTCGCACTGAACCGTTGGCGGCTTGGACTGGAACGCCCACCCGCTTTTTTGTGGACCTGGCTTGAGGAGATGGCTGTGGCCGGCCACGCGGTGGGGATCGTCGATGCGACCGATATCACCCCCGCACTCGACGCCGATGCGCAGTTTGGGATGCGACTGACATCGAATTGGCCACCCGGGGAGGGCCAGGCGGTGGAGGTGGGCTGCGGCGTCGCATTCCAGCCCTACAGCGCTGCTGACATGATGGGCACCATTAACGTCGCGCACCGCCTGGCTTTGGACGTTCTTCTCGGAAAGGTGGAGCGCAATGTGGTTCGCTCGTGGCTCGGCAACCGCGAGGTCGCCCTCGATGCGCGCTGCACGATTGATCCGGCGTTTGACAGGTCTTACGGGGAGATCTCGCGTGCGTGGGCGTGGTAACTGATGTATCTCGCGACAACTGCGGGCTATGCGCAGCGCGTGCGCATAGCGCACAACGTGCTCGATCATACAGTCCAATTCCGCCAGCTTAACTGGCGCGCGGCCGAGGCGGGTGGCCAGCTGTTTGGCACCGTTGCTGGCGGGGAAGTGCTGATCACGAGAGCAGCCGGGCCCCATGCCGGCGATACGCGTAGTCGCTATTCCTATCGCTCTAACCCGGAGGCAGCACAGCGGTGCATCGACGAGCACGGTCAAATGGGCTTGCTGTACCTGGGCGAGTGGCACACCCACCCCGAGACGGCTCCGAATGCATCGACGACCGATGTGGAGGCGATGAGGCGTCTGCGCACCGCCTCGCAGACGCGGGTGAGCACGCTGCTCATGCTGATTCAAGGGAGAGCCCAAGGCGTCGACGGGCTAGCCCTGTACTCATTCGATGACGATGGGGTCGCCCGGTGGCAGATTGCACGGGGCGTGCATAGGGAGGTCGCCGCGCCGCCCTGAGCCACGCAGCATTTGGTCGCCTTCGCGCCGCCGCCCTGGATGGGGCTTTACTCACTCCATCAGTCGTGACGACAGCTTGTCCTTCGCGTCCCGGACGCAGGCTGTGTCCCTCGAAATGACTCCCAGACCGGCCAGCGCCGCGCGGTGCAGAACGAACTGTGCGATGGCGCGGACTAATCTTGGTGGGGTGTATGCAGATTTTTGTGCAGACGGAATTTTGAACGCCTCGAATTGAATCCGGCCAGCATTCAAGCCCCTAGACTTGCAAGGAAGAAGCGACCGATGGATAAGTGGCACTGCGACACAATCGAAGATCTCGACGTGGCCATAGGTCGGTATGGGCCTGGCATTCTTTATAGAGGACAAACCCAGCATTACGCTGGTGCAGACGGGCAGCCGTCGTTGTCGACCTCGTTCCAGCGGCACGGCTGCGTGCCCGACTTGATGATCAAGTGGACCTATTACGCGAAAAGGGCTCTTCAGCATCTAGTGCGCGGCTGGAAGGAAACCGACGATGCGGCCACGAACCAAGCGATCCTGCAGCACTATGGTTTTCGCTCATTCTTCCTTGATGCTTCCGGCAATCCGCGTGTAGCCGCGTGGTTTGCAAGCAATCGATTCGAGTCAAAGAATGTCATAAACATGGTTGAAGACTGTTTCGAAGATCCTGTTTGGCTTCGCACACTCAATGCTCGGTTTGTACCAGCGGAGGATGTAGGTCACCTCTACCTGATAAGCCAAAAGGCGCTCAGGCAACGAGGAATCCAGGCAGTTCACCTCCTAGAAATAGCCACGAATGAGGGAACTCCGCGATACGTTCGCCAGGACGCTTACATGGTTGGCCCCTTAGTTCAGAGTGGCCTACATGGTGATTGCCTAGTTGCACATATAACCGCGCCGTCCGAGGTATTGCGTGACTTTGCAGGCGACTGCATCGCGGAGTGGTTGTTCCCTGAACCATCGGATGATCCTGTGTATGCCGAGCTGCTCGCGATGCCATGGGAGAAGATGCGGCATCTTCCGGATGGTGGCATAGAAGCATTTCGGCGATCACTAGAGCTCCCGGAGTACTCGTACCATCTGCAGAAGCACATGCCGCCTCGGAGTGCGATGTATCGCCCGTTCTGGACAAGAGACCTTCCGCCTCCTTCAGATTGTTTGGCCGAACCCCAGATGCAGATGGCGCAAGTCCTCTGTGGCAGCACCCTGTATCACGGAGTCAGCGCACCCTGCTTCGTCCTTCCGGAGTTGAACAAGCTTCTTAACATCTACGACGAGATCTCTATCGAGCTCGATGCCCTTGTTTACCACGGAATGGGAACCCGATATGGGAAGGGCGTCGGGATGGTTAAGATGCCTGGAGAAATTGTCTGCGTTTTTGAGTATGGAGTTGACCATCCCGGATTGCGCATCATGGAAGTCAGGCGCTTTTACGGGATGCACTATCGGATCGACACCGAGGGGAGCTGGCAGCGGATTTTGCATGAGGAGGACTGTGCATGTGGCTCCGATCACGCGGATAATTTCAGACTTCTTGGTAGAGTGGATGTTGCATTGAAGGATGGCTGGATCGAATGCGTCGCGCCCGGCCTCTACCTACAAAAAGATGTTGATCCAACCTCTGATCCCAAAGCTACGTGGGGCGAACCCTACTAACAAGTTCGCGAGTAGCGCTCAGGACCTTTCATCACTGAGGCAGAGTGCGCAAGACGCGGACCTGCTATGGGTGTCAAAAAAGAAGGGGGCCTTTCGGCCCCCGTCCCCTGGTGTCGCCAACTGTCAGAAGATGTTGATGGCGGTGAACACCGTCAGCAGCAGTCCGACAGGCAGACAGAGCTTCACCGCGAACTTGCGGTTAAAACCCTGGCGGCTTTGCCAGCTGGCTGACACGTTCAGTTGAACCATATAGGCCTCCTTGATCGTGCTCCCCGGGCCCTTGGACGCGCCATCGAGGATTAGCCAGTTGGTGAGATTTTGTCTTTAGACGGAGACAGGGCCCCACCAACCACGCGCCGTACCGCCAGTTTCCCACAGATGAATGAGAAATCGAAGTGGCCGGTTATCGCGCGAAAGCCCGCATATGCGTGCATAGGTGAGCAGCTATCGCGATGCGACGGGGAGGATGATCCACGGCAAAGGAGTGGCCCTTCTCAGGTGGGCGAAGCAACTCAGAGCTCAGTCTTCAAGGAGCCGAGCAGCTGGGTTGCCGATGGCCCCACCGGCCTGGAAATACCCCACGACACTGGACACCGACCGATGCTCGGTCAACTGCATGATGGCCGGCAGAGCCACGCCCTGGCGGCTGCCCTCGGTCACAAACCCCGACCGCAGGCTGTGCCCGCCAAAATCTCCCTCCAGTCCGGCCAGTCGCGCCCGCCGCTGTACGATCTCGCCGACCGCGGCCGGAGACAGGGCAGGGCCGACGCGCCGCTTCCACAGCCGTCGGAAAATCGCCCCTTCGGTGATCCCGGCAGCGTCCAGCCAGTCCTGCAGCGCAAGGGCGGCCCGATCGAGCACCGGCTTGTCCGGGGTCGAACTCGCGGTGACGCCTGCCTGTTGGGTCTTGCTGTGCTCCAGGCGGTAGATGTAGCCCGCCTCGCCGATCCGGCGCAGGTCGCGCAGGTCGGCGGCGGCGATCTCACTACGCCGGCGCCCACCGCTGGCAAACCCGAAGCAGAGTAGGGCGCGATCCCGTATTCCTTCCAGGCTGTCGTCGCAGGTGACCAGCAAGGCTTCCGGCTCGGGCAGGGTGATCGCGGTCTTCTTGCGCGGCCGGTCGCCGCGTTTGACTGCGGCTCGGGCGGCGCGGCTGAGCACGGTGCGGACGGTCCGGACGAGGGCGGCACTAGTGGAAGAGGACTTGGGAGAGGCGCTTGTTTGTCTCAACGATCCGCAGCTTGCTGCGGCGACCGTCTCTCAGTCCCGGCGCATTGAGGTCACGCCACTGGTGGCCCAGGTACTTGCCGCTGCTGAGGATGCGAAGGAGCTTGTAGGCGGCGTGCGGGATCTGGCTGCGGCAGGACTCCCAGTTCTGGACGGTGCGCACGCTGACGCGCAGCAGCTGAGCGCACTGGACGTGGGTCAGGCCGAGGATGCAAGGGTTGCCGGCTGGGCCGACCCTTGATTTCGCATAATGTATATTATGTTAAATCAACTGAGGTGCTGCACTGGTCTGCTGCCGCTCTGTCTGGCATCGCTCCTGCCTCTGGCAAGCCTCAAGCCAGCTCCACCTCTCATCGACCAATAGATATCGCCGGCAACTCGACAGACGGCCGGCAGCGCAGATAGTTACGCTGCTGATCGAGTGCTTGCTCCCAGCCATTGCCCACCCTGCGGATCACACGGCCCTCGGAACATGAGACGCCAGAAGCCTTGGCCTCAGCGGTACCAAGCGCAGGGATATCGAGAAGAACCGACGATGGCCGAGGACGTCCCCAGGCGCGGGACATGCCGTCCTGCATCGCGAAGTCGACATGCTCGCAATAGGCATGCACCCATGGCCGAGGATCGCTAGCGAGAAGCTTGCGACAATCGAGCTTCGGAACCGCAGCGACGTTGCGATTCGGGTTCACACGCTCGATGCCACGGCCGGCAGCCGAGCGCGTCTGCGCCGACACGGCGAATGCCGACAACAGCAAGAACAGCCCCACGACACGAACATCCATGCTCACCCCCGTGACAAAGATGATATGGGACGGGCGAAGCGCACGCTTAGACAGATGCGACAACCGTGCGCAGGCGGCCACATGGCAAATTTGACCAGCTGCAGTCCATTCACGCCGACCTGCAATCTGGAGCTTCCAGCCCAGGAAATTATGTGCATATTGCACTCTTCTCCCAAGAGGCATACGCTGCCGTCCAGTTAAGTGCATTTTGCACATATGGAGGCGGTATGAACGACGAAGGCAATCCGTTGGATGTCCTGATCTGCGGCGCTGGCGCCGCGGGTCTGACCCTGGCCTTGGAGCTGGCGCGGCGCGGGGTCGGCTTTTGCCTGATCGACAAGATCGACGAGCCGTTCGGCGGGTCCCGCGGCAAGGGCATCCAGCCACGGACGCTGGAGATCTTCGAGGACCTGGGGATCGCCAATCGGCTCGCCGCGGTGGGCGGTCCCTACCCGCCTGAGCGGAAGTACGGCGAGAACGGCAGAGAGTACGTCGCTGCTGCCGAACAAGCCCCGCCAGCGCGGCCCTCCGAGCCGTACACGCTGCCGTTGATGGTGCCGCAGTTCCTGACCGAGCGCGTCCTGCGCGAGCGGCTGGCCGAATTCGGGCATGCCCCTCGCTACGGGTGCGAACTGGTGGATGTGCTGCAGGACGCCGACGGCGTCACCGCCCAAGTGGTCGACGCTGCTGGCACGCATCGCATTCGCGCGCGCTTCCTGGTCGCGACCGACGGCGGGCGCAGCTTCGTGCGGCACGCGCTGGCGGTCGATTTTCCCGGCAAGACGCTGGGGGTTCGCGCCATCGTGGCCGACGTCGCCTTGGGCGGTCTGGATCGGGCTTGCTGGCACCGCTTCAACGAAGCGTCCATGCAGCGCCACGTCTCGCTGTGTCCGCTTGCCGGCACCGATCTGTTCCAGGTGCAGGCGCCGATTCCGCTGGAGGGCGAAGTCGACCTGTCCGCTGCCGGCATCGATGCCATGATCGCGGAGCGTACCGGGCGCACCGATATCCGCATCGACCAGGTCTTCTGGGCATCCGCCTATGCGATGAACGCGCGCCTGGCCGATCGCTATCGCGTCGGCCGCATCTTCCTGGCCGGCGATGCTGCCCACATCCATCCGCCGACTGGCGGACAAGGCCTCAACACCAGCGTGCAAGACGCCTACAACCTGGGCTGGAAGCTGGCCGCGATGATCGCCGGCGCCGCCGACGCGTTGCTGGACAGTTACGAGCAGGAGCGGCGCCCTATCGCCGCAGGCATGCTCGGCCTGTCGGTCGAGCTGCTGGGCGCGGCCAAGCAAGGCGACATGCGCCGGGGCCGCGAGACCCAACAGCTGGACCTGTACTACGACGCTTCGGTCCTGGTGCAACCGGCCATGTCTTCTTCCAGGATCGCCTCCGGAACGCGTGCGCCCGATGCGCCGCTGCTCGGTGCGGCAGGCCAGATGACGCGCCTGTTCGAGCTGTTCAAGGGGCCGCACTGGACGCTGCTGGGCTACGGAATCGAACACGCGGCACTGCCGGCCCGTCGCGGTGTGCATGCGTATACCGTTGGCGAGCGCGGCGACGTGCGCGACATTGGCGGACATTTCGCCGAGACCTACGGGCTGTCGCCGGGCGATGTGGTACTGGTGCGGCCCGACGGCTATGTCGGCATGACCGCGCAGGTCGGCGAACGGCATGCGCTTGCCGACTACCTGGCGGCGCTTGGCCTCTAGTCTGCGGGCAGCTTGCCTTTGATGTCGTCGGCGAACTTGCACATGAGCCGGACCAGTTCCTCGACATCCCGATCCTCCCAGTCGGCGAAGACGGAGACGCCGATCCGCTTGCGTGCCTCGTCGACACGGTCCGTCATCGCCTTGCCCTTGTCGGTGACGACGGCCTCGCGAATGCGGCGATCGCTGGCGCTTTCCCGGCGATCGACCAAGCCGTGGCCTTCCAGCTTCGCGACCTGCCGGCTGACGGTGGTGTAGTCGCGCCCCACGCGATCGGCCAGCTCGACCACCCCGATCGGCCCGAGCCGCTCCACCAGCACCAGCAGCGGGAACAGGGCGCGTTCCAGGGAGATTCCCGCTTCCCGAATCATCGCCTCGTCGCGCTGCGGCCTGTTCATGACGCCGACGATCTCGAGCAACGCCCCGTGCAGATCGCGGAATCGATCGTTGCGCTGTGCCTGTTTCGCCTTCTTCATCGACCCTGAATCAGCTTTCTTCGATGCGTGCATGCTACACCCATGCACCTGGGAACGAGGTCTCAGGCGGCATGCACGGCCAGCGTTCGCGCCAGCACCGCCAGCACCGCCAGATGCCCAATGTAGTAGATGTAGAACGCCCAGCGCGTCCGTGGAATGGGGAAATCGCGGTTCGCCAGCAGCACCACCATCGGCAATGCCAGCAAGGCCCAGCCGTTGCCGTTCCACCAGCACAGCGGTCCGAACGCCACGACGAGTACGGCGATGCGCGCATAACGGTGTTCAATCACGTCGCGCAAGCCGTGCCGGGGCGCGCCCTGGCGTGGCGCGTGCGGCATCGCGCGCAAACGGAACACCCACCAGGCGGCCAGTACCAGGATCAGTCCGGCCCAGTTGTAGTCCACCAACGGCGGCGCCGCCAGGACGCACATGCCGAGCAAGGTCCATTGCTGTCGCTGGATACTCCAGATCACCGCCGCCGCCAGGGCGAAGCTCAGCAGCACGTTGAACGGCATCCAGTAGCCGAACGCCAGTCCATACGCCGGCTGGGCCAGGATTCCCCACAGCAGCAGCCTGCGCACGGACTTGAGCAGGTCGGCGCCAGGCTGGGCCAGGTTGTAGGCCATGACCAGGGCGAACAGCGGGAACGCGACGCGACCGAGTTCGGACACGATCGGGATATAGCCGTGGACCAGCACCTTCGCCGCGTGATCGCCGGTCATCAGCAGCAAGGCGATCCATTTCAACAGTTCGCGGGCACTGCTGGTCATCGTGTCGTTCAGAACGCCGCTCCTGGCGGCCAAGTGTCCGCCCTGCCCCTGCCTTGCCGCCATTGCCTGTGACGGCGGCGCGGCGCGCATCGCGGCGGTTCGGCGAGCAGCCGGCGCGCATCGCTGTCGAAGCCATGGACGGTAGACTGTTCCGCGCAAGTCGGCAATACGGGCGACTGCGTTTCCCGGCGCGGCGCGCCATCGCGGATCGCGCCATGGATGCGGCCGCGGTCAGTGCGGCTGTGGCTGCGCCATCGGCAATGGTGCGGAAGCCGGGCGCGCCATGTGCAGGCAGCGGTCGGCCACGGCGGACAGGCTGGTCCGGTGCGATACCACGACCAGCGCGGTGCGCGGCAGGCGTTGCCGCAGCGTCGCCAGCACGTGCTGCTCCGAGACCGCGTCGAGAGCGCTGGTGGCCTCGTCGAGCAAGGCGATCCGCGGTTGCCTGAGGATCACCTGCGCCAGCAGCAAGCGCTGCAGTTCGCCGCCGGAGAGTTTGGCGGCGGCGCTGTTCAAGGTGGTGTCCAGGCCCTGCGCGCCAGTCTGCAGGCGCGCGGCCAGGCCGACGTCGCGCAGCGCCTGCCACATCGCCGCTTCGCTGGCGCCCGGCTCGGCCCAGGCCAGGCAGTCGCGCACCGTGTGCTGCCACGGGCGCATGCTCTGGCCGACATAGGCGCCATGCCGCACCAAGGCGCGGTACGCCGCGAAATCCAGCGTTTGCCCATCACATTGCGCCGCGAACACGCGAGGTTCGACCATGCCGGCGAGCACGTCCATCAGGCTGCTCTTGCCGGCACCGGAGTGTCCGCAGATCAAGGTCATGCTGCCGGGCGCCAGGATCAGTTCGCCGATCACGACCGCGGCCAGCGGCGGCGCCAGGCCGATCCTGTGGATCCGCAACGGGCCATGCATGGGCGCGGCCGCGTGCGGCGTTGCCGGTGTCGCCCTCGCCGTCCCCAGGCCCACATAGTGCTGCCACAGCTCCAGCGCCGGTGCCGCCGAACGCAGTTGCTGGAAGCTCTGCCGGGTCGAGACCAGATACGGCAGCAGCCGTCCCAGCAACAGGCCTACGGTGATCAACGCGCCGCGGTCGATGCCGTGCCAGAAGCAGGCCAGCAGCATGATCGCCGCGATGGCGGCGACGGCGCTGAGTTCGAGCAGCAGCCGGCCCGAGGCGACCAGCGCCTGTTGCCGCCAGTAGCCATGGCTGAGCCGGCTGGAGATCGCGTCGTAGCCGCTTTTCTCCAGGTCTTCGCGTTCGAACGAACGCACGTGGCGCAGGCGCCGCGGGAAATCCTCGCTGAGCCAGAACAGCCGGGTCATGTCGGCGACGTACTGTCGGCTCACCCGCGCCTGTTCGTGGCCGGAAATGCGGAACGCGAGCACGGCCAGGCCCAGCAGCGGCGGCAGCGCCAGCACCAGGGTCGGCGACACCAGGAAGGCGATGCCCAGGCTGACGCCGGCGGTGATGGCGGCCACCAGCAACTGCAGCAATGCGCTGAAGCCCTGGACGATGATCTCGATGTTGTAGGTGAGGACGTTGGCGATTTCCGCCGAACTGGCATCGGCAAGCGCCGGTAGTGGCGCGTCGAGCAGGCGCGCGTGCACCATGCGGCGCAGGCGCGCCGCATGGCCGCTGGCCAGGTCGGCGGCCTGCCGCGCGCCCGTCCAGCGCAGCAGGGCAAAGCCAACGCTGGCGACGACGAAGATCGCCGCCTGGGCGAGGACGCCGTCGGGCAACGCGAGCACGCGGCCGCCGAGCGTCAGTGCATGCCCGGGTTGCACCAGCGGCACCAAAGCGACCGTGGCGACGCCGCCGGCCAGCGCGCAGACCAACGACAGCACGACGTAGACACAGATGCGCATCCGCTCGCCACGATCCAGGGTGGCGATGAAGGTACGCAGCAGCGGCGCCGGGTCGGGCGCGCTGTGGCGGTGCGCGGTCATCGGTGCCGGCCCGGGGACGGCGCCCGTTCGCCGGTCAGCGTGGCAGGCTGCGGCGCGCCAGCATGCCGCGCCACTGCGAGCATGGTGCCGCGGCCGCCCTCGCCTGCGCGCGACGTCGCCGTTCTCATGGCCAGCATACGTTCGTCGTCGCCGCACTCATCGCAGCAACTGCAGCACGGCGTCGACCGAAGCATCAGGATGCGTGCCGCGTTGCAGTTCGTGCACGCCCAGTCGCTGCAGCTGGCGTGCGAACAGCGGCCATCCCGGTTGCGCGGCGGCGTAGGGCTGGTCGGCGGTCAGGCGCTCGAGTACCTCGGGCTCGGCGATGGGCCGCAACAGCTGCTGGGGATCCGCGGCAGCCGTACTGGAAACGAACACCGCACCGGCCAGCTGCAACGGCGCGGGCGCAAGACAGGCGCGACCGTTGCGGATATCGACTTCGTGCTTGACCGCGCCGCTGCGGCGCCGGATCGTCGGCGCGGCGGCGATCCAGGCGCGGGTCCGCGCGTCGACCAGCCGCAGCAGATCCGGCCGCAGGTGCAGGAAATTGCCGATGCCGGTGGCGAGCATGCGCTGCGGTTCGACGAACAACGCGTCCTCGGCGAGGAATTCCAGGCCGCGCAGCAGGCTGTGCAGGGCCAGCGTGGACTTGCCCGCGCCGCTGGCGCCGAGCAGCAGCACGCCGCGCCCGCCGGCGCCGACGCAGGCGCCGTGCAGCGGCACCAGGCGCATCGCGCGCGCCGCCAGCACGAACACCGCGAACTCGATCAGTTCGTAGCGCACATGGTAGGGATGGGCGAGCATGTCTTCCGACACCACCAGCAGCGCCCTGCCCTGGTCCGGCATCAGCACCATGTAGTTGTCGGCGTCGATGACCCCGCACAGCACGCCGGCGCCGGAATGGGTCTGCACCGGCGGCGGCTGCAGCGCGAAGACATAGGGGGCGTCGTGGCGCGCGACCAGGTTCAATTCGATGCAAAAGTCGGCTGGTTCCGGCAACTGGTGCGGCGGTACGCCGCCGAACGCGGCTTCGACCAACTGCAGCAAGGCCTCGCTGTTGCTTTCGAAGCGGAAGCGACCGCCCAGCAGTTGCTTGCTGAGCACGTGGTCGCGCCGCAGCCGGTCGTGAAACGGATCGGCGGCGACGCCAGCCTGCGTTGCGGCAGTGCTGGCCGCAGGCTCCCAGCGTTGCGTGCGCATGGTCGAGAGCTGCATCGGGGATGGGTCCGTGGGGTCGATGCGCGTGAGTGCGTGCAGCGGCAGGAAAGGTTGCGCGGGTCATGCGCGACGATGCGCCTGCGCGGCGTGCACAACCAAAGACGGCGCCGGCGGCACTTACGGCACGGCCACCTGTGCGCGGCCACTGCTGCATGCGCCGCGGCATCCGTTGCCGGCGCCGAACGAGACCCTTCCGCCGATGCCAAAGATCCAGGTCAGCCACTCCTATTTCCTGCGCTACGACCCCAAGCAATGGGAGCGCGGAAAGCCGTATCCGCCGCTGGCCACGCTGCAGGTGGCCACGCTGCTGCGCCGGCACGGGCACGAGGTGACGCTGTTCGACGCGATGCTGGCCGACGGCGTGGAGGACTACCAGGGCTCGCTGCGCGCGGCGCAGCCGGACCTGGTGGTGTTCTACGAGGACAACTTCAATTTCCTGACCAAGATGTGCCTGAGCCGGATGCGCGAGGCCGCCTGCCGGATGATCGCCGAGGCGCGTGCCGGCGGCAGCCGGGTGATCGTGGCCGGCTCCGACGCGTCGGACCATCCCGAAGCGTTCCTGGCCGCCGGCGCGCACGCGGTGCTGATCGGCGAAGGCATCGCGCCGCTGCTGGAACTGGTCGAGCGGCTGCAGCGAACGCCCGACATCGATGCCGCGGCCTGGGTGGCGGACGTGGCCGATGTCGCCACCGCTGCGCTGCCGCAGCTCAAGCGCGCGCAGATCGGCGCGCGGCCGCCGGATCCGCGCCTGTCCGGGCTGGCCGCCTGGGACCTGGTCGATATCGAGCGCTACCGGCGCCTGTGGCTGCAGCGGCACGGCTATTTCAGCCTGAACATGGCCGCCTCGCGCGGCTGCCCGTTCCGCTGCAACTGGTGCGCCAAGCCGATCTGGGGCAACCACTACAAGCGTCGCAGCGCGCCGGAAGTGGCCGCGGAAATGATCCATCTCAAGCGTGCCTTCGCCCCCGACCATATCTGGATGGCCGACGACATCTTCGGCTTCCACATCGAGTGGGTGGAAGAATTCGCCGCGGTGCTGGCCGCCGCCGATGGCTCGATCCCGTTCACCATCCAGACCCGCGCCGATCTCGGCAGCGAGCGCATGGCCGCCGCGCTGGCCCGCGCCGGCTGCGCGGAAGCGTGGATCGGCGCGGAAAGCGGCAGCCAGCGCATCCTCGACAAGATGACCAAGGGCACCGCGGTGGAGGACGTGATCGCCGCCCGCCAGCGCCTGGGCGCGCACGGCATCCGTGTCGGTTTCTTCCTGCAGCTCGGCTACCTGGACGAGCAACTGGACGACATCCTCGCCACCCGTGCGCTGGTGGCGACGGCGCGTCCGGACGACATCGGCGTCAGCGTGTCCTACCCGCTGCCCGGAACCAAGTTCTACCAGCAGGTGAAGAACCAGCTCGGCCGCAAGACCCATTGGCAGGACAGCGACGACCTGGCGATGATGTTCCATGGCGCCTACCACTCGGAGTTCTACCGGCGGGTGCGCGATCTGCTGCACCGGCAGGTGGACCTGCAGCGCAGCGAGGCCACGCGGCCGCCGCAGGACTACGCGCAGGACTGGCTGGCACTGGATGCGCAGTGGGACGCATTGATCGCCAGCGAAGGCCGGCACCGGACCGACGCCGCCCTGCCGGCCGCAGCCACTGCCTCCGACCGCCGCATCCCGCTGGTGCAACGCCAATGACCGCGCAGGCGACGCCGCAAGCGCATGCGCCCTCCTCCACCGATCCCTTTGCCGAGCGTGCGACGCAACCTGCGTTGAAGCATGTCGGCACCGGGTTGCGGCTGGCGACCGAAACCCTGGCGCGCGAGCTGGCGCGGCCGGGCAACGCGATGCCGCAGTGGGACCGGCTGCAATGGCAGCTGGCCGCGGCGGCGACCGCCGCGCACGGCATCGGGCCGTTGCTGAGCCGGCTGTCGGTATGGCCCAATCGCGACTGGAGCGCGTTCCTGGCCGAGCAGCGCGAGCACGTCGCCCACCGCTACCGGCGCATCGCCGCGCTGCTGGAGCGGATCGATGCGCTGGCGCAGGCCGCCGGCGTGGCGATCGTGCCGCTGAAGGGCGCGGCCTTGCACGCACAGGGCCTGTACCTGCCTGGCGACCGGCCGATGGCCGACATCGACCTGCTGGTGCGCGCCGAAGATGCGGCGCAGGTGGGTGCGCTGCTGGAAGAGCTCGGCTACGTGGCCGAGTTCGCGCAGTGGAAGCACCAGACCTTCCGCCCCGCGCAGGCGCACTCCGTCGCCAGCCTGGGCGAGCATCGCGACACGCCGATCAACATCGAGCTGCACCTGCGCATCCAGGAGCGGCTGCCGCTGGCCACGGTCGATATCAGCGAGCGCATATTCCCGCGCGACAGCCGCCCGGGGCTAAACCCCTACCCGTCCAACGGCGCGCTGATGAGCCATCTGCTGCTGCATGCGGCCGGCGGCATCTGCAGCCGCAGTCTGCGCTTGATGCATCTGCACGATATCTCGTTGCTGGCCACGCGGATGAGCGGCAAGGACTGGCGGGTGCTGTGCGACGCCGCCGATGGCGCGGCGTGGTGGGCGTTGCCGCCGTTGCAGCTGGTGCTGCGCTATTACCGCACGGCGATTCCGAAGACGGTGCTGGCGCAGCTGCGCGCGCAGTGTCCGCCGCTGCTGCGGCTGGTCGCGCGGCGGCTGGATCTGACCCGCGCCTCGTGCTCGCAGCTGTGGCTGCCGGCGCTGCCCGGGATCGAGTGGGCGCGCTCGCTCGGCGAGGTCGTACGCTATCTGCGGCAGCGGCTGCAGCCTTCGCAGGAAAGCCGACAGGAACGCGCGGACATGATCCGCACCCAGCTGTGGCTGCAGGGCCAATCCTGGGTCGCCCTGCCGCAGCGTCGGCGCGTGCTGCTGCGCCTGCTGCGGCCGGTGCCGCGCATGGATACGCTGTATGCGGTGCGCAGCGCGCTGCAGGGATATGCGGCGGCGCGTTGAGTGATGTAGCTCCCTGTAGGAGCGGCTTCAGCCGCGACAGGCATCACCGGAAACGCTGTCGCGGCTGAAGCCGCTCCTACAGGGAAGACGTTATGTTCACGCGCGCGCCGGGCACAGCCGGCGGTAGATCGCGCCGAAGCTGCGCACGGTGTGCTCGGCATCCTCGCGCACCGCGCGGCACTGCGCGGACCAGGCCAGGCGCAGGCGCAGTTCGTCGTCGGCCAGGACCTGGCGCAAGGCTTCGGCCAGGCCGGCCCAGTCGCCGGTCGGCACTGCCAGCGCCGCCGACGGTGCCCATTCCAGCAGGTGCCCTACCCCGGTGCCGACGGTGGGCACGCCGGCCACCGCCGCTTCCAGCAGCACCATCGGCCCGGCCTCGTGCAGCGACGACAGCACCAGCAGATCGGCGGCCTCCACCAGCGGGCGCAGTTCGCGCTGGGTCTTGAAACCGAGAAAGCGCACCTGCTGCGACAGCCCCAGTTGCGCGACCAGGCGCTGCATCTCGCCGTCGAGCGTGTCCACGCCGACGATATCGATCCGGAACGCGACCCCGGCACGTGCCAGTGCCGCCAGTGCGCGCAGCAGCGTCGGCTGGTCCTTGACCCGGTTGAGGCTGGCGACGTGCAACAGTTGCGCCGTGCCGCCACCGCGCCGGCGCGGCGCGCGCTGCGGCCAGGCGCGCAGGTCCACGCCCAGCGGCACGCGTTCGGCGGCGATGCCCAGCGCCTGCACTGCCTCGACGATCGGCACGCTGGCCGCGGTGACCGCGTCCGCCAGCCGCAGCACCAGCGCCTCGCGCAGCCGCCCTTGCCATTTGCGCCGTCCGCCATAGCCAATGGCATGCAGCGCAACCAGTTCGCCGCCGGCGATGTGCACCAGGCTCGGCCGCCGCAGCAAGCGCGCGGCGGCCACCGCGATCAGGCTGCAATGGCCGGAGAAGATCGATTGCACCAGGTCGAACGGCGCCAGGCGATGCTCGGCGCGGATCGCGGCGACCGCGCGCAGGCGGGTGCGGCCGTCGCCGATGTTGTGGATGCGCGCGCCGAGCAATTCCCAGCACGCCGGCGTGGGCTCCTGGTGCAGCACGAACACATGCACCTCGTGGCTGCGCGCCAGGCGCTCGATCAGGGTCAGCAGCACCGGGATCACCCGGTACTCGCCGCTGCGATCGACTCCGCCGGGCACCACCAGCGCCAGCTTCATGCGTCGCTCCGCGCGGCTTGCTCCAGCAACTGCGCATAGGCGCGCGACCAGCGCCGGCCCACCGCCGCGAACGACAGCTGCGCATCGAAATGGGCCCGGACCTGCGCCGGCGACGGCCGTTCGCTGGCGGCATGCACCAGCGCCTCGGCGAGCAGCCCGGCATCGCCGCACGGCCACAGTTCGCCGACGCGGCCGCAGTCGGTGAGCGCACGGAACGACGGGATGTCGGTCAGCACCGGCAGCGTGCCGCAGGCGAACGCTTCCAGCGCCGCGTAGCCGCAGCTTTCGGCCAGGCTGCCCGACACGAACAGATCCGCCGCGCGCATCAGCGTCTGCACCTGGGCGTGGTCGACCTTGCCCAGCAGATGCACGCGCCCGCGCAGACGCGAGTCCCGCTGCACGCGTTGCTCGACCGCTTCCAGCAACGGCGCGCTGCCGAACGCGCAGAACAGCTGCAGTCCGGGCAGCCGCGCGGCGGCGCGGGCCACGCCGTCGAGCACGGTCAACGGATCCTTGCCGGCGCTCAGGCGCCCTACCCACAGCACGCAGGGCGCGCCATGCAGGCCGCTGTCGCGCCGCGCCTGCGCGCGATCGCCGGGGGTGAAGCGGCAGCTGGATTCGGGGATCGCGAACAGGCGGGTGGACGGCGCGAACAGACCGGCATGCACGAACGTCCGCGCCAGATCCAGCGAGGTGAAGGCGATTCCCGCTGCGGCCGCGTACCACTGCCGCCACTGCGAACGGCGCCACCAGCGCGGCGGGCGATTGGCGTGGTCCTGCAGCAGGATCGGCACCTGCGGCAACTGCCGCGCCATCGCGCAGGCCTCGCGCGCGAACTCCAGGCCGTGCACGTGGACCACGTCGGCGCCGATCGCGTGCACGATGCCGGCGATGCGCCGCGCCCGGCTGCTGGTGCCAGCATTGCCCGGATCGGTGAAGTGATATTCCACGCCGTTGCGCAGCAACTGCTCCGATACGTCGGCGGCCTGGATCACCGACACCCGGGTACCGGCGCTGGCCACCGCTTCGGAGATGTCGGCCAGCGACGGCCAGTGCGCGAACACCTGCGCCGGCGCCAGTCCCGGCGGCGTGCGGACGAAATTGATCTGGGCGACGTGCATGGGGTTTCCGCTGGGGGGCGACTCGCTAGATGCCGGAGACCTGCGGCCGGCGCAGGCGCACCAGCCAATTGGCCAGGTTCAGTTCCCACGGCCGGTCGTAGCGCCGGTAGCGGTAGCGCCACGCCGCCATCGCGCTCAAGCCGCGCTTGGCCCAGCGCGGCGAGCGCAGGTCCTGCGCGGTGGGATAGCGGCAGCCCAGCACGGTGACGAAGTCGCGGATGCGCTGGCGCAGCGCGTCGTCGAGCCAGGGCGCGTCGGCATGGCAGGCGTAGTCCACCCATTGCGGCTGGGTCCATTCCTCGGGCGTGCGCGGGAACACCACCGGCGCGCCGTGCAGGTCGCGCAGCGGCATCGACGCGCGCTTGCCGCGATCCTTCTCGTGGCGGCTCGCCTCCGGCAGCGGCGTGTACACGTAGACGATGATTTCCGATTGCGGATTGATCCGCTTGAGCTCGCGGATGAACTCGAAGGTCTGCTCGGTCTCGTGCACGGTGTCCTGCGGCGGCGCGACCATGAACGACAGTTCCGGGATCACCCCGTTGCGCCGGCACAGCTCGGCCACCTCCAGGGTCTGGTCGGGGCGCGTGCCCTTGCGGATTTCCTTGAGCATCGCCCCGCTCGGCGATTCGGCGCCGATGTAGGCCATGCGCAGCCGGCTCTTGCGCACCAGCTTCCAGGTGCTCTCGGACAGGTTGAGCAGCGCGTCGGCGCGCGCATAGCACCACCACGGCATCTCCAGCTTGGCCATGACCTCCAGCAGCGGGATCATCTCCGCCTCGCGGTCGAAGAAGTTGTGGTCGAAGAACTGAATCGAATCGGCGCCCAGTTCCTCTTTCAGATAGCGCAGCTCGCGTTCCAGCCGCGCCGCGGTAGGCAGCGCGGTGGCGCCGCCGAACATCGCCGCCACGCCGCAGAAGGTGCAGCGGAAACGGCAGCCCAGCGCGGCCTGGTGCGAAGCGGTGCGGCGGCCGAGGAAACTGCGGCCGAGATAGTGGCGCGGATCGCCGAGCTTGTCGTACGGCAGCGCCGGCGCCGCCTCGCCGCGGCTGAAACCGCGATTGCGGTTGTGCACGATCGCACCGTCCTGTTTCCACGACAGGCCGTCGATCTGCGCCAGGCCGGGGCCTTCGCCGCGCAACGCGGCGACCAGTTCCGGCAGGGTGTCCTCGCCCTGCGCGCGGATCGCGTAGTCCACGTACGGCGCGCTCAGCGCGGTGTCGGTGTACAGGGTCGGGAAATAGCCGCCCCAGACGATCGGCATGGCCGGGAAGCGCTCGCGGATCGCGGTGGACAGCGCGATCGACGGCGCGATCTGCGGCCCGCCCATGACGCTGATGCCGACCGCGTCGTAGCGTTGTTGCTGCAACGCCTGCAGCGCGCTGTCGATGAAGCCGCGATCGACGTTGCCGTCGATGATGCGGCTGTCGCCGCGGCGGTCCAGTGCCGCGGCCAGGTTCAGCAGCGCCAGCGGGAAGCGGGCGTTGCCGCGCGAGGTGATGGTCGGATTGACCAGCAGCGTGTTCGGTGTGGAAGGCATGGCAGGAGACCGCAGGGCGAGGCTCACGGCAGGCGCCGCAGCCGGAACACCAGCGCCACCGGGACCTGCAGCGCGGCAGGATCGAAGTGCGCGCCGGCGGGAATGTCGGCAGGGTCGAGCATCGGTTCGCGCGCCGCCTCGATCGCCAGCCCGAGCGCGGCGCAGGCCGCATGCCAGTGGCTGTAGAGGTGCTGGGTATGGCGCACCGCATAGCGCTGGCCAGCGGCCCTGAAATCGCGCTTCCAGCCCAGCGCGTGGCCGATCGGGTGCACGTCGCTGCACAGCACGCTGCCGCCCGGGCGGGTGGCGCGGCGCAGTTCGGCCAGCGCCGGCAGCAGTTGCGGCAGATGCCCGACGACCAGGGCGCAGATGCTCAGGTCGGCGTCGGCATCGGCCACCGGCAGCGCGTCCAGGCTGCCTTCGCACAGGGTGTAGCGATTGCCGGCGCCGGCCGCATCCAGTTCGCGTGCGGCGCGGCCAAGCATCTGCGGCGACAGGTCCACGCCGGTGGCGTGCGCTGCATGACGCTCCAGCGCATGCAACAGATAGCGTCCGCTGCCGCAGCCGGCATCGAGCACGCGCTGGCCGTGCAGCGCGGGCGGCAACAGCGCCAGCATGGCGCGCTGCTCGGCCTGCATCACCGGGTTGTGGGCGTGCGCCGGGTAGCTCGCCGCCCACAACGCATAGGCCTGGACCGGATCCAGGATCGGCACCGCGCTCATGCGCGGCGCGCCTGCAGCGCGGACGGCGCGATCGTGCGAAGCGCAGCGCCGCCTTGAAGCTCCAGCCCGGGTTCGAGCGCGAGCAATGCGGGGTCGGCCAGTTCCGCGGCCAGCAGCTTCGGCACGCCGTCCAGCGTGACCGGCACCGCCGCCACGCCGGTGGCCTCGAACCAGTCGGCGAAATCGGGATCGGCGATGCGCGGGCGGCCATCGCGCACCACCGCGCGCAGCTCGCTGCGTGCCAGCCCGACCAGGCTATGCGCCGGATCGCCGCCACGGTCGCCGACGATCAGCAGGTCCGCAGTGCTGCCGACCGCGAGACTGCCGCGTCCGGGCAGGCGCAGGATGCGCGCCGCGGCGGTGGTCGCCAGTGCGAGCGCCTGTCCGGCATCCAGGCCGTTGGCGGTGGCCACCTGCAGTTCCTCGAGCAGGTCGCGCGCACCGCTCAGGCGCGAATCGCTGCCCAGCGCCAGGCGCCCGCCCGCGTACAGACGGCGTGGATCCAGTGTGCGCCCCAACAGCGCCAGGTTGCTCGACGGGCACCACACCACGGCGGCGCCGCAGGCGAGCACGCGCTCGATGTCGGCCGCGCCGAGGCCGACCCCGTGGATCAGCACGCTGTTGGCGGCCAGGCAGCCGCGCCGGTCCAGCTCGGCCAGTTCGCCAGCGGCGACCGCATCGGTGCCCTCGGCCAGGTGAATCATCCACGGGCGGTCGGCGGCGGTCGCGGCGAAGCTCTGCGCCAGCGGCGGGCCGTAGTCGGGGCCGTGCAAGGCGTAGCTCCAGCCGAACTCGCGCAGCAGCGCGACCGGGAAGTCCGCCGCGTCCAGTTCGGCATGCCACGGATCGTGGTGGGCGACGCAGGTGACGCCGGCGAGCAGGTTCTTCAGCGCGCCGTGGCGCAGGCGCAGCGCTTTCGGCAGTTGCAACGCGGCGGCGACGGCGGGATCGCGGAAATGCGCGGCGAACGCCTCGATCCACGCGTAGCTGTTGGCGAACGGCGCGGTCTGCGGCAATGGCGGCACCGCGTTGACCTGCAGGTGCTCGTGCGCATTGAGCAGCCCCGGAAACACCAGGTGCCCATGCAACGCGACCCGGTACGCCGCAGTGGCCGGCGCAGCGGCGATGCGTGCGCCGCGCAACCCCAGGGACGCGCGTACCGCGCCGGCCGGCGTGGCCAGGCGCGCGCCGTGCAGGCAGATCTCGGTGGCAGCGGAAGGCGTGCGCATCGGTCAGCGCTTGCGCATCACGATCAGGAAGTGATCGCCCATGTCGCGCAGCAGCGGCCAGCCGCCGATGCGATCGTCGAGCCGGCCCAGGCGCTCGCCCCAGCGCGGGTGGCGCCGGTAGTGGTCGACCAGGTACGGCGGCGGCAGGCACAGGCTGAGCGCGCGGTAGGAGTCCAGTTCGAAATGCGCGGAGAAGGCGCGGTAGAACTCGCGCGGCAGGTAGTACCAGGTCCAGATGGTGTGCCCGTTCATGCCCACCGCGGTGACCCCGCGCGCGCCACGCACCGCGGCGCGGCGGAAGCGCCCGCGCAGCGCGTAGTGCCCCACTTCCCACGGGCACAGGCGGCCGATCACCGAAAACACCAGGCGCCCGTCGCGGCGCAGCAGGCGCGCGCATTCGGCGGCGACCGCGGGCAGATCCGGCGCGCAGTTCAGCGGGCCGAAGTTGGAATACATGCCGTCGAACTCGCCGTCGAGGCGGTCCAGTTGCTGGATGCCGACGTGCGCCGCGCTGAGCCGCCCCTGCAGCGCCGGGTCCTGCGCCCGCTGCCGGGTGCGCGCCACCATCTGCGGCGACCAGTCGGTGGCCAGCACGCGATAGCCGCGTTGCGCGAACTCGTGGGCGTCCAGGCCGGTGCCGCAGCCCAGGTCGATCAGCCGTGCGCCGACCGGCAACTGCGCGGCCACCGTGTCCCACAAGGTGGTGCGCATGCGCTGGATCAGCTCGTTGTTGCCGCGCGGGCCGTCGTAGTCGGCGGCGACGCTATCGAAGGCGCGCTGGGTCTCCAGCAGCAGCGCCGGATCGATCGTCGCCGCGCGCGCAGCGGCGCCGGGCTTGCCATTCGCAGTCACATCCACTCTCCACTCGCCTGCCGTCGTCGTCGGGAATTGCCGTGCCGGCCGCAAGCGCGGATCGCACGGTATGCCAGTGAGTGCGGGTGGCGGGCGGTTTGGTTGAATCGCCGTGAGCGGCGTCGGTGGTCTTCGCGCTTATGCGCCGCTGCCGGCCGGCGCAGGCTGCGGCATGCGTGCGGCCTGCCGGCGCCGCAGCGCGTTGCGGACGATCGCGGCGAACACGCCAAGCCCGACGCCCAGCATCAGCCCCACCGCCAGCACCAGCACCGGATTGGGAAATGCGGGGCGTTCGGGCACGTAGGCCGCCCATGGCGCGGAGGTGTCGTAGGTATAGCGTGCGCCGAGCCGGGCCAGCAGGTCGTCGCGCTCGGACTTCAGGCTGCGGATGGTCGCGTTCTTCTCCGACAGCAGCATGTTGCCGAGCAATTGCTGCTCGACGCTGCCCTTGCCCTCGGCCTGCTGTTGCAGCAGGCGCGCGCGCTCGGCCTGGGTCGTAGCGAGTTCGCTGCCGATGTCCTGCAGGCGTTCGCGCGTCTGCTGCATCGGCACGGCCTGGATGCGCCGGTGCAGTGCCTGCAGCTGCGCCGTGGTCGCCGTGGCCAGGGCGCGCGCCTGCTGCGCCGAATCGGCACGCAGGCTCAATTCGATCAGGTTGGCGTAGGGATCCGGGTCCAGCTTCAGGCTGCTGCGGTACAGCGCAGCCTCGCGCCCGTTCAACGGCAGGCCCAGGCTCTGCAGCACCTGGTCCTGGAACAGCCGGGTCTTGATCCGCTCGATCACGCGCTGGAACGGCTCCAGCTTGGGATCGCGCCCGGCCGGGGTCGGGCCGAATTCGCCGACCTGCACCCACGCGGTGGCCTGCCACTGGCGCGTGGCGCCATGCAGGAAGGCGAACGCCAGCGCCAGCGCGGCGAGCAGCGGCAGCACGCACCATCTCCACTCGCGCCGCAGGATCCGCCACAGGTCGATCAGGTAGATTTCGTCTTCTTTCATGGCAAGGCACTTCCCGGAGAAAAAGGTGGCGACGGCGCCTGCCCCGCCCCGCCCGGCGCCGTCAGCGCCGCGCGGCGGTTCGGCAGCAGCGCGCTGCAGGCGTGCAGGACCAGGCACAGCACGATGAAGCCGGCGTTGGTCCAGGTGAAGGCCTGCGGCGCGAACGGCGACATCAGGCAGGCGTAGGCGATGCGCAGGAACACCAGCAGGTTGAACAGCGACACCGTGCTGCCGAGCAGGCGCACGCTCCACAGCAGCGCCGCGTACAGCGCCAGCATCGCCGCCAGCGCGGCGCCGGCGCCGCCGGCCAGCAGGAACGGGAAGAATTCGGTGCCGACGTTGATGTTCGGCGCATCCAGCGGAATGCCGGTGCCGGCGGTGGCGATCGAGCCGCTCAGCGGCACCAGCTGGTTGACCAGGAAGCTGGCGTTGACGTAGTCCTTGGCCAGCATCGCGCCGAAGTTGTACGGGCCGGCGCCGATGTACAGCAGCAGCCACTTGATGCCTTGCGGCGCGGCGCGGTACAGCGCGCCGAACGGCAGCGTCACCGAATCCAGCGACCCCGAACGCAGCGTGCCCAGCAGCGAGAACGCCGCGCCGCCGGCGACCAGCAACGCCACGATGGCCTTCCACGGCACCGGCCGCGCCGGATCGCGCCGCAGCAGCAGGAGCAGCGCGAAGCTGAACAACGCGGCGAAGATGCGGTTGCGGTCGATCACCAGCACCGGGAACACGAAGCCGGCGACGATCATCGCGTTGCGCAGCGCCTTGTCGCGCACGCACAGCAGCGCGATCGGCGGCAGGATCCAGCACATGTTGGACAGGTGCCGCACGTGCGAATGCAGCGGCGTCAGGTCGGCATACGCGGAGGGATTGGTGAACAGCGGGATCGGGAACAGCGCCAGGTCCAGCACGCACAACACGCCGACCAGCGCGGCCAGGCACAGCGCGACGAAGGCCTCGCGCGTGCCGGCATAGCGGCGCGCGCGAAACGCGGCCAGCGACGGCAGGCGGATGCCGTGCAGCGCATCCAGCAACAGCGTCGCGGCGGCCGCGGCGGCCAGCAAGGCGATGCCGGCGGCATAGCCGGGCGGCAGATCGAAGCTGAGCAGGGTCAGCGCGCAACTGAACAGCAGCGGCAGGCCGAAATAGCTCGACGGCAGGCGCAACAGGCGTTTCATGCGCGCTCCGCCAGCGGCGCCGCTGCGGCCGGCCGCAGGCGTGCCAGCAGCGACAGCCAGGCATGCGCCAGCAGGTGGCCGCCCAGCGCCGCCGGCTGCCGCCGCAGGAACGCGATCTTGGCCGCGATGTAGTGCGCCTGCGCATGCAGCAGCGTGCGGCATGGGGGATCGAACAGCGCAGCGCGGCGCAGCGCCACCTGCCGCGACTCGGTCAGATTGGCCAGACGGCTGGGCAGGTGCCGGGTCCTGCTGGCGTTGGCGCCGTGCAGCCGGTAGGCGCAGACGCCGACGTCGATGAAGCCCAGCGCGTCGCGCGCGACCAGGCGCAGGAAGAAGTCCCAGTCCTCGATGTGCAGCTCTTCGTCCCAGGCCACGCGCGCCTGCAGCGCGCTGCGCCGCACCAGGGCCACGGCCCCGCTCACCGCCCAGTGCCGGATCACCGCGCGGCGGATGCCGGCGTCGCTCAGGTACAGGCGTTTGTCCACGCCGTGCAGGTCGCGCATGCTGCTCTGGTGGAGCAGGCGCCCGTCCGCGTCGACCACGACCGCATCGCCGATCACCGCGGTCTTCTCCGGCGAGGCGCGCAGATAGGCGACCTGCGCGGCCAGACCGCCCGGCAGCAGATAGTCGTCGCTGGCACCCAGGCGCAGGAACTCGCCGCTGGCCATCGCCACCAGGTGGTTCAGCGTGGCGGCGATGCCGCGGTTCTCGCGCGGCCAGAACCGCACCGGCAGGCGCTGTCCGTGCAGCGCGATCCACTCGGCGATGCGCGCGGCGGTAGCGTCGCTGGAGCCGTCGTCGACGATCACCAGTTCCTTGTTCGGATACGGATCCTCCAGCACGCTGTCCAGGCAGCGCTGCACGAAGCGTTCGTGGTTGTACGCCGGCACCAGCACGGACACCAGCGGCACGTCGTGATGCGGTCCAAGCTCGGCCATCAGCGCAACCCTCCCAGATAGCGCCGCACCACCACGACGTTGAACGCCAGGTACAGCGCATAGTTGACTGCGAATGCGTAGGCCGCCCCGATCAGGCCCATGCGCGCGGTGAACAGATAGACCAGTCCCAGATAGCTGGCGGCGAACACGCATTCGGAGATCACGAACAGCCGCGTCATCGCCTTGGCCAGCATCAGGTACGACAGCACGAACGAGGCGATCTTGATCACGTCGCCGACCAGCTGCGGCGCGTACAGCGGCGCGGCGGCGGCGAAGTCGGCGGCGAACAGCAGCCGGGTGAGCCAGTCGCGGCACAGGTAGATCGCCGCGGCCAGGGCGATCACCGCCGGCAGCACGTAGCGGTAGGCGGTACGCAATTCCAGCAGCAGCCCGGCGCGATCGCGCAACGCCGCCAGCTTGGGCAGGTAATAGACGTTGATCGCGGTGGTGAAGAACAGCAGGTAGGCCTCGGAGACCTTGCTCACCGCCTGCCAGTAACCGACCTGCTGCCAGCCGAAGGTCTCGGCCAGATGGTCGCGCACGCCGATGTTGACCAGCAGCGGCAGCAGCGCCGAGGTCAGCGTCATCACCGAGAACGCGGCCAGGCGCCGGGTCATTTCCGCATCGAAGCGGATGCGCAGCATGTCGCGGCGGAAGTACGGGCTGCGCCGCAACGTCGGCAGGCCGGCGCACAGCCACAGCACCTGCCCGGCGACCAGCGCCAGCAGCGCGCCGTACAGCTGCAGCCAGCGCGATAGCCACAGCACCACCAGCACGCTGAGCACCGAGCCGGCGACCTGGATGAAGGCCAGCCGGCGCACGTCCATGAAGCCGTTGACCACGGCCAGGATGTAGTTGACCAGGGCGATGCCGAGCTGGGCCACGGCCAGCACGCAGATCAGGCTCTGGTACTGCGGATCGCCGAGCAGGCGTTGCGCGATCTGGCGGCTGAACAGCAGCGCGAGCACGCCCATCACGCACGCGGTGCAGCACGCATAGCCCAGCGCCGCACCGAGCAGCCGCGCCAGTGTCTGCGCATCGTCGCGGTACTCGGCCACGTACTTGACGATGCCCGCACCGATGCCGCCGCCGGCCAGCACCGCCAGCAGCGACATCAGGCTGGTGAACTGGCCGAGCCGGGCCACGCCGGCCGGCCCCGCGTAGACGGCGACCAGCTTGAGCACCAGCAACGCGGCCAGCAGCTTGGCCGCGGTGGCCGCGCCGCTGTACAGGCCGCTGCGCAGCACGTTCATGCCGCCATCGCCTCGAATTCCAGGCAGGCTGCGATCACCTGTTCCACCGCATCCGCGTCCAGGGTCGGCCCGATCGGCAGGCTCAGCACCTCGCGATGCAACTGCTCGCATAGCGGCAGGCTGAGTCCGCTCAGTGCGGCATAGGCCGGCTGCCGGTGCGGCGGCTGAGGATAGTGCACCAGGCAGTGGATGCCGCTGGCCAGCAGATGGCGCTGCAGCGCGTCGCGCCGGGCGCAACGCACCACGAACAGATGCCAGGCGTGGGCCGCATCGTCGGCCACCTGCGGCAACTGCAGCTGCGGATGCACGATGCCTGCGCGGTAGCGCCGCGCCACATCGCGGCGCAGGGCGATGTCGGCATCCAGGTAGTTCAGCTTGACCCGCAGCAACGCCGCCTGCATTTCGTCCAGGCGCGAGTTCACGCCTTGCACCAGGTGCCGGTACTTGATGTCCGACCCGTAGTTGCGCAGCATCCGGATCTGCGCGGCCAGCGCGGCATCGTCGGTCGTCACCGCGCCGCCGTCACCGAGCGCGCCCAGGTTCTTGCCGGGGAAGAAACTGAAACCGGCGGCGTCGCCGAAACTGCCGGCGTGGCGCCCGTGCCGGCGCGCGCCGTGGGCCTGCGCCGCGTCCTCGATCAGCAGCAGGCCATGCTGTCGCGCCAGCGTTCGCAGCGCCGCCATGTCCGCCAGCTGGCCGTACAGGTGCACCGCCATTATCGCCCGCGTGCGCGGGCCGATCGCGCGTTCCACGCTGGCTGGGTCCAGGTTGAAGCTGACCGGATCCGGCTCCACCGGCACCGGCAGCAGCCGGTTCTCGCTGATCGCCAGGAAGCTGGCGATGAAGGTGTTGCCCGGCACGATCACCTCGTCGCCGTCGCGCAGCCGGCCCAGTTCGCGGTAGCCGCGCAGGATCAGGGTCAGCGCGTCCATGCCGTTGCCCACGCCGATCGCATGTTCGGTGCCGCAATAGCCGGCGAATTCGCGCTCGAACGCGTCCAGTTCCGCGCCCAGCACGTACCAGCCCGAGTCGATGACCCGTGCTGCCGCGGCCTTCAGTTCGTCGGCGTAGCGGGCGTTGAGCGCGCGCAGGTCCAGGAACGGCACGCTCATCGCAGGTCCCAGGCGTAGAAATCGTGAACCACGCCGCGCGCGCCGAAGCGCTCCTTCTGCGTGACCAGGCCGTCGTTGAGCACCTGGCCCTGCTGCTCGGTGGAAATGCCGAGGCTGAAGTAGTCGCGCTGCGCGTAGCGGTCTTCGATCAGCTCGGCCAGCAGCAGACTCAGCGCGTCCACGCGCCGGCCCTGCTCGGAGCAGGCCAGGTACTGGGCGTGCACCACGCGGCCGAAGTCGTACAGCAGCGTGCCGGCCAGCAGCGTCTCGCCATCACGCACTTCGTACAGCACCAGGTGTTCCGGGAAGCGCCCGCACAACAGGCGCAGTTCCTGCAGGCTGTGGGTGGGCGTGGCGCCGTGGCGCTGCAGCACCTCGCTCAGCAGCGCATGGAACGGCGCCGGATCGCCGCCGCGCTGCACGCGCAGGCCGGCCTTGCGCGCCTTGCCGACCGAGCGCCGCCGTTCGGCGGCGAAGCGCGGCGGCTCGCGCAAGGCGATCGCCGAAGACAGGTCGCGGCGCTGCAGGCGCGCACCGAGCCGATGCAAGGCGTAAAGATCCTCTTCCGCAGGCGTGGCATGGAACAGGTGCGGCACCGCCTTGTACAGCAGCTCGCGTACGCCGCGGGCGCGGTAATGCGCGGCGATCTGCTTGAACACGTCCAGCGTCGCCGCCGCGCGCAGGGCATGCGCGGACAGCAGCCCGGCATAGCTCAGCCCGGCATGGCTGACCACGCGCGTGCCGTCGATGTTGGCCGGGAACGCGGCCACCAGCGTACCGCCGCGTTCGACCAGCAGCGAGGCGTCGACGAAGCGCTCGGCGTGGTAGTCCATGTAGCCGCGCCGGTGCAGCAGGTTGCCGTTGCGGGATTCGGCGATCAACGCGTCCCAGGCCGGCGCATCCTCGGCGCGATAGGGCCTAACCGAATACATCGCCGCTCTCCTCGCCCGCACCCTGCGCAAACGGCGCCATCGCCACGCCGAAGCCGTCGCGGCCCATGTCGTTGCCGTTGTAGAACATCAGCACGCGGTCGCGGTGCCGGATCAGCGCCGGATAGCACAGCGTGCGCGCGTCCCAGCCGCCGGGCGAGAGCGCCAGGCCGAAGGCGTCGTCGCAACGCTGCCAGTGGCGGCCGTCGTCGCTGCGCGCCACACCGGGGAAATACGCGCCGCCGATGTTGCCGCGGGTGAAGTACATCAGGTAGCCGCCCTGGTGGCGGTACACGCGCGGGCGGCCGATGCGGTATTCGCTGCCCTGCGGCTGCAGGCACGGCGTGTCCTGGCGCGGGATCGCCTGCAGGTCCTCGGTCTCGGCGTAGCGGATGTGGTAGCGCGGGAACGGCGTGCCGTCGATCCATTCCCAATCGTCGCCGACCGCGTACCACAGTCGCCAGCGGCCGTCCTCGTAGCGTGCCGAATGCACCGCGGCGATGGTGCTGCGCCCGGGCGCACGGTCCAGCAGCGGCGTGTCCTGGCGCCGCTGGAACGTCTCGCCGCCGTCGCTGGACACCGCCAGCCCGGTGAAGGCCAGGAACTTGGCCTTGGCCACGCGCTGGAAACCGACATAGAACATGTACAGCCCGTCCGGCGCGGCGACCACGTCGCCGAGGATCATGCCGTTGTCGTCGAAGCAGCCGTCGCGGCCGATATCCAGCACCGGCGTGGCGCTGACCCGCACCACCCGGGTCGGGTCGTCGCCGCGCACGTCGACGTAGCCGATGCGGCTGATCCCGGCGTCGTCGCGGAAGCCGGCGTAGACGCGGATCAGCTCGGCGTCCAGGCGATGCGGGGTCGGCGTCAACGCCGAATGCCGCATCCAGCCGCCGACGCCGTCGCGTGCGGTGGCGAACGCCAGGCCGCGTTTGCTCCAGTCGAACATGGCGTCAGAGCGTCACGTCGAAGCTGGACTTGCCGGCCACCGCGCGCGCCGGCGCGCCGACGTAGACCCGGCCCGGCTCGGTGTCGCGGGTGACCAGCGCGCCGGCGCCGATCACGTTGTCCGCGGCAACCTTGACCCCGTCGCTGAAGGTGGCATTGACCCCGACGAAACTGCTCTGGCCGATCTCGCAGTAGCCGGAAATCACCGCATGCGAGGCGACGAACACATGGTCGTGGATCACCGTGCGGTGGCCGACGTGGTTGCCGCTCCACAGGATGCAGTTGTCGCCGATGCGGGTGAACGGCTGCACCACATTGCCTTCGAACACGAAGCAGTTCTCGCCCAGCTGCGCATTGCGCCAGACGAAGGCGTGCGAACTGACGTAGCTGGCCAGGCGATAGCCGCGGCGCTTGGTGTCGAGGAAGAACCGCGTACGCAGGCGGTTGAGGCCGCTGGCGGGAATCGCCACGAACGCCTCCACCTCGCCCGGCGGGTACAGCCGCTCCAGCTCCTCGTACGCCACCACCGGCCGTTCGGCCAGGATCGGCGCGGCGATGTAGGCGCGCTCGGCGCTGAAGGCCAGCACCTCGTAGTCGCTGTCGTGGCTGAAGTACTCGCAGGCGATCTGCGCCAGTTCGCCCGCACCGATGATGACCAGCGGTTTCGCCATGGCCCTACGCCTCCTGCCTGCGTTCGCCCGCGGCTTCGCGCAGGAACTCGTCGTAGTCGAGGATGTAGTCGGCCGGATCGTAGGCCTGGTCGGCCAGCACCATCAGCACGCAGTCGGCGCTGAAGTCGTACAGGTCGCGCCACACCATGCTGCCGAGCAGCAGGCCCTGGCAAGGGTCGTCGAGCACCACCTGCACCGGTCCGCTGCCGTCGTCGAGCAGGAACGATACCGAGCCATGCAGGGCCACCGCCAATTGATTCAGATGGCGGTGCGCGTGCTGGCCGCGGTGCACGCCGTGCTTGGTGGCGAACAGGTAGTACACGCGCCGGATGTCGAAGGGCACGTCGCGTTGCTGCTCCAGGGCCACGAGCAGACCGCGCTCGTCGCCGTGCGTACGCAACTGGATTCGTTCGATTGCCATAGTGTGTCCGACACGGACTCCGACGCGGAGTTACCAGGCTGAGTGCCGCCGGCCTGCGGAAAGGTTGCGCCATGCCATCGCAGCGCGATCCGAAGGCGGCCGCCACGCCGACGCAACCTTTTGCCGCGCCCCCGGCACCCATCTGCGACCACCACTGCGCCAGCCGTTGCGCTGCCCGCCGGTGGCGCAGCACGACGCCGCGAACGGCAGCGCGCATTCCATCGACACGACCTGGACAGGGCACGCCACCATGACTTCATCCACGCAGGCCGACGACGGCACCTCTCTCTCCGACGCGGCGGCGCATTCGCCACCCGCATCCGCCGCTGCAGGGTTGCCGCGGCCGATGGTGCTGCTGCACTGGCTCACCGTGCTGTGCCTGGTGCTGGCGGCGGGCCTGATCCTGCTGCGCGAAGAGGTCGAGGGCCGTGCCGTGCGCCAATGGTTGCTGGAGGGACATCGGCATTTCGGCCTGTTCGTGCTCGGCCTGTTCTTCCTGCGCGTGGCGCTGCGCCTGCGCCTGGGCAAACGCCACGACCCCGATGCCGCCTCGCCGCTGCTGCGTGCGCTTGCCGGGCTCACCCACGTGGTCATGTACGCGCTGCTGCTGACCCTGCCGGTGCTGGGCTGGGCGCTGAGCCAGTCCATGGGCAAGCCGGTGCATCTGTTCGCCGCCACGCTGCCGGAACTGGTCGCCCCCGATCCGGATCTGGCCGACACGCTCGGCGCCTGGCACGTGTATGCCGCCTGGGCGCTGCTCGGCCTGATCCTGCTGCATATCGGGGCCGCGCTATGGCACCACTTCGTGCGCCGCGACGACACCCTGCGGCGAATGCTGCGCTTGCGCCGCGGCTGAACCGTGCTTTACGCCCTTCCCTCGTCCGCCGCCGCGCCGACCCGCTCAAGGACCCATCGCATGCAGACCACCCCGTCCCCTTCTTCCTTCTTCCGTCCCGGCACGCTGCGTGGCGCCGAGCAGGTGCTGCTGTGGTCCACGCTCGGCTCGCTGTTGCTGCTGGCCAGCCCGCGCGCCGCGGCGGTGCCGGCGTTCGCGCGGCAGACCGGCTCCTCCTGCGCGGACTGCCACATCGGCGCCTACGGCCCGGCGCTGACCCCGTACGGCATGCGCTTCAAGCTCAACGGCTACACCGACAGCGACGGCAACGGGACCAAGATCCCGGCCTCGGCGCAACTCACCGGCACCCGCAGCGTGCCGGTGCGCGGCAAGACCAACAACCAGCTCAGCGAGGCCGACCTGTACCTGGCCGGCCGGGTCAGCGACAACGTCGGCGGCTACATCAAGGTCTCCAGCACCAACAACGGCAAGGACAAGTTCACCACCAAGCTGGACAACGTGGACCTGCGCTTCGTCGCCAAGACCTTCAAGCTCGGCGGCAAGGACGCGCTGCTCGGGGTGAGCGTCAACAACAACCCCGGCAGCCAGGATCCGATCGGCGTGCTGCCCAATGCTTCCGGCCTGGGTCCGGCCTCGGCCTACGCCGGCTCCACCACCCTGCTCAACCAGTCCTCGCTGTCCAACCGGGTGATCGGCACCAGCGTCTACGGCGTCTACGACCGCAACTGGTACGGCGAGATCGGCACCTACAACGCGCTGCCGGTCTCCACCCAGGACGACCTCGGCTACGCGGTCGGCGGCGACCCGGGCAAGCTCAGCGACACCGGCTACCTGCGCCTGAGCTACATGAAGGACATGAAGAAGCAGTTCTTCTCCGCCGGCGTGGTCGCGCTGACCACCCATCGCCAGCTGCCGCGCAGTACCGGCCCGCGCGACGACTTCACCGATCTGGGCTACGACCTGAACTACCAGTTCCTGGGCACCCGCGAGCACATCCTCAAGCTCGGCTACCTCAACATCTACGAGCGCCGCCGCTACGGCAGCGCGGCGATCGACCCGGCCGACCCCAGCGTGGCCGGGCTGCGCCGCGGCAGCATCCGCGACCAGTCGATCAATCTCAGCTACACCTACAAGCAGAGCTACGGCCTGCTGCTGGCGCACTTCATCAATACCGGTTCGGCCGACCCGTTCCGCTACAGCCCGTACGGCACGCCCGACACCACCAGCAACCTGATCAGCGCCTCCTGGGCGCCGTTCGGCAAGGACGATGCGTTCACCTCGATCGCCAACCTGCGCCTGTCCGCCACCTGGTTCCGTTTCAGCAAGTTCAACGGCACCACCGGCAACGTGTTCGGCGCCCTGCCGGTGACCCGCCCGCACGACCTGAACCAGTTCTCGCTGGCCTTGAGCCTCGCGTTCTGAGCACACCTTTCCCCCCAGTACGGATCGTCATGAAACCAGCCAACGCATTTCCCCTGTGGTGCACCCTGATGGCCAGCCTGCTGCCGCTCGGCGTCGCGCTCGCGCCCGCCGCGCATGCCGGCGGCGGCCTGCCCGGCGCCGGCGTGTTCGCCACCGAATGCGCCGAATGCCATAGCGCGGCGCCGGGCAAGAACAAGAAGGGCCCGACCCTGTTCGGCGTGGTCGGGCGCAGCGCCGGCAGCGTGCCCGACTACCGCTACTCGGACGCGATGAAGAAGACCCAGTGGACCTGGAGCGACGACAAGCTGCGCAGCTACCTGGCCCAGCCCGCGTCCAAGGGCATCCCCGGCGCCAACATGAAGTACGACGGGCTCGACGACAGCAAGCAGCTCAAGGACCTCATCGCCTATCTCAATACCCTGCATTGAAGTCGGCGCCCGGCCCCGGCATAGTCGAAACTGAACCCGGCGTCCGACGCCGGGTGTGCGCCGTGTCGCCGCCAGTCCGCAACGCCGATAATGGCGAGCGTCCACGCGGCGAGCGCTCCGGCGTTGCCGCTGCCACGCGCCCCAGCGTCCCCTGCGATCCGACCCGCGACCATCGAGCGACCGTGCACAACCGCCCTTCCGCCGCCGGCTCCCTGTCCCCGACCGCCCTGCCCGCGACCGACATGGGCCGCCGCCGCGGACACCGCCATGCATGGGCATCCCGACCGGCATGACCGCGGCCGCAGGTGACCTGGCGCAGCGTGCCGCGCGCCAGCGCCCGCTGCGCGGCACGCTGGCGCTGGCGGCGGCGCTGTGCCTGCCGGGCACGGCGCTGGCGGCCAAGCTGGGCGGCGCGGTCGGGCTCAGTTCGCAATTGGTCGATCGCGGCATCGCGGTGACCGCCGACACCCCGTCCCTGCAGCTCGCCGGCTACTGGCTGCCCGCGCCGGGCTGGTCGCTGGGCGCGTCCGCCAGTACCGCGCTGGACGCGCCGGGCCACCAGTTGCTGACCACGATCGAGCTGTCGCGCAGCTGGACCCTGTCCGACAGCTGGCAGATGCAGGCCGGGCTGCTGCGCTACGACTACCCCGGCAACCGCATCAACCGCCTGTTCAACCGCAACGAGGCCAGCCTCGGCTGGTCCTACCGGGACCGGCTGAGCGTGTCGCTGGCCGCGTTCGAGCTGCCCGACAGCTACCGCGGCCGCTGGTACGGCGCGGCCGACCTCACCGTGCACCAGCCGCTGCCGGGGCAGCTGTCGCTGTCGGCCGGGATCGGCATCAGCCAGGCCCCGCCGGCGCTGTACGGGCTGGACTACGCCGACCACTACAGCTACGGCCACGCCGGGCTGATGTGGAACGCCGGCGCCTGGAGCGTGGAGGTCGACCGCGTGTTCAGCGACGCGCGCAGCATCTACGCCAGGCGCGGCAACGGGATCTGGCCGTGGGTGGTCACCGTGTCGCGCGCCTTCTGATCCGCACGCAACCTTTCCGTGCCGACCCGGCACATACCGGTGCCTGTTGCCAAGCCAGCCCTCCATGACCGACACCGATCCACTAGGCGATGCCACCGACCGCATGCTGCTCCGGCGCATGGCCGGCGGCGACCGCGATGCGCTGGCCACCCTGTACCGCAACTACCACGGGCGCCTGTGCCGGTTCCTGTCGCGGCTGACCCGGCGCCCGGACATCATCGAGGAGGCGATCAACGACTGCTTCTGGATCGCCTGGCAGAAGGCCGGCGATTTCCGCGGCGACTCGCAGGTCTCGACCTGGATCATGGGCATCGCCTACCGCTGCGGGCTCAAGGCGATCCGCCACCACAGCGACGAGGCGATCGAGGACGGGGTGAGCGCCGAAGAGCATTTCGCCTCCTCCGCCGACCCGGACGAGGACCGCGAGCTGCGCGACTGGCTGGGCAAGGGCCTGGAGCGGCTGTCGGCCGACCAGCGCCTGGTGGTCGA
Organism: Xanthomonas bonasiae; assembly: GCF_017163705.1. Taxonomy (GTDB): domain Bacteria; phylum Pseudomonadota; class Gammaproteobacteria; order Xanthomonadales; family Xanthomonadaceae; genus Xanthomonas_A; species Xanthomonas_A bonasiae. The sequence goes on from NZ_JAFIWB010000003.1 coordinate 84,646, forward strand.
ACTGGTCTACGGCCTGGGCCACAAACTGGAAGAAGTCGCCGCGATCATGCAGTGCCCGGTGGGCACGATCAAGGCGCGGCTGTTCCATGCCCGGGTCAAGCTGCGCAACGTGCTGCCGGGATTGGCCGGCGGCGCTTCCCCTCTGACGGAGAGCGTGTCATGAAGACAGGCTTCAACGAGCCGGGCAACGAGTGCTCGCATGCCTGGGAACTGATGCCGTGGGTGCTGCAGGCCAGCGCCACGGAAGAGCAACACGAGTGGCTGATCGCGCATCTGGCCAAGTGCAGCTTCTGCAGCGCCGAGTTCGCGCAGCAGAGCCGGCTGCGCATGGCGATGTCGCTGCCCAGCGACGTGCCGGTGGACGCCGAGGCCGGGCTGCAGCGCCTGCTCGGCCGCCTCGACGCGCCGGAACCGCAGCGCCTGCCGGCGCGCGCGCGCTCCAGCTGGACCACGCGGGCGCTGGTCGCCGCGGCGCTGGTGCAGGCGATCGGGCTGGGCGTGCTCGGGGTCAGGCTGTCCGCCAGCGACCAGGGCCAGGGCGCCAGCTACCGCACCCTCAGCGAGACCGCGCAGCCGCTGGCGAGCGACGCGATCCGCGTGGTGCCGGACGCGCGCATGACCCTGGCCGACTGGGACGCCGTGCTGCGCAAGCTGCAGCTGCGCGTGGTCGGCGGCCCCAACGGCGCCGGCGCCTACACCGTGGTGCCGGTCCAGGCCGGGTCGCCGGCGCAGCCGCAGCGCAGCGTGCAGCAGCTGCGTGCGACGCCCGGCATCCGCCTGGCGGAGCCGATTTCCGCACCATGAGCCTGCGTCGTCTCTGCCTGCTGATGGCCTGCCTCGCGCTCGGCGCCTGCGCCCATGGCGGGCGCGGTGCCGCCGACGCGCCCGTGGCGGCCGCAACGGCGCCGGCGAAGACGCCGACCCTGGACGCCTCGCCGGCGTTGGACAGCCAGCGCCAGATCGTGCTCGCGGTGGCCAACCCGATGGCCGCACCGGGCCGGCATGCCGGCTCCAACCTGATCGGCTATGCCTCTTCCAAGTATTACGGGGCGGGCACCCAGGCAGCGGCGACGCTGGACGCGCTGGCCCAGCGCTACGGCCTGCGCCAGGTGACCGGTTGGCCGATCAAGCCGCTGGGCGTGTACTGCGTGGTGTTCGAGCCGGCACCGGGCGCGGCGCGCGACGCGCTGCTCGCCGCGCTGGCCAAGGACGAACGCGTCGCGCTGTCGCAGCCGTTGCAGGAATTCGCCACCTACGCCGACCCGGCGCCGCCGGCCAAGCCCGCGCAGCCGCTGCGCTACAACGATCCCTACGTCGACATGCAACGCGGCTTCGCCGCGACCAACGCCGCCACCGCGCAGGTGCTGAGCCAGGGCCAGGGCGTGGGCGTGGCCATCGTCGATACCGGCGTGGACACCGCCCACCCCGACCTGCAGGGCCGCCTGCGCGAGGTGCGCGACCTGGTCGGCGCCGACCCCGCCGCGTTCAATCGCGATCACCACGGCACCGAGGTCGCCGGGATCATCGCCGCCGGCAGCAACAACCATCTGGGCATCGTCGGCATGGCGCCCAAGGCCATGCTCGACGTGTACAAGGCCTGCTGGTACCCGCAGCGCGCCGGGGCCGGCGCCGGCTGCAATTCCTTCACCCTGGCCAAGGCGCTGGTCGCGATCGGCGACACGCGCACGCGCATCATCAATCTGAGCCTGGGCGGGCCGGCCGATCCGCTGCTGCGCAAGCTGCTCGAGCAGTTGCTGCGGCAGGGCCGGATCGTGGTCGCGGCGATGCCGCCGGACGGCCGCCTGGACGGCTTTCCCGACGGCACCCCGGGCGTGATCGTGGTGCGCACCAGCAGCGCTACCGCGTCGCCGCCGGGGGTGCTCAGCGCGCCGGGCGAGGACATTCTCACCACCCAGCCCAACGGCGCCTACGATTTCACGTCCGGCTCGTCGATGGCCACCGCGCACGTCAGCGGCGTGGTCGCGCTGCTGCTTTCGCTGGCGCCGCAGCTGGACGCGCGCAGCGTGCACGAGCTGCTGCGCCGGACCAGCCGGCAACGCGACGGCCTGCTGCAGGTGGATGCCGCCGCCGCGGTACAGGCGCTGCCCCGCGCCGCCACGACGTCCCGCTGAGCGCAGCGGCCATGGCCAAGTGGATTCCGCACTGGATGCACCGGCTCGCCTCACCGCCGACGTTCTATCGCGTCGCCGGCGCGATCCGGCCATGGGCGCTGGGCGCGGCGCTGCTGCTCGGCGCAGTGGCGTTCTACGGCGGCCTGGTGCTGGCGCCGCCGGACTACCAGCAACACGACGCCTACCGGATCATCTTCATCCACGTGCCCAGCGCCTGGATGAGCCTGTTCGTCTATGCCGCGATGGGCGCGGCCGCCTTCGTCGCCCTGGTGTGGCGGCTGAAACTCGCCGAAGTGGCGTGCATGGCCTCCGCCTCGATCGGCGCCGCGTTCACCTTCATCACCCTGTGCACCGGCTCGCTGTGGGGCAAGCCGATGTGGGGCGCCTGGTGGACCTGGGACGCGCGGCTGACCTCGGAACTGGTGCTGCTGTTCCTGTACCTGGGCGTGATCGGCCTGTACCGCGCGATCGAGGATCCGCGCCAGGGCGCGCGCGCCGCCGCGCTGCTGGCGCTGGTCGGGCTGATCAACCTGCCGATCGTGCATTTCTCCGTGGTCTGGTGGAACACCCTGCACCAGGGCTCCACGGTGCGCGTGCTGGGTCCGTCGAAGATGCCGCTGGCGATGCTGTGGCCGCTGCTGACCGCGGTGCTGGCGAGCAAGTGCTATTACCTGGCCAGCCTGCTCGGGCGCATGCGCACCGACCTGCTGGCGCTGGAGCGCGGCAAGGGCTGGGTGCGGGCGCTCGCCCTGGCCGCACACGCGCCGGCGCCGCTGCCGGAAGCGCGCCTGGCGGCGGAGCGCGCGGCATGAGCGGCTTCTGGGCGATGGGCGGCTACGCCGCCTACGTATGGCCGGCCTACGCGCTGTTTCTACTGGTGCTGCTGCTGGACACGCTGCTGCCGCGCTGGCGGCAGCGGCGCCTGCTTGCCGAGACGCGCGCACAGGTGGTGCGCGAACACAGCCGCCGCCAGCGCGGCGCCGTGCCGCTGTCGCCAGGTCCCACCCATGAATCCCACCCGTAAGCGCCGCCTGCTGATCGTGCTGCTGGTGCTGGGCGCCGCCGCGCTCGCCACCGGCCTGTTCGTGCTGGCCCTGCAGCACAACATCAGCTACCTGTTCACGCCGAGCCAGGTGCAGGCCGGCCAGACCGAAGGCTACCGCGTGTTCCGCCTCGGCGGCATGGTCAAGGCCGGCTCGATCCGGCGCAGCGCCGATTCGCTGCGGGTGGACTTCACCGTGATCGACGCCTCCGGCGCCACCGCGGTCGCCTACACCGGGATCCTGCCCGACCTGTTCCGCGACAACCAGGCGGTGATCGCCACCGGTTCGCTGCACGGCGCCGCTTTCGTCGCCACCGAGGTGCTGGCCAAGCACGACGAGACCTACATGCCGCAGGAGCTGAAGGACGCGATGGCGCAGGCCCATGAGGGCCGCACCGCAGCGGCGGTTTCCGCGTCGGCGGCCACGTCCGCAACGCCATGAAGCCGATGCCGCCCCACCGCGCCGCGCGGCGCTGGCCACGCTCGGCCGCCCTGCCGCGATGACCGCCGAACTGGCCCAGCTCGCGTTGATCCTGGCCCTGCTGCTGGCGCTGGCGCAGGGCGTGCTGCCGCTGCTCGGCGCCTGGCGCGGCGATCGCGCGCTGATGGCGGTGGCGCGGCCGGCCGCCTGCGCGCAGGCGCTGTTCGCCTGGCTGGCCTTCGCCCTGCTCGCCTATGCGCTGCTGCGCCTGGATTTCTCGGTGCGCTACGTGGCCGCCAACGCCAACCTGGCGCAGCCCTGGTACTACCGGCTGGCCGCGGTCTGGGGCGCGCACGAAGGCTCGCTGCTGCTGTGGATCGCCATCCTCGATCTGTGGACGGTGCTGCTGGCGCGCAGCAGCCGGCACCTGCCGGAGGCGTTCGCCGCGCGTGTGCTGGGCGTGCTCGGCCTGATCGCCGCCGGCTTCCTGGCCTTCGTGCTGTTCACCTCCAACCCGTTCGCGCGGCTGTCGCCGATGCCGCTGGACGGCAACGAACTCAACCCGGTGCTGCAGGATCCGGGCATGGTGTTCCACCCGCCGGTGCTCTACACCGGCTACGTCGGCTTCTCGGTGGCCTTCGCCTTCGCCATCGCCGCCCTGCTCGGCGGCGAGCAGCAGCAGGCCTGGGTGCGCTGGGCGCGGCCGTGGACCAATGTCGCCTGGGGCTTCCTCACCGCCGGCATCGTCGCCGGCAGCTGGTGGGCCTATGCCGAACTGGGCTGGGGCGGCTGGTGGTTCTGGGATCCGGTGGAGAACGCCAGCTTCATGCCGTGGCTGGTCGGCGCGGCGCTGATCCACACCCAGGCGGTCACCGAGAAGCGCGGCGCGCTGGGCGCCTGGACCCTGCTGCTGTCGATCCTCGCCTTCTCGCTGTCGCTGCTGGGTACCTTCCTGGTGCGCTCGGGCGTGCTGACCTCGGTGCATGCCTTCGCCGCCGACCCGCGCCGCGGCCTGTACATCCTCGGCTTCCTGATCGTGACGGTCGGCGGTGCGCTGCTGCTGTACGCGCTGCGCGCGCCGCGGCTGGCCGCCGGCAAGCCGTTCGCGGCGCTGTCGCGGGAAACCGCGATCCTGGTCGGCAACCTGATGCTGACCGTGGCCGCGGCGATGGTGCTGCTGGGCACGCTGTTCCCGCTGCTCGGCGATGCGCTGCGCTTGGGCAAGATCTCGGTCGGCCCGCCCTACTTCGGCCTGCTGTTCCCGCTGCTGATGCTGCCGGTGGTGCTGTTGCTGCCGTTCGGCCCGTACCTGCGCTGGGGCCGGACCGAACCGGGCGCGCTGCAGGCAGTGGCTGTGCGCGCGGTGCTGGCCGCACTGGCCTGCGCGCTGGTCGCCTTCGTGCTGACCGACGGCTCGGCCCGCGCGGTGGCCGGCGTCGCCGCCGCCACCTGGATCGGCATCGGCACCGCGTTGTATGCCTACAAGCGCCTGCGCGAAGCGCCGCGCGGGCGCCGTTTCCCGGCGGAGCTGGCCGGCATGCTGTTGGCCCATGCCGGCGTGGCGGTGTTCGTGGCCGGCGTGCTGCTGTCGGAAAGCCTGTCGATCGAGCGCGACGTGCGCCTGGCGCCCGGGCAAAGCGAACACATCGGCGGCTACGCGTTCCGCTTCGATGGCGTGCGCATGATCGACGGGCCGAACTGGAAGGCCGAGCAAGGCACGCTGACGGTGAGCCGCGACGGTGCGGCGGTGGCGGTACTGCATCCGCAGAAGCGCCTGTATTCCAGCGAACGGATCCAGACCGAGGCGGCGATCGATGCCGGCGTCGTCCGCGATCTGTACGTCGCGCTGGGCGAGCCGATGGACGACCAGCACATCGAGAACGCCTGGACCCTGCGCCTGTACTACAAACCCTTCATCCGCTGGATCTGGCTGGGCGGCCTGCTGATGATGCTCGGCGGGTTCGTCAGCGCCTGCGCGCGCCGGCTGCGTGCGCCGCACCCGGTCGCACCCGGCGCCGAGCTTGCCGCGCCGCTCGCCACGACCGCATCGGCGATACCGACATGAGCCGGCTGCTGCCACTGCTCGGTTTCCTGCTGCTGGCCGCGCTGTTCGGCTTCAGCATCTACTGGAGCCGCGCGCACGACCCGCGCGAGGTGCCCTCGCCGCTGATCGGCAAGCCGGCGCCGGCGTTCTCGCTGCCGCGCCTGGACGATCCCGCGCAACGCGCCGGCAGCGCCGAATTGCGCGGCCGCCCGTACCTGCTCAACGTGTTCGGCAGCTGGTGCCTGGCCTGCGGCGAGGAGCATCCGCTGCTGCTGGCGCATGCCAACGACCTCGGCGTCGCACTGATCGGCTACGCCTACAAGGACGACCCGCGCGACGCGCGCGCCTGGCTCGCGCAGCGCGGCAATCCGTATGCGCTGGTGGTGGTCGATCAGGATGGACAGCGCGCGATCGACTTCGGTGTCTACGGCGCTCCGGAAACCTTCCTGATCGATGCCCGGGGCGTGATCCGCTACAAGCATGTCGGCGTGCTGACGCCTGCGGTGATCGCCGGCGAACTGCGTCCGGCGATCGCCGCGCTGGACGGAGCGCAACGATGAGCGGGCCATCTGCGCGGGCGCTGCGCGGCCGGCCATGGACCAGGCCGTGGCTGTCGCTGCTGGTCGTGCTGCTGCTCGCCCACGCGTTGCCGGCGGCGGCGCAGGCGGTGGATCCGTTGCCGTTCCGGGATCGGCAGCAGGAACTGCGCTTCCAGCACCTGACCGCGCAATTGCGTTGCCTGGTCTGCCAGAACGAGAACCTGGCCGACTCCAACGCGACGCTGGCGCGCGACCTGCGCCACCAGGTGTTCACGCAATTGCAGGCCGGCCGCAGCGATGCGCAGATCAAGCAGTACATGGTCGATCGCTATTCCCGGTTCGTGCTCTACGACCCGCCGCTGGCGCCCGGCACCTGGCTGCTGTGGTTCGGCCCGCTGCTGTTCCTGCTCGGCGGCACGGCCATGGTCGTGGCCACGCTGCGGCGCCGGGCCGGCGCCGCGGCACACGTGGCGCCGGACCAGGAGCCGGAAGAACAATGGTGACGGCCGGCTTCGGCATTGCTGCCGCGGGAATGGTCGGCATCGCCTTGGGCGCCTTGCTGTGGCCGCTGCTGCGCCGGCGGCCCGGCGCCCGCGTGCAGCGCTGCGTCGCCGCGGCGCTGGTGGCGGTGACGCTGCCGCTGGCGAGCGCGGGCCTGTATCTGCTGGTCGGCGATCCCGCCGCGCTGGCAGGCATCCCCGTGCAAGCCGCGCCTGCGCCAGACCCGGACGCGGCGCAAGGCGCGCTGCAGCGATGGATGGAGCAGGCCGCGGCCGCGGCGCAGGCCAAGCGCAGCGCCGAGGCGCGCGACGCCTATGCGCAGGCGCTGCGGATCGCCCCGGACGACAGCGAGGCGATGCTCGGCTGGGTCGAGGCGGACATGGCGCAGCAGCCCGACTTCGCCGTCGGCCCGGCCGCGCACGGCATGCTCGAGCGCATCCTCGCGCGGCAACCGGACAACCAGCGCGCGCTATGGATGCTCGGCATCGGCGAGTTCCAGCAACACCGCTACGCCAACGCCGCGATGCGCTGGCGTCACCTGCGGACCTTGCTGCCGGACGCTTCCCCGCTGCGCGAGGCGGTGGCACAGAAGATCGCCGCCGCCGACGCGATGGCCGCGGCGCCCGCCGCCCGGGCGCCTCCCGGGGCGCGCTGAAGCGCGGCTATCGATACGGGCGCGACGGCGCGCTGCCTACGCATCCCCAGCACACGCGAGCCCAGGCGCCACTTGCGCTGATCGAGGCCTGCAGCGCGATCGGCCCGCAGGTGGCCGGCGCTGCCGGTCAGTCGCGCTGCGCAGCCACGGCGCTTGCCCGCCTTGGCCATGCCGCGACCAGCGCACGCACCGCAGGCCGGTTGGACCCTGTCGCATCGCCGATCGCCGAAACCGGTCAGAGCACGGCCTTGATCTTGCCCTGCAGCGTCTCGGCGTTGAAGGGCTTCATGATGTAGCCGCTCGCCCCCGCCTCCTTGAGGGCGGTGATGTCGTCGCGCCTGTCGTTGGCCAGGACCATGATGAACGGCGTGCCGGCCAGCGCACGGTCGCTGCGGATTTCGCGCAGGAGCTGCAGGCCGGTCATCGGTTGCATGTTCCAGTCGCACAGGACCAGGCCGATCCTGTCCGCCCGCAACGCCGCCAGGGCCGACGCACCGTCTGCGGCCTCGGCCACGTCGTCGTAGCCGAGCCGGTTCAACAGGTTCTGGATGGCACGCCGCATGGTGCGGTAATCGTCGACCACGAGAATCTTCATCCATCGCATCTCCGCAGTGATCCGTTGCCGGCATCGATCGGCGATCGCGCGCATCAGGCGCGGGACCGTGCCGTGACGGGAGCGCGGCACCGGCCGTCGGCCCCTTGCGCTCGGCATCGTTGCCTGGCCCATGGTGCCAGCAGCGCGAGAACGATGGCAGCGCAGGAACATGCCCCGAGAGATCGTCATTCGTCCCGAGCCGCTTGCCGGTGCCGTGGCCTGACTGCCGCCTCCGCTACCTGCGGCCATGGCACCAGGCATGGCCGCAAGGTTCGAGCGCCGTCGCCGCGGATCGCTCCGCCAGCGCTTCAGCCGACGGCCAACCCCGGCGGCACGTTGCGCAGCATGGTCCTGGCATGCGCTGCGCCACTGCCGCATTGGCGGCGCATTGCGCAGCAAAGATAGGAATGCGTATCATTAACGTGTTCGGCATTGTTTCATCGCCGCCACGCTCCCGCCTAGCCCGATGCCAAGCCGGTGCCTTTTCCCGACAGGCTTCCATGCATCCAGTTCCTCCCGCGCCCCTGCACGATCCCCACGCCTCGCGCCCGCCCGCCGCGTCGCGGCGTCCATTGCCACCCTGGCTGGGCGTGCTGTCGCGCACCCTGGCGGCGATCTTCGGCGGTTATGCGCTGGCCGCGGCGACCTCCGCGCTGCTGCCACTGCTGTGGCCGAGCCTGCGCGCGCAGGCCGTGCTCAGCGGCATGATGCTGGGCATCCTGGTCTGCGCCTGCACCGCGTTGTGGGCGTTCGCCGCGCGCAGCGCCGGCCGCGCCTGGCTGGGGATCGTCGCGTTGCTGGCGCCGATGGCCCTGGCCATCGCCTGGCTGCAGCAGCACACGCCATGAAGCAGGGATTCCGCCAGTCGATGGCCTGGCTGCACACCTGGACCGGGCTGCTGGTCGGCTGGGTGCTGCTGCTGATCTTCATGGCCGGCACCGCCAGCTACTTCCGCAACGAGATCAGCCGCTGGATGCGCCCGGAATTGCCGCGCGCGTCGCTGGGCACGGACACCGTGGCCGCACGTGCAGTCGCGTTTCTGGAGCGGCAAGCGCCGCAGTCGCCGCAATGGACGGTGTCGCTGCCGGGCGCGCGCTCCTCGTTCACGCAACTGTTCTGGCGCAATCCGCCGCCGGCCGACGGCAGCGCCCAGAGCCGCAAGCAGATGTTCGGCGACGCGCTGCTGGATCCGCTCAGCGGCCAGGCCAGCACCGCGCGCGACACCCGCGGCGGCGAGTTCTTCTATCGCCTGCACTTCGACCTGCACTACATCCCGGTGATGTGGGCGCGCTACATCGTCGGTTTCTGCGCCATGTTCATGCTGGTGGCGATCATCAGCGGGGTCATCACCCACAAGAAGATCTTCAAGGACTTCTTCACCTTCCGCCCGGCCAAGGGCCAGCGCTCGTGGCTGGACTTCCACAACGTCAGCGCGGTGCTGGCCCTGCCCTACCACGCGATGATCACCTACACCGGGCTGGTCACGCTGATGCTGATGTACCTGCCGTGGGGCATCAAGGTCGCCTATCCGAATGCCGAAGAAGCGTTCTACGCCGAAGCGTTCTCGCAGCCGGAGAATCCCCGCGAAGCCAGCGGCCAGCCGGGCACGCGCCTGCCGATCGCGCGCCTGCTGGACGTGGCGCGCGCCGAATGGGGCGCGCAGGCTCCGATCGCCGGGTTCTCGCTGTACAACCCGGGCGATGCCGCGGCGGTGATCGAGATCCGCCAGGGCGAGGGCCGACGCCTGGCCTACGACCCGCCGTCGCTGCTGCTGGATGCCGGCAGCGGACAGGTCCTGGCGCGCAGCGGCAGCCCCGGCGCGGCCGCGCAGACCCGCAGCACGCTGTACGGCCTGCATCTGGCGCACTTCGCCGGGTCCGGGCTGCGCTGGCTGTTCTTCGGTTCCGGCCTGCTCGGCTGCCTGATGGTGGCCAGCGGCGTGATCCTGTGGGCGGTCAAGGAACGGCCCAAGCACGCCAAGGCCGGCCGGATCGGTGTCGGCCTGCGCCTGGTCGACGCGCTGAACATCGGCACGGTGGCCGGCCTGCCGATCGCCTTCGCCGCCTATTTCTGGGGCAACCGGCTGATCCCGGTGCATCTGGCCGAGCGCCCGGAGCAGGAAGCGGCGGCGTTCTTCCTTGCCTGGGCAGCGGCGCTGGTCGCCGCCTTCGTCTGGCCAAGGCGCGCGATGTGGGCCTGGCAGTTGTACCTGGGTGCGGCCCTGTTCGCGCTGCTGCCGGCGCTCAACGCACTGACCACCGACGCGCATCTGGGCAATACCCTGCCGACCGGCGATTGGGCGCTGGCCGGCGTGGACCTGGTCTGCTTCGGGCTGGGCTGCGTGCTGGCGGTCGCGGCGCGGCGCATGCAGCGCTGGCAGCCGCCGCTGTCGGCGGCCGAACGCCGCGCGCGCGAACGGGCGGCGGCGCAGCCCGTGTCGACCACGGCACTGGAGACGCCATGAACCTGCTCGGCCTGGGCCTGGCCTTTTCCGGCTTCGTCGCGCTGTGCCTGGCGATGGAGAAACACCAGCTGGAGCTGTACGGCGCGCAGCGCGCCGCGCCGGCGCGGATGCGCCAGCTGCGCATCGGCGGCTGGCTGCTGCTGGCCGCGGCGTTCGCGTGCTGCGTGACAGCGCTGGGCTGGACCATCGGCCCGGTGCTGTGGCTGGGCACGCTCAGCGCCAGCGCCGCGCTGCTGACCTACGGCCTGCTGCCGTACCGGCCGCGCGCCATCGTGCCGCTGGCGCTGGCAGCGCCGCCGCTGGGGCTGGCGGCCGCGCTGCTGTCCTAGCACGCACGGCCAATGCACTCACTTGCCGGCACTGGCTGCCGGCGGTCGCAGTTCGGTCGCCACGCGGGCGCCGCCGATCACCAGCAGCAGGCCCGCCGCCAGGGTGATCGCCAGGTACAGCGGCACCATGCCGCCGCGCCCGTTGCGCAGGAACACCAGGCTTTCCATCATCAGCGAGGAGAACGTGGTCAGGCCGCCGAGCAGGCCGACGACCAGCAACGCACGCCAGTACGGCGCGCTGGCGCCCTTGCCTTCGATCCAGACCAGGAGGAAACCGCCGAAGAACGCGCCGACCAGGTTCACCGTCAGCGTGCCCCACGGGAAACCGGCGCCGTAGCGCTGCAACAAGGCGCTACCGACGGCGAAGCGCACACCGGAGCCGACCGCGCCGCCGGCCATCGCAAGCAACAGCTGCTGCCACCACAGGGCGAAGTTCATGCGCTGCCCCGCTGCGCGGCGGCGCGGCGGCGTGGGAAAACGAAAACGAAGTGCGGCATCGTGGTCTCCAGATCGGGCGATGCCGGGGCGCAGGCCTGCCGCCCCGGCGGGGGTTGGGCAGGCATCATCAGCGCGCAGGGACTGCGGGCGGTTCGAGGAGGAATGCCATCTCCTTGATGCCGATTATGAGCGCGTCGGCTTGGCCTTGTCAGCCCGTGCCTGCTCGCGTGCGGCGCGCAGCCGGTCGAGCTTGTCCTTGAGCTTGATCTCCAGGCCGCGCTCCACCGGCCGGTAGTACACGCGCTCGCCCATCGCATCCGGAAACCCGGTCTGGTCCAGGGCGATGCCGCCTTCGGCATCGTGGTCGTACTGGTAGTGCTCGCCGTAGCCGAGGGTCTTCATCAGCTTGGTCGGCGCGTTGCGCAGATGCAGCGGCACCTCCTGGGTACCGCTCTCGCGCACTTCGGCCTTGGCCTGGTTGAACGCGGCGTAGCCGGCGTTGGACTTGGCGGTGCTGGCCAGGTACAGCACCAGTTGCGCGAAGGCCAGTTCGCCTTCCGGGCTGCCCAGCCGCTCGTAGATGTCCCAGGCTTCCAGCGCCATCTGCTGGGCGCGCGGATCGGCCAGGCCGATGTCCTCGATCGCCATGCGGGTCAGCCGCCGCGCCAGGTAGGCCGGATCGCAGCCGCCGTCGAGCATGCGCGTCAGCCAGTACAGCGCCGCATCCGGGTTGGAGCTGCGCACCGACTTGTGCAGCGCCGAGATCTGGTCGTAGAACTGCTCGCCGCCCTTGTCGAAGCGGCGGGTGCGGTCGGCCAGCACCTGCAGCAGGGTCTGCGGGGTGATCTCGCCGTCCTCGCCCTGGGCCAGCTCGGCGGCGATCTCCAGCAGGGTCAGCGCACGCCGCACGTCGCCGTCGGCGGCGCTGGCGATCTCCAGCAGCGCGGCGTCCGAGACCTGGATCGCGTCCTCGCCCAGGCCGCGCTCGCTGTCGTGCAGCGCACGCTGCAGCGCCTCGACGATGTCCTGCGGCGACACCGATTCCAGCACGTGCACGCGGCAGCGCGAGAGCAGCGCCGAGTTCAGTTCGAACGACGGGTTCTCGGTGGTGGCGCCGACGAACAGGATGGTGCCGCGCTCGATGTGCGGCAGGAACGCGTCCTGCTGCGCCTTGTTGAAACGGTGCACCTCGTCCACGAACAACACCGTGCGGCGCCCGTCGGCGAAGCGCTGCGCGGCCTCGGCCAGCACCAGCCGCACCTCCGGCAGGCCCGACAGCACCGCCGAGATCGCCTTGAACTCGGCCTCGGCATAGTGCGCCAGCAGCAGCGCCAGGGTGGTCTTGCCGCAGCCGGGCGGTCCCCACAGGATCATCGAATGCACGCGCCCGGACTCGACCGCGCGGCGCAGCGCGCTGGCCGGGGCCAGCAGGCGTTTCTGCCCGACCATTTCGTCCAGCGTGCGCGGGCGCATGCGCTCGGCCAGCGGGCGCATCGCATCGCGATCGACGCTCAGCAGGTCGGGGGTATCGGGGGCGAGGAGTCTGCGCTTGGCCACCTGCGCATTCTATCGCCGGCGCGTGCAGGCCGCGCGTTGCCGGTGGCGCCGGCAGCGCAAACCGGCGCCGCGCTGTCGCTACAATCCGTTGCGTTCCCCCTGCCCCGCGAGTGCCCCGATGAGCCACCACCGCACGCTGGACGCCTTCACCCATGCGCACGACTTCCTCGGCGATCGCCACGAGCGCAATGCGCGCCGGACCTGGGCGGTGGTCGCGCTGACCGCGGCGATGATGCTGGTGGAGATCGTCGCCGGCTGGTGGACCGGCTCGATGGCGCTGCTCGCCGACGGCATGCACATGGCCACCCATGCCGGGGCGCTGTCGATCGCCGGCTTCGCCTACTGGTTCGCGCGCCGCCACCGGCACGATCCGCGCTTCAGCTTCGGCACCGGCAAGGTCGGCGACCTGGCCGGGTTCTGCAGCGCGCTGATCCTGGCCCTGATCGCGCTCGGCATCGGCGTGGAGTCGGCGCTGCGCCTGGCGCAGCCGGTCCACATCGCCTACGACGAGGCGATCTGGATCGCGTCCTTGGGCCTGTTGGTGAACCTGGTCAGCGCCTGGATGCTCGGTGCCGACCATCACCATGGTCACGATCACAGCCACGATCACGATCACAGCCACGATCACGGGCACGGCCATTCCCACGCGGCGCAGGCGTCGGCCGCGCAGCGCCACGCACATCACGACCACGACCACGACCACGACGATCATGCACACGGGCACGGGCATGGGCACGATCATGCCCACGCCCCTGGGCCCGACCATACGCATGGCAGCAGTGACCACGCCACGCACGCGCACACCGACAACAACCTGCGCTCGGCCTACGTGCACATGCTGGCCGATGCGCTGACCTCGGTGCTGGCGATCGTGGCCCTGCTGCTGGCCAAGACCCTGGGCTGGCTGTGGATGGACGCGCTGATGGGCATCGTCGGCGCCATCGTCATCGCGCGCTGGTCGCTGGGCTTGTTGCGCGACACCGGCGCGGTGCTGCTCGACGCCTCGGCGCCGGCCGCCTTGCAGGCGCAGATCCGGCAACGCCTGGAACAGGACGACGAGCGCATCGCCGACCTGCACGTGTGGCGGATCGGTCCCGGCCAGCATGCGGCGATCGTGTCGCTGGTGACCCACCGGCCGCGGCCGGCGGCGTTCTATCACGCGCGCCTGGAAGGCGTGGCGACACTGGGGCACGTCAGCATCGAAGTGCAGACCTGCCCCGATTGAGCCGGCCCGGCGTGGCCGCAGCCGGCGTTCGGCGCCTCAGCGGTCGCCGACCACGTCCACGTCCTTGTCCGGCACGTAGCGGAAGGTGCCGGCGGCGAAGGCCGGGTTGCGCTTCCAGCCGCTGAAGCTGATCTCGGTGCGCTGGCCGACCGCATCGACCACCTCCATCCGCGCCAGGCCGTTTCCGTCGAAGCCGAGCTTGGCGATCTGGAAGCTGGCCTCGGTGTCCACCTTCGGCGTCATCGACAGCCACTGCAGGCCGTCGCGCGCCACCGCTTCCTCGCTGACGTCGTACTGGCGGTCCAGCTTGCCCGGGTCGATCAGCGCGGTCAGCGGGCTGTTCTGCTCCTCGGCGCCCTGGGTGCGCACGGTGACCTGCTTCAGGTCCGGATCGTAGACCCAGACCTTGGCGCCGTCGGCGACGATCAGCTGCGTATAGGGCTTGCGGTATTCCCAGCGGAACAGGCGCGGCGCCGACAGCGCGACGCGGCCGCTGGCGGTTTCCTTCAGCGCGCCCTTGCCGTCATAGACTTTCTGCGCGAACTGGCCGTCCAGGCCCTTGAGCCCGCGGGTGAAGGTGTTCAGGTCGTCGCGCGCGCCGGCGAAGGCGCTGCCGGCCAGCAGCGCGCTGGCGAGGACGGTATAGCGGAGTGTGCGAAGCATGCGGATGGGGTTCCGGATGGAGTGTGGGAAGTGTGCCGCGAACAAGCTGAATAGGCGATCAGACCCCGATGCGCTCAGTGCCCGGTCTGCATGCGGCCGAGGTCGCCGTACAGGATCTGGCCGCGGAAGCCGCGCCGCACCTGCTGGTACAGCTCGCGGAACGCGGCGTAGTCCTGCGGCTGGCACAGCGCCTGCGGGCCATGCACCGCACGCCGGTGCAGCGTGTGCGTGGCGACCACCGTCTGCCCGTCGCGCACCCAGGTCGCGGCGTATTCGCCGGCGGCGTTGCGGAAATGGGTGTCGGCCGGGATCGCGATGATCGGCACGCTGTCCGGGAAGGTCAGCCGGTAGGTCTCGCTGCGCGCGTTGTCGTTGCAGTAGAACGGGGTCAGGTTGCGCTCGGCCGAGGTAGTCGCATAGACCCCGCGCACCGAATCGGCGCCGGGCATCTGCGGCAGGGTCATGCCGCCGACCACGCCGAAGTCGACGTAGTCGCTGGCACGGAACCGGTAGGCGTAGCCGAACGGCCGGCTCAGGTCCTGCGGCGCGCCCTGCAGCTCCAGTTCGCCGCTGCCGTCGAAGCCGGACGCGGCCAGGATCGATTCCTCGATGCGGGTGCGGTTCTGCGTATTGAGCTGCACGAACATGGTGCGCAGGCCGATCTCGCCGATCTGGCCGCTGTCCAGCCGGGTGGTGCCGCTCAGGCTGCCGTCGGCGGCGAAGCGGTAGTCGGCCTCGGCCTGGTACAGGTTCAGCCGCGCATCGTTGGGCGGGGTCCGCGCCACGCTGCCGTCGACGGTGTGCAGCACCGGCACGCCGAGATCGCCGGCCGGCAGCTGGCCGAAGCGCGCGTAGGGATTGGTCGAGTCCACGTACAGCTTGAACTCGGGCAGATAGGTGATGGCGTGGTTGAAGCGGCCGAGCACCGGCACCTCGGGCAGGGTCGGCCCGCCTTCGGCGCCGATCAGCACCGGCGTGCTGGCGATGCCCTTGGCCGCCAGCAGCGCCTCCAGCACCACGGTGTGGTCCTTGCAGTCGCCGTAGTGGTTGTCGAGGATACTGTCGGCGCTGTTCGGCTCCAGCCCGCCGTTGCCCAGGTACACCGCCACGTAGCGGATGTTGCGCGCCACCCATTCGTACAGCGCCGCGGCCTGTGCGCGGCGGTCGCCGATGCCGGCGGTGATCTGCTCGGCGCGGGCGCGCACCTTCGGCGTGACCTGCGCGGCGACGCCGCTGCTGCGCTGGTAGGCCTGGCCCATCTGCGACCAGCGGCGGAAGCTGCTGGCCATGATGGTCGGGCTGAACTCCCAGGTCGCCGCCGCCCAGTTCTGGCTCTTCATCGGCTCGCGGCGCTGGTAGCGCCATTCCCAGCGCGCCTGCGCGCCGTCGATCTTCGGCGTGTCGGCGCCGTCCACCCCGCGCGTGGACACGTGCATCGGCATGCGCCGCGGCGCGACCAGGGTCACCGTCGCGTCGTCGTACTGGGAGAACACGCTGAAGGTCTCCCACAGGCTGAAATAGCCCGGGAAGTACGGCACGGTCTGGGTGCGGCGCACCCGGTACACCAGCCGCGTGCCCGGCATCAGGTTGGGGAACACCACCACCTTGACCTTGCGGTCGGCGTACATCGCCGCCGAGGCGCTGGAGTAGCTTTCCTGGGTGTAGATCTTGTCGGCCGGCACGTCGTGGCGCAGCCCGTCCGGGGTGATCGCGTAGGCCGCCAGCACCTCCAGCGTCTCCAGCTTCTCGCTGTAGCTCAGCCGCACCTGGCTGAACTTGTCCACGCCGGCCTTGGTCTTCAGCAGCAGCTCGTACTCGTCGGTCTCCACGCTGCTGGCGTCGTCGCGCACCTCGTAGTCGGCGCGGTAGCGCACGTAGCTGTAGTTGTTGGCGACTTCGGGCGTGGCCGCTGCAGGGCTGGCCGCTGCGGCGGCAGCGGCTGGCGGCTGCGCGGCGGCGGCGGATCCGGCCACGGCAAGGACGGCGCACAGCAACAGGCGCACGGTGCAGGCGGTTCGGGACATCGGCAACGGCAGCGGGCGGGAACGGCCGCCAGCATCGCATGCGGCGCTGCGCCGGGTGGTTCCGATGGCCGGGAACCGGGATGCGGGCCGCGTCGCGCGTCTCACTTCGGCGGCGGCGGCGCCAGCACGCTGCGGTCGCCGTTGTGTTCGGGCGGGCTGACCACGCCGGCCGCCTCCATCGCTTCGATCAACCGCGCGGCGCGGTTGTAGCCGATCTTCAGCCGCCGCTGCACGCCGGAGATCGACGCGCGGCGGGTCTCGGTGACGATGCGCAGGGCTTCGTCGTACAGCGGGTCGGATTCGTCCCCGCCGCCGCTGCTCTCCGGCAGGCCGGTGGCGCCTACCACGGTGCCGTCGCCCATGGTCTGCACCTCGTCGAGCACGCCCTCGATGTAGTCGGCCGGGCCGCTGGCCTTGAGGTGCTCGACCACGCGGTGCACTTCCTCGTCGCTGACGAAGGCGCCGTGCACGCGGTCGGGCATCGCCGTGCCCGGCGGCAGGTACAGCATGTCGCCGTGGCCGAGCAGGGTCTCGGCGCCGGACTGGTCGAGGATGGTGCGCGAGTCGATCTTGGAGCTGACCTGGAACGCGATGCGGGTCGGGATGTTGGCCTTGATCAGGCCGGTGATCACGTCCACCGACGGGCGCTGGGTGGCCAGGATCAGGTGGATGCCGGCGGCGCGCGCCTTCTGCGCCAGGCGCGCGATCAGCTCTTCGACCTTCTTGCCGACGATCATCATCATGTCGGCGAATTCGTCGATGAAGATGACGATGAACGGCAGCGTGTCCAGCGGCCGCGGCGCCTCGGCCAGGTCCGGGTTGGGCTTGAACAGCGGGTCCATCATCGGCTGCCCGGCGTCCTGCGCGTCCTTGACCTTCTTGTTGAAGCCGGCCAGGTTGCGCACCCCGACCGTGCTCATCAGCTTGTAGCGGCGCTCCATCTCCGCCACGCACCAGCGCAGGCCGTTGGCGGCCTCCTTCATGTCGGTGACCACCGGCGCCAGCAGGTGCGGGATGCCCTGGTAGACGCTCAGCTCGAGCATCTTCGGGTCGATCATCAGCATCCGCAGTTCCTTGGCCGAGGCCTTGTACAGCAGGCTCAGCACCATCGCGTTGACCGCCACCGACTTGCCCGAGCCGGTGGTGCCGGCGACCAGCAGGTGCGGCATGCGCGCCAGGTCGGCCACGGTCGGGCGGCCGGCGATGTCCTTGCCCAGCGCCAGGGTCAGCGGGCTGGCCGACTTGTCGTATTCCTTGGAGCGCAGCAGCTCGCTGAGATAGATCATCTCGCGGCTGACGTTGGGGATCTCCAGGCCGACCACCGACTTGCCCGGGATCACGTCGACCACGCGCACCGACTTCACCGACAGGCCGCGCGCGATGTCCTTGTCCAGCGAGCTGATCTGGCTGACCTTGACGCCCGGCGCCGGCTCGATCTCGAAGCGGGTGATCACCGGGCCCGGATAGGCGCCGACCACCTGCGCCTCGATGCGGAAGTCCTTGAGCTTGAACTCGATCTGCCGCGACAGGGTCTCCAGGGTTTCCTCGGAATAGCCCTTGGTCTGCGGCTTGGGATCGTCGAGCAGGGCCAGCGGCGGGATGCCGGACTGGTCGCCGCCGGTCCCGTGGAACAGCGGGATCTGCTGCTCGCGCTTGGCCCGCTCGCTCTTCTCCACCACCGGCGCCGGCGGCGGCTCGATCTTGACCGGTTCGCGCTTGGCGCGCTGCACCGCATCGACCTTGCGCACTTCCTCGCGTTCCTCGCGCATGGCGCGGGTCTGCTGCCATTCGTTGGCCTGCTGGCTGCCGCGCCGGGCCAGCGTCGGCAGGGTCATCACCGCGCGGCCGATGCGCTCCATCACCGCGAACCAGGACAACCCGGTGGCCAGGGTGATCGACACCAGCAGCAGCACCAGCACGAACAGGTTGCTGCCCAGCGCGCCGAAGCCGGCGGTCAGCGAACTGCCGACCAGCTTGCCGAGGATGCCGCCGGCACCGGCCACGTCGCCGCTGAACAGGCGCAGGTGCAGCAGCCCGGTGCCGGCGATCAGGAAACCGACGATCCCGACCAGGCGCAGCGCCGGGCCCAGGTCGGCCTCGCCGTCGCCATCGCTGTCCATGCCGAACAGCGCGATCCAGGAGACCGCGCCGATCACCACCGGCAGCAGGAACGCCACGTAGCCGAACAGCTGCAGCAGCACGTCGGCGATCCAGGCGCCGAACTTGCCGCCCATGTTGTGCACCGGCGCGACCACGCTGCCGGTATGCGACCAGCCCGGGTCGGTCGCCGAATAGGTGGCCAGGCTGGCCAGCAGGTACAACAGCAGCGGCGCGATCGCGATCAGCGCCAGGTCGCGCCACAGCTTCTGCCGACGCGGATTGGCCGCGGCGGCCTGCTTGCGTGCGGCCGCATTGGCGCCCTGGGATTTGCCGCGTTCCGGAACCTGCTTCGCCACGCTATGACCAGACCTTAGAAATACACCGTTAGTGATTGATAATAAACGAATCGGATCGGCATTTCAGCAGTCGGCACCGGATCGGCAGGCGAAGCCTGAATCGTCCAGCGCCCTCTTCCCCACCGCGACGCGGCGGCATGGACACGCGGCGGGCGCAAGGCGGCGCGCTGGCCGCAGGCCGCAGCGTTCTCGCCACGCGGCTTGATTCATCCCAGGCCGGCCGCCACTCTATGCGACTACGCCGGAAGCCGCGCAATGCCGCGAATCCGCCGCCATTTCCACCTCTTCGCGAGTATACATGAGCTCTTCTGTCGCCAATTCCGCCAAGCATTCCCGCCTGCTGATCCTGGGGTCGGGCCCGGCCGGCTGGACCGCCGCGGTCTACGCCGCGCGCGCCAATCTCAAGCCGGTGGTCATCACCGGCCTGCAGCAGGGCGGCCAGCTGATGACCACCACCGAGGTCGACAACTGGCCCGGCGACGCCCATGGCCTGCAGGGTCCCGACCTGATGGCGCGGATGCAGGCGCATGCCGAGCGCTTCGATACCGAGGTGATCTTCGACCACATCCACACCGCCGACCTGTCGCAACGCCCGTTCAGGCTCAGCGGCGACAGTGCCGAGTACACCTGCGACGCGCTGGTCATCGCCACCGGCGCCACCGCCAAGTACCTGGGCATCCCCTCGGAAGAAGCGTTCAAGGGCCGCGGCGTGTCCGCCTGCGCCACCTGCGACGGCTTCTTCTACAAGGACCAGGACGTGGTCGTGGTGGGCGGCGGCAACACCGCGGTGGAAGAGGCGCTGTACCTGTCCAACATCGCCCGCAAGGTCTACCTGGTGCACCGCCGCGACACCCTGCGCGCCGAGAAGATCATGCAGGACAAGCTGTTCGCCAAGGTCGCGGCGGGCAAGATCGAGACCGTCTGGCACCACGCCATCGACGAAGTGCTGGGCAACGAGGCCGGCGTCACCGGGGTGCGGGTCAAGTCCACCCAGGACGGCAGCACCCGCGAGATCGAAGCGCATGGGTTCTTCGTGGCCATCGGCCACCACCCGAACACGCAGCTGTTCGACGGCCAGCTGGCGATGAACAACGGCTACCTGGAGATCCGCTCCGGCCTCGGCGGCGCGGCCACCGAGACCTCGGTGCCGGGCGTGTTCGCCGCCGGCGACGTCGCCGACCAGCACTACCGCCAGGCGATCACCTCGGCCGGCTTCGGCTGCATGGCCGCGCTGGATGCCGAGCGCTATCTGGACAAGGGCGCTTGACCGAATCGGGCTCCCGGGCCGCCGAGCGCGGCCGCCGTGGCGTCGCGCTCGCCGGCCTGCTCGCGGCGGCGGGCGCGCTGCATGCCGAGCCCGTGGCGCCGCCGCTGACGATCGGCTCGGTGGAAGCGGCGCATATGGCGTTCTGCATGTCCCCGGAACAGGTCGATGCGCTGGCCGCGACGATGGCCGGCGGCTTGCTCGGTACCGGGGCCGACGACAGCATCAAGCTGCTGATGAGGTCGATGAGCAAGTCCGTGCGCGACACCGGCGACCGCATCACGGCCGAGGCCATCGCTGGCGATGCCGGCGCGCGGGCCGTGTTCACCCGTTTTCTCGGCGAGTGCCTGCTGGCTGGCATTCCGACAGCCGCGCAGCGCCGCGAGCGCGCCCTGGGCTGGTTGCGCGAGGACGCGGCTGGCGGCACCGCCGACGCGGCCGACACGCTTGCGGCCCTGGTCGCGCTGGGCGATCTTCCGGGCGGCGCCAGCGAAGTGCAACGCTTGCTGGCAGCGCGTCCGTCGCAGGCGCCGGCAGGCGCGAAGACCGAGGCCGCCGTGCAGAGCGAGGCGGCGCAGCAGCACCTGGCGCTGGCCTCGGCGCTGTTGCGCGGCGCGATGAGCACGTTCTCCAGCGAACTGGGCGTCAACGCGTCCGATGGCACCCAGTTGCGCTTTCTCTACCGGCCCTGCCCGGGCTCGTTCGAATCCAGCGCAGCGCAGGCGGCGGCGCCGCCGCAACGTGCCGCCGGCCTGGCTCGGGTGACGGCGCGCCTGGCGCAGTTGCCCAGGACCGGGCTTGACTGCACCGACCGGGCGCTCGCCGCGGTCGTCCTGCCGCTCTCGTTCACCGCGCCGGCCCGTCCCGAACCAGCCCGGCGATGACCCAGCAGGTACGCTGGCTGCACCGGCTCGACGAGGTCGCCGCGTCCGCTTGGGACGCCCTGCACGACGGCCGCAACCCGTTCGTCGCGCACGCGTTCCTGGCCGGCCTGGAACGGCATGGCTGCCTGCGCCCGGACTGGGGCTGGAATCCGCTACACCTGACCCTGTGGGACGGCGACGCGCTGGTCGCCGCTGCGCCGGGGTACCTGAAGACCAACTCGCACGGCGAATTCGTGTTCGACCATGCCTGGGCGCATGCCTATGCGCGCTACGGCCAGGACTATTTCCCGAAATGGCTGTGCGCGGTGCCGTATTCACCGGTGACCGGACCGCGCCTGCTGGCGCGCGACAGCGCCGGCCGCCAGGCGCTGCTGGCGGCGATGCAGGCGTTGACCCAGGCCAGCGGCCTGTCCTCGGCGCACGTGAACTTCCACAGCGCCGACGAGGACGCCGCGTTCGGCGACGACTGGCTGGCGCGCAGCGACGTGCAGTACCAGTGGCACAACGACGCCGGCTGGACCGAGTTCGATGCCTACCTGGCGGCGATGGACCACAAGCGGCGCAAGAACATCCGCCAGGAGCGGGCCAAGGTGCAGCGCGCCGGCATCGGCTTCCGCGTCGTGCACGGCGACGAGGCCAGCGCCGCCGACCTGCAGGCGATGTACGCGTTCTACCTGCGCACCTTCGACGACTACGGCAACTCGCCGGCGCTGACGCTGGAGTTCTTCTCGCATCTTGCGCGAGAAATGCCGCGTAATTTCCTGATATTCCTAGCCATTCTGGATGAAACGCCGGTAGCCGGAGCGCTGTGCCTGCGCGGTGGCGACACCTTGTACGGCCGCTACTGGGGCGGCGACACCCTGCCCGGCCTGCACTTCGAGACCTGCTACTACCAGGGCGTCGACTACTGCCTGCGCGAAGGCCTGACCCGGTTCGAGCCCGGCGCGCAGGGCGAGCACAAGATCGCCCGCGGCTTCCTGCCGCGGCTGGTGCGCAGCCGCCACTGGATCGCCGACCCCGGCTTCCGCGCGCCGCTGGCCGACTGGTGCGCGGAGGAAACCGCAGCGGTGCGCCAGCATGCGGCGACCCTGCTGCGGCACTCGCCGTTCCGCCAGGACTGAACCGCCCGCCCGATCGGCTACCCTGCGCCGATGCGCCGTCTCCCTGCCCTGCTTGCCGCCGATCCGGCCGCCCCGTTCCCGCCCGCGGCGAGCGCGCTGCGCGAACCGGAAGGCCTGCTCGCGATCGGCGGCGACCTGACCCCGACGCGCCTGCTCAATGCCTACGCGCACGGCATCTTCCCCTGGTACTCGGACGGCGATCCGATCCTGTGGTGGAGCCCGGACCCGCGCACCGTGTTCCGCAGCGACGGGGTGCGGCTGTCCTCGCGCTTCCGCCGTTCGCTGCGCCACTCGCCGTGGCGGGTGCGCGCCGACACCGCGTTCGCGCAGGTGATCGCGGCCTGCGCGCAGGCACCGCGCCGCGGCCAGGACGGGACCTGGATCACCGCCGAGATGACCGCCGCCTATGTTGCCCTGCATCGCGCCGGGCACGCGCACTCGGTGGAGGTGTTCGACGGCGAGGCACTGGTCGGCGGCATCTACGGCGTGGCGCGCGGACGCATGTTCTTCGGCGAAAGCATGTTCAGCGCGCGCAGCGGCGGTTCCAAGGTGGCGCTGGCGGCATTGGCCAGGCGCCTGCATGGCTGGGGCTGGCCGCTGATCGATGCCCAGGTCGAGAACGACCACCTGCTCAGCCTCGGCGCCGAGCGCTGGCCGCGTGCCGCGTTCCTCGACGCGATCGCCGCACTGGTGGCCGAGCCCGGCCCGGCCGGCCCGTGGACGCCGCGTTTCGGCGAACTGGCGGCCGCGGAACTGGCCTTGCCCTGAGCCGCATTAACGCAAACTTTGCATGCTGCGGCCGAGGCGAGTAAAATCCCCGCTCTTAAGGCCTTTGGCCGCACGCGAAATCGCACAGGATTACATGTCGAAAGACGACTCCATCGAATTCGAAGGCACCGTCAGCGAGACGTTGCCCAATACCACCTTCCGGGTCAAGCTGGAAAACGGGCACGAGATCATCGCCCACATCTCCGGACGCATGCGCAAGAACTACATCCGCATCCTGACCGGCGACCGGGTGAAGGTCGAGATGACCCCGTACGATCTGACCAAGGGTCGTATCACCTACCGCATGAAGTGACCGCCCCGCAGCGGTTGTAAGAAAGGCGGCCACCGGCCGCCTTCTCGTCTCTCATCGGTGACATCGCAAGGCGACTGCAGGGTCTGCAGCCGCCTTCTGTCGTGCCTGGCGTTCTAGCGCGCCATCACTCCACGGTTGCCGGCAGCAGGCGCTCCGGCTCGGCCTGGGTGTCCACCACCAGCTCGCCGTCCTGCACGTCGATGGTGACGCGGCCGCCGCCGACCAGCTTGCCGAACAGCAGCTCGTCCGCCAGCGGGCGCTTGACCTTGTCCTGGATCACCCGCGCCATCGGCCGCGCGCCCATCAGCGGGTCGAAGCCGTGCTGGGCCAGCCAGTCGCGCGCGGTCGGCGTGGCCGACAGCGACACGTGCTTCTCCTGCAGCAACATCTCCAGTTCGATGATGAACTTGTCGACCACGCGCAGGATGTGGCTGAACGCCAGCGGCTGGAACTGCACCACCGCGTCCAGGCGGTTGCGGAATTCCGGGGTGAAGCTGCGGCGGATGGTTTCCATCGCGTCGGTGGAATGGTCCTGCTTGGTGAAGCCGATCGAGCGCCGCGAGGCCTGGGTGGCACCGGCATTGGTGGTCATCACCAGGATCACGTTCTTGAAGTTGGCCTCGCGCCCGTTGGTGTCGGTCAGCACGCCGCGGTCCATGACCTGCAACAGGATGTTGAAGATGTCCGGATGCGCCTTCTCCACCTCGTCCAGCAGCAGCACGCAGTGCGGGGTCTTGACGATCTTCTCGGTCAGCAGGCCGCCCTGGTCGAAGCCGACATAGCCGGGAGGCGCGCCGATCAGGCGGCTGATCGAATGCGGCTCCATGTACTCGGACATGTCGAAGCGCACCAGCTCGATGCCCAGCTGCAGCGCCAGCTGCTTGGTCACCTCGGTCTTGCCGACGCCGGTGGGGCCGGCGAACAGGAAGTTGCCGATCGGCTTTTCCGGATTGGCCAGGCCCGAACGCGCCAGCTTGATCGACGAGGCCAGCGTCTCGATCGCCGGATCCTGGCCGAAGATCACCATCTTCAGGTTGCGCTCCAGGTGCTGCAGCACGTCCTTGTCGGTGGCGCTGACCTGCTTGGCCGGGATCCGCGCCATCTTGGCGACGATGGTCTCGATCTCCTCGATGTCGATCAGCTCCTTGCGCACGCCCTGCGGCAACAGCCGCTGGCGCGCGCCGGCCTCGTCCATTACGTCGATCGCCTTGTCCGGCAGCAGGCGGTCGCCGATGTGCTTCACCGACAGGTCCACCGCCGCCTGCAGCGCGTCGTCGGCGTAGGTCACGCCGTGGTGCGCCTCGTACTTGGGCTTCAGGCCCTGCAGGATCTCGAAGGTCTCGCCCACGGTCGGCTCGACGATGTCGATCTTCTGGAAGCGCCGCGCCAGCGCGCGGTCCTTCTCGAAGATGCCGCGGTATTCCTGGAACGTGGTCGAGCCGATGCAGCGCAGATCGCCCGAGGCCAGCGCCGGCTTGATCAGGTTGGAGGCGTCCATGGTGCCGCCCGACGCCGAGCCGGCGCCGATGATGGTGTGGATCTCGTCGATGAACAGCACCGCGTTGGGCACCTTCTTCAGCGAGGTCAGCACGCCCTTCAGGCGCTTCTCGAAATCGCCGCGGTACTTGGTGCCGGCGACCAGCGCGCCCAGGTCCAGCGAGTAGATGACCGCGTCGGCCAGCACCTCGGGCACGCTGCCCTCGACGATGCGCTTGGCCAGGCCCTCGGCGATCGCGGTCTTGCCGACGCCGGCCTCGCCCACGTACAGCGGGTTGTTCTTGCGCCGGCGGCACAGCACCTGGATGGTGCGCTCGATCTCGTCGGCACGGCCGACCAGCGGGTCGATGCGGCCGTTGCGCGCCTGTTCGTTCAGGTTGCTGGCGTATTCGGCCAGCGCGTCGCCCTTGGGCTCGCCCTCGCCCGCCTCGCCCTTGGCTTCGCCGTCGGACGGCGCCGGGCTTTCGCCCTCCTCGCCGAGCTTGGCGATGCCGTGCGACAGGTAGTTGACGATGTCGAGCCGGGTGATGTCCTGCTGATTCAGGAAATACACCGCATGCGAATCCTTTTCGCCGAAGATCGCGACCAGCACGTTGGCGCCGGTGACCTCCTTCTTGCCCGAGGACTGCACGTGGTAGACCGCGCGCTGCAGCACCCGCTGGAAGCCCAGCGTGGGTTGCGTGTCGCGGCCGTCGTCTTCGGCCAGGCGCGACACCGAGGCTTCGATGGCCTGCTCCAGCTCGCCGCGCAGGCGTTCGGTATCGGCGCCGCAGGCTTTCAGCACCGCCTGCGCCGAGGGGTTGTCGAGCAATGCCAACAACAGGTGTTCGACCGTCATGAACTCGTGACGGGCTTCCCGGGCGCGCTTGTAGCACTGGCCGATGGTTTGCTCGAGATCTTTGCTGAACATGGTTCACTCCGACGTCTGTTGCCAACAATATGCGGCTGGAGTTGCGAATTTCCACAACCCTATCGGATCAGTGTGTTCAGACCGCGTTAGTCCGGGCAAACCGGTGACCGACGCTTACCAATATCAGGCTTTTTCCATCGTGCACAACAGGGGATGCTGGTTCATCCGCGAAAACTCGTTGACCTGAGCTACCTTGGATTCAGCCACTTCGCGGGTGTACACCCCGCAAACGCCGCGGCCGCGGGTATGCACGTGCAGCATCACCTGCGTGGCCTTCTCCAGGTCCAGCGAGAAAAACTGCTGCAACACGGTCACCACGAAGTCCATCGGGGTGTAGTCGTCGTTCAGCAACAGCACTTGGTACATCGGCGGGCGGGCGACTTCGGGCTTGCCGGTCTCCACCATTACGCCGTGGTCGTGGTCTGAAGAATTCTTGCGAGGCATGCGCCGATTATATACGGCGGCTGTCGGCCCGGATTGGACGATCGCCGATCCTGCCCGCACAATTCCCCTTCTTTGATGGCGCAACGCATGCAATCGACGAATTTCCGCACGGCCGCCCTGCTCGCCGCGCTCCTGGTAGCCTCTGTGCCAGCCGCCGCCGCGCCGGACCAGGCGCTGGGCAAGCGCCTGAAGGCGATGGGCTACGACGTCCAGGCCGATGCCGACGGCGACTACCAGTTGCTGTTCGGCCTGCGCGAACAGGGCCGCGAGCGCCAGCAGCTGATCTACGTGCGCTCGCCGGTGGAGAGCTTCGGCAGCCACCGCATCCGCGAGATCTGGTCGCCTGCCTACCAGGCCAAGGGCGACACCCTGCCCGCCGCGGTCGCCAACCGCCTGCTGGAAGACGCCCAGGCCGACATCCTCGGCGGCTGGGTGCGCCAGGGCGGCACGGCGGTGTTCGTGGTCAAGGTCGCCGCCGATGCCGACGACACCGCCTTGCGCGAGGCGCTGGAAGCGGCCGCGCGCGGCGCCGACGCGATGGATGCCGAACTCAACGCCGGCAAGGACGCGTTCTGATGGCGCTGGCCCCCGGCCCCTGGCAGCCCGACGTGACCGTGGCCACGGTGGTGGTCCGCGACGGGCGCCTGCTGCAGGTGGAGGAGTCCATCGCCGGCGCGCTGGTGCTGAACCAGCCGGCCGGACACCTGGAGCCGGACGAGAGCCTGCTGCAGGCGGCGCTGCGCGAGACGCTGGAGGAGACCGGCTGGCAGGTGCGGCTGACCGCGTTCATCGGCGCCTACCAATGGAAGGCCGACAACGGCCGCCACTACCTGCGCTTCGCCTTCGCCGCCGAGCCGGTGGCGCACGACCCGCAGCGTCCGCTGGACGACGGCATCGTGCGCGCGCTGTGGATGACCCCGGCCGAGCTGCAGGCCGCCGCGCCGCGCTGGCGCAGCCCGCTGGTGTGGCAGGTGGCCGCCGATTTCCTCGCCGGCAAGCGCTATCCGCTCGAACTGGTGCGGCAACTGGCATGAACGGCGCGCGGATCATGGTCGGCGTCTCCGGCGGGGTCGATTCGTCGGTGGCGGCCTGGCAACTGGTGCAGCAAGGCGCCGACGTGGCCGGCCTGTTCATGCAGAACTGGGCCGACGACGGCAGTGGCGACTGCCGCGCCGAGGACGACCGCCGCGACGCGGTGGCGGTGTGCGGCCTGCTCGGCATGCCGTTCCACTTCCGCGATTTCTCGCAGGAATACTGGCAAGGCGTGTTCGCCCACTTCCTGGCCGAATACGCCGCCGGGCGCACCCCGAACCCGGACGTGCTGTGCAACCGCGAGGTCAAGTTCAAGCATTTCCTGGATGCGGCGCGCGAACTGGGCGCCGAGCGCATCGCGACCGGCCACTACGCCCGGGTGGCGTTCGCCGACGGCCGCTGGCGGCTGCT
Organism: Xanthomonas bonasiae; assembly: GCF_017163705.1. Classification (GTDB taxonomy): domain Bacteria; phylum Pseudomonadota; class Gammaproteobacteria; order Xanthomonadales; family Xanthomonadaceae; genus Xanthomonas_A; species Xanthomonas_A bonasiae. Next base: position 112,375 of record NZ_JAFIWB010000003.1, read on the forward strand.
GCGCGGGGTGGACCGCAACAAGGACCAGAGCTATTTCCTGCACCAGCTCGGCCAGGCGCAGCTGGCCGCGACCCTGTTCCCGGTCGGCGAGCTGCCCAAGGAACAGGTGCGGCGCATCGCCCGCGAGGCCGGCCTGCCGACCCATGCGAAGAAGGACTCCACCGGCATCTGCTTCATCGGCGAGCGCGACTTCCGCGAGTTCCTCGGCCGCTACCTGCCGGCCCGGCGCGGCGAGATCCGCGACCCGCAGGACCAGGTCGTGGCCGAGCATCCGGGGGTGTTCTATTTCACCCTGGGCCAGCGCGAGGGCCTGAACATCGGCGGCGTGCGCGGCCGCGCGGCCGCGCCGTGGTACGTGGTCGGCAAGGACGTGGCGCGCAACGTGCTGTACGTGGACCAGGATCGCGACAGCCCGCATCTGATGTCCACCCAGCTGCAGTCCGAAGCCGCCCACTGGATCGCCGGATCGGCGCCGGCGCGACGCTTCGACTGCACCGCGCAGACCCGTTACCGCCAGGCCGACGAGCCGTGCACGGTCGAGGTGGCCGACGACGGCACCCTGGCGGTGCGCTTCGCCCGCCCGCAGCGCGCCGTGACCCCCGGCCAGTCGCTGGTGCTGTACCAGGGCGACGAGTGCCTGGGCGGCGCCGTGATCGCCACCACCGATGCCCCGCTGCAACGCCGTCTGGCGCAGCGCACCGATCTACATGAGGAAACCACCCGATGACCGATTCCATGGACGCGCGCGTGCTGGCGCTGGCCGGCGTCGCCCAGGCCCTGCAGCAGGTCCGGCGCATCGCCGAGACCGGGCAGTCCGAGGCGTCGCTGGTGCGGACCCTGCTGGACAGCGTGTTCCGCACCGATGCCGACACCCCGGAGGCGGTCTATGGCCGGGTCGGCGACGTCGCGCCCGGGCTGCGCCTGCTGCACAACTATTTCCGCAACCAGGGCCAGGACGAGGCGCTGCCGCGGCTGGCGCTGGCGGTGCTGCAACTGGAGCGGCGCTTCGTGCGCGACACCGAGACCAGCGCCAAGGTCACCGCCGGCATCGCCCGGATCGCGCCGAGGCTGGCCGAGCACGCCGACAGCGCGCATCCGGAGGTGATCGGCGCGCTCGGCCAGCTGTATGCCGACACCATCAGCCACCTGCGTCCGCGGGTGATGGTGCAGGGCAATCCGCATTACCTGGGCCAGGCCGGGGTGGTGGCGGAGATCCGCGCGCTGCTGCTGGCCGCGGTGCGCTCGGCGGTGCTGTGGCGGCAGATGGGCGGCAGCCTGTGGGATTTCCTGCTGGCCAAGCGGCGCATGATCGACGCGGTGGACCGCGCGCTGGGCTGAGCGCGGCGCTGGCGCCGCCGGCGCGGGCTCGATGCAGCGCACGTTTCGCCGCGCGGACGCGATCGGCAGCACACCGCGGCTAAAGACCGAGGGGGTACGGCCGATACAGCAATCGTGAATCTGCCGAGAACGTCCATGTACTCACGCCTCCTGATCCGTCTGGCTGCTCCGCTCGCCCTGACGCTGCTGTTCCCCATCGCCGCCGGTTTCGATTGGCCGGCCCCGGTCCGTTGGGCCATCCTCACCACGATGACGTTGAGTTGGCTGGGCTTCGCCGCCTGGACAGCCTATAGCCAGAGCCGGCGTTCGCCGGAGCAGTCCAAGATCATGCGCGAGCAGGATCAGCTGCTGAGCGAACTGCGCAGCTTCGTCGGCAACGAGATCGACGGCTCGCGCAGCGAGATCGAACGGGCCCGCGAACTGATCCGCCAGGCGGTCAGCGGCCTGGGCGGCAGCTTCGAGGCGATGAACCGCAAGTCGCGGCAGCAGAGCGTGGCGCTGGCCCGGATCGTGGATCGCGCCGGCGACGACGGCGGTGCCGGGGTCGACGTGGCCCGCTTCGCCCAGCATGCCAGCCAGCGCATGGAGCAATTGGTCGAGGCGCTGGAACAGGTCAGCGGCCAGAGCAGCGCCACGGTGCATTACATCGACGACATGTCGCAGCACCTGGACGGCATCTTCGCCCTGCTGGAGGACGTCAAGTCGATCGCCGACCAGACCAATCTGCTGGCGTTGAACGCGGCGATCGAAGCGGCGCGTGCCGGCGAGGCGGGCCGCGGCTTCGCGGTGGTCGCCGACGAGGTGCGCAACCTGTCCGAGCGCTCGACCACCTTCAACGAGCAGATCCGCAAGCTGGCGCACAGCTCCAAGGACGCCATCGCCAAGGTCCGCGAGACGGTCTCGCACATGGCCTCGCGCGACATGGACCGCTCCCGCGAGGCGCGCGCCGAGGCCGCGTCGATGCTGGACAACGTGGCGGCGATCAACAACTCGCTGGGCGAAGGCATGCGCGAGATCTCCGAGTGCGGCCGCGCCATCGACAGCAGCGTCGCCGAAGCGGTACGCGCCCTGCAGTTCGAGGACATCGCGACCCAGGCCCTGGGTGGCGTGCATACCCACCTGGACCGCCTGACCGCGATCAACCGCGAGGCCGTGGCCCTGCAGGAACTGCTGCATCGCAACGGCGGCGTGTTCGACAGCGAGTTGGTCGATGCGCTGCAACGGGTCGGCACCCGCCTGCGCGAGATGCGCGTGGAGTGGGAGCGTCCGCCGCACAAGCCGGTGGCGCAGCAGAGCATGGGCGCCGGCACCGTCGAGCTGTTCTGACCGACACCGCGTGCACCCTGCCATACCATGAAACGACCAGTCCCCGGCCCTGTCCGGGGCTTGTCGTGTCTGCCTTCCTCCGACCGTTCGAGCCGATGCCTTTCCAGTCCCAGTCCCGAGTCGAGGCCATGTCCTGCGACGACCTGAGCGCCGAGCACGGCGCCCTGCCCGCTCGCGCGCACCCGGCACCGGGTGTGGCCGCCAACGTCACGCCCGTCGCGGCGCGGCGCCAGCCGGGCAGCGCGCTGCGGCAGCTGGAAATGCTGGCGCAGGACGAACTGCGGCAGATGCTCGGCGGGCGTGGCCCGATGGCGCAGAGCGACGGCATCGCCGACCTGATCTGGGCCGGCCTGGCCTGGGACATGGGCCTGAGCGGGACCGCCATCGCCGCGGCCGGCACGCCGCACCCGCTGCCCGGCTACGCGGCACTTTGCGACAACGACTGAATCGGTCTGCGCGCTAGCGCCGCCATCTGCGCTTGCGGATGCAGCCACCAGACCGCATCGCGACATCGCCACGGCCGCCGATCCGCTGGCTCGTCGACGTGCGCGATGGCTTGGCCCCGCCAACCCTGTAGAAACGGCTTCAGCCGCGACCGGGCGTTCCTGGTGAGGCCCGGTCGCGGCTGAAGCCGCTCCTACAAGGGCGCGGGCGAACCAGCTAGCTCGGGTTCTCCAGCGAGAACAGGTCCGCCTGCTTGTCGTAGGCGAAGTACTCCGCGTAGCGCGCCCAGCTGATCACCGCCTGCACGGTTTCGGCCGCATAGTCCTCGGACATGTGGTCTTCCAGCTCGTCGCGGAAACGCCGCGCCGGCGCATGGTGGGTCGGGCGTTCGTCGAGCACGCGGCGGATGTGCGCGGCCAGCGGCACGTAGGTGGCCAGGTGCTGGGCGAACATCTGCTTGCGCGCGTCGGTGCCCAGTTCGGCGAAGCGTTGCCCGGCCGGGGTCAGCTGCAGGTCGCCCTGCTCGAACACGGCGAAGCGCAGCAACTGCAGGGTTTCGGCGATCGGGAACAGTTCGTCCACTTCCAGCTGCAGGCTGGCCGCCAGCGGCGGCAGGTCGGCGCGGCCGTGGTAGGGCTCGGCCGCCACCGCTTCGACCAGGCCGGCCAGCAGGTTGCTCGACACCCGCGGCAGCACCATCGCGATGCCGCTGCCGGGGAACACGCCTTCGCGCGCCTGCGGCCGCTGCGGGCTGGCGGTCATGCGCGCGTAGATGTCGTCGACCAGGGCGCGGAACGCCGGCGCCAGGCGGTTGCGCGGCTGCGGCAGGGTGACCTGGATCTCGCCGATCACCCGGCCCGGATTGGCGCCGAAGATCACGATGCGGTCGCACATCAGCACCGCTTCCTCGATGTTGTGGGTGACCATCAGGATCGACTCGATCGGCATGCGCCCTTCCGACCACAGGTCGAGCAGGTCGGTGCGCAGGGTCTCGGCGGTCAGCACGTCCAGCGCGGAGAACGGCTCGTCCATCAGCAGCAGTTTCGGCCGCACCACCAGCGCGCGGGCCAGGCCGACGCGCTGGCGCATGCCGCCGGACAATTCCTTCGGGTAGGCGCCCTCGTAGCCGTCCAGGCCGATCAGGTCGATCGCCGCCAGCGCCCGCCGGCGGCGTTCGTCGGCGGCCACGCCGCGCGCCTCCAGGCCGACCTCCACGTTCTGCAGCACGGTCAGCCACGGGAACAGCGCGAAGCTCTGGAACACCATCGCGATGTCGTCGATCGCCTGGGTCGGGATGGCGTCGCGGAACGCGATGCTGCCGGCGCTGGGCTGCAGCAGCCCGGCGATGGCACGCAGCAGCGTGGACTTGCCGGAGCCGGAGCGTCCGAGCAGGCCGACGATCTGGCCCGAATGCAGGGTCAGGTCGACATCGTCCAGCACCACCAGCGGCGTCGCCCCGCCCTTGTCGTAGCTCTTGCGCACGCCGTGCACGCGGACCAGCGGGGCGCGCTCGGGCGCGCTTGCGGAAAAGGTCATGGTCGGAATCTCCAAGGATGGTCAGTCGAAGCGCAGGCGGCGTTCGGCGAAGGCGTACAGGCGCCGCCACACCGCGCGGTTGAAGACGGTCACGAACAGCGACATCACCGCCACCCCGAGCAGCACCCGCGCGCCGTCGCCGGCGGCGGTGGCGCGGGCGATGTAGGAGCCCAGCCCGTAGGCCTGCACCTGGGTGTCGCCCCAACTGGCGAGTTCGGCGACGATGCTGGCGTTCCACGAGCCGCCGGAGGCGGTCAGCGCGCCGGTGATGTAGTACGGGAAGATGCCCGGCAGGATCACCCGCCGCCACCAGGTCCACGAGCGCAGCTGGTAGACCGTGGCCGCCTCGCGCAGGTCGGTGGGAAACGCGCTGGCGCCGGCGATCACGTTGAACAGGATGTACCACTGCGTGCCCAGGATCATCAGCGGCGACAGCCAGATGTTGGGATTGGCGCCGGTGGCGACGATCGCCAGCACCGCGAACGGGAACAGCACGTTGGCCGGGAACGCGGCCAGGAACTGCGCCAGCGGCTGCACCCGCTGCGCCACCTTCGGGCGCAATCCGATCCACACCCCGATCGGCACCCACACCACGCTGGCCAGCGCGATCAGCACCACCACCCGCAGCAGCGTGGCCAGGCCGCCGCCGAACGCCTCGGCCAGGTCGTGCAGGCGCAGGTGCTGGCGGCCGTAGTCGAACGCGAACCAGGCCGCGGCCAGTCCCGCGAGCGCCAGCGCCGCGCTCCATAGGCGGTCGCCCCAGACGTTGCCGCTGGCGTCCTGCACGGACGCCGACGCGGGACGCGGGCGCCGCGGCGCCCAGCGCAGCAGCAAGGTGCGCTGCCAGACCCAGGCCAGCGGCGCGACCAGGCGCTTGGCCAGGCGGGTGCGCCGCAGCAGGTCGTACAGCCACGATTGCGGCTTGTCCTGCGAGGCGGTGAGTTCGGCGCGGAACTTGTCCGACCAGGCGACGATGGGGCGGAACAGCAACTGGTCGTACAGCACGATCAGAACACCCATCGCCAGCACCGCCCAGCCGACCGCGGCGAAATTGCGCTGCGCGATCGCCAACGCCAGGTAGGAGCCGATGCCGGGCAGTTCCAGGGTGTGGTCGCCGACCGTGATCGCTTCGGAGGCGACCACGAAGAACCAGCCGCCGGACATCGACATCATCATGTTCCAGATCAGCGCCGGCGTCGCATACGGCGCTTCCAGCCGCCAGAAGCGCTGCCACGACGACAGGCCGAAGCCGCGCGTGACCTCGTCCAGGTCGCGCGGCACGTTGCGCAGCGACTGGTAGAACGAGTACGCCATGTTCCAGGCCTGGCTGGTGAAGATGGCGAAGATCGAGGCCAGTTCCGCGCCGATCTGGCGGCCGGGAAACAGGCCCAGGAAGAAGGTCACGGTGAAGGTCAGGAAGCCCAGCACCGGCACCGACTGCAGGATGTCCAGCGCCGGCACGATCAACCGCTCGGCGCGGCGGCTCTTGGCCGCCAGGGTCGCCACGACGAAGGTGAACATGAGCGAGGCGGCCATCGCCGCGAACATGCGCAAGGTGGTGCGCAGGCCGTATTCGGGAAGCTGGCGCAGATCCAGCGAGACCGCTTCGGTGCCCGGCGGCGGCAGCGGCGCGCGCATGTCGGCGGCGCCGTGCAACAGCAGCACGCCCAGCGCCAGCAGCAGCGCGAACACCGCCAGATCGTGGAAATTGGGCAGCACGCCGGGGCGTGCGGCGACAGTACCGGGCGCGTTGCGGTCGCGGGGGAATAGCACCATGGGAAGGTTCCGGCAGGACGGCGGCGCCAGCTGCGCCGCACGGATGGTAGGGAATGAGGGAAACCGGCGGGGGACGACCGCTCAGTGTGACAAGCGAATATGCAAGCCAGGCGTCAGCCGCTGCTGCGCCGCGTTCGTGGTGTGTCCAGAGGCCACCTGGCCGATGCCGGTCGCGGCGTCGATCGCGGCAGGCACGCCGGCGTCGGCCAGGGCCGCAGCGCGTCCATGACGGCACATGCCCAGCCGGATCGGGTTGCCGGCGGCGCGACCGGCCGGCGCGCCGCTGCCGCGCGCCGGCGTGCAGCGCGGATCGAGTAGCGGCAGCAGCATGCCCCGCCGCGGACCATGGACCGCGGCGGGCGCGCGTACGCACAACCGGCGGCGCTCAAGCGGCGCATGGCGACAACGACGACGACAGATGCATGGGCGGCTCCGGAATGCGGAAACGCCAGTGGCCACGCTCGGGGTCCTCGCGGATCGGGCTTGCGTACTGCGGGAGTGTCTTGCCAGCGCCGGTGCGGCGGTGGCGAACGATCCCGTCCTGAGCGGACGGGACCCATCTGGGACGAACCCAGACCTTGGCGGTCCTGTCAGCTCGACAGCTGCAGCGTCGGTCTAGGATGACTGTCCAAGGAAGTGGCCTCTGGCCGGGAACGATGGGCGCGAAGTATAGCCAGCAACCGCGGTACCGCAACAGCGTCCGACGGGCGCTGGCGGCGAGCGTTCACTGGCCAGCAAGCACCAGTCGCGGCAGCGTCGCCGGGGTCTCGGCCTGGCGCGCGCGCAGCCAGGCCGCCAGCTCGCGCGGCGGCAGCGGCCGCGAGTGCAGATAGCCCTGGATCTCGTCGCAGCCCTGCTCGCGCAGCAGCGCCTCCTCCTGCGGCGTCTCCACGCCCTCGGCCACCACCTGCATGCCCAGCGCATGGCCGAGTTGCACGATCGCCTGGGTGACCTTGGCGGTGCCGCTGTCGATGAGCATGTCCTGCACGAAGCTGCGGTCGATCTTCAGCCGCTGCACCGGGAAGCGGTTGAGGTAATGCAGGTTGGAGAAGCCGGTGCCGAAGTCGTCCACCGCCAGCAGCACGCCTTCCTGCTCGAACAGTTCGAAGCAGCGGCGCAGCGATTCGGTGTCGCGGATCAGCGCCGATTCGGTCAGTTCCAGCTCCAGCCGCTTGGGCGACCAGCCGTTGCGCTGGCACAGCTCGATCACCCGCTCGGCGAAGCCGCGGTCGCGCAGCTGCATCGCCGAGACGTTGACCGACACGCGGTCGAAGCTCAGCCCCGCCGCATCCCAGGCCGCGGCCTGGCGGCAGGCCTCGTTGATCACCCAGTCGCCCAGGCGCACGATCTCGCCGCATTCCTCGGCGATGGGAATGAACTCGGCCGGGTTGCAATGGCCGTGACCGGGGCGGTGCCAGCGCAACAGCGCCTCGACCGCCGGCGCGCGTTCGCCGGCCGCATGCACCAGCGGCTGGTACACCAGCGAGAACTCCTCGCGGTCCAGCGCGCCGTGCAGCGCATGTTCGATCTCCAGGCGCCGCTGCGCACGCAGCAACACGTCCTGGCTGTAGTAGTGGCAGGTGTTGCGGCCCGATTCCTTGGCCGCGTACATCGCCGCATCGGCGGCGCGCAGCAGGCTGTCGAAGTCCTGGCGCCCCTCCTCCATCAAGGCGATGCCGATGCTGGCGCCGATCTTGATCACGTTCTCGCCGTTGTGCAGCGGCTCGGCCAGCGCCGCGATCAGCTTGCGCGCCACATGGCCGGCATCGCCCGGCTCGGCCAGGTCGCGCAGCACCACCAGGAATTCGTCGCCGCTGAAGCGCCCGAACAGGTCGCTGGTGCGCAGCTGCTGGTGCATGCGCGTGGCCGCCAGTTTCAGCAACGCATCGCCGGTGGCATGGCCGAAGGAATCGTTGATGCTCTTGAACCCGTCCAGGTCGACGAACAGCATCGCCAGGGTGCTGCCGCGCTCCACCGCGTCGTGCATCGCCGCTTCCGCCTGCTCGCGCAGCAGTTGCCGGTTCGGCAGCCCGGTCAGCAGGTCGTAGTGGGCCAGCAGTTCGATACGCTCGCTGGCCTCGCGTTCGCGGCTGATGTCGCGGAACAGCACCACGAAGCGCGGCGGCAGGCCGTCGCGGTCGTCCAGTTCGATCAGCACCTGCACCCACACCCGGTGCCCGGAGGGGCGGTGGAAGCACAGGTCCAGTTGCTCGGGCAGGCCGCCGTGGGCGATCCGCGCCAGCGCCGTTTCGAACGCGTCGCGCGAATCCAGGGTGTACAGGGCCAGCGCCTGGTCCAGGTCGATGTTTTCCTTGCGCAGGCCGTGGATGCGGTAGCACTCCTCGGTCCATTGCATGCGCCGGGTGCCGACCTCGATCTCGCAGCCGCCGATCTTGCCCAGCGCCGAGACGCGGTTGAGCAGTTCGGTGCGCCAGCGGATCAGCGCGTCGGTCTGGCGCTGCTCGGTGATGTTCTGCACCTGGCCGAGCACGCGCTGCACGGCGCCGTCCGCTTCCAGCTGCGGTTGCGCCCATACCCGCAGGTGCAGCGGCGCCTCGCTGCCGCGTACCAGCTCGACCTCGAAATTGGCCTGCTTGCCGTCGCGCTGCATGCGCCGCCAGGTGGAGATCACCTGCGCCGCCGACTCGCGGCTGAGCAGGCGCAGCCAGCCGCGGCTGCTCGGCACCTGATCCTCGGCCAGGCCGGTCACGCGCAGGAACTCGCGCGACCACCAGATCCGGTTCTGCAGCGGATCCCACGACCAGCTGCCCATGCTGGTCATGCGCTGCGCCTCGCGCAGCAGGGTCTGCTGGTCGCGCAGGCGCTGCTCCAGCAGCTTCTGTTCGTGGATGTCGGTATGCGTGCCGACCATGCGCAGCGGGCTGCCGTCGGCGGTGCGGGCGACGATGCGGCCGCGGTCCAGGATCCAGCGCCACTGGCCGTCCTGCTGGCGCAGCCTGAATTCGCACACGTAGGTCGCGCTGCGGCCTTCGAAATGGGCGCGGATCGCCTCGCGCAGGCGCGCCTGGTCGTCGTTGTGCACCAACGGCAGCAGTGCGTTGAGTCCGTAGTCCGGCGCGTTGCCTTCGTAGCCGAGCATCTGCTTCCAGCGCTCGGAACGGAAGATCCGGTCGCTGGGGATGTCCCAGTCCCACAGGCCGTGTTCGGCGCTGTCCAGGGCGATTTCCCAGCGCGTGGCGCCGTCGCTGCCGACCGGCTCGGGCACGCTCAGGGTATAGGCCAACAGCGCGCCGGCATCGTCGCGCACCGCGCGCAGCCACCCGTCCAGGCGCCGCCCGGCGGTGCCGGGCAGCGCGCAGGCGAGCATGCTCTCGCCGTTGACCAGGCGCTCGCGCACGTCGCGCATCAGCTCGGCATAGGCCTCGACCGTACGCGGCAGCTCCAGCGCCTGCGCGGCCCGGTTCGCGGCCAGCGGCCGCCCTTCGGCGTCCAACAGGACCACGGCCGAGGTGAGCGGATGCTGCAGCAAGCTTGCGATGACGCCTTGATCCACGCCGAGGTGCTCCGTTTCTGCCGCGCTGGTGCTGGCGGACGAAGGTGATAACGGCACCCGGCGGCATTAATTGAGCGCCCGGCCGGCCGCGGCGCCGGTCGCGCTGGGCCGCAATGGCCGCTTGCCGGTAAGATGGCGGCGGACGAATACCGCCGCATCGGGCTGTCGGGGCATGCAACCACAACGCGATCTCTCCCCGACCTCCCCGTCCTCGGGCATGCGTCTGGCGCAGCGGCTGGACCGGGGAATCTGGCGGACCGCGCTGCTGTACCTGCTGGTCGGCCTGATCTGGTCGCTGGGCAGCGACCTGCTGCTGGTTCGATTCGTGGACGACACGCAGACCCTGGCCATGCTGCAACTGGTCAACGACGCGGTGTTCCTGCTGTTGACCGCCATCGCCCTGTACTGCCTGCTGCGCCCGCTGGTGCGCGGGGCGGTGCAGGTGCACGCGCAGCTGGCGCTGTCCGAGGCCGGCTACCGGCAGATGTTCCAGGCCAATCCCAGCCCGATGCTGGTCTACGATCCGGAAACGCTGCGGGTGGTGGACGTCAATCCGGCGGCGATCGCCTTTTTCGGGTGGCCGCACGACAGCTTCGTCGGGCTGGAACTGGGCCGGCTGTGGCCGCCCGGCGCCGCCGAGCGCATGAGCGACGTGATCCAGGCGATCCGCGACGCCCCCTCCAAGGTCTGCGTGGTGGCCGAGCCGCTGTGCCTGCGCGACGGCAGCCAGCGCATGGTCGAGGCGCGCAGCACCGGCCTGGACTACCGCGGCCGCGGCGCGCGGCTGGTGGTGATCAGCGACCGCAGCGCCGAGCACGAGGCGCAGCAGCGCCGCGACCAGGCGCTGCTGCGGCTGGAGGAGGCGCAGGCGATCGCCCGCCTCGGTTCCTGGCAACTGGACCCGGCCAGCGGCCTGGGCCGCTACTCCGACCAGGTCTACCGGATGCTCGGCCGGCGCGCGCCGGAGTCGCCGCGCCAGCATCGCCTGGAGGAATTGCTGATCCCCGCCGACCTGGCGTCGCAGGCGCGCATCCAGCGCATGCTCGAGGACCTGTGCGGCACCGCGCCGGTGCAACTGGACATGCTGCTGCCGGTGCTGGCCGCCGACGGCCAGGCGCGCATGCTGCACCTGCGCGCCGAATCGGCCAACGACGACGATGGCGCGGCCTGCGTGCGCGGCACGCTGCAGGACGTGACCGAGCACGAACGCTCGCGGCGCCTGCTGCACGAACGCGAGGAACAGTTCCGCGAACTGGTGCGGGTGCTGCCCGACGGAGTGGCGATCCTGCACCAGGAACACGTGCTGTACGCCAATGCCGCCTGCGCCGGGCAGTTCGGCTACGAGGGCGAGAACCTGCTCGGCGAACCGTTGCAGGGCCTGGTCTACCCCAGCGATCTGCAGCAGGTGCGCGAGCAGATGCGCGATGCCGGCGACAAGGGCGAGCGCGGCGCCGCCGCGCGCATGCGCCGCCGCGACGGTTCGCTGTTCCACGCCGGGCTGTCGTTCGGCAAGGTGCGCTACAGCGGCCGCGACTGCAAGCTGCTCATTGTGCGCGACCTCAGCGAGCCCGAGCGCATGCGCGACGCGCTGGCGCTGAGCAACCGCGAGCTGCAGGCGATGGCGCGGCGGCTGTTCTCGCTGCAGGAGGACGAGCGCCGCGCGATCTCGCGCGACCTGCACGACGACATCGGCCAGGCGATCACCGCGATGAAGCTGTCCGCGCACGCGGCGCTGGACGAAACCGATGCCGAGCGCCGCCGCGAAGACCTCGACGAGATCGTGCAGCTGGCCGACAGCAGCATCACCAAGCTGCGCAACCTGTCCACCCTGCTGCGCCCGCCGCAACTGGACGCGCTCGGGCTGGAAGCGGCGCTGCGCTGGCAGGCCGGCATGCTGTTCCGCGCCTCGCCGGTACGCCTGCAGCTGGAGATCGCCACCCTGCCCGCGCGGCCCAGCGGCGAGGTCGAGCAGGCCTGCTTCCGCATCGCCCAGGAAAGCCTGACCAACGTGCTGCGCCATGCCTGCGCCGGCGAAGTACGCATGGCGCTGAGCGACGAGCAGCACCGGCAGCTGCGCCTGGAGGTGGTCGACGACGGCGACGGCTTCGATCCGGCCGGACCGCGCGGACTGGGCCTGATCGTGATGCGCGAGCGCGCGCAGAGCGCAGGCGGTACCCTGCAGATCGACACCGCGCCCGGTGCCGGCACGCGGGTGACGCTGTGCCTGCCCTACACGACGGCGGCGACGCCGACGCACCCACCTGGACCCTGAAGACGATGTGGAATCCCGCTGCCCCCGTGCCGCCAGACGACGAACTTCCGTCGCGCCTGGGCGCAGGCCACCCGGCGCTGACCGGCATGATCGCCGAGGCGCTGGCCGGCGGGCCGGGGGTGATGCTGCTGCACATCGACATCGACCACTTCGCCTCGATCAACGAGAACATGAGCGCGGAAGTCGGCGACCACGCGCTGGCGCTGCTGGCGCATCGGCTGCAGGCGCACCTGCGCGGGCGCGGCCTGCTGTGGCGCCACGGCAGCGACGAACTGGTCATGGCGGTGCCGCGCACCGCCGACGTGCCGCCGCCGGAGGCCTTCGCCGAAGAGGTGCGGCAGCAGATCGAACTGCCGCTGTCGGTACTGCCGTACACCTTGTTCATGACCGGCAAGATCGGCGTGAGCCTGTGCCCGGAACACTCCACGCGGCTGTCCACGCTGCTCGACTACGCCGAGGACGCGGTCTACCAGGCCGCGCGCGAAGGCGGCAACATGGTGCGCCTGTACGCGGCCGACGGCCCGCCCAGCGCGCACAGCGAGAGCATCATCTCGCGGCAGATCGTCGATGCGATCCCCAACGGCGAGCTGCGCCTGCGCTACCAGCCGATGGTCAGCGCCCGCGACGGCCGCGTGGTCGGCATGGAATCGCTGCTGCGCTGGCAATCGCCGACGCTGGGCATCCTGGTGCCGGAACGGTTCATGCGCACCGCCGAGCGGCTGGGCGTGATCGTGCAGATCGGTACCTGGGTGATGGAGGGCGCGCTGCGCCAGGCGCGGCTGTGGCGCGACCAGGGCTTCGACGACTTCACCATCGCGGTCAACGTCTCCACCCTGCAGCTGCTGCGCCCGACCTTCTTCAACGAAGTGATGTCGGCGCTGCAGGCGGCCGGCGTGCCGCCGCAGATGATGGTGCTGGAGATCAACGAAAGCGCGCTGACCAACAACGTCAACTTCGTCCACGAGACCCTGGCCAACCTGTGCCGCGAAGGCATCAGCCTGAGCCTGGACAACTTCGGCACCGGCGATTCCAGCCTCAGTGCGCTGGTGCGTTATCCGGTGGACAAGCTGAAGATCGACCGCAGCTTCATCAAGAGCGCGCCGGCCGGCAACCGCGAGGCGGCGATCGCCCGCGCCATCATCGCCATGGGCCACCAGCTGGGCATGGTGGTGATCGCCAACGGCGTCGAATCGCAGGCGCAGCTGGGCTTCCTGCGCCGCAACGACTGCGACATCTTCCAGGGCTACCTGTTCGGCGAGCCGATGTCGGCCGAAGCCGCGGGCATGGCGTTGCGCCGGCGTTACCTGCGCCCGGAATCGTTCACCGAGACCCGCCCGGACCGCACGCTGCTGCTGCTCGATGACGAGGAGAACGTGCTGCGCTCGCTGGTGCGCCTGTTCCGCCGCGACGGCTACCGGATCCTGGCCGCCGGCAACGTGCGCGACGCCTTCGACCTGCTCGCCACCAACGACGTGCAGGTGATCCTGTCCGACCAGCGCATGTCCGACATGAGCGGCACCGAGTTCCTGGGCCGGGTGAAGATGCTCTACCCCGACACCATCCGCCTGGTGCTGTCCGGCTACACCGACCTGGCCACCGTCACCGACGCGATCAACCGCGGCGCGATCTACCGCTTCCTGACCAAGCCCTGGAACGACGACGAACTGCGCGAACACATCCGCCAGGCGTTCCGCACGCACGACGAACAGCGGCGGGATGCTGGGCCCTGACGGGCCGGGATTGGGCATTCGGGATTCGGGATTCGCTAAAGGGCCGGGATTGGAGATTCGGGATTCGAGATTGGCAAAAGCGTTTGCCGTTCGCTGTTCCCTTCCTGGCGTACCAACAAGAATGCGGGATGTGCGGCTCTTGCGAATCCCCAATCCCGATTCCCCACTCCCCATTCCCGGCTACTTCGGCTGCCTCACCGGAATCACGATCCGGAAGCTGGAGCCCTCGCCGACGGTGCTGGTCACGTCGATGCGGCCGTGGTGCTTGTTGATGATGCCGTAGGAGATCGACAGGCCCAGGCCGGTGCCGCTGCCGACCGGCTTGGTGGTGAAGAACGGGTCGAAGATGCGCTGCAGCAGGTCCGCCGGGATGCCGGCGCCGGAGTCCTTGAACTCGATCCAGACCTCCTCGCCGTCCTGGCCGGTGCTGACCACGATGGTGCCGCGCTCGCCGATCGCCTGGCCGGCGTTGAGCAGCAGGTTCATGTACACCTGGTTGAGCTCGGACGGCAGGCACTCGACCAGCGGCAGGTTGCCGTAGTGGCGGTCCAGGGTGACCTTGTACTTGAGCTCGTTCCAGATGATGTTGATCGTGGACTCGAGCCCGGAATGCAGGTCCACCAGCTTCCACGATTCCTCGCGGCCGGAGTACGAGAAATCCTTGAGGTCGCGCACGATGCGCGTCACCCGCTCGATGCCTTCGCGCGACTCGGCCATCAGCTGCGGCAGGTCGCGGCTGATGAAGTCGATGTCGAAGCGGTTGCGGATGTCGTCGATTTCCGGGATCAGCGCCTTGGGATCGGGCGCGCGCAAGGCGCGCTCGTAGGCTTCGATCAGGGTGAACAGGCTGCGCAGGTATTCCTGCAGGCTGCCCAGGTTGGAATGCACGTAGCCGATCGGGTTGTTGATCTCGTGCGCGACGCCGGCGGCGAGCTGGCCGATCGAGGCCATCTTCTCCGACTGCAGCAGTTTTTCCTGCGCGCCGTTGAGGCGCAGATAGGCCTGGCGCAACTCGGCGTGGCGCTGCTGCAGTTCCTGTTCGTAGTCCTGCTGGCCTTCGATGCCCTGGATCAGCACCAGAAAGTGGCCATCGTCGCCGTCGGCATGGAAATACAGATGCGCCAGCACCACGTGTTCTTCGGTCGGCAGGCTGCCGCTCCAGCGGCCATGGCTGCGCGCCTGCGACAGCGCATCGCTGGGCAGCCACTGCGCCAGGCGCTCGCCCAGGGCGCAGTCGTCGAAGACTTCGGCATTGCACAGGTGGCCGCGCGCGGCGCTGTTGGCCAGCAGCAGGCGGCCGTCGGCGCGGAACAGCACCAGGCCTTCGTCGATCAGCTCGCTCAGCGCGAGCAAGCTCTTGCGCGAAGGCAACGGCACCGTGTCGGTGTAATCGGGATCGGCGAAATTCACGAAAGGCAACGGGTAACGAGCGGACGCTCAATATACGCCGATGCCATCGCCAGGTGCGTGGATGCCGGCACATGGCCGGCACGCGGTGACGCGCCTGGCGTTTCTCAGGCGATCGCCAGCGGGCGGCTCATCCGCAAGGTGCTGGACTGGCCATTGGCATCGTAGGACGAGGCGCTCTCGCTGCGCCCCAGATGCCGCAGCGCCCAGTTGACCTCGCGCCGCCGCCGCGACAGCAACGCGCCGTTGGCGCGGTTGGCGTCGGCCAGCTGGCGCAGCAGCGATTCGGCCTCGGCACCGGCCGGCACGTTGGCCTCCAGCGCCCGCAGCGCGGCCAGCTTGTCGCCGGTCGCCTGCATCAGGCCTTCCACGTTGTGATCCAACAACGCCTGCCGTTCGCCGGCGAGTGCGTCGCTGAGCTGCTGCAAGGGGTTGGTCACGGTCGTGTTCATGCGCTGAGCTGCTGGTCCATCTGCAGCATGCGGTTGGCGATCACGTCGGGGTTGATCTGGTAGCTGCCGCTCTGCAGCGCGCCGCGCACCGACTCGACGCGGTTGCTGTCCACCGCCGGCGCCGCCGCCAGCTCGCGCTGCAGGCTTTGCAGCCCGGACGCTTCGCCGGTCAGGCGCAGACTGTCGGTCGCGGCCGTGGCGCCCACCGCATTCGTCTTGCCGTCCTCGGACGCGCCGGAGGCGGCCTTGGTGTTGACGGTCGACGTGCGAAGGGTGGCCTGGGTCGGCGAATTCCCTTCAATTTTCTGGCTCATGACGAAATCCTGCTACGGGTTCGGTGTAGGTAACGGCCCTACACCGACGAACTTTAGGCCAGATCTCAACGCGTCACAAAAACGTCGCCATTTTGTGACACGGTTCCCTGAACGACGCGGCGAGACGACAGGTTTTCGACGGTCACCCGCTCGTTCTCGCCGCCGTCGCTGAGCGCGCGCCCCGCCATGCGCACTTCCAGCGCCCCGTTGCGCGCCACCAGCGCCACATTGTCGCCGCGCCGCACCAGCCGCTGCGCGACCAGATCGCTGGCCGACAGCAAGGTGCCGGCCGGCAGGGTGCGCCGCACCACCCTGCCGATCGCCGCGGCCGGATCGGTCATTGCCGCACCGACGATCCGCGCCGCGTCGCGCCTTTCGACGACCATATCAGCGGCACCGACGGTTTCTCCAGCGGCCAGGCCGCGGCCCAGCACCAGCACGTTCTGCAGGCGCCGCACCTTGACCGGCACGAACAGGCGCCAGCCGGCCTCGCGCGGACAACTCACTTCCACTGTCGTGGTCCCGGTCGGCTGCGCCTGCAGCGACACCGGGCACAGCGGCACGCGCACCGACGGGTCCAGCGTCGCCTCGGCTTCGGCATCGGCGCCAAGGGTGGACAGCGCCGCGGCGCGGATCGAATCCACCGATTGGAATTCCGCGGCCCAGGCCGGCATCGCCGCCAGCAGGACCACTAACAGGATCAGGCGCATGGCCGTCTCTCTTATGAAGGTGTCGCCAGTCCCATGCAAAGCGCGTGCCGCAATTCGCGCCCCTCGCCGACAGCCCGGCCTCAAGTTCCGCCGCGAAGGCGCCGATATGAACCCCATGTCTCATGACCTGCTCAACCGAATCGACCAGCGCACCCGCTTGGCGGGCCACAATCGGCTTGCCCTGCTGCTGTTCCGGCTGGGCGGCCGTCAGCTTTTTGGCGTGAACGTCTTCAAGGTGCAGGAAGTGCTGCGCCGGCCGGAGCTGTTCCAGGTGCCGGGGCTGCCACTGCAATTCTCCGGGGTCGCCGATGTGCGCGGCCGTTCGGTGCCGGTGCTCGATCTGGGCCTGGCGATCGGCCATCCGGAACGCGAGACGCAGGCCGACAAGGCGCCCGGCTACCTGGTGGTCACCGAGTTCAACCGCTCGGTGCAGGGCTTCCTGGTCAGCGGCGTGGAGCGCATCGTCAACATCGCGGTGGAGGACATCCATCCGCCGCCGGAACTGGGCGCCGAATCCAGCTACCTGACCGCGGTGACCCGCTTCCAGGGCGAGCTGATCCAGGTCATCGACGTGGAAAGCGTGCTGGCCGACATCGCCCAGAACCGCACCGAGGCGCTGATCGACCCGTCGCTGGCGCTCACCGGCTCGCAGCTGCAGGTGCTGGTGGTGGACGACTCACGCGTGGCGCGGCAACAGATCCGCAGCGTGCTCGACCAGCTCGGGGTCGGCGCCACCCTGCTGTCCGACGGCCGCCAGGCCCTGGACCACCTCCTGCAGATCCACGCCGGCGGCGAGAATCCGGCCGACCGCTACGCCATGGTGATCTCCGACATCGAGATGCCGGCGATGGACGGCTATACGCTGACGACGGAAATCCGGCGCCACCCCGGCCTGGCCGGCCTGTACGTGCTGCTGCACACCTCGCTGTCGGGGGTGTTCAACAACGCCATGGTCGAGCGCGTCGGCGCCAACGCCTTCGTCGCCAAGTACAGCCCGCACGAACTGGCCGATTACGTGCTGGCGCGGCTGCGGGTGGTCGCCGAGGCCCAGGCCGCCTAGCGTTTCGCGGCCCCGGCGCGACGCCGGGCGCCCAGCAGCACGCCTTCCGCCGCAATGGCGAAGGCCGTTCCCCCGCGCCGCACGGCGCGCGCACCCCGGTTCTGGCACAGACCTTGCCTGTACTCCTGCAACGAACCGCGGGAGCGCGCCATGCCCAATCTGATTTCATCCTACCTAGGTGTCCACGGCGACGCCCTGCCGCTGCGCGAGCAACGGATGAAGCTGATCGCCAGCAACCTCAGCAATGTCGACACGCCCGGCTACAAGGCGCAGGACCTGGATTTCGACGCGGCGATGCGCGCCGCGCAGGGCCAGCGCGACGGCAGCCAGATGCAGGTCACCGACAGCCGCCACATCGCGGTCGGCGGCAGCACCGGGCTGAATCCGTTCCAGGTCACCCGCGAGGCCAACCAGCCCAGCCTCGACGGCAATACCGTCGATGCGGACACCGAACGCGCCGCCTACGGCCGCGCCGCGCTGGAATACCGCGCCTCGCTGAGCTTCGTCGAATCCAAGGTGCGCAGCATGCTCACCGCGATCACAGGCCAATAAGCATGAGCAATCTGCCGATTTTCGACGTCGCCGGCTCCGCGCTGCAAGCGCAGTCGGTGCGCCTGAGCACCATCGCCAGCAACCTGGCCAACGCCGATTCGGTGGCCGGGTCGGCCGAAGCGGCCTACAAGCCGATCGAGCCGATCTTCCAGGCGGTGCGCAACCCGCACGACAGCAGCCTGACCGCGGTCAACGTCAAGGAAATCACCCAGAGCAAGGATCCGCCGATCAAGCGCTACGAGCCCGGCCATCCGCTCGCCGACGCCGACGGCTACATCTACTCGCCGGACGTGGACCCGGTGTCGCAGATGGTCAACCTGATCTCCGCCTCGCGCAATTACCAGGCAGGCGTGGAAGTCCTCAACACCGCCAAGGAACTGGCGTTGGCCACCTTGTCCATGGGCCGCTGAGCCCTCCCCTCCCGCCGCCTAACGGCCTAGGACGTACTGATGAGCACCGTTTCCAGCGACATCTATTCCAGCCTCGGATTGACCGCCTCCAGCACCACCAGCACGTCCAACAAGTCCTCGTCGCTGGACCAGGCCGACTTTCTGAAGCTGATGACCGAGCAATTGCAGCACCAGGACCCGCTCAAGCCGATGGACAACAGCCAGATGGTCTCGCAGATGGCGCAGCTGTCCACCGTGCAGGGCATCGGCGACCTCAACAAGACCGTGACCGCGCTATCCGATTCGATGAGCACCGACCAGATCCTGCGCGGCGCGCAGCTGGTCGGGCACAAAGTGCTGGTGCCGTCGGCGACGATGCCGCTGGGCAGCGACGGCGGCACCACCGGCGTGATCGCCGCGCCCAGCGCAGGCATCGTCAACCTCACCGTCACC
Source organism: Xanthomonas bonasiae (assembly GCF_017163705.1). Taxonomy (GTDB): domain Bacteria; phylum Pseudomonadota; class Gammaproteobacteria; order Xanthomonadales; family Xanthomonadaceae; genus Xanthomonas_A; species Xanthomonas_A bonasiae. The sequence continues at coordinate 131,648 of NZ_JAFIWB010000003.1, forward strand.
GATGCCAACGGCAACGCGGTCAAGCAGATCAGCGTCACCGCCAGCAAGGCCGGCGAAGTCAATTTCAGTTGGGACGGCACCAACACCGCCGGCGAGCGCATGCCGGCCGGCGCCTATGGCGTCACCGCCACGCATACCGACAGCAAGGGCACCAACACCGCGCTGTCCACCTACGTCCAGGCCCCGGTCGAGAGCGCCACCATCGGCTCGGACGGCATCTACCTCGACCTGACCGGGCTGGGCACCGCCCCGCTCGCCAACGTGCTCCGCGTCAGCTGAGCCGGCCAATCCACAGGAGTCCATCATGGGTTTCAATACTTCGCTGTCCGGTATCAAAGCGGCCAACTCCGACCTCAACGTCACCGCCAACAACATCGCCAACGTCAACACCACCGGCTTCAAGGAGTCGCGCGCCGAGTTCGCCGACCTGTTCTCCGCCACCGGCTACGGCCTGGCGCGCAACGCGATCGGCGCCGGCGTGCGGGTCAGCAACGTCGCCCAGCAGTTCTCGCAGGGCAACGTCGACCCGACCGGGCGCAACCTGGACCTGGCGATCTCCGGCGACGGCTTCTTCACCCTGACCAACAACGGCGCCAAGGTCTATTCGCGCGCCGGCAACTTCCAGACCGACGAGAACGGCTACGTGGTCAACCCGCAGGGCGCCAGGCTGCAGGTGTTCCCGCCGGCGGCCAACGGCAACGGCTTCGCGGTCGGCACGCTGAGCGACCTGCAGTTGCTGACCACCGACAGCTCGCCCAAGCAGAGCGAAACGGTGAACCTGATGTTCACCCTGCCCGGCAACGCCAGCGTGCCGACGGTGACCACCTTCGATCCGGCCGACGCCAACAGCTACAACCATTCCACCGGCGGCATCACCGTCTACGATTCGCTGGGCGTCAGCCACACCCAGACTTCGTATTTCGTCAAGACCGCCAACGCCAACGAATGGCAGGTGCACAACTACGTCGACGGCACCGCGGTCGGCACGCCGAGCACGATCCAGTTCGACGGCAACGGCAAGCTCACCACGCCCGCCGACGGCAGGATCGCGCTGAGCACCTTCACCCCCAGCACCGGCGCCGGCACCCTCAACCTGACCCTGGACATCAGCGGCTCGACCCAGTACGGCGAGGCGTTCGCCTTGCGCGACGCGCGCCAGGACGGTTACGCCAGCGGCAAGCTCAACTCGATCAGCATCGACGCCAGCGGCGTGGTCTACGCGCGCTACTCCAACAACGCCGACAAGGCGCTGGGCCAGGTGGCGATGACCAACTTCGTCAATCCGCAGGGGCTGAGCTCGCTCGGCGACAACGTGTGGGCGGAAAGCTCGGCCTCGGGCAACGCGCGCACCGGCGCGCCGGGGACCTCGGATTTCGGCAGCGTCCAGTCCGGCGCGCTCGAAGCCTCCACCGTCGACCTCACCGAACAGCTGGTCAACATGATCGTCGCGCAGCGCAACTTCCAGGCCAACTCGCAGATGATCTCGACCCAGGACCAGGTCACGCAGACCATCATCAATATCCGTTAAGGCCGGGATTGGTGATTCGGGATTGGTGATTCGTCACGGCTGGCATTCCGTCGATCGGAAGCCAGCCTTGCACGCCACCCCTGATCGTTTGCGGCACCCCCGCTTCTTCGAATCCCGAATCCCCCCATCCCGAATCACGGCTCACACCCATGGACAAAGCACTCTACGTCGCCATGACCGGCGCCCGCGCTTCGCTGCAGGCGCAGGGCACGGTGTCGCACAATCTGGCCAACGTCGATACCGCCGGCTTCAAGGCGGCATTGGCCAATACCGAGGCGTACCGCATCAAGGGCGCCGGCTATCCGTCGCGGATCGATGCGCTGCACATCGACCAGGGCTTCAATCGCGATGTCGGCGCGCAGCAGGTGACCGGCAATGCGCTGGACGTCTCGCTCAGCGCCGACAACTGGCTGGCGGTCCAGGCCAGCGACGGCAAGGAGGCGTACACGCGCGGCGGCGAGCTGGCGTTGACCCCGAACGGCCAGCTGGTCACCTCCAGCGGCCGCGCGGTGCTCGACGACCAGGGCAATCCGATGGCGATCCCGCCGCACCAGTCGCTGGAGATCGGCGGCGACGGCTCGGTGTCGATCGTGCCGCTGGGCGAAGGCCCGCAGGCGATGACCGTGGTCGGCAAGATGAAGGTGGTGCAGGCGCCGGCCGAACGCCTGGAACGCCGCCCCGACGGGCTGATGCGCAACATCAGCGACGATCCGACCCAGGCCTTCGCCCTGGCCACCGGCACCGCCGTGCATACCGGTGCGCTGGAAGGCAGCAACGTCGATGCCGCCGGCGCGCTGGTGCAGATGATCCAGCTGCAGCGCCAGTTCGAGATGCAGGTGAAGGTGATCAAGCACGGCGACGAGAACGCGCAGTCGGCCAACACCATGCTGCGCCTGAACGGCTAAGCCCGCCACGGGCGCCACGCCGCTGCCGACGAAAAGCCGGCGCATTTGTGGCACGGCACATGCATCAGTCCCCCTGCCCCTCGCGGATCTCGGGGCCACCATCAGAGGAATCGGGTCATGAATCAGGCTTTGTGGGTCGCCAAGACCGGACTGGATGCGCAGCAGACGCGCATGTCGGTCGTGTCCAACAACCTGGCCAACACCAACACCACCGGCTTCAAGCGCGATCGCGCCAGCTTCGAGGACCTGCTGTACCAACAGGTGCGTCAGCCTGGTGGCGCGACCTCGGCGCAGACGCAGTTGCCCTCGGGCCTGCAGCTGGGCACCGGCGTGCGCGTGGTGTCCACCTCGAAGGATTTCGAACAGGGCAATCCGCAGCAGACCGGACGCGCGCTGGACGTGATGGTCAACGGCCGCGGCTTCTTCGAAGTGCAGATGCCCGACGGCACCTCGGCCTACACCCGCGACGGCAGCTTCCAGATCAACTCGCAGGGCGAGCTGGTCACCAACAGCGGCTATGCGATCCAGCCCGGCATCCAGGTCCCGGAAGGCGCGCAGTCGCTGACCATCGGCACCGACGGCACGGTCAGCGTGCAGGTCGCCGGCACCGCCGCGGCGCTGGAGATCGGTTCGTTGACGCTGAGCGACTTCATCAACCCCTCGGGCCTGCAGGCCAAGGGCGAGAACCTGTACGCGGAAACCGCCGCCTCCGGTCCGGCGCAGAACGGTACGCCCGGCCTCAATGGCCTCGGCACCACCGTGCAGGCCTCGCTGGAAGGCAGCAACGTCAACGTGGTCGAGGAGCTGGTCAGCATGATCGAGACCCAGCGCGCCTACGAGATGAACGCCAAGGCGATCTCCACCACCGATTCGATGCTCGGCTATCTGAACAACAACGTCTGATCCCGACACTTCTTCTGGAAACCGCCATGTCGCGTCCGTCCTCCTTCTCTCTCATCGCTGCGCTGGTCCTGCCCGCGCTGCTCGGCGGCTGCGCCGGGCTGGGCATCGCCGCCGGCGACGTGCGCCCGTATGCGCCGATGGCGCCGATCGTGCCGGTGGTGGCGCAGCCCGCGCAGCCCAGCGCCGGCGCGATCTACGCCGCCGGCCCGAGTCTGTCGCTGTATTCGGATCGGCGCGCGCGCGACGTCGGCGACCTGCTGACCATCACCCTGGTCGAAAGCACCAACGCCAGCTCCACCGCCAACACCAGCATCACCAAGAAGGACGCGGTGACCATGGCCACGCCGACCCTGCTCGGCGCGCCGCTGACGGTCAACGGCATCAACGTGCTCGAAAACAGCACCAGCGGCGACCGCAGCTTCGCCGGCAAGGGCAACACCGCACAGAGCAACACCATGCAGGGCAGCATCACCGTGACCGTGGTGCAGCGCCTGCCCAACGGCAACCTGGTGATCCAGGGACAGAAGAACCTGCGCCTGAACCAGGGCGACGAACTGGTGCAGGTGCAAGGCATCGTCCGCGCCGCCGACATCGGTGCGGACAACACCATTCCGTCCAGCAAGGTCGCCGACGCGCGCATCGCCTACGGCGGCCGCGGCGCCGTCGCCCAATCCAACGCGATGGGCTGGCTGAGCCGCTTCTTCAACTCGCGCATCTCGCCGTACTGAGGCCTGCCATGAACCTTCTGTCCCTGTCCTGCCGCCTGCTCGCCGCGTTCGCGCTGTGCGCCGGCCTGGCCGCCCCGGCCGCCGCCGAACGCATCAAGGACCTGGCCCAGGTCGGCGGCGTGCGCGGCAACGCGCTGGTCGGCTACGGCCTGGTGGTCGGCCTGGACGGCAGCGGCGACCGCACCAGCCAGGCGCCCTTCACCGTGCAGAGCCTGAAGAACATGCTCGGCGAGTTGGGCGTCAACGTTCCGTCGAACGTCAATCCGCAGCTGAAGAACGTGGCCGCGGTGGCGATCCACGCCGAACTGCCGCCGTTCGCCAAGCCCGGCCAGCCGATCGACATCACCGTGTCCTCGATCGGCAACGCGGTGTCGCTGCGCGGCGGTTCGCTGCTGATGGCGCCGCTGAAGGGCGCCGACGGCCAGGTCTACGCGATCGCCCAGGGCAGCCTGATCGTCGGCGGCTTCGGCGCGCAGGGCAAGGACGGCTCGCGGATCTCGGTGAACGTGCCCAGCGTCGGCCGCATTCCCAACGGCGCCACGGTGGAGCGCGCGTTGCCGGACGTGTTCGGCAGCAGCGGCGAGATCACCCTGAACCTGCACCAGAACGATTTCACCACGGTGTCGCGGATGGTCGCGGCGCTGGAGAACACCTTCGGCCCCGGCAGTGCCCACGCGGTCGACGGCGGCACCGTCGCGGTGCGCTCGCCCACCGACCCGAGCGCGCGCATCGGCCTGCTGGCGCGGATCGAGAACGTGGAACTGTCGCCGGGCGCGGCGCCGGCCAAGGTGGTGGTCAACGCCCGCACCGGCACCGTGGTCATCGGCGCGCAGGTGCGGGTCAGCCCGGCGGCGATCTCGCACGGCTCGCTGACCGTCACCATCAGCGAAGGCACCCAGGTCAGCCAGCCCAACGCGCTGAGCAACGGCCAGACCGTGGCCACGCCGAAATCGACCATCACCGCCACCAACGAAGGCAGCCGCATGTTCAAGTTCGAGGGCGGCACCTCGCTGGACCAGATCGTGCGCGCGGTCAACGAAGTCGGCGCCGCGCCGGGCGACCTGATCGCGATCCTGGAAGCACTGAAGCAGGCCGGCGCGCTGAGCGCGGAGCTGGAGGTGATCTGACATGCGCATCTCGGCCTCTCCCATCGAACTGAACGCGACCACCCAGAACGATCCTGCCCGGATCGACAAGGTGTCGCGCCAGTTGGAAGGACAGTTCGCGAACCTGCTCGTCAAGAGCATGCGCGACGCCAGCTTCGGCGATTCCCTGTTCCCGGGCGAGAACCAGACCTTCCGCGACATGTACGACCAGCAGATGGCCAAGGCGCTGACCGAGGGCAAGGGGCTGGGACTGGCGGCGATGATCGCCAAGCAACTGGGCGGCGGCAAAAGCGCCGACGCGCCGGCCATCAACACCTCGATCGGTGCCGCGCAGGCGGCCAAGGCGTATTCGCTGGTGTCCGGCCAGGGCGGCGGCAGCGCCGGCAACAGCGCCGGCGCCGGTGCCTCCGCGCTTGCCGATACCGGCGCAGCCGCAGGTGCCGGTGCCGCTGCCTGGGGCGGCCTGGACGCCGCCGACGCGCCGCAGCAGCAGGTCGCGCGCGTGCTCGACCTGATCGCCGGCCGCGAGACCAGCGCCATGCACGAAGCGATCGGCAGCAATCCTGCCGACGGCAGCGCCAGCCTGGCCTGGACCGGGGCGGACGACCGCTGGTCGGATCTGGCGACGACGGCGGCGGACGACAGCATCGGCATCGATGCCAGCGCTACCGCCGCCGCCAAGGCCGCCGCGGCCAGCCTCGGCGAGCGCACCCCGGAAGGCTTCGTCGCGCAGATCTGGACCCATGCGCAGAAGGCGGCCAAGGAACTGGGCGTGGATGCGCGGGCGCTGGTCGCGCAGGCCGCGCTGGAGACCGGCTGGGGACGCCGCGGCATTTCCCGCGGCGACGGCGCCAGTTCCAACAACCTGTTCGGGATCAAGGCCACCGGCTGGAGCGGCGAGCGCGTCACCACCGGCACCCACGAATACGTCGGTGGGGTCAAGCAATCGCAGACCGCCGATTTCCGCGCCTACGCCTCGCCGGCCGAGAGCTTCGCCGACTACGTGCGCCTGCTGAAGACCAATCCGCGCTACCAGCAGGCGCTCAATGCCGGCACCGACATCCGCGGCTTCGCCCAGGGCCTGCAGCGTGCCGGCTATGCCACCGATCCGTCCTACGCCGCCAAGATCGCCGCGATCGCCGGCGGCCCGACCATCGGCCGCGCCGTCGCCGCGATCGGCAACGCCGCCGCCAGCGGCATCGAACGCGCGTTCGCCAGCACCTCCGATCCGTCCAACAGCGTCCTGCGCTGAGGTAGCCGTCCATGTCCGTCCTGTCCACCGGCACCAGCGCCCTCATCGCCTTCCAGCGCGCCCTGGCGACCGTGAGCCACAACGTCGCCAACATCAACACCGACGGCTACAGCCGGCAGCGCGTGTCGTTCGCGACCACCACGCCGACCCAGTACGGCTCGGACTACATCGGCAATGGCACCAAGATCACCGACATCTCCCGCGTCGCCGACCAGCTGGCGACCTCGCGGCTGCTGGACAGCAGCGGCGAACTGGCGCGGCTGAAACAGCTGTCGAGCCTGTCCGACCGCGTCGACGGGCTGTTCTCCGACAAGGCCACCAACATTTCCGGGCAGTGGTCGAACTTCTTCGACGCCACCACCGGGCTGTCCTCCAACGCCTCGGCCACCGCCAGCCGGCAGAACGTGCTGGACAACGCCAACTCGCTGGTGACCCGCTTCAAGCAGCTCAACGGGCAGATGGATTCGCTCGGCAACGAGGTCAACAACGGCCTGCTCTCGGCCACCACGGAAGCCAACCGCCTGGCCACCGAGATCGCCAAGATCAACGGCCAGATCGGCGGCGACGCCAGCTCGGCCGCGCCGGACCTGCTCGACCGGCGCGATGCGCTGATCACCCAGCTGGTCGGCTACACCGGCGGCAGCGCGGTGCAGCAGGACGGCGGTGCGATCAACGTCTATACCTCCGGCGGCCAGGCGCTGGTGGTCGGCACCACTGCCTCCACCCTGACCACGGTCACCGATCCCTATCAGCCTGGGCGCCTGCAGGTCGCGCTGAAGGCGCAAGGCACCACCATCACCCTGAGCGACAGCTCGCTGGGCGGGCAGATCGGCGGCCTGCTCGAGTTCCGCAGCAGCGTGCTGGATCCGACCAAGGCCGAACTGGGGCGCATCGCCACCGGCCTGGCGGTCACCTACAACCAGCAGCACAAGGCCGGCGTGGACCTGTACGGCAACCTGGGCAGCGACTTCTTCTCGCTGTCCGCGCCCAGCGTCAACGCCAACGCCGCCAACACCGGCACTGCCAGCTTCAGCGCCAGCGTCAGCGACCTGAGCAAGCTCGACGGGCAGAACCTGCTGCTGAAGTTCGACGGCAGCACCTGGACCGCCAGCCGCGCCGACACCGGCGCCAGCGTGGCCATGACCGGCACCGGCAGCAGCGCCGATCCGTTCGTGGTCAACGGGGTGACCCTGCAGGTGTCCGGCAGCGCCGCCGCCGGCGACAAGTTCCTGCTGCAACCCACCGCCAACGCGGTCACCGGCCTGGCGGTGGCGATCACTGATCCGTCGCGCATCGCCGCGGCCACGCCGGTCACCGGCAGCGCCGACCTGGACAACCTGGGCACCGGCAAGGTCAGCAACGTGCGCGCCACCGACGCCAGCAACGCCAATCTGCTGACGCCCTCCAGCATCGCCTTCATCGACGCCAACCAGTACACCATCGACGGCGCCGGTCCGTTCGCCTACACCGCCGGGCAGACCATCAGCGCCAACGGCTGGAGCATGACCCTGGACGGCGCACCGGTCGCCGGCGACACCTTCGCGGTCAAACCCACCGGCGCCGGCTCCAGCAACAACGGCAACGCGCTGACCCTGTCCAACCTGGACGACAGCAAGGCGTTCAACGGCGGCACCATCACCCTCAATGGCGCGGTGTCCGGACTCACCACCACGATCGGCTCGGCGGCGAGGCAGGCGACCTACGCGGCCGACGCGCAGGAAGTGATCCACACCAGCGCGCAGGACGCGCGCGACTCGGTTTCCGGCGTCAACCTGGACGAGGAAGCCTCGGACATGTTGCGCCTGCAGCAGGCCTACCAGGCCGCCTCGCAGTTGATCTCCACCGCCGACACGATGTTCCAGTCCATTCTGGGTGCGATCCGATGAGCAACCGTATCTCCACCGGCATGATGTTCAGCCAGTCGGTCAACAACATGCTGGGCAAGCAGGCCAAGATCTCGCATCTGGAACAGCAGCTGGCGACCGGCCAGCGCCTGGTCACCGCCGCCGACGATCCGGTTGCGTCCGGCACCGCGGTCAACCTGGACCGCGCGGTGGCCGAACTGGAGCGTTTCGGCCAGAACGCCAACAACGTGCAGAACCGCCTGGGCCTGCAGGAGAACGCGCTGTCGCAGGCCGGCGACCTGATGGCCCGGGTCAACGAATTGACCGTGGAAGCGAACAGCTCGGCGTTGACCACCGACAACCGCAAGGCGATCGCCTCCGAACTCAAATCGCTGCACGATAGCCTGCTCAGCCTGTCCAACAGCACCGACGGCAGCGGCCGCTACCTGTTCGCCGGCGCCGCCGACGACAAGGCGCCGTTCGCGGTGGTCAACGGCAGCGTGGTCTACAGCGGCGACCAGACCCAGCGCAGCGTGGAGGTGGCGGCCGACACCCAGGTCGCCGACGCCCTGCCCGGCAGCGAGATCTTCATGCGCATCCGCACCGGCGACGGCACTGTCGATGCGCACGCGGCCAGCACCAACACCGGCACCGGCCTGCTGCTGGACTACAGCCGCGACTCCGGCGCCGGCGGCTGGAACGGCGGCAGCTACAGCGTCGCCTTCACCGCCACCGACACCTATGAAGTACGCGACAGTACCGGCACCGTGGTCACCACCGGCACCTACGCCGCCGGCGAGACGCTCAGCTTCGGTGGCCTGAAGATGCGCCTGGACGGCGCGCCGGCGGTCGGCGACAGCTTCCAGATCGGCGCCTCCACCACCAAGGACGTGTTCTCAACCATCACCAATCTGGTCAATGCGCTGAACACCGACCCGATCACCGCGACCGACAAGGCCGCGTTGCAGAACACCCTGCAGTCGTCGATGCGCGACATCAGCCAGGCCTCGGCGAAGATGATCGATGCGCGCGCCGCCGGCGGCGCGCAGCTGGCCGCGCTCGACAGCGCCGCCGAGCTGCGCGAATCCAACGAAGTGACGCTGAAGACCACCCTGTCCTCGCTGCGCGACCTGGACTACGCCGATGCGATCGGCCAGTACCAGCTGGAACAGGCCGCGCTCAAGTCGGCGCAGACCATCTTCACCCAGATGCAATCGATGTCGCTGTTCAACATGATCCGCTGAATCCCGATTCCACTCCATACGCGAAGGCCCGGAGCGCAGCGATGCCTCCGGGCCTTTGCCGTTATACCGAGTTCGTCATCGCTGCCGATCCCGCCAAATTTCGTGCCAAGGCCGCTAAAGTTTGCCAAACCGCGGCCGAAACAAGCTCTTCGCCGCGCGTGCCACAGGCTCCCGGTTCGCCACATCGCGATAATTTCCGCAGCGAATCGCTAAAGGTTGTTGACATCGCGCCGTTATTTATCTCAGCAGCGGCAACGGCCAATTGATGGCCCCCCTGCGGAGGCTCCAGGCACCGATGGGTTGCCGGATAAATCGCTTAGAGGAGATATCAAAATGGCACAGGTAATCAACACCAACGTAATGTCGCTGAACGCTCAGCGTAATCTCAACAGCACCAGCGCGAGCATGGCGACGACGATTCAGCGTCTGTCTTCGGGCCTGCGCATCAACAGCGCCAAGGACGACGCCGCCGGTCTGGCGATCTCCGAGCGCTTCACCACCCAGATCCGCGGCCTGGACGTCGCCTCGCGCAACGCCAACGACGGCATCTCGCTGGCGCAGACCGCAGAAGGTTCGATGGTTGAAATCGGCAACAACCTGCAGCGTATCCGCGAGCTGTCGGTGCAGTCGGCCAACGCCACCAACTCCGCCACCGACCGCGAGGCGCTGAACTCGGAAGTCAAGCAGCTGACCTCGGAAATCGACCGCGTCGCCAACCAGACCAGCTTCAACGGCACCAAGCTGCTGGACGGCTCGTTCTCCGGCGCGCTGTTCCAGGTCGGCGCCGATGCCGGCCAGACCATCGGCATCAACAGCATCGTCGACGCCAACGTCGATTCGCTGGGCAAGGCCGGCTTCGCCGCCACCCAGACCGGTTCGGCCGCCCTGGCCTCCGGCACCGCGACCGCCAGCGGCAGCTTCTCCGGCATGTCGGTCAACGGCGCCAGCATCGCCTCGGTCGCCGTCGCCGTCGGCGACACCGGCGCTGACATCTCCAAGAAGATCGCCGCCGCGATCAACGACAAGCTGGACCAGACCGGCGTGTATGCCTCGGTCGACAGCACCACCGGCGCACTGAAGCTGGAATCGCTGAAGGCCGGCAAGGATTTCTCCTTCACCGCAGGCTCGGCCACCGGCGCCACCGGCGTCACCTTCAGCAGCGCAGGCATCGCCACCTCGGCCACCGCCGTCGCCGGCACCACCAGCACTCTGGAGGACCTGGACATCTCCACCTTCTCCGGTGCGCAGCGAGCGCTGGAAATCGTCGACAAGGCGCTGACCGCGGTCAATTCCTCGCGCGCCGACATGGGTGCGGTGCAGAACCGCTTCACCTCCACCATCGCCAACCTGAGCTCCACCTCGGAGAACCTGTCGGCCTCGCGTAGCCGCATCCGCGATACCGATTACGCCAAGGAAACCGCCGAACTGACCCGCACGCAGATCCTGCAGCAGGCCGGTACCGCGATGCTGGCGCAGGCCAAGTCGGTCCCGCAGAACGTGCTGAGCCTGCTGCAGTAACAGCCAGCTCGACACCAGTGTCATCCGAAGCCCCTCCGCAAGGAGGGGCTTTTTTGCGTCTGGCCGGGCGCAGGCACAGGATTTGCATCGCGCTCGGGGCACTGGCGACGCGCGCGCGGCCTCAAGAACCGCTGTACGCCGCCGATACCCCTATCTACCGCTGGCCTCCGTGCCCGCCATCGTAAGGAAGCCCACCCATGGCTACTTCATCGCTGTCTTCTGTCGGCTCCGGTATGGACGTCACCGCAGTCGTCAAATCATTGGTCGCTGCGCAGCGCGCACCGCAGGAAAACCGGATCAACGCCGACGGTACCGCGTCCAGCGCCCAGCTTTCGGCGCTGAGCACGATCAAGGGCGCGCTGTCCAACCTGCAGACGGCGATGAACGCGATCGCCAAGAGCGCCGACAAGAGTGCGGTCAAGGCCACCGTCGCCGACGGCGCCGGCTATACCGCCAGCGTCACCGAGAGCGCCACCGCCGGCAACTACAGCGTGGAAGTGGTGAAGCTGGCCGAACGGCAGAAATTGACCTCGGCCGCCTATGCCAGCGATGCGGTGGTCGGCGACGGCACCTTGACCATCGCCTATGGCGACAAGACGCTGAACGTCACCGTGGCGGAAAACAGCAAGCTCAGCGACGTCGCCGCCGCGATCAACAAGGCCGCCGGCGGCAGCGGCGTGACCGCCAGCGTGGTCAGCGCCGACGATGGCGATCACCTGGTGCTCAACGCAGTCGATTCCGGCACCAAGGGCGCGCTGACCCTCACCAGCACCGGCGGCAACGGCGGACTCGCCGCGCTGACCTACGGCAGCGGCAGCAGCGGCGGCCTGACCCAGACCGTGGCTGCGGCCGATGCGGTGGTGCGCGTGGACGGCTTCGAACGCACCTCCAGCAGCAACGCGATCGCCGACCTCGTGCCCGGCGTCACCCTGAACCTGACCAAGGCCGCGGAAGGCACCAAGTACAGCCTGAGCATCGTCAACGACAGCACCAGCCTGAAGGCGAACCTCACCGCGTTCGTGACCGCCTACAACACCGCCAACACCCTGCTGAAGTCCTCCAGCGCCTACGACGCCACCAACAAGAAGGCCTCGGCGCTGACCGGCGATTCGATGGTGCGCGGGCTGCAGCAATCGCTGCGCAAGCAGGTCAGCGACAACGTCGTCGACCTCAAGGCGCTGGGCGTGACCATCGACAAGGACGGGGTGATGAGCTTCGACAGCGCCAAGTTCGACAGCGCCGTCGCCAGCGACCCGTCGTCGGCCAAGGCGATGTTCGGCACCGACGGCAGCTTCACCGCCGGCATGACCACGCTGCTGGACAGCAACCTCGATACCACCAACGGCAGCATCACCCAGCGCACCGCCTCGCTCAACAAGCACATCACCGACCTGACCGACCAGCTCAGCGACCTGGACAAGCGGATGGAGACGCTGACCACCCAGTACACCGCCAGGTTCACCGCGATGGACACCATCGTGGCGCAGATGCAGTCGATCAGCGACACCCTCACCAAGCAGTTCTCGTCGTAGCGGCAACGGCGTCGGGAAAAGTCATTGCCGATGCTCAAGTACAAGCGGATAGCTGCCGATATCTTTAGCATCGACAGTCATTCCGGACTGGCAGCACGTACCGCCGCCGCGGCGCCTTCGCCGTCCGGCGCGGCAGCGCGGCACCAGGCCACCCGAGGGAGTTTTCCATGCACGGTTCCAGTCGCCAATACGCCGAGCAATACCGCAAGATGAGCGTGTCCACCAGCATCACCGATGCCGACCCGCACAAGCTGGTGGCGCTGCTGTTCGCCGGCGCGTGCCAGCGCATCCGCCAGGCCCAGGCCTGCCTGGCGCAGGGCGACCAGGCGCGCAAGGGCAAGGCGATCGGCGAAGCCTGCGCCATCGTCGGCCACCTCAACGGCTCGCTGGACCACGAGGCCGGCGGCGAGATCGCCAACAACCTCTCGGCGCTGTACGACTACGTGATGCACCGGCTCACCGAAGCCAACCTGCACAACGACGACAGCGCGCTGGTCGAGTCGCTGGAACTGCTCAGCGAGATCGATGCGGCGTGGAACGCCATTCCCGTCCAGCAACGCGAACTCGCCGCGGTCGCCACCCTATGATCGCCGTCAGCATCGAATCGCTGCACGCCGAACTGCAGCAGCTGCAGCAGGTGCTGCACGGCGACGACCACGCGCTGGCCGAGCGCATGGTCGCCGAGCACGACCAGCACCTGCGCGAATACCTGCAGCAGGCCGGCAGCGAGGTCGCGCGCGAGGGCATCGGCTCGCTGCTGAAACTGCAGCAAGCGGTGATCGCGCAGATGCTGCAGGCGCGCGACGAGGCCGGCGACTGGCTGCGCGCCAACCGCTTGTCCAACAATGCCGCGCGCGCCTATTCGCAGGCCGGATCGCTGAGATGAACAGCGCGTCCGACGGCGTCGTGCACCACCCTGCCGAAACGGAGCTGTTCCACGACACCCTCAGCTGCGAACTGGCATTGCCGGCCGACTTCAAGCTCGGCAACGGCATCGGCCGCTTCGGCGCCGGCGAAGCCCTGCTGCGCGGCCTGGCCCAGGTCGAGGACCTGCGCAGCGAGGACGGCGGCGAGGAGCGCAGCGACCAGCCGCTGCAACTGCAGCGCATGGACGCCAAGCTCGACCTGATGCTGGTGCTGCTCGGCCGCCTGGCCCGGCAGCACGAGGAAGGCCTGCCGCTGCGCCCCGTGCGCTGGTCGCGCCGAGGCCTGAGACTGGAATTGGGATCACGCTCGGGCGCACTGCCGGGCGCGGCCGGCCTGTTGCGCCTGCAGCCCTCGGACTGGCTGCCCGATCACCTCGAACTGCCGGTCCAGGTGCTGGCCGAGGCCACCGCTGGCGGCGGTTTCTATCTCTGGCTACGATTCGAGACACAGCCACCCGGCCTGGAAGAGGCCCTGGAACGGCACCTGTTCCGCCTGCACCGGCGGCAGATCGCCGACAGCCGGCGCGCGCGCTGAATCGCCGCTGGCCGCCCCGCCGCGGCGCCGCGAGGTTGGCGGCGACGGCGCGCTCGGCTAAGGTGCGGTACTAGAGTAGAGAGATCTTCCCACTGTGCGAGTCATCATCGTCGACGATCACACCCTGGTCCGCGCCGGCCTGAGCCGGCTGTTGCAGACGTTCGCGGACATCGACGTGATCGCCGAGGCCAGCAACGCACAGGAAGCGGTGGACCTGGCCAGCCTGCACCGCCCAGACCTGGTGCTGATGGACCTGTCGCTGCCCGGGCGCAGCGGCCTGGACGCGCTGACCGACGTGCTGCAGACCTCGCCCAAGACCCGCGTGGTGATGATGTCGATGCACGACGATCCGGTACACGTGCGCGACGCGCTGGACCGCGGCGCCACCGGCTTCGTGGTCAAGGACGCGGCGCCGCTGGAACTGGAACTGGCGCTGCGCGCGGCCAGCCTCAACCAGGTGTTCCTGAGCCCGCAGATCTCCTCGAAGATGATCGCGCCGATGCTGGGCCGCGAGCGCCCGGTCGGCGTCGCCGCGCTGTCGCCGCGGCAGCGCGAGATCCTGCGCCAGATCGGCCGCGGCCAGAGCAACAAGGAAATCGCCTCGGACCTGGGGATCAGCGTCAAGACCGTGGAGACCCACCGCGCGCGGATGATGGAATCGCTGGGCTGCCGGCGCGCCAACGATCTGGTCCTGCTGGCCGCGCGCCACCAGAACGAATTGACCTGAGCGGCCGGGAACGGGTTCTCGACGCGACGCACTGGCATGCGGCTTGCCTTAACCGCTCAGCTGCCGCCGTGAAACCGTCGAAGCCCGCCAGCGTTGACTCTGCAGCGCCGATCGACCGGCGCCCCCTACGGTCATGTAGGGATTTTCCCCACATGCTGTCGGGAATTTGACTACCTCACTCAGGAACGCCCTGATTCTGTTACCGTCAGGTGGCAAGCACTATGCATTCCACGGGCGCCAGAGGGTTGGCGCCAAACCGAGGAAGTTCGCATGAAGCCGACCGTCTCCGCCCAGCTAGGCCAGCAACTCCACCTGACCCCGCAATTGCTGCAGTCGATCCGGCTGCTGCAACTGGACGGGATGCAATTGGAAATGGAAATCCGGCGCGCGCTGGAAACCAATCCCTTGCTGGAACTGGAAGAGCCGGAAGGCGTGCTTGAGCCGGTGGTCGATCACGACACCACGCTGGAAACCGCCGCGTTCGACGAGCTGCCCGAATCCTCGATGTGGGACATTCCCGCCGCCGGCTGGAGCGAGGGCGAAGACGACCGCATGCAGCGCATCGCCGCCGGCGAGTCCACCGATCCGCAGTTGCGCGTGCTGCAGCGCCTGGCGCTGGAACTGGACGAGCGCGACCTGGAAGTGGCCGCGTTCTGGCTGGAGCACAGCGACGATGCCGGCTACCTCGACGGCGCGCTGGACACCCTGACCCTGCTCGCCTGTGCGCGCTTCGACCGTTCCGCCGCGCAGGTGGAAGCGATCCGCCAGCGGCTGCTGCACGGCGACCCCGCCGGCCTGGCCGCCTGCGACCTGCGCGAATGCCTGAGCGTGCAGCTGGCCGCCCTGCCCGGCCGCGTCGCCGGCCGCCACCTGGCCGCGCGCATCCTCGCCGGCGACCTGAATCTGCTCGCCAGCCACGATTACCCGCTGCTGGCGCGCCTGCTCGACGCCGAAGCCGACGACGTGCGCGAGGCGGTGCGGCTGATCCTGTCGCTGCAGCCGCGCCCCGGCGACAGCCTGCTGCCGGAGAACCTGGGCCACGTGATTCCCGACGTGGTCGCCTGGCACAGCGACGGCACCTGGCGGGTGGCGCTGAACCCGGCCACCACCCACCGCGTCAGCGTCAATCCGATGCACGAGCGCGCCCTGGCCGAGGCCGGCGAGGCGGCGGCGCCGTTGCGCGAAATGCTGCAGGAGGCGCGCTGGCTGACCCGCGGCCTGTCGATGCGCTACGAGACCCTGCTGCGCACCACCCGCGCCATCGTCGAACGCCAGGCCGCGTTCCTGGTCAAGGGCGAGGAAGCGATGGCGCCGCTGACCCTGAAGGAAGTGGCCGACGCGATCGGCATGCACGAGTCCACCGTGTCGCGCATCACCACCGGCAAGTACCTGCAGACGCCGCGTGGTACCTTCGAACTGAAGCATTTCTTCGCCGTGCGCCTGGAAGGCGCCGCGGTCTCGGGACAGGCGGTGCGCGCGATGGTGCGGCGCCTGATCGAATCCGAGCCGTCGGGGCGGCCGCTGGCCGACGAGGCGATCGCCGGCCTGTTGTCGCGCCAGGGCGTGAACGTGGCCAGGCGCACCGTGGCCAAGTACCGTGAACAACTGGATATCGCCCCCGCCCGCGAACGCCGTCGCGCCAAACCGCTGCTGGCCCGCGCGGGCTAAGGAAACACTACACATGAACAAATTGTCCGTGCTTCTGGTCGACGACCACGAAGGCTTCATCAACGCCGCGATGCGCCACTTCCGCAAGCTCGACTGGATGGAAGTGATCGGCAGCGCCGCCAACGGCCTGGAGGCGATCGAACGCTCCGAGTCGCTGCGCCCGCAGGTGGTGCTGATGGATCTGGCCATGCCCGAAATGGGCGGCCTGCAGGCCACGCGCCTGATCAAGACCCAGGACCAGGCGCCCTACATCGTGATCGCCAGCCATTTCGACGATGCCGAGCACCGCGAGCACGCCATGCGCGCCGGTGCCGACAACTTCGTCAGCAAGCTGTCCTACATCCAGGAAGTGATGCCGATCCTGGAGGGCTTACGCACAGAGGGAGTACCGGCATGAGCGAATCGCGCATCCTGGTGATCGATGACGACGCGGTCCGCGCCGAACGCACGGTAAGCCTGCTCGAATTCATGGACCTCAACCCGCGTTGGGTGACCGACGTGGCCGACGTCAATCCCGGCCGCCACCGGCAGAGCGAGTGGATGGCGATCCTGGTCGGCGGACTCGACGACCAGGCCCAGGCCGACGCGTTCTTCGGCTGGGTCGCGCGCAGTCCGCTGCCGCCGCCGGTGCTGCTGCTCAACGGTGAGGCGCAGGCGTTCGCGCAGCGCCACGGCCTGCACGAAGCCAACGTGTGGCAGCTGGAAGCGCCGCTGCGCCACGCGCAGCTGGAAACCCTGCTGCGCCGCGCCAGCCTCAAGCGCCTGGACGCCGAGCACCAGGCCGGCGCGGTGCAGGACAGCGGCCCGACCGGCAACAGCGCCGCGGTGGTGCGGCTGCGGCGGCTGATCGACCAGGTCGCCCCGTTCGACACCACCGTGCTGGTGCTGGGCGAGTCCGGGACCGGCAAGGAAGTGGTCGCGCGCGCGATCCACCAGCAGTCGCCGCGCCGCGACGGCCCGTTCGTGGCGATCAACTGCGGCGCGATCCCGCCGGATCTGCTGGAAAGCGAACTGTTCGGCCACGAGAAAGGCTCCTTCACCGGCGCGCTGTCCGCGCGCAAGGGCCGCTTCGAGATGGCCGAGGGCGGCACCCTGCTGCTCGACGAGATCGGCGACATGAGCCTGCCGATGCAGGTCAAGCTGCTGCGCGTGCTGCAGGAACGCAGTTTCGAGCGGGTCGGCGGCAACGTCACCATCCGCTGCAACGTGCGGGTGATCGCCGCCACCCACCGCAACCTGGAAGAGCGCATCGCCGGCAACCAGTTCCGCGAGGACCTGTTCTACCGGCTCAACGTGTTCCCGATCGAGATGCCGGCGCTGCGCGAGCGCAGCGACGACCTGCCGGCGCTGGTCAACACCATCGCCGCGCAGCTGGCGCGCACCGGGCGTGGCGAAGTGCGCTTCTCCGAAGAAGCCTTGCAAGCGCTGCGCGGCTACGACTGGCCGGGCAACGTGCGCGAGCTGACCAACCTGGTCGAGCGCCTGGCGGTGCTGCATCCCAGCGGCCTGGTGCGGGTGCAGGACCTGCCGGCGCGCTACCGCGGCGACTTCGCCTCCTCGATCGACGTGTCGGCGCCGCCGGCACCGATCGCCGCACCGGATCCGCGCCGCGTGCCCAATGTGGTCGACCTGCACGTCGGTCCCAAGGCGTTCTCCGATCCGTCCGAAGCGGCCGCGCAGACCGCATCGACGCTGCCGGAGAGCGGCCTGGACCTGCGCGGGCACATGGCCAACATCGAGTTGGCGCTGATCAACGAAGCGCTGGAGCGCACCCAGGGCGTGGTCGCGCATGCGGCCCAGCTGCTGGGCCTGCGTCGCACCACGCTGGTGGAGAAACTGCGCAAGTACGGCATCGACCGCGACCAGACCGAACTGGCAGGCTGAGCGCGCGTCGCGAGCAGATCCGCGTCGTCGCGCGCGTGCTGCGCTACGGAACGACCGCGGTTCGAAACTGAAGTACCCTCCCCCTCTACGCATCGCATGCTTTCCGGACGTGCGTCCGGCCGGCCCGCTGCGGCTGTGTCGCGAACGATGGGGATCGTCGCGCGCTTCTGGCAAGCAAACGCGGAAGCAGTGGACACGTCTGTTGGCATATGGCTTGCTTTCAGAACAGGAACCCCGTCGCCACGATCCGCGCCGCGGATTCTCCACACGTACCCACGCAGGCCACCATGCCCATTCCCGTCACCAGTCCGCTGCTGCCTCCCCTGGACGAGTTCGTGCCGTACCTGGAGAAGATCTGGAGCAGCCGCATCCTGACCAATGGCGGCGACATGCATCGGGCGCTGGAAAAGGCGCTGGCGGAGTACCTGGGCGTCGGGCATCTGGCGTTGCTGACCAACGGCACGCTGGCCCTGCTCACCGCGCTGCAGGCACTGCGCGTCACCGGCGAGGTGATCACCACGCCCTACTCGTTCGTGGCCACCGCGCACTCGCTGCTGTGGAAAGGGATCAAGCCGGTGTTCGTCGACATCGATCCGGTCACGCTGAACCTGGACCCGCAGAAGATCGAGGCCGCGATCACCCCGCAGACCACCGCGATCATGCCGGTGCACTGCTACGGCACGCCGTGCGACACCGCCGCGATCGAGCGCATCGCCGACACCTACAACCTCAAGGTCATCTACGACGCCGCGCATGCCTTCGGGGTCAGGGACGACGGCGGCTCGATCCTGCGCCACGGCGACCTCAGCGTGCTCAGCTTCCACGCCACCAAGGTGTTCAACACCTTCGAGGGCGGCGCCATCGTCTGCCCCGACGAAAAGACCTACCAGCGCATCAGCCGGCTGAAGAACTTCGGCTTCGTCGACGAGACCACGGTGGTGGCCACCGGCATCAACGGCAAGATGAGCGAGGTGAACGCCGCCTTCGGCCTGCTGCAACTGCAGCACATCGATCGTGCGCTGGCGCAACGCCGCGAGATCGACGCCGACTACCGGCGACGCCTGGCGCAGGTCCCCGGCGTACGTTGCCTGGCGCCGCGTTCCCCGGACCTGGCCAACTACGCCTCGTTCCCGATCCTGATCGAGGACGACTTCCCGCTGACCCGCGACGGCCTGCATCAACTGATGCGCGAGCATGAGATCCTGGTGCGCCGCTACTTCTATCCGCTGATCAGCGATTTCCCGATGTACCGCGGCCTGCCTTCGGCCGCGCCGGCCGGCTTGCCGGTCGCCCGGCAGATGTCCGAACGGGTGCTGTGCCTGCCGATCTATCCCGGCCTGAGCGGCGGCGACGTGGAGACCATCGCCGACCTGATCGCCGGCGCCGGTACAGCCGCATCAACCGCTGCAAAAATCGGTCGCCCTGCCGCGACCCTCCCTTCCTCCGCCCACTCCGTGGAACAAGAATGAGCCAAGCAACGTTTATCGAGAATTTCCTGTCGGCGACCGATTTCCAGACACCGGTCGAGGTGACGACGGACACCGTGCTGCGCGAGCTTCCCGAATGGGATTCGCTCGCCGCGCTCGGCGTGATCGTGATGTTCGACATGGAGTACGGCAAAACCATCACCGGCGAGCACCTGGCCGCCGCCGTCACCGTGGGCGACCTCTACCAGCTGACCGAGGCGTAGCATGCCGACTTCCACGCTGCACAACGTGCGCTTCGCCGGCATGGCGACCTGCGTGCCCAAGCGCGTCGTCTCCAACCTGACCGATTGCCGGCCGCAGATCCGTTCCGAGCGCGAGCGGCTGGTGCGCAACATCGGCATCGAGACCCGGCGCATGGCGCAGGAGTGGCAGTGTTTTTCCGACCTGGCGTTCGACGCGGCGCAGGTATTGATCGAACGGCTGCAATGGCAGCGCGAGGAAATCGATGCGCTGATCGTGGTCACCCAGTCGCCGGACTATCCGATCCCGGCGACCGCGATCATCCTGCAGGACCGGCTGGGCCTGTCGCATGCCACCGTCGCCTTCGATGTCAACCTGGGCTGCTCGGCCTATCCGTTCGGCATCAACCTGCTGGGCTCGATGATCGCCGCCGGCGGGGTCAAGAAGGGCCTGCTGCTGGTGGGCGACCGCAGCGCCAACCTGGAGGACCCGATCTTCTCCGATTCCGGCACCGCCACCGCGCTGGAATTCAGCGCCGACGCCGCGCCGATGTATTTCGACCTCAACAGCGACGGCAGCGGCTACAAGGCGATCATCCTGCCGGTCGGCGGACAGCGCGAGCCGGTCGGCGTTCAACACCTGATTCCCTATCGTGAGAACGAGAAGGATCGTTGGCACCAGGCGATTGACCTACAGCTTGATGGGCCCGCGGTGCTGAGCTTCTCGACTCAGCGCGTGCCACCGGCAGTGGAAAAGTTGATCAATTACGCGGGCGTGGGCAAGGACGACATCGACTACTTCGTGTTCCACCAGGCCAACCGGATGATCAACGAGACCATCCGCAAGAAGCTCAGCCTGCCGGTGGAGAAGGTGCCCTCGACCCTGCGCGACTTCGGCAACACCAGCGGCGCCTCGCTGCCGGTCACCATGACCGCACGCATCAACAAGGAACTGGAATCGGGCCGCAAGCGCGTGCTGCTGTGCGGCTTCGGCATCGGCCTGTCGTGGGGTACCTGCCTGATTGATATCGAGGGCGCGGTGTTTCCGGAGTTGATCGAGTCGTGAGTGCAGCCATCGATCCGAACGACCCATTCTCGTTGCAGGGCAAACGCATTCTGGTCACCGGTGCATCGTCAGGCATCGGACGGCAGATCGCGCTGAGCTGCGCGCAGATCGGCGCACAGTTGGTCATCAGCGGCCGCGACGAAGGCCGCCTGGCCGAGACCTTCGCCACACTTGAAGGCACAGGGCATGAGCAGGTGATCGCCAACCTGGACAAGCAGGAGGACATCGACCATCTCGTGGCTTCGGTCGGTCTCCTGGATGGCGTCGCGCACGCGGCCGGAATCGCCCGGCTGGCGCCGTTCCGGCTAATGAACCGAGCGCATCTGGACGAAACCTTCGCCAGCAATGTCTATGCGCCACTGCTGCTGACGCGCGGCCTGCTGGCGAAGAAACGCATCAACGCCAACGGCTCGATCCTATTCATCTCCGCCGTGGGCTCGCACGTCGGTCCTGTCGCCACTGCCGCCTACTCTGCCAGCAAGGCAGCCCTGCTCGGCGCAATGCGTACGCTGGCGCTGGAAGTGGCCAAGCAGGGTATCCGCGCCAACTGCATCGCGCCCGGTTATGTGCGCACCCCAATGCTCGACGGGCTCAACCAAAGTGGCGGCAACATCGACGAGCACGCGAAGCTGACTCCGCTTGGACTGGGCGAACCGGAAGACGTGGCTTATGCGGCAGTGTTCTACCTGTCCGACGCCAGTCGCTGGGTCACCCGCAACTACTTCGTCGTTGACGGTGGTCTGACCGTGCCGATGGACATCTACGCATGAGCAATCCGACTCGCAAAGCCTTTTCCCTAGAGGGCAAGACCATCCTGGTCACCGGCGCGTCGTCCGGCATTGGCCAGGAAATCGCACTCACCTGCGCACGGCGCGGCGCGCGACTGATCGTCAGCGGTCGCGATGCCGCGCGTCTCCAGACCACCCATGCGCAGCTGGCAGGAGACGGGCATGTGCAGGTGCAGGCCGACCTGACTGTTGCGGAGGACCGGGAGCGCCTGGTGCAAGCCAGCCAGCGCATCGACGGCGTGGTGCATTGCTTCGGCGGACAGATGCTGTCACCGATCCGCCAGCTGAAAGAAGAGCTGATGACGCGCATATACGAGGTTCATTTCCTGGCCCCGGTCATGCTGACCCAGCGTCTGCTGCAGGCCAATGCCATCACCGCGCAAGGCTCCATCGTGTTCATGCTATCCACCTCGGCGCACATTGGCACACGCGGCGTGGGGCCATACTCGGCAATGAAGTCCGGCCTGCTGGGCATTATCCGCTGCTTGGCGCTGGAACAGGCGAGGCACCGCATGAGAGTCAACGGGATTTCGCCATCGGTCGTGCCCACCCCGCGCCTTTGGGGCGAGGACAACGAGCATAACGAACCACTGAAGCAGCAACGCGCGCGCCATCCATTGGGTCTGGGTACACCGCAAGATGTCGCCAACGCTGCGGTCTATTTGCTGTCCGACGCCAGCCGCTGGGTCACCGGCACCAGCCTGGTCATGGACGGCGGGGCGGTGCTGTGATGGAACGGGCACTCATTATCGGCGCCGGCGGCTGGGGCCGCGAAGTCCTGGAGCAAATGCATGACGACGTCGGGCATGGCAAGGACTGGCTGATCGGCGGGTTCCTGGACAGCCGCGCCGATATCCTCGACCGCTATGACGTCGACACGCCGATCATTGGCGATCCGATGAGTTACCTGCCACAGCCTGACGATGTATTCGTCTGTGCGATGGGCAACCCCTACGACCGCCACCGCTACGCTCTGCCGATCCTCGAGAAAGGCGGGCGGTTCATTCCCATCCTTACCGACGTCCGCCTGGGTCGGCGGGTGCACTTCGGCCAGGGCTGCTTCTTTGGCCTGCTGGTCCAGTCCGGGCCGGACGTGCGCATCGGCGACTTCGTCACCATCCACGCCCAGAGCATGCTCGGGCACGACGTAAGCATCGGCGACTACGTGCACGTTGGCGCAATGGCCTTCATGGGCGGCGGCGTCCAGATTGGCAACTTCGTCACCGTACATCCGCGTGCCACCCTGATGCCAGGCGTCAAGGTTGGTGACGGCGCAGTCATCGGGGCCGGCGCGGTGGTCATGAAAGACGTACCAGCCGGCGCCAGTGTGTTCGGCAACCCTGCCCGCATCGTGTTCCAGAAAGACATTTGACAAGGCAGTTATTCATGCGCTCGCGAATGCACCCCAGGTACTACCTGTCGCCGGAGATTTTTTCCCGCGAGCAGGAAAAGATCTTTCGCAAGGTTTGGCTTTTCGCCGGTCTGAAGACCCTGCTGACGGAGAACAACAGCTTCATCACCCGCAAGATCGCCGGCATCCCGGTCGTCATCCAGAATTTCAACGGCCAGTTGCGCGCATTCGAGAACGTGTGTCTGCACCGCAGCGCGCCGCTCCAGACCGCGCCCACCGGACGACGTCCGCTGGTATGCCCCTACCACGCTTGGAGCTACGACCAGGACGGCGCGATCAAGAACATCCCCGAATGTCGTGCCCTGTATCGCATAAGCCAGGCCGAACAGCAGAAACTCCGGCTGCGGGAGTTCGCCCTGCACGCGATCGGCAACGTGCTGTTCGTCAACCTGGACAGTGACCCGATGCCGATCGAGGAGCAGTTCCCCGCGCACTTCATCTCCATGTTGGAAAGCAGCTCCAACCTGTACGACGGCGAGGTGATGGTGACCACCTGGCACTGCAAGTTCAACTGGAAGCTGGCGTACGAGAACCTTCGCGACGCCAATCACCCGCGCTTTGTCCATCCCAAGAGCCTCGCCCGGGAATTCGACTTCATCCCCTACGTCGATACTGAACTGGCGGCCGAAGGCCTCCGTCCCCTGGCCGATACCAGCCCCGCCGGGCTACGCGCGGAGATGCGCCGCTTCAGCTCGGCCGGCGCTGACGCGCCGATCACCGAGCCCAAGCCTCTGCCATTCCATGACATGGTCGAGCGCTGGGGGAAACAGGACGCCTATTTCAACTGGCTGGCGTTTCCCAACATGCATATCGCCTGCCCCAACGGCGGCTATTCCTTCACTCTGGAACATCACATCCCCGTGGCCCCGGACAGGACCGATCTGGAAATCTATTGGTTCACCACGCGCAAGAAGAAGCCTTATGCCTTTTCCAGCTGGAACCTGCTCTCGCACATGCATGGCAGCCGGCTGGTGACAGGCGAGGACGTGGAGATCATGGAACATGTGCAATCAGCGCTGCACATGGACGCACCGATGCCGACCCAGGGGGTCTACGAGTTCACCAACCGCTTGGTGGAGCGCTGGTACGCAACACTGATGGAGACAGAACATGGCCTCTAGATGCGTCATCGGAACCGGCATCTGCCTGAATCAGGTTTTCAATGCCTGGAGGCAGGCCGAGCCGCAGGCCGAGGTGCGCAAGGTCGAGGTTTCGCTACGCGCCGACTACGGCTTCGACCCGGACGCACTGGATGGCCTTGACCCGGCTGCGGACAGGCTGTTCATCGCCTACGACGAACGCTTCGGCAACTTCAAGCGCATGGAGCTGATGCAACTGGCGATGGAGCGCGGCTTTAGCCTGGAGCCTTTCGTCAGCACGTCGGCCGTGGTTGCTGCCGATGCGGTGATCGGCCGCAACTGCTTCATCGGCGACGGCGTGGTGGTCGGCGCGGGCAGCCGTATCGACTACAACACCGTGCTGCATAGCGGGGTCAAGATCGGCGCTGGCGCGCATCTGCGCCCCTCATGTTGGTGCGACATCGGCGTAAGCATCGGCCACGGCGCGGAAATCGGCGCGCACGCCATCTTGCGCATGGGAGCGGTGGTCGGCCCTGGCGTCCGGATCGGCCGCCACTGCGAACTGGGCTGGCCACGCCTGTATGACCGGGACGTGCCCAGCCGCACGGTGTACGACACCCGCTATGACGAGCCCATCCATGTCTATGGCCTTTGACTTCAAGGGAGCCGCACGAAAAGCCCACGCGCTGAAAAGCGGAGAGAAAGATCGCGCCCTCGACCAGAACCTGATCGGCACCGACCACTTGTGCCGATCTGGTCTGGCCGCACGCGCACTTCGATGCCGACCTGCGTCTGATGGGCAACGCGTTTATCGGCCCAGCTGCGGGCGTCCGGCATCCACATCGGTCCAGGCAGCTGGCTGGGGCAGCAGGTGATCGCCGAACAGGATGTGCGTGCAGGTGCCCGCGCGCCCTGCATGCTGGCATCCATCTCGGGCGCGGCATGGAGATCGACCAAGGCAGCACCAGGGCAGCGGCAGCATCGCGCGAAGCAAGGCAACAATCGGACGACACTGCGCATGGCTGTTGCCGGGGGTGCTGCCCGACACGCCACCGAATCGTTGTGGATGCAACGCGCTGATGCCGCGCGGCATTCATATCCCGGGCTCAGCGCCAGATGAACATTCTGACCCGCCATTACAGTGAACAGGATCTGCTCGACGGCGAAGCCACCAAGGAACCATCACCATGGCCTTAACCACCGGCTCCATCGCACGAGCCCGCATCAAATATCCGGGACTGGATCCGGCCAGGACCAAGCTGATCGGCTGGGGCGCGGGGCAGTTCTTCCGCGATTTCTATCCTAGCGTCAGCGGTCAATTGGACATGCAGTACACGATCTGTCCACGCAGCGAGAACCAGGGAACCACCGTGCACGGCGTCGCGGTGCGCCCGCCAGCCGCGCTGGAAGAAGAGTCGGTCGACGATGTGCTGATCGTGATCTTTTCCAACCACTACCCCGAAGTGATGAACCAGATCCACAGGTTGCATGGCAACTGGCGCACCGTGCGGGCCGTGGACTGCAACGACGCCGACGTCGCCCTGCTTGAAGAACTGCAGGACGTCTCGAACCTGCTGCCGGACCTGCGCCTGTCGCGCAGCCTGCAGGTTCCGAAGACCGGCATCTTCGTGCAGGGACTGGCATTCGACTTCACCCCCCTGTTACTGGCCTGGAACCGCCTGCACTACCCGACCGCCTACCAGTGCATGGTGACCTGGGAGCATCAATCCGGCGAACTGCTGGACCGCTGCCGTCCGTGGCTGGACGAATTGATCCTCGTACCCCAACCGGACAACCTCGGCCTGCACTATCGCAACGCGGTGCTGCGCTCGGCACGTCTCGGAGCCGAGCATTTGGCGCAAAAGGGCATCGCCTTCGCGGTGCGCTGCCGCAGCGACAACATCCTGCACGGGTCGATCCACCAGGCCATCGACGCGTACTTCCGCGGCACGCGCAACCGCGGAAAGATCGCGGTCTCACTGGCGGCGTCGTGGCAGCACATGCCGTTCCATTTCTCTGAAAAGGCGATGCTGGCCAGGACCGAGGACATGCTGGCGCTGTGGTCGATGGCGGAAGACCCGCGGCCGCCAAGCTTCGCCGACGACGAACTGTCGCCGATGCTGGAGCTGGCGCCGCATCGTCACTTCCAGGAACTGAGCCAGTACACCTTCGAGTCCTCGCTGTGGCGGGACTACGCGCGGCGCCTGGGTTTCGCCACGGAAACGCTGGTTGACGGATACCGGTTCGCCCAATCGCGCCTGCTTGCGCTGGAACCGCATCTGAGCTGGTCCTCGCTGAAATTCGTGCCGTTGTTCAACGTGCAGCGCGATACCGGCTACTCGTTCTCGATGGAAAGCTGGAACCGCTTGATCAGCGAGGGCGATGCGGCACTGGAACGGGCGGATGCGGTCAGCAGACTGCAGATCAATTCGACCGACTACTGGCAAGGCCGCGCCGGTTGAGCGCTGCACCCAAGACTTTCGGATGCAAGGAAGATTTTCATGAACTACGCCATCGTCATTCCCGCGCGCCGCGATTCCTCGCGCCTGCCTGGCAAGCCGCTGCTCGAGCTCGGCGGCATTCCCATGATCGTGCGGACCTATCGCCAATGCGCGCAGGCCGCGCCAGCCGAGCGGATCGTGGTCGCCACCGACTGTGACATGATCCGCACCGCTTGCGAGCTGGCCGGGATCCGCACGCTGATGACCTCCAGCGATTGCCTGACCGGCACCGACCGCGTTGCCGAGGTCGCGCGGCGGGTGGAGGCAGACACCTACATCAACGTGCAGGGCGACGACCCGCTGTTCAATCCCGACGACCTGCGGTTGCTGATCGACGCGGCGGCGACGGCGCCGGATGCGGTCATCAACGGCTATTGCCCAATCGCCAGCATTGAGGACTTCCGCAATCCCAGCATTCCCAAGGTGGCGGTCCGCCCCGACGGTCGTTTGCTGTACATGTCGCGCGCCTCGATTCCGATCACCAAACAAGGCGAGTTCCACCGCGCCTGGCGTCAGGTCTGCGCCTACGCCTTTCCCAGGCAGGCGCTGCAGGCGTTCGCCGCCGTCACCCGCAAGACCGCATTGGAAGAGATCGAGGACATCGAGATCCTGCGCTTCCTGGAGCTGGGTTTCGAGGTCAGGATGGTGCAGATGAGCGACCAATCGATCGCGGTGGATACGCCGGCCGACGTGCTGCGCGTGGAGCAGGCGCTGCGCGCCCGGCAGCACAGCGACGTGCCGGAAGCGCAATCATGAGCGCTACGTCCGACCATCCGACCAACCCGCACTCTCCCGCCTGCGGTTCTGCAGACGCCAGAAACGCCGAGCACGCCCTCGCCTATTCGCCACGCGCGTTCTTCGATCGTCTGCTCGGCACGCAAACGCCCGTCGTGCTTGACGTCGGTGCGCATCGTGGCGAATCGATCCGTTTCTTCAAAGCGATCTATCCGCAGTGCCACCTGTATTCTTTCGAGCCAGATCCGCATAACTTCGCCGAGCTGGAAAAAGTATCCACGCAGTTCGGCACTGTCGCGGTGCAGGTGGCGCTGGGCGAGAAGAAAGAGCAGTGCCGCTACTACCGGCAAGGCATCTCCCATCTGGGAGGCTTGCTGCCGATCGACCCGCAATCGCGCGATTCGCTGGGCTACGCCCGAAACGCGGCCAACGAGGCGATCGAGGTCCGCAAGACCTCGCTTGATCTGGCCTGCGCCGAACTGGGCATCGACCACGTGCATATCCTCAAGATCGACGTGCAAGGCTACGAAAGCCAGGTACTGCAAGGCTGCACGCGGATGCTGCGGCACACCGATTGCGCGGTGATCGAGATCGGACTTTACGACTTCTACGGCAAGACCAGCAGTTTCGTCGAGGTGGTCAACCTGATGCACGCTGCGGGCTTCTCGCTGTGGGACATCGCCAAACTGTCGAAGAACCCCAAGAGCCTGCGCACCGACTGGATCGAGGTCGTGTACCGCCGCGACAATGCAGTAACGCAGGAGCCGGGCGAGTTTCTTTCAAAATCATAGAACATGACTCAGGGGCCAATCATGCAAAATAGTATCCAAACCAAAATAAACATCGACCCCCAGTCAATGGAAGAGAATTTTCTGCTGGCCGCCCAGGGCCTGGCTGACGACCCGATGTTCGGCGTTCGCGAGGACGTGCGCCGTCTCATTGCCAAGCATGGCGACGACACCAAGATGATCATCCTCGGAACTAGAGGCTTTGGCGGGTACTTGCTGGACCTGAAAGAGGATCTGCCTTGCAATGTAATCGCCTCCGTGGACGACACCCAGTGTCACTCCGGCGCCCTGTATCACGAAACACCCATCATCTCTACGAAAAAATTCGTAGAACTGGCTAGATCCGGAGACATCATCGCCTTCAACAGCTGTGGAAGTGATGGCCCCAAGCGTTTTTTTGATCAAGTATGCCGGCAACACAGCATTCCCCATCTCAATTTTGAACAGACCATTCGCGCCTTCGGCTTGCAGGGGCGGGTTGATTACAGGGTGGACGATTGGGGACAGGAAATCGTGCGCAACGTTGCCAGATACCAGCGTCTGGCAAAACGTTTTTTCGATGACTACTCCGCAAAAACCCTGTTTTCCGTCCTGAACTTTCATCTAACCTGCGATCCGGAGTACCACCACGAATTTGAACGCCCCTATAACACCCTGTACTTCCGCTCCGGCCTGCTGCGATTCAGCGATTCGGAAAAGATGGTGGATTGCGGCGCCTCCATCGGCGAATCCCTCAGCGGCCTTATTGGCGTCACCAAAGGCCAATTCTCGCGCTCATGGATGATCGAACCTGATCGCATCAATATAGACACACTGAATAATCTGTTGCGCCGCTACGAAGGCACGCCTCTAGGATCCAAAATCAGCCTACATGGCTGCGGCGTGGGCGAGACAGAAACCAGGGTTCCATTCAAGCACCAAGGTGGGCACGGCGGCTTCATCAGCTCCTCGGATGACGATTGCGAGCCCACAGACATGATCGACGTGCGTCCTATCGACAGCATCGTCGACGACGCGCCCACGTTCATCAAGATGGACATCGAAGGGTCGGAACTGGGGGCCATGAGGGGTGCGGGAAAGACGATCAAGCTATGCAAGCCCAAGATGGCAATCTCTGCCTATCACAGGTCCACCGACTTGCTGGATCTCAGCGATTTGGCGCTTTCTTTGAACCCGGATTACAAGATGGGCCTGCGCCATCACACGCACTATCGTTGGGATACATGCCTGTATTTCTATTGACTACCCGCCACAGAAATGACTGGATTGATGACTGATCACAGCCGAAGCAACATCCGGGACCGTCTGGGCGGTGACGAGTAGGGCGATGTCGATTTCCGCTAGCGCCTGCGCGAGCTTGAAAACCTCTGGGACGGAAGAAATTAATTCGCGACGAACGCCACCCTAGGCTGGCCGCAGGCACGACATGCAGTCGGATGCCCCAGCATACGTTCACCATTCACCGAAAGCCTGCTCGTCGCCTACCATGCACGCCATCAGACACTACCGCGGCAACCCATAGAAATTGGTCGCTTAATTACCTCCACCCCTTAGGCTTCGAGAGTTAGGGTCAATCCGCTACTTTTGAAAGGACTTATATTTATGTACCCATTTTTGTCTCAACAACAGCTCACCAGGGATGTCTTTGAATTGCGTGATTCGCTTATGCAACCAAATGGGCTTTTCCCTGTATGGCTCGATCAGACGCCTCTGGATTTTCTTAAAAATCAGAAATTCATAGTTTGCGGATCAGTTTGCCGAGCCGAGATTCGAGTGCTGGCAAAGTCAGCCAATGTTATTGCCATTGTTGACGACTTCCTGCGTGAGCGTCAAAGTCACATATTTGGAATACCCCTCATCAGCTCGGACACTTGGGTCGAATTGGCGGCTGGCCAAGCCGATGTGGTGTCTTGCGTTTTGACCCCAGGTGGAAGGGCTTTTCAGCATTTCACCAAAATAGCCAATCAGTGGAATTTACCAACACTACTCCCCCTGCAGTTTTTGCATTTATTAGACACATGCAATATTGATCATAGCGGGGAGGTCGGTTGCTTTTTCTGGTATGGTTACGAATTTTTCAGTGATGTCATTAAAAATGTTGACCACCTGGTAGGTTTTACCAAAAATTTTGTTGATGACTATTCACGCATTTCATGGCTGTGCATTCTGCTTTATAGATTAACCTCGAATCCATTTTATCTTGAAGCATGCGCCGTCGGTTTCGGCAAGGAGAATTTCAATCTAAATTCATATGCCACCAACCGCCAATTCTTTAAATTTAATGATCGCGAAGTTTATGTTGATGGCGGTGCCTTCAACGGCGACACCATCGAAGTTTTTTTGCGTGCATGTAAAGGTCAGTTCAAGAGAATTCACTCCTTCGAACCATCAAGCCATAGTAACAATTTAATTCGCTCACGTCTTAATACACTGCAAGACCAATATCTAAAGCCATTGGCGCCCGCTATCACTTTGCACGAGAAGGGGTTGTGGGATAGCAACACAACATTGAAATTCAACCCAGGACAAGGTGTTCCAGATTTCAAAATGTCCAGCCTCGTTCAACCCCAGTCCGCTCATCTGATAGAATCGAACATCATTGGCCACATATATGAAAAATCACGCGAAGAGGATGTATCGATGACTGTGCCAGTCACAAGCATTGACGACGCCACAGAAAGGACCGCAACATTCATTAAACTAGAGATCGAAGGATCCGAACTCAAGGCATTGCATGGCGCACGGGAAACAATCGAGAAAAACCGGCCCCAAATGGCGATTTCAATTTATCATAAGCCTGAGGACTTATTGACGCTAACGAATTTCGTTACCGAAACGGATAAGGATTATAAGCTTGGTTTCCGGCAGCATAATCGGCTGTGGCCTGATGCAATGGTCCTATATTGCTTTTAGGCACATCATCAATAGTAGGTCCTGAAGAACTCCCGAGAGCCACTTGGATCAAGGCTTTTGCCTAGCTGGAGGCGTGCCTGGATTTCCAGACTTGGCTACTTTGGGCGTTAGTTTCTTGCGATTTTCGAGCATGCGTACACGCCGTCCTGCCGCCGAGGGCCATCCCGTCGAGACCTGTTCCGTTCTCGCCTGGAGAACCAGATCGACCTGTGCCATCCGCTGGCGCAATTGTCCGGGAAGATGCCGCGGCCGGCACTGGAGCAGGTGCTTGCCGCCAGCCTGCCGGCCGATCCGGTATGTGGCGGTCGCCCCGCCCCTCCGATCCGGTTGATGGCCGGGCTGCTGTACCTCAAGCACACCTACGACCTGTCCGACGAGCAGGTGTGCGAGCGCTGGCTGGAGAAGGCGCGCACTGAGCATTTTGGCTCAAAAATTGCCTCAATGGGCGACGCTGCCGCCTTTCCGCCGACGTCCACCACATCCCTCCCCCACACGGTTCATCAAGTGGTGATCTGCGACAGCAACCCGGACGGCACCCTCGCCGCGGCAGTGGAGCGCAAGCGCGCTGACGCTCGCTTCCCGATCCGCTACCAGCGCAACCCCAGCCGCCTGGGCGAGCCCGGCGGCACTATTAGAGGCATTGGCTTGGCGCAGGGCGAATATGTCAAGTCCTTGCACGACGACGTGCTGGAACCGGAGTGCCAGAGGGTCAATCACGCCATTGGTCGACAGCGGCCTCGACTGGGCACGGCATGCTCGGCCAAACCCAACGAAGTCCGGCCGGGCCACGGCCCGGCACGCATGTTGCATCCGGTAGCGGATCGGCGCCGTCATCCCCGTCTCCGAATGGTGCCGAAACCACTGACAATGCAGTGGATGTACTTTCCCACCCCGAACACGGTCAATCCTGCATGAGTTCCCCCGCCCTGGTCAGCATCGTCATGCCGGCCTACAAGTTCCGCTATTTCGAGCGGACGCTGGACAGCGTGCTGGGCCAGACCTATACGGCGCTGGAACTGGTGATCTGCGACGACAACCCCGATGGCAGCATCGCTGCTGCGGTGGAGCGCAAGCGCGCCGACGCGCGCTTCCCGATCCGCTACCAGCGCAACCCCATCCGCCTGGGCGAACTCGGCAGCAAGATCAAGGCCATCGCCCTGGCGCAGGGCGAATACGTCAAGTTCCTGCACGACGACGATTTACTGGAACCTGAGTGCATCGCCGCCCTGGTGCAGGCCATGCAAGCCGCGGCCGGGGTGGTGCTGGCCTCCTCGCGCCGGCAGCGCATCGACGGCGACGACGCGCCGCTGCCGGACATCCACGCCACCAGCTTCCCGTTCGCCGGCGACGTGCTGCTCGACGGCCCGGAGCTGCTGTCCTTCCTCGCCGACCACACCATCAACTTCATCGGCGAGCCCAGCTGCGTGCTGTGCCGGCGCCGGGATCTGCTGGAGATCGGCGACCAGCTGATGATGCTGGACGGCAAGGTGATCCACTGGGTCGGCGACCTGGCGCTGTACGCCAAGCTCCTGCATCGCGGCAACCTCGCCCTGCTGGCCAGGCCACTGACCCGCTTCCGGGTGACGCGGGACCAATACAGCCAGGCCGGCCGCGACCAGCCGGGGATCGGCGACCAGGGCCACGACGATTTCCGCCGCGGCGTGCGCGCCATGGGCTGGTACCGCGGCGACGGCGACGTGCGCCTGGTCCATGTGACCCCGCTGGACGGAGGCCGCGCCGAACCGGTCGATCTGCTGCAGGCGATCCAGGCCGCGTATGCGCGCGGCCGCGCCCAGCTGGCGCTGCGTGACTGGCAGGCGCAGCGCCAGCTGCCGCCGGCCAAGCGCGCCCTGTTCGACGCGCGCCTGGCGGAACTGGGCGGCGGTGCGCGGCTGGCGGTAATGCTGGACGCGCGCAACGCGGATGCGGCCACGCTGCAAGCCAGCCTGCACAGCCTGCTGCTCGACGGCGCCGCCTTCGCGACGCTGAGCGTGGCCGTGCTCGGCGCCGCGACGGCCACGCCGTGGCCGGATCCGCGGGTCCGGCATCTGCCGCTGGCGTCCGCCGACGAGGCCGCCGACCGCAACGCCGCGCTGGCCGAACTCGACCACTCTGACTGGTTCCTGTGCGCCCGCGCAGGCACCGTTTTCTGCGCGGGCGGCCTGCTGCGCTTGGTGCTGGAGCTGGCGCAGCAGCCGCACTGCAGCGCGCTGTATGCCGACGAATGGCTGGCGCTGGACGCCCAGACGCTGGCTCCGGTGCTGCGCCCGGATCCGGATCTGGACCTGCTGCTGGGCAATCCGCTGGCGACCGCCGGGCACTGGGTGTTCCGCCGCGCCCTGGTGCAGGAGCTGGGCGGGTTCGATCCCGATCACGACGGCGCGCTGGAACTGGAGCTGATCCTGCGCCTGTTCCAGCGCGATGCCGGCGCCAGCCTGGGACATCTGCCCGAGCCGCTGCTGATCGCGGCGCCGGCCGACGCCGCCGCGGGCGCCGAGGCGCGCCAGCGCGCCGTCGCCAGCCATCTGCGGGCACGCGGCTATGCCGACGCCAGGATCGACGCGCTGCCTGGAGGGCTGCATCGCATCGACTATGGCCATGCGCAGCAGGCGCCGGTCTCGATCGTGACCATCGCCCAGGACAATCTGCCGGCCCTGCAGCGCCTGGTGGTCGGTCTGCTCGAGACCACCGCCTACCCGGCCTACGAACTGCTGCTGGTCGACAACGCCAGCGACGCGCCGGCAGTCGGCGCATGGCTGCAGGCGGTGGCCGAACTGGGCAACGGCCGCATCCGCGTGTTCGCATTGGAGCAGCGCGTGGCCCAGGCCGAGGCGCGCAACCTGGCCGCGACCCAGGCGCATGGCGACTACCTGCTGTTCCTGGACGCCGACAGCGCCGTGGTCCAGGGCCGCTGGCTGCACGAACTGATGAACCATGCGCAGCGCCCGGAGGTCGGCATCGTCGGCGCCAAGGGCGTGTCCGCGGACGCCACCATCACCCACGCGGGTCTGCTGCCCGGGCTGTTGCCCGGCGCCGGCCACGCCTTCGCCGGCGAGCCGATGGCGCACGCCGGCTACATGGGCCGGCTGCAGGTGGCGCACCGCTACAGCGCCGTGTCCGAGCGCTGCATGCTGGTGCGGCGCGACCTGTTCGAACGCTTGTCCGGCTTCGATGCGGGCGGGTTCGGCGACGGCGGCGCCGACGTGGACCTGTGCCTGCGCGCCGCCGCGCTGGGCGAATGGACGCTCTGGACACCGGAAGCGCTGCTGCTGCAGCCCCCCGCGCCGCCACGGCCGCAAAGCGCGGACGATGCGCTGCTGCAACGCTGGCTGCCGGTCATGGCGCACGATCCAGCCTACTCGCCGAGCCTGGGCCTGGAGCAGTCGGGCGGCTTCAAGCTCGGCGAATCCGAGTTCTCCTGGCAGCCGCTGGCGTGGAAGCCGCTGCCGCGGATCCTGGCGCATCCCGGCGACGCGTTCGGCAGCGGCCACTATCGGGTGATCCAGCCGTTCCAGGCACTGGCCGAGGCCGGGCAGATCGACGGCGTCTACTACGCGCGCCTGCTCGACCCGGTGGAGATGGAGCGCATCGCCCCCGATGCGGTGGTGGTGCAACGCCGGGTCGGCGACGTCGAACTGGCCAAGATGGAGCGCATGCGCCGCTTCTCCACCGCGTTCAAGGTCTACGAACTCGACGACTACCTGCCCAACCTGCCGTTGAAGAGCGTGCATCGCGAGCAGATGCCCAAGGACGTGCTGCGCTCGCTGCGCCGGGCCGCGGCGCTGGCGGACCGGGTGGTGGTGTCGACCCCGACCCTGGCCGAGGCGCTCGCCGGCCTGCATGCCGACATCCGCGTGGTCCACAACCGGCTGGATCCGCGCATGTGGGGCGATCTGCCCGCGCCGACCAGGACCAGCGCCGGCGCCAAACCGCGGGTCGGCTGGGCCGGCGGCGCCAGCCACACCGGCGACCTGGAACTGATCGCCGACGTGGTGCAGGCGCTGGCCGGCGAGGTGCACTGGGTGTTCATGGGCATGTGCCCGGAGCGGCTGCGTCCGCATGTGGCCGAAGTGCACCCGGGCGTGGACTTCGAACGCTATCCGCAGGCCCTGGCCGCGCTGCGCCTGGACCTGGCGCTGGCGCCGCTGGAAGACAACCTGTTCAACCGCTGCAAGAGCAATCTGCGCCTGCTCGAATACGGCGCCTGCGGCTACCCGGTGGTGGCCAGCGACCTGCCGCCCTACCAGCACGGGTTGCCGGCGACCCTGGTCAAGAACCGCTTCCGCGACTGGGTCAATGCGATCCGCATGCACCTGGCCGATGCCCCCGCCCGGGCTGCGGCCGGCGACGCGCTGCACGCGGCGGTGCGCCGCGACTGGATGCTGGAAGGCGCCAACCTGCAGGCCTGGCGCGCGGCCTGGCTGCCGGACTGAGCGCAGCGGCCGCCGGGACCGGCACCAGGGTTGCATCCTGCTGATCCGGTCCAGGACCCGAGCCGGCACGGCGCGTCAATCGGCCGTCACCAGGTGGGCGAAGACCGCGGCCGGGCTGCGTCGGGAAGCCGACGCCTCCGCCTGCCCCCGCACGGCGCGCGCTTCCCTTCTCCCCCGGGAGAAGGTGCCCCGAAGGGGCGGATGAGGGTCCGGGCGACGCTTCGTGTCGTTCGATGCGGCCATGCGTTCGCCCGTCCTTCCGGGTAGCCGATCGGCACCCGCCGGTTTTCGGCACACCGCTTGCATCCATCCCGGGTAGCCGCCCCGGCATGGACATCCCCGTATGAGCGACTCCATCAGTTCCATCCTCTCGCAGATCCGCAGCTACCAGAGCCAGGTCGGCCAAGCCGCGCCTGCGCAGGTGGCCGATGCCGGACGCAGCAATGCGATCGAAGGCCTGACCGGGACCCAGGGCACGCAGGCCCCGAGCTTCAGCGAGACCCTGCGCAGCGCGATCAGCGGCGTCAACGAAACCCAGCAGAAGGCCGGCGATCTGGCCAAGGCGTTCGAAATGGGCGACCCCAACGCCGGCCTGGCCAAGGTGATGATGGCCGCGCAACAGTCCCAGGTGGCGTTCCGCGCCACCGTGGAAGTCCGCAACCGACTCGTCCAGGCGTACCAGGACGTGATGAACATGCCGCTGTAAGGTAGACAACGATGGCTCTTGCGCTCAGCAAAGACACTCTCAGCGGCGAAAAGGCAGGCGCCTGGTTCGATCGCCTGCAGAGCCTGCAGATCACCCGCCGCATCGGGCTGATGGCGATGATCGCCGTGGCCGTGGCCGCGGGCCTGTTCGTGTTCTTCTGGTCGCAGAAGCCCGCGTACACCCCGCTGTACACCGGCCTGGACGAAAAGGGCACGGCCGAGGCCACCGACCTGCTGCGCACCGCGCAGATCCCGTTCAAGCTCGACCAGACCACCGGCGCGATCACCGTGCCGGAGGACAAGCTCTACGACGCGCGGCTGAAGCTGGCCGGCTCCGGCCTGACCGACACCGGCAACATGGGCTTCGAGGTCATGGAGAAGGATCCGGGCTTCGGCGTCAGCCAGTTCGTCGAAAACGCGCGCTACCAGCACGCGCTGGAGACCGAACTGGCGCGCACCATCGCCAGCCTGCGCCCGGTGCGCGAGGCGCGGGTGCACCTGGCCATCCCCAAGCCCAGCGCGTTCACCCGCCAGCGCGACGTGGCCAGCGCCTCGGTGGTGCTGGAACTGCGCGGCGGCACCACCCTGGAACGCAACCAGGTCGATGCGATCGTCAACATGGTCGCCTCCAGCATCCCCGACCTGACCCCGGAGCGGGTCACCGTGGTCGACCAGAGCGGGCGCATGCTGACCATCGCCGACCCGAACAGCGACGCGGCCCTGAATGCGGCCCAGTTCGAGCAGGTGCGGCGCCAGGAAAGCTCCTACAACCAGCGCATCCGCGAACTGCTGGAGCCGATGACCGGCCCCGGCCGGGTCAATCCGGAAGTCAGCGTGGACATGGACTTCTCGGTCACCGAGGAAGCGCGCGAGCTGTACAACGGCGAGCCGCCGAAGCTGCGCAGCGAGCAGGTCAGCGACAGCAGCATGGCCGCGGCCGGCCCGCAGGGCGTGCCCGGCGCGACCAGCAATTCGCCGCCCGGCGCCGCCGCGCCCGGCCAGCCCGGTGCCGCCGGCACCCCGGGCGCGACCCCGGCCAACACCCAGCAGGCGGCCGCCGCGACCCCGACCGAAACCTCCAAGAGCGCCACCCGCAACTACGAGCTGGACCGCACCCTGCAGCACACCCGGCAGCCGCCGGGCCGGATCAAGCGCGTGTCGGTGGCGGTGCTGGTCGACCACGTGCCGCGGCCGGGCGCCAAGGGCAAGATGGTCGAGCAGGCGCTCAGCGCCGCCGAGCTGACCCGCATCGAAGGCCTGGTCAAGCAGGCGGTCGGTTTCAACGCCGAGCGCGGCGACACCGTCTCGGTGATGAATGCGCCGTTCGTGCGCGAAGCGCCGGAAGCGGCGGACAAGCCCGGTTGGTGGGAAGATCCGCGGGTGATGAACGGCTTGCGCCTGCTGCTCGGCGCGGCGGTGGTGCTGGCCCTGCTGTTCGGCGTGCTGCGCCCGGCGCTGCGCCAGATCGCCGGCCCGGCGCCGGCCAAGAACACCGGCAAGGACAAGTCCGAGCCGCACAACGCCAATGTGTCGATGCTGGACGACGACGACCCGCTGCTGCCGTCGATGGCCGAAGACACGGCCAGCATCGCCGGCGGCAGCCGTCCCGCGATCGCCCTGCCCGACGCCTACGAAGAGCGTCTGCGCCTGGCCCGCGAAGCGGTCAAGCAGGATTCCAAGCGTGTCGCGCAAGTCGTGAAGGGATGGGTCGCCAGTGAAGCCTGATGCCAGTGCAATCAATGGAGTGCAGCGCGCCGCGGTGCTGCTGCTGTCGCTCGGCGAAGCCGACGCGGCCGAGGTGCTCAAGCACATGGACCCCAAGGAGGTGCAGAAGATCGGCATCGCCATGGCGACCATGAGCGGCATCTCGCGCGACCAGGTCGAGAAGGTCATGGACGAGTTCAACAACGAACTCGGCAGCAAGACCTCGCTGGGCGTGGGCGCCGACGACTACATCCGCAACGTGCTGGTGCAGGCGCTGGGCGCGGACAAGGCCGGCGGCCTGATCGACCGCATCCTGCTCGGCCGCAACACCACCGGCCTGGACACGCTGAAGTGGATGGACCCACGCGCGGTCGCCGACCTGGTGCGCAACGAACACCCGCAGATCATCGCCATCGTCATGGCGCACCTGGACAGCGACCAGGCCGCCGAGGCGCTGAAGCTGCTGCCCGAGCGCGTGCGCGCCGACGTGCTGATGCGCATCGCCACCCTCGACGGCATCCCGCCGAACGCGTTGAACGAACTCAACGAGATCATGGAGCGGCAGTTCTCCGGCAACCAGGGCCTGAAGTCGTCCAACGTCGGCGGGGTCAAGGTCGCCGCCAACATCCTCAACTTCATGGACAGCGGCCAGGACCAGGGCGTGCTGGCGGCGATCGGCAAGATCGACGCCGAGCTCAGCACCCGCATCCAGGACCTGATGTTCGTGTTCGACAACCTGGTCGAACTGGAAGACCGCGCGCTGCAGACCCTGTTGCGCGAAGTCAGCGGCGACCGCCTCGGCCTGGCCCTGCGCGGCGCCGACATCAAGGTGCGCGAGAAGATCACCAAGAACATGTCGCAGCGCGCCGCCGAAATCCTGCTCGAGGACATGGAAGCGCGCGGTCCGGTGCGCCTGGCCGACGTGGAGGGCGCGCAGAAGGAAATCCTCACCATCGTGCGCCGGCTGGCCGATGAAGGCGTGATCAGCCTCGGCGGCGCCGGTGCGGAGGCGATGGTATGAGCGGCAACGTGGTGCGCTGGTTCGCGCCGGAGCTCAACGCCGCGCCGGTACCCGAGCCGCAGTTCGAGGACGCCCTGCCCGAAGAGCCGGTCTTGCGTCCGCCCAGCCTGGAAGACATCCAGGCGATCGAGGCGGCCGCGCAGCTCGAAGGCTTCGAGCGCGGCCACAGCGAGGGCCTGGCCCAGGGCCAGGCCGAGATCCGCCGCCTGACCGCGCAGATCGAAGGCATCCTGGACAATTTCTCGCGGCCGCTGGCGCGGCTGGAAAACGAAGTGGTCGGCGCGCTCGGCGAACTGGCGGTGCGCATAGCCGGCAGCCTGGTCGGCCGCGCCTACGAGGCCGATCCGGCGCTGCTGGCGGACCTGGTCGGCGAAGCGCTGGACGCGGTCGGCGGCGCGCGCCGCGAGGTCGAGGTGCGCCTGCATCCGGACGACATCGCCGCGCTGACCCCGCTGCTGGCCTCGATGGCCGACGGCACCCGGCTGGTGCCGGACCTGACCCTGAGCCGCGGCGACCTGCGCGTGCATGCCGAAGCGGTGCGCATCGACGGCACCCTGGAAGCGCGCCTGCGCGCGGCGCTGGAGACGGTGATGCGCAAGTCCGGAGCCGGCCTGTGAGCGCGCTGTCCGGCACCCATCCGGCCGACTGGCTGGACGCGCGCAACCTGCGCCTGGCCTCGCGCCTGGGCCAGCTCGACCTGGACGCCGCCGCCGGCCGCGGCCTGATCCGCGAAGGCATCCTGCGCCGCGCGGTCGGGCTGACCCTGGAAGCGGTCGGCTGCGAGGCGCCGATGGGCGCCACCTGCAAGGTCGAGGTCGACGGCGGCTGGGTCGATGCCGAAGTGGTCGGCTTCTCCGGCGAACGCACCTCGCTGATGCCCAGCGCCGAAACCCATGGCCTGCTGCCCAACGCGCGGGTGGTGCCGGTGCGCCGCCGCGGCGGCGTGGAAGTGGGCGAAGGCCTGCTCGGCCGGGTCATCGATTCGGACGGCGTGCCGCTGGACGGCAAGGGCCCGATCCGCGCCGAAGGCTCGGTCGGCATGGCCGGCATCTCGATCAATCCGCTGGCGCGCGAGCCGATCACCATGCCGCTGGACGTGGGCGTGCGCGCGATCAACGCGCTGCTGCCGATCGGCCGCGGCCAGCGCGTGGGCCTGTTCGCCGGCTCCGGCGTCGGCAAGTCCACCCTGCTCGGGATGATGACCCGCTACACCGCCGCCGACGTGATCGTGGTCGGGCTGATCGGCGAACGCGGCCGCGAAGTGCGCGATTTCGTCGAGACCACGCTGGGCGAGGAAGGCCTGCGCCGCGCCGTGGTCGTGGCCGCGCCGGCCGACCGCCCGCCGCTGGCGCGCCTGCACGGCGCCTACCGCGCCACCGCGATCGCCGAATGGTTCCGCGACCAGGGCCTGAACGTGCTGCTGCTGATGGACTCGCTGACCCGCTTCGCCCAGGCGCAGCGCGAGATCGGCCTGTCGGTCGGCGAACCGCCGACCACCCGCGGCTACCCGCCGTCGGTGTTCGCCAAGCTGCCGGCGCTGGTCGAGCGCGCCGGCAACGGCGCCAAGGGCCGCGGCTCGATCACCGCCTTCTACACCGTGCTGACCGAAGGCGACGATCCGCAGGATCCGATCGCCGACGCCGCCCGCGCCATCCTCGACGGCCACATCCTGCTGTCGCGGCGCGTCGCCGACAGCGGCCTGTATCCGGCCATCGACGTCGAATCCTCGGTCAGCCGCGTGGTCCAGGACATCGCCGACGAGCCGTGGCGGCTGCGCATCCGCGCGCTGAAGCGGCTGGTCTCGGCGTACTCGGCCAACCGCGACCTGATCACCATCGGCGCCTACCAGCGCGGCAACGATGCGGCCGTGGACGAGGCGCTGGAGCGTTGGCCCGAAATCATGGAATTCCTCGGACAGGATGTCGCCAAGGCCGCAGATCTGCCCCACAGCCAGGCCGCGTTGAAGCGCCTGGTCGAACGTGAGAACTAAGCCATGATGCAATCACAGCGTATCGATCCCCTGCTCCGCCGCGCCCAGCAGCACGAGGACGAGGTCGCCCGCGACCTGGCCGAGCGCCAGCGCGCGCTGGAGACCCACGAGTCGCGGCTGGAAGAACTGCGCCGCTACGCCGAGGAATACGCCAACAGCCAGATGGCCGCGACCAGCCTGGCGCAACTGGCCAACCGCCGCGCGTTCCTGGATCGCCTGGAAAGCGCGGTGCAGCAGCAGTGCCAGACCGTGGACCGCAATCGCGAGAAGGTGGAAATGGAGCGCAGCCGGCTGTTGCTGGCCAGCCGCGACAAGCAGGTACTGGAACAACTGGCGGCCAGCTACCGCGCCCAGGAACGCAAGGTCGACGACCGCCGCAGCCAGCGCGAGATGGACGACCTCGGCGCGCGCCGGGTGCGCCTGGCGGTGGCCGCGGCCGACAGCGACAACGACAACGGAGACAGCCGATGAGCAACGCACTTTCCGCGCTGGGCGGCAACGCCCGCGCCAGCGCCTCCGGCAACAGCGCCGACACCCAGGGCCGCGACCGCAGCGGCGGCCAGGACTTCGACAAGCTGCTCGGCGACGACAGCGCGCGCGCCGCGCCGAAGCCGGCGCCGCGGTCGAGCGCCAAGTCGCAGCAGGCATCCGCCGACAAGGACGCGGCGGCGAAGCGGCCGGAGGCGGCGGACGACAACGCCAGCGAACCGGCGCGCAGCGCGCAGGCCGGCAACCAGGCCGCCCGCGACAGCGAAAAGAGCAGCGAGGACAGCAAGGCGCCGAGCAAGGACAGCAAGGCCGCCGCCAAGAAAGGCGAGGACGGCGAGGAAGACGCCGGCTGGCCGCCGGCGGGCCTGGCCGGCATCGGCATGAGCCTGTTGCCGACGCTCGCTGCCGCGCTGCCGGCGGCGAGCGCCGGCCCGCTGGGCGCGGCCGGGCTGGCGATCGGCGTCGCCGGCGCCGCCGCCCAGGGCGTGGCCGCGTTGCTCGGCGGCGACACCCTGGCCGCGGCGGCCGGCGCCGATACCGCCGCCGGTGCGGCCGCGACCGCCGCCGCGCCGGCCACCGCCGCGGCCAACAGCGGCGCCAGCGCCACCGGCTTCGGCGGCATGCTGGCGCAGGTCGCCGGGGCCGCGGCGCAGGCCGCCAGCGGCGGCGATGCCACGGCCCCGGTCGCCGCACTGGCGGCGCTGGCGACCGCCACCGACAAGAGCGCCGACAGCGGCAGCGATGTGGCCAGCACCGGCACCGATCCGATCAACCTGCTGGCCACGGCCGGGATCCACGCGCCGGCGCGCAGCGCCGACACCGCCGCGCCGTTCACCGGCTCGCCGACCCCGACCCCGAACCTGCACGGCGACAACTTCGACGACGAACTCGGCGCGCGCATGAGCTGGCTGGCGGACCAGAAGATCGGCCACGCGCACATCAAGCTCAGCCCGGCCGACCTGGGCCCGGTCGAGGTGCGCCTGCATCTGAACGGCGACCAGGTCAACGCCAGCTTCAGCAGCGCCCAGCCCGAAGTGCGCCAGGCGCTGGAGAACAGCCTGCCGCGGCTGCGCGACATGCTCGGCCAGCACGGCTTCCAGCTCGGCCAGGCCGACGTCGGCCAGCAGCAACAGCAGGCCTCGCAGAACGCCCGCCAAGGCAGCGGGTCGAACGCCGGCAATGCCGGCGGCGGCGTTGGCGACGAGCTGCTGGGCAACGTCGGGATTCCGTCGGTGGTGCTGCGCCAGCGCGGCCTGCTCGACGCCTACGCGTAAGCCGACCGCAGCATCGCGGCGGCCTCGGCCGCAAACCGCTGCTTGTGGGAGGGGCGTCAGCCCCGACGCGGGTCGCCGATCGAGCCCGTCGGGGTTGAACTCCGTCCCACAAAAAGCCGCATCCATCGGCCGTCGCGGCCACCGTCAAATATCCGGCGAGTCCATCCCGCCGTTTCGGCACGCCGATTGCATCCTTAGGGGCAGAGTCCCCCCTTAAGGAGCCCATCCGTGGCAGCAGCAGCCGACAAATCCAAGAAATCCGCCGACGCCAAGGACGCCAAAGAGGCCCCGGAGGGCGGCAAGTCGAAGAAGAAGCTGCTGATCATCGTCATCGCCGCGGTGCTGGTGCTGGGCGGCGGCGGCGCCGGCGCCTGGTTCTTCCTGAAGAAGCCCGATGCCGCCCATGGCAAGGCCGCGGCCAAGACCGCCGAGCTGCCCAAGCCGGCGCAGTACTTCGCGATGGACCCGGCGTTCGTGGTCAATCTCAACGGCAGCCCCGACGAGGGTCCGCACTACCTGCAGATGGAAGTGCAGCTGATGACCCGCGACCCGGAAGAGCTGAAGCTGATCACCGAGAACGCGCCGGCGATCCGCGCGCACCTGCTGATGCTGTTCTCGCAGGTGCAGGCGCAGGACATCGCCGACATCGCCGGGCGCAAGAAGCTGCAGGCCGCGGCGCTGGCCGACGCGCAGAAGCTGATGACCGCCGAGACCGGCAAGAAGTGCGTGGAAGACCTGC
Organism: Xanthomonas bonasiae; assembly: GCF_017163705.1. Lineage (GTDB taxonomy): Bacteria > Pseudomonadota > Gammaproteobacteria > Xanthomonadales > Xanthomonadaceae > Xanthomonas_A > Xanthomonas_A bonasiae. Next base: position 175,250 of record NZ_JAFIWB010000003.1, read on the forward strand.
TGTTCACCAGCTTCGTGACCCAGTAAGGCGCCGCCGCGATGACCGACCTGCTTTCCCAAGACGAGATCGATGCGCTATTGCATGGCGTCGATGCCGGCGCGGTGGACACCGGGCCGGCGCCGCCGGCGCCCGGCGAAGCGCGCCAGTACGATTTCTCCAGCCAGGACCGGATCATCCGCGGGCGCATGCCGACCCTGGAGATGGTCAACGAGCGCTTCGCGCGGCTGTGGCGGATCGGCCTGTTCAACCTGATCCGGCGCTCGGCCGACCTGTCGGTGCGCGGCATCGACCTGATCAAGTTCAACGACTACATGCACTCGCTGTACGTGCCGAGCAACCTGAACCTGATCAAGTTCAAGCCGCTGCGCGGCACCGGCCTGATCGTGTTCGAACCGACCCTGGTGTTCACCGTGGTCGACAACTTCTTCGGCGGCGACGGCCGCTATCCCACCCGCATCGAAGGCCGCGAATTCACCCCGACCGAGATGCGGGTGATCCAGCTGATGCTCAAGCAGACCTTCGCCGACCTGCACGAGGCCTGGGCGCCGGTGATGGAGGTGGAGTTCGAGTACCTCAACTCCGAGGTCAACCCGCACTTCGCCAACATCGTCACCCCGCGCGAGTACGTGGTGGTCAGCCGCTTCCACGTGGAGCTGGAAGGCGGCGGCGGCGAGATCCACATCACCCTGCCGTACTCGATGCTGGAGCCGATCCGCGAACTGCTCGACGCCGGCATCCAGAGCGACCGCGTGGACCGCGACGAGAGCTGGAACATCATGCTGCGCGAGCAGCTCAACACCGCCGAGGTCACCATCTCCAGCGTGCTGGCGCAGAAGCAGATGACCCTGCGCGAGCTGACCCGGCTGAAGATCGGCGACGTGCTGCCGATCGAGCTGCCCAAGCAAGTGCCGCTGTGCGTGGAGAACATCCCGGTGTTCACCGGCGAGTTCGGCATTTCCCGCGGCCAGAACGCCGTGAAGATCACTTCGACCCAACCCCCGGGCGCGCTGCGCCGCCGCCCCGCCCTTCAGGAAGACGCGTCATGAGCCAGAACGAAATCCCCGAGCCGGTCCCGACCCAATTCGACAGCCTGCAGCCGGAAACCGGCAGCGACGGCAACGAGCTGAATCTGGACATGATCCTGGACGTGCCGGTGACGCTGTCGCTGGAAGTCGGGCGCAACCGCATTCCGATCCGCAACCTGCTGCAGCTCAACCAGGGCTCGGTGGTGGAACTGGAGCGCGGCGCCGGCGAGCCGCTGGACGTGTACGTCAACGGCACCCTGATCGCGCACGGCGAGGTGGTGACGATCAACGACCGCTTCGGGGTGCGCCTGACCGACGTGGTCAGCCCCAGCGAACGCATCCGGAGGCTGCGGTGAGCCTATTGCTCGCGGCCGCCACCCAGGCGGCCAAATCGGCCTCGGGCGTCGGCAGCGCCGCGCCCTCGCCGCCCAGCCTGATCGGCGCGGTGTTCGCGCTGCTGCTGGTGCTGGGGCTGATCCTGGGCATGGCCTGGGTGCTCAAGCGCCTGCCCGGCAGCGGCTTCCGCCCGGCCGAGGGCCTGCGCGTGGTGGCCAGCCTGGCGGTCGGCGCCAAGGAGCGCGTGGTGGTGGTCGAGGTCAACGGCGAGCAGTTGCTGCTGGGCGTGTCGCCGGGCGGGGTACGCACCTTGCATCGCCTGCCCGAGCCGCTGCCGCAAGCGCCGGCGCCGTCGCTGCCGAACCTCAAGCAGCTCAAGAACCTCCCCGATTTCGCCCAGCTGCTGGCGCAGAAGCTGCGCAAGGACAAATGATCATGTTGCCTCGTTGGAACCGTTATGCGCGCGGCCTGCGCCTGCTGCTGATCCTGCTGACGCTGAGCCTGCTGCCGGCGCTGGGCTGGGCCCAGGCCGCGCCGACCGCGCCCGCCGCGCCGGCCGCGCCGGCCGCGCAGAACGCCGCCCCGACCCTGCCCTCGCTGCCGGAAGTGAACGTCGGCAAGGTCGGCGCGCAGCCGGTGAGCCTGCCGCTGCAGACCCTGCTGCTGATGACCGCGATCACCCTGCTGCCGTCGATGCTGCTGGTGCTGACCGCGTTCACCCGCATCACCATCGTGCTCGGCCTGCTGCGCCAGGCGATGGGCACCGGGCAGACCCCGTCCAACCAGGTGCTGATGGGCCTGGCGCTGTTCCTGACCGCGCTGGTGATGATGCCGGTGTGGGAAAAGGCCTGGGGCCAGGGCATGAGCCCCTACCTCAACGGCCAGCTCGACTTCCAGACCGCGTGGACCCTGACCACCCAGCCGCTGCGCGCGTTCATGCTGGCGCAGATCCGCGAGGCCGACCTGATGACCTTCGCCGGCATGGCCGGCAACGGCACCTACAGCAGCCCCGACGCGATCCCGTTCCCGGTGCTGGTGGCCTCGTTCGTGACCTCGGAGCTGAAGACCGCGTTCGAGATCGGCTTCCTGATCTTCATCCCGTTCGTGATCATCGACCTGGTGGTGGCCAGCGTGCTGATGTCGATGGGCATGATGATGATGTCGCCGATGCTGGTCTCGGCGCCGTTCAAGATCCTGCTGTTCGTGCTGGTCGACGGCTGGGTGCTGACCGTCGGCACCCTCGCCGCCAGCTTCAACGGAGTCTGAGCCGATGAGTCCCGAATTGGCCCTGACCGAATTGCGCGGCGGCCTGATCACCGTGTTGTGGGTGGCCGGCCCGTTGCTGCTGTCGATGCTGGTGGTGGGCGTGGTGATCGGCGTGTTCCAGGCCGCCACCCAGCTCAACGAACCGACCATCGCCTTCATCGCCAAGGTCATCACCCTGACCGCGATGCTGTTCGCCACCGGCAGCATGCTGCTGGCGCACCTGGTCGAATACACCACCATGCTGTTCCAGCGCATTCCGCATCTGATCGGCTAGCGGGTCGCCAGCGCCATGGATTCCGCAACGCAAATGGTCATCGATGGCCAGCAGGCCTTCGCGATGGTCGGGGCGATCCTGTGGACCATGCTGCGCATCGGCGCGATGCTGATGGCGATGCCGCTGGTCGGCACCCGCGCGGTGCCGGCGCGGGTGCGGGTGATGCTGGCGGCGACGCTGGCGATGGCGCTGGCGCCGCTGCTGCCGCCGGTGCCGGACTGGAACGGCTTCGACGCCGCGGTGGTGCTGAGCGTGGCGCGCGAACTGGCGGTGGGCGCGAGCATGGGCTTCATGCTGCGGCTGATCTTCGAGGCCGGCGCGCTGGCCGGCGAACTGGTCTCGCAGAGCACCGGCCTGGGCTTCGCGCAGATGGCCGATCCGCTGCGCGGGGTCACCTCCGGGGTGATCGGGCAATGGTTCTACCTGGCCTTCGGCCTGCTGTTCTTCACCGCCAACGGCCACCTGGCCGTGGTGCAGCTGCTGGTGGACAGCTACAAGGCGCTGCCGATCGGCAATGCGCTGCCGGATGCGCAGGCGATGGCCTCGGTGGCGCCGGACTTCTTCATGAGCATGATGCGCGGCGCGGTGACCCTGGCGCTGCCGGTGATGGTGGCGATGCTGGCGGTGAACCTGGCGTTCGGCGCGCTGGCCAAGGCCGCGCCGGCGCTGAATCCGATCCAGCTCGGCCTGCCGGTAGCGGTGGTGATCGGCCTGGCGCTGCTGGCGGTGCTGGTCGGCGAGATGGGGCCGCCGGTGCAGCGCCTGTTCGATGCCGCCTTTGACGCCGCCCGGCAGGTCACCGCCTAGACTACGCGGGCGCAGGCGCGCTGCCGGGCCTTGCGCATTCAAGCCCCGTGCGGCTGCGCCGATATCCTTTCCAACGGTGTTGCGCGTGCAGCACTTACCGCCGCGCAGCGCCTTCCGGGGACGCCAGTCATCGCCGTGCCGAACAGCCACCCGCCGCTGTCGCCCTCCCCGTCGCGCGGCATCGCATGGCGGCTCGCCGCCCTGCTCGCGCTATGCGCCTGCATCAGCGCCGCCCCGGCGCAGGAATACAGTTTCCGCGACTACGCGCAGGCCGACGGCCTGCAGGGCCTGAGCATCAATTGCCTGTACGCCGATCGGCACGGCGTGGTCTGGGCCTGCACCGAACTGGGCCTGCACCGCTACGAGCGCGAACGCTTCGAACAGGTCGGCACCGATGCCGGCTTCGGCAGTCCGCTGGTCTATTCGATCGCCGAGGACCGCCGGCAACGCATGTGGGTCGGCGCGTCCAATGCGCTGTACGTCGGCGACGGGCGCCGCTTCGCCGCCGTGCCCGGCGCCGACGGGCGCCGCCTGCGGATCGACCAGGGGCAATCGCTGGCGGCGTTCGGCGACGCCATCGTGGCGCTGAGCGGCAAACAGCCGCTGCGGATCGCCGCTGGCGCCGCTGGCGGCTGGCAGGTCGCGCCGCTGCGCACCGCCGACGGTGCGCCCCTGGCCGAGATCTCCAGCGTCACCGCGATCGGCGAGGCGCTGTGGCTGGGCTGCGGCCGCCAGCTGTGCCGGCTGGATGCGCAAGGCCGCCTGCAGCGGCTCGGCCGCGCCGAGGGCGTGCCCGACGACAGCTGGCTGGCGCTGCTGCGCGACCGCAACGGCACGCTGTGGGCGCGCGGCATCCACCACGTGCTGGCCTGGCCCGCCGGCGCGGCGGGCTTCGCCGAGCGGCCGCCGCCGCCGGGCAGCAGCCTGTCGACCATGGCGGTGGGCATCAACCTGGTCGAGGACGCCGCCGGCCGCGTACTGACCCGCAGCGACACCGGCCTGCTGCGCTGGGAAGGCGGGCATTGGCGCGCGTTCGAGCGTGCGCAGGGCCTGGGCGCGCTGGCGGCCAACATTTCCCCGATGCTCAGCGATCGCCAAGGCCGCCTGTGGATGGGCACCCGCGGCCGCGGCGTGCAGCGCTGGCTGGGCTACGGGCTGATCCAGCATTGGGAGGAACCGCAGGGACTGGCGACCGGGCCGACCTGGTCGATCCTGCGCAGCCGCGGCGACGGCCGCCTGTACGTCGGCAGCGAAATGGGCGCCAACGTGCTCGACGCCGACAGCGGGCGCATGCTGCCGCTGACCGACCGCGACGGGCAGGCGTTGCGGCAGACGGTGCAACTGATCGATGCCGCCGACGGCAGCCTGTGGCTGGGCCAGTCGTCCGGGCGGGTGCTGCAGCTGGATCGCGGCAGCGGCCGCATGCTGGAGCGGACCAAGGTGCTGTCGGCGCTGAAATGGATGTTCTTCGACGACGCCGGCACGCTGTGGCTGTTGACCACCCGCGGCATGTTCCTGCTGCCGCCGGGCGAATCCAGCGCACGGCCGGCGCGCGACGTGCCGCGCGACCAGTTCGTCGGCGGCGGCTACGATGCGCGCCGCCGCTTCTGGCTGGTCGGCAAGAACGGCCTGTACCTGCGCCAGGCGCAGGGCTGGCAGTCGATCCGCCTGCGCGGCGCCGCGCTGCCGGATGCGGAACTGGACAAGTTCAGCATCGACGCCAGCGACGAAGCCTTGCTGTCGTTCGACGATGTCGGGATCTGGCGCGGGCGCTTCGACCCGCGCAGCGCCAGCCTGTCGCTGCGCAAGGTGGACGACCCGCTGCTGGCGCGGATCGTGCCCTACGTGCTGCGCCAGGACCGGCAGCAACGGTTGTGGGTCGGCAGCAGCCAGGGCCTGGATTTGTGGTCGGGCGGGCGCTGGATCCGGGTCACCCAGGCCGACGGACTGCTGTGGGACGACACCTCCGAATCGGCGTTCTTCGAGGACAACGACGGCTCGGTGTGGATCGGCAACAGCAAGGGCGTCAGCCAGATCCTGGACCCGGCGCGGCTGTTCGCCGTGCGGCCGCTGCAGCTGCGCTTGCTGCGCGCCACCCGCGCCGGCAAACCGGTCACCGCCGGCGCACAGCTGCCGTGGTCGCAGCAGCCGATCGAGTTCGCCTTCTCGGCCCCCGGCGCGGTCGGCGGCAGCGACAGCATCGGCTTCCGCTACCGCCTCGAGGGCCTGCAGGAGCAATGGGCCGGCACCCAGCAGGCGCATCTCAGCTACACCCTGCTCTCGCCCGGCCGCTACGCGCTGGAGGTGCAGGCGCTGGACGAACGCCAGCGCACCCGCAGCAACCTGGTGCGCCTGGAATTCTCGATCATGCCGCCGTGGTGGCGCAGCCCGCTGGCATGGATGGCGTACCTGCTGGCGGCGGCATTGCTGCTGACCGTGGTCTGGCGCTGGCGGGTGAAGCAGTTGCTGGTGCGCGAGCGCACCCTGGCGCGCCTGGTCGCCGAGCGCACCCAGGAACTGGAGCACGACAAGCGCGAACTGGAGCAGGCGCGTGCCACGCTGGCGCTGAAGTCGGTGCGCGACGACCTCACCGGCCTGCTCAACCGCGTCGGCATCCTCGACGCGCTGGCGGTGCAGATCCAGCGTTGCCAGGACGACGGCAGCCCGTTGGCGGTAGCGATGATCGATCTGGACCACTTCAAGCAGATCAACGACCAGCACGGCCATCTGATCGGCGATGCGGTGCTGGCGCGGGTCGGGCGGCGCATGAACGCCAACCTGCGCGGTGCCGACCTGATCGGCCGCTACGGCGGCGAGGAACTGCTGGCGGTGCTGCCGGGCCTGTCGCCGCCGGCGCAGAGCCGGCTGCGCGCCCTGCACCAGGTGATCGGCGCCACCCCGTTCCTCACCGACGCCGGCCTGCTCGAGGTCACCGCCTCGATCGGCGTGGCCTGGTACCGCGAGGGCGAGTCGGTGCAACAGCTGCTCAGCCGCGCCGACGACGCGCTGTACCGGGCCAAGCACGGCGGCCGCAACCGGATCGAATTGCATCTGGACCCGGCCCTGGGAGCCAGCGTGCCGCGCTGAGCGGCGCCGGCTCAAGCCCGGCCGCGGCGCGGCCGATAACAGACAGCGAGCGACGCGCCGCGCGCGCAGCGCCACGGCCGCCGACCGCTGCGACCACGGCACGCAACGGTCGCGCTCCTTCTCCACTTCTTGCCCGGTGCCGTACGCGATGTCGGATTTCCTGCCAGCCCCCGCCGATGACTGCCGCGGCACACGCGGCGGCTGAGGGGCCCGGCATGCGCGCGCGCCGGCGCGGCCTGTGGCCGCTGCAGGCCCTGCTGCTGTGGCTGGCCCTGGAACTGCTGTCGGCCGGCGTCGCCCGTGCGCAGTCGATTCCGTTGCGCCGCTACGCCCACGACCAGGGCCTGCTCGGCCTGGCCGACACCTGCCTGCTGCAGACCGGCGACGGCAGCCTGTGGGTGTGCACCGAGAGCGGGCTGTACCGCTTCAATGGCCATCGCTTCGAACAGGTGCCGCTGCAGGGGCAGCGCGGCCATTTCATCAGCGCCGCGACCGAGGACGCCGAGCACCGGTTGTGGGTGGCCACCTTCGACGCGCTCTATGTCGGCGACGGCACCCAACTGCGCCGGCTGACCGCGCAGGAGACCGGACCGCTGCACAAGAACAAGCTGCGCCTGGCCAGCGCCCCCTGGGGCATGGTGCTGCTCAACGGCCAGCAGGCGCTGCGCGCGGTGCCCGCCAGCGACGGCCGCTGGCGGCTGCGGCCGCTGTTCGACGCGGCGACCCTGGCGCGGCTGCCGCAGCTCGGCAAGCTCGCTGCGGCGCAGAGCGAAGCCGACACGCTGTGGCTGGGCTGCGACCAGGAGCTGTGCCGGGTCGCCGCCGATGGTTCGGTGACGGTCTACGGCCAGGCGCAGGGCCTGCCGCCCGATCGCTGGCGCCATGTCGTGCGCGACCACGACGGCGCGCTGTGGCTGCGCGGCGACCACCACGTGATGCAGTTGCCGGCCGCGGCCGAGCGTTTCGTCGCGCGGCCCCCGCCCGGCGCCGGCCAGCGCCAGGTGGTCGGCCAGGCGCAGATCCTGCTCGATCCGCAGGGGCGCGTGCTGGTCCGCACCGGCCAGGGCCTGGCGCGCTGGGAACATGGCCACTGGCGCCAGTTCGACCGCAGCAACGGCCTGCCCGACGGCGGCATCGTGGTGCTGCTGTTCGACCGCGCCGGCGACCTGTGGATGACGGTGGACGGCGAAGGCGTGGTGCGCTGGAACGGCTACGGCTGGATCGAGAACTGGGACGTCTCGCAAGGCATGAGCACCGCGCCGACCTGGAGCATCCTGCGCAACGGCGACGGCGCGCTGCTGCTCGGCAACGAAGCCGGCATCAACCGCCAACGCCGTCCCGACCAGCGCTTCCAGCCCTGGCTGGCGGATGCCGGGCTGCAGGTCATCAGCCTGCAGATCGCGGCGGACGGATCGCTGTGGAGCCTGGGCTCGCTGGGCGAACTGCGCCACCACGATCGCCACGGCCGCCTGCTGCGCAGCTATCCGCGCCTGGGCGGCTCGATCAGGCGGGTGTTCCTGGATGCCGACGGCCGGATCTGGATCCTCGCCGCGGATGGGCTGTACCTGCTGCAGCGGCCGCAGTCCGACGACGTGCCGCAGCGGGTGCAGGCACTGCCCGCCGGCGAGTACTCGGACATCCAGCAGCGCCGCGACGGCACCCTGTGGCTGGCCGGCGCGGCCGGCGTGTTCCGGCTGCGCGGCGACACCTGGACCCCGATCCGGCTGCAGCTGGACGGCAAGCCGGCGCAGCCGTGGGTCAGCAAGCTGCTGATCCAGGAAGACGGCCAGGTCTGGGCCGCGCTGTACAACCCGGGCGTGTGGCAGGGCCGGCTCGACGGCGACACCCTGCAGTTGCGGCCGAGCGCCCAGCCCGAGCAGCGCGAACTGCAGATCTACCTGATTCGGCGCACCCGCAACGGCTGGATCTGGATCGGCCACAACCAGGGCGTGGACGTCTACGACGGCCGCCGCTGGTCGCGCCTGACCCAGTCGCAGGGGCTGCTGTGGGACGACATCTCCGAATCGGCGTTCTTCGAGGACCACGACGGCTCGGTGTGGATCGGTACCAGCAAGGGCGTCAGCCATATCCTGGCCCCGCCGCGCCTGTTCCAGGCCAACGCGCCAGGGGTGATGCTGAGCGAATTCAGCCGCGGCGGCCATCCGATCGCGGCCGGCGCGCGCCTGCCCTGGAACGAGGAACCGCTGCACATCGAGGCCGGATCGCCGGACCTGTACGACGACCGCAACCGGGTTTCGCTGCGCTACCGCTTCGAAGGCGCGCACACGCGCTGGATCTACACGCCCAACTTCGAGATCGAGCACCCGCCGCTGGCGCCGGGCGACTACACGTTCGAACTGCAGTTGCTCGACGCCTACCGGCACAGCGCCTCAGCGCCGGTGCGGGTGGCGTTCTCGGTGGCGCCGGTGTGGTGGCGCAGCCAGACCATGCTGGCGCTGTACGCGCTGCTCGGCGGCGGGCTGGCGATCGCCGCGCTGCATTGGCGCGAGGGCCGCCTGCGCCAGCGCGAGCGCCACCTGGCCGACCTGGTCGCGCTGCGCACCCAGGAACTGGAGCACGACAAGCGCGAACTGGAGATCGCCCGCGCCGCGCTGGCGGTGAAGGCCTCGCACGACTCCCTGACCGGCCTGCTCAACCGCGCCGGCATCCTCGATGCGCTGGCCGCGCAGATGCGGCACAGCCTGGCCGAAGGCTGGCCGCTGGCGGTGGCGATGATCGACCTGGACCACTTCAAGCGCATCAACGACACGCACGGCCACCTGATCGGCGACGCGGTACTGACCAAGGTCGCGCAGCGCCTGAACAGCAATCTGCGCGAATCGGACCTGATCGGCCGCTACGGCGGCGAGGAACTGCTGGGCGTGCTGCCCGGACTGCCGATCCCGTCCCACGAGCGGCTGCAGGACCTGCGCGTGGCGGTCTCCGGGCATCCGCTGCGGGTCGGCACGCAGAACCTGGCGGTCACCGCCTCGATCGGCGTGGCCTGGTACCGGCCGGGCGAGAACCTGCAGCAGTTGCTGGCCCGTGCCGACGAGGCGCTGTACCGGGCCAAGCGCCTGGGACGCAATCGCGTGGAACTGCAGCAGGACTAGGCAGAGGCGCCGCGGCGGAGACGGGGCGCGACCGTGCAGCGAACGGTACGGTCCTTGCAGGAGGCTGGGTTGAACCCCTGCCCGGCACGCCTCACCGTCATGTCCGAAAACGAAGAAGGCACCGAAAAAACCGAACAACCGACCGAAAAACGCCTGCGCGAGGCGCGCGAGCAGGGCAACATCCCGCATTCGCGCGAACTGGCGACGGCGGCGGTGTTCAGCGCCGGCATCTTCGCCCTGATGGGGATGTCCGGCTCGCTGGCGGCCGGCGCGGCGAACTGGATGAAGGGCGCGCTGCGCCCGGATCCGCGCCTGCACGACAACCCGGACGCGCTGTTCGGCCACTTCGGCGAACTGCTGCTGGGGCTGCTGTGGGTGACCCTGCCGCTGGTCGGCATCTGCGTGGCGGCCGGCTTCGTCGCGCCGATCCTGATGGGCAGCCTGCGCTTCTCCGGGGCGGCGCTGATCCCCAAGTTCGAGCGGCTCAACCCGATGGCCGGACTGACCCGGCTGTACGGCCCGGAAAGCCTGGCCGAACTGTTCAAGTCGATGCTGCGCATGGGCTTCGTCGGCGGTGCCGCCGCGCTGTGCATCTCCAACAACGTCGACGGCCTGCGCAGCCTGATGCGGCAACCGCTGGAGACCGCCATCGGCGACGGCCTGGGCTTCACCCTGCACCTGCTGCTGTATACCGCCGGCGCGCTGGCGCTGCTGGCGGCGATCGACGCGCCGTACCAGAAGTGGAACTACACCCGCAAACTGATGATGACCCGCGACGAAGTGCGCCGGGAAATGAAGGAGAGCGAGGGCAGCCCGGAGGTCAAGGGCCGCATCCGGCAGATGCAGATGCAGCTGTCGCAGCGGCGGATGATGGAGGCGGTGCCCAGCGCCGACGTGGTGGTGGTCAACCCCACCCACTACGCGGTGGCGCTGAAATACGAGAGCGGCCGCATGCGCGCCCCGACCGTCGTCGCCAAGGGCGTGGACGAACTGGCCTTCCGCATCCGCGAGATCAGCGAGCAGCACCGCGTCGCAGTGGTGTCTGCGCCACCTTTGGCACGCGCCTTGTATCGGGAAGGGCAACTCGGCAAGGAAATTCCCGTGAGACTGTATTCGGCGGTGGCCCAGATCCTCTCCTACGTCTACCAGCTGCGCTCCTGGCGCAGCGGGCCGATGCCGCCGTTGCCGCCGTTGGAGGTCGATGAATTCGCCCCGGGGAGCAAGCCGTGAGCCAGCCTGCCGCGCAGATGAACACGCGCAAGATGATGGACATGATCAAGCACGGCCTGGGCGCGCCGGTGATCGTGATGGCGATGCTGGCGATGGTCGTGGTGCCGCTGGCCGCGCCGGTGCTGGATGCGCTGTTCACCTTCAACATCGCGATCTCGCTGATGGTGCTGCTGGCGGTGGTCTACGTGAAGCGGCCGCTGGAGTTCAGCATCTTCCCGATCGTGCTGCTGATGACCACGATGCTGCGCCTGGCGCTGAACGTGGCCTCCACCCGCGTGATCCTGATCAACGGCCAGGACGGCCACGGCGCCGCCGGCAAGGTCATCGAGGCGTTCGGCGAGTTCGTGATCGGCGGCAACTACGCGGTCGGCATCGTGGTGTTCGCGATCCTGACCATCATCAACTTCGTGGTCATCACCAAGGGCGCCGGGCGCGTGTCGGAAGTGACCGCGCGCTTCATCCTCGACGCCATGCCCGGCAAGCAGATGGCGATCGACGCCGACCTCAACGCCGGCCTGCTGACCCGCGAGGAAGCCAAGGCCCGGCGCGAGGAGGTGCGCGAGGAAGCGGACTTCTACGGTTCGATGGACGGCGCCAGCAAGTTCATCCGCGGCGACGCCATCGCCGGCATCCTGATCCTGTTCATCAACCTGATCGGCGGCATGGCGGTCGGCGTCCTGCAGCACGGCATGCCGGTGGCGCAGGCCGCGTCCACCTACACCCTGCTGTCGATCGGCGACGGCCTGGTGGCGCAGCTGCCGGCGCTGCTGGTGTCCTCGGCGGTGGCGATGCTGGTCACCCGCGCCTCGCGCTCGCAGGACATGGGCGCCTCGATGATGGGCCAGGTGTTCGGCCAGCACAAAGCGCTGGCGGTGGCCGCGGCGATCATGGGCCTGGTCGGCCTGGTCCCGGGCATGCCCAACGTCGCTTTCTTGACGCTGGCGCTGATCCTGGGCCTGCTGGCCTGGAAGATGTGGAAGCGCAGCCTGCTGCCGGAAGAAGCCAAGCCGGATCCGGCGCAGCAGGCGGCCAGCGCCGGCGCGCAGGCCAACGCCGAACTGGGCTGGGACGAACTGCGCCCGATCGATCCGCTGGGCCTGGAGGTCGGCTACCGGCTGATCCCGCTGGTGGACAAGGCCCAGGGCGGCGAGCTGATGGCACGGATCAAGGGCGTGCGCCGCAAGCTGACCCAGGACATCGGCTTCCTGATCCCGCCGGTGCACATCCGCGACAACCTGGAGCTGCCGGCCAACGCCTACCGCCTGCTGGTGCACGGGGTGCCGGTGGCCACCGCCGACATCCACCCCGATCGCGAACTGGCGCTGGACCCGGGCGGCGCGCTGGGCAAGATCGACGGCATCGCCGGCAAGGACCCCGCGTTCGGCCTGGACGCGATCTGGATCCAGCCGCACCAGCGCGCCCAGGCCGAGACCATGGGCTACACCGTGGTCGACCCGGCCACCGTGATCGCCACCCACCTGTCGCACCTGATCCGCGAGCACGCCCCGGAACTGCTCGGCCACGAAGAGGTGCAGCAGTTGCTGGCCACGCTGGCCAAGAGCGCGCCGAAGCTGGTCGAGGACCTCACCCCGAAGGCGCTGCCGCTGTCGGTGGTGGTGCGCGTGCTGCAGAACCTGCTGATCGAGAAGATCCCGGTGCGGCAGCTGCGCAAGATCGTCGAGGCGCTGGTCGAGCACGCCCCGCAGAGTCAGGAACCCGGCGCGTTGACCGCGGCGGTGCGCAATGCGCTGGGCCGTTTCATCGTCCAGGAAATCGCCGGAATGTCGGCGGAGCTGCCGGTGTTCACCCTGGCCCCGCAATTGGAACGTGTCTTGCAAGACTCTACCCAAGGCAACGGTGCCGCGCTGGAACCCGGCCTGGCCGAGCGACTGCACCAGAGCCTGGCCGAATGCGTCAGCAAGCAGGAAGCCCGCAACGAACCGGCGGTGGTGCTGGTCCCGGCGCAAGTCCGCGCCGCGCTGGCCAGGCTGGTCCGCCACAGCGTCCCCTCGCTGTCGGTGCTGTCCTACAGCGAGGTACCGGAAGACAAGCGGCTGAAGCTGGTCGGGACGATCAGCTGACAGGCAGGGATTGGTGATTTGGGATACGGGATTCGCAACAGCGGGTCCCGCGAGCGGAGAGAGACAGCAGTGAAACGATCGAAGACAACCAGAGCAAGGCGACCGGATGCCAGCCGCGCAATGGCGGCATCCGCGACCAATCCCCAATCCCCACTCCCGAATCCCGGTTTCCACCCATGAAGATCAAACGCTTCGTAGCCCCCGACATGCGCACCGCGTTCCGCATGGTCCGCGACGAGCACGGTCCGGATGCGGTGATCCTGTCCAACCGGCGCACCGACGAGGGCATCGAGATCGTCGCCGCCAGCAACTACGACGAAGCCCTGGTGCAGCAGGCGCTGGACGCGGCGCGTCCGGAAGAGGCGGCGCCGCGGCTGCAGGTGTCGGCCGCCAATCCGGCGCCGCGTGCGGCCAAGGCCGCCGCCAACCCGGCGATGGCGATGATGGCCGCGATCAGCGAGCGCCGCGCCCCGGCCGCCGCCATGGCCGGCGCCGGCAGCGGCGCGAGCGTGGCGCAGGCCGCGCCGGCGCGGCCGCTGACCCAGCCCGCCGCGATCGCCGCTTCGGCGATGCCCGCCGGCACCGCGCCGGCGCCGAGCCGCCCCGCCGCCGCGCCGCGGGCCCCTGCCCCGGCCCAGCCAACCGCCCCCTTCGCCGAATTCCGCATTCCCGAGGACGTGTTCCGCAACGCACCGATCAGCGTGCCGATGCCCAGCCCGTTCGCCGCCCCGGCCGCCGCTGCCAGCGCCGCCGCGATCGCCGCCGACGTGCCGGCCTGGCTCGAGGACATCGCCGCCGTGTCGCTGACCCCGGCCGCCGCGCCGGGCGCCGCGAACGTGGTGCCGCTGCCGGCCGCGGCGCCGGCGGCCAGCGCCGGGATGCCGGCGGCGCCGACGCTGGCGCCGGTGGCGAGCTTCCCCGGCGTGCAGAACGACGAACAATTGACTCAGCTGCGCGACGAACTGGCGCTGATGCGGCAGATGATCGAGCGCGAGATGAACCGGCTCACCGACGAACGCCTGCGCGGCTCGCCGGTGCGCGCCCAGGCGCTGGAGCTGATGGACGACTACGGCTTCGACAGCGGCCTGACCCGCGACGTGGTGATGCAGATCCCCGCCGACCTGGAGCTGCACCGCGGCCGCGGGCTGATGCTGGGGCTGCTGTCCAAGCGCCTGCCGATCGCCCCGCTGGACCCGATCGAGGAAGGCGGCGTGATCGCCCTGATCGGCCCCACCGGCGCCGGCAAGACCACCACCATCGCCAAGCTGGCCTCGCGCTTCCTGGAGCGCCACGCCGCCCGCGACGTGGCCCTGGTCACCACCGATACCATCCGCGTCGGCGGCCGCGAACAGCTGCACAGCTACGGCCGCCAGCTCGGCATCGCCGTGCACGAGGCCGACAGCGACGCCGCCCTGCAGCAGCTGCTGGAGCGCCTGCGCGACTACAAGCTGGTGCTGATCGACACCGCCGGCATGGGCCAGCGCGACCGCGCCCTGGCCGCACAGCTGCACTGGCTGCGCGCCTCGCGAGTGGTCCGGTCCTTGCTAGTACTCCCTGCCAACGCTCATTTCTCCGACCTGGACGAGGTGGTGCGCCGGTTTGCCGGCGCCGATCCGCAGGGGGTGATCTTGACCAAGCTGGATGAAACCGGGCGGTTTGGCAGTGCCCTGTCGGTGGTCGCGGACCACCGGCTTCCCATCACCTGGGTGACCGATGGTCAGCGCGTGCCGGACGACCTGCACCGCGCCAACGCCGCCAGCCTGGTATTGCGCCTTGAAGATTTGCGGCGCGCTGCCGATAAGCCCTGTACTCCGGAGCAGAACCATGCCGTCGCGTGATTACGCCAATCTGACCAATGCCTTCCCCCTGTCGGCAACGCGCAGCGAACCGCTCGGCCCGGTGCGCACGATCGCCGTGACCGGCGGCAAGGGCGGCGTCGGCAAGACCAACATCTCGGTCAACCTGTCGATGGCGCTGGCCGACATGGGCAAGCGCACCCTGCTGCTGGACGCCGACCTCGGCCTGGCCAACGTCGACGTGCTGCTCGGGCTGACCCCCAAGTTCACCCTGGCCGACCTGGTCGCCGGGCGCTGCACCCTGGAAGAGGTGCTGATCGACATGCCCAACGGGCTGATGGTGGTGCCCGCCGCCTCCGGTCGCCGGCACATGGCCGAGCTGCCGCCGGCCCAGCACGTCGGTCTGGTCAACGTGTTCTCCGAGCTCAAGCGCGAGCTGGACGTGATGATCATCGACACCGCGGCCGGCATCACCGACAGCGTGCTGACCTTCTGCCAGGCCGCGCAGGACGCGGTGGTGGTGGTCTGCGACGAGCCGGCCTCGATCACCGACGCCTACGCGCTGATCAAGGTGCTGTCGCGCGAACGCGGCGTGGACCGGGTGCAGATCGTCGCCAACATGGTCCGCGATCTCAACGAAGGCCGCCTGCTGTACGACAAGCTGAGCCGGGTGTGCGAGAAGTTCCTCGGCGACGTGTCGCTGAACTACCTGGGCTGCGTGCCGCAGGACGACTGGCTGCGCCTGGCGGTGCAGCGCCAGCAGCCGGTGGTCAAGGCCTACCCGTCCAGCCCGTCGGCGCAGGCGATCGCCGAGATCGCCCGCCGCACCTCGCGCTGGCAGGCGCCGACCGTGCCGCGCGGCAACGTCGAGTTCTTCGTCGAACGGATCATCCAGCGGGGGGTCGCCGCATGAACGCCGCCGCCCAGTACCGCGCCGTGCAGCGCAACAGTTCCAACGACTACATCGCCCAGCATTCGGACCTGGTGCGGCGCATCGCCCACCACCTGGCGGCGCGGCTGCCGGCCAGCGTCGAGATCGACGACCTGATCCAGGCCGGCATGATCGGCCTGATCGAGGCCTCGCGCAGCTACGACGCCGACCAGGGCGCCTCGTTCGAGACCTACGCCTCGATCCGCATCCGCGGCTCGATGATCGACGAGATCCGCCGCGGCGACTGGGTGCCGCGTTCGGTGCACCGCCGCGCCCGCGACGCCGCCTCGGCGATCCGCAAGATCGAGCAGAGCACCGGCCGCGCCGCCGCCGCCAACGAAGTGGCCGCGGCGATGGACATGCCGCTTCCCGAATACCTGCGATTGATGGAAGATGCCGCGCGCGGCCAGGTGCTGAGCCTGGAGTCGCGGGTCGAAGACCACGGCGAGCTGGACACCATCGCCAAGGGCGGGCCCAATCCGCAGCAGATGCTGGAGCGCAGCGAGTTCGGGCGCGAACTGGGCAAGGCGATCGCGCAGCTGCCCGAGCGCGAGCAGCTGGTACTGTCGCTGTACTACGAACAAGAATTGAACTTGAAGGAAATCGGCGCGGTGCTCGGTGTCAGCGAGTCGCGCGTCTGCCAGATCCACGGCCAGGCCACGGTACGCTTGCGCGGACGCTTGAAAGCGTTCGAAGCGGCGGACGCCGGCCTGGAAGACGAAGAATAAGACCCAAGGGAGTTAGCGGTGAACAAGAACATGCGGATTTTGATCGTGGACGATTTCTCGACGATGCGGCGCATCGTCAAGAATCTGCTCGGCGATCTGGGCTTCACCAACACTGCAGAGGCCGAAGACGGCAACAGTGCGCTGGCGGCACTGCGCTCGGCACCGTTCGAGTTCGTGGTCACCGACTGGAACATGCCCGGCATGACCGGCATCGACCTGCTGCGCAACATCCGTGCCGACGACAAGCTCAAGCACCTGCCGGTGCTGATGGTGACCGCCGAGGCCAAGCGCGAGCAGATCATCGAGGCGGCGCAGTGCGGCGTGAACGGCTACATCATCAAGCCGTTCACCGCGCAGACGCTGCAGGAGAAGCTGGGCAAGATCTTCGAACGCCTGGGAGCGACCGCCTGATGCAAGCCACCGCCGAACGCAGCGCCCTGATCGAACGCCTGCAAGGTGCGCTGGACGCACTGGAGCGCGGCGACGAAACCGCCTGGCGCAAGGAAATCGACACGCTCGCCGCGTGGCGCACGCGGCCGATGATGCAGGGCCTGAGCCGGCTGGCGCGCGACCTGGGCCAGGCGCTCGGCGAGCTGCCCACCATTCCCTCCGAAGCCGGCGAGCTGGACGACGCCTGCTCGCGCCTGGACCACGTGGTGGCGATGACCGAACAGGCCAGCCACCGCACCCTGGACCTGGCCGAGGAATGCCGCGCGCTGGCCGACCAGCTGCGCGCCGGCGGCCTGACCGGCGACCAGGGCGAGATCCTCGACAAGATCCGCCACAACCTCACCGAGATGGCCCTGGCGCAGAGCTTCCAGGACCTGACCGGGCAGATCATCCGCCGCGTGGCGACCATCGTGCGCCGCGTGCACGAGGGCTTCGGCGCGCTCGGCCTGCCGCCGAAGGAAGACAAGAAGCCCGACGGCAGCCTGGCCGGCCCGGCGCTGGCCGGGCTGGACCGCCACGGCGTGTCGCAGAACGACGCCGACGACCTGCTGTCCGGACTGGGGCTGTAATCCGATGAGCGCCGTGCCCGACGACATCGCTGCCGACTTCATCATCGAGGCCCAGGAAATCCTGGACCGGCTCGGCGAGCAGTTGGTGTCGCTGGAGCAGGCGCCCGAGGACAGCGACCAGCTCAACGCGGTGTTCCGCGGTTTCCACACGCTCAAGGGCGGCGCCGGGTTCCTGGCGATCACCCCGATGGTCGAGCTGTGCCACGCCGCCGAGGACACCCTGGGCCAGGCCCGTGCCGGCCAGGCCACCCTGCAGGCGCGGCACTTCGACGCCGCGCAGCAGTCGCTGGACTACCTGCAGTCGATGCTCGACGCGTTCGGCAGCGGCAACGAACCGCCGCGCGCGCCGCAACAGCTGATCGCGCAGTTCGCCACCAGCGGCGAAGAGACCGCCGCGCCCAGCGCCAAGGCCGCCGTCGCCGCGCCGCCGCCTGCCGCAGGCGGCAACGGCGACATGATCGACGACGACGAATTCGAAGCGTTGCTCGACCAGTTGCACGGCGGTGCCGCACCGGCCGCGCTGCCGGTGCAGGCCGCCGCCCCGCGGCCGGCGCCCAGCGCCAAGCCCGCCGCTGCGCCCGGCAAGGCCGCAGAACCCGAACACACCGTGCGCGTGGACACCAAGCGCCTGGACGCGATCGTCAACCTGATCGGCGAACTGGTGCTGTCGCGCAACCGGCTCAAGACCCTGCGCGTGCGCCTGCGCGACGAAGAACTGGACCGCGCGGTCAGCAGCCTGGACATCGCCACCTCGCGCCTGCAATCGGCGGTGATGCGCACCCGCATGCAGCCGGTCGGCAAGGTGTTCTCGCGCTTCCCCAAGGTCGCGCGCGACGTCGCCCGCTCCCTGAACAAGGAAGTGGACCTGGAACTGATCGGCGCCGACACCGAACTGGACCGTAACCTGGTCGAGGCGCTGGCCGATCCGCTGGTGCACCTGGTGCGCAACGCGATCGATCACGGCATCGAGACGCCGGCGCTGCGCGAAGCCACCGGCAAGCCGCGCGGCGGCCACGTGCGCCTGTCGGCGCAGCAGGAAGGCGACTACGTCAGCATCGAAGTGCAGGACGACGGCGCCGGCATCGACCCCGAACGCCTGCGGCAGAAGGCGCGCGAAAAGGGCCTGATCGATCCGGAAGCCGCCGCGCGGCTGACCACCGAGGAATGCCTGCACCTGGTGTTCCTGCCCGGTTTCTCGACCAAGTCCGAAGTCACCGACATCTCCGGCCGCGGCGTCGGCATGGACGTGGTGCAGTCGCGCATCCGCGAACTCAGCGGGCAGATCCAGATCCAGTCCGAACTGGGCCGCGGCAGCCGCTTCCTGATCCGCGTGCCGCTGACCCTGGCGATCCTGCCGACCCTGCTGGTGCAGGCCGGCGACACCGTCTATGCACTGCCGCTGGCGCGTGTGGTGGAAGTGCTGCACGCGCCGCGCCGCGCGCTGGGCTGGTTCGACGGCCGCGCCGTGCTCGACCGGCAATCGCACACCTTGCCGCTGGTGGACCTGCGTCACTGGTTGAACATCGAAGCGCCGGAACTGCCGCTGCTGACCGTGGTGGTGCTGCAGGCCGGCGAATCGCGCATGGGCCTGGTCGTGGACCAGGTCCGCGGCCGCGAGGAAGTGGTGATCAAGCCGCTGCCGCGCGCACTGCGCGGCCTGCCCGGCTACGCCGGCGCGACCCTGATCGGCGATGGCCGGCTGGCGTTGATCCTGGATGTGGACGGGTTGAAGAGCTGATAGAGCCGGGATTGGGGAGTCGGGATTGGGGATTCGCAACAGCGGGATCCCGCAGGCCGGCCGATATCGCATCGCTCGTTGTAGGAGCGGCTTCAGCCGCGACCCGGTGAAGCCGGGATTCGGGATTCGGGATTCGGGAATGGGGATTCGGGAATCGCAACAGCGGCTGCCGCTCGAATCCCGGCTCACCGCGGCTGAGGCTGTTCCTCCGACCAGCCGATCCACCGTCCGCCTTCGCGCCTTTGCGAATCCCCAATCCCGATTCCCGAATCCCGGCCCCCCATCAAGTCCCAAGCCCGCTGGCCGATACCTCCTGCATGGACAAACTCAGTCTCATTGGCTTGCTGTTGGCGATCGCCTCGCTGGTCGGCGGCAGCATCCTCAAGGGCGCCGGCGTTTCGGCGCTGTGGTCGCCGGCCGCGTTCGTGATCGTGATCGTCGGCACCGTCGCCGCGATCCTGGTGCATACCCCGCCGGCGGTGTTCAAGCGCGCGTTCCAGATCGCCAAATGGATCCTGCATCCGCCGGCCAGCGATCGCCAGGCGCTGCTGCAGCAGATCGTGGAGTGGAGCAACATCGCCCGCCGCCAGGGCCTGCTCGGCCTGGAGAACCAGGTGCAGCAGCAGCACGACCCGTTCGTGCGCAAGGGCCTGCAGATGCTGGTCGACGGGGTGGAGCCGGAATCGATCCGGCACATGCTGGAAATCGACCTGGACGGCCAGGAACACTGCGACCTGGCCGCGGCCAAGGTGTTCGAAGGCATGGGCATCTATGCGCCGACGCTGGGCATCATCGGCGCGGTGCTGGGGCTGATCGCGGTGATGAAGAACCTCGCCGACCCGAGCAAGCTCGGCCACGGCATCGCCGCCGCGTTCACCGCCACCATCTACGGCATCGCCTCGGCCAACCTGCTGTTCCTGCCGATGGCCAGCAAGCTCAAGAGCGTGATCAAGCACAGCAGCGGCGAGCGCGAAATGATCATCGAAGGGCTCATCGCCATCGCCCAGGGCGAGAACCCGCGCAACATCGAATCGAAGCTGGCCGGCTTCTTGCATTGACCCGACGACTATGGCCCGCAAGCGTCAGCACGAAGATCACGTCAACCATGAGGCATGGGCCATCCCCTATGCCGATCTGATGACGTTGCTGCTCGCCTTCTTCGTGGTGATGTACGCGCTGTCCACGGTCAACGAGGCCAAGTACCGGGTCATGGCCGACGCGATGAGCACCGCCTTCGGCGGCGCGCCGCGGACGATGAGCCCGGTGCAGGTCGGCGATCATCTGATGCAGGGCCAGGGCGGCGCGCGCCCGACCCCGATCAAGTCCAGCCCGGCGCTGTCCCTGCCCGATCCGAACCGGCTGCCCTCGGCCTCGCCGCTGCGCTCGCCCAGCGCGCTGCGCGACGAGGAGCAGCTGCGGCGCGCGCAGCGCCAGCTCGACGGCATCGCCGACCGGCTCGGCGCCGCCCTGGCGCCGCTGATCCAGAAGAAGCTGATCACCGTGCGCCATGCCGGGCTGTGGATCGAAGTGGAGATCAACAGCGACATCCTGTTCGGCTCCGGCTCCGCGTCGCTGGACCAGAGCGCCCGCGCCACCCTGGCGCAGCTGGCGCAGGTGCTGGTGCCGGTGCCCAACGGCGTGCGCGTGGAGGGCTATACCGACAACAGCCCGATCGCCACCCTGCAGTTCCCGTCGAACTGGGAACTGTCGGCGGCGCGCGCGGCCAGCGTGGTGCATCTGTTCGCCGACCAGGGCCTGCAACCGTCGCGGCTGTCGATGATCGGCTACGGCGAGTTCCGCCCGCGGGCCGACAACGACAGCCAGGCCGGCCGCAACGCCAACCGCCGCGTGGTGCTGGTGATCCTGGCCGACGCCGGCGGTCCCGACAGCGGCAGCGGCACGGCGCCCGTCGCCGCGGCCGGCACGCCGACGCCGCAAGACCGATTGACCGATACCGCCGGCGCCGCGCCGGCGACCCCGCTACATTCCGCCGCGGCGGCCACCGGCAATGCCGGCCCGTCCCGCGCGGTACCTGCCGCCATTGAAGGAGTGAACTGATGCGCATCTGGGCGATTGCCAACCAGAAGGGTGGCGTGGGCAAGACCACGACCACGCTGGCGCTGGGCCGTGGCCTGGCCATGCTCGGCCACCGCGTGCTGATGCTGGATCTCGATCCGCACGCCTCGCTGACCCGCGCCTTCGACGTGCCGCAGGACCCGCCGCCGAGCGGCGTGCTGGACCTGTTCGCCACGCCGCCGAGCGACCTGGCCGCGCTGGCCCGCGACAGCGCCATCGAACGCCTCAGCTACGTCTGCGGGCAGACCGCGCTGGCCACGCTGGAGCGGCGCAGCGCCAACCAGCCCGGGCTGGGCCTGGCGCTGCAGCAGGCGATGGCGCGGCATGCCGGCCAGCACGACTACATCCTGCTCGATTGCCCGCCGACCCTGGGCCTGCTGATGATCAATGCGCTGGCCGCGGCCGACCGGGTGATCATCCCGACCCAGGCCGAGCCGCTGGCGCTGCACGGGCTGGCCAGCATGGTCCGCACCGTGGACATGGTCGAGCGCTCGCGCCGCCGTCCCCTGCCCGCCTCGATCCTGCCGACCCTGTTCGACAAGCGCACCCGCGCCGGCAACGACACCTTGCGGCAGATGCAGGACAGCTACGGCGAGCGGGTCTGGGAAGACGCGATCCCGGTCGACACCAAAATCTGCAACGTCAAGGCGTTGACGGTGGCCGGCGTCCCCGGCGACTACCCCGGCCGCGGCCTGGCCGCCTACCGCCGCGCGCTGGAATGGCTGATCGCCAGCGACGCCACGCCCATGGAGCAGGAGCAGGCCGCATGAACACGCCCGGGGTCATCGACGACTATCTGGAAGGCCTGCTGCACGACGTGATCGCCGAAGAGCGCGACGCCGAACGCCAGGCCACGCTCGCCGCGGCCAGCGCCGCAGTGACGCCGGAACCGGAACCGGTGCGCGCCGTCGAGGCCGCCGCGCCGGTGGTCCCCTCCGCGGAGGACATCGCTGCCGCGGTGCTGGCCGAAGCCGATTCCGATCCGGCCCTGGCCGGCATCATGTCGCAGCAGGCCCTTGCGCCCAAGCCGGCTGGCCCCACCCCGGAGGAACTCGCCGCCGCGGTGCTGGCCGAAGCCGACGCCGATCCGGCCCTGGCCGGCATCATGTCGCAGCAGGCCCTGGCGCCCAAGCCGGCTGGCCCCACCCCGGAGGAACTCGCCGCCGCCGTGCTGGCCGAAGCCGACGCCGACCCGGCCCTGGCCGGCATCATGTCGCAGCAGGCCCTGGCGCCCAAGCCGGCCGGCCCCACCCCGGAGGAACTCGCCGCCGCGGTGCTGGCCGAAGCCGACGCCGACCCGGCGCTGGCCGGCATCATGTCGCAGCAGGCCCTGGCGCCCAAGCCGGCCGGCCCGACCCCGGAAGAACTCGCTGCCGCGGTGCTGGCCGAAGCCGACGCCGATCCGGCCCTGGCCGGCATCATGTCGCAGCAGGCGCCGTCCGCCGCCGACCGTGAGGCCGATCTCGAGGTGGTCGCGGCGATGGAGATGCAACGCGCCGCCGCGCCGCCGCGCGACCTGGCCGCCGAAGACGACGCCGCCGCCGCGCGTGCGGTCAAGCGCCCGCCGATGGCGGTGCCGCCGGAACGCCGCGTCGAGGCCGAGCGTGCGCAGGCCGCGGGATCGCGGCTGCCGCCCAACCTGCAGGCGTTCATGGCCCCGAGCGCCCCCCACGAAGCCTCCCCGCACCAGCGTCGCGCGCCGGACCGCAGCACCCGCTGGCTGCGCCTGCGCTGCGGCGAACAGGCCTATGCGCTGGAACTGCTGAAGGTGCAGGAAGTGGTGCTGCCGGTGCCGTTGCTGGCGCTGCGCGGCACCCCGACGGCGATGCTGGGGATCATGAACCTGCGCGGCCAGGTGGTGCCGGTGATCGACCTGGGCATCCACCTGGGCGCCGCGCCGATCGAGATGGACATGCTGACCCGGGTGGTGGTGCTGGAAGAGAACGGCGAGACCCTGGGCCTGCGCGTGTCCGCGGTCGAGGACGTGGCCAGCCTCACCGACCAGCAGATCGAGCCGCCGGACAACGCCCGCATCTGCCGCATCTCCAACCACCTGTTCCGCGGCGTGGCGCGGCTGGGGCCGCAGCCGATGATCCTGCTCGACGCCGAGCAACTGCTGCACTGAGCGCGCGAGGGCAGGCCCGCCGTGCTTGCGCACCTGCGCGGCAAGCCGGGCCAGCAAGGGAACCTGTGCCGGCAGGCGCCCCGCAACGGCGCAGTGCCGTGCGCGCCCGGGCGCCGCACGGCCAGTGGCCGCGTGCGGCGCGCCCCAACCCAGGCCTCGAGCCAGCGGCGATGCGCCGTGGCAGCGGCGGCCGGCAACTGCCAACCCTGCCGCACTTTCCCGATGCGCCGCTAAAGCTTCCCGCGCATTGGCCGTTATCTGCCCTAGAACCATTCCGTGCGGAGCAATGATGAGCACAGTGACCCTTGGCGAAGATCTCGGCATCGAGACCAGCGCCGACCTGAAACAACGGCTGACCCCGTTCCTGGCGTCGGACGACGAGCTGCAGCTGGACGCCGGCGAGGTCCGCCGCATCCATACCGCATCCGTGCAGGTGCTGTGCGCATTCGTCGATGCACGTCGGAAGGACGGCAAGAGCACTGTGTTCGCAACCTGCAACGACACGTTCCGCGACGCGGCACGCCTGCTAGGGGTCAGCGCATCGCTGGGCCTTCCTGCAACCCCTGATAACCTGAAATCTGTGGAGAACGCCGCATGAGCGCACGTATTTTGGTGGTGGACGATTCGGCGTCGATGCGCCAGATGGTCTCCTTTGCCCTCACTTCGGCCGGTTTCGCGGTCGAGGAAGCCGAAGACGGCCAGGTCGCCCTCGGCCGCGCCCAGGGCCAGCGCTTCAACGCGGTGGTCACCGACGTCAACATGCCGAACATGGACGGCATCTCGCTGATCCGCGCGCTGCGCCAGCTGCCGGACTACAAGTTCACGCCGATGCTGATGCTGACCACCGAGTCGGCGGCGGACAAGAAGTCCGAAGGCAAGGCCGCCGGCGCCACCGGCTGGCTGGTCAAGCCGTTCAACCCGGAACAGCTGATCGCCACCGTCCAGAAAGTCCTGGGCTGATTTCCTCTCCACCCTTTTTCCGGATTCCCCGCCCATGAGCATGGACCTGCAACGTTTCCACGCCACCTTCTTCGAGGAGAGCCGCGAAGGGCTGGACGCGATGGAAGCCGGATTGCTGTCGCTGGAAGAAGGCAACCGCGATCCCGAAGTGATCAACTCGGTGTTCCGCGCCGCGCACTCGATCAAGGGCGGCGCCGCCACCTTCGGCTTCGAGGCGATGGCCGGCCTGACCCACGTGCTGGAGACGCTGCTCGACGAGCTGCGCTCGGGCAAGCGCGAGGTGGAAGCGCACGCGATCGATGCGATCCTGGGGTCGGTGGACGTGCTGCGCGCCTTGCTGCGCGAAGCCGAGCACGGCACCCCGGCCGATCCGGTCGCGGTCAAGGCGGTGCACGACCGCCTGCAGCAGGCCCTCAACGGCAACGCCGCCGCCGCGCCCGCCGCGACCCCGGCCGCCAACCAGCCGGCCGAACCGGAAGCCTGGCAGATCGGCTTCACCCCGGCGCCGTCGCTGTTCATGAGCGGCAACGACCCGCTGCGCATCATCCGCGAACTCGAACACCTCGGCCCGCTGCAGGTCGCCTGCCGCACCGCGCGCCTGCCCGGCTTCAGCGACCTCGACCCGCTCGAGGCCTATCTGGCCTGGGACCTGGGCCTGGTCGGCAAGATCCCGCGCAGCGCGATCGAAGACACCTTCGCCTGGGTCATCGACGACTGCGAACTGGACATCCGCGCGGTGCCGCCGCCGAGCCTGGCCAACGCGCCCGCCCCGACCCTGGCGCAGCCGCCGGCCAGCGCCACCGCCGCGCCGGCCGCTGCCGTGGCCGCCAATGCGCCGGCCGGCAACGCCGCCGCCGCGCACGAAGCGGAAAGCTCGATCCGGGTCAGCGTCGACAAGGTCGATGCGCTGATCAACCTGGTCGGCGAACTGGTCATCACCCAGGCCATGCTCAAGCAGGTCTCCGGCGATCTCGACCCGGCCCATGCCGAGCGCCTGTTCGCCGGCCTGGACCTGCTCGAACGCAATACCCGCGACCTGCAGGAAGCGGTGATCGGCGTGCGCATGCTGCCGGTGGACGCGGTGTTCCGCCGCTTCCCGCGCCTGGTCCGCGACCTGTCCACCCGCCTCGGCAAGCAGGTGCGGCTGCGCACCATCGGCGAAGGCACCGAACTGGACAAGGGCCTGATCGAAAAGATCGCCGATCCGCTGGTGCACCTGGTGCGCAATTCGATCGATCACGGCCTGGAAATGCCGGAAGCGCGCCGCGCCGCCGGCAAGGACGAGACCGGCACCATCACCCTGGCCGCCTCGCACCAGGGCGGGCACATCGTCATCGAAGTCAGCGACGACGGCGCCGGCCTCAACCGCGACCGCATCCTGGCCAAGGCCGCCGAACGCGGCCTGAGCGTGCCGGACAACCCGACCGACGCGCAGGTGTGGGACCTGATCTTCGCGCCCGGCTTCTCCACCGCCGACGCGGTCACCGACCTGTCCGGCCGCGGCGTGGGCATGGACGTGGTCCGCCGCAACATCCAGGGCCTGGGCGGCGAAGTGCAGCTGGAAAGCAATTCCGGCCGCGGCACCCGCGTGCTGATCCGCCTGCCGCTGACCCTGGCGATCCTGGACGGCATGACCGTGTCGGTCGCCGGCGAGACCCTGATCCTGCCGCTGGCCTACGTGCTCGAAGCGCTGCAGCCGCAGCCCGACGACATCCGCAGCATGGCCGGCGAAGGCCGCGTGTTGCGGGTCCGCGGCGAATACCTGCCGATCCTCTCGCTCAGCGATTCGTACGGCTACGGCCGCACCGAGCAGGCCGAGCCGCTGGTGGTGGTGGTCGAGGCCGACGGCCAGAAGATCGCGCTGGAAGTGGACGAACTGGTCGGCCAGCAGCAGGTGGTGGTCAAGAACATCGAGAACAACTACCGGCGCATCGGCGGCATCTCCGGCGCCACCATCCTCGGCGACGGCCGCGTCGCCCTGATCGTGGACATCGGCGGGCTGGTGCGGTCGCTGAAGGTGCCGCAAGCGGCCTGATCGCTTCGGTCGATGCACCGCCGACGACGCGGCAGCGCGTCGTCGGCCAACGAAATCGCGGCCAAAACCGTTGCTTTCGGAACACGCCGCATCCTGGACGGGGACTCCCCACGCGTCGTGACGCAGACGGGTCCGTGCAGTCGAACACATCGACGTTGGCGTTCGGCTCGGTGCAATGCCGAGAACGCCAAGGGCATGATGCCTGCTCGCGGATGCGCCTGATGCATACCGCAGAGTCACCAGAAATCAGGTAGCCGAACACGCAGCTGCGCTCGAGACCCGCTTCGCCGGGATCGGGCGCCGATCGCGCAGGCTGCAGCGGCGATGCAGCAGGCCGCACGACCCCACCGCATGCGCCCCAAGAACGCCGGCACCATCGCCGGCGCGAAGAGAAAGCAGGCCGGACACCGACGCTGGCCGCCGACGCTCCATTTTTCAGACGCCACGACCGCTACGCCGCAGACCCCAGACGCGATGCCCAGGATCCATGGGCAGGGCGCGCGGTCTTGCGGCTACAGCGGCCTTCCTGCAGGGACGCCGCAAACGCAACTGACATCCTCACGTCAGCCGATCTTCCATGCCCTCGGGCTTCCTGGAACTCTGCAATGAACGCACTTCTGCAACGCTACAACGTCGGCCGCCGGCTGACGATGGCCTTCGGCCTTTTGATCCTGCTGTCCTGCCTGCTGGTCACCGCCGGCCTCGTCACCCTCGCCAAAGCGCGCGGCGAGCTCGACGACATCGTCAACGTCAACATGGAAAAGATCCGGCTATGGAGCGAGATGCTGGATGCCAACAACAGCATCTCGATCGCGTTGCGCGACCTGTCCATCGCCAAGGATGCCGACGACATCGCCACTGCCAAGGGCGTCATCGATAGCCAGCGCCTGCGCTACAACACCAACCGCGATGTGCTGTTCGCCACGCCCACCGATGCGAAGGGCATGACGAACCGCGCGCTGGTGTCCAAGCAACGGGACATTGCCCGCGTAGCGAACGATGCGATCATCGCCAGCGCCATCGCAGGCCGCCAGGCAGAAGCGCAAGCGATGTTGATGGGGACAGGCGGATCAGCGATGAACGCCTGGCAAAAAGGCATCCGTGACGCCGTTTCCACCCAGCGCAAGAATGCCGCCATCGCCTACACCACGGCGACCAGGGCAATGGCGAACGGGCGCAATACGATGGTCGCCGGGGGCTTCGGCGTGCTGCTGGTCAGCAGCACGCTGGCCTGGATGATCACCCGCAGCCTGACCCAGCCGCTGAACCGCGCCATCCGCATTGCCGAGGCGATCGCCGACGGTCGCCTGGACAACGATGCGAAGACCCAGGCGCGCGACGAGACCGGCCGCCTGCTCGATGCAATGGATCGCATGCAGACCCAGTTGCAACGCTTCTCCAGCGAAACCGCGCTGATGATCGAACTGCACGCGGACAAGGACATGACCCACCGCATGCCGTCGGATTTCCCGGGCGTGTACGGCGAGCTCGGCGCAGGCATCAACACCATGATGTTCGAGCACCTGGATGCCATCGTCGATGCGATCGCGGTGCTCAACGAGTACGCCATCGGCGACCTGCGCCGCGATGCGCGGCGCCTGCCGGGCAGCCGCGTGGTCCTGCACGAATCGATGGACGCGGCCAAGGCCAGCCTGCTGGCGATCAACACCGAGATCAAGCGCCTGGCGGCAGCGGCCGCCGCCGGCGACTTCAGTGCCCGCGGCGATGCCGGACGGTTCCAGTACGATTCGCGGGTGATGGTGCAGGATCTCAACGCGATGCTGGAGGCCAGCGACAGCAACCTGGGCAAGCTGTCCACGCTGTTGCGCTCCATCGCCGAAGGCGACCTGACCGCACGCATGCACGGCGAATTCCAGGGTGTGTTCGCCACGATGCGCGACGATGCCAATACCACGGTCGCGCAACTGACCGACATCATCGGCGGCATCCAGACCGCCGCGATCAGCATCAACGCCGCCGCCAGCGAGATCGCGACCGGCAACGACGACCTGTCGCGCCGCACCGAGCAGCAGGCCGCCAGCCTGGAGGAAACCGCCGCGTCGATGGAAGAGCTGACCTCCACGGTCAAACAGAACGCCGACCATGCACGCCAGGCCAACCAGCTCGCGGTCGGCGCGGCGGCCGTCGCCACCCAGGGCGGCGATGTCGTGAGTCAAGTGGTGACCACCATGAGCGGCATCGAGACCTCGTCGAAAAAGATTGCCGACATCATCAGCGTCATCGACGGCATCGCCTTCCAGACCAATATCCTGGCCTTGAATGCGGCCGTGGAAGCGGCGCGGGCCGGCGAACAGGGTCGCGGTTTCGCCGTGGTCGCCAGCGAGGTGCGCACCCTCGCCCAGCGCTCGGCCGGTGCCGCCAAGGAGATCAAGAGCCTGATCGACGACTCGGTCGGCCGTGTCGCCGCAGGTTCGGTCCTGGTAGGCCAGGCCGGCCAGACCATGCAGGAGATCGTGTCCTCGGTGCAGCGCGTCACCGACATCATGAGCGAGATCTCCGCCGCTTCGCAGGAGCAGTATGCCGGCATCGAACAGGTCAACCAGACCGTGACCCAGATGGACGAGACCACCCAGCAGAATGCCGCCCTGGTCGAGGAAGCCACTGCCGCGGCCCGTTCGATGGAAGAACAGGCCGGTCAGCTGACCAAAACCGTCGCCCTGTTCAAGCTGGAAGCCGCCGCCGCGCCTTCGCCGCAACGCACCTCGGCCGCATCGCGTCCGGCCCTGCATGCCGTGCCCGCATGCAAGCTGCCCGTACGCGCCAAGCCGGCGCTGGCAGCGACAGCCTCCACCGCGAAGGATTGGCAGACCTTCTGAGCCAGGCCAGGGCATTGCCCTGCGAAGCGCCCCATCGGCCGTGCTCACCCCACGGCCTTTTTGTGTGCATGGGCGCATCGCGCGCTTCAGTCCGGCCGCAGCCGATCGCGGACCAGGGTGCATCCCGCCCGGCACCCGGGCGCTTGGCAGCCGACCCCTGCCATCTACAGGTGCGCTGCGATGCGCTCAACCGGCTAAAGATCCCGACCACGCCGCCGTTATGAAGTAGACAAAACAAGAAGAAATTCACAATTTCAAAAAAATATTATTGCTTAGTGAATTAAAGCCCATATACGAAAAAAGGAGCCAGCTACATGACCGCATTCCTGCAGCGCTACAGCGTTGGCAATCGACTCTCAGCAGCATTCGGCATCCTGATCCTGATCTCCGGCCTGCTGGTTGCCGCCGGATTGTTCGCGATGTCCGGCGCGCGCAAGCAATTGGACAGCATCGTCCATTCCAATATCGAGAAGATCAACCTGTCCAACGGCATGCTGGATGCGAACTCCGCCATCCTGGTGGCACTGGGATCGTATGCCACCCAGGTCGGCAATACCGATGCCGCCAAGGAGTTGGCAGTGATCCAGACCGAACGCCAGCACTACAACAGCGAACGCGACAAGCTCTATGCGATGCCGACCAATGACGCCGGCAAGCGCCTGCGTGCGGAAATCCAAGACCTGATGAACAAGGCACGACCGCTGAACAACGCGGTGATCGAAGCCGTCAAGGCGGGCGAGTATGTTCAGGCGCAGCAACTCTTCCACGAAAAATCGCGTCCCGCGACGCTCGCCTGGCAGACCAAGATCCGCGAGAACGCGGTCCTGCAGAACCAGCTCAGCAAAGAGGCCCATGCGACCGCGGTCGGCCATATCGAACGCGGCCGCGCGATGCTGATCGGCGGCGGCATCGCCGCGGTGCTGGCCAGCAGCCTGCTGGCCTGGCTGATCACCCGCAGCCTGACCCAGCCGCTGAACCGCGCCACCCGCGCCGCCGAGGCGATCGCCAACGGCCGCCTGGACAACGACGTCAGTACCCAGGCCCGCGACGAGCCCGGCCGCCTGCTCAACGCGATGGACAAGATGCAGACGCAGCTGCAGCGCTTCTCCAGCGAGACCGCGCTGATGATCGAACTGCATGCCGACAAGGACATGACCCATCGCATGCCGCTGGACTTCCCCGGCGTGTACGGCGATCTCAGCAAGGGCATCAACACCATGATGTTCGAGCACCTGGACGCCATCGTCGATGCGATCGCGGTGCTCAACGAATACGCCAACGGCGACCTGCGCCGCGACGCGCGGCGCCTGCCCGGCAGCCGCGCGGTGCTGCACGAATCGATGGATGCGGCCAAGGCCAGCCTGCTGGCGATCAACACCGAGATCAAGCGCCTGGCCGCGGCGGCCGCCGCCGGCGACTTCAGTGCGCGTGGCGATGCCGATCACTTCCAGCACGACTTCCAGGCAATGGTGCAAGGCCTCAACGCCATGATGGAGGTCAGCGACCGCAACCTCGGCAAGCTCTCCGCGCTGCTGCAGTCGATCGCCGCCGGCGACCTGACCGCGCGCATGCACGGCGAGTTCCATGGCGTGTTCGCCAGGATGCGCGACGACGCCAACGCCACCGCCGATCAGTTGACCGGCATCGTCGGCCGCATCCAGACCGCGGCGGTCAGCATCAACGCCGCGGCCACCGAGATCGCCGCCGGCAACGACGACCTGTCGCGGCGCACCGAACAGCAGGCGGCCAGCCTGGAAGAAACCGCTGCCTCGATGGAAGAGCTGACCTCCACCGTCAAGCAGAACGCCGAGCATGCGCGCCAGGCCAACCAGCTCGCGGTCGGCGCCGCCGCGGTCGCCTCGCAGGGCGGCGACGTGGTCGGCCAGGTCGTCACCACGATGAGCGGCATCGAGACTTCGTCGAAGAAGATCGCCGACATCATCAGCGTCATCGACGGCATCGCGTTCCAGACCAATATCCTCGCCTTGAATGCCGCCGTGGAAGCGGCGCGTGCCGGCGAACAGGGTCGCGGTTTCGCCGTGGTCGCCAGCGAGGTGCGTACCCTCGCCCAGCGTTCGGCCGGTGCGGCCAAGGAGATCAAGAGCCTGATCGACGAGTCGGTGACCCGCGTCGCCGAGGGCTCGACGCTGGTGCGCCAGGCCGGCCAGACCATGACCGAGATCGTGTCCTCGGTGCAGCGCGTCACCGACATCATGGGCGAGATCTCCGCGGCGTCGCAGGAGCAGTACGCCGGCATCGAACAGGTCAACCAGACCGTGACCCAGATGGACGAAGCGACGCAGCAGAATGCTGCGCTGGTGGAAGAAGCCACGGCCGCGGCGCGGTCGATGGAAGACCAGGCCGGCCAGCTCACCGAAGCCGTGGCGGTGTTCAAGCTCGAGGCGGCCAACGCCGCGCCGGCAAACCGGGCCGCGCTGCGCAGCCTGCCGGCACACCCGGCGCAATTGCGTCAGGCATAGACGCCACGCCTAGCCAGACAGGAATGGCGGCGATCGCAAGTCCAGCCGCCACCTGACCCAGCGCAATGCGACACCGATCGGCCGCGGACCCCCGCGGCCGAATCGCGTTCTGGGACACAGTGCCGACTTACCCCGCGCTGGGGTTCGCCGCACGCGGCCGCTGTGCGGCAAGCCACAACCGCACGCCGTCGCGTGCCACTGGCCAGCCGGATAAAGGCGTCATGCATCAATAAACCAAATATCGATATGCTTTGACTATCTATTGATATCAAGAAATCGATTGAATTTAACGATAGATCCGCCGTTACAGAGGACATGGATGCAGTGACCGGCATCCGACGCGCTGCTGTCGCCCTTTCATAGCCCGTTTCATCCTCAACTCCGGGATCCATCGATGAAGACCAAGAATCTGCCCCTGTCGGCCCAACTCGCCATCGGCTTCGGCGCCGTCGTGCTGGTGCTGCTCATCGTCGGCGCGATCAGCCTGCGCAGCCAGTTCCAGTTCAACGACGCCGTCGCCATCAACGAACATACCTTCAAGGTGCTGGCTACCGGCGAACTGATGCAGGCCAACACCCTGAACGTGCAGACCAGCACCCGCGGCTATCTGCTGTCCGGCAACAAGGACTACCTGCAGCCGTTCGCACTCGGCCAGGCCGGCTTCGAGAAGAGCTTCGCCGAGGCCAAGCGCCTGACCGCGGACAATCCGCGGCAACAGGCGCGCCTGGCGCAATTGCAGTCCGCGTACCAGGAGCTGGTGCAGATCGAGCAGCAGGTCATCGCCCTGCGCGAGCGTCCCGACAGCCAGCAACAGGTCCTGGCCGCGTTCGGCGAAGGCCGCGACCGCGAGGCGATGAACAAGATCCGCCCACTGCTGAGCGCATTCGCCGACGAGGAAAGCGGGTTGCTGGTCAAGCGCAGCCAACAGCTGGAAACGGTACGCGCGCAGGGCAAGTGGTCGGTGCTGCTCGGCAGCCTGGTCGCGATCCTGGTCGCCGTGGGCATGGGCCTGGTGATCCGCCGCCAGCTGGTCAAGCGTCTGGGCCTTGCGATCGACGTGGCCGACGCCATCGCCTCGGGCAAGCTGGACAACACCATCGATACCCAATCGCGCGACGAGACCGGGCGCCTGCTGGTCAGCATGAGCAGCATGCAAAACCAGTTGCGCGCCGTGCTCGCCGCGCAGACCGAAATGGCGCAGCGCCACGACGCCGGCCAGATCAGCTATCGCATGGACGAGAGCGTCTTCCCCGGCGACTACGGGCGCATGGTCCGCGACAGCAATGGCCTGGTCGCTGCGCATATCGCGGTGAAGATGCGCCTGATCCAGATCATGGGCCGCTATGCGATCGGCGACCTCAGCGAGGACATGGACCGCCTGCCCGGCGAGAAGGCCGTGCTGACCACGACGATGGACACGGTCAAGCAGAACCTCGGTGCGATGAACCGCGAGATCGGCCAGCTTGCCGATGCCGCGGCGGCCGGCGACTTCAGCGTGCGCGGCGACGCCGAAAGCTTCCAATACGACTTCCGCGCCATGATCGACAGCCTCAACCAGCTGATGGCCACCGCCGACGGCAACCTCGACGCGCTGTCGCAAATGCTGCGCGCCATCGCCGCCGGCGACCTGACCGCCCGCATGAGCGGCGACTTCAACGGCGTGTTCGCGACCATGCGCGACGACGCCAACGCCACCGCCGAGCAACTGGCCAGCATCGTCGGCGGCATCCAGACCGCGGCGATCAGCATCAATGCGGCGGCCAGCGAGATCGCCGCCGGCAACGACGACCTGTCGCGCCGCACCGAGCAGCAGGCCGCCAGCCTGGAAGAGACCGCCGCCTCGATGGAAGAGCTGACCTCCACCGTCAAGCAGAACGCCGAACATGCGCGCCAGGCCAACCAGCTCGCGGTCGGCGCCGCCTCGGTCGCGGCGCAGGGCGGCGACGTGGTCGGCCAGGTGGTGACCACCATGAACGGCATCGAGGCCTCGTCCAAGAAGATCGCCGACATCATCTCGGTGATCGACGGCATCGCCTTCCAGACCAACATCCTGGCCTTGAATGCGGCGGTGGAAGCGGCGCGTGCCGGCGAACAGGGTCGCGGCTTCGCGGTGGTCGCCAGCGAAGTGCGGACGCTGGCCCAGCGCTCGGCCGGCGCGGCCAAGGAAATCAAGAGCCTGATCGACGACTCGGTCGGCCAGGTGTCCAACGGTTCGGCGCTGGTGCGCCAGGCCGGCCAGACCATGAGCGAGATCATGTCCTCGGTGCAGCGCGTCACCGACATCATGGGCGAGATCTCCGCCGCCTCGCAGGAGCAGTACGCCGGCATCGAGCAGGTCAACCAGACCGTCAATCAGATGGACGAGACCACCCAGCAGAATGCCGCCCTGGTCGAGGAAGCAAGCGCCGCGGCACGGGCGATGGAAGAACAGGCCAACCAGCTCACCGGCGCCGTGGCGGTGTTCAAGATCGAGGCCGCCAACGACGCGGTCGCGGCCCGACCCGGGCTGCGCAGCGTGCCGGCCCCGCGTTCGCCGCTGCGCCCGGCGCCGCGGCCGCGGGCGCTGGCCGCCGTGGGGACTGCAACGGAATGGCAGGAGTTCTGAGTCCAGCGGCGGCTCCTACCGCTGCATGAGGTTCCGATCGGCCGCAGCTCGCTGCGGCCGATTCAATTTATGAGACGCAGTGCCGATAAGGAATCAGACCCAGGATAGTGCCGATACCGTCGTACCCAACAAGAAACGCGGCACCACAGCGCGGGCGAACGGATCGGTTGCTTCGTTTTTCTCCACTTCTGCCAGCGATGAACGCCATGAGCCCGACCCCAGCCCCCCGCTTCACCAGCGTCGCCACCCGCCTGATGCTCGGCGTGGCCGCGATCGCCGTGCTGTGTTTCGGCGTGACCGCCGCGATCATCTACGTGCGCAGCAGCGATGCGCTGCTCACCTCGGCCAAAGCCGGCATGACCGATGCCGCCTACCTGGAAGCGCAGCGCATTTCCAACGATATCGGCGCGGCCTTCGTCTCCAACCAGGTGTTCGCCAACAGCCTGCTGGCGCAGCGCAACCAGGACGGCAAGGTGCGCGAGACGTTCAGCGATATCGTGCTGCGCGAATTGCGCCAGCACCCCGACTGGACCGGCCTGGGCACGCTGTGGGAGCCGCAGGCGTTCGATGGCAAGGACACGGCCTATGCCAACGCCGACGGCCACGACGCCAGCGGCCGCTACATGGTGTATTGGGCCTGGCAGGGCGACAAGCAGGTGCGCGAACCGCTGCGCGACTACGAGGTGCCCGGCTCCGGCGACTGGTATCTGAAGGCGCGCCAGCAGCACCGCCCGACCGTGGTGGAACCCTACGTGTACGAGATCGGCGGCAACAAGGTGCTGATGACCACGCTGACCACGCCGGTGCTCGAAGACGGCAAGTTCCTGGGCGTGGTGACCACCGACTTCGGCCTGGCCAAGCTGCAGGAACGTCTGTCCAAGCTGCGCCCGCTCGGCGCCGGCCATGTGCGCCTGCTGTCGCCCGGCGGCGCGATCATCGCCGATCGCGACCCGGCCAAGGTCGGCAAGAAGCTGGACGACCCGGCCACGCGCACCTTGCTGGCCGCCATCGCCAAGGGCGAGAGCGTGACCCGCGAAGTCGCCGATGCGCAGACCGGCGCCACCGACATCGAAGTCTACGTGCCGCTGCAGATCGGCCAGGCGCAGGAGCGCTTCGCGCTGGGCGTGGCGGTGCCGCGCGGGCTGCTGATGGCCCAGGCGCGCTCGCTGCTGTGGACCATCGTCGCGGTCGGCCTGTGCGCGGCGCTGCTGCTCAGCGCCGGTCTCTACCTCCTGCTGCGGCGCCTGGTGGTCACCCCGCTGGCCAACGCCGTAGAGGTGTCCGGCGCCGTCGCCGCCGGGCGCCTGGACAGCCGCATCCACTACCAGCGCAACGACGAGCTGGGCCGCCTGTTCGGTTCGTTGCAGCGGATGCAGGAACAACTGCGTGCCGTGCTCGATGCGCAGAAGGAAATGGCGCAGCGCCACGACGCCGGCCAGATCAGCTACCGCATGGACGAAAGCGCCTTCCCCGGCGATTACGGGCGCATGGTCCGCGACAGCAACGCGCTGGCCGCGTCGCATATCGCGGTGAAGCTGCGCCTGGCGCAGATCATGGGCCGCTACGCGATCGGCGACTTCAGCGAGGACATGGACCGCCTGCCTGGCGAGAAGGCCGTGCTGACCGAGACCATGGACACGGTCAAGCAGAACCTGACCGCGATGAACCGCGAGATCAACCAGCTCGCCTCCGCCGCCGCTGCCGGCGACTTCAGCGTGCGCGGCGATGCCGAGCGCTTCCAGTACGACTTCCGCGCCATGGTCGACAGCCTCAACCAGCTGATGGCCACCGCCGATGGCAACCTGGAAGCGCTGTCCACGCTGCTGCAGGCCATCGCTGCCGGCGACCTGAGCGCCCGCATGCAGGGCGAGTTCCAGGGCGTGTTCGCCCGGATGCGCGACGACGCCAACGCCACCTCCGAGCAGTTGGCCGCCATCGTCGGCCGCATCCAGACCGCCGCGCTGAGCATCAACAGCGCCTCCAGCGAGATCGCCGCCGGCAACGACGACCTGTCGCGCCGCACCGAGCAGCAGGCGGCCAGCCTGGAGGAAACCGCCGCGTCGATGGAAGAGCTGACCTCCACGGTCAAGCAGAACGCCGAGCACGCACGCCAGGCCAATCAACTCGCCGTCGGTGCGGCCACCGTCGCCTCGCAGGGTGGCGACGTGGTCAGCCAGGTGGTGACCACCATGAACGGCATCGAGACCTCGTCGAAGAAGATCGCCGACATCATCAGCGTCATCGACGGCATCGCGTTCCAGACCAATATCCTGGCCTTGAATGCCGCGGTGGAAGCGGCGCGTGCCGGCGAACAGGGCCGCGGTTTCGCCGTGGTCGCCAGCGAAGTGCGCACCCTCGCCCAGCGCTCGGCGAGCGCGGCCAAGGAGATCAAGGGCCTGATCGACGAATCGGTGACCCGCGTCAGCGAGGGCTCGGCACTGGTCGATCAGGCCGGCAGGACCATGCAGGAGATCGTGTCCTCGGTGCAACGCGTCACCGACATCATGGGCGAGATCTCCGCCGCCTCGCAGGAGCAGTACGCCGGCATCGAGCAGGTCAACCAGACCGTCACCCAGATGGACGAGGCGACGCAGCAGAATGCTGCGCTGGTGGAAGAAGCCACGGCCGCGGCGCGCGCGATGGAAGAACAGGCCGGCCAGCTCACCGAGGCCGTGGCCGTGTTCAAGCTCGACAACGCCGCCGTCTCCACGCCGGCAGCCGTGGCCAAGCCCGGCCTCGCGGTCGCCGCGTCAGGCACGAACGCCAAGCGCGCGCCGGCAAAGCGCAGCAACGTGCCGATGCGCGCGGTGCCAGGCAAGCCGGCGAGCACCGCCGACACGCAGTGGCACGAGTTCTGAGCCGTTGCGGTTCGGCGCATTCCCGCACCACCGCGGGTATGCGCCGCAACGGCATGGGCGGCTGTGCCTGGTTAGATGGCTTGTCGCCAGCCGTTCCATCGCGTCGCCATCGGCTGGGCCCCTCTCCCACCGGCGACCGAAGGAAAGCCCTGTGGGAGAGAGGATTGGGGTGACGTGCGACAAGCACGCCACGCCAACCGCCGCTGCGTTGTCCTTTCGATGACCTCCGCGCGCCATCGGTCGGACATGTTTAAAGATACGTCGGGTCTGGCCGCTAGCCAGTATGACATTTGGCTGACCGCGTCTTGGGGACGCGACAGCCGGTCCAAACGGACCATGCGGCCAGTCCGGGACAGCCCGGCCAGGCGCATGCGTTTCACGGTCGACCGTTCACGGGGAACACAATGAAACCTATCGTTCTTGCCAGCTGCCTGACCTTGCTCGGCATCGCCAGCCTCGCGCACGCCGAAGAGGAGCCGATCGCCACCGATCGCCCCGACTTCGTCGAATCCAGCCTCACCGTCGGCGATCGCCGCCTGCAAGTGGAAACCAGCGTGGCCTGGGAGCGCGACGACGGCGTCGACGGCTACGCCACGCCCACCCTGTTCCGCTACGGACTCGGCCCGACCTGGGAACTGCGCCTGGAAACCGATGGCTGGCAGCACAACGACGTGCCCGGCGGCGATGGCGACATCTCCGGCTTCGCCGACGTCTCGCTCGGGGTCAAGCATCACCTGGCCGCGTCCGACGACGGCGGCGCCTCGCTGGCGTGGTTGCTGCACGTGGACCTGCCCAGCGGCGCGCGCCGCCTGCGCGGCAACGGCGCGCGGCCTTCGTTCCGCCTGGTCGCCGAATGGGAGCTCAGCGACAGCCTCTCCGCCGGGGTGATGCCGGGCGTGATCTGGGACGAGAACGAGGATGGCCACCGCTACGCGGCCGGCATCTTCGGCGTGGTGCTCGGCAAGTCATGGAGCGAACGCAGCCGTTCGTTCGTCGAACTGGCGCTGCCGCAGATCGCGAAAAGCGACGACGGCGGCACCGTCGCCCTGCTCGACGTCGGCTCGGCCTGGCTGCTGAGCAACGACGTGCAACTGGATGTGGCCTACAGCTACGGCCTCAACGATCGTTCGCCGGATCACGCGCTCGGCGCGGGTTTGTCTTTCCGTTTTTGAACCGAACCAGGCGATACCGATGAAGATCATGCACATGCTCGCAATCCTGGTGCTGGTGGCGGTGCTCGCACTGCTGGCGCTGGGGGGCGTCGGCTACAGCGCCCAGCAAGGATTGCTCGGCGCGGTCGCCGCACAGGTCACCTCGTCCGATGCGCTGCGCAACCACATGCAGGCGGACATGATGCACGACGCGTTGCGCGGCGACGTCACCACCGCGCTACTGGCCGCCTCGCGCCAGGACGATGCCGGCATCAAGGCCGCGCGCGCCTCGCTGGGCGAGCACGCCGCGGAGTTCCGCCAGGCCCTGGCCGACAACCGCAAGCTGCCGCTGGATCCGGCCCTGCGTCGCGAACTGGACGCGGTCACGCCTGCGCTGCAGGGCTACATCGACGCGGCGAGCCAGGTCGTGGGCCTGGTCGAAACGGGTGCGGACAGCGCCGCCGCCTACGCCGCCTTCACCGAAAAGTTCGAGCAGCTCGAAACCCGCATGGGCTCGATCAGCGACCGCATCGCGGCGCTGAACGAGGCCAATCGCAGCGCGGCCGAGCAGTACAGCCACCGCGTGACCTGGCAACAGTCCGCTGCGGTGGTGCTGGCGATCCTGTGCCTGGGACTGGCCGCCGGCTGGATCCTGCGCTCGGTCTCGCGCCTGCTCGGCGGCGAGCCGAGCGTGGCGATGGCCGCCGCCCAACACATCGCGGCGGGCCGCCTGGACCAGCCGATTCCGGTCGCCGCCAAGCACGCCAACAGCCTGATGGCGGCGCTGGCGCGGATGCAGCGCGAACTGCGCGAGCGGATCGAACGCGAGCGCAGCATCGCCGCCGAGAACCTGCGCATCCGCACCGCGCTGGACAACGCCTCGACCGGCATGTACATCGCCGATCCCGACCTGACCATCGTCTACGCCAACGGCGCGCTGCAGAAACTGCTGGACACCTACGCCGACGATATCCACGCCTGTGCGCCGGCGTTCCAGCGTTCCAGCCCCCTGCTCGGCCAGCCGGTGTCGTTGCTGGAAGTGGGCAACTCGCAGGACGCCGAGATCTACCAGCAGCTCGACCGCCAGGGCGTCGCGCAGCGCGAGGTGCGCTACCGCGAAGCCTGCATCGCCCAGGAGGTCTCCGCGATCCGCAACGAGGTCGGCGCCCACGTCGGCTTCGTCTGCGAATGGCGCGACCGCACCGCCGAAGCCAGGGTCGAAGTGGAGGTGGCCGAGGTGGTGCGCAGCGCCGCGGCCGGCGACCTGTCCAGACGCATCGACAGCGACGGCAAGCAGGGCTTCTTCCTGTTGCTGGCGCAGCAGCTCAACGGCCTGCTCGACGCCAATGCGGGCAGCATCGCCGAAGTGTCGCGCCTGCTCAGCGCACTGGCCGACGGCGACCTGAGCGCGCGCATGCACGGCGAGTTCGACGGCGTGTTCGCGACCATGCGCGACGATGCCAACGCCACCGCCGAACGGCTCGCCGGCATCGTCGGCCGCATCCAGCAGGCCGCCGGCAACATCAACACCGCGGCCAGCGAGATCGCCGCCGGCAACGACGACCTGTCGCGCCGCACCGAGCAGCAGGCGGCCAGCCTGGAAGAGACCGCCGCCTCGATGGAAGAGCTGACCTCCACGGTCAAGCAGAACGCCGAACACGCGCGCCAGGCCAACCAGCTCGCGGTCGGCGCCGCCTCCGTCGCCTCGCAGGGCGGCGCCGTGGTCAGCCAGGTGGTGACCACGATGAGCGGCATCGAGACCTCCTCGAAGAAGATCGCCGACATCATTTCGGTGATCGACGGCATCGCCTTCCAGACCAATATCCTGGCGCTCAATGCCGCGGTGGAAGCGGCGCGTGCAGGCGAACAGGGCCGCGGTTTCGCCGTCGTCGCCAGCGAGGTGCGCACCCTCGCCCAGCGCTCGGCCGGCGCGGCCAAGGAGATCAAGGGCCTGATCGACGAGTCGGTGACCCGCGTCGCCGAAGGCTCGGCCCTGGTCGACCAGGCCGGCCGCACCATGCAGGAGATCGTGTCCTCGGTGCAGCGCGTCACCGACATCATGGGCGAGATCTCCGCTGCCTCGCAGGAACAGTCGTCCGGCATCGAGCAGGTCAACCAGACCGTCACCCAGATGGACGAGGCCACCCAGCAGAACGCCGCGCTGGTCGAGGAAGCCACCGCCGCGGCGCGCGCGATGGAAGAACAAGCCGGCCAGCTCAGCGAGGTCGTCGCGATCTTCAGGCTCGACGGCAGCGCGCCGGGCACGGCGCTACCGAGCCGCCCCGTGGCTGCGGCGCAGACGCAGGCGAAGCGGCCTCAGCCGGCGAGCGGCGCGCGCAAGCCCGCCATGCGCGCGATCCCCGGCAACCGCTCCGCCGCCAGTACCGCGGCCGAGACGGATTGGCAGGAGTTCTGACCGAGGGCCAGGCGGACAGTTCGTCCGGCTGGCCCTCTGTACCGACGCGACATGCACGACGAGGCGCAATGGCGCGCCTCCCAGGCGTAGGGAGCGTACGCACCCGAGGTCGGGAATCGCCTTACGCCTAATGTTTCATGCAGCACCCCGGCTTCCGTGCCGATAGAGCCTTGAGGCGACGGCACGGCAGCTGCACAGCAGTACAACGAAACAGTTGAATTCTCGCTCCATTTGCTTACCGCCACGTCTCGCCGCTCAAGGTTTCTTTCGGCACCGCCCATTGGGCGTCGCCAATCGAACCGCGACAGCCAACCTTCGGTAATCCAAAGAGGTCAGCCATGAATTCGTTCCTGCAACGCTACAACGTCGGCCGCCGCCTCGGCGGCGCCTTCGGTCTTCTGATCCTGCTCTCGTGCCTGCTGGTGGCGGCCGGGCTGCTTTCCATGTCGCGTGCCAAACAGGAACTCGACAACATCGTCAAGGTCAGCGTCGAGAAGACCCGGATCAGCAACGGCATGCTCGACGCCAATACCAATATCCTGGTCGCGCTGGGCACTCTGTCCATGGTCACCAGCGAGGAACTCAATCATCAGGCGCTGGCCGAGATCAAGAAGCAGCGCCAGCGCTATGCGGATTTGCGCAAGCAACTGGACGCGTTTCCGCCGAGCGAGAAAGGCAAGGTGCTTCGCGCCGAGATCGACGCCGCACGCGCCACCGCCCGCACCATGAACGACGAAGTCATCGCGCTCGCCATCTCCGGTCGCAATGCCGAAGCGCAAACCGCGCTGAGCGAGCGCTCGCGCCCGGCCACGCTTGCCTGGAACGCGAAGATCCGCGAGAACGTGGACTTGCAGGACGAACAACTGCAGAAGGCCTATGCCCAGGCGACGCAGGCGATGGCCAGCGGCCGCAACATGCTGATCGCCGGCGGCGTGACCGTGCTGATCGTCAGCAGCCTGCTGGCCTGGGCGATCACCCGCAGCCTGACCCAGCCGCTGAACCGCGCCACCCGCGCCGCCGAGGCGATCGCCGAAGGGCGCCTGGACAACGACGTGCGCACCGATGCGCGCGACGAACCCGGCCGCCTGCTCAACGCGATGGAGAAAATGCAAGCGCAGCTGCAGCGCTTCTCCAGCGAGACCGCGCAGATGATCGAGCTGCATGCGGACAAGGACATGAGCCATCGCATGCCGCTGGA
The DNA here is from genome assembly GCF_017163705.1 of Xanthomonas bonasiae. GTDB lineage: Bacteria > Pseudomonadota > Gammaproteobacteria > Xanthomonadales > Xanthomonadaceae > Xanthomonas_A > Xanthomonas_A bonasiae. The sequence continues at coordinate 217,422 of NZ_JAFIWB010000003.1, forward strand.
TTTCCCCGGCGTGTACGGCGACCTGAGCAAGGGCATCAACACCATGATGTTCGAGCACCTGGACGCGATCGTCGATGCGATCGCGGTGCTCAACGAATACGCCAATGGCGACCTGCGCCGCGACGCGCGGCGCCTGCCCGGCAGCCGCGCGGTGCTGCACGAATCGATGGATGGGGCCAAGGCCAGCCTGCTGGCGATCAATACCGAGATCAAGCGCCTGGCCGCGGCGGCCGCCGCCGGCGACTTCAGCGCCCGCGGCGATGCGCAGCACTTCCAGCACGACTTCCGCCTGATGGTGGAAGGCCTCAACGCCATGATGGAAGTCAGCGACCGCAACCTCGGCAAGCTCTCCGCGCTGCTGCAGTCGATCGCCGCCGGCGACCTGACCGCGCGCATGCACGGCGAGTTCCACGGCGTGTTCGCCCGGATGCGCGACGACGCCAACGCCACCGCCGATCAGTTGACCGGCATCGTCGGCCGCATCCAGACCGCGGCGGTCAGCATCAACGCCGCCGCCACCGAGATCGCCGCCGGCAACGACGACCTGTCGCGCCGCACCGAACAGCAGGCGGCCAGCCTGGAAGAGACCGCCGCGTCGATGGAAGAACTGACCTCCACCGTGAAACAGAACGCCGAGCACGCGCGCCAGGCCAACCAGCTCGCGGTCGGCGCGGCAGGCGTCGCCACCCAGGGCGGCGACGTGGTCGGCCAGGTGGTGAGCACGATGAGCGGCATCGAAGCCTCGTCGAAGAAGATCGCCGACATCATCTCGGTGATCGACGGCATTGCCTTCCAGACCAACATCCTCGCGCTCAATGCCGCGGTGGAGGCCGCGCGCGCCGGCGACCAGGGTCGCGGTTTCGCCGTGGTCGCCAGCGAAGTGCGCACCCTCGCCCAGCGCTCGGCCGGCGCGGCCAAGGAAATCAAGGGCCTGATCGACGACTCGGTGGCCCGCGTCGCCGAGGGCTCGGTACTGGTCGACCAGGCCGGCAAGACCATGCAGGAGATCGTGTCCTCGGTGAAACGCGTCACCGACATCATGGGGGAGATCTCCGCCGCCTCGCAGGAGCAGTACGCCGGCATCGAGCAGGTCAACCAGACCGTCACCCAGATGGACGAGACCACCCAGCAGAACGCCGCACTGGTGGAGGAAGCCACCGCCGCGGCGCGCTCGATGGAGGAACAGGCCGGGCAGCTCACCGAAGCGGTGGCCGTGTTCAAGATCGACGACGCTCCCGCGGCAGCGCGCCGCCGCCCCACGGTCAGCGCGCCGGAGGTGGCGGCCGTGGTCAAGGCACAGGTCGCCGCTGCGACGCGTGCGGTGCGCAATGCACCCAAGCGCGCGGCCGGGGGCGGCGGCGACGCCAGCTGGCAGGAGTTCTGAGTTCCGCAGTCGCCATGCCCGCCACGGCATGGCGACTGCGGCCGGCCAGGCCGGCATCGCATGATCGGCAAGCCCGGATCGCGGATTCGGGCTTTTTAATGTCCGCAGCGCGAATATGCGCCGCGCACCCGACAGATCGCGTCGCACCGCAACGGTCGCGGCGCCGCACGAGCATGCGCCGGAAGGCGCGTCGGCCAGTGCACAGCGACAGCGCCGCAAGGCATGGGAATCATTCTCATGCACGACACAAAAAAAACCTGCTCAAACCCCTCAAGTTTCTGAGATGCGCATCTTGAGCCGAACATTTTTCGGTTCGCCCCCTAAAGTCCATCCGGCCAATGCCGCTAAAAGTCTCAATATGAGAATTTGTCTAAAAAATACTACTAAAGTTTTCGCCCTTCTCTGCTAGGAACTGCCGCCGCCCGACAGACGGACGGTCGCGTCTGTGGGCCAGACGCACAGTGCCAACCGCTTCTCCTGCATCCGCGTCACGTCTGCTGAGCTCCGGCGCCATGCAGACCGTTCTCCCTGCCGGGCCCGTACTTCCACAGTTCGACCATTCGTTAACCTGACCCGGTAGAGCCACATGACCTCCAAAAATCCGTCCATCTCCACCCAGCTCGCCATCGGCTTCGGCGCCGTGGTGCTGGTCATGCTCGTCGTCGGCGGCATCAGCCTGAGCAGCCAGTCCAAATTGAACAGCGCCATGGAGATCAACGAACATACGTTCAAGGTGCTGGCCAGCGGCGAAGAGATGCAGGAGAACGCACTGAATATCGAGACCGGCACGCGCGGTTACCTGCTGTCGGGCGACAAGCAGCATCTGCAGCCCTTCGAGAAGGGTCAGGCCGCGTTCGAAAAGGGCTATGCCAACGCCAAGCAGCTGACCGTGGACAACGCCAGGCAACAGGCGCGCCTGGCCGAGGTGGACAAGGCGTACCAGCAATTCCTGGCCGTGGAAAAAGACACCATCGGCGTGCGCGAAGCGGACAACGGTGCCGAACAGTCCCTGGCCGTGTTCCGCGAGGGACGCGACCGCGTGGCGATGGGCAAGATCCGCCAGCTGCTGAGCGATTTCGCCAACGAAGAGACCAGCCTGCTGGCCACGCGCAGCGCCGAGCTGGAAGCGGTGCGCACCCGCGGCAAGTGGTCGGTGCTGATCGGCAGCCTGATCGCGGTGCTGGTCGCGGTGGGCATGGGCCTGGTGATCCGCCGCCAGTTGGTCAAGCGGATGGGCCAGGCCATTTCCGTCGCCGATGCCATCGCCTCGGGCAATCTCGACAATGCCATCGACACCCGGTCGCGCGACGAAACCGGCCGCCTGCTGCTCAGCATGAACAAGATGCAGACGCAGCTGCAGGCGGTCCTGGCCGCGCAGACCGAGATGGCCCAGCGCCATGATGCCGGCCAGATCAGCTACCGGATGGATGCCAAGGCGTTCCCGGGGCAATACGGCCGCATGGTGCACGACAGCAACGAGCTGGCGGGTTCGCACATCGCGGTGAAGATGCGCCTGGCGCAGATCATGGGCCGCTATGCGATCGGCGACTTCAGCGAGGACATGGATCGCCTGCCGGGCGAAAAGGCCGTGCTGACCGAGACCATGGACACGGTCAAGCAGAATCTGACCGCGATGAATCGCGAGATCAGCCAGTTGGCCACTGCCGCAGCGGCCGGCGACTTCAGCGTGCGCGGCGACGCCGAGCGCTTCCAGTACGACTTCCGCGCCATGGTCGACAACCTCAACCAGCTGATGGCCACCGCCGACGGCAACCTGCAGTCCTTGTCCACGCTGCTGCAGTCCATCGCCGCCGGCGACCTGACCGCACGCATGCACGGCGAATTCCAGGGTGTGTTCGCCCGGATGCGCGACGACGCCAACGCCACCTCCGAGCAGTTGGCCGCCATCGTCGGCCGCATCCAGACCGCCGCGTTGAGCATCAACAGTGCCTCCAGCGAGATCGCCACCGGCAACGACGACCTGTCGCGCCGTACCGAGCAGCAGGCCGCCAGCCTGGAGGAAACCGCCGCCTCGATGGAAGAGCTGACCTCCACGGTCAAGCAGAACGCCGAGCACGCGCGCCAGGCCAACCAGCTCGCAGTCGGCGCCGCGGCGGTCGCCTCGCAAGGCGGCGACGTGGTCGGCCAGGTCGTCACCACGATGAGCGGCATCGAGACTTCGTCGAAGAAGATCGCTGACATCATCAGCGTCATCGACGGCATCGCCTTCCAGACCAATATCCTGGCCTTGAATGCGGCGGTGGAAGCGGCGCGTGCCGGCGAACAGGGCCGCGGTTTCGCCGTGGTCGCCAGCGAGGTGCGTACCCTCGCCCAGCGCTCGGCCAACGCCGCCAAGGAAATCAAGAGCCTGATCGACGACTCGGTCAGCCAGGTGTCCAACGGCTCGGCGCTGGTGCGCCAGGCCGGCCAGACCATGACCGAGATCGTGTCCTCGGTGCAGCGCGTCACCGACATCATGGGCGAGATCTCCGCCGCCTCGCAGGAGCAGTACGCCGGCATCGAGCAGGTCAACCAGACCGTCACCCAGATGGACGAGGCGACGCAGCAGAATGCTGCGCTGGTGGAAGAAGCCACCGCCGCGGCACGCTCGATGGAAGAGCAGGCGCGCGAGCTCACCGAAACCGTCGCGGTGTTCAAGATCGACGATGCTCCGGCGACGACGGCACCGGCGAGCCGGCGCCAGGCGATCAGCGCACCTTCCGTGTCCGCAATGGTCAAGGCACAGGTGTCGGCAGCGACCCGCACCGTGCGCGCCGCACCCAAGCGTGCGGTCGGCGCTGGCGCCGCCGCTACCGATACCAGCTGGCACGAGTTCTAAAGCCCTGCCATCGGAATGCCCACGATCGCCATGCCGTTCCGGCATGGCGATCGTCGTTGTGCCGGCCACGCGCAGCGCGAGCGCCTCCAGACTCGCGCTCTGCAGCGGTCGCTTGGATTCCCGCGCAGCTCACGCCGATCGCCGGCAGTGACGGCACCGCCCCGTAATCGGCCCACCGTGTCGGATCGAGCGCCACGCCCAGTGCCAGGCGATGCAACGGCGCTGTAACCAGGCGCTCACAGCCACGCGACAAACTCGATCGCCGGCTGACTCGCACGCCGGACGCGCTTCAACAATCCAGTCCGCACGCCGCTACTGCATCGACACCAAGCCGCTTCCGCAAGCAGTGATCGCCATGAAGCATTCCCTATCGCGCTGCCCACTGCCTGCATCCGTGCGCGCCGCGGATCCGTATCTGCAAGCAGACGATGCCATGCAGTCGCAATCGCGCGCTGCTTGACCTGTCGCCACCACGACGCTCAGAGACTTTTCATGTCACAACAGGTTCCCCAGGCCGCTGCCGGCCATCCCCGCTCCGCCCTCGGGTCGCAGCGCGTCTTGCGTGCCTGGCACGATCTCGCCATCGCCAGGAAGCTCAGCATCATCGGCATCCTCGTCCTGCTCGGGCTGGCGATCCCGGTCCTGCTCTACAGCGACAAGCTCAACGAAAGCGTCGGCATCAGCCGCAACGAACTGCGCAGCTATGCGCCGCTGCGCGAAATGCTGTCGCTGCTGGCGGCGCTGCAGGCCGAACGCGTCGAAACCGGCGCCGCCGCCGCCGCTGCGGCACGCACTGCGGACCGGTCCCTGGCCGATCTGCAGCGCACCGTTGCGGCGCTGCCCGGCTTCGAAAGCAGCGACAAGGCCTTGGCGCGCTTGCGCCAGGCGTTGGCAAACGGACGCGGCGACAGCGGCGCGGTCGGCAAACAGGCCGCTGCTGCGCTCGATGCGCTGCGCGACGACAGCCAACTGGTCTATACCCCGTATGTGGAGAGCTATCACCTGGTGGTGGCCAGCCTGATCTACGGTCCAGATACCAGCGAAGCGCTGACCCGCCTGGATGCGGCGGCGGATCCGTCGCAGGCCGGCGCGGATGCGCCGGTGCTGCGCGAGCAGATCGCGCAGATCGCGCGCGACCATGCCCGGCTGCGCAACGAAATGGAAAAGGCGGTGGGCCTGCTCGAGCAACCGGATCCATCGCTGGCCGCCGCCGTCGCGACCGAAGCAGGCCACGCCGACGCCGCCCTGCAGCAACTGTCCGCCGCGCTGGACAGTGGCGCGCCCGATGCCGACCGCCGCTGGAACCGCGCGCTCGACGCCTGGGGCCATGCGCTGCAAGCGCTGAGCGCGACGTCGTTGCAAGCGCTGCAGCGGCAGTCGGCACGGCACCTGGCCGAGGCGCGCAGCGCGATGTGGTGGACGATCGCCGGGTTGAGCCTGCTGACGCTGCTCATCGTCGCCTTGTGCGTCCACACCCTGTCGGTGCTGACCCGCAACGTCCGCAACGCCGCCAGCGTCGCCGCGCAGATCGCGCAGGGCCGCCTGGATACCGCGATCGCGGTGTCCAGCCGCGACGAAAGCGGCCAGTTGCTGGCAAACATGCAGCAGATGCAGCAGCAACTGCAGCGCGTGCTGGCGGCGCAGGTCGAGATGGCGCGGCGCCACGACGCCGGCGAGATCAGCTACCGCATGGACGAAAGCGCCTTTCCCGGCGACTACGGGCGCATGGTCCGCGACAGCAATGCGCTGGCCGCGGCGCATATCGCCGTCACCCTGCGCCTGGCGCAGATCATGGACCGCTACGCGATCGGCGACCTCAGCGAGGACATGGAGCGCCTGCCCGGCGAGAAAGCCGCGCTGACCGCGACCATGGACACGGTCAAGCAGAACCTGACCGCGATGAACCGCGAGATCAACCAGCTCGCCGCCGCCGCCGCGGCCGGCGACTTCAGCGTGCGTGGCAACGCCGAACGCTTCCAGTACGACTTCCGCGCCATGGTCGACAGCCTCAACCGGCTGATGGCCACCGCCGACGGCAACCTCGACGCGCTGTCCGCGATGCTGCAGGCCATCGCCGCCGGCGATCTGACCGCACGCATGCACGGCGAGTTCAACGGCGTGTTCGCGACCATGCGCGACGACGCCAACGCCACCGCCGAGCAACTCGCCGGCATCGTCGGCCGCATTCAGAGCGCTGCATCGAGCATCGACAGCGCCTCCAGCGAGATCGCTGCCGGCAACGACGACTTGTCTCGGCGCACCGAGCAGCAGGCGGCCAGCCTGGAAGAAACCGCCGCGTCGATGGAAGAGTTGACCTCCACGGTCAAGCAGAACGCCGAGTCCGCGCGCCAGGCCAACCAACTGGCGGTGGGCGCCGCGTCGGTCGCCGCACAGGGCGGCGCCGTGGTCGGCCAGGTGGTGAGCACGATGAGCGGGATCGAGGCCTCGTCCAAGAAGATCGCCGACATCATCTCGGTGATCGACGGCATCGCCTTCCAGACCAACATCCTGGCCCTCAACGCCGCGGTGGAAGCGGCGCGCGCCGGCGAACAGGGCCGCGGTTTTGCGGTGGTCGCCAGCGAGGTGCGCAGCCTCGCCCAGCGCTCGGCCAACGCCGCCAAGGAAATCAAGCACCTGATCGACGACTCGGTCGGCCAGGTCGCCAACGGATCGACCCTGGTGCGCCAGGCCGGTGAGACCATGACCGAGATCGTCTCCTCGGTGCAGCGCGTCACCGACATCATGGGCGAGATCTCCGCCGCCTCGCAGCAGCAGTACGCCGGCATCGAACAGGTCAACCAGACCGTGACCCAGATGGACGAGGCGACGCAGCAGAACGCCGCGCTGGTCGAGGAAGCCGCCGCCGCGGCGCGCGCGATGGAAGAACAGGCCGGCCAGCTCACCGAGACCGTTGCGCTATTCAAGATCGACCCGACCCATGCCACGCCATCGCCGCGGTCCCGCTCCGCTGCGACAACCAAGGCAGCGGCAAACGCGCCGGCCTCGGCGACCGAACGCAAGCCGCAGCCCGCGTATGCCAGCCACGGCAGCGCGGCGATGGCAGGGCCGTAACGCACCCTGCCCAACGGCGCCGGACCCCTGCGCCGACCCGCACCGGCCGTGGAGCGTTCCCGCGGCCGAGGCGGTCCGCGTCGCCACCCGGGCGACGGCGGGTCGGCGACGAAGGCCTGGGGCAAGCGCCCTGCCCCGCTTCCGGCTTCCGAATCGGCAATTGCCTAAAGCCAGCCGGGTTCCCGTCGATAACGTGAAGAGCCGGTGATTGTCGGCGCAGCGCCCATCGGGGGGCCCATGCACGATGCCACCATCGCCGAGGCGAATCGTCCGCGCCGGCGCTCGCCGTTGCCGGTCGGCATGCTGTTGCTCGCCGTCTGGGCCGCGTGGTCGGCGGCCAGCCTGGCGTACCTCGCCAAGCCGTCGTCCGGCGCCAGCGCCGACACCATCCGCCGGCAATTGCAGGCCTTCGCGTCCTCCACGCCGCCGCGCGGCCAGGCCGCGGCGTTCCAGTTGCGCCTGGCCGAATGCGGCTGCACGCCTCGCGGACCCGCGCCCACGCTGCCGGGCCTGCTCAACATCGACCTGGGCGACCGGCCGGCGCCCGAGGCGCTGCCCTACCCGCTGATCGTGCTCGATGCCGACGGCCGCCTGGTCTACGCCGGCCCTTCGCACATCGAGGGCTGCGGCGCCGCCATTCCCGCCGCGTCATTGCTGCCGCGCCTGCTCGCGGCCAGCGGTGCGACGCCGCTGATCCTTCTCACCCACTGTGCATGCCCAAAGGAATCATCCGCATGAGCGCCGCCACCACCCAGGGAAGCTATCTCGTAGGCAACGAGCGCTACGTCTATCTGCAGAAACTGGCCGCGGAGGCCGACCGCCTGTTCCTGGCGGTGGCCGCGTTCACCGCCATCGTCAGCCTCGCCGCCGCCTGGCGCCAGGACGTGTGGACGCCATGGCTGGCGGTGACGCTGCCGACCCTGGCGATCATCGCCCTGCAGGTGAAGCTCTATCCCGGCACGCTGCTCAGCCGCTGCACCGTGGCGCTGGGCCTGATGGTGCTGGCCGCCGTGCTGATCCAGCAGGCCGGCGGCATGGCCGAAGTCCACTTCGGCGTGATCGTGCTGATCGCATTGCTGCTGTACTACCGCGACTGGCGGCCGATCGTGGTCGCCTCCGCCGCCATCGCCGTCCACCACGTGCTGTTCTTCTGGCTGCAGCATCGCGGCCTGCCGCTGCAGGCATTCGCGGCCGACGCCGGGATCGGCATCCTGGCCACCCATGCCGGCTATGTGGTGGTCGAAGCCGGGATCCTGGTGGCGATGGCGGTGCAGATGCGCAAGCAATTGCTGGACGTCGGCCACGACCCGCGCGACCTGGCGCTGCTGGCGCGCGCCATGGCCCGCCAGCAACCGCTGCCGGCCTCGATCCGCGGCCTGACCCTGCCGGAAGGCTCGATCGCCCATACCCTGGTGGTGGCCAGCGAGCAGTTGCTGAGCAGCCGCGAACAGGACGCCGAGATCCAGCGCGAGGGTTTGCGCATCCGCACCGCCCTGGACAACGTCACCGCCAATGTGATGATCGCCGACGCCGAGCGCAACATCGTCTACGTCAACAAGCCGCTGGCGCGGATGCTGTCGGTGGCGCAGGAAGACATGCGCCGCGAGCTTCCCGGCTTCGATGCGGACGCCCTGCTGGGGCGCAACATCGACATCTTCCACAAGCGGCCCGAACACCAGGCCAAGCTGCTGGCGGCGCTGCAGCAGACCCACACCGCGCAGATCCGGGTGGGCGGGCACACCATGCGCCTGATCATCAACCCGATCGTCAGCAGCGCGTCCGAGCGCCAGGGCTTCGTCGTGGAGTGGGCAGACCGTACCGACGAAATCCAGGTGGAAGAGGAAGTGACCCAGATCGTGCGGGCGGCCGCCGCCGGCGACCTCGACAGCCGCATCGGCCTGCACGGCAAGCAGGGCTTCTACCTGCTGCTGGCGCAGCAGCTCAACACGCTGCTGGACAACAACGCCGACGGCCTGGCGCGGATTTCGCAGCTGCTGTCGGCGCTGTCGCAGGGCGACCTCACCGCGCGCATGGACGGCGATCTGCATGGCGTGTTCGCCCGCATCCGCGACGACGCCAACGCGACCGCGACCCAATTGGCGACGATCGTGCGCCAGATCCAGGGCGCCTCGGATGCGATCAATACCGCCGCCGGCGAGATCGCCGCCGGCAACGACGACCTGTCGCGGCGCACCGAGCAGCAGGCCGCCAGCCTGGAGGAAACTGCCGCCTCGATGGAGGAACTGACTTCCACCGTCAAGCAGAATGCCGAATATGCGCGCCAGGCCAACCAGCTCGCGGTGGGCGCCGCCTCCGTCGCCTCGCAGGGCGGCGACGTGGTCGGCCAGGTCGTCACCACGATGAGCGGCATCGAGGCCTCCTCGAAGAAGATCGCCGACATCATCAGCGTCATCGACGGCATCGCCTTCCAGACCAACATCCTCGCCTTGAATGCCGCGGTGGAAGCGGCGCGCGCCGGCGAACAGGGCCGCGGCTTCGCCGTGGTCGCCAGCGAGGTGCGCACTCTCGCCCAGCGTTCGGCCACCGCCGCCAAGGAGATCAAGGGCCTGATCGACGCCTCGGTCGGCCAGGTCGCCAACGGCTCGGCGCTGGTGCGCCAGGCCGGCCAGACCATGAGCGAGATCGTGTCCTCGGTGCAGCGCGTCACCGACATCATGGGCGAGATCTCCGCCGCCTCGCAGGAGCAATCGTCCGGGATCGAGCAGGTCAATCAGACCGTCACCCAGATGGACGAGGCCACCCAGCAGAACGCCGCACTGGTCGAGGAAGCCAGCGCCGCGGCGCGCACGATGGAGGAACAGGCCGGGCAGCTGGCCGATGCGGTCGCGGCGTTCAAGCTGTCCGACGCGGCAACGACCGCCACGCTGCGCGCACATCCCGCCGCAGCGCCTCGCCCTGCCAGCAAGCCGGCCGCGTTGTCCGCAGTGCGCAGCGCACCGATCGCCGTCGCCACGGGCACCGAGTTGCGCGAGTTCTGATCCCGCGCAGCGCAGCCGCCCGGCCAGCCGCACACCGACATCCCGCGCTCACCGGAGCGCGGGGACGCATATCGCTTCGACGCGCATGCGTCGCCATAGCAAACGTAGTTGCCGCGGGGCTGGGGGGCCTGCCGGCTTCGCGAATGTCCCGATCATGTCCCCAACTGTCTCGAGACAGGCCGAAATGCAGGGAAAACTGCCTGCAACGGGCCACTATTCGGTCAATTTTTCGTCATCGCCGCCGATAGGATTTCACGCGCCGCTCACACAGGCGCCCTATTCCGTCCGCATAGGCGTTGCCATGAAAAAATTCAGCCATCTCTCGGTCGGCACCAAGCTGTCGGCCCTGCTCACCATCGCGGTCAGCGCCGCACTGGTGTTGCTGGCCACCCTGATCTACCGCCAGTCCGCCAGCAGCCATGAGACCCAGGTACGCAAGGAGATCGAATCGGCCACCACGCTGATGAATCAGTCGGTGGCGATGTACGACCGGGTGCTGAGCGAGGAAACCGATCGGATGGGGCAGATGTTCGCGACCATGCTGCCCGCCGGCGCGGCGCAACTGGAGCCGGCCAAGACGGTACAGATCGGCAACGTGCAGACGCCGACGCTGCGGCTCGGGCCGCATGTGCTGAATCTGGATTTCGCCTCGGTGGACCATTTCGCCGACGCCAGCGGCGGCGTGGCGACGGTGTTCGTGCGCAGCGGCGACGATCTGGTCCGGATCGCGACCTCGCTGCACGACCAGTCCGGCGCACGCGTGGTCGGCACCGTGCTGGACCATGCGCATCCCGCCTATGCGCTGCTGCTGCAGAACAAGCCCTACACCGGGCCGGCGCATCTGTTCGGCAACGACTACATGACCCATTACCAGCCGCTGCACGACGCGCAGGGCAACCTGGTCGGCGCGCTGTTCGTCGGCCGCAACTACACCCAGGGCCTGGCCGCGCTGCAGGAACGCCTGCGCAGCACGCGCATCGGCGAAGACGGCCACTTCATCGCCGTGGACATGCACCCGGCGCGGCGCGGGCAACTGCTCGCGCACCCGGTCTCCAAGGCCGCCAACGTGGAAGCGCTGGTGGTGGAGGCGGACAAGCCGTTGCTGCAGGCCTTGCTCGAGGGCAAGCAGGCCAGCGCCACGCTGCGGCTCAAGCGCGGCGCGACCGCAGATGCGGCGGCCGAGCCGTTCCTGGTCACCGCGCAGGCCTACCGGCCGTGGCAATGGGTGCTGCTCGGCGCGCAGCCGCGCAGCGCCATCGAGGCGCCGCTGCGGGCCTTGATGCGCAGCATCCTGGCGTTCTCCGCGTTGATGCTGGTCGGCTGCGCGGTGCTGGTGTTCGTGCTGGCCAGGCGCATGGTGTCGCGGCCGCTGGCGGTGGTCGAGCAGGTGGTCGGCGACATCGCCGCCGGGCGCCTGGAAAGCCATATCGAGGTCGGCCACGGCCAGGACGACGTCGGCCGGCTGCTGCACGGCATGCGCCGCATGCGCGACGATCTGCGCGAACGGCTGCGTACCGAGCGCGTGGTGGCGGCGGAGAATCTGCGCGTGCGCGTCGCGCTGGACGATGTCAGCACCAACGTGATGATCGCCGACGCCGATCGGCGCATCGTCTACGTCAACCGTCCACTGGTGAAGATGCTCGGCGACGTGCAGGACGACCTGCGCCGCGACCTGCCGCACTTCGACGTGCAGAAGCTGATCGGCAACACCATCGACGTATTCCATCGCCACCCCGAGCACCAGGCGCGCCTGCTGGCCGAACTGAAGACCACCTACCGTGCGCAGATCCGCGTCGGCGGCCGCACCATGCGCCTGATCGTCAATCCGGTGATCGACGGCGACGGCAATCGCCTCGGTTTCGTCGTCGAATGGGCCGACCGCACCGACGAGGTGAGCGTGGAAGAGGAAATCGCCGGCATCGTGCGTGGCGCGGTGGCTGGCGACCTGGGCGGACGCGTGCGGCTGGACAACAAGCAGGGCTTCCTGTTGCAGCTGGCCGAACAGATCAATGCCCTGCTGGAAGCCAGCGCCTCCGGCCTGGGGCATATCCAGCACATGCTGCAGGCGCTGTCCGAAGGCGACCTGTCCACCCGCATCGACGCCGACCTGCAGGGCGTCTACGCCAACATGAAGGACCACGCCAACACCACCGCCGAGCAACTGGCGACCATCGTGCGGCAGATCCAGGGCGCTTCGGATGCGATCAATACCGCCGCCAGCGAGATCGCGGCCGGCAACGACGACCTGTCGCGGCGTACCGAGCAACAGGCGGCCAGCCTCGAAGAGACCGCCGCCTCGATGGAAGAGCTGACCTCCACGGTCAAGCAGAACGCCGAGCACGCACGCCAGGCCAATCAACTCGCCGTCGGTGCGGCCACCGTCGCCTCGCAGGGTGGCGACGTGGTCAGCCAGGTGGTGACCACCATGAACGGCATCGAGACCTCGTCGAAGAAGATCGCCGACATCATCAGCGTCATCGACGGCATCGCCTTCCAGACCAACATCCTCGCGCTCAACGCCGCGGTGGAAGCGGCGCGTGCCGGCGAACAGGGCCGCGGCTTCGCCGTGGTCGCCAGCGAGGTACGGACGCTGGCCCAGCGCTCGGCCGGCGCGGCCAAGGAGATCAAGGGCCTGATCGACGAGTCGGTCGCGCGCGTCAGCGAAGGCTCGGCGCTGGTCGACCGCGCCGGACAGACCATGCAGGAGATCGTGTCCTCGGTGCAGCGCGTCACCGACATCATGAGCGAGATCTCCTCGGCCTCGCAGGAGCAGTACGCCGGCATCGAGCAGGTCAACCAGACCGTCACCCAGATGGACGAGGCCACCCAGCAGAACGCCGCGCTGGTCGAGGAAGCCACCGCCAGTGCGCGTTCGATGGAAAGCCAGGCCGGCGAGCTGGCGCGTGCGGTCGCCTCCTTCACACTGGACCAGCGCCCGCCGGCCGGCGCCGCGGGAAACATCGCCACATTGCATCCAGGCTACAAAAAAGCCGGTCACGGCCGATAGCATCGTGGGACGGGCGGAATGCGCCGCCCCGCCCCATCCACGATCGCATTGCCCACCCATGGCCGAAGGCATTCCCAGCGACTCCCCCGAACCGTCTCCGCACGAGGCGACGGAACAGGACGACCGCTTCCTGCTGACCAACCCGCGCCAGATCCGGCAGCTGCTGCAGTCGCTGATCAACCAGCGCTCGCAGATCAGCGCGCATCTTGGCGGCCGCGACCAGTCGTTCTCGACCGCGCTGCTGGAACTGGACGAGCACAGCCTGCTGCTGGACCTGAGCGTCAACGAGGCCAGCAACCGCTCCGCCGAGCACGCCGAGTACCTGCTGTGTTTCGCACAGCTGGACAAGGTGCGCCTGCGCTTCCGCATCGCCGACCTGGAACGGGTCGACAGCGACGGTACGCCCGGCTTTCGCGCGCCGCTGCCCGATTCGCTGTACTACCTGCAGCGCCGCGAGCACTTCCGCCTGGAGACGCCGATCACCGAATCGCCGATGTGCGTGCTGCGGCTGGACGACGCCAGCCCGCCCACCGAACTGGTGCTGCGGGTCATCGACATCAGCGGCGGCGGCCTGGCGGTGGCGCTGGTCCCCGGCCAGCCGGTGCCGGAGCAGCGCCAAAGCTACCCGCACTGCGTGCTGCAGTTGCCCGACGCCGACGCCATCAAGCTGACCCTGCAGGTCTGCAACATGTACCCGCACAAGCTGGCCAACGGCCAGGACACGCTGCGGGTGGGGCTGCGCTTCGCCGACCTGCCGCGCGGCGCCGATGCGGCGATCCAGCGCTACATCTTCCGCATCGAGCGCCAGCGCAGCGCACGCAAGAGCGGCGTGCTGTCCTGAACGGCGCCTCGACCACGCACCACGCATCCTGCAGGAGCGGCTTCAGCCGCGACCGGGCGTTACCAGGAAAGTCCCGGTCGCGGCTGAAGCCGCTCCTGCAGGCAACGCTTTCTATATGTCTGTCTCGGATGCACCAGGCCGGCCAGGACGGTTACAGGGACCGCTAAAGTTCTGCCCCACCACGCCGATCTAGTGCAAGAGCCGCATTTCCCGCTTCCCGCCATCCCTCAGCAATCCGTGCGCACCAGGAGCACACGATGAACGACAAGAACACCTCTGCCTCCGGTGCCACCGGCGGCGAATTCCTCAGCTTCACCCTCGGCGAAGAGCATTACGGCGTCGACATCCTGAAGGTGCAGGAAATCCGTGGCTACGACTCGGTCACCCGGGTGCCGGACGCCCCGGAGTACATCAAGGGCGTGATCAACCTGCGCGGCACCATCGTGCCGGTGATCGACCTGCGCCTGAAGCTGCGCCTGAAGGAAGCCCGCTACGACGCCTTCACCGTGATGATCGTGCTCAACGTCGAGGACCGCGTGGTCGGCATCGTCGTGGACAGCGTCTCCGACGTGATCCCGTTGAACGAGGACCAGATCCGGCCGACGCCCGAATTCGGCGCCGCGGTGGACACCCGCTTCATCTCCGGCATCGGCACCCAGGACGACAAGATGCTGATCCTGCTGGACATCGAGACCCTGCTCGACAGCGCCGACCTGAGCCAGCACGCGCACGTCGACGAAGCCGCCTGAGCCGGCTCGAGCCGCGGCCGCGCCGCGGTTCCGCACGCAATTCCCGACCCGCCGTCCATCGGCGGGTTTTTTCTTTCGGAAATGCGAACTGCTTATCACTTGCGCCGGTCAAGTTCGTCGTTACCACGCCGATAGCTGATAGGTGGCCCGATCAAGCACCTGGGCCGACCTCTTTCGCCCACCCCTAAAGGAGTTTCCCCCGATGAAGCCGAGCTTTCCCCTGCTGCTGGTCCTGCTGCTTGCCGCCAGCCCGAGCGCCTTCGCCCAGTCGCAGCAGATGATCCCGCCGGAGATGGCGGCCCGCTTCGTCGGCAAGGACGGCATGGTCTGCGGCAAGGTCGAGAAGGCCAAGTACGCGCAGAACTCCGAAGGCGAGCCGACCTTCCTGTACATGGGCGGCATGTTCCCGCGCCACACCTTCTCCGCGCGCATCGCCGGCGCCGACCGCGGCAAGTTCGGCTTCGCGCCGGAAACCCTGGAAGGCAAGGACGTGTGCGTGATCGGCAAGATCGAACGCGACAGCTCGCGCGCCGAGATCCAGGTCAGCGCGCCGTCCAGCCTGAAGCTGGCCACGATCAAGTAAGACGAAGCGTCGCCGCGCCGGAGCCCATGCGCTCCGGCATGGCGGCGCTTTTGTTTTTTTGGTGCTTCGCCGCCGTCGTCGAACCAAGGGGAAATGCGTTCATGCAGTGGATAAAGAATCTCAAGTTGATGCCGAAGCTGATGCTGGCGTTCGGTCTCGTACTCGCCATCATGTTGGTGCAGGGACTGGCGGCCTACAACGGCCTGCAATCGCTCAACGGCGTGGCCGACGGCGTTTCCAAACAGGTGGTGCCCAGCGTGCGCACCGGCGGCGAGATGCGCGGCATCCTCGGCGAATACCGCAATGCGGCCTACCAGACCCTGATCCGCAGCAGCGATGCACTGAAGAAGGAATCGGAGGCGCGCAAGGTCGCGCTGGCCAAGCAGCTGGACGAGATCCTGGCCAAGTACCCGCCGATGATCGGCAGCGAAAAGGAACGCGAGATCTACAAGCGCACCGTCGCCGACTGGAAAAAAGCCGGCGACTCGTACAAATCGGTCGACGAGATGGTGCAGCTGGAGCTGCACGACGATGCGATCGACACCTTCACCAGCGAGACCCGCACCCTGCACAACAAGGTCGTGGCCGACGTGATCGACCTCATCGCGGAGAACAATCGCCAAGCCGAGGTCGCCGCGAACGCCGCAGCCAACACCTACGGCAAGGCCTCGGCCACGTTGCTGGTCTGCCTGCTGATCGGCGTCGCCGGCGCGGTGGGCCTGGCCTGGCTGTTCGGGCGCATGCTGGCCACCAACGTGCGCGGCGCGGTCAAGATCGCCAATGAAGTCGCCGCAGGCAAGCTCGACGGGCACATCGACGCCAGCGGCCAGGACGAGATCGGCGAACTGATGCAGGCGCTCAAGCGCATGCAGCAGGACCTGCGCGAGCGCACCGAGCGCGACGCGGCCGTGGCGTCCGAGAACCTGCGCATCCGCACCGCGCTGGACAACTCCTCCACCGGCATGTTCATCGCCGACCTGGACTACGCCATCGTCTATGCGAATCCGTCGATGCAGGGCATCGTCGACAAGTACGCCGACCAGATCCGCAAGGTCGCTCCCGCGTTCGATTCGAGCATGCCGCTGGTCGGTTCCTCGCTGTCGGTGCTGGAATACGGCAACCAGATCGACACCCGCACCGTGGCCGCGATCGAGAAGCATGGCGTGGCCGAACGCGAGATGGCCTACGGCCATGCCCGCATCGCCCAGATCGTCTCCAGCATCCGCGACGCGCACGGCAGCCATGTCGGCTTCGTCTGCGAATCGCGCGACCGCACCGTCGAGGCCCAGGTCGAAGAAGAGGTGGCCAAGATCGTGCAGGCCGCCGCCGCCGGCGACCTCTCCGGGCGCGTGGCCACCGACGGCAAGCAGGGCTTCTTCCTGCAGCTGGCGCAGCAGCTCAACGGCCTGCTGCAGGCCAACGGCGACAGCATCGGCGAAGTCTCCAAGCTGCTGACCGCGCTCTCGCAGGGCGACCTGACCGCGCGCATGCACGGCGAGTTCGACGGCGTGTTCGCGACCATGCGCGACGACGCCAACGCCACCGCCGAGCAGCTCGCCGCCATCGTCGGCCGCATCCAGACCGCTGCGATCAGCATCAACGCCGCCGCCGGCGAGATCGCCGCCGGCAACGATGACCTGTCGCGCCGCACCGAACAGCAGGCGGCGAACCTGGAAGAAACCGCCGCCTCGATGGAAGAACTGACCTCCACGGTCAAGCAGAACGCCGAGCATGCGCGCCAGGCCAACCAGCTCGCGGTCGGCGCCGCGTCCGTCGCCTCGCAGGGCGGCGCCGTGGTCGGCCAGGTGGTGACCACGATGAGCGGCATCGAGACTTCGTCGAAGAAGATCGCCGACATCATCTCGGTGATCGACGGCATCGCCTTCCAGACCAACATCCTGGCGCTCAATGCCGCGGTGGAAGCGGCGCGGGCCGGCGAACAGGGCCGCGGTTTCGCGGTGGTCGCCAGCGAAGTGCGCACCCTCGCCCAACGCTCGGCCAATGCGGCCAAGGAGATCAAGGGCCTGATCGACGCCTCGGTCAGCCAGGTCGCCAACGGCTCGGCGCTGGTGCGCCAGGCCGGCCAGACCATGAGCGAGATCGTGTCCTCGGTGCAGCGCGTGACCGACATCATGAGCGAGATCGCGGCCGCTTCGCAGGAGCAGTCGTCCGGCATCGAGCAGGTCAACCAGACCGTCACCCAGATGGACGAGACCACCCAGCAGAACGCCGCGCTGGTCGAGGAAGCCACGGCTGCCGCACGCTCGATGGAAGAACAGGCCGGGCAGCTGACCGAGGCCGTCTCGATCTTCCGCGTGGAACAGTCGCCGGCCAGCGCGCCGGCGCCGCGCCATGCGCAGGTGCACTCGATCCGCACGGTGGCGAAGAAGCCGGTCGCGGTGCCGTCGGGCAAGCCGGCGCTGGCCACCGGCAGCAAGAAGTCCGTACCGGCCCTGGCCGATTCGGACTGGCAGGAGTTCTGAGGCGCCGGCAGTCGCGGCCTTCAGGCACTTCCCGATCCCCGGCCCCGCGCCGGGGATTTTTTTGTCGGCCACCCCCGGTCCCGGCCACGGCGGCTCGGCCGGGCCCGCGCGGGTTTGTCTCAATTTTGTTACCGCCGCGCCGTTAAAGCCTTCGAGAACCACTCGAAGGTGTCCATCCAATGTCGTATCCGTCGCTCGTCGCTCGCCTGTCGGATCTGCCGCTGCGTCGCAAGTTCGTCTGGCAAACCCTGCTGCTCGGCAGCGGCATCGTGCTGCTGGCGATCCTCGCCGCGCGCATGCAGTACGTGGATATCCGCAACACCCGCGAGCAGGCGTTGAAGAGCCAGATCGAGCTGGCGATCGGCGTGGTCCAGGCCTACGCGGCCAACGTGGAGGGCGGGCAGATGCCGCTGGACGAGGCGCAGCGCACCGCGCTGGCCACGCTGGAGTCGATGCGCGCCCGCGACGGCGTGGACTATTTCTACGTGCACGACATGCGTCCGACCATGCTGATGCACCCGACCCGCCACGACCTGGTCGGCAAGGACATCGGCAACGTGCTCAGCGCCGACGGCAAGCCGATCTTCCGCCAGTTCGCCGCGGCGGCCGCGGCCGGCGGCGGCTATGTGGACTACCTGTGGCCCAAGCCGGGCAACGACAAGCCGGTCGAGAAGGTGTCCTACAACGCGCCGTTCAAGCCCTGGAACTGGGTGATCGGCACCGGCGTGTACATGGACGACGTGCAGGCGCAGGCGCTGCTGTTCACCGGCGTGATGACCGTGGCCGGCGGCGTGCTGGTGCTGATCACCTTCGGCATCAACTGGCTGATCGGCAGCTCGGTGCTGGTGCCGGTGTCGCGCACGCTGCAGGCGATCCGCGCGGTGTCCCGCGGCGACCTGAGCGTGCGCATCGACAATCCCGGACGCGACGAGACCGGGCAGATGCTGCGCGCCACCGGCGAGATGATCCAGATGCTGGAACGCTTCTCCAGCGAGACCGCGAAGATGGCGGTGCTGCACGCCGACAAGGACATGTCGCACCGCATGCCGCAGGACTTCCCCGGCGTGTACGGCGAGCTCAGCAAAAGCATCAACACGATGATGTTCGAGCACCTGGACGCGATCGTCGACGCGATCGCGGTGCTCAACGAATACGCCAACGGCGACCTCCATCGCGATGCGCGGCGCCTGCCCGGCAGCCGCGCGGTGCTGCACGAATCGATGGATGCGGCCAAGGCCAGCCTGCTGGCGATCAACACCGAGATCAAGCGCCTGGCCGCGGCGGCCGCCGCCGGCGACTTCAGCGCCCGCGGCGATGCGACGCATTTCCAGCACGACTTCCGGCTGATGGTGCAGGACCTCAACGCGATGATGGAGGTCAGCGACCACAACCTGGGGCAGTTGTCCACGCTGCTGCAGGCCATCGCCGCCGGCGACCTGAGCGTACGCATGCAGGGCGAGTTCCACGGCGTGTTCGCGACCATGCGCGACGACGCCAATGCCACCGCCGCCCAGTTGGCCGACATCGTCGGCCGCATCCAGACCGCGGCGCTGAGCATCAACACCGCGACCACCGAGATCGCCGCCGGCAACGACGACCTGTCGCGCCGCACCGAGCAGCAGGCCGCTAGCCTGGAGGAAACCGCCGCGTCGATGGAAGAGCTGACCTCCACCGTCAAGCAGAACGCCGAACATGCCCGCCAGGCCAACCAGCTCGCGGTCGGCGCCGCCGCGGTCGCTTCGCAGGGCGGCGACGTGGTCGGCCAGGTGGTGAGCACGATGAGCGGCATCGAGACCTCCTCCAAGAAGATCGCCGACATCATTTCGGTGATCGACGGCATCGCCTTCCAGACCAACATCCTGGCGCTCAACGCCGCGGTGGAAGCGGCGCGTGCCGGCGAACAGGGTCGCGGTTTCGCCGTGGTCGCCAGCGAGGTGCGCACCCTCGCCCAGCGTTCGGCCGGTGCCGCCAAGGAGATCAAGGGCCTGATCGACGACTCGGTGACCCGCGTCGCCGAAGGCTCGGCACTGGTCGATCGCGCCGGGCAGACCATGGCCGAGATCGTGTCCTCGGTGCAGCGCGTCACCGACATCATGGGCGAGATCTCTGCCGCCTCGCAGGAGCAGTCGTCCGGGATCGAGCAGGTCAACCAGACCGTCACCCAGATGGACGAGGCCACGCAGCAGAACGCCGCGCTGGTCGAGGAAGCCAGCGCATCGGCGCGGGCGCTGGAGGAAGAGGCGCGCCTGCTGAGCGAGGCCGCAGCGGTGTTCCGGCTCGGCACCGGCGGCGGCAGCAACCCCGCTGCGGCCACGCCCGTGCGCGCAGCGCCCGCACGCGCGGCGTCGCGTCCGGCGGCGGCCAAACCGGCCCCGCGCCAGGCGGCGGGCAAGCGCGCGGCGGTGACGGAAACGGACTGGGCGGAGTTCTGAGCGCTGCGCCGCGGCCCGGCCATCCAATCGGACTTGCATCACAGTTGCATCGGTGCCGCGCACGGGCGATCTCAAGCGTCCGTCCGCGCAGTCGATATCGAATTAACGATGCGTGAATGCGGTCACCGCAGCCACCTCGCCATTGCCGCCGCTTCGGGAGCCTGAGATGCCGCGCTATACCGATCTGAAATCGTCCCTGCTCGCGTCGCTGCTGTGCGTGCTCGGCTGCGCCGCGGTGATCGGGGTGGCGCATCTGAGCACCCGCACCCTCGACGACTCGCGCCAGCACCTGCTGCAGTTGCAGACCCGGCAAGCGCCGTCGGCCATGGCCTTGCGCGAGCTGCGCGCGCAGCTCGCGGAACTGCGTCTGTACCAGCTGTCGTTGATCGCCGCGACCGGCAATGCCGCGGAAGTGGCCGACTACGACCAGCGTATCGAACGCTCGATGCGCGGCGCGCGCACGCAGGTGGCGCGGTACATCGCTACCGCGCCGAGCGGCGACGAACGCCGCCGCTTCGCCACGGTCCAGGCGGAGCTGGACGCTTATCTGCAGCTGCACCGGCAGATCAGCAGCGCGGTGCATGCCGGCGATCGCGAACGCGCCCGCCAGCTGTCCACGCAACAGGCGCTGCCGCAGCGCCGCGCCCTGTTCGCCGACCTGGAGGAACTGAGCCGGGTCAACGCCGCGCACGCGCTGCATCCGGACGCCGACGCGCCCGCCTACGTCGCCCGCTAGCCCCACTGCGGTACTGCCTCGCCATCGCCCAATCCGCTGCACGGAAACGCCAATGAACGTCTTCAAGCAACTGAAAATCCGCGACAAGCTGATCTTCGCATTCGCCCTGACCACGCTGCTGACCGTGATCCTGGGCGTGTTCACCTATTCGCGCACCACCTTGGCGATGTCCGAGCTCAAGCGCATCGAGCTGGATTGGGTGCCGGCCACGCAGGCGCTGGCCGAAGTGCGCGCGCAGCTCGGCGAGTTCCGCACCTACGAGCTGGCGCAGATCGCGCGCGCCGACGACCCGGAAGCGATGGCCGACTATTTCAAGCGCATGCAGAAGGTGCGCACGGAAGTGGCCAAGAACCAGGCCATCATCGAACGGGTGATGCTGGAAAAGACGCAGCGGCAGATGTATGCCGGGGTCAAGGAAAAACTGGACGCCTACCTGCAGGCCAACACGCTGATGGGCGATGCGATGCGCGGCGGCGACGTCGCCGCGGCGCAGGCCGTCTCCGACAAGCAGTCGCGGCCGCTGCGGCGCGAACTGTTCGAACGGATCGTGGCGCTGACCGACTACAACGTCGCCCAGCTGAACCAGGAAATGGACACCATCAACGCGCAGCTGGCGCGCACCAAGCTGCTGATCATGAGCCTGCTCGCACTGGCCATCGCGGCCGCAGCCAGCGTCGGCTGGATGATTTCGCGCGGCATCGCGCGCCAGCTCGACGCGGCACGGCAACTGTCGCAGGCCATCGCCCGCGGCGAACTGGACAGCGCCGTACGCGCGCGCTCCAACGACGAGGTCGGCCAGCTGATGGGCGACATGCTGGACATGCGCAGCCGCATCCGCGAGGTGATCGATGCGCAGAACCTGATGGCGCAGCGCCACGAACAGGGCACGATCAGCTATCGCATGGACGCGACCGCCTTCCCCGGCGACTACGGGCACATGGTCAAGGCCACCAACGATCTGGTCGCCTCGCACGTGGCGGTGAAGCTGCGCCTGGTGCAGATCATCCAGCGCTACGCGATCGGCGACCTGTCCGAGGACATGGAGCGCCTGCCCGGCGAGAAAGCCGTGCTGACCGAGGCGATGGACACCGCCAAGGCCAACCTGACCGCGATGAACGTACAGGTCAAGCAACTGGCCGAAGCCGCGGCGATCGGCGACTTCAGCGCGCGCGGCGACGCCGAGCGCTTCCAGTACGATTTCCGGGCGATGGTGCAGAACCTCAACGCGATGATGGAGGTCAGCGACCGCACCCTCGGCGAGCTGTCGCAGCTGCTGCAGGCCATCGCCGCCGGCGACCTGAGCGTGCGCATGCATGGCGAGTTCCACGGTGTGTTCGCCAAGATGCGCGACGACGCCAATGCCACCGCCGAGCAGTTGGCCGATATCGTCGGCCGCATCCAGGGCGCAGCGGCCAGCATCAACGTCGCCTCGTCGGAAATCGCCGCCGGCAACGACGACCTGTCGCGGCGCACCGAGCAGCAGGCGGCCAGCCTGGAAGAGACCGCCGCCTCGATGGAGGAACTGACCTCCACCGTCAAGCAGAACGCCGAACACGCGCGCCAGGCCAACCAGCTTGCGGTCGGTGCGGCCGCGGTCGCCTCGCAGGGCGGCGACGTGGTCGGCCAGGTGGTCGCCACCATGAGCGGCATCGAGACCTCGTCGAAGAAGATCGCCGACATCATCAGCGTCATCGACGGCATCGCCTTCCAGACCAATATCCTGGCGCTCAACGCCGCGGTGGAAGCGGCGCGCGCCGGCGAACAGGGCCGCGGCTTCGCCGTGGTCGCCAGCGAGGTGCGGACGCTGGCCCAGCGCTCGGCCGGCGCGGCCAAGGAGATCAAGGGCCTGATCGACGACTCGGTGACCCGCGTCGCCGAAGGCTCGGCCCTGGTCGATCGCGCCGGACAGACCATGCAGGAGATCGTGTCCTCGGTGCAGCGCGTCACCGACATCATGGGCGAGATTTCCGCCGCCTCGCAGGAGCAGTCGCTGGGCATCGAGCAGGTCAACCAGACCGTGACCCAGATGGACGAGGCCACGCAGCAGAACGCGGCGCTGGTCGAGGAAGCCACCGCCGCGGCGCGTACGCTGCAGACCCAGGCCGGCCAGCTCAGCGCCACCGTCGCCGAGTTCAAGCTGGACCCGCAGGCCAGCGCACCGGCGCCGCAGGCCGCGCCTGTCGCAAAAGCCAGGCCGTCCGTGCGCGCCAAGGCCTCTGCGGTGGCGACCGCACCGCGTGCGCCTGCGCGCATCCGCAGCGTGACGGGCACGGCACGCGCCTCCGCCACCGAAGACCAGTGGCAGGAGTTCTGAAGGCGGCAGCGGCAGCGGCCCATGCCGCGCCTTGTTCCGGCGTCAATTTCGCCCGGCGCCGGCCGATAACCCGATAGACCGATCACCGCTGCGAGCCATGGCCACTCCAACGTCTTCCCTGCCCCACCCCGGTTCCGACAACCGCGACTTCGAATTCAGCGATCGCGATTTCAAGCGGGTCTGCGACCTGATCTACCAGAAGGCGGGCATCGCGCTGGCCCCGGCCAAGCGCGACATGGTCTACGGCCGGCTGTCGCGGCGCCTGCGCACGCTAGGCCTGCGCTCGTTCCGCGAGTACCTGGACTGGCTGGAGCGCGACGGCGGCGACGAGTGGGAGGCGTTCACCAACGCGCTGACCACCAACCTGACCTCGTTCTTCCGCGAGCCGCATCACTTCGAGCGCCTGCGCGAAGAGCTGCAGAAGCACGCTGCCTCCGCGCCGCTGAAGATCTGGTCGTGCGCCGCCTCCACCGGCGAGGAGCCGTATTCGCTGGCGATCACCGCCTGCGAGGCGTTCGGCACGCTGACCCCGCCGGTGCGGATCCTGGCCACCGACGTGGACACCCAGGTGCTGGCGACCGCCTCGCGCGGCGTGTATGCGGTCGATCGCATCTCCAGCCTGGACCCGGCGCTCAAGCGCAAGTACTTCCAGCGCGGCAGCGGCGCCAACGAGGGCCAGTGCCGGGTGGTGCCGGCGCTGCGCGAGCTGCTCGAGTTCCGCCAGTTGAACCTGCTGGAGCCGCGCTACGACGTCAGCGGCCCATACCTGGCGCTGTTCTGCCGCAACGTGATGATTTATTTCGACAAGCCCACCCAACGTGGCATCCTGTCGCGGCTGATCCCGCATCTGGACGACGAAGGCATGCTCTACACCGGCCATTCGGAAAACTACCTGCATGCGGCCGACCTGATCCAGCCCTGCGGCCGCACGCTGTACCGGCGCGCCGCCAAGGCACGCGCATGAGAGCCGCCACGATGGTCGCGGATCAGGTGATGCGCTACCACGACACCCGCTTCCAGACCATTGCGGCGAAGCTGTTGCCGACCCAGTATCTGGTCGTGGACGACGACACCGCGCTGACCACCATCCTCGGTTCCTGCGTGGCCGCCTGCATCCGCGACCCGCTGCTGAAGATCGGCGGCATGAACCACTTCATGCTGCCCGACGGCCAGGCCGGCGACGGCGCACCGGCGCGCTACGGCAGCTATGCGATGGAAGTGCTGATCAACGACCTGCTCAAGCGCGGCGCCAGCCGCAGCCGCCTGGAAGCCAAGGTGTTCGGCGGCGGCAACGTGCTCAAGGGTTTCACCAACAACCCGGTCGGCACCCGCAACGCCGAGTTCGTGCTGAACTACCTGAAAGCCGAGCAGATTCCGGTGGTGGCCGAGGACCTGCGCGGCATCCATCCGCGCAAGATCTGGTTCTTCCCCGGCACCGGCCGCGTGGTCGTGCAGCGCCTGCCGCATGCGCACGAAGAAGCCGAAATCGCCGCCGCCGAATCGGCGGTGCGTGCCCGCCTCGCCAAAGCGCCCGTCACCGGCGCCGTGGAGTTGTTCGAATGACGTCAGAAATCCCCTGCCGCGTGCTGATCGTCGACGACTCCGCGGTCGTGCGGCAAATGCTGACCGAGATCCTGTCGCGCGCGCCCGGCATCGAAGTGGTCGGCTCGGCCGCCGATCCGATCCTGGCCCGCGAGAAGATCAAGCGGCTCAATCCGGACGTGATCACCCTGGACGTGGAAATGCCGCGCATGGACGGCCTGGCGTTCCTGGAAAACCTGATGCGGCTGCGGCCCACGCCGGTGGTGATGATCTCCTCGCTGACCGAGCGCGGCGCCGACACCACGCTGCAGGCGCTGGCGCTGGGCGCGGTCGATTTCATCTCCAAGCCCAAGCTCGACGTGGCCCGCGGCCTGGAGGAATACGCCGAGGAAATCGTCGGCAAGGTCAAGGCCGCGGCCAAGGCCAAGGTCCGCGCGCTCGACCGCCCGGCCGCGCCGCGGCCTGCCGGCAACGCCGTGATCACGCCGAGCGCCGTGTCGACGCTGAAATTCCGCACCACCGACCGGCTGATCGCGATCGGCGCCTCCGCCGGCGGCACCGAGGCGCTGCGCGTGGTCCTGGAAGGCATGCCGGCCGATGCGCCGGCGGTGGTGATGACCCAGCACCTGCCGGCCGGCTTCAGCACCGCCTTCGCCGACCGTCTCAACCGGCATTCGGCGATGGCGGTACGCGAGGCCAGCGAAGGCGAAGCGATCCTGCCCGGCCACGCCTACCTGCCGCCCGGCGGCAAGCACCTGCAGGTGGTCCGCGACGGCGCCCGCTGGCGTTGCAAGATCGACGACGGCCCGCCGGTCAACCGGCACAAGCCGGCGGTGGACGTGCTGTTCCAGTCGGTGGCGCGCAACGCCGGCGCCAACGCGATCGGCGCGGTGCTGACCGGCATGGGCGACGACGGCGCACGCGGCCTGCTGGAAATGCTGCAGGCCGGCGCCAGCACCCTGGTCCAGGACGAAGCCACCAGCGTGGTCTGGGGCATGCCCGGCACCGCATTCCGGCTCGGCGCCGCGCAGGAGGTGTTGCCGCTGGACCGGATCGCCGAACGCCTGATCGCCTTGTCCAACCAGGCCCGCTAGCCCCATGCCGCGCCAGCGCGTCCGCACCCCGAACGCGCCCAGCGAACCCGCTGCGATCTCGGCTTCCTGCCTGGCCAGGCTGCAGGATTCCGAACAGGCCCTGCTGAGCTGCCTGCAGCAGGCGCCCGACGGCGTGGTGGTGATCGACGCGGACGCGCGCATCCTCGCCTTCAATCAGACCGCCGAGGCGCTGTGGGGCCTGTCGCAGGCGCAGGTGCTGGGGCGTTCGCTCGGCGAACTGGTGCCGGACGAGGCGCGCGCGCCGTTCCTGGCCAGATGCATGCGGCAGCGCGCCGACACGCCCGGCGACGGCTACGAACTGCAGTTGCCCGGCAACGACGGCGTGCAGCGCTGGGTGTCGGTCAGCGCGGCCACGGTGCCGCAGCAACCGGCGCCGCTGTCCGTGGTGTTCGTGCGCGACATCAGCGCCGAACGCGAGCGCGACGCCAAGATGCGGCTGCTGTCGCTGGCCCTGGACCGCAGCGACAACGCCATCGTGGTCTGCGACCCGCAGCTGGCGATCCTGTACGTCAACGCCGGCTTCGTGCACATGTTCGGCTATGCCGCCGAGGAAGTGCGCGGACTGCTGCCCAGCAGCGTGCTGCCCGGCATCGGCACCGACATGCAGGCGGTACGGCTGACCCGCGAACGCGTGGTCGGCGGCCTGGGCCACCAGACCGATCTGCTGGTCTACCGCAAGGACGGCTCGCCGCTGTGGACCACGCTGATGGCCAATCCGATCGCCGACGCGGACGGCGGCATCCAGCACTACGTGGTCTCGTTCACCGACATCACCCAGAGCAAGATGCACGAGATCCTGCACAAGAACGTGCTCGACGCGCTGGTCCGCGAACAGCCGCTGGTCGACGTGGCCACGCTGATCTGCAGCGAGGTCGAACGCATCGCCCCGCAGGTGGTGGCCTCGATCATCAGCGTCGATGGCGACGGGCGGCTGCACCCGCTGGCCTCGCCGAGCCTGCCGACCGCCTTCAACGAGGCGGCCGAATGCATGCGCGTGGGTCCCACCGCCGGTGCCTGCGGCGCGGCGATCTGGCGCGGCAAGCAGGTGCTGGTGCGCGACGCCGCCACCGATCCGCTGTTCGCCGAGTACCGGCCGCTGGTGCAACAGCTCGGCCTGGGCAGCTGCGTGGCCAGTCCGATCAAGTCCAGCGGCGGGCGCGTGCTCGGCAGTTTCGCGCTGTATTACCGCGACGTCTGCGAACCGCAGGCCTGGCACCTGCGGCTGATCGAGCTGTGCCTGCACCTGTGCGCGCTGGCGCTGGAGCGCGAGCAGACCAAGGCGCGCGTGCACCAGTTGGCGTTCTACGACTCGCTGACCGGCCTGCCCAACCGGGTGATGTTCAGCGCCCGCGCCGAGCAGGCGCTGGCCGCCGCCGAATACCACGCGTTTCCGGTGGCGATCCTGTTCGTCGACATCGACCGCTTCAAGCGCGTCAACGAGACCCAGGGCCACGCCGCCGGCGACGGCATGCTGCGCGACATCGCGCGGCGCCTGGGCGAGACCTTGAACGCGACCGACCTGATCGGCCGCCAGGCCGGCGACGAGTTCGTGCTGATGCTGCCGCAGTGCGGCGCCGAGCAGGCCGCCGGGGTGGCCGAGCGCCTGTTGCTGGCGCTGGCCGAGCCGCTGGTGGTCGGGCACGTGACCCTGCACCCAGGCGCCAGCATCGGCGTGGCGATGTTCCCCGACGACGGCCGCGACATCGAGACCCTGCTGCGCCACGCCGACCTGGCCATGTACCGGGCCAAGAACGAAGGCGGCGGCAGTTTCCGCTTCTTCAGCGCCGACATGAACCGCATGGCGCAGGAACGCGTGGCGCTGGAGACCGCGCTGCGCGAAGCGTTGCGCCGCGACCAGCTGCAGCTGCACTACCAGCCGCAGCTGCACAGCCAGCCGCCCTACGCGCTGTACGGGGTGGAGGCGCTGCTGCGCTGGCAGCACCCGCATCTGGGCGACATCTCGCCGGCGCGCTTCGTGCCGATGGCCGAGGAATGCGGACTGATCGACGAACTCGGGCATTGGGTGCTGCGCCAGGCCTGCCGGCAGATGGCCGATTGGCGCCTGCGCGGCGTGCCGGTGCCGCGCGTGGCGGTCAACCTGTCGGCCAGCAACTTCGCCGACGCGCAGTTGCCGGCGCGGGTGGCGCAGATGCTGAGCGCGCATGCGCTGGCGCCCAGCGACCTGGCGCTGGAAATGACCGAGAGCGTCATGCTGTCCAACGCACCGGCGGTGCTGGCCAATCTGCGTCAGCTGCAGGCCAGCGGCGTACGCCTGTCGCTGGACGACTTCGGCACCGGCTATTCCAGCCTCAGCCATCTGCACCAGCTGCCGGTCAACGAACTCAAGCTGGACATGAGCTTCGTCCGCGACCTGGAACACAGCGAGACCGCACGCGCGCTGACCACCTCGGTGCTGCGCATCGGCGAGAGCCTGCGCCTGCATACCGTCGCCGAGGGCGTGGAAACCGAGGCGCAGCGGGCCTTCCTGGCGTGGCTCGGTTGCGACGTGCTGCAGGGCTTCCTGTTCGCGCCCGCGCTGCCGGCGACGCAGCTGGAACACTGGATCGGCGCGCATCGGGCCGAGGCGGCAGCGGCCGCGCCGCCCGCAACGTCCGGCGCGGCGCCTCCGTAGCCGGTCGCGGCACAGTTATTGCTTGATCCGCAGCACGTTTTTTTACCCCCCGTCAGGCAATGCCGATCCGCTTCCTGTTGTCGCTGCTGCTGTGGTCCGCCAGTGCTGCGCTCGCCGCGCAGACGCTGCGCCCTGCCTATCCCGACGTCGTGCGCCGCTTCTCCACCCACGACGGCCTGCCGCAGAATTCGGTGAACGCGATCGTGCAGGACCGCGACGGTTTCCTGTGGCTGGGCACCTTCGGCGGGCTGGCACGCTTCGACGGCAGCGGGTTCAGCGTCTACCGCAGCCTGGCCGGCAGCGGCCCGTCCAGCGACCGCATCCTGCAACTGCTGGAGGACGAGCGCGGCCAGTTGTGGATCGGCAGCGAGGACGCCGGCGTCAGCGTCTATCGCGACGGCCGCTTCCTGCGCCTGGACCTGTGCGGCGGCCGCTGCCTGATCCGCCGCTTCGTCGCCGCGGCCGACGGCAGCGTGTGGGTCTTCAGCAGTGCCGGCGCCTACCGGATCGACCCGCGCACCCTGCGCACCCTCGAACAGCAGCCGCAGGCGCTGGACATGGCCGCCGCGCTCGGCGGCGACGGGCAGCTCTATCTGGGTGGGCAAGGCCTGTGGCGGCTGCGCCAGGGGCGCCGCGAAGCGGTGCCGTTGCCGGCCGGGGAAACCCGGGTCAGTTCGCTGCACAGCGAAGGCAGCGTGCTGTGGGTGGGTGCCGGCGCGGCCCTGCACCGCTACGACACGCTGCGCCGGCAATGGCTGCCGGCAGCGGCACCGGTGCGCGGCGCGCAGGCGCTGGCGCGCGATGCGCAGCACCGGCTGTGGGCGGTCGATGTCGATGGACAGCTGTTCCGCGACGACGACGATGGCGGTGGGCTGCGTCGGTTGACGACGCCGGCGCTGCCGGCGTCGCGCAGCCTGCTCAGCGATCGCGACGGCAACCTGTGGCTGGGCAGCAACGCGCGCGGCCTGCTGCGCATCGCGCGCTCGCGCATCGGCCTGCTCAACGACGCACAGCAGGGCATGGACCTGCCGGGCCTGCCGGTGATCGGCGATGGCAGCGGCGGGCTGTGGCTGGGCACCGTGTGCGGCGGACTGCGGCACTGGGACGCGCCCAGCGGACGCCTGCGCCGCTGGTCGTTGCAATCCGCGCTCGGCAACGAGTGCGTGTGGTCGCTGCACCGCGACGAGGCCGGCGGCCTGTGGATCGGCACCGTCGATGGCCGCGTCGGCTATCTGCGGCCCGACGCGCAGGACGACCGCGCCGATCGCGACAACGACGCCTACCGCAGCCAGGCGCTGCGGCTGGTCGCGCAATGGCCGGACCAGTTGCCGATCCGCGCCCTGTACCGCACCGCCAAGCACAAGCTGCTGGTCGCCAGCGGCCATGGCGTGTACGCGATCCCGGTCGGCGCCGGCGGCGAGACCGGCACGCCGCAGCGCCTCCCCGGCTTGCCCGGCAGCGTCACCCTGATCCAGCCGGCGCAGCAAGGCGGCCTGTGGCTGGCCGGTGGCGAAGGCGTGGTCCGCTGGCGGCGGCAGCAGGTGGTGGAACGCTGGAGCACCGGCAACGGCCTGTCCAGCCGCTTCGTGCGCTCGCTGTACGAACAACCCGACGGCACGCTGTGGATCGGCACCTATGGCGGCGGCCTCAACCGCATCGGCAACGGCCGCGTCCAGCGCTTCGATCGCGGCAGCGGCCTGTTCGACGACGTGGTCTCGTGCATGGTCGCCGACGCGCGCGGCGGGCTGTGGCTCAGCGGCAACCGCGGCATTTCCCTGCTGCCGCCGGAGGAACTGGCCAAGGCCGCCGCCGGCAGCGAGGAGTTGAGCGCGATCGGCTTTTCCGAGAGCGACGGCCTGGAACCGGCCGAAACCAACGGCGGCGGCCAGCCGGCGTGCCTGCGCGACGCCGCCGGCAAGCTGTGGTTCCCGCTGATTTCCGGCTTCGCCGAGATCGATCCGCTCGCGCTCGGCCAGCGCCGCGTGCAGGCGCCGCCGGTGCGGATCCAGTCGCTCGACGTCGGCGGCCGCAGCGTGCCGCTGGCCGCGGAGCTGCGCCTGCCGCCGCATAGCCACGACATCGAGGTGGGCTTCACCGCGATCAACCTCAGCGCGCCGGAGAAGACCCGCTTCCGCTACCGGCTGACCCGCCCGGGACAGGACCCGGCATGGACCGACATCGGCGCGCAGCGCAGCCTGCACTTCCCGCTGCTGCCATGGGACGACAGCACCCTGGAAATCATCGCGCGCGGCGATACCGGCGCCTGGTCGAGCACGCCGGCGCGGCTGCGCTTCCGGCAGCCGTCGCCGTGGTATCTGTCGCCGCTGAGCTGGGGTGCGGCAGCGGTGTTGCTGCTTGCCGCGCTGCTGCTCGGCTGGCGCGTGCACGGCTATCGGCTGCGCCGCCAGCGCGACCTGCTGGCGCAACTGGTGAGCACCCGCACCCGGGAACTGGAGCAGGCCAACCGCCGCCTCGCCGACCAGGCCCAGCGCGACCCGGTCACCGGCATCGCCAACCATCGCCATTTCGTCGAAAGCCAGCAGCGGCTGTGGGACCAGATGCAGGCGCAGCAGCGGCCGCTGGCGCTGCTGATGATCGACATCGACGAATTCAAGCGCTTCAACGACCACTACGGCCATCTGGCCGGCGACGACTGCCTGCGCGTGGTGGCGCTGGCGATGGCCGCGCAACTGCGCGAGGACGGCGTGCTGGCGCGCTACGGCGGCGAGGAATTCGTGGCGCTGCTGCCCGGCTGCGACAGCGAGGCCGCGCATGCGGTCGGCGAACGGCTGCGCCAGGCGGTGCTGGGCTGCGCGGTGGCGCACGCCCCGGGCGCGCGCCACCGGCTGGTGACGGTCAGCATCGGCTGCGCCAGCAAATCGCCGCGGTCCGGCCTGTCGAGCACGCGCCTGACCAACCTCGCCGACCAAGCGCTGTACCGGGCCAAGGAGAACGGCCGCAACCGGGTGGAAAGCGCCTGAGTGCAGGTCGTTACGCAAGCGGTCGCGGTTGAAACCGCTCCTACAGAGAGCATCCTGGGTGCACTGTAGGAGCGGTTTCAACCGCGACCAACGAAGTCGGCATGCCGGCCGGCGCAGCGATCGATCCAGACGCAAAATGCTCCGGCAGCACAACACGACCGAACCGAAGGAGGATGAGGGTACCGGCGAAGCCTCATGTACCCGAACTTCGCGAGGCGCTTCGCGTCCGTACCCTCACCCCAACCCCTCTCCCGGGGGAGAGGGGCTTTGATCAGCGGCGCGGTGCCGGTGCGACCTTCTGCGCCAGCGCTGTCGCCGCATCGGCCCGTCCCGACTGCAGGGCCAGGCGCAAACGAAAAAGCCCGGCATCGCCGGGCTTTCTCGTTGCACTGTTCGACCGCCTGGATCAGGCCGCGACGGTATCGGCCACGTCCTGATATTCCTGGATCTGATCGAAGTTCATGTAGCGATAGATCTGCTCGCCACTGGTCTTGATCACGCCCACGTCGGCCATGTACTCGTCCTTGGTCGGGATGCGGCCCAGGCGCGAGCAGATCGCCGCCAGTTCCGCCGACCCCAGGTACACGTTGGTGTTGCGGCCCAGGCGGTTGGGGAAGTTGCGGGTGGAGGTGGAGAACACCGTGGCGCCCTCGCGCGCCTGCGCCTGGTTGCCCATGCACAGCGAGCAGCCCGGCATTTCCATGCGCGCGCCGGCCGCGCCGAAGGTGCCGTAGTGGCCTTCCTTGGTCAGCTCGGAGGCGTCCATCTTGGTCGGCGGCGCGACCCACAGCCGGGTCGGGATGTCGCGCTTGCCTTCCAGCAGCTTGGCCGCGGCGCGGAAGTGGCCGATGTTGGTCATGCACGAGCCGATGAACACCTCGTCGATCGCCGCGCCGGCGACTTCGGACAGCGTCTTGACGTCGTCCGGATCGTTCGGGCACGCCACGATCGGCTCGTGGATGTCGGCCAGATCGATCTCGATCACCGCGGCGTACTCGGCATCGGCATCGGGCTCGAGCAGCTGCGGATCGGCCAGCCACTCTTCCATCTTCTTGATGCGGCGGCCCAGCGTGCGCGCATCGGCGTAGCCCTCGGCGATCATCCAGCGCAGCAGGGTGATGTTGCTGGTCAGGTATTCGATGATCGGCGCCTTGTCCAGGCGCACCGT
This sequence comes from Xanthomonas bonasiae, assembly GCF_017163705.1. Classification (GTDB taxonomy): domain Bacteria; phylum Pseudomonadota; class Gammaproteobacteria; order Xanthomonadales; family Xanthomonadaceae; genus Xanthomonas_A; species Xanthomonas_A bonasiae. The sequence goes on from NZ_JAFIWB010000003.1 coordinate 250,299, forward strand.
GCAGCCGGCGGCGGAACGTTCGGCCGAGGCGTCGGACAGTTCGAACGCCTGCTCCACCTTCAGGTTCGGCAAGCCTTCGATCTCCAGGATGCGGCCGGAGAAGATGTTCTTCTTGCCCTGCTTGGCCACGGTCAGCAGGCCGTCCTTGATCGCGTACAGCGGGATCGCGTTGACCAGGTCGCGCAGGGTCACGCCCGGCTGCATCTCGCCCTTGAAGCGCACCAGCACGCTCTCCGGCATGTCCAGCGGCATGACGCCGGTGGCGGCGGCGAACGCGACCAGGCCGGAGCCGGCCGGGAACGAGATGCCGATCGGGAAGCGGGTGTGCGAGTCGCCGCCGGTGCCGACCGTGTCGGGCAGCAGCATGCGGTTGAGCCAGCTGTGGATCACGCCGTCGCCCGGGCGCAGCGACACGCCGCCGCGGGTGGAGATGAACTCCGGCAGGGTGTGGTGGGTCTTGACGTCCACCGGCTTCGGATACGCGGCGGTGTGGCAGAACGACTGCATCACCAGGTCGGCGGAGAAACCCAGGCAGGCCAGGTCCTTCAGCTCGTCGCGGGTCATCGGCCCGGTGGTGTCCTGCGAACCCACCGAGGTCATCTTCGGCTCGCAATAGGTGCCCGGGCGCATGCCCTGGCCTTCCGCCAGACCGCAGGCGCGGCCGACCATCTTCTGCGCCAGCGAGAAGCCCTTGCCGGTGTCCGGCGGCACCATCGGCAGGCGGAACAGGTCCGACGGCGGCAGGCCGAGGAACTCGCGCGCCTTGGCGGTCAGGCCGCGGCCGACGATCAGCGGGATGCGGCCGCCGGCGCGCACTTCGTCGAACAGCACGTCGGACTTCATCGCGAACTCGGCGATCACCTGCCCGTTCTTCAGCGCCTTGCCGTCGTACGGACGCAGCTCGACCACGTCGCCGTGCTCCATCTGCGACACGTCCAGCTCGATCGGCAGCGCGCCGGCGTCTTCCATGGTGTTGTAGAAGATCGGCGCGATCTTCGAACCCAGGCACACGCCGCCGAAGCGCTTGTTCGGAATGAACGGAATGTCCTCGCCGGTCCACCACAGCACCGAGTTGGTCGCCGACTTGCGCGAGGACCCGGTCCCGACCACGTCGCCGACGTAGGCGACCAGGTGGCCCTCGGCCTTGAGGTCGGCGATCGCCTGGATCGGGCCGCGCTTGCCGTCTTCTTCCGGCACGAACGCGGCGCCGTCGCGCTTGTTCTTCAGCATCGCCAGCGCGTGCATCGGGATGTCCGGGCGCGTGGTCGCGTCCGGCGCCGGCGACAGGTCGTCGGTATTGGTCTCGCCCGGCACCTTGAACACGCTGACGGTCAGGCTCTGCGGCACTTCTGGCTTGCTGGTGAACCACTCCGCGTCGGCCCAGCTCTGCAGCACCGCCTTGGCGTGCGCATTGCCGGCTTCGGCCTTTTCCTGCACGTCGTGGAACGCGTCGAAGATCAGCAGCGTGTGCTTGAGGCCTTCGGCGGCCACCGCGCCGAGCTCGGCGTGGTCCAGCAACTCGATCAGCGGGTGGATGTTGTAGCCGCCGAGCATGGTGCCCAGCAGTTCGGTGGCGCGCTTGGGCGAGATCAGCGTGCACTGCTCGCTGCCGAAGGCGACCGCGGCCAGGTACGACGCCTTGACCTTGGCCGCGTCGTCGACGCCGGCCGGCACGCGCTGGCTCAGCAGCTCGACCAGGAACTGTTCTTCGCCGGCGGGCGGCTGCTTCAGCAGCTCGACCACCTCGGCGGTCTGCTGCGCGCTCAGCGGCAGCGGCGGGATACCGAGCGCGGCGCGCTCTGCGACGTGGTGGCGGTAGGCTTCCAACATGCGGGTTCTCCGGAAATTTCGGTAGGGGTGAGCGGTAAACGAATAGCGGCGTCAGGCGGACGGCTTGGGCACGATGATCTTCAGGCCCTTGAAGTAATCGCGGAAAAAGCCGTCGTCGCGGGTGATCAGTCCATCGCATTGCAGCAGCGCGTGGGCGCCGATCAGGAAATCGGCCACCACCCGCTCGCGCTGGCCGCCGCGGGCGCGGAAACGGCGCTGCATCTCGCCGGCACGCAACGCCGACTTGGCCTCGAGCGCATTGAAACGGATGCTCATGTCCTCCAGCACCGACAGCGCCTCGGCGCCGTCGCGCAGCGCGCCGCACACCTCGGCCAGGACGATGTCGCACACCACCACCGGGCCGGTACTCAAGCACTGGCGCAGGCAGGCTTCGGCAGCATCGGCCTGCGGGCCGTCGGCCAGCAGGTCCACCAGCACGGACGAGTCGATCGCGATCATGCCTTGGGGTCGGGTCCGAACGGATCGCCCGGCGCGCGGCCGCGGATCGCGCGCATCGCCTCGTCGGTGCTGGCGAAGCCGTCCAGCTTGAAGCGGCCGCGGGCGCGCGAGATCGCATCGTCCACGCTCTTGCGCAGGATGATGCGGCCGCCGTCCAGCTCCACCTTCAGGATGGTGCCCTTGCTCAGTCCCAGCGCATCGCGCACGGCCTTGGGCAAGGTGATCTGACCGCGCTCGGCGACGGTGGCTTCCATGGCGGACTCCTCAAGGTATGCACAAATTTTACATACTTGAAGCGTCATACTCAAGTCCGCATACAGTCCCGGTCACACCATCCGTACACACTGAATCGGTCAGAATGACCGCATTCCCTACAGCCGCGATGCCATAGGAGTTCCGTGATGAGCGATTCCTTTTCCACCCGTGCCTCGCTCGAGGTCAACGGCAAACACTACGCCTACTACAGCCTGCCCAAGCTCGCCGAGCGCTTCGACATCGGCCGCCTGCCCTACTCGCTGAAGATCCTGCTGGAAAACCTGCTGCGCCACGAAGACGGCGGCGTCACCGTGGGCAAGGACCACATCCAGGCGGTGGCGAAGTGGGATCCCAAGGCCGAACCCGACACCGAAATCGCGTTCATGCCGGCGCGGGTGGTGCTGCAGGACTTCACCGGCGTGCCGTGCGTGGTCGACCTGGCCGCGATGCGCGATGCGGTGGTCAAGCTCGGCGGGCGCCCGGAGCAGATCAATCCACTGATCCCCTCGGAACTGGTGATCGACCATTCGGTGCAGGTGGACGTGTTCGGCAAGGCCGACGCGCTCGATCTCAACGGCAAGATCGAATTCCAGCGCAACAAGGAACGCTACGGCTTCCTGCGCTGGGGCCAGAAGGCGTTCGACAACTTCAAGGTGGTGCCGCCGAACACCGGCATCGTGCACCAGGTCAACCTCGAGCACCTGGCGCGGGTGGTGATGACCGGCGAGCGCGACGGCGAGGCGATCGCCTATCCGGACACCGTATTCGGCACCGACAGCCACACCACCATGATCAACGGCATCGGCGTGCTCGGCTGGGGCGTGGGCGGCATCGAGGCGGAAGCGGCGATGCTCGGCCAGCCCTCGTCGATGCTGATCCCCCAGGTGGTCGGCTTCAAGCTGACCGGCAGGCTGCCCGAAGGCGCCACCGCCACCGACCTGGTGCTGACGGTGACGCAGATGCTGCGCAAGCACGGCGTGGTCGGCAAGTTCGTCGAGTTCTTCGGCGAAGGCCTGCAGCACCTGCCGCTGGCCGACCGCGCCACCATCGGCAACATGGCGCCGGAGTACGGCGCCACCTGCGGCATCTTCCCGGTCGACGCCGAATCGCTGACCTACCTGCGCCTGTCCGGGCGCAGCGAGGAGCAGATCGCGCTGGTCGAGGCCTACGCCAAGGCGCAGGGCCTGTGGCACGACGCCGACACCGCGCACGCCGACTACAGCGCCACGCTGGAACTGGACATGGGCCAGGTCAAGCCATCGCTGGCCGGCCCCAAGCGGCCGCAGGACCGGGTGCTGCTGGAAGACATGCAGCGCAATTTCCGCGACAACCTGGTGCCCTTCGCCGAAGCGCGCCACAAGCGCCACAGCGACCTCAAGCAGGAAGACCGGCTCAAGAACGAAGGCGGCGGCGGCACCGCGGTCGGCGCCAAGGCCTCGCAGGCCGAGACCGGCGAAGACAGCGGCGCCGGCTGGCAGTTGCGCGACGGTTCGGTGGTGATCGCCGCGATCACCTCGTGCACCAACACCTCCAATCCGGCGGTGATGCTCGGCGCCGGGCTGCTGGCGCGCAATGCCGTGGCCAAGGGCCTGAAGGCGCAGCCCTGGGTCAAGACCTCGCTCGGGCCGGGTTCGCTGGTGGTCACCGACTACCTGAAGAAGGCCGGGGTCATGGATGACCTGGAACGACTGGGGTTCTACGTGGTCGGCTACGGCTGCACCACCTGCATCGGCAACTCCGGCCCGCTGCCGGACGACGTGTCGGCGGCGATCGCCAGGGACGACCTGGTGGTGGCTTCGGTGCTGTCGGGCAACCGCAACTTCGAAGGCCGCGTGCACCCGGAAGTGAAGATGAACTACCTGGCCTCGCCGCCGCTGGTGGTCGCCTACGCCATCGCCGGCACCACCGACATCGACCTGAGCCGCGACCCGCTGGGCACCGGCAGCGACGGCCAGCCGGTATACCTGCGCGACATCTGGCCGAGCAACAAGGAAATCGGCGACACCATCGCCGCCACGGTCGGCCCGGAGATGTTCAAGCAGAACTATGCCGACGTGTTCAAGGGCGACAGCCGCTGGGCCGCGATCGCCTCGCCCGACGGCGAGCTGTACGCCTGGGACGCGGCCTCCACCTACATCAAGAACCCGCCCTACTTCGACGGCATGACCATGCAGGTCGGCAACATCGACGACGTGCACGGCGCGCGCGTGCTCGGCCTGTTCGGCGACTCGATCACCACCGACCACATCTCCCCGGCCGGCAACATCAAGAAGGACTCGCCGGCGGGCCGCTTCCTGCAGGAACGCGGCGTGCAGCCGGCCGACTTCAACAGCTACGGCAGCCGCCGCGGCAACGACGACGTGATGGTGCGCGGCACCTTCGCCAACATCCGCATCAAGAACTTGATGTTCGGCGGCGAAGAAGGCGGCAACACGCTGTACCGCGGGCCCGACGGCGCGCAGCCGCAGAAGCTGGCGATCTACGACGCGGCGATGAAGTACAAGGCCGACGGCGTGCCGCTGGTGGTCGTGGCCGGCAAGGAGTACGGCACCGGCTCCTCGCGCGACTGGGCGGCCAAGGGCACCAACCTGCTCGGGGTCAAGGCGGTGATCGCCGAGAGCTTCGAGCGCATCCACCGCTCCAACCTGGTCGGCATGGGCGTGCTGCCGCTGCAGTTCCTGGACAACGAGAACGCGCAGTCGCTGGGCCTGGACGGTTCGGAGGTGTTCGACATCACCGGGCTGCAGGACGGCGCCAGCAAGCGCGCCACCGTCGATGCGAAGAAGGCCGACGGCAGCGTCAAGCAGTTCCAGGTCAAGGTGCTGCTGCTGACGCCGAAGGAAGTGGAGTACTTCAAGCACGGCGGCCTGCTGCAGTACGTGCTGCGCCAGCTGGCGGCGCGCAAGGCGGCCTGAGGCCGCCGCGGCGCACGGCGTCCTGCGCGGGCGCCGTGCGCGCTCGCTCGGGTACTGCCCGTGCACACGCCGCCTGCATCGGCACCGCGTTTCGAAATAACGGGTCTTTGCCTGCCAGACAGACCGTATTGAAGGCGCCCCGTTTCCAGAACGGGGCGATTGCCGTTTGGCGCTACGCATGGCTCGCTACGGCGCTGCCTTCCATTGCGCATGCCGCAGCCGCCAGCGCCCGTCCTGCTCGCGCCAGCCGGTGACCACCTCGTAGCGCTGCATCCGCTCCGGCAACGCGCGCGCATCGCCGCCGCTGACCACCGCGTCGAACCGTACCGTGGCGTCGTCGCCCTGCAGCGCGATCGACAGCGGTCCGGTGTTCACCCCGATCCGCGCGTTGGCCAGAAATTGCGCGCGCAACAGGTTGTGCAGCGCAGCACGATCCATCCCCGCCTCGCCTGCGAAATCGTCGGCCACCGCGGCCATCGCATCGCGCAGGCGATGTTCCTCCACCGCCTCCTGCATGGCGGCGATGTCCTTGCGCAGCCGCTGTTCCGCCGAATCGCGCTGGCAGCCGGGCAAGGCCAGCAGCAACGCGCATCCCCATCCCCACGCCCATGCCTGTCGCATCCGGTTTCCTCCTCGGCTTCGCCTTTTCCATGCGGAACGGTATCCTGCCACTCGCCACGCCGCAGCGTTGCGTCGGCGTGCGGCAGCATTCCACACGAGGGGGGAGTACATGAGTCAGGAACGTCCGTGGTTGCAGAGTTATCCGGCCAGCATTCCCGCCGAGATCGATGTCAACGAGTACCGGTCCGTCGCCGCCGTCTTCGAAACCTCCGTCGCCAAGTTCGGCGACCGTCCGGCCTACTGCAACTTCGGCAAGACCCTGACCTACCGCGAGGCCGGCGAACTGGCCCGGCACTTCGCCGCCTACCTGCTGGGCGAGTTGCAGCTCAAGAAGGGCGACCGCGTCGCGCTGATGATGCCCAACTGCCTGCAGTACCCGATCGCCACCTTCGGCGTGCTGCTCGCCGGCATGACCGTGGTCAACGTCAATCCGCTGTACACGCCGCGCGAACTGCGCCACCAGCTGATCGACTCCGGCGCCAGCGCGATCGTGGTGATCGACAACTTCGGCAAGACCGTGCAGGAAGTGCTGGCCGACACCCCGCTCAAGCAGGTCATCACCACCGGCCTGGGCGACATGCTCGGCTTCCCGAAGGGCGCGCTGGTCAACTTCGTGCTCAAGTACGTCAAGAAGCTGGTGCCCGACTACGACATCCCCAACGCGGTGCGCTTCCGCGACACGCTGACCCTGGGCCGCCTGCACACGCTGCCGCAGCTGGACATCGAGCCGGACGACATCGCCTTCCTGCAGTACACCGGCGGCACCACCGGGGTGGCCAAGGGCGCGATGCTGACCCACCGCAACCTGGTCGCCAACATGCTGCAGGCCGGCGCCTGGATCGCGGCGACCGGCAAGCTGGAGGAAGGCAAGGAAGTCATCATCACCGCGCTGCCGCTGTACCACATCTTCGCACTGACCGCGAACGGCCTGGTGTTCATGAAGCTCGGCGGCCTCAACCACCTGATCAGCAATCCGCGCGACATGCCCGGCTTCGTCAAGGAGCTGCAGAAGACCCGCTTCACCGCCTTCACCGGGGTCAACACGCTGTTCAACGGCCTGCTCAACACGCCCGGCTTCGACAAGGTGGATTTCTCGACGCTGAAGTTCACCCTGGGCGGCGGCATGGCGGTGCAGCGCGCCGTGGCCGAGCGCTGGAAGCAGGTGACCGGGGTGACCCTGGTGGAGGCCTATGGCCTGACCGAGACCTCGCCCGCCGCCTGCATCAACCCGCTGACGCTGAAGGAATACAACGGCGCCATCGGCCTGCCGATCCCGTCCACCGACGCCTGCGTCAAGGACGATCAGGGCCAGACCATGGCGCCCGGCGAGGTCGGCGAGCTGTGCATCAAGGGTCCGCAGGTGATGAAGGGCTACTGGCGCCGTCCCGAGGAAACCGCCGGCGCCATCGATGCCGACGGCTGGCTGCACACCGGCGACATGGCGCGGATGGATCCGCAGGGCTTCTTCTACATCGTCGACCGCAAGAAGGACATGATCCTGGTCTCCGGCTTCAACGTGTACCCGAACGAGGTCGAGGACGTGATCGCGATGATGCCCGGCGTGCTGGAAGTGGCCGCGGTCGGGGTGCCGGACGAGAAGTCCGGCGAAGTGGTCAAGGTGGTCATCGTCAAGAAGGACCCCAACCTCACCGCCGAGGACGTCAAGGCCCACGCCCGCGCCAACCTGACCGGCTACAAGCATCCGCGCATCGTCGAGTTCCGCAAGGAACTGCCCAAGACCAACGTCGGCAAGATCCTGCGGCGGGAATTGCGCGACAGTCAGGCGTAACGATCCAGACACGCGGGGGCCTCAGCCCCCGCGGCGACCGGCAATCCGACGAATACCGAGAACAAAGGCCAGGTGTAGCATCGCCCGGGTGGAAACGCACTCGCCCGCTGCGCCACGTCCTCTCCGCGGGCGTTTCTTCCGAGACCCTGCCATGAGCATGATCGACACGCTGCCCCGTTCCCGCTCCTACTCCACCATACGCGTCGATTCGGACTGCACCGACGACAGCCATTGGCTGTACATGCATGCCGGCCAACAGCCAGGCACCCGCCCTTGCTTCCAGAGCCAAATGCTCGACGACGTCTTGGCCGCACTCGGCGCGCTCACAAGCCAGGAACTGCAGCAGCGCAGACATTCGCTGAAGCATCTGGTGATCGCTTCCGACGCCAACGTCTTCAACCTAGGCGGCGATCTTGCGCTTTTTTCCGATTTGATCCGTAGACAAGACCGTAATCAATTGCTCAGTTACGCGCATCGCTGCGTGAGTGGCGTCCATCAACTGCATCGGGGCTTGGCGGGAGATGTCCGCACGATCGCACTTGTGCAGGGCGATGCCTTGGGCGGCGGACTGGAGATCGCTCTGGCATGCCATACCATCGTCGCCGAAGAAGGCATCACCATGGGCCTGCCGGAGGTGATTTTCGGCCTGTTTCCTGGCATGGGCGCGTATTCCTTCCTATGCAAGCGGATGCCGCCGCAGCTCGCGGAGAAAATCATCCTGGAAGGAAACCTATACAGCAGCGAGCAGATGCATGCGCTGGGAATCGTCGATGTGCTGGTTCCCAAGGGTCAGGGGAGAGCCGCAGTGAAGGACCTCATCCGCGATCAGCGGCGCAACCAGCACTCGTATCTGGCCATGAATGCCGCACGCAATCTGGCGCAACCGGTCACCCTCCAGGAATTGCAGGCCATCACCGAGGTATGGGTGGATTCGGCCCTGGCCCTGGACGAAAAATCGTTACGCACTATGGATCGGCTGGTACGCGCGCAAACCCGTCGTTTGCAGGATGTCGCTGCCTGAGCAGGCGGACGCCGGTGGCCAGGGGGGAGGGGGCAGGCCCAGCCTAGCGCTGGGCTCCGCCAGGAAACGCTAGCGAATTTCGCCCTCATCTGACGCGTCGCTTCGACAGGCACGCAACTCCAGCGCTTCCCTGCCCTGGGTCAGACTAGCGTTGAGCGCCATCAGCCGTTGCCGCCATTCGCTGCGCATCTGCCACTCGGCCATTTGCATCAACTCGCCGCCCAGGCCGGCCATCCGCACCAACCCCAGGTTGCTCGCCACCCCTTTGATCGCATGCGCGTGTTCGCGCAGGCGTTCCCACTGCTCGGCCTCCCCCGCCACCTGCATGCCACCGAGGCAGCCCTCGGCATCGTTGAGGCATTGCGAGATGAACTCGCGCTCGAAGCCGTCGCCCATACCGAGCCCGGCCAGCTCGTCTAGCACGGATGGATCCAGCACACCCTCGGTCGATGCCGTGACCGGCCGGATCAATGTCTCGCTGGTACCACGCAGCTTGCCGTCGGTCGCGATGTCGGTCAGCGTGTCCAACAACCGATTCGCCACCACCGGCTTGGCAAGAAAGGTGTGCGCGCCGGCCTGCTCGCAGCGCTGGATCGATTCCGGGGTAACGTCGGCGCTGAGCACCACGACCGGCGTGCGCGGACCGCCCGCCTGCATCACCCGCAGCTGCTTGAGCATGTCCAGTCCGCTCATGCCCGGCATGTGTAGATCGACGATCACCGCGTCGAATTCGCCTTCGGCTAACGCATCGAGCACCGCCTCTGCCCCATCGACGCAAATCGCTCGGTGCCCTGCCTTTTGCAGCATGCGCTGCAGCACCATGCGGTTGGCCTCATGATCGTCGGCGACCAGGATGCGCATCCCCTTAACCCGCGCGCGATGACGCAGGAACGGGTCCGCAAACGCGATGACGTTGCCAGTCTGCTGAAGTGCCTCGGACGGCATCGCAGATATCTGCACGTCTCCCGCCGCCGAAGACAATCCACTCGCATCGAATGGAAGATCAAACCAGAAGCGGCTGCCACGCGGAGGATTTTCCTGGTAGCCGATGCTGCCGCCCATCGATTCAACCAGGCCTTTGGCGATCGTCGTGCCTAACCCTGTGCCTTCGTAGCGACGGGCCAAGCCCACATCGGCCTGCTCGAACGCGTCGAACAGCCGCGAGCGCATCGACACAGGCACCCCGATCCCGGTATCGACGATGTCGAAACTGAGCCATATGAGGCCACTCTCGATCCTCAGCAGGCGCACACGGACGTCCACGCGCCCCAGCTCGGTGAACTTGATCGCATTGCCCGCCAGATTCAACAAGACTTGACGCAGGTGGCCCACGTCTCCAGCCAAATTGTCCGGCACGTCGGCGGCGATCTCGACGTGGTAACCGATCGACTTGGAACGCGCTTGCGGCTGCAGGATTAGCCCAATCTGGTCTACGGTTTCACGAAGCGAAAATTCACTTTTGTCGACTCGAACCTTTCCGGCCTCAATCGCAGAAATATCCAGCACTTCCTCGACCAGCGACAACAAGCTGCGAGCCGATGCCCGGATAGTGCCCACGCATTCGCGCTGCTCGGGGTCGAGCTTCGTCGTGGATAGCAGTTCGGTCATGCCGGAGAGGCCATTCAGCGGAGTCCGGAACTCGTGGCTCATATTGGCCAGAAATCGGCTCTTTGCCTCATTGGCGCGCTGCGCTTCCTTGGTCGCGCTGGTCAACTGCCGAAGCAGTCCGGAAAGGTACAGGGGAACGGCCAAAAGGCCGATCACCAGACCGATGCCGAGGCGGATATTCTCAAGCCAGTACGGTGTGACTAGCACGGTCGTGCCGAAGCTGAGCACCCCCATCGCAACCGCCAGATACAGATAGCCTGTGCCGTAGCGCAAGCCATTGCCCACCGTCACCCACATCACCACCACGTACATCCAGGCCAGCGGCTCGCCCATGCCCACCATTGCACAAGCGATCAGGCCATAGTCGGCGATCATCCCGATGATGCGCCGCAGATCGGAACGTTCCGGCCGCCATAGCAGCCACATCAGCACTGCAAAGGAAAGCACCAGACCGGACGAAACGACCGCGACCACTTCCAGGTACTGGCGCAGCGGCAGCGTGGCGCGCGGACCGGGCAGGAAAACGTAGCTGAGGATGATCGAGATCAACACGATACGCACCAATGCCTGTGCGTGCTCTGTGTCCTTACGCTGTCCGAGTCGATGTCGGAACCAGGCGATCACTGACGTCATCTCACACCCCCGGCCGGACCGAGGCCGTCGAGAACTTCTCGCAGATCAGATGCAACTGCTCGCGCCCGCGGAACAGCGCGTCCACGCAGCGCGGGTCGAACAGACGGCCGCGTTGCGCGTAGAGATAGGCGAGGGTCGCATCCATGGTCCAGGCTTCCTTGTAGGGACGCGGCGAGATCAGCGCGTCGAAGACGTCGGCGACCGCCACGATCCGCGCCTCCAGCGGGATCGCTTCGCCGACCAGTCCGTCGGGGTATCCGCTGCCATCGTAACGCTCATGGTGGCGCAGCGCGATCAGCGCGCCGACCTGGATGAAGCGGTTCTGGCTGCCGCTGAGCAGTTCGTAGCCGATGCGCGGGTGCATGCGCATCACCGCCATCTCTTCCTCGTTGAGCTTGCCGGGCTTGAGCAGCACCGCATCGGGAATGGCGATCTTGCCCATGTCGTGCAGGCTCGCGGCCATTTCGATGACCCGCACCTCGTCCTCGGACAGGCCCAGCTGCTCGGCGATCAGGCCGGCCACGTGCGCCATCCGCTCCAGGTAGGCGCTGGTCCCGGCGTCGCGGTACTCGATCGCCCGCGCCAGCCGCGACAGGGTCTCGCGCTCGCGTTCCTCGACCTCGCGCATGCTCGCCAGCAGGCGCTGCTCCAGCGACATCGCGCGCTGCTTGATGTTCTCGCTCTGCAGCCGCAACTGCAGCAGGTTGTGGCAGCGCGCGCGCAGCTCGCGCGGGCGGATCGGCTTGACCAGGAAGTCGATGACCCCGGCTTCCAGCGCGGCCTGGCGGATCGGCTCGTCGCCGACCACGGTGATCAGGATGATCGGAATGTCGCGGTGCTTGGGCAGGCGCCGCAGCCGCCGCGCGAATTCCAGCCCGTCCATGCCGGGCATGCGGTAGTCGAGCAGCAACAGGTCGACCTTGCCGGCCTCGCACCAGGCCAGGGCAGCCTGCGAGTCGCCGAAGTCGCGGACGGTGAGTTCCGGGGCGATGTCCTCGATCACGTGGCGCAGCATGGTGCGCGCGGACGTCTGATCGTCGACGATGACGATGTTCAAGCGATTGTCCGCCCCCTCCGCCCAGTCCGGGCGGTCGCTGCTGGAGGATACTCCGGACAGGCTCATGCTGGCATCTTGCATCTGCGATCCTCTTGCCCACGGGCTTCGGGCTGCTGAGACAATAACGGGAAACGCTCCGGCGCCGGCTATGCCGACCCAACCGCCTCACTTCGCTTGCTTGCCAACCGCTTGCTTGCCGACGCCCGATACGAGAACCCCACGCCAAGGCCACCGCCGCCTTCGGCTAGATTAAGCCTCCGGACGCATGTACGGGAACAGCAGCACGTCACGGATCGAATTGCTGCCGGTCAGCAACATTACCAGCCGGTCGATGCCGATGCCCAGGCCGCCGGTGGGCGGCAGGCCGACCTCCAGCGCACGGATGTAGTCGGCGTCGAAGTGCATGGCCTCGTCGTCGCCGCCCTCCTTCGCCGCCACCTGGGCCTGGAACCGGGCGGCCTGGTCTTCCGGATCGTTGAGTTCGGAGAAGCCGTTGGCGATCTCCTTGCCGTTGATGAACAGCTCGAAGCGGTCGGTATAGCCGGGTTCGGTGTCGCTGGAACGGGCCAGCGGCGACACCTCGACCGGGTGGTCGGTGATGAAGGTCGGCTGGATCAGGGTGTGCTCGACGGTGGCCTCGAAGATCTCCAGCAGCAGCTTGCCCCAGCCGTAGGACGGCTTGGTGCGGATCTTCAGCCGCTCGCAGTGGCGCAGCAGCGCCTCACGGTCGGTGCAGTCGGCGGCGCTGATCTCGGGGTTGTGGTGGCGGACCGCCTCGTCCATGCGCCAGCGGCGGAACGCCGGGGCCAGGTCGATGTCGGCGCCGTCCCAGTGCACCTGGGTGGTGCCGAGCACCTCCTGGGCCACGTCGCGGATCACGCTCTCGGTCAGGTCCATCACCTCGTGGTACGTGGCGTAGGCCTCGTACAGCTCCATCATGGTGAATTCGGGATTATGCCGGGTGCTGACGCCTTCGTTGCGGAAATTGCGGTTGATCTCGTAGACCCGTTCCAGGCCGCCGACCACCAGCCGCTTCAGGTACAGCTCCGGCGCCACCCGCAGGTACAGGTCCAGGTCCAGCGCGTTGTGGTGGGTGGTGAACGGCTTGGCGGTGGCGCCGCCGGGGATGTAATGCATCATCGGCGTCTCCACTTCCAGGAAGCGGCGCGCGTCCAGCCAGGCGCGCATCGCGCGGATGATCTTGGAGCGCTTGACGAACACCTCGCGCGCCTCCGGCGACACGATCAGGTCCACATAGCGCTGGCGGTAGCGCTGCTCCACGTCGGACAGGCCATGCCACTTGTCCGGCAACGGGCGCAGCGCCTTGGTCAGCAGCCGCAGCGCCGTCGCCCGCACCGACAGTTCGCCGGTCTTGGTGCGGGTCAGCCCGCCTTCCACGCCGATGATGTCGCCGATGTCCCAGCCCTTGAACGCGTCGTAGGCCGGGCCCAGCGCGTTGGCCTGCAGGAACAGCTGAATGCGCCCGGATTCGTCCTGCAGCTGCACAAAGCTGGCCTTGCCCATCACCCGCTTGGCCAGCAGGCGCCCGGCCAGGCGCAGGCTGCGGCCTTCGGCCTCCAGCGCCTCGGCGCTCCAGCGCTCGGCATCGGCGAATTCGGCCTGCAGGTCGCCGGCGAAATCGTGGCGGCGGAAATCGTTCGGATAGGCCACGCCCTGCGCGCGCAGCGCTCCCAGCTTGGCGCGGCGTTCGGCGATGAGGCCGTTCTCGTCGACGGGAAGGGACGGCGCGGGGGTCTGCTCGGTCATGGGAATGGGTACGCGGAGAAGAAGGGAGAGGATGCAGCAGATGCGGGGGGCTGCCCCGCGTGGCCGGCCTCCGCCACGGCGGGCGGGGGCCGACGGTTCAGGCGTCGCTGCGTTTGGCGCCGACTTCCAGGCCGGACTTGAGGCTGGCCTCGACGAATTCGTCCAGGTCGCCGTCGAGCACCTTCTGCGTGTCGGTGCGTTCGATGCCGGTGCGCAGGTCCTTGATCCGGCTCTGGTCGAGCACGTAGTTGCGGATCTGGCTGCCCCAGCCGATGTCCGACTTGGTCGCCTCGACCGCGTCGCGCTCGGCGTTGCGCTTCTGGATCTCCAGCTCGTACAGCTTGGCGGCGAGCATCTTCATCGCGTTGTCGCGGTTCTGGTGCTGGCTGCGCCCGGTCTGGCAGGCCACGACGATGTTGGTCGGGATGTGGGTGATGCGCACCGCCGACTCGGTCTTGTTGACGTGCTGGCCGCCGGCGCCGGAGGAGCGGTAGACGTCGGTCCGCAGGTCGGCCGGATTGATGTCGATGTCGATGTTGTCGTCCACTTCCGGCGACACGAACACCGAGGTGAAGCTGGTGTGGCGGCGGTTGTCCGAGTCGAACGGCGACTTGCGCACCAGCCGGTGCACGCCGGTCTCGGTCTTCAGCCAGCCGTAGGCGAAATCGCCTTCCACGCGCAGCGTGGCCGACTTGATCCCGGCCACTTCGCCACCGGAGACTTCCATCAGCTCGGTCTTCCAGCCGCGCGACTCGCACCAGCGCAGGTACATGCGCAGCAGGATTTCGGCCCAGTCCTGGGCCTCGGTGCCGCCGGCGCCGGCCTGGATGTCGACGAAGGCGTTGCTGGCGTCCATCTGCCCGGAGAACATGCGCTGGAACTCCAGCTTCTCCACGTGCGCCTGGAAGCGGTCGACATCGGCGACCACCGCCAGCGCGGTGTCCTCGTCGTCCTCGCTCTCGGCCAGTTCCAGGAACTCCAGCGCCTCGTTCAGCCCGTCGAGCACGCTGGCGATGCCGCCGACGGTCTTCTCCAGGTTGGCGCGTTCGCGACCCAGGCCCTGGGCGCGTTCGGGGTCGTTCCAGACATCGGGGCTCTCAAGCTCCCGGGTGACTTCCTCTAGGCGTTCTTTCTTGACGTCGTAGTCAAAGAAACCCCCGGAGCGACAGCACCCGATCGGACAGATCGGCGATGCGGTGGCGGATGGGATTGAGTTCGATCATGGCGGCATTCCGGCAAACGGCAAACAAGAGCGCGATTCTAGCAATTCCGGCCGCCGCGCCACAGCGCGCGCACTGCCGCGGCCGGGCCGGGCCGCGATCACTCGGCGATCGCCGCCTCGCCCTCCCCGGCCGCCGCGCGCAGGGCGGCGCGGTAGCGGCGGCTGCACGGCACATGGCTGCCGTCGCGCAGGTGCACGCGCGCCTCGCCGGCATCCAGCGGTTCGATCGACACCACGCAGCCCAGGTTGACCATGTAGCTGCGATGGATGCGCACGAACACGGCCGGGTCGAGCCTGGCCTCGATCGCGGCCATGGTGCTGCGCAGCGGGTAGTCGTGGCCGCGCACGCGCAGGTTGACGTAGTTGCCCGAGGCCTGCAGCCATTCGATATCGGCGGCGGCGACCAGGAACTCGCGGCCGAGCTTGCGCACCAGGAAGCGCTCCGGGCGCTCCAGCGACTCCACCGGCGGGCCTTCGTCGGGCGCGCCGAGCAGGGCCGCCTCGCCCTGCCAGCGGCGCAGCAGGAAGCGGTACATCTCCACGCACAGCAGCATCGAGGCCAGGCTGCGCACGTCTTTCAGATACTCGTAGGCCAGCCCCTGCGGCCACGGGCCGAAGTCGTAGTGCAGGCCCTGCAGTCGGTACACCGCGCTGCGGATCGCGACCATGCCCAGCACGTGCAGCACCGACAGCGCGACGCTGCCCAGCAGGTAGGCCGGCAGCCGGCGCCGCCAGTTGTCCCAATGCAACGGATGGCGCCGGGTCAGCGCCGCCAGCAGCGGCACGATCAGCAGGAACACCAGATTGCTGGACCATTCCCACAGCGCCGGCTCCCACGCGGCGAAGTGCAGCCCCGCCTTGCGGATGTCCATCAGCACGGTGACGCTGTTGGCGGTGCTGTTGACCAGGGTGAGCGCGACCCAGAAGCCGATCTCGAAGCTGCGGCGCCACGGCAGGAAGCGGGCGTAGACGCTGGTGGCGGGCGATTCGGACATGGCGCATTTTAGCGCGCCGGCCACTCGGCAATGGCCGGCGCGCGGACGGCCTCAGCGCACCTCGAACTCGCCGACCAGGATCGTCTCCTTCGCGTCCTTCAGCCGCAGCGTCACCTGCTGGTCGCGCTGCGTGGCGCTGCCCCAGCCGGTGCTCAGTTGCAGGTGCAAGGTGGTGGCGCCGGTGACCAGCGGCTGGCGGTCGCCGAAGAAGTTCGCCTCCACCTTGTACTTGCCCGGCTTGGCCCGGCGCAGCGAGAACTCTTCCGGCCCGTAGCCGCCGGTGAAGTCCTGCGACAGCTGCCCGCCCTGGTAGGTCGAGCGGTGCGCGTAGTAGCAGCGCTCGCCGTTGGGATCGGTCACCCACAGGTCCATGTCGCTGTTGTCGCTGTCCCAGTTCAGCACCACGCGCAGGTCCAGCGGCAGGTTGCGCTGCAGGCGCGGGTCGATGAAGGCGGTCTGCAATGGCCGCTGCGAGCGCGCCACGATCGCGTTCAATTCGTTCAAGGCGATCAGCGCCACGCCGTCGAAGCGGGGGTCCCAGTCGCGTGCGACCACCTGGTACAGCTGTTCGATCGCGGCCTGCGCGTCGCCACGCGCGGCGTAGGCCAGGCCCAGGTCGCGGAAGCTCTGCGGCTCTTCCTCGCCCAGCCGCAGCACCTGCTCGAACACCGGCACCGCCAGGTCCGCCCTGCCCGCCTGCAGCAACCGGTAGCCGAGCACGCGCAGCACATGGCGGTTCTCCAGCTGCAGTTCGGCCAGGTTCGACAGCACGCGCAACGCCAGCTCGCGCTGGCCGCGTTCGAACAGCACGTCGGCCACGTCCAGGTAGAACGCCACGCTCTCGGCATGCGCGGCGCGCTCGCTCAGGTACAGCGGATAGACCGCCTCCGGCGCGGCGGCACGCAGGCGCCGGGCGTAGGGCGAATCCGGCTGCCACGGCTGCAATGCCAGGGAAATCGTGGTGGATGCGGGCGCGCCGGCACGCGCATCGGCGTTCGCCGCGTCGCCGTCCGAGGCCGCGACCGCGCCGGTGACGACCACCGCCTCCAGCTCAGCGGACTCCGCGGCCGGCATCGGCGCGGCGGGTGCAGGCGGCGGCGCCATGGCCATCGCCGGTGCGGGCCGGGAAACGCCGTCCCGCCGCTCCCGACTGGCGTCGTGCTCCTCGCGTTGCGGCTTGGGCTGCGGCGGCGCGTTCTTCGGGAACGTGCGCTGCCACCAGGCGACGCGCTGGGCGAAATCCTCGGCGACGCGATCGATGCGCTGCTTGCGCTGCTCGCCCTGCGCTTGCTGGCGCTGCGCCTGCGCGCGCGCCACTGCCTCGCGCAGCGCCGCTGGCGGCGCGATGGCGTAGCGCACGTAGTCGTCGACGTTCTCCAGCACCAGCAGCGAGGTCTCGGCGCTGACCAGGCCGAAGCGGCTGGCCAGTTGCTGGCGGCGTGCGGCGTCGCCTGTCGGATCGGCGGCCAGGCTGCGCAGCATGGCCCGCGCCCAGGCGCCCGGCACCAGCTCGCCCGGCACCGCGCTGGCGTCGCGCAACGGGAGACTCAGGCGGCGCGTGCTGGCGGCGGTGGCGATCTCCAGGTGCAGCGTCGCATCGGCCGCGAGCAGGCGCCCGGCGATGCGCAGATAGCCGTCGTCGGCGTAGCGCGAATCGGCGACCAGATCGGCGACGCCCTCGCCCTGCAACGCCACCAGTTCGCCGCCGCGCTGCAGCAGCCGTTCGCTGGCCTGCTGCACGCCATGCACGCCATGCAGCTCGATCAAGCGGCCGCCGCGCGCTTCCGCCGATGCCGCCAGGCGTGCGGCATCGGCATGGGCACCGGCCGAATCGACCGCGTACAGGCGCTGGCCCGGCGCCAGCGCCGGCAAGGCCTGCGCGCCGTAGTTGCCCAGGCCATCGCTGAACAACAGATACTCCTGCACATCCGCCACCGGCCGCCAATCGCCCAGCGCGCTGGCGCCGTCCGGCTGCAGGCCCTGCAGCGTCGCTTTCAACGCGCTCCAGTCGCCGGCGCGCACCTGGAACCGGCGCGGCGCCTCGGCGCGGTCGCGCAGCACGACCAGATCGACCTGCGCGTTGCCCAGCGCGGCGAAATAGCGCTGCAGCAAGGCCAGTTCGGCGGCAATGTCGCGCTGCCGCGCCGAACCCGATGCATCCCACAGCAGGCCGATGCGCTGCGGCAACGGGCGTGCGCCGTGCAGATCGGCGATCGGCAGCAGCGCCTGGAAATAGCGCTGGCCATCGTGGCTGCCGACCGCGACGCGCGGATCGCTGGTCGCGCGCAACGACAGCGCCAGTTCCCTGGGCAGTTGCGCGGGCGTGCCCGACCACGCCGCCGCGTAACCGCCGGGCGCCGGCGACAGGCGCAGGCCCGCAGGCAACGCCGCAGTGTCCACCGGCGCCGCCTGCGTGCTCAACGCCAGGCGCAGCGTCTGGGCGCTGGCCGCATAGCCCAGCGGCAGCCGCCACTGCCAACCGGCGGCGGTGCGCGGCAGCGACTCGCGATAGACCAGGCGCACGCGGCGGCTGCCGTGCGCGGGAATCGGATAGAGCCGCAGCTGAAACTGGTTGCCGGCGGTCTGCTCGACCAGGCCCGGGTCCACGCCGCGCCGCTCGATCGCCTCGAACACCTGCCGCCCGCGCGCCTTCGGCACCGGCACCGCGTCGCGCATCTGTCCGTCGATGTCCAAGGCGAAGCCGCTGATCTGCTGGCCCTCGCGCAGCGGGAACGCCAGTTGCCCTTCCAGCACGCGCGCATTGGGGTTGAAGAACAGCAGCTCCACCGTGGTTTCGGCCAGGCCGGCCGCGGCGTGCGCGCTCACCGTCGCCGAGCGCAGCTCGACCGGGCGCTCGCTGTGATCGGTCTTCAGCAGTGGGGCGAGAAGTTGCCGCTGCGGCGCGGTCTGGGCCAAGGCCGGCACGGCGGCCGCCGACAACAGCGAGAACAACAGCAGGCACAGGCCTTTGCGCGCGACGTACGGCATGGATCACTCCTTGATGGGACGGTACAGCTTGAACGTCCGGTGCGGCGCAGCGGGGTTATCCGGAATCTTCGCGCGGTGTGCTCGGGCCGCTGAGTCTTGTATCGATGCGGCTGATCCCATCTTCACCCAAGCCGTCTGCGGGGGAGAGAGGCTGGCTGTTCCCTTCTCCCGTCGGGACCATGGCCCCCTTTTCGGGGGAAGGTGGCCCGCAGGGCCGGATGAGGGTCCGGGCGCAGCCTCGTGTACCCAATTCTGCGAGTCGCTTTCGCGCCGTACCCTCACCCCAACCCCTCTCCCGAGGGGAGAGGGGCCAAGGATGGATCAGCCCGACAGACTCCGGCAGTGCTCCACCACCAGTTGCACCGCGTCGCCGCCGCGGTAGTCGTCGGCGACCAGGCGGTAGGCGATGTGCACGCGGCGGCCGGGTTCGTCGCCGCGCCACCCGTTGAAATGGATCGCGTTCAATGGCTCGCCGCGGCCGGCGCAGCGCAGGCTCAGCTTGAGGTGGCGCTCCTTCAGCAGGCGCCACTGCAGCACCTCGAACTCGCCGTCGAACAGCGGCTCGGGGAAGCCCTGTCCCCATGGCCCGGCCAGGCGCAGCGCCTCGGCGTGGCGATGGTCCAGCTCGTGCGGATCCAGTGCGCCGTCGCTGAGCAGTTCGGCCTGCAGCAGCGCCGCGTCCAGGCTGGCCAGCGCATGCTCGCGGAACAGCTGTTCGAACTCGGCCAGCGCGGCCTGCGGCAGGCTCAGGCCCGCGGCCATCGCATGGCCGCCGAACTTGTCCATCAATCCGGGCCGGCGCGCCTCCACCGCGGCCATCGCGTCGCGGATATGGAAGCCGGGAATCGAGCGCGCCGAGCCGCGCAACTGGTCGCTGCCCGGCTCGGCCGGGGCGAAGGCGATCACCGGGCGATGCAGGCGGTCCTTCATCTTCGAGGCGACCAGGCCGATCACGCCCGGATGCCAGTCGGCATCGAACAGGCACACCGCCACCGGTGGCGCGTCCGGCGCGGCCAGCAGCGCCTGCGCCACCGTGGCCTCGGCCTCGTCGGTCATCTGCTGCTGCACCGCGCGGCGCTCGCCGTTGATCTGTTCCAGCGTGGCGGCGATCTCGCGCGCCTGCTGCGGGTCCTCGCACAGCAGCAGCTCGATGCCCAGCGCCATGTCCTCGAGCCGGCCGGCGGCGTTGAGCCGCGGCGCCAGCGCGAAACCGATGTCGCTGGCGCTGAGCCGCGCCGGATCGCGGCCGCTGGCTTCGATCAGGGCGCGCAGGCCGATGCAGCCGTCGCCGCGCTGCAGGCGGCGCAGCCCGGCCGACACCAGCGCGCGATTGTTGGTGTCCAGCGGCACCAGGTCGGCGACGGTGCCGACCGCGACCAGGTCCAGCAACACCGTCAGATCCGGCGCCTGGGTCGCGAACGCACCGCGCTCGCGCAGGTGCCGGCGCAACGCCAGCAACACGTAGAAGATCACCCCGACGCCGGCCAGCATCTTGCTCGGGAACGCGTCGCCGGCCAGGTTCGGATCGACGATCGCGTCGGCCGGCGGCAGCACGCTGCCCGGCAAGTGGTGGTCGGTGACCAGCACCTGCCAGCCCAGCGCCTTGGCCGCGGCGACGCCGGCATGGCAGGCGATGCCGTGGTCGACGGTGACCAGCAGGTCCGGCTGCAGCGGCGCCAGCTCGGCGACCAGCGCCGGCGACAGGCCGTAGCCGTGCACCATGCGGTTCGGCACCGCGTGCAGCACCTGCGCGGCGCCGAGCAGGCGCAGCCCGCGCACCGCGACCGCGCAGGCGGTGGCGCCGTCGCAATCGAAATCGCCGACGACCAGGATCCGTTTGCCGGCGGCGATCGCGGCGGCAAGCAGCGCGACCGCCGCGTCGATGCCGCTCAGCGCATCCGGCGGCAGCAGCTGCGCCAGCTTCGGCTGCGCCAGGCTGGCGTCGTGGGCGCCGCGCGCGGTGTAGATGCGGCGCAGCAGCGGCAGCACGCTGTCCGTCCACGGCCCACCCTCGGCGGCCGGCCGCCGGGTGATGCGCAGCGGCGGACTCATGCGTCCAGGCGCGCCAGCGGCCGCCGCCAGAAGCGCCAGCGCTGCTCGCGCTCGATCCGGAAACGGGTGCCGTCCTCGAAATCCAGCAGCAGTTGCTGCAGTTCGCCCAGGCGCAGCGCTTCGAGCAGCGGCTGCATCACCTCGCCGACGAACTGCTCGGGCGCGCGCAGCTGGCGCAGATCGACCAGCGCATCGACGCGCGGCGTTTGCCCGGCGTCGATGCCGGCGGCCTGGGTCAGCGCGCGCAGCAGCGGCTCGCGGCTGCGCACCTGCGCATGCGCGCTGGTCACCGTGGCCGGCAACGCGCCGCCGCCCCAGAACCACAGCGAGTTGATCGCCGGCTGCCCGCGCGCACTGCGTTCGCGGTTCCACGGATGCTGGTGCAGCAGCACCTGCGCCTCGGTCAGCAGCGCCCGCCAGCGGCGCCCGCCCTCGCCCTGCGGCAGATGGTCGAACAGATCGGCGCCGAGTACCTGCGCCGGTGCGGCGAACGTGGGCAGCACGCTGTCCGCCGCCAGGCGCAGATACCAGCGGGTGGGTTCCGGCGCGTCCAGGACCAGGCCGGCCTCCACGAACAGGTCCTGCAGCGACGGCAGCAGCGCGGCCAGGTCGATGGCGTCGATCGCGAGCATGTCGCCGTGCGCCATCAGCCGCGCGCCCTGCATGTCCGGCACCACATAGGCCGGATCGGCGCGCAGCCACACGGCGTCGCCGGCGTCGCCGGCGTCCAGCTGGCGGGTCAACGCCGCCACCGGCCATTGCCCGGGCGGCAGCGTGAAATGGCGGCGCAACTGCGCTTCGGAACCGGGCTCCAGGCGCTCGCGGTCGGCGCGGCCGAACGCCCGCGCCACCTCGCCGGTCAGCGCCGCAGCGGCCAGGCGCGCGCGCTCCGGCAACAACAAGGTGGCGACCGCCACGACGTCAGCCGACGTATTCGACGCTGACGATCTCGTACTCGCGACGGCCGGCCGGGGCGTCGATGCTGACACTGTCGCCTTCCAGCTTGCCGATCAGCGCGCGCGCCAGCGGCGAGGAGATCGCGATCAGGCCCAGCTTGATGTCCGCTTCCAGATCGCCGACCAGCTGGTAGCGCTTCTCTTCGTCGTTTTCCACGTCGGCCAGGGTCACGGTCGCGCCGAACACCACCTTGCTGCCGACCGCCAGCTTGCTGACGTCGATGATCTCGGCATGCGACAGCTCGCTCTCCAGCTGCTTGATGCGGCCTTCGATGAAGCTCTGCTGCTCGCGCGCGGCGTGGTACTCGGCGTTTTCCTTCAGGTCGCCGTGCGCGCGCGCCTCGGCGATCGCGGCGATGACCTGCGGCCGCTTGACCGACTTCAACTGGTCCAGTTCCTCGCGCAAACGCAGCGCGCCTTGCATGGTGATCGGGGCTCTCACGCTTCCAGCTCCTTGTGCAGTTCCTGCAGCGCCCAGACCGGACCGGTGCCGCGGAATTCCAATGAATGCACCAGCGCGCGGGCGCCGGCGACGGTGGTCGAATAGGTGACGCGCTGCTGCAGGGCTTCGCGCCGGATCGAGAACGAATCGGAGATCGCCGCACGGCCCTCGGTGGTGTTGACGATATACACGATTTCGCCGTTCTTGATCAGATCGACGATATGCGGGCGGCCCTCGGCCACCTTGTTGATCTGGTCGCACTGCAGGCCATGCTGGCGCAGCCACGCGCAGGTGCCGCTGGTGGCCACCAGGGTGTAGCCGCGCTCGACCAGCGCCTGCGCCACCGGCAGCACGCGCTGCTTGTCCGGGTCGCGCACCGACAGGAACGCCTTGCCCAGCGGCGGCGCCTTGATCCCGCCGGCTTCCTGCGCGCGCGCGAACGCGGCGCCGAAGCTGCGGCCCACGCCCATCACCTCGCCGGTGGAGCGCATCTCCGGGCCGAGGATCGGGTCAACGCCCTGGAACTTGGCGAACGGGAAGATCGCTTCCTTCACCGAGTAGTAGTCGGGCACGATCTCCTTCAGCGCGCCCTGCTCGGCCAGGGTCTTGCCGGCCATGCAGCGCGCGGCGATCTTGGCCAGCGCCATGCCGGTGGCCTTGGACACGAACGGCACCGTGCGCGAGGCGCGCGGGTTCACTTCCAGCAGGAACACGATGTCGTCGCCGGCTTCGTCCACCTGCACCGCGAACTGGGTGTTCATCAGCCCGACCACGTTCAGGCCCTTGGCCAGCATCACCACCTGGCGGCGCAGTTCGGCCTGGGTCTTGGCCGACAGCGAGTACGGCGGCAGCGAGCACGAGGAATCGCCCGAATGCACGCCGGCTTCCTCGATGTGCTCCATCACCCCGCCGATCAGCACCTGGCCGTCCTTGTCGGCGATGATGTCCACGTCCACTTCCACCGCGTTGTCGAGGAAGCGGTCGAGCAGCACCGGCGAGTCGTTGGAGACCTTGACCGCGTCGCGCACGTAGCGCGCCAGGTCCGATTCGCCGTAGACGATCTCCATCGCGCGGCCGCCGAGCACGTAGCTCGGGCGCACCACCAGCGGATAGCCGATCTCGCGCGCCAGCACCAGCGCCTCTTCGGCGTTGCGCGCGATGCGGTTCGGCGGCTGCTTCAGGCCCAGCTTGTCGACCAGCTGCTGGAAGCGCTCGCGGTCCTCGGCCAGGTCGATCGAGTCCGGGCTGGTGCCGATCACCGGCACGCCGTTGGCCTCCAGCGCGCGCGCCAGCTTCAGCGGGGTCTGTCCGCCGTACTGCACGATCACGCCCTTGGGCTGCTCCAGCTCGACGATCTCCAGCACGTCTTCCAGGGTCAGCGGCTCGAAGTACAGGCGGTCGGAGGTATCGTAGTCGGTGGACACGGTCTCCGGGTTGCAGTTGACCATGATGGTTTCGTAGCCATCCTCGCGCAGCGCCAGCGCCGCGTGCACGCAGCAGTAGTCGAACTCGATGCCCTGGCCGATGCGGTTGGGGCCGCCGCCGAGGATCATGATCTTGTCGCGGTTGCTGGGCTTGGCCTCGCACTCGTCCTCGTAGGTCGAATACAGGTAGGCGGTGTCGGTGGCGAATTCGGCCGCGCACGAGTCCACCCGCTTGTACACCGGGCGCACCTTGTGCGCGCGGCGCAGCGCGCGCACCGCCGCCTCGTTGGTGCCGCACAGTTCGGCCAGGCGCGCATCGGAGAAACCGGCACGCTTGAGCGTGCGCAGGCGCGCGGCATCCAGCGAGCCCAGGCCGTCGGCGGCCAGCTGCTTCTCCTGCGCGATCAGGTCCTCGATCTGGTCCAGGAACCACGGATCGATGAACGACAGCGCATGCACCTGCTCCACGCTCATGCCGGCGCGGAACGCATCGGCGACGTAGAACAGCCGCTCCGGACCGGGCGCCTTCAACTCGCGCTTGAGCGCGGCCATGTCGTCCTCGCTGCCCAGGTCCAGCCCGGTCGGGTCGAGCCCGATCTTGCCGGTCTCCAGGCCGCGCAGCGCCTTCTGCAGCGATTCGGAGAAGGTGCGGCCCATCGCCATCACCTCGCCCACCGACTTCATCTGCGTGGTCAGGCGCGCATCGGCCTGCGGGAACTTCTCGAACGCGAAGCGCGGGATCTTGGTGACCACGTAGTCGATCGACGGCTCGAACGAGGCCGGGGTCAGGCCGCCGGTGATCTCGTTCTTCAGTTCGTCCAGCGTGTAGCCGACCGCCAGCTTGGCGGCGACCTTGGCGATCGGGAAGCCGGTGGCCTTGGAGGCCAGCGCCGAGGAGCGCGACACGCGCGGGTTCATCTCGATGACGACGACGCGGCCGGTCTGCGCATTGATGCCGAACTGCACGTTGGAGCCGCCGGTGTCCACGCCGATCTTGCGCAGCACCGCGATCGAGGCGTCGCGCAGGCGCTGGTATTCCTTGTCGGTGAGGGTCTGCGCCGGGGCGACGGTGATCGAGTCGCCGGTGTGCACGCCCATCGGGTCCAGGTTCTCGATCGAGCAGACGATGATGCAGTTGTCCGCGGTGTCGCGGACCACTTCCATCTCGAATTCCTTCCAGCCCAGCACCGATTCCTCGACCAGCACTTCGCTGGTCGGCGAGAGCTCCAGGCCGCGGGTCACGATCTCGATCAGTTCCTCGCGGTTGTAGGCGATGCCGCCGCCGCTGCCGCCGAGGGTGAAGCTGGGGCGGATGATGGTCGGATAGCCGACCCGGGTCTGGATCTCCAGCGCTTCCTCGAGGGTGTGCGCGACCGCCGCCTTCGGGCATTCCAGGCCGATCTCGCCCATCGCCACGCGGAACAGCTCGCGGTCCTCGGCCATCATGATCGCTTCGCGCTTGGCGCCGATCAGTTCCACGCCGTACTTTTCCAGCACGCCGTGGTCGGCCAGGTCCAGCGCGCAGTTCAGCGCGGTCTGCCCGCCCATGGTCGGCAGCAGCGCATCGGGCTTTTCCTTGGCGATGATCTTCTCGACCGTCTGCCAGTTGATCGGCTCGATGTACACGGCGTCGGCCATGTTCGGGTCGGTCATGATCGTGGCCGGGTTGCTGTTGACCAGCACCACCCGGTAGCCCTCGTCGCGCAGCGCCTTGCACGCCTGCGCGCCGGAGTAGTCGAACTCGCAGGCCTGGCCGATGACGATCGGGCCGGCGCCGATGATGAGGATGGTTTTTAGGTCGGTGCGCTTGGGCATGGGGATTCTCAGTAAAGTCGGTCCTGCCACGCCGCGGGGGCGCGCCAGGTGATCTGGTCGGACGATCGGGCGTCGATCGCACCATGGTCGACCGCGGCGCGAACCTCGCGCTGCATCGCGGCCCAGCTGGGAGCGGCGGCGCCGATGCGCGCGCCGATCCGGTTGTTGTGGGCATCCATCGCCCGGCTCGCGTTGCCGCGCCCGTCGCGCTCCATCACCGCCGTCACCCAGTCCACGCAACGCGGCGACAGGGTGTAGGCGACGATGGCGCTGGCCAGGCTGTGGCGATACGCATCGGCCGGGCCGTTGCGCCCGCCGGGCAGCCCGGCGCCGAGCCACTGCGCGTAGACCGCGACCAGCACGAACAGCGGATACGCCGCGAGCGCCAGCAACGCCAATACGCCCCAACGCCAGCGGCGTGGACGCAGCGACGGCGCCAGCGCGGCGCTCATCAGGCGGCGGCCGCCATCAGCGCGGTGAAGCGATCGAACAGCGGCGCCACGTCGCGCGGGCCGGGCGAGGCTTCCGGGTGGCCCTGGAAGCTGAAGGCCGGCGCGTCGGTCAGTTCGATGCCCTGGTTGGTGCCGTCGAACAGCGAGCGGTGGGTCACCCGCACGTTGGCCGGCAGCGACGCTTCGTCCACCGCGAAGCCGTGGTTCTGCGAGGTGATCATCACCCGGCCGCTGTCCAGGTCCTGCACCGGGTGGTTGGCGCCGTGGTGGCCATGGCCCATCTTCAGGGTCTGCGCGCCGGCGGCCAGCGCCAGCAGCTGGTGGCCCAGGCAGATGCCGAAGGTCGGGATCTTCCTGGCCACGATTTCCTTGATCGCCGCGATCGCGTAGTCGCACGGCGCCGGATCGCCCGGGCCGTTGGACAGGAACACGCCGTCCGGCTGCATCGCCAGCACCTCGGCGGCAGGCGTCTGCGCCGGCACCACGGTGACCTCGCAACCGCGCTCGGCGAGCATGCGCAGGATGTTGAGCTTCACGCCGTAGTCGTAGGCCACCACCTTGTATTTCGGTGCGGCCTGGGCGAACGCGTTGCTGTCCAGATCGAGCTGGCCGTCGCGCCACGGATAGGCCTTGCCGGTGGAGACCACCTTGGCCAGGTCCATGCCCTTGAGCCCGGGAAACTTGCGCGCCGCTTCCAGCGCGGTGTCCACGTTCACTTCGCCGGCCATCACCGCGCCGTTCTGCGATCCCTTCTCGCGCAGGATGCGGGTCAGCTTGCGGGTATCGATGCCGGCGATGGCGACCACGCCGCGCTGGATCAGCCAGTCCGGCAGCGATACCTGGCTGCGCCAGTTGCTGGGACGGCGCGGCACGCTGCGCACGATCAGCCCGGCCGACCAGACCTGGGCGGCTTCGTCGTCCTGGTCGGTGCAGCCGGTGTTGCCGATATGCGGGTACGTCAGGGTGACCAGCTGACGGGCATAGGAGGGATCGGTGAGGATCTCCTGGTAGCCGGTCATCGCGGTGTTGAACACCACTTCGCCGACGGACAGGCCGGCGGCGCCTACGGATTCGCCCTCGAACACGGTGCCGTCTTCAAGGACAAGGATTGCGGGTTGAGTCACGGGGTTCGCCTTGGGGAGAGAGGAACCCTGCCCCACCAACTTGCGGCTGCAAGAAACCGCGAACTCGGCGCTTCTCCGGGTCCGTGGCGATGGGTAACAGGCGAGCGAGAATTGTACCGACGCGGACCTGTCCGCGCCAGACGTTTATGTGAAAGCGCCGTTCAGCCGAGCAGATCGCGCAGCCGGTAGGCCCCGGGCGCGCGGCCCGGCAGGCGCGCGGCGGCATGCAGCGCGCCGCGGGCGAAGATGTCGCGGTTGCTGGCGCGGTGCACCAGTTCCACCCGCTCGCCGAGCCCGGCGAACTGCACCAGGTGTTCGCCGACGATGTCGCCGGCGCGCAGGCTGGCGTAGCGCGGCTGCGCGCCGCCATGCGCGGCGGCCTCGCCCAGGGTCAGCGCGGTGCCGGACGGCGCGTCCTGCTTGTGCACGTGGTGCGATTCGACGATGTCGCAGTCCCAGCCCGGCAGCGCCGCGGCGGCGCGTTCCACCAGGTCGTTCAGCACCGCCACGCCGAGGCTGAAGTTGGACGCCCAGATCAGCGGGATGCCCGCCGCCGCGTCGGCCAGTGCCTGCCGCTGCGCCGCGTCCAGGCCGGTGGTGCCGGACACCAGCGCCGCGCCGCGCGCCACGCACAGCGCCAGCACCGGGTCGAAGCCCTGCGGCAGGCTGAAATCCACCGCCACGTCGAACGCCGGCGCGCCGTTCAGCTCGGCCGCGGCGAAGTACGGCACCCCGTCGACCACCCGCTGCGCCGGCGCACGCCGGATCACCGCCCCCACCACCTGCAGCGCCGGGTCCTGCGCCGCCAGGCGCAACAGCGCCTGGCCCATGCGGCCGGATGCACCATGAATCAACACACGTACGGGGGAAGTCGTCATCGCACAAGGCTAGCGGTTTGTCGCGATCCGCGACAGGGGTGCGGCGCCGTGGCGTTGGTCGGCAACGCAGGCGGGTCGAGCGTTGACGGCATCCGGCAACGGAAGGTCTACCGTCCCGTTCATCGCGACTGCAGTCGCTCCCACAACGGTCTTGTGGCTCTCCTACAGGGGCTTGCGGACAGCGGGCTGGGCGCACTGTGGAAGGACTGCAGACCCGACACCATTCAACCCTGGAAGGTCCGCGGTTCCGCTGGTCGCCGCCGCTGGCCCTGCGGTTGAGCGCCCTACTCGGCCGCCGGCTGCCCCAGCAGGCGCTTGTCCCAGCACTCGACCTCGCGCTGGGCCAGGCGCCGCTCGAACAGCACGCGCCAGTTCGGCACCAGCGGCAGTTCCAGCACCTGCTCCAGCTGCGCCGGATCCACCTCGCGCCGATACAGCAGTTGGATCAGGCGGGCCAGCGACCAGTCCGGATGGGGCCGCTCCAGCAGGGTCAGGCGATCGCCGGCGGCGACCTCGCCCGGCTGCAGCACGCGGTAATACCAGCCGGTGCGGCCGCTTTCCTGCACGCGCCGCGCCAGCGTGGCCACGCCGAAGCGGTCGGACAGCTTCCAGCACGGCTGCCGCGACTGCGAAACCTCGACCAGCGCCGTGCCCAGCCGCAGCCGGTCGCCCAGGCACAGGTCGGCCTCGGTGGCGCCGAGCGTGCTGAGGTTCTCGCCGAATGCGCCCGGCGCCTCCAGCAAGGCATGCGCACCCAGTTCCTGGCGCCAGGCCGCGTAGTGGTCGCGCGGATAGTGGTGCAACGCCTTGTCCGGGCCGCCGTGCACGCGGCGGTCGCCCTGCTCGTCCAGTTCCAGGCCGTCGATGCCGATCCGCAACCGCCCCGGCAGCGGCCGCTTGGCGATCGCGCTGCGGCTGCCGGGCCGGGTGAACGCCTGCGCACGGCCGACCAGCACCGCGTCCACGCCCAGGTCCAATGCCGCAGCCGAGTGCATGCGCAGGCGTCCGGGTGCCGGATCAGGCCGCCGCGCTGCGATGCGCGGCGATCTCGGCCTGCAGCAGTTCGCCGAGGATGCGCACGCCGCGCTCGATGCGTTCTTCCGGCACGGTCACGAACGACAGGCGCAGGGTATTGCGCTGCGGTTCGACCGCGTAGAACGGCGCGCCCGGCACGAACGCGACGTTGCGCTCGATCGCCTTGGCCAGCAGCGCGCCGCCGTCCATGCCTGCCGGCAGTTCGACCCAGATGAACATGCCGCCGGCGGGACGGTTCCAGCGCACCTGCGACGGGAAATACTTCTCCAGCGCCGCCAGCATCTGCTGGCAGCGGCTGGCGTACAGGCTGCGGATACCGGGGATGTGCGCATCCAGGAAGCCGTCCTGCACCGCCTCGTAGACGATGCGCTGGCTGAACGAGGGCGTGTGCAGGTCCGCCGCCTGCTTGGCCTGCACCAGCTTGGCGTGCACCGCTTCCGGCGCGACCACGAAACCCAGGCGCAGGCCCGGCGCCAGCACCTTGGAGAACGAGCCCATGTAGATGGCCCCGTCCGGATTCATCGACAGCAGGCTCGGCAGCGTGTCGCCGCTGTAGCACAGCTCGCCATAGGGGTCGTCCTCGACGATGGGCACGCCGGCGGCGGCCGCGCGCGCGACCAGCGCCTGGCGCCGGTGCAGCGGCAGGCGCCGCCCGGTCGGGTTCTGGAAGTTCGGCAGGCAGTACATGAAGCGCGCGCCAGCCAGTTGCGCGTCGTCCAGCGCATCCACCACCAGCCCGTCGTCGTCGGACTGCATCGCCGCGAACGCCGGCTGGAACAGCGAGAACGCCTGCAGCGCACCGAGATAGCTCGGCGTCTCCACCAGCACCTTGCTGCCTTCGTCGATGAACACCTTGCCGAGCAGGTCCAGGCCCTGCTGCGATCCGGTGGTGATCAGCACCTGGCTGGGGCGGATGCTGGCGCCGTCGCGGCTCACCCGCGCCGCCACCCATTCGCGCAAGGGCAGATAGCCCTCGGTCGGGCCGTATTGCAGTGCCGCCTGCGGCGCCTCGCGCAGCACCTTGTCGCAGGCGTACTGCATGCGCGCCACCGGGAACGTGTCCGGCGACGGCAGCCCGCCGGCGAAGGAGATCACCTCCGGGCGTTCGGTGACCTTGAGGATTTCGCGGATCGCCGAACTGGTCAGCGCCTGCGCACGGCGGGAGAACTGGAAGGAGGTCGTCATGGCCACTAGCATAGCGGCAGCATGGCCGCGCTCCACTGTGCAGCGCAGCGCAAGCGACAGCGCCGGCCGGCGATGGACCGGGCCGACCCAGGTCGTGCCTGCGCTGGCGCAGGCCTGGGTCCGGCAACGTCGACGCACGATGGTGGCGTGGCTACGCGTGGCGGTCCGCAGCAACGGAGCGGCCAGGGTGGCGCGTGCCTCGACCAGCGCCGAGCGCTGGGCCGGCGCGATCTCGATGCTGCCGACGGGGTGGCTGCAGCGGCAGAGTTCGCTGCGCCGGCCAGCGGACGCCAGCTGGCCCGACACGGGCGCCGTGTCCTCGCTGGCCGCGCAGACCTGGTGGCCGGCTATCGACCCGCTCCGACCACCTGCCCGTACCGCTGGCGCTCGGCGCTGGACGCCGAGGGGCGCGCGACCGCGCTGGCGAGCGTGGACCTGAGGGTGGGGCTCAGTTGCACGTCTCCGCTGGCGACGGCATCGAGCGTGGTCATCACCAAGGGGCTGGTGGCGCCACGTGCGATGTAGTTCACCGCCACATCCGCGGCTTCGTCCGGAGCGGAGAGGCGGTAGATCTTCTGCACCGCCAGGGCGCGCACCAAGGCGTCGCCATCGCCCGAGGCCAGCGAGTCCATCTGCGCAACCGCGCTGCGCTTGAGCGCGTCGGCACCGGGCGAGACGTCGTTCTCGATGGTGCCGATGAAGTTCAGCGCGGCCACCGCGGTGCGCTGATCGGTCCCGCGCGCGTCCAGGGTCGCCAGGGCATCGGCATAGACCTCCCGCGTTGCCTGGCCAGGCAGGTTGAAGTAGGTCTCGTACATTTCTGCGTAGAGTCCCTTGTCCTTGCCGGCCCAGATCTGGTTGGCCTCGTCGAGCACCAGCGCGCGTCCCTGCGGCGAGGGCACCAGCATGCCGCGCAACATGTCGCGTTCCATCGCCTGGCTTGCCGGCATGGCCCGGTAGGCCTCGGCCACCGCTTGTCTCGCCTCGGCGCTGCCGTCGACCGACGCCAGCAACCGCGCCGCGAACGCGTCCCGCTCGGCGCGCGACGGCGGCGGGTTGGCGTTCACCCGGGCAAAGAACTCGCGCAGACGGCGCTGGACCTCGCCGGCGTCGAACGGCGTTGCCGCGTCGGCGGCGCCGTCTCGCATTGGCGCATCTTCGATCGCGGCTTGCGCGGAGCGATGAGGATTGGCCGCATCGATGGCCATGCCGAGGCGAACCTGGCCGGAGGAGCCTGCCGGCGCGGCGATCTCGCCTTCCGCGCCAGGCAGGTCCGCGTGCGCATGCTGGTAGAAGTACAACGCGGTAAAGGCGAACAAACCGCCGACGATCGCCAGCGGCAGGTAGCCGCGACGTACAGGACTCTTCATTATTTTCATTGGATTGTCACAGGTCTGGAAGAACACCGGCACAACCCCGTACCTGCGCTGACGCGCAAGCACGGGGAGCTTCCGCCATCGCGAGGCGCGCTTAGATGCGCTCGTAGTCGCAGGTGCTGCCGCGCCATTCCGGCAGATAACCCTGTCGGGAATAGGTGCCGCCGTCGTAGCGACAGGACCAGCCGGAGCCACCTTCCCAGTTCGACTTCCAGCCTGCCGGACAGGACGACCGCAACGTGACGTAATAATCCGGATCGCCACCGACCACGTTGACCGTGCCGACACGCTCGCTGAAGAGGATCGCAGCGCGGCCCTTCCAGCCCGGCTTCGGCGAACAGGTCACGGTTTCCGAACGGACATTGCACGCCGACCACGAGTTGTTGTAACCGCCGTTGATTTCCATCGAACCGACCCGGGTGGGAACCGCCCATTTGATACCGATATTGAATCCACGGGTCACGCAAGAGCTGTGGCCCGTGGTCAGCGCCACCGAACCGCAGGAACCGCCCTGGTTGCTGAAGCAGTAATGCCAGTCCGATCCGTCGATATATTCGGAACGCTGCTGCTTGCCGACCCAGCCGCCGAAGGTGGTTCTCAATTGCGTAGACGGATCTGCAGCGGCGACGCCACTGAACAAGAATAGGACCAACGAAAACAAGACGACCCTTACTTTCAATTTCGACATACCACTCTCCCTAATAAATAAGCCAGCCCAAGATGTAGACAAATAGCGCGACTGCGTCACACACGACCACCCTGGAAAATGCAGCGAAAACCTCCGCATGGCGTGCGAAGTATTTCGATCGACATTTACCAAGGAATTCCAGTTGGAGTGACGGTGCGCAGCCTATCCAGGCAATGCTACATATTGGTGGCACGCAAAATTAACTGGATGCAGAAAATCAAATTGTATGAATATTATAATATTGAACTAATTTGAAAATCCGGTCGGCCGGCCCCGCGCTTGCGCTGGCAGCGACCGCTGCCCACCTTCCCGCAAGATCGCCTCTGAGCCTTCTACGTTGCTTATCACGCAGGCATGGCAGTAGCGCTTCAACGCAGCGCCAGCGCAGAGCGCATCGTGCAGCCAAGACGCTGCGGCGCGACCGCTACGCGAACCGGTCGCGCGCGCGCGGATGCGGGCAGGCTTTTTTGAGCGCAACGCGATGTCGGCAACAGCCATCGCCGCAGGCACAGCCCGATGGCGCAGCCTCACGGCAGCAAGTGTCGCCTCCCCCATTCCGCCTGCCGGCAAAGTCGATGCCGCCGCGACGGTGACAGGCCGCAACGGTCGCAGCTGCCACTATGGCGGCCGCCGAACAACGGTCCGCGGGTGCCGGCATCAAGCCTGTGCTGCGGCGCCCAACAATTGCCCCAGCGCGGCAGGCGTATACAGACGCACATCCGAGATGGCGGGAAGTGCCGCCGCCGCGAACAGCGCCTCGTCCAACTGCAGGATCGGGCCGTAGGCGATCGCGGTCTGCGCACCGATGGAGGACAGGCGGCGCAACACGGTCAACCGATAGCCCTGCCCCCGGTAATAGCGGGTGCCGCCGTCGGCCGGCAATGGCGCTTCGGGATCGATGCGCGCGTGCAGCGGCACGCGGCCAGCCGCGACGGCGCGGAAATCGGCATCGGCGTGACGCAATGCGTCGCGCTGCGGCGGCGCGAGCGCCTGCAGATCCAGGCCGAAGAAGGCAGCCGCCGGCAGCATGGGCAGCGGCAGATCGCTCATGGCAGCCGGTGTCGGCGCATCGTTGCCGCCCGCCGCTGCCAGTTCAATGCCGGCGCGGCGGTGCCGGGCCGCAGCTGTCGCAGCCACCGCACGCACCGGCACCGGCGGTGGCCGCAGGCGCGATCCTGCGGCCCATGGCCTGCAACCAGGATGGGCGACCCGGCTTGAGCAGGCGCACGGCGATGGCGCCGCGCAGCTTGCGTGCGGTGCCGGGAAACTGCTTCTTCAGCACCACCCAGGCGCTGAGCAGGACCGCCAGTGCGATCACCAGGTACTGCAACAGCAGCGAAGCGCTCATCTCAGCCGGCTCCCAGTGCCGCCGCGACCTGGTAGGTGACCAGCGAGGCCAGATACGCCAGCGCGAACAGGTAGAACGCGGCGAAGCTCATCTGCTTCCACGAGTTGGTCTCGCGCTTGATCGTGGCCAGGGTGGAAATGCACATCGGCGCGTAGATGTACCAGACCAGCAGCGACAGCGCGGTGGCCAGCGACCAGCCGTCGCTGATCAGCGGCGACAACGCCTGCGCGGCGGCATCGTCGTCGGCCGCCGACAGCGCGTACACCGTCGCCAGCGACGCCACCGCCACTTCGCGCGCGGCCAGGCCGGGGATCAGCGCGATGCAGATCTGCCAGTTGAAGCCCAGCGGCGCGAACACCGTGGTCATCGCATGGCCGATGCGGCCGGCGAAGCTGTAGTCGATCGGCGGCAACGTGGCGTTGGCCGGCGCGGCCGGGAACGACAGCAGGAACCACAGCAGGATGGTCAGCGCCAGGATGATGCCGCCGACGCGCTTGAGGAAGATCGCCGCGCGCTCCCACAGGCCCAGCGCCAGGTCGCGCAGGTGCGGCACGCGGTACGACGGCAACTCCAGCAGCAACGGGTGCTCGCCCTTGTCGCGGCGCCACTTCTTCATCGTCCACGACACCGCCAGCGCGCTGGCGATCGCGGCGAAATACAGGCCGAACAGCACCAGGCCCTGCTGGTTGAACACGCCCCAGACTTTTTTCTGCGGGATGAACGCGCCGATCAGCAGCGCGTACACCGGCAAGCGCGCCGAGCAGGTCATCAGCGGCGCGACCAGAATCGTGGCCAGGCGGTCGCGCGGGTCCTGGATGCTGCGCGTGGACATGATGCCGGGCACCGCGCAGGCGAAGCTGGACAGCAGCGGGATGAACGAGCGCCCCGACAATCCGGCCGCCGCCATCATGCGGTCGAGCAGGAACGCCGCGCGCGGCAGGTAGCCGGATTCCTCCAGCGCCAGGATGAAGGCGAACAGGATCAGGATCTGCGGCAGGAAGATCACCACCCCGCCGAGGCCGGCGATGATGCCGTCGACCAGCAGGCTGTTGAGCGGCCCGGGCGGCAGCGTCGCACCGACCCAGGCGCCGAGCGCCTTGCTGCCGCCGTCGATCAGGTCCATCAGCGGCGCCGCCCAGGCGTACACCGCCTGGAAGATCAGGAACATCACCACCGCCAGGGTCAGCAGCCCGGCGACCGGATGCAGCAGCCAGCGGTCCAGCGCGTCGTCGATGCGCGAGGTGCGGGTCGGCATCGACACCGCGGCGGCGAGGATGCGCCGCACCTGCTGGTGGTAGTCGCCCTGCCCTTCGGCCGGCGCCACCGCCGGCGGCAGCGCCGGAGCCAGCGCGTCGAGCCGCTCGACCAGCGCCCTGGCGCCGTTGCGGCGCACCGCCACGGTCTCGATCACCGGCACCCCGAGCGCGTCTTCCAGCGCCTGGCGGTCGATCTGGATGCCGCGGCGCTGCGCGGCATCGACCATGTTCAGCGCCACCAGCATCGGCTTGCCCAGCTCGCGCAGCTCCAGCGCGAAGCGCAGGTGCAGGCGCAGGTTGGTGGCATCGACCACGCACACCAGCACGTCCGGCGCCGGCTCGCCCGGATAAAAGCCGCGGCACAAGTCGCGGGTGATCGCCTCGTCCAGGCTGGCCGGCTGCAGGCTGTAGGCGCCCGGCAGGTCGAGCACGGCGAAGTCGCGCCCGGACGGCGCGCGGAAGCGGCCTTCCTTGCGCTCGACGGTCACGCCGGCGTAGTTGGCCACCTTCTGTTTGCTGCCGGTGAGCTGGTTGAACAGCGCGGTCTTGCCGCAGTTCGGATTGCCGACCAGGGCCAGGCGCAGCGGAACGGCGTCCGCGCTCATGACTGCGCCTCGGCGGCGGCACCGACGCTGACCTGCACCCGCGCCGCTTCGCTGCGGCGCAGGGCGAAACGGGTATAGCCGACCTGCACCAGCAACGGCTCGCCGCCGACCGGACCGCTGGCCAGCACCTGCACCTGTTCGCCGGCGACGAACCCCAGCTCGCGCAGGCGGCGCGCGATGGCGTCGTTGGGCTGGCGGTCGTGCACGGTCTCTACGGTGGCGGTGCTGCGCAACGGCATGTCGGACAACGTCACGGAACGTTCCGTCGAATAAGAATGGTTATCAATTGTAGCACCGTCGCAGCGCATGATGGCGCGGCCGGCGCGGCCAGCTATGATTCCCATATGGCTGCCGTTATCCCTCCGTACGAGAACTGCCGATGAGCGATGCATTGCTGCTGGAGCGCTCAGGCAAGGTCCTGACGCTGCGGCTGAACCGACCCGAGGTGCGCAACGCGTTCGACGCCGCGCTGATCGCGCAGCTGACCGAAGCGCTGCACCAGATCGGCGCCGATCCGAAGGTCAAGGTGGTGGTGCTGGCCGGTGCCGGCGCCGCGTTCTCGGCCGGCGCCGACCTGCAGTGGATGCGTTCGATGGCCGGCGCCAGCGAGGCGGACAACCTGGCCGATGCGCTGGCGCTGGCGCAGCTGATGCGCACCCTGGACGAACTGCCCAAGCCGACCGTGGCGCGGGTGCACGGCGCGACCTTCGGCGGCGCGGTCGGGCTGGTCGCCTGCTGCGACATCGCGGTGGCCTCCACCGATGCCCGCTTCGGGCTCAGCGAGAGCCGCCTGGGCCTATTGCCGGCGGTGATCTCGCCGTATGTGATCGCCGCGATCGGCGCGCGCCAGGCGCGGCGCTGGTTCGCCAGCGCCGAAGCGTTCGATGCGGCGACCGCTACCCAGATCGGCCTGGTGCACCAGACCGTGGCGCCGACCGCGCTGGACGCGGCGGTGCAGCGCCAGGTGGAACTGCTCGGCCAGGCCGGCCCGCTCGCCGCCGCCGGCGCCAAGGCGCTGGTGCGCCGGGTCGCCGCCGGCGGCGACAACGCCACGCTGGACCGCGACAACGCCGCGCTGATCGCGCGGCTGCGGGTCTCGGCCGAAGGCCAGGAAGGCCTGAGCGCGTTCCTGGACAAGCGCGACCCGAACTGGCTGGGATTCTGGTGAGCCCGTTCGACCACATCGGCCTGCGCTGCGTCGACCTGGAGCGCAGCCTCGCCTTCTATCGCGCCGCACTGGCCACGCTCGGGCTGGATATCGTGATGGAGGTGAGCGCGGCACAGAGCGGCGATCGCCGCCACATCGGCTTCGGCCGCGACGGCAAGCCCAGCGTCTGGCTGACCGATGGCGCCGCCGGCGCCGGCGGCCAGCTGCATCTGGCCTTCGTCGCCGCCGACCGCGCCCAGGTGGATGCCTTCCATCGCGCCGGGCTGGCCGCCGGCGGTCGCGACAACGGCGCCCCAGGCCTGCGTCCGCACTACCACCCCAACTACTACGGCGCCTTCCTGCTGGATCCGGATGGGCACAACATCGAAGCCGTCTGCCAGCGGCCGGCGAGCGCCTGAGCGGCGCCCTCTGATGGCGCCGCACTTCGCGCAGGCTGTGGCCTGCGCCGCTCGGCAACGGCGCGCAGCCGTTCACTTCAAGGACTGCATGTGACCGCCACTTCGCTGTTTCCGCCCTGCCCCACGCCGCCTCTCCCGACAGCGCCCGCTTGCGCACCCCAGTGCAGGCGCCGCCGATGAGCGACTTCGTCCGCCTGGTGGAAGTGGGACCGCGCGACGGCCTGCAGAACGAAAAGGCCTGGGTCGCCACCGCCGACAAGATCGAGCTGATCGCGCAGCTGTCGCGCACCGGCCTGCGCAGCATCGAGGCGACCAGTTTCGTCAGCCCGAAATGGGTGCCGCAGTTGGCCGACGCGGCCGAGGTCTACACCGGCATCGTGCCGGCGCCGGGCGTGGACTACCCGGTGCTGGTGCCGAACCTGCAGGGTTACGAGCGTGCGGCCGCGGTCGGCGTGCGCGAGGTCGCGGTGTTCACCGCCGCCTCGGAGACCTTCAACCGCACCAACACCAATGCCGGCATCGACGAATCGTTGGCGCGCTTCGCGCCGGTGCTGGCGCGCGCGGCCGCCGATGGGGTCAAGGTGCGTGGCTACGTGTCCACCGTGCTCGGCTGCCCCTACCAGGGCGACGTGCCGCTGGCCGACGTGGTGCGGGTGGCGCGGCAGCTGCACACGATGGGCTGCTACGAGATCTCGCTGGGCGACACCATCGGCGTCGGCACCCCGGGCAAGGCGCGGGCGATGCTGCGCGCGGTCGCCGCCGAGGTGCCGATGCCGGCGCTGGCGGTGCATTTCCACGACACCTACGGCCAGGCCCTGGCCAATATCGCCGCGTGCCTGGAAGAAGGCGTGCGCGTGGTCGATGCGGCGGTGTCCGGCGCCGGCGGCTGTCCGTACGCCAGGGGCGCCAGCGGCAACGTGGCCAGCGAGGACGTGGTCTACCTGCTGCACGGCAACGGCGTGGCCACCGGCATCGACCTGGCGGCCTTGGCCGCGACCGGGCGCTGGCTGGCGCAGAAACTCGGCAGGCCGACCGGCAGCAAGGTCGGCCAGGCGCTGGCGGCGGCGTAACCGCGGCCGACCGGCGCGGCGGGATCGGCGCGCCGGCAAGGCCTACCGATCCTGTGCCGGCAACAACGCCCACGCCAATGCCGGGCGTGCAGGTCGAGGACATTCCAGTCCGGTGCGCACGGCACTGACGCGAATACGGGCGCCGACCAGCGGCGCATGTCCTCCTCGCGCGCACCGGCCGAAGCGGGTGCGCCGTGTTCCATGCAATCGCCGCCGTGCAGGCAGACGCAGCGAACGCGAAGCACGATGCGCCCGCCAGGCCTGGCAGGCGCTTTCACGCGCTTGCGGTGGCCAGCCGGGCAGCCGCAGCGGAGAGTCGGCTAAAATGCGCGCTTTCCTGGGAGGGAACATCCATGCAGCTTGCCGATATCCGCGCGGTGGTCACCGGCGGCGTTTCCGGCCTTGGCCTGGCGGTCGCGCAACGCATCGTCGCCGACGGCGGCAAGGTCGCGCTGTTCGACCTCAACGACGACAAGGGCGCGGCCGCGGTCGCCGCGCTCGGCGCCGCGCAGGCGCGCTATTTCCGCACCGACGTCAGCGACGAGGCGCAGGTGGCCGCGCACCTCGGCGCGGCGCGCGACTTCCTCGGCGGGCTCAACGCCGCGATCAACTGCGCCGGCATCCTCGGCGCCGGCCGCGTGCTCGGCAAGGAGGCGCCGATGCCGCTGGCCACGTTCCAGGGAACGGTGATGGTCAACCTGGTCGGCAGCTTCAACGTCGCCAAGGCCGCCGCCGACCTGATGCAGCACAACCCGCCGGGCGAGGACGGCGAACGCGGCGCGATCGTCAACACCGCCAGCGTCGCCGCCTACGAAGGCCAGATCGGCCAGGCCGCCTATGCCGCCTCCAAGGGCGGCGTGGTGGCGATGACCCTGCCGATGGCGCGAGAACTGGCGCGCTTCGGTATCCGCGTCAACACCATCGCCCCGGGCATTTTCTGGACCCCGATGGTGGACGGCATGCCCGAGGCGGTGCAGCAGTCGCTGGCCGCCTCGATCCCGTTCCCGCCGCGGCTCGGCCGCCCCGAGGAATTCGCCGACACGGTGATGTTCCTGCTGCGCAACCGCTATCTCAACGGCGAAGTCATCCGCCTCGATGGCGCGGTGCGGTTGGCACCCAAGTAGCGGGGATTCGTGATTGGGGATTGGGGATTCGTAAAAGCACCCCGCCCCTTCGCCCCCCCGCCCTGCCTTTTACC
>NZ_JAFIWB010000040.1 GCF_017163705.1 Xanthomonas bonasiae
CTTGGCGGCGGGAGCGGCGGCCTCGGTGGGCGCTTCGCGGGAACA
Organism: Xanthomonas bonasiae; assembly: GCF_017163705.1. Lineage (GTDB taxonomy): Bacteria > Pseudomonadota > Gammaproteobacteria > Xanthomonadales > Xanthomonadaceae > Xanthomonas_A > Xanthomonas_A bonasiae. The sequence continues at coordinate 46 of NZ_JAFIWB010000040.1, forward strand.
ACCGGTCGCGATGACCGCGGCCAGGGACAACAACAGGAACGGGGAACGCATGGCGGACAGCACCGGTTCGGGGAAACCGGAAGTTTACCTTGAAGGCTGGGATAACCAGCCATTCGGCTGTGGAAAAGCGGGGATTCGGGGATTGGGGATTCGCAAAGAGCGCATTGCCCCCGCTTTACGAATCCCCAATCCCCAATCCCGAATCCCGGCTTCTCAGATCTTGTAGCCCGAATGGATCGCGACGATGCCGCCGGTCAGGTTCTTGTAGTGGCTGCGGGCGAAGCCGGCCTCGGCCATCATGCCCTTCAGCGCGTCCTGCGGCGGATGCTTGCGGATGCTCTCGGCCAGGTACTGGTAGCTGTCGGCATCCTTGGCGAACAGCTTGCCCAGGCGCGGCAGGATCTTGAACGAATGGAAGTCGTAGATCGGCTTGAACCAGTCGGCGGTGACCTCGGAAAACTCCAGCACCCGCGCCTGTCCGCCGACCTTCAGCACCCGGTACATCTCGCGCAGCGCCGCGTCCTTGTCGGTGACGTTGCGCAGGCCGAAGGCGATGGTGACCAGGTCGAAGCTCTGGTCCGGGAACGGCAGCGCCTCGGCGTTGCACTGCACGTAGTCCAGGCCCGCGACCAGGCCGCGGTTGGTCAGCCGGTCGCGGCCCACCGACAGCATGCCGGCGTTGATGTCGCCCAGGACCACCGCGCCGTCGTCGCCGACCCGCTCCTTCAGCAGCGCGGCGATGTCGCCGGTGCCGCCGGCCAGGTCGAGCACGCGGTCGCCCGGCTTGACCTGCGCGGTGGCCACGAAATAGCGCTTCCAGGCTCGGTGGATGCCCAGGCTCATCAGGTCGTTCATCAGGTCGTAGTTGCCGGCGACCGAGGTGAACACCTCGCCGACCAGCTTCTGCTTGTCCTTGGCGGCGACGTCGCGGAAGCCGAAATGGGTGGTGCCGGACTTGTAGGGGGATTCGCTCATGGCGGGGATTATCGCACTGCTGGCGCCGTCATGGTCTGCGGCGTCCGGTCGCAGCCGCCGCTGCGCCGACCGACCGGGCCCGCCGGCCACGCGGCCGCCGCCCGGCGATCGCACGCCCGCGTCCGCGCCGCGCGCGGTGCGGCGCGCGCGGCCGCTGGGCGCGACCCTCAGAACTTCAGCACCAGGCCGACGTCCACGCCCTCGATGCCGTAGCCGCCGGCGTCGCCCTGGCCGAGGTCGGCGGAGGTCTGCTCGTTGCTGTAGGCGATCGTGCAGGTGCCGCCGGCGCCGTTGTCGATCCGCGCGTAGTCGGCGTAGAGATAGGCCTTGGGCGACAGCGCGTGCTGGTAGCCCACGCCCCACTTGTTGCAGGTGTTGTCCACGTAGGACGAATCGCGCCGGCTCCAGGCCGCCTTCCACAGGCCGTTGGCGCCCATCGGCGCGGTGAAGCCCAGCAGATAGCCCTTGTGCTCGTGATAGAAGCCGAGCGCGGCGACGTCGAACGGCTGCTGGATGTCGATGCGTTCGTAGAACCCGTACAGCTTGATCGGGCCGACGTCGTAGCTGGCCCCGAACAGGTTGATCCTGAGCCGGGTCAAGCCGGGCACGTCGTTCCACCATTCCTCTTCGTGGTCGTAGCCCAGGCTCAGCGGTCCGTTGCTGTAGGCCAGGATCACCGCATACAGCGGACTGCGGCTGTCGCGGTCGCTGACGCCGAGCAGATTCGGCGTATAGGCGAAGGTGGCGTTGAGGCCTCGCCAGGTGGGAGTGACGTAGACCACCGCGTCCTTGGCCCGGGACACCACCACCTGCAGGGAACCGGCGCTGGCGACCGACCGGCCCTTGAACGGATCGTACTGCTTGAGCACCGCGGCGCGCCCGCCGTCGACGGTGCCGCCGAGCAGCGTCCCCCAGCCGCCGGTCGCGCCCAGCCAGGCATGCCGGGTGTAGAACGTATCGCCGCCGCTGCCGGCATCCTTGTCGCCGGTCAGGTCCACGCCGACCTCGACCTCGCCGATCAGGCGGGTGCCGTTGCCCAGGTCGTAGCCGAGCTTGAGGCCGACATTGCTGCCGTCGGAACCGGCGGCGCTCTGCAGGTCGTTCTGGGTGCCCATGTCGGCAACTGCGCCGTTGCCGCCGCGGCGGCCGACGTAGCCGATATCCAGCGTGCCGTAGAGCGAGGCGCTGGCCGCGCCGTCGCTCCATTGCAGTCCCTGCGCCTTTTCCTGGTCCTGGGCCTGCGCCTGCGCGCCGGTCGCCACCCCTGCCGCGGCCACGGCCAGCCCGCCGAGCCCTTTCCACATCGTGGTGCGCATCGCGTGTCTCCTGCAATCGGACAACAGCGTTTCTGCAGCCAGGCCTGCGCCGAGCCGGTGATGCGGGGGATGGGGGTAGAGCGTTCATAGACCCATTCGCGCGGTAAGTAAAGCCGCATGCGCGCGCCGCTGGAACGCTGATGCGGCGCGCGGGCCGGCGCTCGCAAAGTCGCCGCCACCGCAGCCGCCCTGCCCCGCGCCCGGCTTGCGGTGATGACAGCCCGCGCCGCCATGCGCACTATGGCGCTCTCCCGCCAAGGAACGCCTCCGATGATCGCCACGCCCGACTACCGCGCCCTGCTCGACACCGCCATCGCCGAGGCCCGCCAGGGCCTGGCCGAGGGCGGCATCCCGATCGGCGCGGCGCTGTACCACAACGACGGCCGCCTGCTCGGCTGCGGCCACAACCGCCGCGTGCAGGAAGGCGACCCGTCGGTGCACGGCGAGACCGATGCGTTCCGCAAGGCCGGGCGCCAGCGCCGCTACAAGGACACCATCATGGTCACCACGCTGGCGCCGTGCTGGTACTGCAGCGGCCTGGTGCGGCAGTTCAACATCGGCACCGTGGTGGTCGGCGAATCGGTGACCTTCCAGGGCGGCATCGACTGGCTGCGCGACAGCGGGGTCACCGTGATCGACCTGCACAGCCAGGAATGCATCGACCTGCTCGGCGGCTACATCGCGGCCAATCCGGACGTGTGGAACGAGGACATCGGCGAGGACTGAAGCGCCGCCGCGCTCAGAACCGGTACTGCACGCCGGCGCTGACCGTGCGCGCCGCGCCCACGGCCACCCACGGCGTCGCCGCAACCGAACTGGTGTAGTAGGTCCGGTCGAACACGTTGTCCACGTCCAGCGACACGCGCAGCCGGTCGTCGATGCGCCAGTACGCCAGCAGCTTGGCCACGGTGTAGGCCGGCAACCGCGCCGGTGCGATACCGGCGTCGGCCTGCGCCTGGGTATAGGCCTCGGCCAGCCGCGCACCGGTATGGGTGATGCCGCCGCCGAGCCCGAGCAGGCCACCGCCGGGCAGCGGCGTCTCGTGCACCGCCAGCACGCTGCCGTTGAGCTTGGGCACGTTGATCAGGCTGCCGCCGACCTGCAGCGTGTTGTCGCGCAGCACCTGCACCCGGTTCCACGACGCGCTGGCGTTGAGCCGCCAGTGCGCGCTCAGTTGGCCGGACAGATCGGCCTCGGCGCCGCGGCTGCGCACGCGGCCGGCGGCGATCTGGTTGCCCGGATTGCGCGGATCGCCGGTGAGCACGTTGTCCTTGACGATCTCGTACAGCGCCAGCGTGCCGCCGAGGCGTCCATCGCGCGCCTGCCATTTGCCGCCCAGCTCCAGCGCGCGGCCGCTCTCCGGTGCCGGGGTGGTGCTGGTGCCGGTGCCGTACCAGACGTCGGAGCCGTTGTTGGGGCGGAACGAACGCCCCGCATTGACGTACCACGACCACTGCTCGCCCGGCGCATAGCTCAGGCCGATGCGCGGCGTGGTCCTGGCCGGGGTCTGCGCGTAGCGGCCGCCGCTGCGGCGATCCTCCAGCGCCTGCCGGTAGCGGTCGTGGCGCAGGCCGAGCAGCAGCGTCCACTGCGCGTTCAACGCCACCGCATCCTGCAGGTACAGCGCCAGGTTGCGCTGGCGCTCGTGGGTATCGACGAACGGCAGCGGCGTCGGCGGCGCCTGGCCGTAGACCGGCGCGAACAGGTCCAGCGCATACGGTGCGGCGGCGCTGGGGCGGACCCGCAGCATGCGTTGATCGAGCACGAAGTCGTAGGCCTCCATGCCGACCAGCAGGTCGTGGCGCCAGGTCCCGCTGCGCACCTGGCCGCGCAGTTCGGCCTGCAGCGCGCTGTCGCGCGAGGCGAAGTCGCGCCAGCGCCGCTGCCGCCACAGCGTGCGCGCATCGGCCTGCACCGCACTGGGTTCGGTGGAGTAGCCGCGCAGGCTGGCGTCGCGCCGCGACGCGGCGAGCAGCCCGCTCCATGTGTCGGAGAACGCGTGCCGCAGCTGCAGCTGGTGATTGCGGTTCTCGACCTGCACGTCGCCATCGCCCGGCTCGCCGAGGAAGCGCGAACGCGGCAGCGCGCGCAGGTCGCCGCGCACCGCGACCACGCCGCGGTCCAGCGGCGCGCGGTGGCGCAGCCATTCGCCGTTGTAGTCCAGCGTGGTGGCCTCGCCCAGGCGCCAGGTCAGCGCCGGCGCGAGGAAACGGCGCTGCGTGCGCACGACGTCGCGGAAGCTGTGCCTGTCCTCGGCGGCGAGGTTGAGCCGGTAGGCGACGCTGTCGCCCAGCGGCCCGGTGCTGTCGGCCGCGACGCGGTAGGCGTCGTGGCTGCCGGCGGACAGTTCCAGCGCGGTCGCCGGCCGCCACTGCGGCAGTTTGGTGACGATGTTGAGCGTGCCGCCGGGCTCGCTGCTGCCGTACAGCGCGGCGGCCGGCCCTTTCAGGAACTCGATCGCCTCGATGTTGGCGGTGTCGCGCGGCGCGTTGTAGCCGCGGTTGCCGGCCAGGCCGTTGAGCAGGGTCGCACTGCCGGTGTTCTCGTTGCCGGGCAGGCCGCGCACCGCGAAGTTGTCCCACAGCCCGCCGAAGCCGTTCTGCCGCGAGATGCCGCCAACGTAGTCCAGGGTGCCGTCCAGATGCGTCGCACCGAGGTCGTCGATCGCCTGCCGCGGCAGCACCCGCACCGATTGCGGCAGCTGGCGCAGGCTCAGCTCGGTCTTGCTGCCCTGGGTGGCATCGGCGTAGTAGGTGCCCGAATCGCGGCGCCCGACCACGCGCACCGTGTCCAGTTCGGCGGGCTCGGACGCGGCGTCGAGCACCGCATCGGCATCGGCCGGACCGGCACTCAGGCCGGCCAGCAAGGCGGCGACGAAGGACAGCGACTGCGGCGAACGTGGCGGCATGGAGCGAAGCACCCAAAAAGAAATGTTATATTATTTCAATACTGACACGAACCGCAGCGCATGTCTTCCGCTTCCCCCGCTCTTTCCCCCACATCCTCGCGCCTGGCCTCGATCGATCTGCTGCGCGGCACCGTGATGTCGCTGATGCTGCTCGACCATGTGCGCGAGACGTTCTACCTGCACCACCCGATCGGCGATCCGGTGGACGTGGAAACCACCGCCCCGGCGCTGTTCGTGGCGCGCGTGCTGGCGCACCTGTGTGCGCCGGTGTTCGTGTTCCTGACCGGGCTGTCGGCGTGGCTGTACGCGGCGCGGCAGCCGCATGGCCGCAAGGCAGCGGCGGCGTTCCTGCTCAAGCGCGGGCTGTTCCTGATCGTGCTGGAACTGACCCTGGTCAACTTCGCCTGGACCCTCTCGTTCCCACCGCAGGTGCTGTACCTGCAGGTGATCTGGGCGATCGGGCTGAGCATGCTGGCGCTGGCGGCGTCGCTGTGGCTGCCGCGGCCGCTGCTGGCGCTGCTCGGCGCGCTGCTGGTGGCCGGACACAACCTGCTCGACGGCGTGCACGTGCCCGGCGACGGTCCGCTGGCCACGGCCTGGGCCGTCCTGCACGACCGCGGCTGGCTGCAACTGGGCGACATGCGCGTGCGCACCTCGTATCCGTTGCTGCCGTGGATCGGGGTGATCGCGCTGGGCTATGCGGCCGGCCCCTGGTACGGCGCCGGCACCGCGCCGGCGCAACGCCGGCAGCGCCTGCTGGCCTGCGGCCTCGGCGCGCTGGCGCTGTTCCACCTGCTGCGCTGGCACAACGGCTACGGCGATGCGCCCTGGCGCGACCAGGCCGACGTGGCGCACACCGCGATGAGCTTCTTCAACCTGACCAAGTACCCGCCGTCGCTGCTGTTCCTGCTGCTGACCCTGGGCGTGGGCCTGCTGTTGCTGCGCCTGTACGAACAACCGCGGCTGGCGCGGGCGCTGGCGCCGCTGGCGGTGATCGGCGCGGCGCCGATGTTCTTCTACCTGCTGCATCTGTACGTGCTGAGGCTGCTGTACCTGGCAGCGCTGGCGTATTGGGGGGCGAACCACGGCGCATTGTTCGGCGTGGACAGTGTCGCGGCGCTGTGGGCGATCGCCGCGGTGTTGGGCGTGGCGCTGTACTGGCCGGTGGCGGCGTTCGCGCGACTGAAGGCGCGCCGCCGCGACCTGGCCTGGCTGCGCTATCTGTAGCGACGCCCGCGCCGGGTCGGCCCGGCCCCGGATTCATCGCCGTGCAATGCCGGCATGCTCGACTGGTCGCCCTGTCCGCGCCTGGAGACCTGCGATGCCCACCCGCCTGCCGCGCCTGCTGCTGATCGGCCTGATCCTCGCCGCCACCGCCGGCTGCGCCACCGCCGCGAGCCAGCGCGACGCCTGGGTGGTGCAGCAGATCCACGACTACAACCATCCCTATGCCGCGCAGCAGGCCGAGCTGGACACCAAGATGGCGACGATGGCCGGCAGCGCCTACGCGTTCTATCGTGGCACCGACCATCTGTTCTACCAGGACATGAAGACCCTGCCGGCCTCGCTGTGGACCAGCCCGCAGACCGGCTACACCTGGCTCGGCGGCGACACCCACATCGGCAACTTCGACGCCGCGCGCGACAGCAGCGGCAAGGCGGTGTTCAAGGTCGCCGACTTCGACGAAGGCCATCTCGGCCAGTACGTGTGGGACCTGCGCCGGCTGGCGGCGAGCATGGTCCTGGCCGGGCGCGACAACGGCCTGTCCGACAGCGACATCGGCAGCGCGATCGAAACGATGGTCGGTGCCTACCTGGACAAGATCGGCGACTTCAAGGGCAGCGACGCCGAGAAGAGTTTCCAGCTGGCCAAGAGCAACACCAGCGGCGTGGTGGCCAAGGCCATCGACAGCGCCGACGGCAAGAGCCGCAGCAGCCTGCTCGGCAAATACACCGCGGTCAGCGGCGGCAAGCGCACGTTCCAGAATCTGGACAACCTGGTCGCGGTGGACAGCGCCACCTACGCGGCGGTCGCCAGCGCGATGAACGGCTATGTGGCGTCCATCGCGGCATCCAAGCGCTATGCGACCAGCTACTACACGATCAAGGACGTGCGCCAGAAGCTCGGTTCGGGCACCGGCAGCCTGGGCCGGCAGCGCCTGTACGTGCTGGTCGAAGGCGCGAGCAGTTCGACCGGCGACGACGTGATTCTGGAATGGAAGCAGGAAGCGGCCAGCGTGGTCGCCGTCGCCGCGCCGTCGCAGATGCCCGCCTCCAGCTACGACAACCACGAAGGCGAGCGCGTGGCGCGCACCGCCAAGGCGCAGACCCTGGATGCCGACGTGCTGATCGGCTACGCCAGCGTCGCAGGCGTGCCGTTCTACGTGCACGAGAAATCGCCGTTCCAGGAAGACCTGGACCCGACCGCGATGAGCAGCGCCGGCAAGCTGGCCACCGCCGCCACCTACCTGGGCCAGGCGCTGGCCTCGGCGCACGCGCTGTCCGACCAGGACTACGATCCGGCGGTGGTGAGCTACAGCATCGACAAGCAGATCGATGCCGCGGCCAGCAGCAAGAGCGGATTGAAGTCGGAACTGCGCCAGTTCGCGTTCGACTATGCGGCGCAGGTGCAGCTGGACTGGCAGGGATTCGTGGCTGCGTACCAGGCGGGGACGCCGCTGTACTGAGCGTGGGGGGGGCACCGCCACGAACCCTGTAGGAGCGGCTTCAGCCGCGACCGGGCGTTACCGGTAACGCCCGGTCGCGGCTGAAGCCGCTCCTTACAGGGTTCCGGAGACCGATGCCCTGGCAGGCATTCGTGGCCGCATACTAGCCAGCAGCGCCGTCGCGCTGCGAGGCGTGCGTTCCTGCATCTCCGGTTTGCAGATGAATTCTGTGGGAGCTACTTCAGTCGCGACGCAGCTTTCCCAGGAAAGCCCATCGCGACTGAAGTCGCTCCCACAACTGTACCGACCGCAAGCAAGTAGTTGCGCGCACTGCGGCGCAGGCTCGCCTGCGCCCAGCCGGCACGCCGGAGTTACAGGATGTAACGGCTCAGATCCGGATCCTGCACCAGCTCGCCCAGGTGCGTGTTGACGTAGGCGGCATCGACGACGACGCTCTGGCCGTCGCGATCCGGCGCCTCGAAGCTCAACGCATCGAGCAGACGCTCGAGCACCGTGTGCAGGCGCCGCGCGCCGATGTTCTCCTGGCGCTCGTTGACCAGGAACGCGATCTCGGCAAGGCGGTCGATCGCATCCTCGGTGAAGCTCAGGGTCACGCCTTCGGTCAGCAGCAGCGCTTCGTACTGCTTGCTCAGTGCCGCCTTCGGCTCGGTGAGAATGCGGATGAAATCGTCCTTGGACAGCGCCGACAGTTCCACGCGGATCGGGAAGCGGCCCTGCAGCTCCGGGATCAGGTCGCTGGGCTTGGCCAGGTGGAACGCGCCCGAGGCGATGAACAGGATATGGTCGGTCTTGACCGTGCCGTACTTGGTGCTGACGTTGGAGCCTTCGACCAGCGGCAGCAGGTCGCGCTGCACGCCTTCGCGCGACACGTCGCCGCCGGACGACCCGGCCTCGCCGCGCTTGGCGACCTTGTCGATCTCGTCGATGAACACGATGCCGTGCTGCTCGCAGGCCTCGATCGCCGCGGCGCGCACGTCTTCTTCGTTGACCAGCTTGCCCGCCTCTTCCTCGATCAGCAGCGGCCGCGCCGCCTTGATCGTCAGCTTGCGCGACTGCGACTTGCTGCCGCCCAGGTTGGAGAACATCTGCCGCAGCTGCTGGCCCATTTCCTCCATGCCCGGCGGGGTCATGATGTCCATGCTGACGTTGACCGCCACGTCCAGCTCGATCTCGCGCTCGTCCAGTTCGCCGGCGCGCAGCATGCGCCGGAACTTGCTGCGGGTGTCGTTGTCCTGCGCCGAGGGCTCGTTGCGCGCGGCTTCCGGATCGAAGCCGATGCCGGCGCTGCGCCGCGGCAGCAGCGCGTCGAGGATGCGGTCTTCGGCGCGCTCCTCGGCCTGGGTGCGCACGCGGGTCTTGGCCTGTTCGCGATACAGCTTGACCGCGGTGTCGGCCAGGTCGCGCACGATCTGCTCCACGTCCTTGCCGACGTAGCCGACCTCGGTGAAGCGCGTCGCCTCGACCTTGACGAACGGCGCATTGGCCAATGTCGCCAGGCGCCGCGCGATCTCGGTCTTGCCGACGCCGGTGGGGCCGATCATCAGGATGTTCTTGGGCATCACTTCGTTGCGCAGCGCATCGGGCAGCTGCATGCGCCGCCAGCGGTTGCGCAGCGCGATCGCCACCGCGCGCTTGGCGTCGTGCTGGCCGACGATGTGGCGGTCCAGCTCCTGCACGATTTCGCGCGGGGTCATGGTTGAGGTGTCGGGATTGGGCATTGGGGATTGGAGATTCGTAAGAGCGGAGTAGGAACGATCGAGGCGTGTCCGAGCACAGGGAAAGGAGCGCTTTTGCGAATCCCCAATCCCGACTCCCGAATCACAGCTCCTCGACCACCACGTTGCGATTGGTATAGATGCAGATGTCGCCGGCGATGTTCAGCGCTTCGACCGCGATGGTCTTGGCGTCCAGTTCGGTGTGGCCGAGCAGCGCGCGCGCCGCCGACAGCGCGTAGGAGCCGCCGGAGCCGATGGCGATGATGCCGTCCTCCGGCTCGATCACGTCGCCGGTGCCGCTGATGATCAGCGAGGTTTCCTTGTCGGCCACCGCCAGCAACGCCTCGAGCTTGCCCAGGCGGCGTTCGGTGCGCCAGTCCTTGGCCAGTTCCACCGCTGCGCGGGTCAGCTGGCCGTGCTTCTCGAGCTTGGCCTCGAACAGTTCGAACAGGGTGAACGCATCGGCGGCGGCGCCAGCGAAGCCGGCCAGCACCTGGCCGTCGCGGCCGAGCCGGCGCACCTTGCGCGCATTGCCCTTCATCACGGTATGGCCCAGCGTCACCTGACCATCGCCGGCCACGGCGACATGGCCGTTGCGGCGCACCGACAGGATCGTGGTGGCGTGGAAAACGTTGGGATTCTGACTGGGGTCCATGCGGCCTCCTGAGCGGTTCTTCAGGTGTGGGGGCATGCCGCCTCCCGTTCAAGCATGCGCGTGTCGATCCTCGCCGATCTTCGCGCGTCCCGGATGCTCGGGCTCCGGCTCGATGCCCCACAGCAGGTACCAGTGCTCGCCCTGCAATTCGATCGGATGCATGACGCGTCCGGAGCCGTTGCCGCACGCCAGGTCCGCCGCCGCGCAGTAGCGGTCGCACCCCCAGCAGATCCGCTCGGGATGTGCGGGTTGCAACGGAAAGGGTTTCGCCATCGACCTGCCTCGCTGCATGTTCCGGCGGACAGTGTCCCCGCCCGCAGCGGCGCGCGCCTTGATCCAGAACAAGCGCGCGAACGGACGGACTTACCGCGTCCGTGCGTTCAGCCGGTCACGACTTGCGCCTGGCGCGCGGGTGCGCGGCGTCGTAGACCTTGGCCAGGTGCTGGAAATCCAGGTGGGTGTAGATCTGCGTGGTGGCGATGTCGGCGTGGCCGAGCAGTTCCTGCACGCCGCGCAGGTCGCCGGAGGATTCGAGGATGTGGCTGGCGAAGCTGTGCCGCAGCATGTGCGGGTGCACGTGCTTGAACAGGCCCTGGCGCCCGGCCAGCTGCTTGATCCGGATCTGCACCGCGCGCGCGCCGATCGGCGCGCCGCCGCGGCCCGGAAACACCGGCGCCTCGGCCGCCGCCTTGGTCTCCGCCTGCCATTCCAGCAGCGCCTTGCGCGCGTGCGAGCCGACCGGCACCAGCCGCTGCTTGTTGCCCTTGCCGAGCACGCGGACCAGGCCGCTGGCGAAATCCAGGTCGCGCCAGCGCAGCGCGCACAGCTCGCTCAGGCGCAGCCCGGAGGAATAGAACAGTTCCAGCAGTGCGCGGTCGCGCAGGCCCAGCGGCACGTCGGTCGGCACTTCGACCAGGCGCACCGCCTCGTCCGCGTCCAGTACCTGCGGCAGCTTGCGCGGCGCCTTCGGCGCGCGCAGCGCGGCGGCCGGACTGGCGGCGATCTGCCCATGCTTGAGCAACCACGCATAGAAACTGCGGCACGCCGACAGGCGCCGCTGCAGGCTCTTCGGCGACAGCCCGCGGCGGTGCTCGGCGGCGATGAAATGGCGCAGCTGCTCGGCGCCGAGCGCGGCGATGTCGCCGCCGGCATTGTCCGCCGCCCAGGCCGCCAGCGCAGCGAGATCGCGGCGGTAGGCGTCCAGGGTGTGCGCGGACATGCGCCGTTCGACCTGCAGATAGCTGAGGAACCGGGATTGGGGATTCGGGATTGGGGATTCGGCATCAACAGCCGACGCATCGGCGCGCGCGTCGGCGCGCTTTTTCCGAGTCCCGAGTCCCGAGTCCCGCGTCCCGCCCTTCATGCGAAGCGCTGCAGCGCCACCGTCAGCGACTCGCCCATCATGCGCAGGAACAAGGTGCCCATGCCGGGATAGAAGCGGTTCGGATCGCGGCTGCCGACCGCGAGCAGGCCCACGCCCGGCAACGGCAGCAGCGCGGTGGACTGCACGTCCTCGACGCGCTCGGCGTACAGCAGCGCCTGCTTTTCCGGCTGCAGGCGGCCGCAGATCGGCTCGCCGTCCTTCAGGCAGTCGCGAAACGGCGCCAGCCGCGGATCGTCCTGCGCCAGGATCTGCAGCCACGGCGCCTGCTCCAGCCCGGGCACCGGCCACAGCAGCACGATGCTGACCAGGTCGCCCTGGAAATCCTCCTGCAGCGACGCGGCCATCGCGCGCACGCTGTCGGCGGCGCTGGTCTGCCGCATCAGCGCCAGGGTCAGCTGATGGGTCCGCACCGCCAGGCGCTCGTTGACCTGGGCATTGCCGGCCAGCTCGGACAGGCGCCGCGACAGCTCGCGGTTCTTGTCGCGCAGCACTTCCAGCTGGTAGCTCGCCAGCGACGCGGTCGGGCCGTCGTCGCGCGGCACCACCAGGGTCAGCGCCAGGTCGGGGAACTGTTTCAGGAACGCCGGATGGCGGCGCAGCCATGCGGCGATTTCGTGCGCGCCGATCTTGTCCTGGGTCTCGCTCATCGGATCCACTCCCCATCGAAAACGAATGCGGCCGGCCCGGACATCACCACCGGCGCCGCGTCGTGCGGCCAGCGGATGTGCAGCTCCCCGCCGGGCAGCACCACGCGCACGTCGCGGTCCACGCGGCCGCGCTGGATCAGCACCGCCGCGGCCGCGCAGGCGCCGCTGCCGCAGGCGAGGGTCTCGCCGACGCCGCGCTCGTACACGCGCAGGCGCACATGGCCGCGGTCGATCACCTGGGCGAAGCCGACATTGACCGAATCGGGAAACGACGCGTGCTGCTGCAGCAACGGCCCCAGCCGTTCGAGCGGCGCCGCATCGACCAGGCCCACTTCCAGCACCGCATGCGGATTGCCCATCGACACCGCGCCGAAGCGCACGCTGCCGCCTTGCAGCGGCAGCACATACTCCTCGCGCATGCGCGGGAAGCCGATCAGCGGAACGTCCTCCGGGGCGAAGCGCGGCACGCCCATCGCCACCGCGAACTGGCCGTCGGCGCCGCGTTCGATGCGATGCGAGGCGAACGGACTGTCGATGACGAACGGATCGCTGCCGGCGGCGCCGTCGCGCACCAGCCAGGCGGCGACGCAGCGCGCGCCGTTGCCGCACTGCCCGGCCAGGCTGCCGTCGGTATTCCAGATGCGGTAGCTGGCCACCGCCTCGGCAGTGCGCGGCGCTTCGATGGTCAGCAGCTGGTCGCAGCCGACGCCGAAATGGCGGTCGGCCAGGCGCACCGCCAGCGCTGCGTCCGGCGGCGGAGTGCCGTCGCGCAGGTCGAGCACCACGAAATCGTTGCCCGCGCCCTGCATCTTGGAAAAGCGCAGGCGCGCCGCGACGCTGGCCTCACTCATTCCCATCGGTGGGCGTGGTGCTGGTGTCGTCGGTCGGCTTCTGCTGGCCATCGACCGGCTGCGCCTGGCCGGCCGGATCGGTGGTGGCGGGCGGCGTCGCGTCGGGCGCGGCGGCCGGTGCGGCTTCCACCGGAACCGGCTTCTGCGGCATCACCAGCGGGCCCTTGTTGCCGCACCCGGACAGCGCCAGCAGGGCGGCGCCGAACAGGGCGATACGGATCGGATGACGGAACGATGTGCTCATGCGCCGAGTATAGCCAGAAGGGCATGAACCGGCTGTGCCGCCTGCCACGCTGCGGCCAGGCGCAGCCACGCCTGGGTCGATGCAGACGCGCGCTCCCGCTTCAATCGCGCGGCGGCGGCTCCGGGCGCAGCCACAGCCACAGCGCCACGCAGCTCATGCAGCCGATCGCCACCACCTGCACCCATGGCTTGTGCACGAACAGCAGCAGCACCAGCGCACACACCGCCATGGTCAGCGTGGCCATCCACTTGCCGCGGCGGCTGACCGCACCGTGCGCTTCCCAGTCGCGGATGCTGGCGCCGAAACGCGGATCCTCCAGCAACCGCCGGCGCAGGCGCTCGGAGCCGCGCGAGGCGGCATAGGCCGAGATCAGCACGAACACCGTGGTCGGCAAGCCCGGCACGAAGATGCCGACGATGCCCGTCGCCAGGCTGACGTAGGCCAGCAGCCACCAGGCCCAGCGGAAACGGGAAGGGGGTTCCATCGGCGCATGATAAAGCCGCGGCCGGATGGCGACGCGGACCTTGCGGTGCCGGGCGCCGTCGCTTCGTGCGCCCGGAACGACGCAGCGCGCTGGCCGAAGCTGGATGCCGTTGGGACTGAAGTCCCTCCCACGGTGCACCCACCGGCACTCGCCGCAGCTGTCTCTTGCAGGAGCGACGTCAGTCGCGACGAACGAAGCCGGAAACCGGGCCGGCTCCGGAACCTCGTGGTCGCGGCTGAAGCCGCTCCTACAGTGCACCCAGCCAGCCGAGCGCACGCCACTGTGGGAGCGACTTCAACTGTGGGAGCGACTTCAGTCGAGACGAGCCAAGCCGGAAGCCTGGCTGACCTTGGGAACCGTCGTGGCTGAAGCCGGTCCTAAAGAACGCTGGCGGCGCACCGGCCGGGTGCACTGTAGGAGCGGCTTCAGCCGCGACAGGATGCCAGACCAGCCGGCGCTACTTCGCCGCCTGCTCCACACCCAGCTGGTCGAGCATGAACGCGTACGACTCGGCCTGCTCGCGATAGCGGCGGAAGCGCCCGGACTTGCCGCCGTGGCCGGCTTCCATGTTGACCCGGAACACGATCGGGCGGGTGCCGGTGTTGTCGTCACGCAACTTGGCCACCCACTTCGCCGGCTCCCAGTACTGCACCTGCGAATCCCACAGGCCGGTGCCGACGAACAGCGCCGGATACGCCTGGCGGGTGACGTTGTCGTACGGCGAATAGCCGAGCATGTAGTCGTAGTACTGCTTCTGCTCCGGATTGCCCCACTCGTCGTATTCGTTGGTGGTCAGCGGAATGCTCGGGTCGAGCATGGTGGTGACCACGTCGACGAACGGCACCTGCGCCACCAGCACCCGGTAATCCTGCGGCGCCATGTTCGCCACCGCGCCCATCAGCAGGCCGCCGGCGCTGCCGCCGGCCGCGGCGACGCGGTCCGGCGCCGCATAGCCCAGCTTGACCAGGCCGCGGGTGACGTCGATGAAGTCGGTGAAGGTGTTCTTCTTGTTGAGCAGCTTGCCCTGGTCGTACCAGTCGCGGCCCATCTCCTGGCCGCCGCGGATGTGCGCGATGGCGTAGACCACGCCGCGGTCGAGCAGGCTGACCACCGGCAGGTTGAAGTTGGGATCGGTGGACATGCCGTAGCTGCCGTAGGCGTACTGGTACAGCGCCGCGGTGCCGTCCTTCTTGAAGCCCTTCCGGTACACCAGCGACACCGGCACCTTGACCCCGTCGCGCGCGGTCACCCACACGCGCTCGGTCTGGTACTTGTCGGCGTCGTAGCCGATCACCGGCTGCTGCTTGAGCAGCTTGCGCTCGCCGGTGCGGGTGTTGAGTTCGTAGGTGGTGGCCGGCGTGGTCAGCGAGGTGTAGCTGTAGCGCAGCCACGGCGTGTCCGGTTCGGGATTGACCGACAGGCCCATCGAATACGCCGGCTCGTCGGCCTTGACGTAGTCCTCCTTGCCGTCGGCGAAGTGCAGACGGATCCGCTCCAGGCCGTCGGAACGCTCGGCGATCGCGGTGAAGCCGTCGAACAGCTCGAAGCCGTCGATGAACACCTTCTCGTCGTAGGGCAGCCAGGCCTGCCACTGCGAGCGCTTGGTGGCGCCGTCGGGCGCGGTCATCAGCGCGTAGTTCTTGGCCTTCCAGTTGGTGCGGATCACCCAGCGCCCGTCGAAATGGTCGGCGCTGTACTCGACGTCGCGCTCGCGCGGCGCCAGCACGGTGAAGCGCTGCGGGTCGGCGGCCGGCGCGTAGCGCTGCTCGGAGGACACCGTGCTCTCCACGCCGATGACGATGTACTTGTCGTCGCGGGTACGGCCCACGCCCATGTAGAAACTGTCGTCCTTCTCCTCGTAGACCAGGACGTCCTGCGCGGCCGGCGTGCCCAGCACATGCTTCTTGACGCGCACGGTGAGCAGGGTTTCCGGGTCGTTCTCGACGTAGAACAAGGTCTTGTTGTCGTCGGCCCAGACCACCTCCGGCGACACGCCCGGCACGCGGTCGGCGTAGATCTCGCCGGTGTCCAGGTTCTTGAAGCGCACCACGTACTGGCGGCGGCCGACGTCGTCCTCGGTCCAGGCCAGGATACGGTTGTCCTGGCTGACCACCGCATCGCCCAGGCTGAAATAGCCCTTGTCCGCGGCCATCGCGTTGACGTCGAGCAGGATTTCCTCCGCCGCCTCCATGCTGCCCTTGCGCCGCGCATGCACCGGGTAGTCCTTGCCGCTCTCGAAGCGGGTGTAGTACCAGTAGCCGCGCTCGCGGTACGGCACGCTGCTGTCGTCCTGCTTGATGCGACCGACGATCTCCTTGTACAGCGTGTCTTCCAGCGGCTTGAGCGGCTTCAGCACCTGGTCGGCGTAGGCGTTCTCGGCATTGAGATACGCCAGCATCTGCGGATTCTCGCGCTTGTCGTCGCGCAGCCAGTAGTAGTCGTCCTGGCGGGTGGCGCCGAACGGCGCGGCGACCGTATGCGGCTGCTTGGCCGGATGCGGCGGGGTGGCGTCGGTGGCGAGGGCGGAAGCGAAGGGCGCGGTCATGAGCAGCAGAAAGCTCGCTAGCAGGGAACGGTGATGCATCTAATGGGGCTCCGGCGGCAGTAACGCAACCAAGGACGCGCCGCCCGGGCCGGGAGACGGCAGGCATGCGGCGCGGCGCCGCACGGTGCCGGCCGAGTCTCCGCGAGACGCCGCATCCTGGCAAGCGCGCGCAACGATTTCGTGCGCCGCGCTCCTCTATCATCGGGCCATGAACCCGCTTCCGACCGAACCCCGTACCGCGCCGCACGCGCTGCCCGCCTACAGCCAACGCAGCCGCGACATCGAACCGTTCCACGTGATGGCGCTGCTGGCCCGCGCCAACGAACTGGAACACGCCGGCCACGACGTGATCCACCTGGAGATCGGCGAACCGGACTTCACCACCGCCGCGCCGATCGTCGCCGCCGGCCAGGCCGCGCTCGCGGCCGGCCACACCCGCTACACCGCCGCGCGCGGGTTGCCGGCGCTGCGCGAGGCGCTGGCCGGGTTCTACCGGCAACGCCACGACGTGGACCTGGACCCGGCGCGGATCATGATCACCCCCGGCGGTTCCGGCGCGCTGCTGCTGGTCAGCGCGCTGCTGGTGGATCCGGGCAAGCGCTGGCTGATGGCCGACCCCGGCTATCCGTGCAACCGGCATTTCCTGCGCCTGGTCGAAGGCGCGGCGCAGCTGGTGCCGGTCGGTCCGGACAGCCGCTACCAGTTGACCCCGGCCTTGCTGGACGCGCACTGGAACGCCGACAGCGTCGGCGCACTGGTCGCCTCGCCGGCCAACCCGACCGGCACCCTGCTGGACCGCGCCGAACTGGCCGCGCTGGCGCAGGCGCTGCAGGCGCGCGGCGGCCACCTGGTGGTCGACGAGATCTACCACGGCCTCAGCTACGGCATCGACGCGCCCAGCGTGCTTGAGGTCGACGACAGCGCCTACGTGCTCAACAGCTTCTCCAAGTACTTCGGCATGACCGGCTGGCGCCTGGGCTGGCTGGTGGCGCCGCGCGCGGCGGTGCCGTCGCTGGAGAAACTGGCGCAGAACCTGTACATCAGCGCCTCGAGCATCGCCCAGCATGCGGCGCTGGCCTGTTTCCTGCCGGAAACCCTGCAGATCCTGGAAGCGCGCCGCGCCGAATTCGGCCAGCGCCGCGACTACCTGCTGCCGGCGCTGCGCGCGCTAGGCTTCCGCATCGAAGTGGAACCGCAGGGCGCGTTCTACCTGTACGCGGACGTGAGCGCCTTCACCGACGACGCACAGGCGTTCTGCGCGCATTTCCTGGAGACCGAACACGTGGCGTTCACCCCGGGCGTGGACTTCGGCCACCACCGCGCGCGCCAACACGTGCGCGTCGCCTACACGCAGAGCCTGCCGCGGTTGCAGGAAGCGGTGGCGCGCATCGCGCGCGGGCTGGAGCGCTGGTCGCGCTGACGCGCGCGCGCGACGCTCAGTCGCCGCATCCCACCAGGTCGAAGAACTGCCGAGCGCTGCCTTCGCGCTGATCCGACGGCGTGCGGTACCACAGCAGTTCGCGCAGCTCCGGCACCAGGAAATGCGCGGGCGCCGCGTCGCCGCGCCGCGGCACACGATCCAGCAAGGTGTAATCGGCATCGGTGCCGATGTATTCGGCATCGCCGAGCGGACGCGCACCACCGTCGGGATCCGGCGCCTGCCAGGCCGGCACGGTCGGGTCGGCGATCGAGGCCAGCATCTGGCGTCCGTCGCTGCCGCCATCGGCAGGGAGGAACCAATACGCCCGGCCGCTGCGCGCCGATTGCAGGCGCAATGCCAGATGCGCCGGCCACGCCAGGCCGGACTCCACCGCGACGAAGCGCGCGGTGAGCGCAGGATCGTCGCGCAACGCATAGCGCGCACGTTCCACCGTGCAATGGCTGGCCACGAGGGCCAGCGCCAGGTTCAGCAGCATCGTGCTTTCTCTTCGTGCCACGACAAGACGAAGGTCCGCTTCCGGGCCCGGAAGCGGACCGCAGCGGTCACTTGGCCAGCCGCTCCCACAGGAACCCGTACGCCAGCGCCTGCATATGCGCGGCCTGCGCATTGTTGGCCGCGCCGCCATGGCCGCCTTCGGTGTTCTCGTAGTAGCTCACGTCCTTGCCGGCGTCGATCATCTTCGCCGCCATCTTGCGCGCATGGCCCGGGTGCACCCGGTCGTCGCGGGTCGACGTCAGGAAGATCACCGGCGGGTAGGTCTTCTTCGGGTCGAACAGGTGGTACGGCGAGAAGGTCCGGATGTAGGCCCAGTCGTCGGTGTCCGGATTGCCGTACTCGGCCATCCACGAGGCGCCGGCCAGCAGGTGGCTGTAACGCTTCATGTCCAGCAGCGGCACCTGCACCACCACCGCGCCGAACAACTGCGGGTACTGCACCAGCATGTTGCCGGCCATCAGCCCGCCGTTGCTGCCGCCCTGCACGCCCAGGTGCTTGGCCGAGGTGATCTTGCGCGCGGCCAGGTCCTGCGCCACCGCGGCCATGTCCTCGTAGGCCTTGTGCCGGTTCTGCTTCAGCGCCGCCTGGTGCCAGCGCGGGCCGTACTCGCCGCCGCCGCGGATATTGGCCAGCGCGTACACGCCGCCCTGGTCGAGCCAGGCGCGGCCGAGGCCGCCGGAGTAGAACGGGGTCATCGAGATCTCGAAGCCGCCGTAGGCGTACAGCAGGGTCGGATGGCTGCCGTCCAGCTTGAGCTGCTTCGGCCGGACTAGGAAGTACGGCACCTTGGTGCCGTCCTTGGACACGGCGAAGTGCTGCTCGATCGCGTCCTTGGACGCATCAAAGAAGCTCGGCATCGCCTTCAGCGTTTCGATGCTCTGCGGGCCGCGCTGCACGTCGGCCAGCATCAGCGTGGTCGGGGTCAGGAAATCGGTGGAGGTCAGCCACACCTGGTCGTTCTCGTCGGCATCGACCGCATCGACGCTGATGCTGCCGAAGGCCAGGTCACCGACCGGGAACGGCGCGCGCGCCCACTCGCCGTCGCCCGGGGTCAGCACCCACAGCCGGCTCTTGACGTCGTCCAGCACGTTCAGCACCAGCGTCGACTTGGTCCACGCGAACCCCTCCAGCGAGGTGCTGTCGGTCGGCGTGAACAACACCCGGAACGCACGCTTGCCGGCCATGAAGTCGTCGAACTTGGCGGCCAGCAGCGCACCGGCGGGATAGGTGGTGCCGTCCACGGTCCACGGATCGCGCAACTGCAGGGTCAGCCATTCGCGGTGCACGCGCTTGCTGGCCGAGTTGGGCACGTCGATCTTGCGCAGGCTGCCGTCGGCATTGCGCAGATACATCTCGTCGTTATAGAAGGCCAGCGTACGGCTGACGAAATCGCGCTCATAGCCGGGCGTGTCGTCGTGCATCGCGGCGATGTACATGTCTTCCGGCTTGCCTTCGTAGACCAGGCTCGCGCTCTGCAGCGGAGTGCCGCGCTTCCACTGCTTGACCACCCGCGGATAGCCGGAGCTGGTCAGCGAGCCGGCGCCGAAATCGGTGTAGAGGTAGACGGTATCGGCGTCGATCCAGCCCAGGCCGCCCTTGGCCTCGGGCCGGAAGAAGCCGTCCTTCACCCATTGCTTGGAACCCAAGTCAAACTCGCGGGTGACGTCGGCATCGGCGCCGCCGCGCGACAGCGCGATCAGGCAGCGGCGGTAGTCCGGGCGCAGGCACTCGGCGCCATGCCACACCCAGTTCTCGCCCTCGGCCTTGTTCAGCGCATCCAGGTCCAGCACCGTCTCCCACTTCGGCTCGGGCTTGCGGTATTCGTCCAGGGTGGTGCGCCGCCACAGGCCGCGCTCGTGCTCGCGGTCCTTCCACAGGTTGTAGTAGTACGGGCCGATCTTCTGCACCGCCGGGATCTTCGCGTCCGAGTCCAGCACCTCGCGGATGCCGGCCTCGCGCGCCTGGAAGCCCGGCTGCGCGGTCAGCCGCGCCTCGGTCTTGGCGTTCTGCGCCTTGACCCAGTCCAGCGGCTTGGCACCGGTGACGTCTTCGAGCCAGGCATAGGGATCTTGGGGCATCGCGGTTTCCTTCGCCGCGGCGGTGCCGGAGACGATCAGTCCGGCGAGCAGGCAGGCATGGGCAAGAGAGGGCATGGGTCACGTCCAGGAGAACAGCCCGGAACCGTAGCATGCAGGGCCGCGGCCCTCCCCTGCCGAAGGTCAGGCTGCGCGGCTGACCCGCCAGGCCGGCGCACGCCGGCGCCGTGCCTGCACCCGCGGCCGCATCCGCGCCAGGACCCGCCGCAACGGCCGCAGCGGCAGCGGGAAGCGGTGCAGCGCCCACCACGCGCTCAGCGGCATGCCCAGCAGCCACAGCGGCCGCCAGCCCAGCCATTCGCTGTAGCCGCGCGCCGCCGGCCACACCAGCACCAGGGCCAGGCCGGCGAGCAGCGCCTGCCGCACCAGGCGGCGCAGCGCGGGGTGCGGCGCGGGGGCGGGACGGGAGGAACGGGCGATCGGCATGGCGGCGACTCCGGAGCAGGGCTGAGGCGTACAGCCTGCCGCGCGGCCATCTCAACGGCTGCGACCCACTATTGACATCACTTTCGCCCGATACTGGATAGCGTGTCTCTTCAAGCCCCGGATCCCTGCCCTATGCGCCTGCTTTCCCTGTTCGCCTCCGTGCTGCTGCTCGGCATGGCCGTCCCCCTGCCGGCGGCACGGGCGAAATCCCCGGAGCAAGAACCCTCGCAGCAACCGCCGATCGACCTGCAGCGCTTCATGGGCCGCTGGTACGTGATCGCGCACGTGCCCTATTTCGCCGAGCGCGGGCATGTCGCCAGCAGCGACGAGTACACGCTCAAGGAAGACGGCAAGATCGCCGTGCGCTACCAGTACCGCGAAGGGTTCGACGAGCCGGTCAAGGAAGTCACCTCGCGCGCCACGGTCAAGGAGGGCACCGGCGACCGCCGCTGGACCACCTGGTTCTTCGCCGTGGTCCCGACCAAGTACCGCATCCTCGAGGTGGCGCCGGACTATTCCTGGGCGCTGATCGACTATCCCGGCCGCGACCTGGCCTGGGTGTTCTCGCGCACGCCGGACATGGACTACAAGCAGTATCGCGAGCTGGTCGGCAAGCTGGACCACGATTACGGGATCAAGGTGGACAAGCTCAAGCGCGTGGCGCAGCGCCGCGACCAGGTCGGCAAGCTCGGTTTCGAAGTGCCGAGCAAGCCCTGAGGCGTGTCGCCGATCCCCGAATAGGTTGCCCCCCCATCGCCTGCCGCTCAGCGCAGCGCCAGCCGGCCCCCGTATGATCGGGTCGGTCCGTCCCCCAGACAGGTGCACCGATTGGCCAGCGTTCCTTCCGACGTCCCCTGCACTGCGCCGCGCGTCCCCGCCGCCGATCCCACGCGCGGCCAGGTGTTCGCGCAGCACTGTCCCTCGCGCGCCGTCCTCAGCCATGTGACCAGCCGCTGGGGCGTGCTGGTGCTGGTGGCGCTGCGCAAGGGCACGCATCGTTTCGGCGACCTGCGCCGCAAGCTCGAAGGGGTCAGCGAGAAGATGCTGTCGCAGACCCTGCAGGCGCTGGAAGCGGACGGCCTGGTGCAACGCACCGCCTATCCGGTAGTCCCGCCGCATGTGGAATACGCGCTGACCCCGCTGGGCGAAGACGCGGCGACGCATGTGCAGGCGCTGGTGGACTGGATCGAGACCAACATCGGCGCCATCCTGAGCAGCGGCAACCCGACGCCGGATGCACTGTAGGAGCGGCTTCAGCCGCGACAGGCGGTATCAGCTAACGGCAAGCCCGTCGCGGCTGAAGCCGCTCCTACAACGGCAGCATCCCGCCCGCTACCAACGCCTCAGTCGTCGCTGTAGTTGCTCAGCGCCAGCGACAGCAGCGACTTGGCCTGTTCGCGCAGCGAGCGCGGCTCGACGATTTCCGCGTCCGACCCGTAGTGCAGCACGTCCATCAGCAACTCGCGCGAGACGCTGTACGGCACCTTCAGTTCGTAGCGGCCGTCGGCCAGGAAGCGCCCCTGCTGCTTGGAATGCCAGTGCTCGTCGGCGACCCAGCGCGCGGCCTTGGGACTGAACACGATCGTCGCCCAGCCCTTGGGCGCGCCGGAGAAGATCCCGTAGCTGGCCGCCAGCTGCGAGTCCAGTTCCTCGTCGGCCACGTCCTGCGCCACTTGGTCGAGCAGCCGCGCATGGTTGATGCGGTCCACCGCGAAGCTGCGCACCGCATCGCGGCCGTGGTCCCAGGCGTCCAGGTACCAGTTGTCGCGGTAGTGGGTGATGCGCTGCGGCGACACCGTGCGCTTGGTCGATTCGTCGGTGGAGCGCGCGCGGTAGTCGAACGACAGCCGCTTGCGCTCCAGCACCGCCGAGGCGACGGTGCGGAAACTGGCCTCGTCGAGCTTGCGCCCGCGGTGCGGGATCACCCGCACCCGCTCCACCGGCCAATGGGTGGCCCCGGCCTGCGCCGCCAGCAGGCTCTCGATGCGCTGCTGCAGCGGCGCCAGCACCGAGGACAGCACCCCGCCGCCGGTCCGCGCCAGCAACTGCTGCGAGGCCAGCAGGGCGTGCAGTTCCTCGGAACTGAGCCATAGCCCGGGCAGTTCGAAGCGGTCGCTCTCGCCGGACTCGTAGCGGAACCCGGCCTCGCCGTCGCCCTCGACCGGGGCCATCAGCGCATCGCGCAGGAACGCCAGGTCGCGATAGACGGTGGCGCGGGAGCAGCTCAGTTCGTCCTGCAGGCGCGCCACCGTCACCGGATAGCGGGCGGACTTGAGCAGCCGGTGCAGTGCGTTGATGCGTTCGTAGCGGTCCATGGCCCCGATTATGTCTGAAGTCCGTGGCGGAAGAACGCGCCGCGGCCGGTCGCGCGCGCCAACCGCGGCGAGGCGGCCGAACCGGCGATGAAGCCGGGGTCCGCCGGCGGCCGGGGCGTCATGTAGATCCGGTATGATGAAATCGTTTCCATTCCGTTAGCCGAAGGCTGCGTCCTCAACCGGAGAGTAAAGCCATGCCCCGCTGCGCCACCGTAGTATCCGCCATCACCTTGTTGCTGCTGTGCACCTCCCCGGCCCTGGCCGCCGATGTGCCCGCCCCGCCGGCGGAACCAGGCAGTTCACCGTGGAGCGGCTCCGGCGAACTGGGACTCTCCTCCTCGCGCGGCAACAGCTCCAACGAAAGTTTCAACGGCCGGCTCAAGGGCCAGTACCTGGATGGCGACTGGATCCACAGCATCGACCTGTTCGCCTTGCGCGCCAGCGCCGAATACACCAACACCAACGACGACGGCAGCACCGAGCGCGTGCGCCAGACCACGTCCAACCGCTACACCGGCAGCGCCGGCAGCGCGCTGCAGTTGGGCGAGCACCGCCAGCTGACCGCTTCGCTGCGCTACGAGCGCGACGATTTCGCCACCTACGACCGCCTGGCCACGATCGGCATCGGCTACGGCACGCGGATCATGGACGGCGATCACAGGAGCCTCGATGTGCAGATCGGCCCCGGCGTGCGCCGCGCCCACGACGTGGAAGAGGACCGCACCGAGACCGGGCTGATCGGCCGCGGCCTGGTCGACTTCAAGTACGGCCTGACCGACAACACCGAGCTGGCCAATACCCTGCTGGTCGAATCGGGTTCCTACAACACCTTCGCGCAGAACGACCTGGGCATCTCGGTCAGCATGAACTCGCGGCTGGCGCTGAAGGCCGGCTGGCAGGCGCGCCACAACAGCGATGTCAGCGACGACAAGAAGAAGACCGATACGCTGGCTACGATGAACGTGGTCTACAAGTTCAAGTGAGGCCGGGATTGGGGATTCGGGATTGGGGAGTCGCGACGGCAGGTGCGGCGGCGATCGGGCCGGCGCATGGTCGGCCAGCCGTCGGGGTCGATCCCGGCCTGTCGGCTGACGGCGCTTTCCTGTAGGAGCGGCTTCAGCCGCGACAGGAAGTTCCTGGTGAGGCCCGGCCGCGGCTGAAGCCGCTCCCACGGGTTGGCCGCCTTGCAAACGGGGCGCCTCGCTCGGCCTCTCAAGCCGGCAGCGCGGCGTCCAGCAGCTCGCGCGCGCCGGCGCCCAGCAGCGCCGCGGCGACGGCCTGGCCCAGTGCCTCGGGCTCGTGTGCCGGACGCTGCGCCTCGGCACGCACCAGGCGCCCGTCGGCGACGCCGCCGACCATGCCCTGCAACAGCAGGTCTTCGCCCTGCCAGTGCGCGAACGCGGCCACCGGTACGTGGCAACTGCCGTGCAGCGCGCGGTTCATCGCCCGCTCGGCCTCCACGCAGCTGCGGGTGGCGGCATCGTCGAGCGCGGCGAACAGGCCCAGCGCGGCCGCGTCGTCGCCGCGGCATTCCACCGCGATGGCGCCCTGCGCCGGCGCCGGCAGCCAGTCCGGCGCCTGCAGGCGCTGGGTGATGCGTGCCTCCAGGCCCAGCCGCTGCAGGCCGGCGCAGGCCAGCACGATGCCGTCGTAGCCGCCGTTGTCGAGCTTGGCCAGGCGCGTGTTGACGTTGCCGCGCAGGTCCAGCAACTGCAGGTCCGGGCGCCGCGCGCGCAGCTGCGCCTGCCGGCGCAACGACGAGGTGCCCACCCGCGCGCCCAGCGGCAGCGCCTCCAGCGACGCATAGAGATTGGAGATCAGCGCGTCGGCCGGATCGGCGCGGGTCAGGATCGCCGGCAGCGCGAACGGCGGGTCCAGCTCCATCGGCACGTCCTTCAGCGAATGCACTGCGCAGTCTGCCTCGCCGCGCAGCATCGCCAGCTCCAGCTCCTTCAGGAACAGGCCTTTGCCGCCGATCGCCGCCAGCGAGCGGTCCAGCACTTCGTCGCCACGGGTGCTCATCGGCACCAGCACCACGTCCAGCTGCGGGTGCGCCTGGCGCAGGCGTTCGGCGACATGTTCGCTCTGCCACAGGGCGAGCGGACTCTTGCGGGTAGCGATGCGCAGGATCTTCATCCGCCCATTATCGCGGAAAGCGCCGCCACGGGCCGCAGGCGCGAAGGCCCACCGCCGCTGCCGATCGCCGCCCGTCCACAGGCGCACGCCCGGTCACCCCAAATCCCAACGCCGCACGGCCACTCATCCCGAATCCCCAATCCCCAATCCCGGCCCCTCAAAGATGCCGGATCTCCTGCCGCAGCTGCGCCACGCAGCGCCGGCTCACCTCCAGCGGCTGCTTGGCATGGCGCAGCACCGCATGCATCTGGCCCTCGCCGAGGCGCCGCAGCTCGACCAGTTCGTGGCGCGCGACCAGGCAGTTGCGGTGGATGCGCACGAAGCGCTCGGCGAACTCCTCTTCCAGCGACTTCAGCGACTCCTCGATCAGGTCCTCGCCGCGCGCGTGATGCACCACCACGTACTTTTCCTCGGCCTGCAGATAGTGGATGTCGTCGACCGGGATCAGCCGCAGGCTGCCGCGCAGGCGCGCGCACAGATGGCTGCGGCGCTGCGCCGACGACACCGCCGCGGCGCTGCCGCGACCGGCCATGAAGGTGCGCGCGCGCTCCAGCGCCGCCGCCAGCCGCTCGGCGCGCACCGGTTTCATCAGGTAGTCGATCGCCGCGGCCTCGAACGCGGACAGCGCGTGCGCATCGTAGGCGGTGCAGAACACCACCGCCGGGCGCGGCTCGAAGCTGGCCAGGTGGCGCGCGGTCTCCAACCCGTCGACGCCGGGCATGGCGATGTCCAGCAGCACCAGATCCGGACGCAGCTCGGCGCAGGCACGCAGCGTTTCCAGGCCATTGCCGGCCTCGGCCACCACCTCGACGCCGGCATGCTCGGCCAACAGCGCGCGCAAGCGCTCGCGTGCCAGGGGTTCGTCGTCGGCGATCACCACCTTCACGTACGTCACCTCAGTGGGCTGGAGCGCGGTCTCGCCGCATAGTAGCCCCGCTGCCGGCGGGCCGTCATCCGCGCCGCAGCGACTGTGGCCTCGGCTCCGGCGCACGCGGCACGGCGCCGCCGCCGCGCCTCAGCCGGCGGCGAAGCGCGCGCTCATCCAGTCCTGCAGATCGGCGATCTCTTCGGCGCAGACCTGGTGCGCCATCGGATAGCGCTGCCACTGCACCGGCATGCCCAGCGCCTGCAGCGCCTGCGCGGTCTGCTCGGCATAGGGCTGCGGGATCACCGGGTCGCCCTGGCCGTGGGCCATGAACAGCGGCTGCGACAGCGCCGCCGGCGCATGCCAGCGGGCCACGTCGGCCACCTCCGGCAGGTAGGTGGACAGCGCGATCAGCCCGGCCAGCGGCCGTTCGCGGCGCAGCCCCGTCGCCAGCGTGATTGCCCCGCCCTGCGAGAAACCGGCCAGCAGCAGGCGCTCGGCGGGCACGCCGCGCGCGTGTTCGCGCGCGATCAGTTCCTCGACCTGCGCGACCGATGCGGCAACGCCGGCGCTGTCGGCGCGATTGGAGAAATCGGGACTGACGATGTCGTACCAGGCGCGCATGCGCACGCCGTTGTTGATCGTCACCGCGCGCACCGGCGCATGCGGAAACACGAAGCGCAACGCCGGCCAGCCCGGCCGCAGCAGCTCCGGCACAAGCGGCGCGAAGTCGTGGCCGTCGGCGCCGAGTCCGTGCAGCCACAGGACGGTCCACGCCGGCGAAGCGGCGGTTTCGTGTTCCACTGTTTCCAGCATGCGTGCGGTCCCCATCGAGATGGGGCGCATTATGCCTGCCGCGTCTGCCGCCGGGTCAGCCGGCGGCGCGGCGCGCGGCGGCGGCGCGGCGCAATTCGCCCGCGCGCAGCAGCACCGCCGGCGGTTTCTGCTCTTCGGGAATGGCCAGGATGCGCAGCTGGCGCAGCCACAACCCGGCCGCGCGCGAGGAACTCACCGCCACCACCGGAATCGCCAGCGCCATGCCGATCACCACCGGCGCCATCCACGCCGCCAGCGACGGCGACACCACATAGGCCATCCCGCCCATCAGCAGCCCGAACGCGCTGAGCCCGCCATAGCTGCGCGCCAACGCCAGCCACGACAGGCGGCCGTCGTCGCGCTGCTGCGCGTCCCAGCCCGAATCCTTGCCGGCCAGCACCTCGGCCACGCCGCGCGACTGCACGTACATCACCACCGGCGCCATCAGCGCCGCCAGCACGGTTTCCAGCAGCATGCTCAGCAGCGCGCGCAGCGCACCGCCGCAGCCGCGCCGCTCCTCGGGTTTCAGCAGCATCGCGAAGTAGCCCAGCACCTTCGGCGCCAGCAGCACGAACATGGTCACCGCGAACACCCAGAACACCCGGGTCGAGTCCTGCTGGTGCCAGTAGCGCGCCGGCGAGAACGGCGACACCACCGTGGCGACCAGGTCGATGCCATTGCTCTGCAGCGGGATCGCGATGCCGATCAGCATCAGCAGGCCCCACATCGGCGCGGTGAAGTAATGGCCGATGCCGATCATCATGTGCATGCGGCTGATCCAGTGCAGGCCGCGCGCGAAGACCACCTTGGAGTGCTGCAGGTTGCCCTGGCACCAGCGGCGGTCGCGCACCAGCAGGTCGGTCAGCGTCGGCGGGCCCTCCTCGTAGCTGCCCTGCAGGTACGGCACCATGTGCGTGGCCCAGCCGCCGCGGCGCATCAGCGCGGCCTCGACGAAATCGTGGCTGAGCACGTGGCCGCCGAACGGCTTGCGCCCGGGCAACGCCGGCAGGCCGGCCTGTTCGGCGAAGGCCTGGGTGCGCATCACCGCGTTGTGGCCCCAGTAGTTGCTCTCCGAACCGTGCCACCAGGCCACGCCGTAGGCGATCACCGGGCCGTAGACGCGGCCGCCGAACTGCTGCATGCGCGCGAACAGGCTGTTGCCGTTGACCACTTCCGGCAGGGTCTGGATCAGGCCCACGTCGGGATTGTTTTCCATGCCCGCGACCAGGCGCACGATGGTCTCGCCGGTCATCAGGCTGTCCGCGTCCAGGATCAGCATCTGCGGATAGGCGCCGCCGAAACGGCGCACCCAGTCGGCGATGTTGCCGGCCTTGCGCTCGGCGTTGTCGGCACGGCGCCGGTAGTAGATGCGGCCCTGGCCGCCGGTGCGTTCGACCAGTTCGGCGTAGACCTGCTCTTCCTCGGCACCGACCGCGGCGCGCGTGGTATCGCTGAGGATGAAGAAATCGAAGTGCTCGATCTGGCCGGTGGCCTCGACCGATTCGTAGATCGCCTGCAGTCCGGCCATCAGCCGGTGCGGATCCTCGTTGTAGGTGGGCATCAGCAAGGCGGTGCGGCTGCGCACCAGCGGCAGCGGCGCGTCCGGATCGATGCCGAGCTTGCGCCCGCCGCCGAACACCAGGGTCACGAATCCGGCCAGCGCACTGACGAACGAAAACGCGATCCATGCGAACAGGGGAATGAACAGCGCCATCAGGCAGGCTTCGAGCACGCTGACCCCGCCGATCAGCAGCACCTTGCCGATCAGCACGCTGGCGTAGGCGGTCATCAGCGCGGTACTGCCGAACACGTACAGCCGCCGCCAGAACATGCCGGGCGGGGTGCTGGGCAGGCGCGTGTTGCGCAGTTTGCCCTGGCGCAGCGATTGCACCGGCATCGGCAACGGCGCCTCGGGCGGCAGCACCGCATGGCCGGCATCGAGCACAACGGAATCGGGCAGGGTCGGTGTGGGGGCGACCATGCTCATGCGTTCCGCCAGCCTCGTCGGACAGCGCAGCGACGCGACCTGGGAATTCCGCACGGGCGCGCCACCGCGCGCGCTGGCGCCGTAATCGGCACCGTTCTGCTGTCATTGCCACTCGTACCCACGTTCTCTCCTGTCGGGCGGGCAAAATACGGCCGCCACTGTAAACCCTAAATAGTAAGCTTTCGCGAAGATGGCCGAGCGCGCGCCACGCCGCCGCCAGCAGGTCCGTTCAGCCATTCGCCAGCGCCAAGCGGCGTTTCGTTGCACGCGCAGAAGCGTGCGGCGGGCAGGCCATGCGGTTCGAAACGCGGCGGATCGGAACCGCGATTCGCCTAGGACAGCGGAGAGATGCGCGCTCCAGCAAGCGCCTCGTGCAAAGGTCGCGTTACCTCACCGTCGCAGCCGCCAGGCCTGCCGTGCCGGCGCGCGACCGCGCTGAAGGACCGCGCGACGCCCGACGCAATCGTTGCGCGGCAACGCCGGTGCCGGGTTCGACTCGGTGCTGCCGCAGGCGGCCGAATGCATCGGGCGCCGCTGCTGGCGCGGTTTGCACGCGTCGCGCCAGCAGCGCGGTGCGCCGGCTATACCGCGCGCAAGCGGTCAGGCGGAGCGAACTGCTGCCGACACGCCAAGCCTCTGGCTCAGGCCGGCGAGGGCAATGCCGCGCTGTCGCCGCCCTCGCCCGGCGGCGCTTCGGCGACATAGGGGAACGCCAGGGTGATGGTGGTGCCGCGCCCCAGTTCGGAGTCCACGTCGACGAAGCCGCCGGCCTGGCGCACCAGGCCGTAGACCTGGGCCAGGCCCAGGCCGGTGCCCTTGCCCTCGGGCTTGGTGGTGAAATAGGCCTCGAACAGCCGCGACTTGGTGTCCTCGGACATGCCCTCGCCCTGGTCGCTGACCGACAGGGTCACGTAGCGGCCCGGCTGGCGCATCGCCGCAGCCTGACCCGGCGGCACCTGCAGGTTGCCGCAGCGGATCGATACCACGTCGCCGGATTGGCAGGCGTCGCGTGCGTTCAAGGCCAGGTTCAGCACCGCCTGCTCGACCGAGCTGCGGTCGGCATAGGTGGTGGCGCCGCCGGCCAGGCTGGTCAGTTGCAACTTCATCTCGCCGCCCAACGCCTGCGCCAGCAGCGGCTGCATGTGCGCGACCACCTCGCACAGATCCAGCCACTGCGGCTTGACCGGGTGCGCACGGGCGAAGCCGAGCAGGCGCCGGGTCATCCGCGCGCCGTGTTGCAGCGCCTCGCCGGCGATGCCGAGCAGTTTGCGCTGGTCCGGCTGCAGGCGCTGCGGATGCTCGGCGACCATGCTCACCGAGGTCATCGCGGTCTGCAACATGTTGTTGAAGTCGTGGACGATGCCGGCGAGCATCTGCCCGATCGCCTCGCCTTTCTGCGCCTGGGTCATGGCCCGCTCGGCGACGCGCTGCGCGGCCAGGGCGATGTCCAGCTGCC
The DNA here is from genome assembly GCF_017163705.1 of Xanthomonas bonasiae. Taxonomy (GTDB): domain Bacteria; phylum Pseudomonadota; class Gammaproteobacteria; order Xanthomonadales; family Xanthomonadaceae; genus Xanthomonas_A; species Xanthomonas_A bonasiae. The sequence goes on from NZ_JAFIWB010000040.1 coordinate 30,489, forward strand.
CGCGCAGCTCGATGTGCTCGGCCTGCAACTGCTGCCCCAGCGTCTCGCTGACGCGCTGCACCGGCACGCCGGCGCCGGTCTGCGGCAGGTCGCCCAGGGTGCGCAGGGCCTCCTCGATCTGGCGGTGCTGGGTGACGTCGCGGCTGATCACCAGCACGCTTTCCACTTCGGCGTCGACGTTGGTCAGCGGGCTGGCCTGCACGTGCCACCAGCGTGGCCGGCCGTCGAAGGTTTCGCGCTGCGCCCAGAATTCGTATTGCTCGTTGCGCAAGGCGGCGGCGAACGCCGCTTCCGCGAGCGGCCGCATCTCCTCCGGCCACAGATCCTGCCACGCGCGGCCGACGACGTGCTTGGGCTCGGCCGCGCCGAGCAGGCGCAGGCCGCGCGTGTTGATCGATCGCACGACACCGTCGCGGCCGATCTCCTTGATGCAGTCGTGCGAGAGTTCGACGATCTGTCGATAGCGGGCGTGAGTGGACAAGCGGGGTCTCGCGATGAGTGGGTTCAGCATATCGGCATCACCGCAGCGTCACCAGCGCTTCACCGCCGAATCGTGAAGCTGCCAGTATTGAAAACGCGGCGGTATCAGCATTATGCGTGGCACTTGCGCCCTCACCACCATTCTTTTGGTTGAGGATGACCAGACGATTCGCGAACTGGCTCGGATGATGCTCGATGCCGACGGCTATCGGGTCCTGTCCGCCGGCACCGCCCACGAGGCGCTCGCCATGCTCGAACAGGATCCCGATGTGGACCTGATCTTCAGCGACGTGCAGATGCCCGGCGGCGATGGCATGACCATGGTGCGCGAACTGCGCCGGCGTGCGGTCACGATTCCGGCCCTGCTCACCTCCGGCATGAAACATCCCGACACCGCGGCGCTGCCGACGCATACCGGCTTTCTGCCCAAACCCTACAGCCATGCCGGCTTGCTGGCGGCGCTGCAGCGCCTGCAGCCGGCGCACTGACGCAGGGCCGATGCACGGCCTGCGCCCGAGGCCCGCGGACAGCACGCCGCGGCTCAGCCGAACACCAATTTCCCATACTGCGCCGAACGGATCGCCGCCAGACGTTCGGCGACGAAGTGCTCCCCGGCGCGAACATCGCCGAAATACACGCCATCGAACGCATGCCGGCTCAATACCGCACCCTTCGCGTCCGAGATGCGGATCTGCGGCAGCAGCACGCCGTCCGGCGCCGCGGCGAGGACGGCATCCAATACGAAGCCGTCCAGCTCGCGTCGCATCCTTGGGTCCGATGGGTTCATGCCGGCATTGCAGCACAGGCCCGATGAAGACAGCGCAACCTGCGCATTCAGGCCGAGCGGCGTGGCGGATGACGGCACCGGAAAGGAAACTAAACGATTCATCGGCTGTGCGGGTCTAACCCACTGTATTGCGGCGAAATCACTATGCGGTAACCGGGCGGGCGCAGCGTAGACAAGCCACCCGTTTCACGCCCCTTTTATCGCTGCGTTCGTACATTACTGAAGAGGCGCTGACCCGCCGGTATCTGCTGTCCTTCATTTTTCTGGTTTCACGTCGCGCGCCCGCTGCGGACACGCGACGGCAGTCGTTTTCCGTGTGCCCGTCCCCCCCTC
>NZ_JAFIWB010000041.1 GCF_017163705.1 Xanthomonas bonasiae
AAATGTCCCAGGCTCCGGACACAGTCGGCACTGAAGCCCCTCCTACAGGAAGAAACCGAGCGACATCACCTGTGGGAGCGACTTCAGTCGCGACGAACGGAGCCGAACTATCGCCGGCTCCGGATACTGTCGCGGCTGAAGCCGCTCCTACACAGAGCGTGGCGATTGCGGATGTCCGGATCGAACCCATCACGCCTCCTCCTGCAAGGCTTCCACCGCCTGGTCCAGGCGCAGCCCGACCACCGCCGGCGTGGCGCCGACATCGTTGATCGAGATGCGCACGTCGCGCAGCGGATGGCGCGCGGCGAAATCGTCGAGTACCGCCTGCCAGATCGTGCCGAAGCCGTCGGCGGCAGTGACGATCTCGATCTGCATCGCGCCGCCCAGGTCCCGCGGCTCGATCAGCACTTCCAGATTGCCGGAAGACACCACGCCGACCAGCACGTGGTCGCGCCGGCCGTTCGGCGCCAGGCGCCCGTCGTAGCGATAGCGAAGGGTTTCCATCGACATCCCTTACCAGTTGCGGAAACGTTGCGGCGGCGCGTACAGGCCGCCGGACCAGCGCACCAAGTCCTTGACGCTGCGCGCGGCCAGCAGGTCGCGGCTGGCGTCGCGCAGGCGGATGCCCAGGTCCTCGGGGCGGCGGATCACGCCGCGGTCGCGCAGGTTCTCGACCATGCGCCTGTCGCGGCCCAGGCCCACCGCGGTGTAGCCGGCCACGCCGCGGATCGCCTGTTCGCGCTCCTCCGGCGTGCGGCACAGCAGCAGGTTGGCGATGCCCTCTTCGGTCAGCACGTGGCTGACGTCGTCGCCGTAGATCATCACCGGCGGCAGCGGCATGTTCGCGCGCTCGGCCAGCTCCCACGCGTCGAGCCGGTCGACGAAGGCCGGCGCCATGTGCTCGCGGAACGTTTCCACCATCTGCACCACCAGCTTGCGCCCGCGCGGCATCTCGCCCGGGCGCGCCGCCTCGCGCCCGGCCTTGAGCCAGGCGTTGCTGCCGTGGCGGCGGCCGCGCGCGTCCGAGCCCATGTTCGGCGCGCCGCCGAAACCGGCGATGCGGTCGCGGGTGGCGGTGGAGCTGTTGCCCTGCAGATCGATCTGCAGCGTGGAGCCGATGAACATGTCGCAGGCGTACAGGCCGGCGGTCTGCGAGAACGCGCGGTTGGAACGCATCGACCCGTCGGGGCCGGCGAAGAACACGTCGGCGCGCGCGGCGATGTACTTCTCCATGCCCAGTTCCGAGCCGAACGAGTGCACCGATTTGACGAAGCCCGACTCGATCGCCGGGATCAGCGCCGGATGCGGATTCAGCGCCCAATGCCGGCAGATCTTGCCGCGCAGGCCGAGCGACTCGGCGTAGGTCGGCAGCAGCAGCTCGATCGCCGCGGTGTCGAAGCCGATGCCGTGGTTGAGCCGGTCCACGCCGTACTCGGCGTAGATGCCCTTGATCGCCATCATCGCCATCAGCACCTGGATCTCGGAGATCTGCGCCGGGTCGCGGGTGAACAGCGGTTCGATGTAGTGCGGGCGCGGCGCCTGCACCACGTAGCCGATCCAGTCGGCGGGGATGTCCACGCGCGGCAGCGTGTCCACGATCTCGTTGACCTGGGCGATGACGATGCCGCCCTTGAACGCGGTGGCCTCGGCGATCACCGGCGTGTCCTCGGTGTTCGGCCCGGTGTACAGATTGCCGTGGCGGTCGGCGGCCTGCGCGGCGACCAGCGCCACGCGCGGGGTCAGGTCGACGAAGTAGCGCCCGAACAGTTCTAGGTAGGTGTGGATCGCGCCGATCTCGATGCGCTTGTCGGCGACCAGCCGCGCCAGGCGCAGCGCCTGCGGCCCGGAGAAGGAGAAATCCAGGCGCTGCGCGATGCCGCGTTCGAACACGTCCAGGTGCGAGGGCAGCGCCAGCACCGACTGCAGCAGGTGCAACCCGTGCACCCGTGCCGGATCGACTTCGGTCAGGCACTGCGAGAGGAAATCGGCCTGTTTCTGGTTGTTGCCTTCCACGCACACGCGGTCGCCCGGCTCGATCACCGCCTCCAGCAACGCCACGGCGTCCTTGGCCTCCACCAGGCGCCCGCGCGCCAGCCCTTCGGCGCGCTGCAGGCGTTGCCGGCGATTGTCGGCGAGCGTGTTCCAGTCCTGAGGCATAAGGCTTTCCGTCGGCGAATGGAGGGTGGTCCGCGCAGGCTGGCGGGCCGGCCAAAATTGTAATTACGATATAATTATGAAACCGTGACCAATGCACGCTGCGGTGCAACAGGCGCTATCGGGCGCGCTGAAACAGCGTTTGGGATTAGCGACGATTCAGCTGGACGACGCCTGCGGGTTCGGTGCCAGCGCGTTCGCTAGACCTTGTCGGGGGGTGCGCCGAACGCGCGCCGGTAGGCCTCGCGATCGAAGCGCAGCACGGCACGCATGCGCTGCTCGGTCAGCGGACGCACGACCCACTGCACGTCGACCCGCCCTCGCTGCGCGGTGACCGACGGGATCGCCAGGAACCAGCGCGCGCCGGGTCCGCTGCAGTACCAGAATGCATTGCTGCCATTCATGGCCTCGCTATCGAACATGAAGGACGCATCGTAGTTGGCGTCCATGAATTGCTGCACCTTCTTCACCACGACCAGATCCGCACCGGTGAGGAGAACACCGTCGCTGGTGACGGAGATGCGCCGAAAGGACTGCTCCACCAACCATTCCGTCTGGTGATCGCGGCGATGCTGCAGCCAGACGAGCAGCCCGAGCGCCACGAGCGCGACACCGATGGCGAACACGACGATGCCGTCCCATGCATTCACGCGCAGCCCTCCCCCTGATCGTCGCGCCGTCGTGATGCTACGGCGTTCGCCAATGTCGGCACGACTGCGGCCTATCGCTCTGTGCAGCGTACCCCAGCCTACACGCCCAACGCCGCGCTGATCTCCGCCGCCGCCGCGCACACCGCCTGCATCGCCGCCTGCGCATCGATTTCCTGCGGGCGGCGTTCGATGAAGGGCACGGTCAGCGTGTAGATGGCGCTGCCGTGCTGCAGGATCGGCGCGGTCAGGTCGATCACGCCGACCACCGCTTCGCTGGGGTGGATGCTGTAGCCCAGCGCGCGCACCTGCGCGGCGGCGGCGAGGAACGCGGCGCGGTCGTAGGCCACGTCGCCGGCGTCCAGGCGCTGCAGCAACCGCGCCCGCGCGTCTTCGTGCTGGAACGCGAACAGCACCAGGCCGGAAGTGGAATGCGCGAGCGGGCGGCGGTGGCCGGGGCGCACCACCAGGCCCAGGTCGCTGGGCACGTCCATCTGCGCGATGACCACGATCTGGTCGTCCGACGGCGCCACCAGGTGACAGGGCTGGCGGATCGCATCGGCCAGCCGGCGCATCACCGGCAGCGCCGCCTCGGTGACGTTCTGCACCTGCGGTTGCTGCATGCCGAGCATGAACAGGCGGTTGGTCAGCACATAGCCGCCCTCGCCCGGCCCCTTGGTCAGGTAGCCGCGCTCTTCCAGCACCTGCAGCATGCGGAAGATCTCGCCGCGCGAGCGGCCGATGCCCTGCGAGATCTCGCTCATCGTCATCGGCCTCGCGTCGCGCGCCAGCAGTTCCAGGATATCCAGGCCCTTGTCCAGGGCGGGAGCACGGTACTTGGGCGGGGGCGTGGTCATTCCGTCGAGGCCAGGCGGGGGGTGGAAGGGCGCTAGGGTACAGGGAATGTCCGCGGACAGAAGCGCGGCGAAACCGGCCCGCGCCTGGCGCGCGGATGTCCGCATGGCCTGCCAGGTCCGACGCGTGCACGCCTGCGCCGTCGCCTGCGAAGACCGCCCACGCCAGTGTTCGGACACGACGCACGCCATGGCGCGCCATGCAAATATAAACACGTATTTTATATTTGCATGGCGACAGCGACCGCAGTACGCTCCGGCGACAACTTCAACGCGACGCGGCACATCCTGGGAGGGGTAGGCGGCATGCACTACAGCAGCGACACCGCAACAGCGGCGCCCGGCAGCCTGGCGCGTACCGCCATCGTGCCCCTGGTCCTGATCGTCAGCCTGTTCTTTTTGTGGGGCATGGCGAACAACCTCAACGACATCCTGATCAAGCAGTTCAAGAAGGCCTTCGAGCTGTCCGACCTGCAGGCCGGGCTGGTGCAGAGCGCGTTCTACCTGGGCTACTTCGTGTTCGCGATCCCGGCGGCGATGTTCATGCGCCGCTTCAGCTACAAGGCGGCGGTGGTGCTCGGCCTGCTGCTGTACGCGACCGGCGCGTTCCTGTTCTACCCGGCCGCGCAGGAGCACACCTACGGGTTGTTCCTGCTGGCGCTGTTCGTGATCGCCAGCGGCCTGGCATTCCTGGAAACCACCGCCAATCCGCTGGTCACCGTGCTCGGCCCGGCCGAAGGCGCGGCGCGGCGGCTGAACCTGGCGCAGGCGTTCAATCCGCTCGGTTCGATCACCGGCGTGCTGATCGGCCAGCACTTCATCCTGTCCGGCGTGGAGCACACGCCGCAGGAACTGGCGGCGATGGCGCCGGCCGCACGCGCGAGCTTCTTCGCCGCCGAATCGGCGGCGGTGCAGACGCCGTATCTGATCATCGGCGCGGTGGTGGTGCTGTGGGCGCTGCTGATCGGGCTGACCCGCTTCCCGGTCACCCGCGACAGCGGCGCCGCGGCCAGCGGCGGCAAGGCCTATTTCGGCCCGCTGCTGCGCAACCGCCGCTTCGTGTTCGCGGTGGTCGCGCAGTTCTTCTACGTCGGCGCGCAGGTTGGCATCTGGAGCTACCTGATCCGCTACCTGCAGGACGCGGTGCCGGGCACCCCGGAGAAGACCGCGGCCAGCTTCCTGACCGTGTCGCTGGTGCTGTTCATGGCCGGCCGCTTCATCGGCACCTTCCTGCTGCGCTATGTGGCGCCGGCGGTGTTGCTGGGCGCGTTCGCGCTGCTCAACCTGCTGCTGTGCGGGGTGGCGATCGCGTTGCCGGGCTGGACCGGGCTGTACGCGCTGGTGGCCAGCAGCGCGTTCATGTCGGTGATGTTCCCGACCATCTTCGCGCTGGGCCTGGACGGCTTGAACGACGACGCACGCAAGCTCGGCTCGTCGCTGATCGTGATGTCGATCATCGGCGGCGCCGCACTGACCGCGCTGATGGGCGCGCTGTCCGACCGCGCCGGCATCCACTGGGCGATGACCGTACCGGCGCTGTGCTTCGCGGTGATCCTGGTGTTCGCGTCCTATGCGCGCGACCGCGCGGCCGCGACGCGCGCCACCGTCGCGGGAGCCTGAGATGCCGCGTCACTGCTATCTGCTCGACCTGCACGACGATCCGGCGCTGATCGCCGAATACGAACGCTGGCATCGCCCCGACACGGTGTGGCCGGAGATCGTCGCCTCGTTGCGCGCCGCCGGCATCCGCGAGTTGGACATCCACCGCTGCGGCGACCGCCTGGTGATGCTGATGGAGGTGGACGCGGACTATTCGCCCGCGGCCAAGGCCGCGGCCGATGCGGCCGATCCGCGCGTGCAGGCGTGGGAAGAGCTGATGTGGCGCTTTCAGAAGCCGCTGCCGGGTTCGGCGCCGGGCGAGAAATGGCGCGAAGCGCTGCAGATCTTTTCGCTGCAGGCGGCGGTAGCGGCGCAGGCGCGGAGGCAGGAGCGCGACTGAGGCAAGCGGTTCCCCGCGCTGCCGAAACCACCCTGTAGGAGCGGCTTCAGCCGCGACAGATTGATCGGTAAAGCGCGTCGCGGCTGAAGCCGCTCCTACAGGGGTGTGTGCGCTGCAGGCAATGGCACTGCGAAAGCACTTCGGCCCCGATAGCCTGCGAAGCCGTCAGGGCCGCCGCTTCGTTCGTCGCGACTGAAGTCGCTCCCACAGGAACTTGCGGTGAGCCAGCTGGGTGCACTGTGGGAGGGACTTCAGTGCCGACGGCTTGCGAAGCCGTCGAGTCCGCCGCTTCGTTCGTCGCGGCTGAAGCCGCTCCTACAGGAAGCTGCGGCGAGCCGGCTGGGTGCACTGTGGGAGGGACTTCAGTCCCGACGGCTTGCGGAGCCGTCGAGTCCGCCGCTTCGTTCGTCGCGACTGAAGTCGCTCCCACAGGAACTTGCGGCGAGCCAGCTGGGTGCACTGTGGGAGGGGCTTCAGTCCCGACGGCGTCCGAAGCCGTCGAGTCCGCCGCTTTGTTTGTCGCGGCTGAAGCCGCTCCTACAGGAAGCTGCGGCAAGCCGGCTGGATGCACTGTGGGAGGGACTTCAGTCCCGACGGCTTCCGGAGCCGTCGGGTCCGCCGCTTCGTTTGTCGCGGCTGAAGCCGCTCCTACAGGAAGCTGCGGCGAGCCGGCTGGGTGCATTGTGGGAGGGACTTCAGTCCCGACGGCTTCCGGAGCCGTCGAGTCCGCCGCTTCGTTTGTCGCGGCTGAAGCCGCTCCTACAGGGGGCGCGCGCGGTCCTGGGCCGCGCGCGCTTGCCGCGTTATGCCTGCTGCGCCGCCAGGTCCGCGCTCCAGAACGGGCCGTCCGGGTACAGGTACTGGGTGACCGACTGCGCGTGCATCTCGGCCGAGAAGCCCGGCAGCGTCGGCGCCAGGTAGCGGCCGTGTTCGATCTGCACCGGATCGACGAAGTGCTGGTGCAGGTGGTCGACGAACTCGATCGCGCGGTCTTCCATCTTGCCGGTGATGGCGACGAAATCGGCCATCGCCAGGTGCTGCACCAGCTCGCACAGGCCGACGCCGCCGGCATGCGGGAACACGCGCACGCCGAACTTCGCCGCCAGCAGCAGGATCGCCAGGTTCTCGTTGACCCCGCCCACGCGCGCGGCGTCGATCTGGATCAGGTCCACCGCGCCGGCCTGCAGCAATTGCTTGAACACCACGCGGTTCTGCGTGTGCTCGCCAGTGGAGACCGGCACCGGCGCGATGCCCTGGCGGATCGCGGCATGGCCGAGCACGTCGTCGGGGCTGGTCGGCTCCTCGATCCAGGCGATGTCGAATTCCGCCAGCTGGCGCATCCAGGCGATCGCCGGACCGACGTCCCAGCGCTGGTTGGCATCCACCGCCATCGCGATGTCCGGGCCGATCGCTTCGCGCGCCAGGCGGCAACGGCGGATGTCGTCCTGCACGTTGGCGCCGACCTTGAGCTTGATCGTGCGGAAGCCGTCGGCCACCGCTTCCTTGGCCAGGCGCACCAGCTTCTCGTCGGAGTAGCCGAGCCAGCCTGGCGAGGTGGTGTAGGCCGGATAGCCCTGCTCAAGCAGCGTCTGCAGGCGTTCGGCGCGCAGCGGCTCGGCCGCGCGCAGCATGGCCAGCGCTTCGTCCGGGGTCAGCGCGTCGGTGAGGTAGCGGAAGTCGATGGTGGCCACCAGCTGTTCCGGCGACAGCTCGGCGATGTAGCGCCACAGCGGCTTGCCGGCGCGGCGCGCGGCCATGTCCCAGGCGGCGTTGATGACGCCGCCGATGGCCATGTGCATCACGCCCTTCTCCGGGCCCAGCCAGCGCAACTGCGAATCGTCGGTGAGGCTGCGCGCGAAGCCGCCCAGGTCGCCGATGACTTCTTCCACGTCGCGCCCGATCACATGGTGCGACAGCGCCGCGATCGCCGCGCTCTGCACGTCGTTGCCGCGGCCGATGGTGAACACCAGGCCGTAGCCGGCGAGGCCGTCGTCGGCATCGGTGCGCAGGCGCAGGTAGGCGGCCGAGTAGTCCGGATCCGGATTCATCGCATCGGAACCGTCCAGTTCGCGCGAAGTGGGGAAACGCACGTCGAAGGTCTCGAGGGCAACGATTTTGCTCATGGGGATCCTGGTCGGTGAGGCGGTAGAGAAAAAGAAAATGCGATGAAAAAGCCCCTCTCCCCCCGGGAGAGGGGTTGGGGTGAGGGTGCGGGAGTGCACGACTGCCGCCGTCCATCCAGAACACGAACGAAGCAAAAGCACGCAGCCCCGTCCCACACGTGGGATGTGGTGGCGCGAGCGAAGACCGCATCCGGATGGATGGCGAGGTGGCTTCGCCTCGTACCCTCACCCCAACCCCTCTCCCGGGGGGAGAGGGGCTTTATGGCTTTAGCTTGCGTCGCGCGGGTGGGCGACCACGGCCTGGCGCTGCTCGCCCAGGCCTTCGATGCCCAGCGCCATCACGTCGCCCGGCTTCAGGTAGATCGGCGGCTTCTGCCCCAGGCCCACGCCCGGCGGCGTACCGGTGCTGATCACGTCGCCCGGCATCAGCGTCATGTAGCGGCTGATGTGGCTGACCAGCTCGGCCACGCCGAACACCATCGTGCGCGTGTTGCCGTTCTGGTAGCGGTGGCCGTTGACCTCCAGCCACATCGACAGGTTCTGCGGATCCGCCACTTCGTCGCGGGTGACCAGCCACGGGCCGAGCGGGCCGAAGCCGTCGCAGCTCTTGCCCTTGACCCACTGGCCGCCGTGCTCGAGCTGGAACTCGCGCTCGGACAGGTCGTTGATCACCGCGTAGCCGGCGACGTGCTTGAGCGCGTCTTCCAGCGACACGTCGCGGGCGACATCGCCGATCACCACGCCCAGTTCCACTTCCCAGTCGCTCTTCTTCGAGCCGCGCGGAATCGTCACGGTGTCGTTGGGGCCGCTGATCGCGGTGGTGGCCTTCATGAACAGCACCGGCATCTCCGGCACCGCCATGCCCGACTCGGCGGCGTGATCGGCATAGTTCAGGCCGACGCAGATGAACTTGCCGACGCGGCCCACGGCCGGCCCGTAGCGCACCTCGCCTTCCACCTTGGGCAGCGTGGCCGGATCGAGCGCACGCAGTTTGTCCAGGCCGGCGGCGGTGAGGTGCTCGCCGGCGACGTCGTCGATGATCGCGGACAGGTCGCGCAGGTGACCATCGGCGTCGAGCAGGGCCGGACGTTCGTGGCCGGGTTCGCCATAGCGCAGCAGTTTCATGGGAGGTCCTCTCTGAAGGGAAATAGGTGGGCGGTCAGTTCGACCAGCCGCCGTCGATGATGTGGGTCTGTCCGGTGGTGAACGAGGATTCGTCCGAGGCCAGGTACACCACCAGCTGCGCGATCTCGCGCGGGTCGCCGAGGCGGCCCATCGGCTGGCGGTCGGTGAAGCTCTTCCACACCGCCTGCTCGTCGCCGCCCAGCGCCTTGACCCGCTGCCCCAGCGACGGCGTCTTGATCGTGCCCGGGCAGATCGCGTTGCAGCGGATGCCCTTGGCCACGTAATCGGCGGCGATGGCCTTGCTCAGGCCGATCACCGCGGCCTTGGTCACGCCGTAGGCGAAGCGGTTCGGCACGCCCTTGATGCTGGACGCCACCGAGGACATGTTGACGATGCTGCCGCGGCCCTGTTCCAGCATGCCCGGCAACACCGCCTGGCACAGGTAGTACATCGCATCGACGTTGATCGCGAACGAACGCCGCCACGCCGGTTCGTCGCAGTCGAGGATGCTGCCCTGGTGCACGTAGCCGGCGCAGTTGAACAGCACGTCGAACGGCGCGTTCGCCGCGACCAGCGCCTGGATCGCCGCGGCGTCGGTGACGTCCAGCGTCTGCGTGACGATCGCATCGGATTCGGCGGCCAGCGCCTGCAGCGCGGCGGCATCGATGTCGGTGGCCAGCACCTGCGCGCCTGCGCGCGCGCAGGCCAGCGCGCTCTCGCGGCCGATGCCGGCGCCGGCGGCGGTGATCAGGCAGCGCTTGCCTTGCAGTCGGCCGCTCATGCGCGGCTCCGGGGAAGGAATGCGGACGTGGTCATGGTGGGCACTCTCAATCAGGGGGAAGGAATCGGGTCGGACAAACGGTAAAAACGGCGCGCAGTGCCGGCGAACACGTCGGCGGCGTGGCCGGCGGCATGGCGCGCGACCAGCGCCTGCGCCTGCGCGAACCACTCGCCGTAGCCGGCACGCTGGGTCAGCACCGGCCAGTCGCTGCCCCATAGCACCCGTTGCGCGCCGAAGCAGGCGAACACCTGCGCCACGTACGGCTCGATCGCCGTCGCGTCGGCGTCGGCAGGCAGCTCGGTGAGCAGGCCGGACAGCTTGCACAGCACGTTCGGATGCTGCGCCAGCTGTGCCAGGCCGTCGGCCCAGGCGGCGAAACCATCGCCGCCGATCGCCGGCTTGGCGGCATGATCGAGCACCACGCGCAACGCCGGATGGCGCTGCAAGCGCACCTGCAGCGCGGGCAGGTGCAGCGGCTTGACCAGCGCGTCGAACGCCAGGTCGTGCCGCAGCATCGCGTCGAACGCGGGATCCAGCTGCGGCCGCGCCAGCCACTGCGGATCGGCCAGGTCCTGCACCATCGGCCGCAGGCCCTTGAGCAGGCCGTCGCCCTCGGCGCACAGCGCGGCGATGCGCGCGGCCGCGTCGGCGGCCTCGAACTCGATCCAGCCGACCACGCCGGCGATGCGCGGCTGCGTGCGTGCCAGCTGCAACAGGTAGCGGCTCTCCGCTTCGGTCTGCGCCGCCTGCACCGCGACGATCGCATCCACGCCGTGCGCATCGAGCGTGGCGATCAGATCTTCGGGCACGAAGTCGCGATACAGCGCGGCGAGTTCGGGCGTCAGCCAGGCGTAGTCGCCGCGCGCCAGCTGCCAGAAGTGCACGTGCGCATCGACCACGTTCACGGCGTCGGCACCTGCGCCTGCAGCAGGCCCTGGTCGCGCAGCTGCTGCCACAGCAGCGGCGGGATCGACGCCTGCAGGCGCGCGGCGGCGCTGGCCACCTCGGCCGGCGTGCGCATGCCGGCGACCACCGCGGCGACCGCCGGGTGCGCGAGCGGGAACTGCAGCGCGGCCGCGCCCACGTCCACGCCCTGCGCCGCGCAGGCGGCGAACAGGCGCTGCGCGTGCGCCAGCGTGGCCGGATCCACCGGCGCGTAGTTGTAGGTGTCGCCGGGGCCGCGCGCGTCGCTGAGCAGGCCCGAGCTGTAGGGGCCGGCGACCAGGATGCCGACCTGATGCTGCAGCGCCTGCGCCATGATCCGCTGCGCCGCGTGCTGTTCGAGCAGGGTGTAGCGGCCGGCCAGCATCACGCAGTCCAGCGGGAACAGCGGCATCAGTTCCAGCGCGATGTCTTCCTCGTTGACGCCGATGCCGATCGCGCGGCAGGCGCCGCTGGCCTTGAGCTCGGCCATCGCCGGCAAGGCCTCGTCCAGCGCCTGGCGCAGCATCGCCGGGTGGCGTTCGCCGTGGGTGAGGCGGCCGATGTCGTGCAGCAGCAGGACGTCCACGTGGTCGGTACCGAGCCGCTGCAGGCTGGCCTCGAACTCGCGCAGCACGCCGTCGCGGCTGTAGTCGAACGTGGCGCCGCGCCCGGCCACGGCGAAGCCGTCGCGGCCCGGCGCGGCCCCGGCGTCGTCGTAGACGCGACGCCCGACCTTGGTCGACAGCGTGTAGCTGGCGCGCGGCAGCCCGCGCAGGCCCTGCCCGAGCCGGCGTTCGCTCAGCCCGTAGCCGTAGTACGGCGCTGTGTCGAAATGGCGGATGCCGGCGGCATGGGCGTCGGCGACCGCGGCTAGCGCCACCGCATCGTCCACTTCCGCATACAGATTGCCGATCGGCGCGGCGCCGAAGCCGAGCGTGGCGATGCGCACCTCGCTGCGGCCCAGAGGGCGCTGCGCGATCGGGCCGGGTTCGGTGGCGGCGATGGCAGCGTTCACTCGCATCGGCCTCGGCCGTTCGCCGACGCAAGGCGCCCGCTCGACCTGCAGGATCGGGGACTGCTGGGATTGCGCATGCCACGCCTCCGCCCACCTGGGGCCAGATCGGATGGTGGCCGGATCGCGTCGCCCTGGTCGCTGGCGCCGCTTGCCGGCTGTTCGTATATGAATATAGCAATCATAAGTGAACAATCAACGACGCGGTGCAGCATTGGGGCTGGGAGACGGGAATGGGGAATCGGGAATGGTTAGAAGCAGTTCCCCGGCGCGGAGGGATTGCGAGCAGGCAGGGGCGGAATCGGAGCTGGGATGGCTGGCGCAGCGGTGCGGCAGGGGCGCGATCAGGCCGGGATGGGCAGGCCCAGTCGGTCCCACACATCCGTTGGACGCTGCAGCAGCGGCAGCGGCGTGTGCGGCTGCAGCGCGGCCGGCAGGGTGTAGCCCCAGCCGACGCCGGCGAAGGCGATGCCGGCCTGGCGCGCGGCGTCGGCGTCGCGGATCTCGTCGCCCACGCACAGCGCGCGCTTGGCCGGTACCCGGCACGCCTTGAGCGCCGCGCGCAGCTTGCGGCGCTTGCCCAGCACCGCGGCACCGCAGCCGATGTGGCGGAAGCGCGCGGTCAGTTCGGCGCCGAGCACACGCTCGACGTTGTCGCGGCTGTTGGAGGTCACCAGGGCCAACTGCACGCCGGCCCGCGCGAGCGCGTCCAGTAGCTCGGCCACGCCGTCGAACAGCGCGATGCGCTCGATCTGCGCGGCCATCAGCGCGCGCATGCGCCGCGCCACCGCCGGCACCCGCCACCAGCGGATGCCGCTGCGCGCCATCAGCTCGCGCGCGCTCAGGCTGCGGATTTCCTGCAGCCGCGCCGGCTCGAAGCGGCGGAAGCCGAACTCGTCGGCGACGTCGTTGATGGTGTCCAGGAACCAGGCGAAGGAATCGGCCAGGGTGCCGTCGAAATCGAAGATGATCAGGTCGTAGCGCCGCATGCGGCAGCAGCATGCCGCAGCGCCTGCCGCGTCGCCAGCACGACCGCGATGCGCGCCTGCGTGCGGTTAAGCCGGAGCCGGCCGCGGCCGGCCCCGGCGCTGGCTCAACCGCAGCAGTAGCAGACCAGCGGCTTGCCGGAACCGCCCGGCCCCAACTCGCCGCCGAACGGCGCGCATTCCTGCTGACACGCCCAGGCGCTACACGCTGCATCCTTCTCGATCCCGTCGCCCGCGGTCGCCTGCACCGCGCCGAAGCCCATGCAGGCCAGGAACACGGCGGCGACCATCCCGTTGCGCAACGCTGTCCAACGCTGTTTCATGTCTTCACTCCTCGAGAATTGCCAAGGCCGCCGGCGCCTCCGTGCGTCGCACTGCAGCCACCAGGTCCTGCACCCGCTCCGTGGTATCGAAGACGCCGACGCGCGCATAGCGCACCCGTCCATCGCGGTCCAGCGCCAGCAGCAGCGGCACGTTGCGCGCGCGGAACAGCATCAGCGCGCGCCGATCGGTGAGCGTGGTCACCGGAAAGGCGAAGCGGTGCTCGATGGCATAGCGACGCGCCTGATCGGGACTGCACTGGCACACCCCCAGCACCTGCACGCGGCCGCCACCCTGCTCGGCCAGGCGCTGCGCCGCCTGCACCACGCTGGGCGCCGAGCGCTTGCAGTACGGGCAGGTGGTGGTGAAGAAGAACAGCACCTGGGCGTCCGCCGCCGGCACGCCCAGGGTCAGCGCCGAACCGTCCAGCGCGGTCGCCGCGATCTTCGGCACATACATGCCCAGGTACGGCTCGGTGGTGCGGGTCACGAACCAGCGCCGCTCTTCGCGCAGCGTGCGGTTCTGCCAGGCCAGCACCACCAGCAGCGCGCAGGCCGCGAGCAAGGCCAGCCAACTCCAGGGAAAACGACGTGCCATGCGCTGTGCATCCCGTGCGGTGTCGCTTGCAGGCTGCGCAGCTGCGCCGGGTTCGGTCAACGCCTGGCGTGCGGTTTTTGCGGCCGCGTGGCCATGCTGGGGAAGCAATCACGCTTTGCCGCAGCTGCGCATTCCAATGGCGTGCGCCGCGTCTTGCGCGAGCGCACCGCCTGCATGCCGTGCTTTTCCAAGGGCATGGAGCACCATCTGCAGGGAGCAGCGCTTGCACGCCTTCATCCGCCCTTGCCCCGGGCTTCACGCGCTGCGTTCGCGGCGGCGCGCACGGTGCAGCCTGGTTCCCGAATCATGAGGCGCATATGCAGATGCAGAATCCCAACCCCGGCCAGGATCCGCAGCAGCCACCGAACGAGGTGCCGGGCCAGGTGCCCAATCCCGGCGTGGACCCGACGCCGGACCGGCCGGTGGATCCGATCCCCGACCAGCCGATCGATCCGACCATCCCGCCGATCAGCGATCCGGTCGGTGGCGTCGACGCCCCGGTGCCGGGGCCGCGCGGGCCGACGCAGTACTTGTAGCGTCAGGCCCCGCAACCCCCTGTAGGAGCGGCTTCAGCCGCGACCGGGCGTCCCGGTAGGACTCGGTCGCGGCTGAAGCCGCTCCTACAGGAAGCAACGGAAGGGTTGGCGACTGTTAGCGAATGCGGAACCCCATCGTCGCTTCCACCGCCTGCTGCCAGCCGGCGTACAGTTCCTCGCGGCGGTCGGCCGGCATGCGCGGTTCGAAGCGGCGATCCACCGCCCACTGCTGCGCGATCTCCGCACGGTCCTTCCAGAAGCCCGTCGCCAGGCCGGCCAGGTAGGCAGCGCCCAGCGCGGTGGTTTCCGCCACTTCCGGGCGCAGCACCGGCACGTCGAGGATGTCGCTCTGGAACTGGGCCATGAAGTCGTTGCTGATCGCGCCGCCGTCGGCGCGCAGTTCCTTCAGCTCGATGCCCGAATCGACCTGCATCGCGGTCAGCACGTCGCGGGTCTGATACGCCATCGACTCCACCGCGGCGCGGATGAAATGTTCCTTGGTGGTGCCGCGGGTCAGCCCGAACACCGCGCCGCGGATGTCGCTGCGCCAGTACGGCGCGCCCAGGCCGACGAACGCCGGCACGAAGTACACGCCGTCGTTGTCGCCGGCGCGCTCGGCGTACTCTTCCGAGTCGCTGGCCTTGCCGAGCATGCGCAGTCCGTCGCGCAGCCACTGCACCACCGAGCCGGCGACGAAGATCGCCCCTTCCAGCGCGTACACGACCTTGCCGTCCACGCCCCAGGCGATGGTGGTGAGCAGGCCGTTCTTGGATTCCACCGCTTTCTCGCCGGTGTTCATCAGCATGAAACAGCCGGTACCGTAGGTGTTCTTGGCCATGCCCGGCTCGAAGCAGGCCTGGCCGAACAGCGCCGCCTGCTGGTCGCCGGCGATGCCGGCGATCGGCACTTCATGACCGTAGAAATACTGGCCCTGGGTGGTGCCGTAGATCTCGCTGGAAGAGCGCACCTCCGGCAGCATCGAGGCGGGGATGTCGAGCATCTGCAGCAGCTCTTCGTCCCAGCGCAGTTCGTGGATGTTGTACAGCAGCGTGCGCGAGGCGTTGGTGTAGTCGGTGACGTGAACCTTGCCGGCGGTGAGGTTCCAGATCAGCCAGCTGTCGATGGTGCCGAACGCCAGCTCGCCGCGCTGCGCGCGTTCGCGCGCGCCCTCGACATGGTCGAGGATCCACTTGACCTTGGTGCCGGAGAAATACGCATCGATCAGCAGGCCGGTCTTGGCCCGCACCATGTCCTCGTGGCCGGCGGCCTTGAGCTGCTCGCAGATGTCCTTGGTCTGCCGCGACTGCCAGACGATGGCGTTGTAGATCGGCTGCCCGGTGGCGCGGTCCCACACCACCGCGGTCTCGCGCTGGTTGGTGATGCCGATGCCGGCGATCGCGCTGGCGTCCACCTGCTGGTTGTTCAGCAGTTCGGTGATCGTGGTGTAGACGCTGGTCATGATCTCGCGCGGGTTGTGTTCCACCCAGCCCGGTTGCGGGAAGATCTGCCCGAACTCGCGCTGCGCCATGCCCACGATGTGGCCCTTGCGGTCGAACAGGATCGCGCGCGAACTGGTGGTGCCCTGGTCGATGGCCAGGATGAATTTCTTTTCCATCGGTGACTCCTGCGGGGTCGTAAGGCGCGCGCTGCGGCGCCCGGAATGATTGGGGAGGTGCCGGCGACGCCGGCACCGGATACCGCGCGCCGGCTCAGGCCCGGCGCGACGCCGCTTCTTCCTCGAGCGCTTTCACCCGCGCCGGCAGGAACGGATAGATCAGCCACTGGTAGGCGGCGCCGCCGATCACGCCGCCGACCAGCGGGCCGACGATCGGGATCCACCAGTAGTTGTCGGCCGACGGCAGCGCCGAGGATCCCCAGCCGGCGAAATAGGCGAACAGGCGCGGCCCGAAATCGCGCGCCGGATTGATCGCCCACGCTTCCAGGTAGCCCATCGAGGCGCCGATGGTCGCCACCAGCAGGCCGATGATCAGCGCGCCGGCATTGGCGCCGGGCGCGGCCTCGTTGTAGCGCTCGGTGATGGCGAAGATGCCGAAGATCAGGAACGCGGTCATGATCACCTGGTCGCGCAGCGCATGCATCGGCGTGATCGCCAGGCCCGGCGCGGTGAAGAACACGCCGGCCGCCCCGCCCGCCGCGCGGGTCAGGTGCTGGGTCTGGTTGTAATGGTCGATCACCGGCGCGAACAGCAGATAGACGATGGCCGCGCCGAGGAACGCGCCGACCACCTGCGCCGCCCAGTACGGCAACACCTTCTTCCACGCGAAACCGCGAAACAGCGCCAGCGCCAGGGTCACCGCCGGGTTGGCGTGGGTGCCGGAGACCGACGCGGTGACGTAGATGGCGATCGTCACCGCCAGGCCCCAGGCCATGCACACGCCCCAGTAGGCGTGCTGGTAGGGGCTGGGGTCGTACAGCACGTACATGCATGCCACCGAGCAGCCGAAGGCGATGATGATCACCATCGCCACCGCTTCGGAAATCAGCTCGCCGAGCAGTTGCCGGTTCATGGCCGCGGCTCCCGTGTCGCTGTCGTCGCATTGCCGGCGATGCCGGTCGTCGGTTTGCACATGCCTGCCACCCTCCACGGTCGTTTCCAGGTTCGCGCGCGGCGGCGATGGCCGATGCGCGCGGCGATTGTGCACGCACGGCCGGCGCCCGATGGCGGGCGAGCCGGCCGCGGTGCGCGGCTCATGCGGGCGCGGCGGCCACCGCGGCCGGCGCCTGCTGCAGATAGTCGATCAGGCGCTGGCGGCCGGCGGCGTCGATGCGCAGGCCCAGCTTGCTGCGGCGCCACAGCAGGTCGTCGGCCTGGGTCACCCACTCGTGTTCGCGCAGGTAGTCCACTTCGGCCTGGTACAGATCGGCGCCGAAGTGTTGGCCCAGTTGCTGCACCGATGCCGCGTCGCCCAGCAGCTGCGCTGCACGGGTGCCGTAGTTGCGTGCCAGCCGCCACGCGGTCGCCTCGCTCAGCCACGGCCGCGCCGCGCACAGCTCCTGCGCCAGCGCGCGGATGTCGCGGCGCTCGCCGCCGGGCAACGGCGCGCCGCGCGCGGTCCAGGCCGGCGCCTTGCGCCCGGCCTGCGCGACCAGCCGGTCCACCGCCTCTTCGGCCAGCTTGCGATACGTGGTGAGCTTGCCGCCGAACACGTTGAGCAGCGCCGCGCCGTCGTCCGTGTCCAGTTCCAGCAGGTAGTCGCGGGTGACCTCGGCGGCGTTGTCCTCCTCGTCGTCGAGCAGCGGGCGCACGCCGCTGTAGCTCCACACCACGTCGCTGGGCGCGATCTGCTTGAGGAAATAGCGGTTGGCCGCCTCGCACAGGTAGCGCGTCTCCTCGGCATCGATCTTCGGCGCGGACGGATCGGCGCGGTAGTCCACGTCGGTGGTGCCGATCAAGGTGAAGTCGTGCTCGTAGGGGATCGCGAACACGATACGCCGGTCGGGCTGCTGGAAGATGTAGGCATGGTCGTGCTCGAACAGCCGCGGCACCACGATGTGGCTGCCCTTGACCAGGCGCAGCGCGTGGTCGTGGCCGACCTTGGCCACGTCGTCCAGGAACTGCACCGCCCACGGCCCGGCGGCATTGACCAGCGCCCGCGCCTGCACCTCCTGGCGGTGCCCGTCGGCATGCTCCAGTTGCACCTGCCATACGCCGCCGACGCGGCGCGCCGCGACGCAGCGGGTGCGGGTCAGGATGCGCGCGCCGCGTTGCGCTGCATCCATCGCGTTGAGCACCACCAGCCGCGCGTCCTGTACCCAGGCGTCGGAATACACGAAGCCGGTGCGGAATTCCTCGCGCAGCGGCGCGCCGACCGGATCCGAACGCAGCGCCATGCGCCTGGAGCCCGGCAAGGTGCGACGGCCGCGGCCGAGATGGTCGTACAGGAACAGGCCGGTGCGGATCATCCACGCCGGGCGCAGGTGCGGCTGGTGCGGCAGCAGGAAGCGCAGCGGCCAGATGATGTGCGGGGCCAGGCGCAGCAGCACTTCGCGCTCGGCCAGCGCCTTGCCGACCAGCGCGAACTCGTATTGCTCCAGGTAGCGCAGCCCGCCGTGGATCAGCTTGGTGCTGGCGCTGGAGGTATGCGAGGCCAGATCGTCGCGCTCGCACAGGCACACCGACAGGCCGCGGCCCACCGCGTCGCGGGCGATGCCCACGCCGTTGATGCCGCCACCGACCACCAGCACATCGTAGATCTCGCGCATTGCCTGACTCCGGAAGCGTCGTGTCCCCGGGCGAGCGAACGCTCGGGTCGACGACGAAGGACGAAAAGATCGTAAACGAACATTTTCGAACATAGCACGCTGCAGTGCAGCGTGGAGTCAACGCAAAGCCTTGCCGTTCGCGGCATAGCCATGTGCAAACCGCCTCATTTCCGGCACCAGACCTCCCGCCGACAGCGACCCTCGGCAGAGTTTAACGTCATAATAACGAAACAATACGAACATAAACGCACACGAACTGCGGGGTCGCCGTGTCGTTCGCCGAGGTCGCTGGGCCGCTCGCCCCCCCCCCCCCGATGCGGCACTCAGTCCGGATCGGCCTGGCTGCCGGCCGCCACGTCCGCCTCGGCCTCGCCGTCGGCGCCCCCCTCGGCGACGAACACGCGGGTGCCGGCCTCGGCCAGCACCGCGGCCAGTTCCGGCGGCGGCGCACGGTCGGTGAACCAGGCCTGGACCCGCGCGATCGGCCCGAGCCGGACCATGGCGTTGCGGCCGAGCTTGCTGTGGTCGGCGGCCAGGAACACCTGCCGCGAGTGCTCGATGATGGCCTGCGCCACCCGCACCTCGTGGAAATCGAAATCCAGCAAGGTGCCGTCCGGATCGATGCCGGAAATGCCGATCACGCCGAAATCCACCTTGAACTGGCGGATCAGCTCGATCGTCGCCTCGCCGGTGACGCCCTGGTCGCGGCCGCGCACGCGCCCGCCGGCCACCATCACCTCGAAGCTCGGATTGGCGCTCATCATCACCGCCACGTTGAGGTTGTTGGTGATCACCCGCAGCCCGCTGTGCCCCATCAGCGCGCGCGCCACGTCCTCGTTGGTGGTGCCGATGTTGATGAACAGCGACGCGTCGTCGGGGATGTGCTGCGCCAGCAGCGTGGCGATGCGCCGCTTCTCCTGCGCCTGCAGCGCCTTGCGCGCGGTGTAGGCCAGGTTCTCCACGCTCGATGGCAGGCTGACCCCGCCGTGGTAGCGGCGCAACAGGCCGGCCTCGCACAGCAGCGCCACGTCGCGGCGAATGGTCTGCGGGGTCACCTCGAAACGTGTGGCCAGCCCTTCCACTTCGGCATAGCCCTGCTGCCGCACCAGCGCCACCAGCTGTTCCTGGCGCGGATTGAGCGCCGGCATCGCGCTCGGCTTGGGAATCGTGTTGTCCATGCGCCGATGATGGGGCGCATGCGCGCGCGGATGCAAACGCCGCCGGCGATCCAGCGGATCAGCGCACGAAGCTGGTGACCTCGTCGCGCTCCATGCCCAGGAAGCGCGCGAGCGCACCGCGGTGCGCGCTGCTGGTCTTCAGCGTGCACGGCGTCGGCGGGTCGATGCTGAGGTCGAAACGGGTCAGATGCGTCGCGTCCTGGATGACGTGGTAGCGCCAGACGATGCCCTGGTCGTACACCTCGCCGCTCGCAAGGTCGACCAGATAGTTGGCGAAACGGGTTTCGGTCGTGCCGCTGAAGCGGCCGGCCTCGATCGCGGCGTTGAACTCGCGCGGCGTGTCGATCAGGCTGCACTCGGTGGCGCCGGTGCTGCGCACGGGCTGGCCTTCATAGTAGGCCGAATGCGGGCCGACCAAGTGGTCCGGCTCGCCGTACAGGCAACGCAGCATCGGCCGCTGCGCCGGATCGGCCGCGCGCTTGTCCACGTTCCAGCTTCCGATCACGGTATGGGTGAACACCCGGGTCTGCGGAAGAATCAGCTGGATCAGCCCCAAATCCCCACTCTGCGGCGCGGCACGGCTGAAGCGCAGGCGGAAATCGGCGCCGTATTGCAGCGCCGCGAGTGCCTCGAACACGTTGTCCGGCGGGGCCACGTAGGGATACACCTCCAGCTCGAACTTGCCTTGGCGGTAGCTGCGCTGGGGGAGATAGTTGCTCATCGTCGACTCCTGCGATCCATGGGGACGGAGCGCATTCGCTCCAGCCCTAAAGACGCAGCCCGGCCACGCCTGTGAAACAGCGGGCTGTGGAAACGTGGAGATGCGGCCACGTGCGGGCGAGGGCGCAGCGGGGACGCCAGCGACCACGGCGCGCGGATCGGTCCCGGCAGATGGCGGCCTGCTCGCGATGGATGACACGGCTAGACTACGCACCCAGCCGGACGCGACCGGCAGCACCGGACCGGCCATGATCAACAACGACGTACTGCGCTCCATCCGCTACATGCTCGACCTGAGCGACCAGATGATCGTGGACACGGTCCACCTCGCCGATCCCGCCTTCCCGATCGACAAGAGCGAAGTGCCGGCCTACCTGAAGAAGGAAGACGAGGACGGCTTCGTCGAATGCAGCGATCTGGTGCTGGCGCACTTCCTCGACGGACTGGTGTTCCACTACCGCGGCCGCGACGACAGCCTGCCCGCGCGCCCGGTGGAAACCCGGGTCACCAACAACGTGGTGCTGAAGAAGCTGCGCGTGGCGTTCCAGCTGAAGGACGTGGACATGCACCAGATCTTCGCCGACGCCGGCTTCCCGGTGTCCAAGCCGGAGCTGTCGGCGCTGTTCCGCCAGCCCGAGCACAAGAACTTCCGCCTGTGCGGCGACCAGCTGCTGCGCAACTTCCTCAAGGGGCTGACGCTGCGGATGCGCGCGGCGGGGTGAGGCAGGCCGCGCCGCGGCCGATGGCAGGACACCGCCCGGAGCCAGGATGAAGAAGGTGGCCGCCTACAGGATCGAGGGAACCGTTCTGCTTCAGGCGATGTCGTTGACCGACACCGGCCTGTGGATCGCGCATGGGGAGGTTCTCTCCATCCGTGCGGACGATCCAGCCGGGCTGGCGAGCGCGATCCGGGAATCGCTCGAACATTCGATCGAAGGCGTCGCGCATCCGCCGCAGTCCGAATGGCAGCGCATCCAGCGGCCGATCCTGCACGCCGCCGGCGTCAAGCGTTGGGCCGCACTCGGCAAGAAGGCAACAGCCGTGGGCGTCGAATGGACCGGCGCTACGGTGGCCTTCATCCCATCCGTCGATTTCCGCCACCACGGCGGGGAGGACAGCGACGAGCACACCATCCACTGCGGCATGGATGACGCGCGGCTGGGCGCCAAGCTGCTCGAGGCCTTCGAACACGCGAATTGAGGCCCTACCGCCGCGCACCTGCAATGCAGGCGCGCCCAGCCAGGCGCCGCGTGCGGTACGGCCGCAGGCGCTCAGCGGATCCGGTAGACCCGCGCCTTCGGCAGGTCTTCGTCCACCTGCAGGAACCAGCGTCCGGCGATGCCGGGCACGACCTTGATCGCCGGCGAGGCCAGCGCGGTGCGCAGGGTCATGCTGCCCTTGAGCACCTTCCACTGCTGGCCGTTGTCCAGCACGAACACGGTGCCCGGCGCCCAGCCGGCGACTTCGCCCTGCACGCGGGCGCTGATCGGGCCGTCGTCCAGGCCGATCATCATGCCCTGCCCGGCCTGGGGATCGCCGGCGACGGCCGCTGCAGGCGCCGACGCGGGCCGCGCCGGGGCCTGTGCCGCCTCGCGCGTCTCGGCGTCGCGCAGCAGGCGGTTGAGCGTGGCCAGTTGCGCCGGAGTCA
This sequence comes from Xanthomonas bonasiae, assembly GCF_017163705.1. Classification (GTDB taxonomy): domain Bacteria; phylum Pseudomonadota; class Gammaproteobacteria; order Xanthomonadales; family Xanthomonadaceae; genus Xanthomonas_A; species Xanthomonas_A bonasiae. The sequence goes on from NZ_JAFIWB010000041.1 coordinate 21,830, forward strand.
GCCCGACCTCGCGCAACTGCTCGGCGCTCAACTTGCGCTCGATCTCCACATACCCCGACTGCGCCAGCGCCGCCGGTGCCGCCAGGGCGCATGCCAGCGCCAGCACTATGTATTTCATCGTTCGATCCTGCCGCGTTCGCGGATGAGAAAGGCCGCACGGTCGATGGGACCGGCTCCCCAGTTCGGCGAGTTTGGGTCAATTCGGTGACACCTGGATGACGCGCAGCACCGGCCGCCATCGCGGACCGCCTGCTCGGCAGCGAACGATGCGGCCGGCCGCCGCCGCTCGGCGAATCGCGTTCACGACCGGCCACGGCGATCGCATCGCGGCGCTGCCGGTGTTCGCGCTCGTGCCAGCCCGACCCCTGGGCACTCGTGTCGCGACGGGCGAGAAGCACGCCACGGGGGACCGCCGGACGACCGACGCTCGCGGTCCGGCGCGGGCGCACGCACACGCTCAAGCGCCACGCGACGTGCGTCTTCCGGTCCAGGCATCGACGGTCGGCGCCCGTTCGCAGCGGCTCGCAGCGGAAACGCCTGCCAGGGCCGCCCGGCTCCGCTCCCGCAACGCGTTGTCCACACGTCTTGCGGCATGTCCAGCCAGTGCCATCAGGACGGACCATACCCCCAGGTGTGCACGCCGCCCGGCGCGATTCGGTCTACGATGCGCGGGATTCGCTCCCATGGCGAGCGCCGCCGCCCGCGCGGATGGCGCCCCCTCCTGTTCCGTTTTGAGGTCCCCATGAAACTAGAGGTGCTGTTCGACCAGTTGCACACCCTGCCGACCATCCCCAAGGTGGCGCAGGAGCTGATCCTGCAATTCGACAATCCCACCACCAGCCTGGACAGCGTGGCGCGCAGCATCGAGCGCGACCCGGTGATCGCCGCCAAGGTACTGCGCCTGGCCAACTCGGCGCGGTTCCGCGGCGCGCGCGATTCGACCAGCGTCGAGGACGCGGCGCTGCGCCTGGGCTTCAACACGCTGCGTACGCTGGTGCTGGCCTCGTCGATGACCGACGCGTTCCATGCGCCGGCCCATTTCGACCTGCGCGCGTTCTGGCTGCACAGCTTCGAGGTCGCCGGCGTGTGCCGGCTGCTGGCCAGGCAGAAGGGCCTGGATGCGGAGACCGCGTTCACCTGCGGGATGATGCACAACATCGGCGAGCTGCTGATCCAGACCGGCGCGCCGGACTATGCCGCGCAGCTGCATCCGGATGCCTCGTCCAGCGGCCGCGCCGCCGACGAGACCGTGCAGTTGGGCTTCGGCTACCCGGAAGTGGGCGCCGAGCTGGCGCGGCGCTGGCACCTGCCGGAGGTGATCCAGACCGCGATCGCCTTCCAGGCGCGGCCGCTGCAGGCGCCGGAAGACCAACCGATGCCGCGCGTGGTGGCACAGGCGGCGCTGGTCGCCGATGCGCTGGAGCGCCACGGCGGCGCGACCCCGGAAGCGCGGCAGGCGGTCAGCGGCCCGCTGCTGGACGACGTGGACCTGGACGCGCTGTTCGCCGCGCTGCCGGACGTGATCGAGGCCGACCGCGCGTTCACCGAGATGCTGCGCTAAGCGTTTCTCGCCGCGCCTTCGGCAACGAAGGCGATCGGATCCCCTGTAGGAGCGGCTTCAGCCGCGACCGGGCGTTACCGGTAACGCCCGGTCGCGGCTGAAGCCGCTCCTACATATTTGGTGGCGGGCGCGTGCGCTACGCGCTGGCCGCCTCGGCCTGCAGCGCGCCAACCACGGTCGGCCACAGTTCGGACACGGTCGGGTGGATCGGCACCGCCCATTGCAGCGTCTCGAACGGCTGCCCGGCGTTGATCAGGTCGAGCACGCCATGGATGGCTTCGTCGCCGTTGATGCCGAGAATCGCCGCGCCGAGGATGCGGTGGGTCTGCGCATCGGCCACCAGTTTCATGAAGCCGGCGGTCTCGCCGTTCTCGCGCGCACGCCCGACCTGGGTCATCGGCCGCTTGGCGAACAGCAGCGGACGGCCGCTGGCGCGCGCCTGCGCCTCGGTCATGCCGACCCGGCCCAGCGGCGGATCGGTGTACAGCGCATAGCCGGGCACGCGCTGCGACACCCGCCGCTGGCCGCCGTCGAGCAGGTTGGCGGCGACGATCTCGTAGTCGTTGTAGGCGGTGTGGGTGAACGCGCCGCGGCCGTTGCAGTCGCCCAGTGCCCACACGCCTGCGGCACTGGTCGCCAGTTGCTCGTCGACGACGATGTAGCCGCGTGCGTCGGTGGCGATGCCGGCGTGCTGCAGACCCAGATCGTCGGTATTGGGCTGCCGCCCCATCGCCAGCAGCACATGGCTGGCGATCACTTGCGGCGCACCTTCGTGGCAATCCACCTGCACCGCCACGCCCTGCGCATGCGGCGCGAACGCGATGCACTGCGCGCCGGTCCGCACCGTCACACCCTCGCCTTCCAGCACCGTGCGGATGCATTCGGAAACGTCCTCGTCCTCGCGCGCGATCAGGCGCGGCTGCTGCTCGACGACTGTCACCTGCGCGCCGAGGCGGCGGAAGATCTGTGCGAATTCCAGGCCGATGTAGCTGCCGCCGATCACCGCCAGGTGCCGCGGTACGTCCTGCAGCTGCAGGATCGAGGTATTGGTCAGGTAGTCGATCCGTTCCACGCCCGGCAGCGCCGGCACATGCGCACGTCCGCCGACGTTGAGGAAGATCTTCGGCGCACTGATGCACTCCTCGCCCACGCGCAACCGCTGCGGCGCCTCGAAGCGGGCATGGCCGCGCAACACGGTGAGCCCGGGCATGCCGCCGAGCCACTGCTCCAGGTTGTCGCGCGCGCTGTGCGTCACCGCATGCGCGCGCGCCATCACCCGCGCGATGTCGATGCCGACCTCTCCCTGCACCTGCACGCCGTAGTCGGCGGCGCACCGCGCCAGGTGCGCCACGCGCGCGCTGGCCACCAGGGTCTTGGTGGGCATACAGCCAGTGTTGACGCAGGTGCCGCCGAGCAGCTGCCGCTCGACCAGCGCCACCTGCATGCCGGCCGCGACCAGCCGCCCGGCCAGCGACGGTCCGGCCTGGCCGGCGCCGACCACGATCGCGTCGAAGGGACGGCTCATCGCAGCAGCGCCATCGCCAGCACGCCCAGGCCGATCGCCGCCGCGTCTTCGAGCAGCGCGGCGGGAAGATCGCGCCCGAAACGCTGCGCCATCGCCGCACGCGCCGCGGCACCGCCATAGGTGCCCAGCACCGCGCCGAGCGCACCGGCGACCATCGCCGCCACCCACAGCCCGCCGCCCATGCCCACCGCCGCGCCGCACAGGCCGCCGGTCACGATGCGCGTGCCGAACTGCAGCGGCACCTTGCGGCTGGGCGTGCCCGGCAATTGATCGGTGACGAGTTCGCCGATGGCCAGCAGCGAAACGATCCACGGCGTGAAGCGCCAACCCAGGAACGCCAGCGGCGTGCCGATCAACGGCAGCACGCCCAGGCTGGCGGCCCAGCTGACCACGGCCGGCGCGGTCATCGCGCGCAGGCCAGCGACGATCCCGATCAACAGCGCGACGACGAGCAGGCTCATGGCGGCGACTCCGGAAAGTGGCAAAAAGAAACCCGGGACAACCTGGCAAGCGCGGCGTACCGCACGGCAGGCGGCAGCGGCCCTCGAGTATAGGCAGCCCTGCACCGCGCCCGCCATGCCGGGCCGATTTGCGCACGCACATGCAATGCCGGTCAGGGCGTTCGGGCCGGCCTTGCTCGCTTGGTTGGATTTGCTCGCTTGGTTGGGTTCGCTCGCTTGCCCGGCTTCGCCGGCTTGGCCGCCTTGGCTGCCTTGGCTGGCGTGCCTGCATTGGGGGCTTTGGCTGGTTTCGCTGGTCTGGCCTGCCCGGCCCGCTCGACCGTTTTGCTGGCCTTGGGCAACTGCACGGCTTTGGCCGCCCCGGTCGCTTTCGCTTTGGTCGCTTTGGTCGCTTTGGTCGCTTTCGTCGGCGCGAGCGGCTTGGCGATTTTCCCGACTTTCGCCGGCTGCGTTGGCTTGGCCGGCTTCGTCGCCTTCGCGGTCTTCGCAGACCGGTCGGTTTTCGCCGAGCCGGTTGCCTTGTCGGTCGAAGCGGCGACGCCGCCGCGCGGCGCATCTGTCTTCAGCGCGATCCAGGTCGGCGCGTGATCGCTGGCATGCGCCAGGTCGCGCACCCAGCGGTCCACGCCGGCGTCGTGCAGGCGCGCGGCCAGCGGCGGGTTCAGCAGCAGGTGATCGATGCGCAAGCCGGCATCGCGCTGCCAGTGCTGGCGGAAGTAATCCCAGAACGTGTAGATCCGGCGCTCGCCGTGCACCTTGCGCAGGCTGTCGGTCCAGCCTTGCGCAAGCAGGTCCGCATAGGCCTGGCGGCTTTCCGGCTGCAACAGCGCATCGCGGCGCCACGACGCCGGGTTGTAGATGTCCGCATCGGTCGGCACCACGTTGAAGTCGCCGATCAGCGCCACCGGATGCGGCAGTGCGACCAACTGCTGCGCATGCCGCTGCAGCCGCGCGAACCAGTCCAGCTTGTAGTCGAACTTCGGTCCCGGGCGCGGATTGCCGTTGGGCAGGTACAGGCAGCCGACCAGCACGCCATGCGCCATCGCCTCCAGGTAGCGGCTCTGCGTATCGCGCGGATCGCCCGGCAGGCCGCGCCGGCTCTCCACCGGATCGCTGCCCTTGGCCAGCACCGCCACCCCGTTCCAGGCCGACTGCCCCATCCACAACGCGCCGTAGCCGGCAGCGTGGAGTTCGGCGATCGGGAAGCCTGCATCCACGCTCTTGAGTTCCTGCAGCCCGACGATGTCCGGCGCCTCGCGCTGCAGCCATTGCAACAGCTGCGGCAGGCGGCTGCGGATGCCGTTGACGTTGTAGGTGGCGATCTTGAGCGTCTTCATCGCATGCGCCGTTGCAGAACCGGCCATCACCTTGGCCCAGCTACGCTCGGCGCATCGTGAAAACCGGCAGGCGCCCATGACCCCACTCGACAAACCGCTGCGCCGCGAACTGGAGATCGACGGCAGGCCGTATACGCTGACCGTGGACCCGGACGGCCTGAAACTCGCCGAGAAAGGCCGACGCAAGGGCCTGGCGTTGCGCTGGAGCGACCTGGTCAACGGCGACGCCGCGCTGGCCACTGCGTTGCAGGCCTCGCTTGCCGCCGGCAAGTGAGCAAGCGGCGCGGCATGCGGCGGCTGTCCTGCCGCATGCCGCGTAGACAATGGGCGCCTGCCGCAGCCGGCGCCGCGCAGACCGCGTGCCGCCCGCCCACGCCGATGGTATTTTCGGCCCAACGGCCATCGGCAAGGAGCGGACGCATGCAGTCGAACAACGGCACCGATCAGGCGGCAGGCGTTGGCCAGCGGCCGAAACGGCTGGCAAGCCTCGCCGTGCTGGCGCTGGTCGCACTCGCCGGCAGCGCGAGCGCGCAGCAGGACCCGCTGCGGATCGCGACCAAGACCGTCTATGCGAAGGACACGCCGGAGTGGCGCCAGATCCGCGCGTGGCTTGTGCAGCATCCCTCGACGATCGACGGCAAGCGCCTGGGCGATCCCGACCAGCTCAGCGCGGTGAGCCTGGACTACAGCGTGAGCCTGCCTGCCGCCACCCGCGCGGTGCCGCGGCCGCTGCCCTTGCCTGCGACCGGCACGCCCGGCGACAGCATCGCCATCGCATCGTGCGCACAGGGTTACCTGCAGTCGTGGCACTACGTGCCGGACGATCGCCCGCAGCACCGCTGGGACCTGCAGTCCTACACGCTGAAGCTGACCGCCGCATGCCCGGGTGGCGCCAGCGGGGACTGACGTGCCGCCCTGCGCGGAGATGGCGGCCCGGGTGCGGATCGGCGCGTTTCCGTCGGCCTTTCACTCGCAGCAGGAGCGGTTTCGACCGCGACCGACGAAGCAGCGCAACCACTGCCCCCGGCGACGCGTCGGAGCCGATGGCCCGAGACCGCCCAGGGTCCCTTCCGCAGCGCACCCAGCGGCAATGTCCATGTAGGAGCGACTTCAGTCGCGACGCGCTTTCCCGGTAACGCCCGTCGCGACTGAAGTCGCTCCCACAGAGGGCGTCCTGCGGATCGGAATCCCCTGACCGCATCGATCGCTGGCGTGGCATGCATCGCGACCCAAGCGCCCCCATCGTAGTTCCAGCCCGGTCCTCCATCCACGCCTCGCGGCCGCCCGCCACCTGGGCGACGCCTGCGCATATCGGCGACCGCGTCCATCGTCGCAGCGTGCGTGGCCGGTCCGCACGGCTTCGCGCGTTCGATGGAAGAACGCCACTGCGCCAGGCACGCCGCCAGCGCGCTCCCGCCTTGATGCAATCGCAGGGGCGTTCCGTCCATGCGACCCAATGAGCTAGCGAACCGGCAGCAGCGCGCTCGCGCCCAGCTGCCTCGCGCGCGCCGTGCGCCAACGCCACGCGACGCCAGGCAGGCGCATTCATCGCCTCGCGCATCGCACGGCTTCACATGGCCGCAGGGCCATGGCGGACAAGATCTGCCACTCGGCAATCGCTTGTCGATTTCCCGCCTTCTCGCACGTCGTATGCAACAAGGCGCCCATCCCGGCGCGCCGCACCCGGAGGTTCCCATGTCGTACGTCGATGGTTTCGTGCTGGCCGTGCCCACGGCCAACAAGGAGAAGTTCCTCGAACATGCCCGCATCGATTCGGTCTTCATCGAATTCGGCGCGCTGCGCGTGCTCGAATGCTGGGGCGACGACGTGTCGCGCGGCCAGCAGACCGACTTCTTCCGCGCGGTGGACGCCAAGGACGACGAAACGGTGGTGTTCTCGTGGATCGAGTGGCCGGACAAGGCGACCCGCGATGCCGGCATGAAGAAGATGATGGAAGACCCGCGCATGGATCCGGCGGTCAATCCGATGCCGTTCGACGGCAAGCGCATGATCTACGGCGGCTTCGTGCCGGTGCTGGAACTGAAAAAATAGCCGCGCAAGCGGGCGGCGTGCGACGGGCGCTGCGCCGCGACAGCGCATGCCGACCGCGCATGCCGCTTCATGCCGCGCTGCGACGACGGCGCAGCGCGGGGCGGCTCAGAACCTGTAGCTGAAGCTCAACGTCGCATTGCGTCCGGCGGCGTAGTACAGGTTGCTGTACTCGTCCAGCACGAAATACTTGCGATCCAGCAGGTTGTTCGCGTTGAGCTGCAGCGACGCCTGCGCACTGAAGGCATAGCGCGCCATCGCGCTGAGCAAGGTCACCGAGGCCTGGTCCACGCGCTGCGGACCGTTGGGGCCATCCACCGCGGCACGGCTGGCAGACTGCCAGTTGGCGCCGCCGCCCACGCTGAGCCGGTTCCAGGTACCCGGCAACCGGTACGTGGTGAACAGGCGCACCAGCGTGCGCGGCAGCGCGGTGCGCAGGTCGGCGCCGTCCGGGCCTTCCAGTTCGAAATGCGACCAGCCGAACGACGCGCTCCAGTCTTCGCTCAGTTCGCCCGACGCTTCCAGTTCGAAGCCGCGCGAGCGCGTGCCGTCCACCGCCACGTAGGCCTGGGTCAGGCCGTCGGGCAGGGTCTTGCCGACGTCGGCTTCGGCCACGTTGTCCTGGCGGGTGTCGAACAGCACCAGCGCGGTGTTGAGGCGGCCGTCGAGATGGCGGCCCTTGAGGCCGATCTCGCGGCTGCTGCCGAGCACCGGATCGAGGAAGCTGCCGTCGCTGCGGCGGTTGTCCTGCGGGTCGAAGATTTCGGTATAGCTGACGAACGCCGAATACACCGGGGTGATCGCGTAGATCAGTCCGGCGTAGGGCACGGTCTTGCGGTGGTCGTGGCGGAACACGCCGCTGTACAGGTCGTCGGTATCGTTCTTCCAGCGGCTGTAGCGGGCACCGGCGACCAGCGTCAGCGGCTCGGCCAGCGACAGGCGCGCGGCGGCATACGCGCCCTGCTGGTCGGTGCGGATATCGGTGACCTTGTCGGCGTCGGCCGCGAACTGCGGGTACGGATAGTCGCCGTTCCACTGCAGGAAATCGCCGATCGGCGCCAGCGTCTCGGTGGCGTTGACCCACGACCGCTTGGTGTAGCGCGAACCGCTCAGGCCCAGCACCAGCTCGTGTTCGCGGCCCCAGGCCTGGAACGGCCCGGACGCGTACACGTCGAGCATGTTCTGGCGGCCGCGGTCGCGGCTGCGGTAGGCGTACGGCTCCAGCGTCTCGCCGGTGCTGCGGTTGGGGAATCCATAGACGTAGAACAGCGCCATGTCGCCGTCGGTGGCGCGGTGACTGGCCAGCGCCCGCAGCTGCCAGCCATTGCCGAATTGGTGCTTGAGATCGGCGAAGGCGGTGGCGGTGGTGGTGTTCCAGTAGGTCCAGTCCGCGGCGCTGCTGAAGCCACGCGGCCACTCCAGGAAACTGCCGTCGTCGTAGAACACCGGGTAGGTGCCCCAGGTCACGCCCTTGGGCCGGTTCTTCTGGTAGTCGTAACCCACGCTCAGCGTGGTGGCCGCGCCGAGGTCGGCATCGACCACGCCGTACAGCACGGTCTTCTTCTTGCTGTAGCGGTCCAGGTAGGAATCGCCCTGCTCGTAGGCGCCGACCACCCGGCCGCGCACGCTGCCGTCGGCCGCCAGCGGCGCGGCGACATCGGCGGTACCGCGCAGGGTGTTCCACGACCCGGCGCTCAGCGCTGCGTCGGCCTGCAGCGTGCGGCTGTCGGCGCGCTTGCGCACGAAGTTGATCGTCGCCGACGGGCTGCCGGCGCCGGTGAGCAGGCCGCTGGCCCCGCGCAATACCTCGATGCGTTCGTAGATGGCCGTATCCAGGCTGGCATCGGCGGACCCGGAGTTGATCCCCGGCGCGACCGGCACGCCGTCGTAGGCCATGTTCTCGACCAGGAAGCCGCGCGCATAGAACAATACGCGCTCGGTGTCGTAGGCGTTGGAGGACACGCCGGTGACGTTGTCGAGCACGTCGCGTACCGAGGTCAGGTGCTGGTCCTCGATCCGCTGCGCGGTGACGATGCTGACCGACTGCGGCGTCTGCTGCGGGGTCAGCGCCAGGCGCGTCGCCGCCGCGGTCTGTTCGACCGTGTAGGAGCCCGCGCGTTCGGCGTTGACGTTGATCGCGTCCAGCGTGGTCGGATCGTCGGCGGCAGCCGACTGCGCCGCGGCCGACACCGCGATGGACAAGCCGACGGACAGCGCGCTCAAGCGCACGGCAGCGGCACGAAGAGGGAAAGCGGACATGGAAAACCCCTGAATGAAGTGAGACACAGGCAGGCGGCCTGTGCGGATTCTCACGACTGGGGCTGGCAGGAACACGGCTTGCGCGTCGTCAAGTCCGCGCAGTCTATCCGAGCGTCGCCGCCGGGACGAGCACGCCGCGCGGCCAGCGCAAGCGCCGTTTGCGGATGCGCATGGGCGTCTGCGCAAACAGACATCGGCGCGCGCAATTGCATCGCTGGCCGCCGAGGCCGCGCCAGACAGCGTGCCCGGTCGGACCGGGCACGCAGCAATGCCTGCGCCGCCTGTCCGTGAACACCCGATGTCCGGGTGCGGCGACCGCCGGCGCGTTCGCCGCGCGCACGCGGGCCGGCAGGTGCCGGGCGCCACCGCCTCGGCTACCATCGGCGGCGCGCCGAAGCCGGCGCTCGTCTTTCTGCGCACACGCCTGCCTCCCGCCGCCCATCCGCCCCCCATGAACCACGCCGC
>NZ_JAFIWB010000042.1 GCF_017163705.1 Xanthomonas bonasiae
GAGCCGGGAAGCGCGACGGCTTTGCGACCTGAGGCCAACGCTGCCGTTTTTTTGTAGGAGCGGCTTCAGCCGCGACAGGCTCTACCGAGACTGCCTGTCGCGGCTGAAGCCGCTCCTACAAGGAACTGCGGTGCGTGGGTGCCGCGGGCGCCGATGCTACTGCGCCGCGGCCGCCTCCGCAGCGCGCAGGGCCTGCGCCACCGCCTGCAACGAACCATGCACCGAACCTGGCTGCAGCGCCAAGGGCTGGGTCTTGCCGTGCACGACCACCTCCATGCGTTGCGGCACGCCCTTGGCATCGCCGACGATGCGATAGGTGGTGGCGGCGCGGGCGAAGCTCAGCGTGTGCCGCGCGGCATCGTAGGCGAAGGTTTCCTCCTCGCCATCCGGATACAGCAGCTCCACCTGCTGCTGCGCGCCGATCGCCGCGTAGTACGGCGTGCCGGACGCGCCATCGCCATCGTTGGCGAACGCCACGATGCGCTTGCCGGACGGCGCCAGGCGGAATTCGAGCAGGATCTTGCGGGTGCCCAGCGCCGTGCCGCCCTCCTCGTCCCACAGGTAGTGCTCCTGCGCCACGCGCTTGCCGCCCTGGTCGCGGTAGCGCGTTTCCTGGGTCAATCCCGGCCCCTCGGCCCTGGCGTCGTCGACCACCTCGCGCTGCAGCAACGGCTTGCCGTCGCGCACCGTGTACACCGCGAATTGGTGCCAGCAGCAGCCATCCTTGGTCATGGTGTGGATCTCGCGCGCCTTCGCATCCACCTGGAACAGGCCGCAATTGCTCTGCGCCAGTTCGGTGAACTCCGGGCTCGGCGCGAAGCCATCGGCGGTACCCAGGTACACCTGGTACGACGGGCCGTGGTAGCAGCTGTTCTGCCCGTCCATCAGCGCCAGGTCCTTGATCCCGTCGAAATTGAAATCGTCGTAGATCAGCACGCTCTGCTCGCCGTACGGCAGCTCGTGCACGTTGGCCTTGACCTTGCCGCCTTTGGCGTCGGTGTCCAGCACCAGTTCGGGCGAAGCCACCTCGATCAGCGGCGTGGTGCCGCCGCGCGCGAACACACGAATGATGCCGGGGCGGAACACCTCCTCGTTCGCCTCCACCTCCAGCGTCGCCCGGTAGCGGTCGGAAAAATCCTGGACCTTGTAGGTGACGTGTTCGCTGCCGGCGAACGCCTGCGCGTCGAAACCCTCGTCGGCATGGCGATCCGTCTCCGCTGCCGCCGTCGCCGACACCAGCACCCCCAGCAAGACCAGGCCGCAGCGCCACACGGCACGCATGGGAACGGGAACGGCGCGCGCGGAGGGAAACAGCATGACGAATCCTGGGTAGCGGCAGCCTGTGCCTGGACGCGGAAGTCTAGAGCAGCCGCCGCACTTGCGCCGGCACGCTCCGCCCCCCGGTCGCCAATGCCGCCGCACCGCCGGCGGATTCACCGGGCGACGACCCCGCCCCGGCCACACTGGTCACCGCATTCCCTGCCTACCTGGAGCCTGACCTTGAGCGCGACGCCCGACGCTGCGGAGACCACGCAGGTAGTCGGCGGCCTCAGCCGCCGCACCCAGATCCTGCGCCTGCTGCTGCGCTACCGCAGTTCCGGGGTGTTCTCCGGCATGGACATGGACGCCGCCGACGGCGTGCACGAACTGCCGCCGGAAGGCACGCCCGAGCAGTTCGTCACCGACCTGGAAGCGCTGGGCCCGACCTTCGTCAAGCTCGGGCAGATGCTGTCCACGCGTCCGGACGTGGTGCCGCCGGAATTCGCCACCGCGCTGGAGCGGATGCAGGAAAACACCGCGCCGATCCCGGTGGAACGCATCCGCGAGATCGTCGAGGCCGAACTCGGCGTGGCGGTCAACAAGGCCTTCTCCGCGTTCGACGACACGCCGCTGGGCACCGCCTCGCTGGCGCAGGTGCACCGCGCCGCGTTGCGCGACGGCACGCCGGTGGCGATCAAGGTGCAGAAGCCGGAGGTGGCCGCGCAGGTGCGTTCGGACCTGGAAGTGCTGAAGAGCTTCGCCAGCGCCGCCGACAAGCTGACCGGGCTGGGCCGGCGCATCCGCTTCGCCGACTGGCTGGCCGAGTTCGGCAAGGCGCTGCTGGCCGAGCTGAACTACGAAGCCGAAGCGGAGAACCTGGCGCGCTTCGGCGAACACCTCAAGCCGTTCCCGCAGCTGTGGGTGCCGCAGCCGATCTGGGACCTGAGCAGCCGCAAGGTGTTGACCATGCAGCTGGCCGAAGGCGTGCGCGTGGACAAGATCTCCGGGCTGCGCCGCACCGAGCAGCCGATGGACGACTTGGCCGCGGCGCTGGTGCGCGGCTACCTGGACCAGATGTTCGTGCACGGCGAGATCCATGCCGATCCGCATCCGGGCAACCTGCGCGTGCTCGGCGACGGGCGCCTGGCGATCTTCGACCTGGGCATGGTCGCGCACGTGCCGCCGAAGCTGCGCGAGCGCCTGCTCAAGCTGCTGTTCGCCGCGGTCGATGGCCGCGGCGAGGAAGTGGCCGAGGAAACCATCGCGCTGAGCACGCGCCTGGAGGACTTCGACGAAGACCGCTACCAGCGCGAGACCGGGCAGATGATCGCGCGCTACGCCGCGCACGACGCCACCTCCGAAGGCCGCGTGGTGCTGGACCTGGTGCGCATCGCCACCGCCTACGGACTGCGCACGCCGCCGGAACTGAGCCTGCTCGGCAAGACCCTGCTGAACCTGGAGGCGGTGTGCCGCGCGCTGTCGCCGCATCTGGACACGCGCAGCGTGGTCGAGGACCAGCTGCAGCACGTGATGCGCGCGCGGCTGAAGAAATCGCTGTCGGCGGCGAACCTGGCCAGCGAGGCGATGGAGATGCAGGCGCTGCTGCGCGAGGGCCCGCGCAAGCTGTCGGACATCCTGTCGCTGGCCGCCGACAACCGCCTGCAGGTGCGCGTGGCCGGGCTGGAAGAATCGCGGCTGATGGAAAGCCTGCAGAAGATCGCCAACCGCGTCGCGGCCGGCATCGTCACCGCCGCGCTGATCCTGGCCTCCACGCAGATGATGCGCATCGACACCGGCGCCAAGCTGTTCGGCTATCCGGCCATCGCGATGGTGCTGTTCCTGCTCGGCGTGGCGCTGGGCCTGGGCATCGTCGCCAGCGCGGTGCTGTTCGACCGGCGCGCGCACGCCCGCGAAGAGCGCGGGCGGCGCTAGGCCGCGCCGCCGATGCCCGGATGGGTCGCGCCGGGTTTGTCGGGTCGCCAGCCGGTGCGGCGCTGCTTGTCGCCTGAGACCCGCGGCCAGGTCGCGCGCCGCCGGATGGCCGCCAGATGGCCGCCAGATGGCCAACGGCGGGCAAGCACGGCAGCGGCGCGCCGGCGCAGGCGCGCCCCGCAGCACGGCCCATGCATGGGCACGCCGTTCGCCTCCTTCCTTTTGCCGCATCCGCTGAAAAGCGTGGCGCGACCTGCACGAGGCCCGGTGACACACGCCACCGGAATGATGCCGCTAGACTGAGGTCCGGCGTCTTGCTGCGTAGCGGTTTCGATCGCGACGACCGTTGCGGCTTCGCGTGGATCAATGCGCAGCAGATCAACGCTCATGGACGAAGGAGCAAAGCGGCCTGTGCATGCGCGATGGGAAAACGACATTTTCCATGCCATGCGAGCAAGCGCCGGCAAAGCCGCAAGGCTAACGCATCGAAAAAACGTCAGTAAATATCAGAAACTTCGATCATGTCACTGCATCCGAAACTCGTTGTCCCTGAGCAGATCAAGATCCACCGGCTGTTTGCCACACCCCTGGCTCAAATCGCGCATCCAGCGGCCGAACGTCTCAATCAAATGCTGAAAGAGGAGATCGATCGGAACAGGGCCGATAATCCGGCGGGCGTGCGCCACAGCAATTCAGGGGGATGGCAGTCCAGTGCGGACTTCAACGCGTGGGGCGGCGAAGGCTCCATGGCGCTGACCGCGTACGCCACGGAGTTGGCCTACGCGTTGACCGCCGTCTACCATCCGGAGCACGGCTTGGTCGTGCCCGAGTTCGAGTGGAAGATAAACGCATGGGCGAATGTCAACAATGCCGGGGATTCGAACGCGCAACACGCGCATCCCGGCGCATTCTGGTCGGGTGTCTACTGGGTGGATGACGGTTGCGACGATGGCCAGGAGGCTGGCGGAGAACTCCAGTTTCTCGACCCCAGAGGGGTCATGCCCTCGCTCTACAACCCGGAACTCAAGATCCGGATCGCGGGCTGCCTGAGTGCCGGATTGACGACCTCCATCGCGCCCGAGAGCGGCACGCTGGTCATGTTCCCTTCCTGGCTGCTGCACTCGGTCAGCCTGTTTACGGGGTCGCGGCCGCGCATCTCGGTCGCGTTCAACTTCAGCGTCTGAGCGAACGCACCTGTTCCCGGCCGGGCAGCGCCGCGGACCGGCATAGAGTGAAAGCGCCGCCGCCCGCGCTCACGGCTCCTTGCGCAGCAGCCGCACTTCCTGCGGCGATTCCAGCGCGATGCCCTCGTCGGCCAGGCGCTGCAGCAGGCTGAAGAACAGATCGCTGCGGATGCCGTAGACCAGCCGCGGATTGCCGACGTAGGCGAAGCTGTTGAGGGTGACGTGGCCGCTGGCGATGGAATCGATGAACACCGACGGCGCCGGCTCCTCTAGCACGCCCGGATGCGCGGCATAGAGTTCCAGCAGCAGCGCGCGCAGCTTGGCCATGTCGGTGCCCAGCGACACCGCGAACTGGATCTGCACCCGGCCCAGCGGCCCGGCCAGGGTCATGTTGCGCAGGGTCTTGGTGATCAGCTCGGAGTTGGGCACGATCAGCGTGGAGCGGTCGCCGACCTGGATCTCGGTGGACCGCACGCTGATCTTGCGTACGTCGCCTTCCTGGTCGCCGATCTTGACCCAGTCGCCGATCTTGACCGGGCGCTCGGCCAGCAGGATCAGCCCGGACACGAAGTTCTGGATGATCGACTGCAGGCCGAAGCCGATGCCCACCGACAGCGCGCTGACCACCAGCGCGATCTGCGCCACCTCGATCCCCGACGCCGCCAGCGCGCACAACGCGGCCAGCAGGATGCCGACATAGCGGGCCACGGTGCTGACCGAATTGCGCGAGCCGTCGTCCAGTTCGGTCTTCGGCAGGTAGGTCTCGGTCAGCCAGCCATGGATGTATTGCATCGCCAGCAGGCCCACGCCCAACACCAGCGCCGCGCGCAATACGGCGCCCGGGTACAGGTGGCTCTTGCCGATCGGGATGCCCTGCGACAGCACCGAGAACCAGTCGGTGATGGTCGAGACGTTGGTCCCGAACGGGATCAGCAGTGCGCCCACGCCGATCAGCAACAGGCACACGCGCAGCACCGCCGAGGTCAGCACCCCCGCCTGCTCAAGGCGGCTGGCGCGCACGCCGAACGCCCCGTTGGCGGCGCGGCCGATGCGGCCTTCGCTGGCGAACAGCCACAGCGCGAAATCGTCGGCGAAGGTCATCAGCAGGCGAATCGCGCCGACGATCATGGTGATCCAGATGATCTGCCGGGTGATGAACAGGCCCAGGTACAGATAGCCCAGCAGCGACGCCAGCAGCGCCACCACCACCGCCACCCGCACCAGCACCCCGACCAGCGCCAGCGCGCCGCCATGCTGTCCCGGCGGCGGCGGCTGGCCGTTTTCCAGCGCCTGCGCCGCGGCCTCGGCGTACTGGCGCCGGCGCAGCCGCGACAGGCTGGTCAGGATCGCCAAGATCAGCACCGCGTACGCCAGCGCGATCACGCCGTCGGCGGCCACCGTCGCCGAGGCGCTGGTATGGCTGGCGCGGTTGATCACCAGCAGCATGCTGCTGACCCAGGCCAGCGTCGCGGTCGCCCAGGTGTACTTGCGCAGGCGCCGCGCGGTGGCGTCGTCGATCGGGAACAGCCGCCACGACGGCTGGTTCGGCAACAGCACGCTGGCGCCCAGCGAGCCCATGAACGCGGCGGCGAAGCTGTACACCACGAAGCCGCGCAGCACGCTCTCCAGCGTGGTCGGCACCGCGCCGATACCGCGCAGGCTCTCGGCCAGCACCAGTGCGGCCAAGCCGGGGGTCAGCGTGCCCAGCAACAGGAACCACAACGCCAGGCCGGAGCGGCGCAGGCGGCTGCCCGGCGCGCGCGACATCGCGTAACGCTTGCCCAGCCAGCGCAGCAGGTAGCGCAGCGGGAACAGCAGCACGAACGCGATGGTCAGGCCGATGCCGAGCGCGCCGGCGCCGTTTTCGGCGATCGCGTCGTCCAGCGCCTTTGCGCCCACCTGGTACAGGGCGAGCAGGCGATCGCGGTCGCCGGGGAAATCGCTGGCGATCTGCCGCCACAGCGACGGCGACAACGGCGAGGTCGAACGCAGCGACAGCTCCTGGCTGAAGTGCTCGGCCTGCACGTTCTCGATTTCCTCGCCGAGCTGCTTGGCCTCCACCGCCAGCAGCTTGCCGCGCTTGATCCCCGAATCCAGCGGCGCGCGCTGCTTGGCCAGGTCCTTGCGCTGCGCGGCGATGTCCTTCGCCTCGCCGTCTGCCGCCGGGCCGAGCTGCTGCAGCCGCGCATCGACCTGGGCCAGCTGCGGGGTCAGCGCCGCGACCGCGGCCTCGGCATCGCGCTGCGCATCGGCCACCTGCCCGATCAGCTTGCGCAGCGACTCCTGGTCGTCGGCGTTGTCCACGCTGCGCCGCGCGTCCTGCAGGGTCTGCTCGGCGCCGCTCAGCAAGGCCTGCGGGTCGGGCGCCTGCGGCTCGTCCTGCGGCTGCGCGCTCGCCGCCGCGCTCAGGCACAGGAACAGCAGCAGCAGCGAACGGCGCAACAACGACAGCAGCACGGCGGAACGGGAAGGCAGGCGCACGCGGGGGACCGGCAGTGAAGCGCGGACCACCGCGCGTGCGGCGCAATATACGGCGTGGCGCTTGAACAGGGCCAGCGGCACGGGGCCGGTGGGCATCTGTCGCGGCTGAAGCCGCTCCTGCAGGCGCGCTCTTGTAGGAGCGGCTTCAGCCGCGACAGGGTCTCATTGCCCCGCCCCGGCCTGGGTCAGCAACACGATCTTGCCGATATGCGCGCTGGATTCCATCCGCGCATGCGCCTGCGCCGCCTCGGCCAGCGGGAAGCAACGGTCCAGCTGCGGCTTGACCCGGCCCTGTTCCAGCAGCGGCCAGACCTGCTGCTCCAGCTCGCGCGCGATCGCCGCCTTCTCCATCACCGAGCGCGCGCGCAGGGTCGAGCCGGTATGGGTCAGGCGCTTGGCCAGCAGCGGCATCAGGTCCAGCTCGCGGACCTTGCCCTGCTGGATGCCGATCTGCACGATGCGCCCGTCCAGCGCCGCGGCCTGGTAGTTGCGCGGCAGGTAGTCGCCGCCGAGCAGGTCCACGATCACGTCGGCGCCGCGGCCGCCGGTCAGGCGCAGGGTCTCGGCGACGAAGTCCTCCTCGCGGTACAGGATCGCCGCCTGCGCGCCCAGCGCCAGGCTGGCCGCGCGCTTGTCGGCCGAGCCGACGGTGCTGATCACGCGCGCGCCGAAGGCCACGCCCAGCAAGGTGGCGACGCTGCCGATGCCGGAGGTGCCGCCGTGCACCAGCAGGGTCTCGCCGGCCTGCAGGCGGCCGCGCTGGAACACGTTGGCCCACACGGTGAAGAAGGTCTCCGGCAGCGCCGCGGCCTCGGCCAGGCTCAGCGGCGCCGGCACCGGCAGCGCGTTGCGTTCGTGCACCACCGCGTATTCGGCATAGCCGCCGCCGGCGACCAGCGCGCACACCGCATCGCCGAGCCGATAGCGCTCCACGCCCTCGCCCATCGCCACCACCTCGCCGGCGAACTCCAGTCCCGGCAGCGGCGACGCGCCGGGCGGCGGCGGATAGCTGCCGCGGCGCTGCATCACGTCGGGGCGGTTGACCCCGGCCGCGGCCACCCGCACCAGCAGTTCGCCGCGGCCCGGATGCGGCAGCGGCAGGCGCACCGGCACCAGCACCTCCGGCTCGCCGGGGTGGCGGATCTCGATCGCGGTCATCGAATCGGGGAGCGAAGCGGCGGACATCGGGGACATGGCGGGCACCTGGGCAAAGACGGCGCAGCGCCACGCGGGCGCGCAGCGCGGGAACCGCGATGATCGGCCTTCGCCGCGTTGCGATCCGTGATGGCGCGCGCAGGGTTCCGTCCGGACCAAACACCGTCCGCTCGGAAACTGGAGGGATGCCGTGAAATCCCTGTAGGAGCGGCTTCAGCCGCGACAGGATTTATCGGGAATGCCTGTCGCGGCTGAAGCCGCTCCTACAAAGTGCGCAACGCGATGCGAGGACTGCGCTAGCTAGTCGCCAGCCGCCGCCTGCACCGGCCACGGCGTCAACGCCGGCACGTCGGCCTGCACCTGCTGCGGGTCCAGCCGCGCCTGCAGCGCCGGCAACGCGACCGCCAACGGGCAGCGCAGTCGGCCGCCGCAACCCGGCAGCGGCCAGCGCCGCTCGCGCAGCCGGTCGCCGTCGAAGCGGTTGTCGCGCAGCGCCTGCAAGGTCGGCACCACGCTGCGCAGTTGCAGATAGTCGCGGCCGCCCTGCCGCACCAGGTCCAGCAGCAGCGCGCCGCCGGGCGGATAGGCATCGGGCTGGCCGCGCACCGGGCCGGGCACGTCGAGCAGGCCGGCCAGATGCGCCAGGTTGGTGTCGTGGCCGAGCAGCAGCAGCGCGCGGGTGTGCGCCGGCGCCAGCGGCGCCACTGCCGGGGTTTCTCCGGCGGCGGCCTGCAACGTCGCCAGCAGGTGCGCGAGCAGGTTGGAGCCGCCGGCACGCGCCGCCGGCAAGGCGCGCTTGCTGTGGTCGAAGGAGGCGTTGTGCAATCCGATCAGGCGTTGCAGGGAAGTCGCATCGGCGCGGCCCCACGCCACCTGCGCCAACGGCAGGCCCTGCGCGTATTCCAGCATCAGGTTCTCGGCCAGGCTGCCGGCGGTCTTCAGCAGCTTTGCCGCCTGCGCGGGATCGTCCAGCCGCTGCGGATCGTCCAGGCGCGGGGTGTCCTGGCCAGGCGCCTGCGCGGCGCAGGCAGCGCCCCGGCAGCCGGACAGGACCTGCTGCAGCGCGCGCAACCGCGCACGCGTGGCCGCATCCGGATGCAGCGGCGCGGCCACCGCGTCGTCGTCCTTGTCGTCGCTCCTGTCCTTGCCGGCCGCGTAGTGGAACAGCGGATTGTTCTGTGCGGTCGGCAGCGCCAGATACCGGGCGCGGCAGCCCGGCTGCAGGCCTGCGCCGAAGGCCGCGGCGCTGGCGTGGTTGCGCGGCGTGCTGTCGGCGATCAGCACCACCTGTGCCTGGCCGCAGTCAGGCGCCAGCACGCCCTCCTTCAGCCAGCGCTGCCGGTAGCGCGCGCCCAGCGCCTGCATGCCCGCCGCGCCGTGCGCGGTGAGCATGCCCGGCGCCACCGGCCATTGCGGCCATGGCTGCGCTGCGTACCTGGCCAGCGCCTGCGGATCCTGGGTCGGCGCGCGCACGCCGTGGCGCATCACCACGATGGTCAGGCGCACTTGCGCTGGAGCGTTTGCGCCGGCGGCCGCGGCCGGCGATGCCGCCGCGGCCAGCATCAACAGCACCGCCACGCGATGCAGGCAGCGCCGCGCAAGCGTGGCGGTGATGGGTGCCTGGATGGAAACATGCATGCCGCCGGCCTCAGAACTTCAGCGACAGGTCGAGGAACACGCCGCGTCCGGCCAGGCCGAAGTACAGCGGCTGGTTGTCGGAAGAGCGCGCGCCGGCGTAGCCGATCAGGGCATGCCGATCGAGCAGGTTGTTGACGTCCATGCTGATCGAGTAGCCCTTCAGGCCGTAGGGGCCATGCGTGCTGCGATAGCCCAGCGCCGCATCCAGGCTGGCATAGCCGCCCAGGCGCTGGTCGTTGCCGAACACGGTGGCGCCGCTGGCGTCCGTGGTGTTGTCCACGCCGTACTGCGCACCGACCACTTTCTCCATCAACGAACCGAAGTAGCCGGTGCCGCTGTTGTAGAGCAGGCCCAATGCCCCGGTCACGCGCGGGGTGCCGGCGACCTGGGTGCTGCTGTGCTTGTAGGTCGCCTCGTTGTAGCTGGCGTTGGCGTACAGGCTCAGCGACGGCGTCAGCGCATAGGTGGCTTCGGCCTCGGCGCCGCGGTACACCGCGCCGCCGCCGTTGACGTAGGCGCTCTCGGTGCCGCTGTCGGTGGCGACCAGGGTCTGGCTGATGTAGTTGCTGAAGTCGATGTAGTAGACGTCGGCGCCGAAGGTCAGGCCGCGCGCGGCGTAGCTGGTGCCGAGCTGGTAGTTGCTGGTCAGCTCCGGCTGCAGGCCGCGTGCGCCGTTGAGTTCGATCACGTCGATCGGCGGTGCCAGGAAGCCGCGCGCGGCCTGCACGTAGCCGCTCCAGTGCTCGTTGAAGGCATCGTGCAGGCTCAGCGACGGCAGCGTCGCGTCGTAGCTGGCGCTGGTGTAGGACGGCGCCGGCGGGGTGCTCTTGTTGAGCTGCGCGTCGAGTTCGCGCTCGACCCGCGAATAGCGCACGCCGGGACTGAGGGTCAGCGTGTCGCTCAGCTTCCAGTCGTACTGCACGTACGGCTGCAGCGTGTCGGTGCGGTCGTGCAGCTGGTAGTTGTACAGATAGCCGTACTTGGTGCCGCTGGCCGCACCGGTGGTCATGTCCACCGGCAACTGCTCGCGTTCGTCCAGGTTGCGCTCCACCCACACGCCGGTCTGCAACTGGCCCGGGCCCAGATCGCGCGCCAGCCGCAGCACGTCGCCGAAGGCATGGAAATCGTTGTCCGACAGCTTGCCGGGCACGTCGGTAGCCGACTTGGACAGCTTCTTGCCGGTGCTGGAGTAGAAGGTCACGCCGTTGTCGGCGGCGCTCTCGCTGGTGGGGATGCTGCTCTTGGCGGCGGTGTGGTCGAAGCTGTTGTAGTAGACCTTGTTGTCGAGCTCCCAGTCGCCCAGGCGCGTACTCAGGCCCAGATAGCTGAAGCTGGAGTAGTACGCGGCGCTGTTGTAGCCGGTGTAGTTCTGCAGGGTCGGATCGTTGCCCAGGCCGTAGCGCCAGCCGTGCTGTTCGATCTGCGCGCGGGTGGCGCCCTGCACGGTGTTCTGGTGCTCCTGGTTGTAGCTGCTGACGAAGGTCAGCGTGGTCGCCTCGCCCAGCTCGGTGACGGTCTTGACGAAGGCGTGCTCGCGGCGGTCGTCGGTGCCCTTCAGGTAGGTGTCGCTGGCTTCCTTGGACAGATCGGCGAACACGCGGGTGTTGCCGATGTGCTCGTCGGCGCTGACGCCGGTGGACCAGGTGTCCCAGCTGCCGCCGGTGGCGTACGCGGTGACGCCGTCCACCGCACTGGGGTTGCGCGTGCGCAGCGCCAGCGTGCCGCCGAAGGTGGCGTTGCCGATGGTGGCGCCGCCGCCGGGGCCGCGGTCGATCTCGGCCTGGCCGAGCACGTGGTTGTTGAAGTACGCGGACGTGGTGTGGTGCAGGTCGCTGGCGTCGCCGAACGGGATGCCGTCGAAGGTGATGTTGAACTGGCCGTCCTGGAAACCGCGGATGCTGATGCCTTCGTTCTTGCCCAGGCCGGGGCCTTCCGGCGAGGTGGTGACCACGCTCGGCGCGTACTTGATGATGTCGTCGTAGTTCGCGTTCAGGCGCAGGCCGTCGCGGATGAAGCGTTCGTCGATCACCGAGGTCGGCTGGCTCGCCTCCAGCGGCGCGGCGCTGGGCGCCAGCGTGTCGACGCTGTTGGCGGTGACGTTGATCGGCGCCAGTTCGCGCGGGCCGTCGTCGCGGTCGCCGTTGTCGGCCGCCGGCGTGGCCGCGGCATGCGGCGCGCGCGGAGCGGCGGCACTGCGTTGCGCCGGCGCGGCGCTGCGCACGATGCTGACCGTGGTCGGGGTCGGCATGCGGTAGTCCAGGCCGGTGCCGGCCAGCAGCTTCTGCAGTTGCTGCGCCGGCGCCAGCCCAGCCGGCGCGCCGTTGCTGCGTTGCCCGGCCGCCAGTGCCGGGTCGTACATCAGTTGCAGGCCGCTGTTGCGTGCGAACAGTTCCAGCGCCTGGTCCAGCGGCATCGGCGCGATCGCCGGTGCGGAGGCGGCGACGGGGGCCGACCACGCCGGCAGCGAAGAAGTGCTGCCGAGCAGCAGGGCGATGGAGACGACGAGCGTGTTGCGCATGGGACGTGCTACCGGAGGGGAGAGGAAGGCGGCCGTGCGCACGCAGCGCGACGACCATGCCTACCTAGGAGTGCCGCACAGCGCCGCGCGGCTACCGGTATTTGCATGAATTTTTTCTTACATCGGCGCCGGTGCGCTGCGGATCGTCACCGCCTGCGCATCGCGGTGCACCTGCACGTTCGGCAGGCTGCCCAGATAGGCGACGAAGGCCTCCGGATCGCGCAGGTGGAACACGCCGCTGATGCGGCGCGCGGCCAGCGCCGGGTCGGCGATGCGCAACGGCTGCGTGGTGTAGGCGTTGAACAGCCGCGCCACCTCGCCCACGCTGCGATCGTGCACGCCGACCTGTTCCGGTAGCCAGGCGGTGGCACCGGCGATGTCGGCGTGCGCGTCCAGCCCCAGCAACTGGCCTTGCGGATCCAGCCGCGCCTGCTGGCCGCCGCCCAGGTCCGCCAGCTGCGCGCCCTCGCTGGGCAGCGCGCTGCGCCGCCACCACGGATGCGCGCCGCGCAGCACGTGCACGCGCCCCTGCAGCACGGTGACGCGGGTGCCGCCGGCATGTTGATCGACGCCGAACACGGTGCCGATATCGCGCAGCACCAGCGTGCCGACGCTGACCCGCAGCGGCCGCGCCGGATCGTGGCCGAGGTCGAACAGCGCCTTGCCGCGCAGCAGCGCGATGTCGCGGCGCTGCGCGCCGTAGCGCACGGCGATGGCGCTGCCGCGGTCCAGGCGCACCACGCTGCCGTCGCCCAGCGCCACTTCGCGCCCGGCTTCGGTCCCGGCGGCGTAGACCGTCGCCGGGACCGTGTCCGGCATCGCCAGTTGCGTAGCCACACCTACCGCCGACAGCGCGAGCACGGCGGCCAGGCCCAGCGCCCAGCGCCGAGTGCGGGTACGCGCCGGCGCCGCGCGCGATCGCGGCGACGCAGCGCGGCCGAGCTCGGGCCGCAACGGCACCACCACCGCGCCGCTGTGGCGCGCATGCGCGCACAGCTGTTCGCTGCTGGCCGGCTGCGAGTGCGCCGCGGCCTGCAGGTCCTGGTGCAGATGGGCGATGCCCAGGTATTCGGCCACGTGGGTGGGCGATTGCCGCAGCCAGGCCAGGAACTCGGCCTGCTGCACCGGCGCCAGCGGCGCTTCGCGCTGCGCCAGGTACCAGGCCGCGGCGGCCGCCGCGATCGGCGACTCACGCATAGCGCGCCATGCCCTGCCGGCACACCGCCAGGCCCTTGATGATGTATTTCTTGACCATGTGGCTGGAGATCTGCAGCTGCTCGGCGATGTCCTGGTAGCCGAGTTCGTCGCGGTAGCGCAGCACCATCGCCGCGCGGCATTTCGGCGGCAGCCGCGCCATCAGTTCGGCCAGGCGCTGCCGGCGCTGCGCGCGATGCACCTGCGCATCGGCTTCGCACGGCACCGCCAGCCGCTCCAGCACCTCGTCCAGGCAGGTGTCGCGCTGCGTGCTGCGCTGGTTGAGCAGCGCGTGCTCGCGCATCAGGTTGGCGGCGATGGTGAACAGGTAGGCTTCCGGATTGGCGATCTCCGGCGCATGCGCCTCGCTGCGCTGCAGGCGCAGCCACACTTCCTGCACCAGGTCCTCGGCATCCCATGCCGCAGCGCGACGGCGCAGGAAATAACGGCTCAGCGACGGCCGCCATTGCAGGAACAGCCGCGACAGGGCCGGCAAGGGTTCGGGACGCACCAGGCGCTCACAGGATCGGAAAGGCCTGCGATGCTGGTCGCGGCAGATGACAGTCCGATGACGCACGGGCAGCGCGGATGTAGATGACCGGCTGCGCCCCAGCCGGCATTCAGTTGCGCGCCGATGCCGGCTCCGTTCGCTCGAACGGCGGATGGAGCGCCGCCCGTGCCTCCTGCTCCATGGCCATGCATGCTGCGGCGGCGCATCCAGCGTTTCTCCTGCGGGACAGGATGTCCTTCGGACCGGCCTTCCGTTCGATCGGCCCCGCCCCATATCGGAAGAGTTGCCGTCTCCCTCTCGGCCGGCGTTCGCACCAAGGACCTCTCCATGACCGACCCTATCGTCCAGATCAAGCCCCTTGGCTTTCCGTGGGAAACGATCGACCCGTTCCTGTTCTGCGTCTACCACGACGATGCCTACCCCGCCGGCAATGGCGCGATGGGTCCGGCAGCGTCGCTGGCGGGCCGCGCCATCGGCCAGGACTTCAGCCGCAAGGACGGCTGGAGCATGTATCACGGCGAGCGCATCCCCGGCTTTCCCGGCCACCCGCATCGCGGCTTCGAGACCGTGACCATCGTGCGTCAGGGCCTGATCGACCATGCCGACTCGCTCGGCGCGGTGGCGCGCTTCGGCGCCGGCGACGTGCAATGGGTGACGGCCGGTGCGGGCCTTGTCCATTCGGAGATGTTCCCGCTGCTCGACACCACCGCGCCCAACCCGCTGGAACTGTTCCAGATCTGGCTCAACCTGCCGGCGCGCAGCAAGCTGGCGGCGCCGCACTTCACCATGTTCTGGGCGGAAGACCTGCCGCGATTCACCGCCACCGACGATGCTGGCCGCACCACCGACGTGGCCTGCGTGGCCGGCCGCGTCGGCCCCGTGGACGCCGCACCCGGCACCGCCGGCGGCCCGCTCGCGCCGCCGCCGGATTCGTGGGCCGCACAGGACGACGCCGACGTGGCCATCTGGACGATCCGCATGGCGCCCGGCGCACGCTGGACGCTGCCCGCCGCGCAAGGCGGCGGCACGCGCCGCAGCCTGTACTTCTTCAAGGGCGCAGCGGTGAGCGTGGGTGGACGCACTGTCGCCAGCCACGCCGCCATCGAGTTGCGCGCCGACCAGGCGGTCGAGCTGGTCAACGGCGATGCGGAGGTGAGCGAGTTCCTGGTGCTGCAGGGCCGGCCGATCGCCGAACCGGTGGCGCAACATGGCCCGTTCGTGATGAACACCCAGGCCGAGATCGCCCAGGCGATGGCCGACTACCGCCGCACCCAGTTCGGCGGCTGGCCGTGGCAGGACGAGGCGCCGGTGCACGGCCGCGATCCGAACCGCTTTGCGCGACATCCGGATGGGCGCGAGGAGCGGCCGGCGCCGCACAAGCTGCGCGTCCCCTGATCGGCGAGTCGCTTTCGCGCCTTACCCTCGCGCCAACCCCTCTCCCGACGGGAGAGGGGCTAGTGCCTGTCCCCTTCTCCCACCGGGAGAAGGTGCCCCGAAGGGGCGGATGAGGGTATGGGCGGAGCCTCGTGCATCCAACTCCGCGAGTCGCTTTCGCGCCGGACCCTCACCCCAACCCCTCTCCCGACGGGAGAGGGGCTAGTGCCTGTCCCCTTCTCCCACCGGGAGAAGGTGCCCCGCAGGGGCGGATGAGGGTACGGGCGCAGCCTCGTGCACCCGAACTCCGCGAGACGCTTTCGCGCCGGACCCTCACCCCAACCCCTCTCCCGACGGGAGAGGGGCTACGCTCAATAGCGCGCCGAGGCCAGCGCCTGCGCGCGCTCCAGTTGTTCGGCGATGCGCTTGCGCGCCTGCTGCAGTTCCTGCTTGGTCGCTTCCTGTTGCGCCGCCGGCACCAGCTCGGCATCGATCACCGCCAGCGCATCGGAATAGCTGCGCACCATCGTCGCCATGTAGGCGTTCATGTACGCCGAATCGTCCTTTTCCTGGTCCAGCGCCTGCAGTTGCGCCTGGCCCTTGGCCGCCTGCGCGGCGATCTTCTCCGCATCGCCGGGACCGCCCTTGCCGGCGTCCGCGGCCGCAGCGCCGTGGTGCGCGGCGACCACTTCGCGGGCGAAATCGGCGACGCTGCCGCTGACGTTGCGCGACAGCGCCTGCTGCGACAGCGCCACCGCATTGCCTTCCAGCACCTGCAGCATCGCCTTGGCCGAAGCGTCGCCAGCGATCGGCGCGCGCCCGCTTTCGCCGCCGACCGGGGCCGCGGTCGGCGCTGGCGAGGTCGCCGGTGCGGTGCGTGAGGTCTGGTCGCCCGGCTTGCCGCAGCCGCTCAGCGCCACGGCGGCCAGCGCCGCGAGAATCGAAAGCCGGGTCGTGATGCGCCTCGGGGTCATGGGGTGCTCCTGGTTGGTCAGCCGCTACCTTGCCCAGGCGGCGCGCAAACCCGCGTGAATCGCCGCGCTTTTTCGTGACGCGGCATTGACGTGGCCGGGCGCATGCAGTGGTCTGCCGCAACCGCGGCAGCGTGGAGACCGCACATGGCGAACAACGAGAAAACCGGCGACAAGGCGGGCAAGGCCGCCTCCAAGGTGCTCAGGGACGGACGCACCGGAAAGGACAGCAAGACCGCCGCGGCGTCGGCGCTGTCGCAGCGCCCGGACAAGAAGAAGGGCAAATAGGCTGTGCCGGCAGCAAACGCCGCACCGACGGCGTTTGCTGCCGGCCGCTAGAATGGTTGCATCGCCGTTACAGGCTCCAGAGCGTTCCGATCCGCCGATGACTCTCGCGCCCGACACCCGCGCACCGCGCAAGCGCGTGGCGCTGTACGAAGACGTGGCCGAGCGGCTGCGGCAGAAGATCTACGACTACGTGCTGCCGCCGGGCGAGTGGATCGACGAGCCGGCACTGGTCGCCGAACTGGGCATCAGCCGCACCCCGCTGCGCGAGAGCCTGAAGCTGCTCGCCGCCGAAGGCCTGGTGCAGATCGAACCGGGCCGCGGCGCGCGCGTGACCCGGCTGAACCTGGAAGACCTCAACGAGCTGTTCCCGGTGATGGCGCTGCTGGAAGGCCGCTGCGCCTACGAGGCGGTGCGCAAGGTCGACGCCGCCGGCCTGGCGCGGCTGGAAACGCTGCACGCGCGCATGGAGCAGGCCGCCGACGAAGGCGACCTGGCCGAGTACTACCGGCAGAACTACCTGATCCACGAATCGGTGCAGGAATTCGCCGGCAACCCGTGGCTGATCCGCGTCACCCACGACCTGCACCGCATCCTCAAGATGCACCGCGGCCGCCAGCTGCTGGCGCCCGGACGCATGCAGCAATCGCTGTCCGAACACCGCGAACTGATGGACTGCTTCCGCCGCGGCGACGCCGAAGGCGCCGAGCGCACCATGAACCGCCACCTGCAAAGCCAGGGCAACGCCCTGGCGATGTACGTGGCCGCCGGCGGCAAGTTGAATGTGCCGGCGCCGTTGCCGAGGGGCCGGGATTCGGGATTGGAGATTGGGGATTCGTAACAGCGGCATCTGCTGCGCGATGAGCAGATGCGCTGATTGGAACCCCACACAAAAAAGCGCCGACCAAGGGCCAGCGCTTTTTTGTGCAACTCACGTTGGATCAGCAACCGCGACCCGCTTTAACGAATCCCGAATGCCGAATCCCCAATCCCGGCCTCAAAGCCACCCCGGCACCACCAGCAGCAACCACGCCAGCAGCGGGCCGAACAGCACCACCAGGCCGCTGTAGATCAGGAAGCGCTTGTACAGCGACTCGCGTTCGTCCGGCGCGGCCGAGGCCACCACCAGCGCGCCGTTGGTCGAGAACGGGCTCACGTCCACCACCGTGGAGGAGATCGCCAGCGCGCAGATCACCCCGGCCGCGCCGAGGTGGCCCTGCAGCAGGAACGGCACCGCCAGCGGGATGGTCGCGCCCAGCACCGCCGCCGAGGAGGCGAACGCGGAGACGATGCCGCCGACGTAGCACACCAGCAGCGCGCCGAGCAGCGGGATGCCGATGTCGGACACGCCGTTGCCGATGTAGTCCACCGCCCCGCTCTCCTGCAGCACCGCCACGTAGGTGACCACGCCGCTGATCAGCAGCACCGTGGACCAGCTGATGCCGTCCACCGCGCCCTTCTGCGCCTTCGGCGACAGCAGCGCCAGCGCCACCGCCACGGTCATCGACACCAGGCCGACGTTGAGGTTGTAGATCAGCGAGGCGATGCCCAGGCCGAGCAGGCCGAACAGGGTCAGCACGCGATCGCGGTTCAGGCTCACCGCGTCCAGCGCCACCGGATCGGTGGACAAGGTGCCGCCGCCGGCCGACAGCAACGCGCCATGGCCTTCGATCGCGAACTGGCGGTGCGAGGACTGATCGCCCACCGGCACGTACTCGGCCGTGGCCAGCGACGGCGTCTGTTCGCGCCGCAACAGCGCCAGGCCGCCGAAGGCGAAGAAGCAGATCAGCGCCATCAGCAGGTTGAAACCGAGGCTGGTCAGGAACACCGCCATCTCGGTCACGTCCAGCCCGGCCTTCTCCACCACCTTGTTGGTGATGCCGCCGTACACGCTGATCGGCGAGAACCCGCCGGCCTGTGCGCCGTGGATCACCAGCAGGCCCATCAGCAGCGGATTGATCCTGTACTGCTTGGCGAAGCGCAGCGCGACCGGGCCGATGATCGCCACCGCCGCAGGACCGAGCGCGCCGAAGGCGGTCAGCACCGCGGTGACCACGAACATCACCCACGGGATCGCCACGATCTTGCCGCGGACCGCGCGCACCGCCCAATGCACCAACAGATCGATGGTGCCGTTGTTGCGCGCGATCGCGAACAGATAGGTGATGCCGACCAGGGTCAGGAACAGGTCGCCGGGAAACCCGGCCAAGACCTCCTTCCCGTCCATGCCGACCCAGACGCCACCGATGATGAAGGCCAACGCGAACGCGACCGCGCCCATGTTGACCGGCAACGCCGTGGCCACGATGAACATGACGATCAAGCCGATGATCGTCGCGATTTGTGGACTCATGCGCCCTCCCGAGCTTGCTGGATCCGTACCACTGCCGCGAATGGCCACCCGCCATCCTGGGTCGTTCGCCAACTGCCTACCGCCGTTGCGGCGCGACGGCTCCCATCGCCGCCCCCTCCCGCCGCCACGGCTGCATCACTGCATGCGTTGCTCCGCCTGCCGCACCCAGGCCGCCGCCGCGGCCAGGCTGCCGAACTCTTCCACCGAGCGCGCCTGGCACTCCGGCAGCAACTCGCGTGCGATGCGCGCCAGCGCACCGCCCGGTCCCAGTTCCAGGAACACGCGCGCGCCGCGTTCGGCGGCCTGGCGCAGCGTTCCGGCCCAATCCAGCGTCGTCGCCAGCTGCGCCGACAAGGCGCCGATGGCGTCGTCGCGGTCGCCGATGCGGTGTCCGTCGATGCCGGCCAGCACCGTGGCGCGCGGCGCCGCCAGCGGCGCGGCGCGCAGATCGGCGGCGAAGGCCTGCGCCGCGCTCGCCAGCAACGGCGTGTGCGCAGCCACCGCCACCGGCAGGCGGGTGACCCGTGCGCGCTGCGCACGCGCCTGCCGCTCGCCGTGCGCCAGCGCATCGGCATGGCCGCCGAGAATCAGGTGATCGTCGCCGTTGACGATGGCGATATGCAGCCCGGTCTGCACGCACAGCGTCTCGGCCGCGTCGCGCAGCAGACCCTGCACCGCGATCAGGCCGTCGCCATTGCGGCTGGCCGCATCCATGCGCTGCGCGCGCCGCACCGCCAGCGCCAGGCAGGCGGACGCGTCCATGCCGCCGGCCAAGGCATGCGCGGCCAGCTCGCCGATGCTGTAGCCGAGCAGCAACGCCGGCGTCGACAGTTGCGGCAGCAGCGCCGCGGCATTGGCCAGCACCGCAGCGCACACCAGCGGCTGCGCGATCGCATTGTCGTAGCGCGCGTCGGCGCCGGCCAGCGCGCGCGGATCGGCGCCGAGCACCTGCGCCGCCGCGGCCAGCACCGCCTCGGCCGCAGGTTCGCCGACGACGTAGTCGAACATCGCCGGATGTTGCGCGCCCTGTCCCGGGCACAGCAGCGCCAGGCTCATACGCCCTCCTGGCGCTGCAGGAAGCAGGCGCAGGCGAGCAGGTCGGCGCTGCCGCCCGGGCTAAGCCGGCGCGCGACGAAGGCCTCGCCGATGCGCGACAGCTGCTGCCGCCAATCCGGCTGCGCCGCGCCGCCGGCCTCGAGGAACGCGCGTGCGCGGCGTTGCGCGAAGCGCAGCCCGTCGCGGCCGCCGCGATGCAGCAGATTCAGATCGTCGGTCTGCGCGATCAGCTGCAGCAGGGTCTGCGCCAGCGCTGCATCCTGCGCCAGGCCGGCGCGCAACGCCGCGCGCAGGCTCGGCAGCGCCACCTCGCGCAGCAGCGGGAAGCCGGCGGCCGCCTGTTCGCGCACGCCGGCCACGCCATGCAGGCGGCGCATGCGCTGGCCGTGGCTGTGCGGGTCCAGCGGCGCGTCCAGCAGCGCATCGCGCCAGACGCCGACGGCGTTGCAGACCGCCACGCCATCCGGCATCGCCTGATTCCGGCTGCGCAGCCGCGCCGCCGCCGCGACCAGCAGGCCCAGGCTGAAGATCGCGCCGCGGTGGGTGTTGATGCCGCCGGTGGCGCGCAGCATGGCGCGCTCGGCGCCGATGCCGAGTTCGCGCAGCGCGGGGAACGCCGCACCGGCCGCGGCGGCGGCGGCGATCGCGACGAAGTAGCCGCGCAGCGCGAACAGGCTGCGCAGGAACGTGGACGCGTCCATGTCGTCGTGGCTGCCGCGATCGAACGGCGTGACCAGGCCGGGCTTCGGCGCGCAGGCCAGCTCGGCATGCAGGCTGGCGACGGCAAGACGGCCGAGGCGGTGCGGCATGGCCCCCGCGTCGGGGAAATTCGCTGTGGTCTTCGCCGAGGCAGAGGCTACTTGCGGAACGCCAGCGAATTGCACTGCAGGAGAGGCTTTGGCCACGACCGCTTTCGACGTTCTAACGACTCCTGCTTCGTTCGTCGCGACTGAAGTCGCTCCCACAAAGGCTTGCGGATAGCTGGCTACCCGCACTGCGGGAGGGACTTCAGTCCCGACAGCTTCCGGAGCCGGAAGCTTCGACGCTGCGTTCGTCGCGGCTGAAGCCGCTCCTACAGGGACGCGCGGGTGGCTGGCTACCTGCGCTGTGAGGGGGACTTCAGTCCCGACGGCTTCCGAAGCCGGAAGCTCCGATGATGCTTTTGTCGCGGCTGAAGCCGCTCCTACAGGGACGCGCGGGTGGCTGGCTACCTGCGCTGTGGGAGGGACTTCAGGCCCGACAGCTTCCGGAGCCGGAAGCTCCGACGCTGCGTTCGTCGCGGCTGAAGCCGCTCCTACAGGGACGCGCGGGTGGCTGGCTACCTGCGCTGTGGGAGGGACTTCAGTCCCGACGGCTTCTTCCGCCGACACATTCGCACTTGCGGGCGCTGCCGACGCCGGGAAACAACCGTATGCCACGCCGCGCTCGGCCTGCAGATCCATCACGCCCCCCATGCCTGCAGCAGCTCGGCGCGCGGCTGCAGCCGGCAGTCGCGCAGCGCCTTGACCAGCAGTTGCGCGCTGTCGCCGGCCAGCTCGCGCCAGCTCACCGCGTTGCCGTCGGGCAGCAGCACTTCGCCATCCACGCGATGCCCGTGGTGCTGTTCCCAGCGCGCCAGGTCGGCGAGCAGCGCGGAGGCCTGCGCCGGCGATGGCACCGGCCACAGCAGATCGATGTCCGAACCGGCCTGCACGTAGGGCAAGCCGGTCAGCGCCTGCCAGGCGAAGGCGCCGAATACGCGCGGGATCAGGCCATGCGTGGCGGCCAGCGCCTGCAACTCGCGCAGCGGCACCTGCCACGCCGGCACTGCCGGCCGCTGCGCGCAGACTTCGTCCAGCGTCAGCGGCGCGCGCTGCCGCACCACCGCATCGCGCTCGGCCGACAGCGACAGCCGCTGTTTGCCTTCGGCCGGCGGCAACGGCACGCCCAGGCGCAGCAGCTGCGCGTCGTCGCTGCGATCGCCGCGCGCGACGATCGCCGGATGGCCGGCAGCGAACCACGCGCGCAGGCGCGCCTGCGCGCCCGGCGTGCGTGCCTGCCATGGCGCATCGGCCGCCAGCCAGACCAGGTCGTGCCGGGCGAGCGGCTCATGCATGGCCGGCGGCGACCTCCGCGGCGATCGGCGCAGCGAGCAGGCGGCCATTGCGTTCGGCGCCGCGTTGCGCGCGGACATCGCCGTGCAACGGCGCCTGCAGCGCGGCGACCAGCGCCTGCGCCAGATCGCCCTGCCACAGCGCTTCCACCGCCCCCATCGCCACGTAGTTCTCCACGCCCGGCGCGAACACCGGCGAGCTCTTGCTCAAGGCTTGCAGCTTCTCCAGTGGCTGCTTGGTGACCCGCGCCATCGCGCGCAGGTCCATCACCCGCACCTGCGCCTCGGGCAGCGCGTAGATCGCGTCGGCCATCAGCCCGAAGGCGAGGAAGCCGCCGCTGACCGATTCGCCGTAGACCAGCGTCAGCAGCCGCGCGCCGCGCCGCCGCGCCAGGTCCAGGCATTGCGCCAGATGGCCGAAATAGCCGTTGATGCCGAGCAGTTCGTCCTTGCGCGACGGCCGCTGGCCGGCGGTATCGACCAGCATCACGATCGGCCGCTGCGGATGCGTGCGGGTGCTGTCCAGCACCGCGGCGGCCAGCGCCAGCGCGTGCTCCACCCCCACTTCCAGCTTGTCGGCGCTGCCGATCACGGTGACCTCGCCGAGCGCGGTGCTGGCGCTGCCGCCGATCACGCCATCGCGCACCTCGACCCGGTGGCCGAGCGGGAACAACGCTTCCAGCAAAGGCATCAGTTCCATCACGGGCTCCGGTCGGCGACGGCGGCAAGGAAGGCGGCGGTGTCCAGCAGCGGCAGCGCTTCGGGATCGGCGATGCCCTGGCGGCGCCAGATGTCGATGCCGTCGCGGCAGTCGCCATAGGCGTCCAGGCGCTGGCGCAGCGCGGCGTGTTCTGCGGCGATGCGCGACAGGCCGTCGTCGTCTTCGGCCGGCGGCGCCGCCGCCAGCGCGGCGATCGCCGCGGCGCGGAAATCCTCGATGGCATCGGCGACCAAGGCCTGCGCTTCGCCGAGCAGATAGCGGTGCTTGCCGCCGGTCACCCGCCACACCAGGGCGCGATCGCGCGAATCGAATTCCTCCACGCCGCGCACGGTCTCGATCACTTCCGGACCGGAAAGGCCCAACCGCCCCTCCTCGGACATGACGATGCGCGAGCAGCAGCGGCTGACGATGCCCATGCCGCCGAAGCAGCCGTTGCCGCTGCCGATCAGCGCCAGCACTGGCACGCCGGCGGCGCGCGCGTCCAGGGTGGCGCGCATGATTTCGGAGATCGCGATCAGTCCGGCGTTGGCTTCGTGCAGGCGCACGCCGCCGGTGTCGGGCAGCAGCAGCACCGCCGACGGCTTGGTCGCCGCGGCGCGCTGCAGCAGCCCGGTGAGTTTGGCGCCGTGCACCTCGCCGACCGCACCGCCCATGAACTGGCCTTGCTGCGCGGCGATCAGCACCGTGCGCCCGTCCAGCCGGCCCTCGCCGACGACGATGCCGTCGTCGAACGCACCGGGCTGGTCCAGCTGCGCCAGGTGCGGACTCATCGCGCGCTGGCGCGGACCGACGAACTCGCGGAACGAGCCAGGATCGAGCAGGCCGGCGATGCGCTCGCGCGCGTCGGCTTCGTAGAAACTGCGCGGGCGGCGGTTGTTCGGGATCGCGCTCATGCGCAGCTCCGGTGTGGGTGGCTTACTCGCCGGATGGACAATGCGGGACGCTCGTTCATTGCAGCAGGCGCCTGGATCGCGGCCGGCGGCATCCAGGCGCTGCTGTAGGATCGCGTCGGGGCTGAAGCCCCTCCCACAGCAGGGCTCCCCGCAGGCACGGCATCCCTTGTAGGAGCGGCTTCAGCCGCGACGAGCGGAGTCGAAATGTCCCAGGCTCCGGACACAGTCGGCACTGAAGCCCCTCCTACAGGAAGAAACCGAGCGACATCACCTGTGGGAACGACTTCAGTCGCGACGAACGAAGCCCGAACCGCGACTGTCGCGGATGCCTTCGACACCGAAGCTCCCCATGCAAGCACAGCGCTCCCTGTAGGAGCGGCTTCAGCCGCGACGAACGGAGTCGAAATGTCCCAGGCTCCGGACACAGTCGGCACTGAAGCCCCTCCTACAGGAAGAAACCGAGCGACATCAC
>NZ_JAFIWB010000043.1 GCF_017163705.1 Xanthomonas bonasiae
CCACCCGCTGACCCGTCGCACTGTGCGCACGTGCTTCCCACAGCCCGTCCTCGTACTTCAGGTCGTGGACCTGCGTGTACCCCGCCGCCGTCAGCGCCGCCCGTATTTCTGCTTCGCTCAGCTTCGACGGCAACCCTTCCGCGTAGATGCGACCGCCGCGCGCACCCACACGCACATCGCCGCGCTTGCCGTCGCCGCTGGTGGCTTCGGTCTTCCAGAGACCGTCTTCGAATTTCAGCTTGTCCAGCTTGGTGTAGCCCTGCTCGCTCAGCAGGGCTTTTACCTGCGCCTGGGTCAGCGCCGGGCCACCCGGTGCCGGCGCTTGCGCATGGGCACTGCCGACGGCCAGCGCGAGCGAAAGCGACATGGCCAGCAGCGGCCGCGACAGGATCTTGTTGGTGTCGTTCATGACGTTCTCCGTTCGACCAGAATCGTCATGCTCCCAACCGGGGGTTCTGCAGCAAGTGAACATGCACGCGCTGCGTTCAGGTTGCGCCGTGGCGGTCAGCGTCCGGCATCCAGCAACCAGATCTCGACCCGTTCGTTGCGCGCCTTGGCCGCCGCATCCTCGCCGCCGACCAGGGGGCGCGCCGCGCCCAGCCCGCGCGCGCGTTTGACCACGATGCCGCGCTGGGACAGATAGGCAGCGACCACGTCGGCGCGGTCGTTGCTGGCGATGGTCGGATACAGGCGGTTGGCCGTGTCCGGCGTAGCGAAGCCGATGATGCCCAGGGCGCGGCCGCGCATGGCCGGCTGATGCATGTAGGCGACCAACCGGTCCAGGTCCTGCGCGCTGCGCGCCTCGAACATCGAGTTCAACGACTGCAGGCTGAAACGCAGGGTAGTGGTCAGGCGCTGCCCGCCGGCGCCGGCATGCAGGTAGGCATCGGCCTGGCGCGTGTCGGGGCTTGCCTGGGCCGCGTGGGTTGGATCGGGCGCGATGGCCATCGGGATCGGTCCGATCCGGCGCACGACCTGCTGCGCCTGCGCGCCGACCGAATACAGCGCCAGGCTGCGGCCGAGCGCCGACATCATCTGCCCGCCGTACAGGCTGTAGCGCTGCACCAGCGGATAGTCCTCGCCACGGACGCTGGCCGGCGTGGGCAGTACGGCGATGCCGCCGTCGGCGATGGCTAGCGCACGGGTGCCGGCCGGCAGTGGCGTGGTCAGCGCGACGATCGCCAGCGCCGCCGGGTGTCCGGCCACGGCTTGCGCCGCTTCGACCAGGCTGGGATGGATCTGTTGCGAGGCGGCCCGCGCGGTTGCCGGCAGCGGCAGGCGTTCGCGCAGGAAGTCGCCCAATCCGCTGCGGTCCGCATTGCGCTGCACCTCGATCGGCAGGTCGGCGCCGCCGAGTTGCGACCAGCGCGTCAGCCGCCCGCTGAGGATGTCGCGCAATTGCGCGACGCTGAGCGAGGCCAGCGGATTGTCGGCGGCGACCAGGACGCGCGCGCCGTCCAGGGCGAGGACGAAGTTCTGGTCCGGCGAGGACAGATCGCCAAGCTGCCAGGCGGCATCGCGTTCGCGCGCGTCGGGGACCCGCGCCAGCATCGCCAGCTCGGCGTCGCCGCGGACCAGATCGGCGAAGCCGGCGGCCGAACCGGCGCTGCCGATCTCCACCACCAGCGGTGCGTCGTCGCGCAGTGCGGAGATTTCCAGCGTCGCCGCGTCGACCCGGCGTCGCTGGATCTGCCGATAGCCGATGCTGTGCAACCAGGATTCGACCAGTGCCGGCATCAGCTGTGCGCCGACGCTGTTGGAGCCGTGCACGCGCAGGCGTTCGGCCTGCTGCGCGGCGGCGGACGGGATGGAGCACAGCACTGCGGCACCCAGCAACAGCAGGTGCAGGATGAAACGCGACATCGGATCCCCCCAGGATCTGGACAGGCGGCAGTGTTGGCGACAGGCGTGACATGGCAGTGACTGTGAGCGCGGTCACGCGATGTGGGCGGGACGTATGAAGTGTCGCGATCGCGCGTGCGCCATATCTTTCCGCGGCTGGGCGGACGACGCTGCTGGCCGCAGCCGCCTAGCGGATCACGGGTCGTGCGGACGTGTCACGCAGTCTGCGCAGGTCCGCTGCTATCGCGTTTGCTCGAAAGCGAAGCGAGGGTGAGAAGAAGCGCTCAGGTCAGTGCGATGAAAAAAAGCACTTGGAGAAGGTCACTGCGAAGGGCAGAACCCACGCGGTACGGTTGGTTCCTTCCTGGAACCATGCGTCCGGCCCGGGCCTGCCGGCGTCCGGACACCGCCGGGAGCGTTCGACTTGGAGACGACACCAGTTGGGAGCGGCTCCGGATGGCAGCGCAGCAAAATCGCGACGGGCATTCTAGGTAATGCGCGTCGCGACTGAAGTCGCTCCCACAGAGGTTCCCACAGGGGGCGAATGGCCTGGAGAAACGCTCGCAGCCGCTCAGGCCGACGGCAGCGCCCGCTTCGCCGCCGCCTGCGCCCAGCGTGCGGCGACCAGGGGCGAGGTGATGCACACCGCGCTGTCGGTCACCGTGGTCACCGCGCGCTCCAGCAACTGGATGTCGGCCTCGTGCTGGCGCGCCACGTGCGGATCCTCGAAGAAGATCGCGCGTTGGCAACGCCGTTCCAGCACGCGGTCGGCGATCTGCGCATCGCCGCCCATCGGCCCGCTCTGGTAGCGGTGCACCCAGTCCTGGCCCTGCGGCCAGCCGCGGCTCCAGGCCAGTTCGTTGAGGCGCTGGCCAGTGGTGCCGGTGGCCACGCGCTCGGCGAAGCGCGACAACAGGTCGAAATGCTCGCTGGCGAAGGCCAGCATCTGCGGCTTCATCGCATCGTGCGCGATCAGCGCCAGGGTGTGCCGCTCCAGCGTATGCAGGTCGTCGGCGCCGGCGTCGGCGGCCAATCCGGCGTGCACGCGCTCCATCTCGATCCAGTCGCGGGCGCTGGCCACGGTGGAGATGAAGGGCTTGCCGTGGATCACGCACTGGCGCTTGAGCGCGATCGCTTCGGGAAAGATCGAGGACGGATCGACCGGATCGATGAAGTAGATCGCCCCGTCGAGGGTGCGTTCGGCGCCTTCCAGGCCCACCACTTCGGCGACCAGCTTCATCAGTCCGCCTTCGCGGCCGAACGGATAGCGCTTGAGTTCCGCGTAGCCCGACAGCCAGCCGGCGCGCGCGATCGCCTCGTGGGTGCGGCCGACCGCGTGCAGGCCGAGCTGCAGTTCGCGGATGCCGGCCTCGCAGGCGCGCAGCCAGCGGAACAGGGCGGCATCCTTGCCCTGGTGATGCAGTCGGTTGGCGGCCAGGCCCAGGCGCATACGTCGATCCGTGCGGAAGAGGAGCGACAGTCTGCGCCCGATCGCGGTACGGACTCAATCGCCCGCTATCGCCATCGACCGAAGTTCCACGCCGCCGAACCGAGCCGCTCCGCGCTCCACCAATCCCGCCATCCCGAATCCCGAATCCCGGCTACTGAACGATCTCCCGCGCCCGCGCCGACAGCACGCTCATCTGCGGCTTGTCCGTCCCGTCCTGGTTCGGCTGCAGGTTGAACGCGTAGTCGGTCTTCCACCACGCGCCGGCGGCCCACGCGGTCCAGCCCAGCCACACGTCGGCGTTGTCGTGCACGTAGCCGAGCATGTCGTCGAGCGCGGCCATGCAGGTGGCGTTGCTGCTGGCGCCGAATTCGCCGAGGAAGCCCTTGTAGCCGTTGGCCCGCAGCCACTGGGTGAAGGCCTGCAGCTTCTCCGAGCCGATGCTGGCGCTGACGCAGTCGGCGCTGGTGCCGCTGTAGTCCTGGTCCAGGTACTGGTGGACTTCGAACACCAGGTTTTCGACCGGATCCTCGATCGACACCAGCGATGCCGCGTTGGACACGCCGTACCAGGTGCTGTTCCAGCTGTGCGCGCCGGTATACGCGGTGCCCGGCACCATGATCAGGTTGTAGGCGCCGGCGCCGCGGATCGCATCGATCGCCAGTTGCGCGGCGGCGGTCCAGTCGCCGGAGGAAATGCCGTTGGGCTCGTTCATCAGCCCGAAGATCACCGCGTCGTCGTTGCCGAACACGATCGCCAGGCGCCGCCACAGGTCGGCCAGCACGCTGGCGGGCGTGCCGTCGCTGCCGATCCGCGCGCCGTCGTACTTGGCGTAGTTGTGCAGGTCCAGGATCACGCGCAGGTTGTGGCTTTTGGCGCGGCTCACCGCGGTCTGCAGATAGCCGAGCTGGGTGGCGTCCAATTCGCCGTTGGCGGTGGGCTGCAGGCGTTCCCACAGGAACGGCAGGCGCACGATGTTCATGCCTTGCGCGGCGACGTAGGCGTAGTCGCTGTCGCGCGGATACAGGTAGTCCTTGAAGACCACGCCCGGTTTCCTGGCCGAATTGAATTCGGCGCCGGCCAGGTTGAGGCCGGCGTAGTGCGCGCCGTCCTGGGCGAGCGCGGTGGAGGTACTGGTGGCCAGCAGCAGGCACAGCGCTGCGCGCAGCAGCCAGCGTGAGGGAGCAAGCAGGAGGGAGAGGGAATTGCGTCGCATGGGATTGCCTTCTTCGTGGGGGGAAGAGCGAATGGGCGCCGCCGCGCACCAGGTGTGTGGCGCGGGCTGTTCCCATCCGTTGCAATCGGCATGCCAGCGGTGTGCGTGCGTGGCGCCGACGCGTTGGCGCTACCCATGCCGTCGCCGACGCTCAGGCCTTGTTCGGCCCGCGCTGCGGTGTTCTCTCTCGCAGGAAACGCGGTGTCAGCGCGCGATGCGCTTCGCCCTGGCCGACAGGATCGACATCTGCGGTTTGTCGCGGCCGTCCGCACCGGGTTGCACGTTGAACGGATAGTCCGCATTCCACCAGGCGCCTCCCGCCCAGTAGCTCCAGCCCAACCACACCGCGCTGTGTTGCTCGATGTAGCCGAGCATGCCGTCCAGCGCCTGCCGGCATGCGGCATTGTCGGCAGCACCGAACTCGCCGAGGAAGCCGATGTGTCCGGTCGTGCGCAGCCAGTCGGTGAAGCCGACCAGGCGTTCGGCGCCGATACTGCCGCTCACGCAGCTGGCGCTGGTGCCGCTGGAATCGATGTCCAGATACTGGTGCACTTCGATGGCGGTGCGCCGCAGCGGGTCGTACAGCGCCGCCAGCGCGGTGGCGTTGGATTCGCCGCCGACGGTCGAGTACCAGCTGTGCGCGCCGCTCCACAGCGCGCCCGGCACCAGGATCAGATTGCGCGCGCCGGTGACGCGGATCGCATCCACCGCGGCCTGCGCGGCCGCGGCCCACATTCCGGGCGCGATGTTGTTCGGCTCGTTCATCAGGCCGAAGACCACGGCGTTATCGTCCTTGAACTCCAGCGCCAGGCGCTGCCACAGATCGCTGAAGGTCTTGATCGGCACGGTCGCGCTGCCGATCTTGTCGCCGTAGTAGCTGGCGTAGTTGTGGATGTCCACGATCAGGTGCATGCGCTGCGCCTTGGCCTGCTTCGCCGCGGCCTTGATCAACGCCAGCTGCGCCGCGTCCAGCCGGCCCTGCGGGCTGGGCTGCAGGCGTTCCCACAACACCGGCAGGCGCACGATGTTCATGCCCTTGCCGGCGAAATACGCGTAGTCGGCATCGCGCGGATAGAAGTAGTCGACGTTGAGTAAGCCTGGCTTCTTGCTGGAGCTGATCTCCGCGCCGGACAGATTGACGCCGGCGAATTTCAGCACGCCTTGCGCGTGCAATGGCGGCAGCACGGCGAGCAAGGACAACAACAGCGCCAGGCGCAGTGCGCGTAGGCACGGCGAGGCATGGACCATGGGGAGCCTCCTTCTGCATCAGCGGGGGGAGACTCGGCCAGGCGGATCGCGGGTTGGCCGAGCTGATGACAAACGGTGTGCTTGCTCGCACCGTAATGCATTCCCGGTTCCGCCACTACGACCGGCATGCGTGCATGCGCGGATCTGTGCAGGGCTTGGCATGGCCAACGCGCACTGGTTCTCTGTCGGCCATCGCCGCCGCACTGCATGCGGCGGCGTATGCGATGCTTTTCTGCGCGGCCGCGACCACGCGTGCAGGAACGGCGCGCCGGGCGATCGCCCGGCAGCGCCGGTGCGCTTACTTTCCGGTCACCTTGCGCGCGTGCTTGGACAGGATCGACATCTGTGGCTTGTCGCTGCCGTCCTTGTTCGGTTGCACGTTGAACGGATAGTCGTTCTTCCACCACGCGCCGGCCGCCCACCAGGTCCAGCCGACGATCACGTCGTTGTTCTGCTCGATGTAGCTGAGCAGGCCTTCCAGGGCCTGGTTGCAGACGGGGGTATCGGCGGTGGCGAACTCGCCGATGAAGCCGACTTTCTTGTTCTCGCGCAGCCAGCTGACGAAGCCGGCCAGTTTCTCGGCGCCGGCGGTGGCGCTGACGCATTCGCCCTTGGTGCCGCTGTTGTCCTTGTCGAAGTACTGGTGCGCTTCGAAGGCCATGCGGTTGCCCGGATCGGTCAGCGGCTGCAGCGCCACCGCGTTGGAGGTGCCGTAGTAGGTGCTGCGCCAGCTATGCGCGCCGGTATAGGCGGTGCCGGGGACCAGCACCAGGTTCTTGGCCCCGGCCTTGCGGATCGCGTTGATCGCCGCTTGCGCGGCCGCGGCCCAATCGGTGGAGGACACCGCGTTGGGTTCGTTCATCAGGCCGAAGATCACCGTGTCGTCGTCCTTGAACTCGGTCGCCAGGCGCCGCCACAGGTCGGCGAACACGTCGGCCGGCGCGCCGTCGCTGCCGATCAGCGCGCCGTTGTACTTGGCGTAGTTGTGCGGGTCCAGGATCAGATGCAGGTGGTTGGCCTTGGCCTGTGCCACCGCCTTCTTGATCTGCGCCAGCTGCGCGGGATCGAACTCGCCCTTGGCGGTGGGCTGCAGGCGTTCCCACAGGAACGGCAGGCGCACGATGTTCATGCCCTTGCCGGCGAAGTAGCTGTAGTCCGCCGGGCCCGGATAGGTGTAGTCCTTGTACAGCGTGCCCGGCTTCTTGCCGGAATTGAATTCGGCGCCGGAGAGGTTGACGCCGGCGTACTTGAGCACGCTCTTGCCGTCCTGGGCGGATGCGCCGAAGGCGAGGGCGAGCAGGAACACGGCGGGAGCGACGGGGCGTAGCCGCGACGACCAGAGAGAGGAAAGCGACATGGGGAGCGTCCTTGGGGGAGGGGAGGATGCGGTTGTGCCATCGGGGGAAGCAGCCGGCGGTGCAAGGGTGCGCGGATCGCACGCGCGCGGCCAGCCTAGGCGTTCGTGCGTTAGCGCCTCATTCACTCGTGCGAAAAACGGCGTTGCGTGCGTGGCGATTCAGGTGCAATCCCCGCTCCGTGGTGCATGGATGGTCGGCGTGGCTTGAATGGCCTGCGTGGGCGCATCCACCGGGCGCTTTTGCAGGAGGGGCTTCAGCCCCGACAGAGAGCCGAACCAGGCGGATTGCGGCTCCGCTCGTCGCGACTGAAGTCGCTCCCACAGGGGCTTCCATGCCCGGTGCGTGCACTTGCGGATCGGGATTTCAGCCCTGGCAGATGGCCGAGCCGCGTGGTTTCCGACGCCGCTCGTCGCGACTGAAGTCGCTCCTACAGGGGGCTTCCATGCCCGGCGAGTGCACTTGTGGGATGGGGTCTCAGCTCTGGCAGATCGTCGAGCCGCATGGTTTCCGGCTTCGCTCGTCGCGGCTGAAGCCGCTCCTACATGGGACCGCGGTGCCGGATGCGTGCACTTGTGGGAGGGGCTTCAGCCCCGCCAGGTAGCCGAGCCACGCGGGTTCCGATTTCGCTTGTCGCGGCTGAAGCCGCTCCTACAAGGGGGCTGCGGTGCCTGAAGGGCGCACTTGTGGGAGGGACTTCAGTCCCGACGCGACCATGCCGGCGTCGTGGGGGCGCGGCGGATGCCGGGCCCAGGACGAGTGCCGCTGCATCGCCGTCAATCCGCGCAAACCTTCTGCCCGGCCGTGCGCAGCCGGGCATGCAACGCCGTCGCTTGGATGCGGTCGATCCCGCTCAGGCGGCGGCCTGGGTGGTCACCGGCAGGCGGTTGCCGATCCATTCGGCGATGCTGGCGGCCGCGTCGCGGCCTTCGGCGACCGCGGTCACCACCAGGTCCGCGCCGCGCACCGCATCGCCGCCGGCGAACAGCTTGGGGTTGGTGGTCTGGTACGGCAGGCGGCCGCTGCCGTCGGGGTCGCTGCCGCCGGCCAGGATGCGGCCATTGGCGGTGCCTTCCACGCCCTGCGCGGCCAGCCATTCCGGCACGCTCGGCGAGAAGCCGAAGGCGATGATCACCACGTCCGCATCCAGCAGCGATTCGCTGCCTTCGATCGGCACCGCGGCCTGGCGGCCGCGCGCATCGGGTTCGCCCAGGCGGGTCTGCACCACGCGCACGCCGGCCAACTTGCCGCTGGCATCGGCTTCCACCGCCAGCGGCTGGCGGTTGAACAGGAAGCGCACGCCTTCCTCGCGCGCGTTGGCCACTTCGCGCGCCGAGCCGGGCATGTTGGCTTCGTCGCGGCGATAGGCGCAGGTGACCTTG
Source organism: Xanthomonas bonasiae (assembly GCF_017163705.1). Taxonomy (GTDB): domain Bacteria; phylum Pseudomonadota; class Gammaproteobacteria; order Xanthomonadales; family Xanthomonadaceae; genus Xanthomonas_A; species Xanthomonas_A bonasiae. The sequence continues at coordinate 8,491 of NZ_JAFIWB010000043.1, forward strand.
GCCGCGCCCAGGCGGATCGCGCTGCGCACGCAGTCCATGCCGGTGTCGCCGCCGCCGAGCACCACCACGCGCTTGCCGCTCAGGTCCGGCAGCGCGATGGTGTCTTCCCAGCCGGCGATCGGCCGGCCCCACGGATCGTTGCCGCCGACGATGCGGCTGTTCTGCACCAGGAACGGCAGCGCCGGCAGCACGCCGGGCAGGTCCTGGCCGGCCAGGCCGCCGTCGGTGTAGCGGTAGGCGCCGGTGCCGAGGAACACCGCGTCGTATTCGCCGAGCAACTGCTCCAGGCTCACGTCGCGGCCGATTTCCACGCCCAGGCGGAACTCCACGCCCATGCCTTCGAGCACCTCGCGGCGCTTGCCGATCACGCTCTTGTCGAGCTTGAAGCTGGGGATGCCGAACTGCAGCAGCCCGCCGATCTGTTCGTAGCGGTCGTAGACCACCGCATGGATGCCGGCGCGGACCAGGCGGTCGGCGCAGCTGAGTCCGGCCGGGCCGGCGCCGATCACCGCCACGCGCTTGCCGGTGGCCTGGACCTGGCTCAGGTCCGGGCGCCAGCCGTTGTTGAGCGCGGTATCGACGATGTACTTCTCCACCGCGCCGATGGTGACCGCGCCGAATTCCTCCAGCGTGCAGCTGCCTTCGCACAGGCGGTCCTGCGGGCACACCCGGCCGCACACTTCCGGCAGCGGATTGGTGCTGTGGCACAGCGCCGCGGCTTCCTCGATGCGGTTCTCCTGCACCAGCTGCAGCCACTGCGGGATCGCGTTGTGCACCGGACATTTCCAGCTGCAGTACGGATTGCCGCAATCCAGGCAGCGCCCGGCCTGGTACTGCGCGTCGGCCTTGTCGAACTTGCCGTACAGCTCGTTCCAGTCGCCGGACGTACGCAGCTCCACCGGGATGCGCTGCGGCATCTGCCGGGGCAGGTCGAGGAACTGGAAGGCTTGTTTGCGGCTCATAGGGCTGGGAGTCGGGAATGGGGAATGGGGAATCGGAAAAGCGGGTCTGCGTGCGCGGAAGGGGAACTGGCGAGCCGGGCTTTGACCATTCCCGATTCCCCAGTCCCGATTCCCGGCGCCGCCATCAGGCGGCGCGCCGCAACGACTCGGTCAGCGACTCGATGCTCGCCGCCTTCGGCTTGACCAGCCAGAACTTGCCGACGTAGTCGCGGAACTCGTCGAGGATCTGCTGCGCCCAGATGCTGCCGGTCAGTTCGCGGTGGCGGCTGATCAGCTTGTGCAGGTGCTGGCGGTGGCTTTCGAAGCCTTCGGCGGAGATGCGATGGATGTCGATCAGCTCGTGGTTGTAGCGGTCGACGAAATCGCGGTCCACGTCAAGCACGTAGGCCAGCCCGCCGGTGAAGCCGGCGCCGAAATTCAGCCCGACCTTGCCCAGCACCAGCACGATGCCGTCGGTCATGTACTCGCAGCAGTGGTCGCCGGCGCCTTCGATCACCGCCAGCGCGCCGGAGTTGCGCACGCCGAAGCGCTCGCCGGCGCGGCCGGCGGCGTACAGCTCGCCGCCGGTGGCGCCGTACAGGCAGGTGTTGCCGATGATCGCGGTGCTGCGCGCCTCGAAGCGCGCGCCGCGCGGCGGACGCACCACCAGGCGGCCGCCGGCCATGCCCTTGCCGACGTAGTCGTTGGCCTCGCCTTCCAGCTCCAGCTGCAGGCCGCCGGCGTTGAACGCGCCGAAGCTCTGCCCGGCCGAGCCGCGGAAGCGCAGGGTCAGCGGCGCGTCGTCCATGCCGTGGTTGCCGTGCACGCGGGCGATGGCGCCGGACAGGCGCGCGCCGATCGAGCGGTCGGTGTTGTGGATCAGGAAGCGATGGTCGCCGCCGGTCTTGTTGGCGATCGCGTCGGCGAGCAGGCCGTCCATCTGCGTGGCCAGGCTGTCCGGCGATTCGTACAGGCGCTGCGCCGCGCAGTGGCCGCCGTCGTAGCGCACGTCCTTGAGCAGCCGCGACAGGTCCACGCGCACGCCTTCGCGCGGCGACACGTCCAGCTGCTGCAGCAGCTCGGTGCGGCCGATGATCTCGTCCAGCGAGCGCGCGCCCAGATACGACAGCCACTGCCGCACTTCTTCGGACAGCAGCTTGAAGAAATTCTCCACCCGCTCGGGCAGGCCGGTGAAGTAGTTGGCGCGCAGCCGTTCGTCCTGCGTGGCCACGCCGGTGGCGCAGTTGTTGAGGTGGCAGATGCGCAGGTACTTGCAGCCGAGCACGATCATCGGGCCGGTGCCGAAGCCGAAGCTGTCGGCGCCCAGGATCGCGGCCTTGATCACGTCCAGGCCGGTCTTCAGGCCGCCGTCGGTCTGCAGGATGGTGCGGTCGCGCAGGTTGTTGGCGACCAGCGCCTGGTGCGACTCGGCCAGGCCCAGTTCCCACGGCACGCCGGCATAGCGGATCGAGCTGACCGGGCTGGCGCCGGTGCCGCCGTCGTGGCCGGACACGGTGATCAGGTCGGCGCCGGCCTTGACCACGCCGGCGGCGATGGTGCCCACGCCGGCATGGCTGACCAGCTTCACCGACACCAATGCGGTCGGGTTGACCTGCTTGAGGTCGTAGATCAGCTGCGCCAGATCCTCGATCGAATAGATGTCGTGGTGCGGCGGCGGCGAGATCAGGCCGATGCCCGGCTTGGCGTAGCGCAGCCGCGCGATCAGCTCGTTGACCTTGTGCCCGGGCAGCTGGCCGCCTTCGCCGGGCTTGGCGCCCTGCGCGACCTTGATCTGCAGCACCTCGGCATTGACCAGGTACTCGGGAGTGACGCCGAAGCGGCCGGAGGCCACCTGCTTGATCTTGGAGCGCTTCTCGGTGCCGTAGCGCGCCGGGTCTTCGCCGCCTTCGCCGGAGTTGCTGCGCCCGCCGAGGCGGTTCATCGCGATCGCCAGCGCCTCGTGCGCCTCGGGCGACAGCGCGCCCAGGCTGATCGCGGCGGTATCGAAGCGGCGCAGCAGGTCGGCGGCCGGGGCGACCTCGTCGAGCGGGGTCGGCACCTCGGCGCGCTTGAGTTGCAGCAGGTCGCGCAGCGCCGACGGCGGACGCGCATGCACCGCCTCGGCGTACGCGGCCCAGTCGGCCTGCTCGCCGCTGCGCGTGGCGCGCTGCAGGGTCATGACCACATCCGGGTTGTACATGTGGTACTCGCCGCCGTGCACGTACTTCAGCAGCCCGCCCACTTCCGGCTTGAGCAGGTCGTTCCAGGCGCGCGCGGTCAGCTGCCGCGCCTCGGTGTCCAGCCGCGCCAGGTTGACCCCGCCGATGCGCGAGGCGGTGTCCGGGAAGCACAGCTGGACCACGTCCGGATCCAGTCCGACGATCTCGAACAGCTGCGCGCCGCGGTAGCTGGCGATGGTGCAGATGCCCATCTTGGAGATGATCTTGGACAGGCCCTTGTAGATGCCCTTGCGGTACTTGCGGCCGATCTGCGCCTGTTCGCCGCCCTTCTTCAGCAGCAGGATGCCGCGCCGGCCCAGGTCGAACAGGGTCTGGTAGGCCAGGTACGGATACACCGCGGTGGCGCCGAACCCGAGCAGGCAGGCCATGTGGTGCGGATCGCGCGCGGTGCCGGTCTCGATGATCAGGTTGGCGTCGCAGCGCAGGCCGGCGCGCGACAGATGGTGGTGCACCGCGCCGGTGGCCAGCAGCGCATGCGCCATCGGCCGTTCCGCCACCGGGTAGCGGTCGGTCAGCAGCAGCATGACCTTGCCGTCGCGCACCGCCTGCTCGGCCTCGGCGCAGATCCGTTCCAGGCCGGCCTTGAGGCCTTCCTCGACGCTGTAGGACAGGTCGATCTGCGCGTTGCGGGTCTGGTACTGCTCCATCTTCAACAGCTGGCGCAGCTTGCGCTGGCTGAGCACCGGCGAATTGAGGATGACGTGGTTCACCGTCTCCGGGCCGGCATGGAAGATGTTGGTCTCCTTGCCGAGCTGGGTGGTCAGCGACATCACGCAGTCTTCCCGCAACGGATCGATCGGCGGGTTGGTGACCTGCGCGAACGCCTGGCGGAAGTAGTCGTACAGCGGCCGGGTGTGGCGGCTGAGCACCGCCATCGGGGTGTCGTCGCCCATCGAGCCGGTGGCTTCCTGCTCGGTCTCGGCCAGCGGCCGCAGCACCTGCTCCACTTCCTCGGTGCTGAGCTGGAACAACTTGTGGTAGCTGCGCAGGGTGCGCTCGTCGAACGGCTCCTCGACCAGCGACGGATCGATCAGCTCGGTCTGCAGGTAGGTCACGCCCTGCTGCAGCCACTGCTTGTACGGGGCGCGGCCGCGGTTGATGCGGTCGATCGCGTCCGAGTCGAGCAGGTCGCCGCGCTTGAGGTCGATGGCCATCATCTCGCCCGGGCCGAGCTTGCCCTTGCGGGTCACGCGCTCGGCCGGCAATTCCCACACGCCGGCTTCGGAGGCGACCAGGAAATGGCGGTCGGAGGTCAGCATCCAGCGCGCCGGGCGCAGCCCGTTGCGGTCGAGCATGCACGCCGCATAGCGGCCGTCGCAGGCGACGATGCCGGCCGGGCCGTCCCACGGCTCGGTGTTGAGCCCGTAGAACTCGTAGAACGCGGCCAGGTCGGCGTCCTTGAACTCCAGCGACTGGGTCGCCGGCGGGACCAGGATGCGCAGCGCCTGCAGCAGGTCCATGCCGCCGGCGACCAGCAGCTCGAGCATGTTGTCCAGGCTCTGCGAATCGGAGCCGTGCATCGAGATCACCGGGTCGAACTCGGCGATGTCGAAGCGTGGGGTCTTCCACACCTTGCTGCGCGCCTGCGCCCAGTGCCGGTTGCCCTCGATGGTGTTGATCTCGCCGTTGTGCGCGAGCAGCCGGAACGGATGCGCCAGCGGCCAGCGCGGCAGCGTGTTGGTCGAGAAGCGCTGGTGGAACACGATCGCGCTGGAGGCCAGGTCGCTGCGCTGCAGGTCCGGGTAGAAGGTGCTGAGCTTGTCCGGCAGCACCATGCCCTTGTAGCTGATGCCGTTGGGCGAGAGCGTGGTGACGTAGAAGTCGGCGATGTCGCGCAGGCGCTGCTCGGCGCGGCGGCGCGCCAGGAACAGGGCCAGGGCGAAACCGTCTTCGCTGTGCTCGGCACCGGCATCGACGAACACCTGCTCGATGTGCGGCAAGGTGTCCTTGGCCAGCTGCCCGCACACCGAATCGTCGATGGGGGTGACCCGCCAGCCGCGCGGCTGGGTGCCGGCGCGGAGCAGTTCCTCTTCCAGCACCTGGCGGCAGCGTGCGGCGCCGTCCACGTCGTCGCGCGGCATGAACACCTGGCCGGCGGCGAAGCGCGCGCCCACCGCGATGCCGGCGTCGCGCGCCAGCGCGCGCAGGAACGCATCGGGTTTGCGGATCAGCAGGCCGCAGCCGTCGCCGGTCAGCCCGTCGGCGGCGACGCCGCCACGGTGGGTCATCCGCGACAGCGCGGCAATGGCGGTATCGACCAGGGCCCGCGAGGGTTGGTCATCGAGTTGCGCGACCATGCCGAAACCACAGGCATCGCGCTCATCTTGGGGGTCGTAGAGCCCGTGGCGGTTGCGGGGGGCCATGTCTGCCTCTGAAAAGCGATCCGAAGGAACGCGGCGACACTCGCCCCCGCTCTATCCTGGAGCGCATCTTGAGGTCACCGGAACATCGACTAAAGCACATGTTGGTGCGGTGCCGCAATACACGGTTGCAGCTGCAACCGTAGTGGCGGCAACCGCCTTGCCGCCGCAACCATGCGCGGCGCCTGCAGGCGCCGCCGGACGGGCCTCAGCCGCAGCGCACGCCGGTGATCTGGTTCTTGGCATCGACCTCGATGTTGAGCCGTTCGCCGTCGAACTCCATGGTCACCGCCTGGTTCGGTTTGAGCACGCGCACGCTCTTGGCGCCGGTGTCGCTGCGCGCCTGGTCCAGCAGCGCCTGTTCGGCGGCCTGGCCGACCAGGCCCTGCGCCTGCGAGGCGTCGCAGGTGCCGACCGGCGGCGGCTCCGGGGCGCTGGCCGGATCCGGCGCGGCGGCCTGCTGCGCGGCGGCCTGGGCCTTGGCCGCCACCTGTTCCTGCTCGTCCGGCGGCGGCGCGGTGCACGCGGCCAGTGCCAGCGCCAGGCACGCCGTGCCGAACAGGCCGGCACGCGCGGACGCACGAGAAGAAAGGAAAGTGCTCATCGGGGCTCCTGATGGGTGGAGGGAGGACAGGTCCAGCATAAGCGCAGAAGAATCGGACAAGTCGCGTTCGCCACACGTTAACCGGCCGCCGTTGACGCGGCCTAGGCAGCGCGCTGCCGACAATCGCCGCTCCCCAACCGCTGGCGTCCCGATGTCCAACGCGTCCCGTCCCACCGCCGCCACCGAGGCGGCGCGCGCGCTGCAGGCCAGGCAGGCCGCCAGCAGCGCCGGCCTGGTCTATGTCAGCGACGACCAGCCCGGCATCGCCCGCCGCCGCGCCGGCAAAGGCTTCGGCTACCGGCTGCCCGACGGCAGCGCGGTGCGCGACGCGCCGACCCTGCAGCGTATCCGCCAGCTCGCCATCCCGCCGGCCTATACCGAGGTGTGGATCTGCACCAAGGCCAACGGCCACGTGCAGGCCACCGGCCGCGATGCGCGGCGGCGCAAGCAGTACCGCTACCACGCCGACTGGGCGCAGGTACGCGGCGACGGCAAGTTCGAACGGATCATGGCCTTCGGCCAGGCTCTGCCGCGGCTGCGCCGACGCCTGCGCCGCGACCTGGCGCTGCCCGGCTACCCGCGCGACAAGGTGCTGGCGATGGTGGTGGCGCTGATGGCCGAGACCCTGGTGCGCGTCGGCAACGCCGAATACGCGCGCAGCAACCGCTCCTACGGCCTGACCACGCTGCGCAACCGGCACCTGGCGTTCGTCAAGGGCGGCCGCGCGCGGCTGAAGTTCCGCGGCAAGGGCGGGCAGGAGCACGACATCGAGGTCGACGACGTGCGCCTGGTCAAGCTGATCCGCGGTTGCCAGCAATTGCCCGGGCAGGCGCTGTTCCAGTACCGCGACGACGACGGCCAGCTGCAGCCGGTGGATTCGGGCGAGGTCAACGACTACCTGCGCGAGGCGATGGGCGAGAGCTTCACCGCCAAGGATTTCCGCACCTGGGGTGGCACCCGCGCCGCGCTGCAGCGGCTGGCGCAGCTGCCCTTGCCCGACCCCAGCAGCGAGCGCGCGCTGAAGCTGGCGCAGAACGCGGTGATCCGCGAGGTGGCCGACGCGCTAGGCAATACCCCGGCGGTATGCCGCAAGGCCTATATCGACCCGTGCGTGTTCGACGGTTGGCGCGGCGGCGAATTGCACGGCCTGTGCGAGCGCGTGCGCGGCGAGCGGCAGTGGGACCTGGCCACGCTGAAGTACCTGGCGCGGGCGCGCGCGGCGACCCGCAAGGCGGCCAAGGCCTCGGGGGCCAAGAAGACGGCCTCCAAGGCGGCCGGTGCCAAGCCAACGAAGTCCATGGTGCGGCGTCGCGCCGGCCGGGGCGTGGCGGCCGGGAACGCTGCGCGTTCACGCGGCCGCGCCTGATCGGAGCGCTGGCGCGGCTGCGCCATTACCTCACGCCACGATGCGGTCGCGACAAGACCGCGCCGCGTCCTTCGCTCAACCTGCGGCGCGCACCATCAACCGCAATACAGCGTGGTGATGTTGTTGTACGGGCCGACCTCGATGGTCAGGCGATCGCCGCCGCTTTCGCCTGCACCGCGCGATGCGCTGTCCACGCCGCTGGAGGTGGCGCCGCTGCGGCCGACGCTGCTGTTCACCACCTGCACCTTCAGGCTGTCGCTGTCGACGCGGGCGCGTTCGACGGTGGTCTGCGCGGCGGCCAGGCCCGCCGCGCCGCGGACCTTGTCGATGTGGCACTGGCCGGAGATGACGCCGTCGATCGGCTGCACCTCGGCGACCTGGGTGGTGCTGCAGGCGCCGAGCAGCAGGCTGGCGGCGAGGGGAACGGCGAGGGCGAGCGGGTGGCGGATCATGGACGGGTTCCTTGTGCGGATAGCGCGAGCGTGTCGCGGCGGATGTTTGCGCTGCATGAAGAGATCGGCGGCCGGCTTCACCCGACGTGGCCGCGGGCTTGGCCAGACTGTGGCTTCCCCAGCCAACCGGAGCCTGACCATGGCCACCTGCGATGTCTGCGGCAACGACTACGACAAGGCCTTTACCCTGACCCAGGGCGCCCGCAGCGGCACCTTCGATTCGTTCGAATGCGCGATCCACGCCTTCGCCCCGCACTGCAGCCACTGCGACTGCCGCATCGTCGGCCACGGCGTGGAAGCCGGCGGCCGCATGTTCTGCTGCGCGCATTGCGCCCAGCATGCCGGCGTCGAAGGCGTCGCCGACCGCGTCTAGCGCGCTCGCGCCCGATCGCCCACGTCTGTCCATTCACCCGATGTGGCGCCCTGCAGCGCCGCGTCGCGTATTCCGGAGCAATGCCGATGGCTTCCAGCAACAAGCGTCCTGCCGCATCCACCAAGACCGCTTCCTCCAAGCCGGCGTCGTCCCGATCCGGCGCGGCGGCCGCCAAGACCGCACGCCAACAGCGCGCCCTGCAGCGCGCGACCGATGCCGACGAGGCGCAGTCGAAAGCCAAGGCCAAGAAGGCCGCGCCGACCCAGGCCGGGGTGCGCAAGCAGCCGGAGAAGATGCCCAGGCAGCACTTGCGCAAGCCCGGCAAGGAACGCGACCTGGCGCTGCAACCGCGCTTCGAGGCGCCCGAGTACGTGGGCAGCGGCAAGCTGCGCGGCATGAGCGCGATCGTCACCGGCGCCGACTCGGGCATCGGCCGTGCGGTGGCGGTGCTGTTCGCGCGCGAAGGCGCCGACGTGGCGGTGCTGTACCTGGACGAGCACGAGGACGCGCAGCTGACCCGCGCGCACGTGGAGAAGGAAGGCCGGCGCTGCCTGACCATCGCCGGCGACGTGAGGGATCCCCAGTTCTGCGAAGACGCGGTGGCGCAGACCGTGCGTGCCTTCGGCGGGCTCGACGTGCTGGTCAACAACGCAGCCTTCCAGTTGCACTGCCACGCCCTGGAAGACCTTAGCGAGGAACACCTGCAGGAAACCCTGCAGACCAACATCGGTGGCTACTTCCACATGGCGCGCGCGGCCTTGCCGCATCTCAAGCGCGGTGCGGCGATCATCAACAGCGGCTCGGAGACCGGCCTGTTCGGCAGCAAGTCGCTGCTCGACTACTCGGCCACCAAGGGCGCGATCCACGCCTTCACCATGGCCCTGGCCAGCCAGCTGCAGCCGCGCGGGATCCGCGTCAACGCGGTCGCACCGGGGCCGGTGTGGACCCCGCTGAATCCGGCCGACAAATCCGCCGAGGACGTGGCCGAGTTCGGTAAGAGCAGCGCGATGGGCCGCCCGGCGCAGCCGGAGGAACTGTCGCCGGCCTACGTGTTCCTGGCCTCGCCGATCACTGCCAGCTACATCAGCGGCGCGATCCTGCCGGTGATGGGCGGTCCGCAGGGCTGAGCCGCAGCCTGCACGACGACCGGATCGTTGCGACGGGAGCGACAGCGGCAAACGGCCAGCGCGGGCCGTTGCCGCTGGCCGCGCCCATGGTCCGCGCGCAGGCGAGCGGATGAGGTCCACCCTGCAGAGGCCACGCATTCACAGTGGCGTGCCGATTGCGTTGTTGTCTGCATGCAGCCAGCCGCAATCGGAGATCGGCCGTGAACTACTACTACATTCCGCAGAATGCCTGGGGTCTGGTGGACGCCGGCGAAGAACGGAACACCGGCTTCTATTCCCGGCCGGGAGGGCCGTGCTCGCCGGTGGCGATCTGGTGCAAAGCCACTGCGCGCGCGGCCTATACCCATTTCGATGGCTATGCGCAGGCGGTCGATACGGCGCTTGCGGACTGGCTCGCCGACAACGGGGCGCAGAACGGCCTGAGCGTGCACGGGTACTACCAGCCGCACCTGGACGAGATCAAGGCACAGCTGGAAGTGGCGTTGCAGGGCGCGCAGGTGACGACGCTGCGCGACGATCCGAATCAGTACTGGGCATTCATGATCGATACCGATGCAGGCCAACCGGTCTGGGTGAACGAGGATGACGTGCCGGACGAGGCGCTAGTCCCGCTGCCGGACAGCTGGCACGACTATTGGGCGGGCGCGCCGGACTGGAGGTATGGCCCCACGTTCACCAGCGCCATCAGCGATGCGCTCACCGGTTTCATCGCCAACTACAACGGCAGGTTCTATTTCGATTTCGGCTGAGCCGCGCGCCTGCGCAGCCGCGGCTCGCGCCGCAGGCGCCATGGCCAGCCCTGTCGGCAGGAGGGGGAGCAGCCAATGACCGACGACCTATTGACTACAGATGTCGCCACGGGTACGTTTGGCGACACGTGTAGTCACTGGGGCGGGCGGATGCGACGCAAATCGATCGGGGACCAGGAACTGGCCCTGCTGCAGTACATCGGCGAACAGGGCGAGGCCAGCGTCGGCGAAGTCGCCGCCGGCTTCGGCGAGACCCGCGGGCTGGCCCGCTCCACCGTGCTGACGATGATGGAGCGGCTGCGCGCCAAGGCCTATCTGCGCCGGCGCCAGGTGCAGGGCGTGTACCGCTACGCCGCCACCAGCGGCCAGGACGACGTGGTGCGCAGCGCGGTCGGCAGCTTCGTCGAGAAGACCTTGCAAGGCTCGGTGTCGCCGTTCGTGGCGTGGATGTCGCAGCGCGCCGAGGTCAGCGACGACGAACTGGCCGAACTCGAGGCATTGGTAGCCAAGTTGCAATCGCAGCGGCGGGAGGACTGAGGCATGGACACGATCTTCGGCACGACGTTGTTCGAGACCCTGTTGTCGCGGCTGCTGGCGACCAGCGTACAGGCGGCGATCCTGGTCGCGGCGATCTGGGCGCTGTGCCGCTGGTTGCCGGCATTGCCGGCGGCCACGCGCTGCCGGCTGTGGTGGCTGGTCGGCGCGCAGACCGTGCTAGGCCTGCTGTGGGCCGGTGCGCTGCAGCTGCCGGTGTTGCCGGCCGCGCCGGCACGGACCGCCATAGCCGCGACCGCATTGCCGGCCGCATCGCTGCAGGATGCGGACGCTGCGACGGCCGCATCGCCGCGTGCCGCCACGCAGCAGGCCGCTGCCGCCGCGCCGCTGTCCTGGGCGCAGGTGCTGGTCGCGCTGTGGCTGTCGGGCGTGCTGCTCGGCGCGCTGCGCAGCGGCCATGCCTACCGCGCCAGCCGGCGCCTGGTGCGCACCAGCACGCCGTGCACCGATGCCGCCTTGCTCGGCGCCTTGCGCCTGGCCGCCGAAGCGCACGGCCTGCGCCAGCCGCCGCAGCTGCGGCTGTCCGCGCAGATCGATTCGCCGCAGCTGATCGGGCCGTGGCGACCGGTGCTGCTGTTGCCGGCGCGGCGCCTGGCGGCGATGCACGCCGACGATCTGGATATGGCATTGACCCACGAGCTGGTGCATCTGCAGCGCCGCGACCTGTGGTGGGGCCTGCTGCCGACGCTGGCGCAGCACCTGTTCTTCTTCCATCCGCTGGTGCACCTGGCGGTGCGCGAATACGCACTGGCCCGCGAAGCGGCCTGCGATGCGGCGGTGGTCGCCGGGCACCGGCACTGCCGGCACAACTACGCGCGGCTGCTGGTGCAACTGGGCGTGGCGCCGCGGCCGGCGGCCGGCGTGGCCAGTGCCTCGCCCAGCTTCGTCAGCCTGAAGCGGCGGCTGCTGATGCTGCAGAGCACCGCCTCCTTCTCGCGCCTGGGCGCCGGGCTGATCACCGCCGCGATCGCGCTGGCCGGGGTCATGCCGTTGCGCCTGGTGGCCAAGCCGGCGCCGGCGCCGGCGAACGCGGCAGCGGTGGCTGCGCCGGCCGCCGCGCCGGCCACACCGGCCACACCCGCCGCCGCCGCGCCTGCGGCGAAGGCGACCTCGATCGTGGCCAGCGTGCTGGCACGGCCCGCACCCGCGGCGCCGGCGAGCCCCCCGGAGCCGCCGACGGCGCCGGTGCCGCCGCCCGCACCCGCGGCGCCGCCGGAAACCGATGCGCCGCTGCTCACCCAAGGCCGCATGTCGCTCTCGCCGCACAACGACCGGGACGCCTACGTGCTGGTGCAGGACGGGCACAATCTGATGGACGCCTCGCTGGACGACCTGCGCGAAGCGCGTCGACTGGCCGGCAACGATGGCGAGATCCTGTGGTTGCGCCATGCCGGCCATCGTTACGTGGTCCGCGATCCGGCGGCGCTGGCGCGCTTCCAGGCGCTGCACGCGCAGTCCCTGGAGCTGGCCGATGCGCAGGCCGAGCTGGGCGACCAGCAAGGCGATCTCGGCGAGCGCCAGGGCGACCTGGGCGAACGCATGGCGGAACTGAGCGCGCAGATGGCCGAGAGCGCCGCGCGCCAGGCCGAGGCGGCGGTCGCCGCCAGCCGTGGCGCCGCCAGCCAGGCGCAGATCGAGCGCATGGCGGCGCAGCGCGCGACCGAGCAGATGCGCCGCCAGGACCTGGGCAAGAAGATCCAGGACCTGGCCAGGCAACAGGCGCAACTCGGATTGGAGCAGTCCCGACTGGGCAAGCAGCAGGCCGATGCCAGCGTACGCGCGCGGCAGCAGGCCGAGGAGCTGATCCGCGAGGCCATCGCGCAAGGGCTGGCCACGCCGATCGGCGGCTGAGCGGTTCCCCGCAGGCGGCGCCCGCGCGGATAATCGCCGCGGACGCCGACAGGAGGGACAAGGACGATGGCCGTTTGCAAGGTGGTGGTGCTGGGCGGCTACGGCCATTTCGGCGCGCGCATCGTGCGTGCGCTGGCGGCGACGCCGACCCTGCAGGTGATCGCGGCCGGACGCCATCCTGGCGCTGCCGCCGCCAATCTTGCCGGCGCGGACCTGGGCGGCGTCGCGGTGTGCCGCCTGGACACGGCGGCGGCGGATTTTCCAGCGCAACTGGCCGCCACCGGCGCGGACATCGTCGTGCACACCGCCGGGCCGTTCCAGGGCCAGGACTATGCGGTCGCGCATGCCTGCCTGCGGGCTGGCATGCATTACATCGACCTGGCCGACGGCCGCGCGTTCGTGCGCGACTTTCCCGCCGCGCTGGATGCGCTGGCGCGGCAGGCCGGGCGCAGCGCGATCAGCGGCGCCAGCACGCTGCCGGCGCTGTCCAGCGCGGTGGTCGATGCGTTGCGCCCACGTTTCTCGCAGTTGCACGACATCGACCTGGTCATCGCGCCGGCGCAGGCCACGCCGTTGGGCATGGCCACGGTGCGCGCGGTGCTGTCGTATTGCGGCCTGCCCTTCGACTGGTGGAGGGATGGACGCTGGCAGCGCACGCTGGGCTGGGCGGCACCGCAGCCGGTGACCTTCGCGCGGCTCGCGCCGCGTCTGGCCGCGCCCTGCGACGTGCCCGATCACGACCTGCTGGTGGCGCGCTATCCCGGCGTGCGCAACGTGCGCTTCCGCGCGGCGCTGGAACTGCCGTTCCTGCAGCGCTGCCTGGCCGCGCTCGCGCGCCTGCGCGGACTCGGCGTGCCGCTGCCGATGCTCTCGCTGGCGGCGGTGTTCGCGCGCGCCGGGCGCTGGTTCGATCGCTTCGGTAGCGACCTTGGCGGCATGTCGGTGCAGCTGCGCGGACTACGCGATGGCCGCCCGCACGCGGTGTGCTGGGAACTGACCGCGCCGACCCTGCATGGCCCGGAGATTCCGTGCCTGGCCGCGATCCTGCTGGTGCGCAAGCTGGCCAGCGGCGCGGTGCTGCCGGTGGGCGCGCAGGCGTGCATGGGCCTGCTGAGCCTGGCCGAGTTCGAAGGCGAGTTCGCCGCGTGGCGGATCGAGACGGCGGTGCGGGAGATCTAGGGCGGTTGTGGAGAGCCATCGGCATCGAGGCGGCCGGGTTACTACGCATCACGGCTGTTCCTTCTCCCACCGGGAGAAGGTGCCCCGCAGGGGCGGATGAGGGTACGGGCGCAGCCTCGTGCATCCAATCGAGCGCCGCGCCTGGGG
>NZ_JAFIWB010000044.1 GCF_017163705.1 Xanthomonas bonasiae
GCGGTCCTCTGCATGCGGCCCGCCCCTGCGGCGCGCCCGCAGCCGGGCCGCATGCAGAGGACCGCGGTGCGCTCGGGCCAGCAACTGTATGCGGAGAACTGCGACCTGACCGTGGTGGCCACGGTCGGCGCCGGCGCCGAAGTGATCTCCGACGGCAGCATCCATATCTACGGCAGCCTGCGCGGTCGCGCGCTGGCCGGCGCGCAAGGCAATACCGAGGCGCGGATCTTCTGCCGCGACTTCCACGCCGAACTGGTCGCCATCGCCGGCCACTACAAGGTGCTGGACGATATTCCCAAGGAACTGCGTGGCAAGGCCGTCCAGGTCTGGCTGGAGCAGGACCAGATCAAGATCGCCGCGCAAGATTGACGCGGCCCTACAACCGAACGTATCAGGAGACATTCCTTTGGCTGAAATTATCGTAGTCACCTCCGGCAAGGGCGGCGTCGGCAAGACCACCACCAGCGCGAGCCTGGCCTGCGGGCTGGCGCGACGCGGCAAGAAGGTCGCCGTGATCGACTTCGACGTGGGCCTGCGCAACCTCGACCTGATCATGGGCTGCGAGCGCCGGGTGGTGTACGACTTCGTCAACGTGGTGCACGGCGAGGCCACGCTCAAGCAGTCGCTGATCAAGGACAAGCGCTTCGACAACCTGTACGTGCTGGCTGCCTCGCAGACCCGCGACAAGGACGCGCTGACCCAGGACGGCGTGGAGAAGGTGCTCAAGGACCTGGTCGCCGAAGGCTTCGAATACATCGTCTGCGATTCGCCGGCCGGCATCGAGAAGGGCGCGTTCCTGGCGATGTATTTCGCCGACCGCGCCGTGGTCGTGGTCAACCCGGAAGTCTCTTCGGTGCGCGACTCCGACCGCATCATCGGCCTGCTCGACTCCAAGACCCGCAAGGCCGAGGAAGGCAAGACCGTGCCGGCGTTCCTGCTGCTGACCCGCTACAGCCCGGGCCGGGTGGAAGGCGGCGAGATGCTCAGCATCACCGACGTGGAGGAAGTGCTGGGGCTGAAGGCGATCGGCGTGATCCCCGAATCCGGCGACGTGCTCAACGCCTCCAACAAGGGCGAGCCGGTGATCCTGGACGGCGAGTCCCCGGCCGGCCAGGCGTACGACGACGCCGTGGCCCGGATCATGGGCGAAGAGCGCCCGATGCGCTTCATCTCCGTGGAGAAGAAGGGCTTCTTCACCAAGCTGTTCGGAGGGTGAGCATGGGACTATTCGACTTCCTCAAGGCCAAGAAGAACACCGCCGAGACGGCCAAGAACCGCCTGCAGATCATCATCGCGCAGGAACGCAACCACCGCGGCGGCCCGGATTACCTGCCGCTGCTGCAGCGCGAACTGCTGGAAGTGATCAAGAAGTACGTCAACATCGACGCCGACGCGGTCAAGGTGGACCTGGTCAAGGACGGCGAACACGACGTGCTGGATATCTCGGTGGCATTGCCGGAAGGGCCGACGCCCTGAGGGGTGCAACGCGCTGCGGTCGCAGACAGCGGCCGTGGCGCGCAGCCTGCGCCGCATTGTTCTTTAGGTGTGTTCGACGTAATGTCCTGACGATGCACTGCGGCGCCGGCAATGCGCCACGGTTGCCTGCACAACCCCAGCGGCGTCACCGAACGCATGAGCTCGAGCGGCACGGCAGTCGCGCTGTCGGCCAGCCCAACCGCCGCCAATCCGTTGCCGATGGCGTCTCGCGCCGCTCCTCCTTCCCGACCTCCCGATGCAGACCCACGACTCCCGCTCCGCACCCGCTGCCGAGGTCCTGACCGTCGGCGCCATCGGCCTGGACGCGCCGCGCGCGCTGCTGGCCCGGCATGGACTGATGCTGCACCGGGTCGCCGACGGCGCCAAGATTCCCGGCAGCTACTGGGGCGAACCGGAAGCCGGGGTGATCGCCAGCGACGTGTACGTGCGCGACGACACGCCGGTGCACTCGCTGCTGCACGAAGCCTGCCACCTGATCGTGCTGCCGCCGGAACGGCGTGCGCTGGTGCATACCGACGCCACCGACTCGGTCGCGGAAGAGGACGCCACCTGCTACCTGCAGATCGTGCTGGCCGACGCGCTGCCCGGCGTCGGCAGCGCGCGGCTGATGGCCGACATGGATGCCTGGGGCTACACCTACCGGCTGGGCTCCACGCGCGCCTGGTTCGAACAGGACGCCGAGGACGCGCGCGCCTGGCTGCTGCAGCGCGGACTGTTGCCGCAGCCGGACTGAGGCTTCGCCCATCCTGCCATCGCCGGCCCGGAGCACTCGCAGAAGCGGCTCCAGCCACGACGAGCGAAGCGCGGGCGCCGACCGGCTGCGGACACAGTCGGGACTGAAGTCCCTCCCACAGTGCACCAGGCTAGCCATCCGCACGCTTTTTGCAGGAGCGACTTCAGTCGCGACGAACGAAGCACGGATGCCCACTGGCCGCGAATACAGTCGCGGCTGAAGCCGCTCCTACAGTGCACCCAGCAGACCAACCGCAAGGCCCCTGTAGGAGCGACTTCAGTCGCGACAAACGAAGTACGGATGCCCACCGGCTACACATGCAGTCGGGACTGAAGTCCCTCCCACAGTGCACCCAGCCAATCTGCCGCAAGCCACTGTAGGAGCGGCTTCAGCCGCGACGAACGAAGCACCGATGCCAACCGGCTACGCATGCGGCCGGGACTGAAGTCCCTCCCACAGTGCACCAGCCAATCTGCCGCAGGCCACTGTGGGAGCGACTTCAGTCGCGACGAACGAAGCGGGATAGCGCCCAGGCTTCGGATGCCGTCAGGGCACGGATGCCAACCCGGCTGCGGATGCAGTCGCGGCTGAAGCCGCTCCTACAGGTTGCGCTACAGGTTGCGCAGCCAGAGCCGCGAGCGGATGCCGCTTCGGGCAAGAGCGGCAACGCGCTACGCCGCGCCGCCGTCCTTCAATGCCGGACTCAGGTCCAATGTCGCCCGCGTGCCCTGCCCTGCATCCGAATCCAGTTGCAGCGACCAGCCCAGGTGTTCGCACAGCCGCGCGATCAGGTCCAGGCCGATGCCGCTGCCCTCGCGGCCGCCGCCGCGGGCCATGCGCATGTAGATGGCGCTGATCTCTTCCGGCGCCATGCCGTGGCCGGGGTCGTCGATGCGTACCACGCCCGGCGCCGGCATCGCGATCTGGATCACGCCCTGGTCGCTGTTCTCGATGGCGTTGCGCAGCAGGTTGCCGATCGCCGCCTGCACGATCGCCAGCGGCGCCAGCACCTCGCACGGCGGCAACGGCGCCAGCACCAGTTCCAGGCGCTTGTCGGCGCACAGGTGGCGATGGTCCTCGACGATGTCCGGCAGCAACTGGTCCAGCCGCACCAGGTCGCTGCCGCGCGCCAGCCGCGCCGGATCCTTGGCCAGCACCAGCAGCAACGAGATCAGTTGGCCGACGCCGCTGGCGGTGCGGCGGATGCGCAGCAGCTGGTTGCGCGCGCTGGGCGGGATGTCGGACTGCTCCAGCGCCAGTTCGGCGGCGCCGCCGATCACCGCCACCGGCGTGCGCAATTCATGGCTGGCGCTGTCGATGAAGGCGCGCTCGCGCTCGACGAACAGGTCGTTGCGCAGCAGGTAGTCGTTCAATGCATCGGCGATCACCACCTGTTCGGCGCTGGCGCGCGGATGCACTTCGATGCGCTGGCCCGGCCGGTCCGGGCGCAGGCTGCCGATGCGTTGCGCCATGTCGGTGAGCGGCTGCACCACCCGGCCCAGGCCCCAGGCCACCAGCGCGCCGAGCAGCAGCACCGCGATCACGTTGGACAGCAGCATCCACAGCGCCAGGTTCTCCTCGTGCTTCTGCAGCTCGGTGATGTCCAGCGACAGCGCCAGGCGGCGGCCGCGCACGTCCTGCACCAGCACCACCTTGTCGCGGCCTTCCAGCGGCACGTCGTCGTGCAGGCCCGGCGCCAGCGCCGCCACCGCCGGCGGCAGCGGCTCGCCGCCTTCGTCGCCGTACAGGCTCACGGTGCGGGTGTCGATCCAGCGGTAGTCCGGATCGACCGCGCTGCGCGCCAGGAAATGTTCCAGCTCCGAGCTGAGCAGCGAACGCCAGGTCAGCTGCTCGGCCTGGTCGTTGACGATGTAGCCATGCACGAACACCGCCAGCGACAGCAGCGCCGCATAGCCGACCAGCCACAGGGTGATGCGCTGCCGCAGCCCGGTCCTACGCGGCATGCTCTTGCTCGTGCGGGTCCACCACCGCAAGCCGGTAGCCGATGCGCGGCAGGGTGTGGATCAGCTTGGTCGCGAACGGACCATCCACGCTGCGCCGCAGGTCGTAGATGTGCGAGCGCAGCATGTCGCCGTCCGGCGGCTCGTCGCCCCACAGCGCCTGCTCCAGGCGATCGCGGGTGACCGCGGCCGGGCTGGCCTGCATCAGCACTTCCAGCAGCTTGCGGCAGGCCGGGTACAGGTGCAGGGTGCGGCCGCCGCGGGTCGCCTCCAGCGTGCCCAGGTCCAGCTGCAGGTCGCCCACGCGCAGCAACTTGCTGCGGCCGCGGCCCTGCGCGCGCACCAGCAGCGCCTCCAGCCGCACTTCCAGTTCCGGCAGCGCGAACGGTTTGGTCAGGTAGTCGTCGGCGCCGGCGCGGAAGCCGGCGATCTTGTCCGGCAGTTCGTCGCGCGCGGTAAGCATGATCACCGGCACCTCGGCGTGGTGCTGCTCGCGCATCGCGCGCAGCACCTGCGGGCCATCCAGGCGCGGCAGCATCCAGTCCAGGATCACCGCGTCGTAGTGCTGGGTGGTGGCCAGGTGCAGGCCGGTGACGCCGTCCGGCGCCGCGTCCAGGGTGTGGCCGCGCACCTCGAAGTAGTCGAACAGGTTCGCGACCAGGTTCCGGTTGTCTTCTATCACCAACAGCCGCATGGCACTCGCTCGCATTCCGGGACGACGGGGGATGGCGCCATGCTAGCGGATGCGCGTCGGAACGCGGTCGGAACGCTGCGTCTTGACCGAATCTCGACGAAACCTGGACGGAACCCGAAAACCGCGACGGCAACCTGGGCTGAAGCGTCGCGCCTGCGGCGCTCCAATCCGACCGGTCTCCGACAAGGAGCGCAACATCATGACACTCGCCACCGTTCGCGCGCCCAGCCCGCCTGCACCCATGCACAGCCCCTCCCTGCCCCTGCCTGCCGTTTCCGTGCTGCCCGCGCCGTCGGCGTTCTATCGCCGGCATCTGTGGCTGCCGCTGGCTGCGGCGCTGCTGGCCAGCACCGTACTGATGGGCCTGGGCGGCGACTTCTGGTTCGCCGACCTGCTGTACCGCTGGGAAGGCGGCCACTGGGCACTGAAGAACGCGGCGCTGACCAGCAGCCTGATCCATCACGACGGCAAGCTGCTCAGCACTGTGGCCTGGGTGGCGACCGCCGCCCTGGCGGTCTGGGCCTGGCGCCGCGCCGACGGCCAGCGCTACCGGCTGCCGCTGCTGTACCTGGCGCTGGCGGTAGCGTTGAGCACCGGCGTGGTGTCGCTGCTGAAGTCGCTGACCCACATGGACTGCCCCTGGGACCTGAGCCGCTACGGCGGCCACCTGCCCTACATCGGCCTGTTCGAGGCGCGGCCGGCCGGCATGCCGCATGCGGCCTGCTTCCCGGCCGGGCATTCCAGCGCCGGCTATGCCTGGGTGGCGCTGTACTTCGTCGCGCTGGCGCTGAAGCCGGCCTGGCGCTGGCCGGCACTGGCGGTCGGACTTGGCGCCGGGCTGCTGTTCGGGCTCGGCCAGCAGCTGCGCGGTGCGCACTTCCTGTCCCACGATCTGTGGACGCTGTCCCTGAGTTGGGCTGTGGCCCTGGGTCTGTACCGCGCCTTGCTGTGGCAGCCGCAGGTTTCGGCCCGATCCATGCATCTGCCCTTGCCTGTCGTGAAGGAAAGCCACGCATGAGCGTTTCGATGCCGCATTCCGGCACCCGCCAGTCCAAGACCGACTGGTGGCGCCACCGCCCCCTGGTGAGCAACGAAATCCTGGCGCTGGCCGCCAGCGCGTTCTTCGCCCTGGTCTGCAACGGCATGTTCTGGCGCAGCGCGATGAGCGGCCACCCCGGCGACCTGAAGCTGGGCCTGTCGCTGTTCCTGCTGCTGCTGTCGGTGCACGGGCTGCTGCTGGGCCTGCTGCTGTGGCGCGGGGTGTCCAAGCCGCTGCTGAGCGTGCTGCTGCTCACCACCGCATTCGCCACGCACTACATGAACAGCTACAGCGTCTACCTGGACGCGGACATGCTGCGCAACGTGCTGGCCACCGACCACAAGGAATCGCGCGAACTGATGACCCCGGCGCTGATCGCGCCGCTGCTGTTCTACGCCGCGCTGCCGATCCTGGCGCTGTGGCGGCTGCGCCTGGTCCGGCGTCCGCCAGGCAGGGCGCTGGCGATCCGCGCCGGCTTCCTGCTGGCGATGCTGGCCTTGGGCGGCGTCGGCGCGATGCTGTCGTTCCAGGACCTGTCGGCGATGATGCGCAACCACCGCGAGATCCGCTACCTGGCCACGCCGATCAACTACCTGGTCGCGTTGCGGCAGAACCTGAAGTCCGACAGCCCCACGCACAAGGCGCCGAAGCTGCCGCTGGAACACGATGCGATCGCCACCCCGCGCGCGCCCGGCAGCAAGCCGCGCTTGCTGGTGGTGGTGCTGGGCGAAACCGCGCGCGCGCAGAACTGGGGCCTGAACGGCTACGTCCGCCAGACCACGCCGCAACTGGCGCAGCTGGACGTGATCAACTTCCCCGACATGCATTCGTGCGGCACCAGCACCGAAGTGTCGGTGCCGTGCATGTTCTCCCCGTTCGGCCGCCACGACTACAACGAAGGCAACATCCGCAAGCACCAGTCGCTGCTGCACGTGCTCGAGCACGCCGGCATCGCCACGCTGTGGCGCGACAACCAGTCCGGTTGCAAGGGCGTGTGCGACGGCCTGGCGATCCAGCGCCTGGACGACGCCAAGGACCCGCAGCTGTGCAAGGACGGGCGCTGCATGGACGAGATCCTGCTGCAGGACCTGGCCACCCAGGTGCGCGCCAAGCCCGGCGACCGCGTGGTCGTGCTGCACCAGCTCGGCAGCCACGGCCCCAGCTATTTCGAACGCTATCCGGCCAGCTTCCGCCGCTTCACGCCCACCTGCGAGACCGCCGACCTGGGCAACTGCGAGCGCGACCTGATCGCCAATGCCTACGACAACTCGCTGCTGTACACCGACCAGCTGCTGGCGCGCACCGTGTCCACGCTGGAGGCGATGCCCGACTACGACACCGCGATGATCTACCTGTCCGACCACGGCGAATCGCTGGGCGAGAAGGGCCTGTACCTGCACGGCGTGCCGTATGCGATCGCCCCGCAGGAGCAGACCCACGTGCCGATGGTGATGTGGTTCTCGCCCGGCTTCGCCAGCGACCGCGGCCTGGACCTGGCCTGCGTGCGTGCGCGTTCGCGCCAGTACGCCGACCAGGACAACCTGTTCCCGTCGGTGCTGGGCCTGATGCAGGTCAAGACCGGCGTCTACGAACGTTCGCGCGACCTGTTCGCGCAGTGCGTGGGTGGCGGCAGCGCAATCGCCGCCGGCGCCGGAAGCCGCTAAGCGACGGCGGCGACGGCGCGCCGACTGCGCCGTCGGCGCGGGCGGCCCTTGCGGCGGGCGGGGCGGACCACTAGCCTCGTCGCATTCGTCACCGAAGGGATCCGCCGTGAACCACCGCCCCCTGCTGCTTGCGCTGTGCATCGGCGCGAGCGTGCTTGCGCTGTCCGCGTGCCGCAAGGAAGCGACCACCGAAACCGACACCGCGCCGGCGCCGGCCGCGCCCGGCGAGAGCGCCGACCAGTTCGTCGCCCGCATCAACGAGGAATACCGCGCGCTGCTGCCGGAGCTGACCTCGGCGCAGTGGCTGTCGATCACCTACATCAACGGCGATTCGGAGCGGCTGGTGGCCAAGGCCAACGAACGCTGGCTGACCACGCTCAACGGCTGGATCGCGCAGGCCAAGCGCTACGAAGGCAAGCCGATGTCGGCCGACAGCGCGCGTGCGCTGCAGCTGCTGAAGCTGATGACCGCGATGCCGGCGCCGCGCGACCCGGCCAAGCTGGCCGAACTGGCCCAGCTGGCCTCGAAGATGGAAGGCGCTTACGGCGCGGCGTCCTATTGCACCGGCGAGGGCGATGCGCGCCGTTGCCGGCAGTTGGGCGAACTGGAGGACGTGCTGCGCCGCAGCCGCGACTACGACCAGCAACTCGACGCCTGGCAGGGCTGGCACGGCACCGCGCAGCCGATGCGCCAGGACTACCAGCGCTTCATCGAACTGGTCAACGAAGGCGCGCGCGAAATGGGCTACGCCGACACCGGCGCGATGTGGCGCAGCGGCTACGACATGCCGCCGGCGCAGATCGCCGCCGAGACCGACCGGCTGTGGAGCCAGGTCAAGCCGCTGTACGAACAATTGCACTGCTACACCCGCGGCAAGCTCGACGCCGAGTACGGCAAGGACAAGGGCGAGGTCGCCGGCGGCCTGCTGCCGGCGCACCTGCTCGGCAACATGTGGCAGCAGGACTGGAGCAACCTGTGGGACCTGCTGCAGCCCTACCCCGGCGCCGGCAGCCTGGACATCACCGACACGCTGGAGAAGCAGTACCAGAGCAACCTCGGCGCGGCGCTGGCGCGGCGCAATGGCGACACTTCGCCGGAGGCGCGGTTCATGGCCCAACGCGACGCGCAGCTGCAGAGCGCCAAGCAGATGACCGAGCGCGCGCAGGATTTCTACACCTCGCTGGCGATGCCCAAGCTGCCGGACAGCTACTGGGCGCGCAGCCAGTTCATCAAGCCGCTGGACCGCAACGTGGTCTGCCACGCCAGCGCCTGGGACATGGACATGGCCGGCGACGTGCGCACCAAGATGTGCATCCAGCCGAACGAGGAAGACTTCACCACCATCTACCACGAGCTCGGCCACATCTATTACGACCTCGCCTACAACCCGCTGCCGCCGCTGTTCCAGGGCGGCGCCAACGACGGTTTCCACGAGGCGATCGGCGACACCATCGTGCTGGCGATGACCCCGCAGTACCTGCATTCGATCGGCCTGGTCGAGGCGCCGCAGCTCAGCCGCGAGGCACTGATCAACGCGCAGATGCGCATGGCGCTGGCGAAGGTGTCGTTCCTGCCGTTCGGGCTGATGATCGACCGCTGGCGCTGGGGCGTGTTCGACGGCTCGATCGCGCCGGAACACTACAACCAGGCCTGGTGGGACCTGAAGGCCAAGTACCAGGGCGTGGCCCCGCCGTCGGCGCGCGGCGAGGACTTCTTCGACCCAGGCGCCAAGTACCACGTCCCCGGCAACACCCCGTACACCCGCTACTTCCTGTCGCACATCCTGCAGTTCCAGTTCTACAAGGGCCTGTGCGACGCCGCCGGCTACAAGGGTCCGCTGTACGAATGCACCTTCTACGGCAACAAGGAGGCCGGGCAGAAATTCTGGTCGATGCTGCAACGTGGCGGCAGCCAGCCGTGGCAGGCAACGCTGAAGGAACTGACCGGCAACGACAAGCTCGACGCCGCCCCGCTGCTGGAATACTTCGCGCCGATGCAGGAGTGGCTCAAGCAGCAGAACCAGGGGCAGATGTGCGGGTGGGAAGCGCCGAAGGCAGTACAGGCGGCGGCAACGGCCCCTGCCGCCACGGCGCCGACGCCGCAGTGATCGCCGCGGTGCGGCGACCTGGCCGCCGACTCAATCGTCGGCCAGCCGCGCCCAACGCTCGTGGTCGCGCCACACCCCGCCGATGCGCAGGTAGCGCGGCGAATAGCCTTCGTGGCGGAAACCGGCGCGTTTGACCAGCGCCAGCGAGCGCGTGTTGTCCGGCTGGATGTTGGCCTCCACCCGATGCAGGCCCAGTTCGGAAAACGCGTAGGCCACGCACAGCCGCAACGCATGCGTCATCAGCCCGCGGCCTTCGCAGCCGGCCATCGCGTGGTAGCCCAGGTAGGCGCTCTGGAAGCAGCCGCCGACGATCTGGCTGAAGGTGAACAGGCCAGCGACTTCGCCGCTGTCGCGCGCGCGCGCCAGCAGCGCGACGTTAGTGCCGTCCAGGGTCTGCGCGTACCACGTGTTGAAGCCGGGCACGTCGGTGAACGGATACGTCCACGGATGATGCAGCGCGGTGCTGGCGCGGTGCGCCTGGATCAGCGCGAGCCCGTCGCGGCGCCGTACCCGCGCCAGCGACACGGCGGCGTCCGCGGCCTGGCTGGCGCTCTGGCCCATGTCTTCAGCCCGGCAACGCCGCGCCGGCGCCGCGCTGCATGACCTGCGCGTGGCGCTCCTTGAACTCGTCGAAGCTCAGCCCCTGCGCCTGCGCATCGGCGTGCGCGGCGTCCTTCAGCGCATCCGAATACACCAGCCGCACCGGCGTGCCGGCGCGCTCGTGCAGTTCCGCGGCCTGCATGATCAGCGACAGCACCTGCGCGGCGCTCTCGCTCTGCCCGGCGATACGCCCGTCCATGCCCAGCACCCACTCGCCGTCGCGGCGCACGATGCCGGCCAGCAAGGTGCGCTGCTGGTCGCGCAGCTCGGCATGCGGTTCGATCGCGGTGGCCGCAGCGGCGGCGGCTTCGCTGCGGTGGCGCAGGCGTTCGGCAAGCTTCTTGCGCACGTCGCGGCGCTGCTTGGACTGGATGGACATGCGGTTTCCTCAACGATGACCCGGCGACGATAGCCCAACCGCGGCGCCGGCGTCACACCGGATCGGCCGGCTCCAGCTGCGGCACCTGGCTGCCGGGCCGCGGCAGGCGCTTGCCGCTGCGCCGCTCCCAGCGCCAGAAGCCCCAGCCGATCAGGAAGAACGCGCCCGAGCCCAGCGCCAGGTGCATCGGCCGGCCGCTGAGCAGCGGCGACAGCACCCCGGCCACCACGGTATTGAGCATCAGCTGGGTGAAGGCCTGCAGCGACGAGGCCAGCCCGCGCTGGCGCGGGTACATGTCCAGCACCGCCAGCGCCAGGATCGGGAAGATCAGCGCCATGCCCAGGCCGGCCACGAAGATCGGCAGCACCGCCCACGGCAGCGCGATCTGCGGCGCGATCGCGGTATAGGCGATGTTGCCGACCATCGACACGCCGCAGCAGATGAAGCCGATGCGCACCTGCCGCATCGGCCCGATGCGCCCGGCCATGCGCCCGGACAGGAACGAGCCCAGGGTCATGCCGCCGATGGTGGGAATGAACAGCCAGGCGAAATCGCGCTCGGTCCGGTGCAGCAGGTCGATGATGAACACCGGCGCCGAGGCGATGTACAGGAACACGCCGGCGAAGTTGAACGCGCCGGCGGCGGCCAGGCGCTGGAAGCGCGCGTTGAACGCGATGGCGATGTAGTCGCGCAGCAGCGTGC
Organism: Xanthomonas bonasiae; assembly: GCF_017163705.1. GTDB lineage: Bacteria > Pseudomonadota > Gammaproteobacteria > Xanthomonadales > Xanthomonadaceae > Xanthomonas_A > Xanthomonas_A bonasiae. The sequence continues at coordinate 11,377 of NZ_JAFIWB010000044.1, forward strand.
GCGGCGCCAGCGGGGTACGCGCCTGCGGCGGATGCGTCTCCGGCATCCAGCGCAGCGTGGCGACCAGCAACAGCAGCGAGAACCCGACCAGGAACCAGAAGATCGTCGGCCAGCCGGCGCCGGTGGCCAGGATCCAGCCGCCGATGATCGGCGCGATCGCCGGGGCGATGCCGAAGATCATCGACACCTGGCTCATCAGCCGCTGCGCGTCGTGGCCCTGGTACAGGTCGCGGATCACCGCGCGGCCGACGATCATGCCGACGCCGGCGGAAACCCCCTGCAGCGCACGGAACGCCAGCAGCGTGGGCAAGTCGCGCGACAGCGCGCAGCCGGCCGAGGCCAGAATGAACACCACCAGCCCGCCGACGATCACCCGCTTGCGGCCCCAGGCGTCGGACAGCGGCCCGTGCGCCAGGCCCATCAGCGCGTAGGCCAGCAGGTACACGCTCACGGTCTGCTGGATCGCCACCGGATCGGCGCGCAGGCGCTGCGCCAGCTGCGGGAACGCCGGGAAGATGGTGTCGATCGAGAACGGACCAAACATCGCCAGCCCGGCCAGCAGCAATGCCAGGCGGCGGGTCGAGATCGTCGGGAGCGTCATGCGCAGGATCCTGGAAAGCCGGCCGCACGCAGCCCGGGTGGGCGAACACGCGACGACACCGTCCAAGGGACGGAACGATGGGGAGAGGGAATGCCGCCATGATAGACCCTTGCCAGTGCCGCGTTAAGCGCCGCGGCCGCGGCCACGCCGCACCGGGGCGCAGACCCGCATGTTCAGCGAGCCGCGGCAGGCCCGCCGGGCGGGCCGTGCGGAGGCCGCCGTGGGCGCCGCCGGCCACGCTATAATCGCCGGGCAGCATGGTGGGAGAAGCGGGGCGACCCGCTGCCGAAGGCGCAAACGCCCGTAATCGCTCAGGCCCGATACCACCCGCACCAAGACTCTGGAGAGACCGGTCCAACCCGGCGCCGAAGGGGCACGAAGCGCAGCGCAGCCCGCCGCCGCTTCCAAACTCTCAGGCAAAAGGACAGAGGGGCAGTGGGAAGACATGTGGCTTCCCGTCGGTCGTGTCCGCAGCTGCGGCCGACGGCGGCATCCGTGCGTCCTCCGCCCTTCGTGCCCTCCTCTGCCGGACGACCGCCATGTCTAACACCCCCTCGCTGCGCGACCTCGAACACCACTCGGCCTTCGTCGAACGCCATATCGGCCCGAACGACGCCGAGATCGCGCACATGCTGCGCACCGTCGGCCACGACTCGCTGGACGCGCTGACCGACGCCATCGTGCCGGGCAAGATCAAGTCGCCGGCTGCACTGGCGCTGCCCGACGCGATCACCGAAGAGGAAGCGCTGGCCAAGATCGGCGCCATCGCCGACAGGAACCAGGTGCTGCGCAGCTTCATCGGCCAGGGCTACTACGGCACCCACACGCCGAAGGTGATCCTGCGCAACATCCTCGAGAACCCGGCCTGGTACACCGCCTATACGCCGTACCAGGCGGAGATCTCACAGGGCCGCATGGAAGCGCTCATCAACTTCCAGACCATGTGCGCGGACCTGACCGGCATGGAGATCGCCAACGCCTCGCTGCTGGACGAGGCCACCGCCGCGGCCGAGGCGATGACCCTGGCCAAGCGCTCGGCCAAGGCCAAGTCCGACACCTTCTTCGTGCACGACGCGGTGCATCCGCAGACCCTGGAGCTGCTGCGCACCCGCGCCGAGCCGCTGGGCATCGTGCTGCGCGTGGGCACGCCGGAGGAAGCGCTGCAGGCCGAATGCTTCGGCGTGCTGCTGCAGTACCCGGACAGCTTCGGCCACATCGGCGACCACAAGGCATTGGCCGACGCCGTGCATGCGCGCGGCGGCCTGGTCGCGGTGGCCACCGACCTGCTGGCGCTGACCCTGATCGCCGCGCCCGGCGAATGGGGCGCGGACATCGTGGTCGGCAACTCGCAGCGCTTCGGCGTGCCGTTCGGCTTCGGCGGCCCGCACGCCGCGTTCATGGCCTGCCGCGACGCCTACAAGCGCTCGATGCCGGGGCGCCTGATCGGCGTGTCGATCGATGCGGCCGGCAACCCCGCCTACCGTCTCACCCTGCAGACCCGCGAGCAGCACATCCGACGGGAGAAGGCCACCTCCAACATCTGCACCGCGCAGGTGCTGCTGGCGGTGATGGCGGCGATGTACGCGGTCTACCACGGCCCCGACGGCCTGACCCGCATCGCGCGGCGCACCCACCGCCTGGCCGCGATCCTGGCTGCGGCGCTGCGCAGCGCCGGCATCAGCGTCGGCGAGCGCTTCTTCGACACCCTGCACGTCAAGGCGATCGATGCCGAGGCGATCCATGCCAAGGCGCGCGCGGCCGGCATCAACCTGCGCGCGATCGACAGCGAGGCGCTGGGCATCAGCCTGGACGAGACCACCACCCGCGCCGACGTGATCGCGCTGGCGCAGCTGTTCGGCGCGAGCGCCGATGTCGATGCGCTCGATGCGGCCACTGCCGACGCATTGCCGCAAGACCTCAAGCGCAGCAGCGCGTTCCTGCAGCACCCGGTGTTCAACACCCACCACAGCGAACACGAGCTGCTGCGCTACATGCGCGCGCTAGCCGACAAGGACCTGGCGATGGATCGCACCATGATCCCGCTGGGTAGCTGCACGATGAAGCTCAACGCCACCGCCGAGATGATCCCGGTGACCTGGCCGCAGTTCGGCGCGATCCACCCCCTGGCCCCGGCCGAACAATCCACCGGCTATGCGCAGTTGATCGACGAACTGGAAGCGATGCTGGTCGAATGCACCGGCTACGACGCGGTCAGCCTGCAGCCCAACTCCGGCGCGCAGGGCGAATACGCCGGCCTGCTGGCGATCCGCGCCTATCACCGTTCGCGCGGCGAAGCGCATCGCGACATCTGCCTGATCCCCGAGTCCGCGCACGGCACCAACCCGGCCTCGGCGCAGATGTGCGGCATGAAGGTCGTGGTCACCAAGTGCGACGCCAACGGCAACGTCGATGTCGACGACATCCGCGCCCAGGCCGAAAAGTACAGCGACCGCCTGGCCGCGCTGATGATCACCTATCCGTCCACCCACGGCGTGTTCGAGGAAGACGTGGTGGCGATCTGCGAGGCGGTGCATGCGCACGGCGGCCAGGTCTACACCGACGGCGCCAACATGAACGCGCTGGTCGGCGTGGCCAAGCCCGGCAAGTGGGGCTCGGACGTGTCGCACCTGAACCTGCACAAGACCTTCTGCATTCCGCACGGCGGCGGCGGCCCGGGCGTGGGTCCGTGCGCGGTGAAGTCGCACCTGGCGCCGTTCCTGCCGCGCACGCTGGGCGGCGAAGGCGACGTCGGCATGGTCAGCGCGGCCAGCTTCGGCAGCGCCTCGATCCTGCCGATCAGCTGGATGTACATCACCATGATGGGCAACGCGGGGCTGCGCAAGGCGACCCAGGTCGCGCTGCTCAACGCCAACTACATCGCCAAGCGCCTGGCCCCGCATTACAAGACCCTGTACACCGGCCGCAACGGCCTGGTCGCGCACGAGTGCATCCTCGACGTGCGCCCGCTGGAGAAGAGCACCGGCATCGGCGCCGAGGACGTGGCCAAGCGCCTGATCGACTTCGGCTTCCACGCGCCGACGCTGAGCTTCCCGGTCGCCGGCACGCTGATGGTGGAGCCGACCGAGAGCGAATCGCTGCACGAGCTGGACCGCTTCATCGACGCGATGATCCAGATCCGCGAAGAGATCCGCGCGATCGAGGACGGCCGCCTGGACCGCGAGGACAACCCGCTCAAGCACGCCCCGCATACCGCCGCGCAGGTCACCGCCGGCGAGTGGACCCACGCCTACCCGCGCGAGCTGGCCGCGTTCCCGCTGCCCACGCTCAAGCAGGCCAAGTACTGGCCGCCGGTGGCGCGGGTGGACAACGTCTACGGCGACAAGCACGTGATGTGCGCGTGCATCCCGGTGGATGCGTACAAGGACGACGTGGTGGCGTAACGCCCACCTGCCCTGTCGCGTATCGCCACGCCAGCCCCGCATGTCGGGGCTGGCGTTTTTTTGCCGAAGGCGCTGTGCTCAGTCGCGCTCCACGCCGGGATCGAAGGCCAGGCCGTCGCCGACCTGCTGCAGGCAGCGCAGCGGCTGCTTGGGCAACTGCCGCCATTGCGTGCGCAGCGCGCTGTCTTCGATGCTGCCGGTGCGCAGCTTGGCCTTGCCGGTCAGGTAGTTCACGCTGATCTCGTCGACCTCGCCGCTGCCGCGGTGCAGGCCGCGCATGTCGTAGCCGATCAGCTGGAAGCAGTCCTGCCGGTAGCGGAACAGGAAGGTCGTCTCGGAGGTGCTCCAGCTCCCGGCGCTGGAGAACTGGTGCAGGTTCACCAAGAACGCGCCGCGCGCGATGGCGGGTTCGCCGCCGTCCAGGTAATCCTCCATGTTCGGCGCGTCCGGGCGCGGGATCAACGCGTGATCGCGCAGCGCCAGCCGGTAGCCATCGCCCTCGGCGAAGGCCACCGCCAGCATGCGCGGATTGGTGTCGAAGCGATCCGGGCCGAAGCCGGCGTTGTCCAGCACGTTGCGCGGATCGGCCATCTTCAGCACCAGCAGCAGGTCCGCGCGGCCATCGCCGTTCAGATCGCCGCGGCGCTCGAACTCCAGCGTCCAGCCGCCCGGCACGAATGCGGCGGCATCGCGGCCTTGCGCGGGCAACTGCGGATAGGCCACCGCCGGCGGATCCAGCGCTTGCGCGGCGCCGGCGACGGCCAGCAACAGGGGGAACCACGGCCAGGGGGATCTGAGCGGCATCGCGGGATCGACGTGCGGGAATGGAACCGCGATGGTGGCACGATTCGGCGACGCTTCCGCGCAGCGTTCGCCGCGCACGCTCAACACGGCGCAGCGACGCCCTGCATCTCCGCCGCCGCATCCTGCGCATGCGCACAGCAATTGCGGCCATTGCGCTTGGCGCGGTACAGCGCGGCGTCGGCCTGGTGCAGCAGATCGATCGCCGCCTCGGCACTGGCCGGGCGGGTGGCGATGCCGATGCTGACCGTGACCACGCCCAGCGGGCTGGCCGGGTGCGGGATCTGGCGCTGCTCGATGGCGGCCAGCAGGCGCCGCGCGATCGCGTGCGCGGCATCGGCCACCGTGTCCGGCAGCACCACCGCGAATTCCTCGCCGCCGTAGCGCGCCACCATGGCGGTCTGCGCAGGCAAGGCCTCGGCCAGCGCGGTGGCCACCTTCACCAGGCAGGCGTCGCCGCGTACATGGCCGTGGCTGTCGTTGAACTGCTTGAAGAAGTCGATGTCGATCATCAGCAGCGAACAGTCCCGGCCGTCGTCCATATCGCGCAGCCGCGCCGCCAGGCCGACCCGGTTGGCGATGCCGGTCAGCGGATCGCGCGCCACCTGCTGTTGCAGACGGCGCGTGCTCACGCGGCTCAGCCGCTGGATCTCCAGATGCTCGCTGTGCAGGAACGCCACGTGCGCCCCGTACACCATCACCGCCAGGGTCGCCGCGGCCATGCCCCAGAAGAAGCTGACCCGCGACACGCTGATCGCCAGCAACAGCACCGCCAGCGAGAACACGATCGGCGCGAACGCGGCGATCAGTTCCGCGCTGCGCATGCTCGGCCGCGCGTGGCGCAGCCAGCGCCCCCGCGGCAGCGACGCGACCAGCACCAGCGCCATGCCGGGCAGATCGATCAGCAGCCCGCCCCACCACGGCAGCCCGCCCAGTTCGATGCGGTTGTACAGCGCCGCCACCGCGCCGTTGATCCACAGGTAGGCGCTGGCGCTGAGATAGAAATGGCGGCGGCTGCAGCCGCCGGCCCCGAGCAGGCGCAGCGTGGCCATCGACGCGAGCAGCAGGTCGATCGCATCGGCGTGATTGATGATCAGGTTGACGTCGGGTTCGGAGAAACCATTGCTGGACGACAGCGCCAGGTCGATCAGCAGAAACAGCAGGCCGGCGCCGACCAGCGCCAGCACCGCATCCAGTGCCACGATCAGCCGCGGCTGCGATCGGTTGAACGAGCGCGCGATCAGGTACAGCGCCGGGATCATCGACGAGCCGGAAAACATCACGCCCAGTTTCTGCAGCGCGGGACCGTGCGGCGGGAACAGCAATGCCAGCAGGTTGCAGCCGGTCCACAGCATCTGCACGCCGACCATGGCGCCCAGCAGCCGCCACGGCATCCGGTCCATCGCCGGGGCACGCCGCAGCCGGCGCAGCACGGCCAGCACCGCCATCGCCTGCACCGCCAGGCCGCACCATTGCGCAGCGGGCGCGGCGCTGCCGCCCGCGTGCGCGGCCAGCGCATGGGCGAGCAACAAGCCGATGACGAGGATGGGCAAGAACACGTTCGGTCTCCGTCGCACGCCATGCTGCATTGCATCGGCCGCTGCCGTTGCGCCGTCCCCGCGCTCGCAGCCCCTGGAAGGAGCGCCGCGCAACGCACTATCGGCCGCGCGGCGCCGTCCTGTAGCCCCGGCTTGGCGGCAACGCCCGCACCTGGCGGCGCTTGCGGCCTCCCGTCGGCCAGCTGCAGCGGTACGACCGCGGTTCGCCGCAGAGGCCGCAAGAGGCTGCGGGCGACGGCGGCGAGCCGCGTCGCTACATGGCGAATGCACGCCGCTCGCGCATCTGCACGTTGTGCGAACCGCACCACACGCCGCTGCGCCGTCCTCACGCCGTGCTCGGACAGGTTGCACGGACCGTTCACGCCTGCCGGCCCAGCATCGGCCAGACCCCTGACACCCTCTCTCTCCCGCGCATTGTGCAGCCATTGCAGCGCGAATCCCTTCCGCCGTCCCCGCCTCATCCCCCGGAGCGCACATCCATGGCCAGCCCTCGCAAGCCCAGCAAATCCAGCACGCCCGTCGATACCAGCGCCGTCGCCGACCAGCGCGGTCGCGGCGACGAACTGCACCAGCACGCCGGCGGCACGCATCCGCCGCTGACCACCAACCAGGGCATTCCGATCGCCGACAACCAGAACTCGCTGCGCGCCACCCCGCGCGGGCCGACGTTGCTGGAAGACTTCATCCTGCGCGAGAAGATCACCCACTTCGACCACGAACGCATCCCCGAGCGCATCGTGCACGCGCGCGGCAGCGCCGCGCACGGCTATTTCGAACTGACCGCCTCGCTGGACAAGTACACCACCGCCAAGATCCTCACCGAGGTCGGGGTGAAGACGCCGGTGTTCACCCGCTTTTCCACCGTCGCCGGCGGCGCCGGCTCGGTGGACACGCCGCGCGACGTGCGCGGCTTCGCGGTCAAGTTCTACACCAAGGAAGGCAACTGGGACCTGGTCGGCAACAACATCCCGGTGTTCTTCATCCAGGACGCGATCAAGTTCCCGGACCTGATCCACGCGGTGAAGATGGAGCCGGACCGCGGCTTCCCGCAGGCGGCCAGCGCGCACGACACGTTCTGGGACTTCATCTCGCTGACCCCCGAATCGCTGCACATGATCATGTGGGCGATGAGCGACCGCACCATTCCGCGCTCGCTGCGCATGATCGAAGGCTTCGGCATCCACAGCTTCCGCCTGCTCGACGCGAACGGCAACAGCACCTTCGTCAAGTTCCACTGGCGGCCCAAGCTCGGCCTGCAGTCCACGGTGTGGGACGAAGCGGTGAAGCTGGCCGGCGCCGATCCGGATTTCCACCGCCGCGACCTGTTCGAGGCGATCCAGCAAGGCGATTTCCCAGAATGGGAACTGGGCGTGCAGCTGTTCACGGAGGAAGAGGCGGACAAGTTCCCGTTCGACCATCTCGATTCCACCAAGCTGATCCCCGAGGAACTGGTGCCGCTGAAGATCGTCGGGCGCATGGTGCTGGACCGCTGGCCGGACAACTTCTTCGCCGAGACCGAGCAGGTGGCGTACTGCCCGGCCAACATCGCCCCCGGCATCGACTTCTCCAACGATCCGCTGCTGCAGGGCCGCCTGTTCTCCTACCTGGACACCCAGCTCAGCCGCCTGGGCGGGCCGAACTTCCACCAGATCCCGATCAACGCGCCGAAGTGCCCGTTCGCCAACATGCAGCGCGACGGGCACATGCAGATGGGCGTGCCCAAGGGCCGCGTCGCCTACGAGCCCAGCTCGCTGCAGGACGACACCCCGCGCGAAAGCGCGCGCGGCTTCCCCAGCCACGCCACGCCCAGCGAGGACGGCGCCAAGGGCCGCGTGCGCGCGGAGAGCTTCGCCGACCATTACAGCCAGGCGCGCATGTTCTTCCGCAGCCAGAGCAAGCCGGAGCAGGCGCACGTCGCCTCGGCGCTGGTGTTCGAGCTGTCGAAGGTGGAGACCGCGCATGTGCGTGAGGCGGTGGTAGGACACCTGCGCCACGTCGATCCGGCGCTGGCGCAGCGCGTGGCCGACGGCCTGGGCATGGACACCTTGCCGCCGGCACCGCCGGCCGCGGTCGCGCCGCAGGACATGCCGCCGTCGCCGGCGCTGCAGCTGATCGGCAAGATGAAGCCGACCCTGCAGGGCCGCGCGATCGGCATCCTGGTCCACGACGGGTCCGACGCGGCGACGGTGAAGAACCTGCAGAAGGCAGCGCGCGACGCCGGCGCCACGGTCAAGATCGTCGCGCCGAAGCTGGGCGGCGCCAAGCTCAGCGACGGCAGGAAGCTGGCCGCGGATGGGCAACTGGCCGGCACCCCGTCGTTCGTGTTCGACGCGGTGGCGGTGGTGCTGTCGGCCGAGGCCGGCAAGCAGCTGAGCAAGGAGTCGGCGGCGGTGGATTTCGTCAGCAACGCCTTTGCGCACCTGAAGGCGATTGCCGCCGATGCCGGCGCGCAGCCGCTGCTGAAGGCCGGCAACGTGGTCAAGGACGCCGGCGTGCTCGATGCCGGCAACGGCAAGGGCTTCATCGAAGCGGCCAAGACCCGCCAGTGGGACCGCGAACCGAAGCTGCGCATGCTCGCCTGAGCCAGCGTCGCCAGCGGCACCCTGCCCCGACCGCGCCATGCCTCCGCATGGCGCGGTTTTGGTTTGCGGCGGCGGAAGCGCTGGACCGCAGAGGTGGTCACCCCGGCAGGACGTAGTACGGCTTCCCGAGCGCC